>NZ_SDMO01000049.1 GCF_004798905.1 Halomonas borealis | reverse complement strand
TAGAAGGAGAACAGTAAAACAAGACAAACGTCTTGTTTTACCATTTATTGATATGACAGAATTTGATAAAATAATTGAGCGAAAAGGAACGTTTTGTACACAGTGGGATTTTGTAGAAGATCGTTTTGGTCAAAAAGATTTATTGCCTTTTACCATTTCAGATACTGATTTTGCTATCCCAGAGACGGTTAATCAGGCCTTGCAAAAGAGTATTCAACATCCGATTTATGGCTATACACGTTGGAATCACAAACATTTCAAATCAGCTGTCTCTGCTTGGTATCAAAAACAGTTTG
>NZ_SDMO01000048.1 GCF_004798905.1 Halomonas borealis | reverse complement strand
AGTCTGGGAAAAAGGAGCCATCTGATTTAAAACCAACTAGAGCAACATCAGATAGGGAGGTCAGCGTGGATTCACCCGCTGTCGTAAGGAGAAGTGTTGCAATATTGTGTTGTTGACAATTTTGTGCAGCATTTACCAATTCTGGAGTTTCGCCATTTAAAGATATGAAAAGGACAGCGTCTTCGGGGGATAATTTTTTACTCATGATTTTAATGATTTCAGGGTCTGTAAAGAGTTCACAGTATTTTTCTGTAAGCTGAAACTTGATCATCATCTCTTGGGCAACCATTTCTGAAAAACCACGG
>NZ_SDMO01000047.1 GCF_004798905.1 Halomonas borealis | reverse complement strand
GTTATTGCTGATGAAACAGACAATCAAATAATCTTAGTTTCTTTCATAAATAAAGAAGTCTCAGGAAAAGATGCTGATGCAGCATTACAAAATGCTGGTATTACTGTAAATAAAAATACAGTTCCAGGTGAAACAAGATCTCCATTTGTAACATCAGGTGTTAGAATTGGATCTCCTGCATTAACTGCTAGAGGAATGGGTGAGAAAGAATTCGAATTAATTGCAAATAAAATTTGTGATGTATTAGATGATATTGAAAACACTGAGTTACAAGCTTCTATTAAATCAGAGCTTAAAGACTTAGCTAATA
>NZ_SDMO01000046.1 GCF_004798905.1 Halomonas borealis | reverse complement strand
GAAAATCAAGGGAGTGAACAAATCAGAAATCGCACAACGTGTTTCTGAGTCGCTTAAGCTTGTGCAACTAGAAGGCTTCGAGAAACGTGCTATCAGTAAACTCTCTGGGGGGCAAAAACAACGTGTTGCTATTGCACGCGCCATTATTGACCGACCCAAAGTTCTCTTGCTGGATGAATCCCTGTCGGCTTTGGATATGAAGCTCCGTAAGGATATGCAATATGAACTGCGTGAGTTGCAACAAAGCCTGGGTATCACTTTTATTTTTGTGACTCATGATCAGGAAGAAGCTTTGGCCATGTCCGACTGGA
>NZ_SDMO01000045.1 GCF_004798905.1 Halomonas borealis | reverse complement strand
TACCAGATAAAAAGATTTTTAGGTATAAATTATTTTACAGTTTTTCTTTAAAGTTACAAATGAATTTCGCTTGAATTACTAACTTACATTTTCCAACGTAGGTAAGCATGGATAAAGCCATCAAGATCTCCGTCCATTACTTTATCAATTTGCCCTGTCTCATACTCTGTTCTTGTGTCTTTGACCAACTGATAAGGCATAAAGACATAAGAACGAATTTGGCTTCCCCAAGAGATGTCTGACTGATCACCACGAAGTTCATCGACTTCGGCTTGTTTTTTATCCATCTCTAATTGATAAAGTTTTGATTTCA
>NZ_SDMO01000044.1 GCF_004798905.1 Halomonas borealis | reverse complement strand
GGTCAAGCCAACGCTGGCCTCAACGCCATCGGCCAGCTCACTGGCGTCGATGGTGCCGTCAGCGGCCTCGGCAATCGTCAGCGTCGGGGCGTCGTTACCGTCATCACCGCCCGGGCTGGTGGTATCCACGCTGAACTCGACAGCGGGAGATGACACCGCCGAGCTGTTACCGGCGGCGTCAGTGATCACCGCCGTGACGCTATAGTCGCCATCTCCCAAGGCATCGCTCGGAATCTCGACGTTCGCGCTGCCGGCGGTGACGTCCTCGGGCGTGACGGTGTAGGTCACGTCATCGACATTATCGATGCTCAGG
>NZ_SDMO01000043.1 GCF_004798905.1 Halomonas borealis | reverse complement strand
AACTTTTTATTGCAGGAGAATATGCGGTTACTCGTCTAGGAGGTTTAGCTCTGGTAACGAGTCTTGAGAGTGATTTCCAAGTGGTTATTTCAGAAGTAGAGGGCCACAGTCTTTTAGAAACGAATGTGGCAATGCCTGCTCATGCCTTCTCAGTAAAGGAAATTAAACCTGAGCAGAGCGGGCCTTGGAATTTTGTCATGACGGCTATCAAGTATATGAGTAAAGAAGTTGAATTGACCCGGGAATTTCACTTGGAAATCAAGAGTGGACTGGGTTTTGGCGAAAACAAGAAGGGTTATGGCTCATCAGCTTGTGTCG
>NZ_SDMO01000042.1 GCF_004798905.1 Halomonas borealis | reverse complement strand
CAAACTTGGTTCAAGATTCAAACGTTCTCTTGACGAGTCGCTTGTCTTGATATTCAGTGACTAGTCACCGACATCCCTACAAGCGCCCACATGAATTATCTGATCGATTGTTAAAGAGCCACTCGCACTCGATAAGGAGCGGAGTATCTTGCGTTACCGGCCGCCTGGCCAGTGCCTCGCAAGGAAGGCGTATTCTACGTGATCGGTGCGTCGTGTCAACCCGTGATCTCGCGGCTCAAAAGCACCGAGTGGGCGACCGCGCCATCGCCTGAACAACCAAGGCGACGTCCGATCGAGTGGTGAGCATTCTACCGATTCCGG
>NZ_SDMO01000041.1 GCF_004798905.1 Halomonas borealis | reverse complement strand
AAGTGTTGTCACGCATGATCAGCGAGGAGAAACTACTGGATAGACACTATCAGTTCAACAAAAAGGACAATTCAAAAATACATCCAATACATCACTTGAAGGAGCATCCTTAAAATTTAGTAGTGGAGTAGCTATGAATACGTCGAGCACGGGAATATATGTACCAACATTCAATTCCTCTTTAGGAATTCTTGATCCTGATGCAACTTCAGCAACCCCGATTATGAGTGGAGATGGTACTGTCGGAGGATATGCCGTTGTATTTGGTACACAAGCAGATTATGGTACAAATGATAATACCAGTGGGCCAATTTCTTTAACTATTCCTTCAGCT
>NZ_SDMO01000040.1 GCF_004798905.1 Halomonas borealis | reverse complement strand
TCGTTGAAGCCCTCGCCCTGGTGGGTCTGGGTGCGCAGCACGGTGCGCGTCTTGTGCTCGGGCAGCGAGTACGGCGGCGTATTCACCGCGTGATAGGTGCGCCCGGTGATGATCGGCTGGTCCGGGTCGCCCTCGAGGAAGGAGACGATCACCTCGTGGCCGATGCGCGGAATCGCCATCATGCCGTAGCCGCCACCGGCCCAGCCCTGGGAGACGCGCAGCCAAGCACTGGCGGTCTCATTGGGTTCGGCGTAGCGGTCCCAGGGGAACTGCACCTTGACCCGGCCATGCGCGTCGCAGTGGATCTCCTCGCCCTCGGGGCCGACCACGAAGGC
>NZ_SDMO01000003.1 GCF_004798905.1 Halomonas borealis | reverse complement strand
TGGCGGACCGGACGGGACTCGAACCCGCGACCTCCGGCGTGACAGGCCGGCATTCTAACCAACTGAACTACCGGTCCGCACTCGTTTCTGCGATGCAATCGACCACTGAACTTCACAGTGGTGGGTGGTACAGGGATCGAACCTGTGACCCCCAGCTTGTAAGGCTGGTGCTCTCCCGGCTGAGCTAACCACCCCCGATCACATGGCGCTGCATTCTACGGAATCTGGACGCGTTGTCAACGCGTTTTTTCATAATACCGTGTCGACCAGCCGGCGTAGAACGTCAGGACATTCATCTACTTGGCCATCATCGATCGGCGATGACATGGCGTGTCATGGCCTCGGCGATGACCCCCGCCCCCTCCTCGATCAAGGCCGCCTGATCACGCCCCGAGGCGCGGCGCGGCATCCAGTCATGATCGCCGTCGTCCAGCCAATGCAGCTCCGCGCAGGCGGGCAACGCATAGCCCGCCACCTGCTCCCGCGTGCCGAAGGGATCCCGCACGCCCTGCACCACCAGGGTCGGACAGCTCAAGCGCGGCCAATGGTCGAGACGCAGCGATGCTAGCTTGCGCGGCGGATGAAAGGGATAGCCGCAGAGCGCCAGGCCGGCCGCGCCATCACGCGCCGCCAGCAGGCTCGCCACCCGGCCGCCCATGGACTTGCCGCCCAACCACAGCGGGCCCGGCATGAGCCGCCCCGTGGCATCGCGCCAGGCGGCGAACTCATCGACCAGCCGCTCGACCCGTGGCGGCGGTCGGCGACGCCCCTCCTCACGCATGCGCTGCATGTAGGCGAACTCGAAAGCCAGGGTCTGCACGCCCCGCTCGGCCAACGCCTGCCTGAGACGTCGCATGAAGGCGGAATCCTGCCCGGCCCCGGCGCCATGCGCCAGCAACAGCCGCCCGAGGCGTGCCTCGCCGGTCACCCCCAGGGGGCCCAGGCTTTCTAGCATGTGTATTTTTTCGAAATCAGACATTGTATACACTTACTGTCGACATATAATGTACTCTAAAAATGAAACAACAAGAACGTCACGCCAGGTGCCGGCGTGACGCTCATCATGCGGGCGACAGCCCCGGGCGAGACGACCGCCCAGCGCGACGCCCACCACCGCGTTCGATGGAACCCGACATGAGCAGAGCACTGGAACACCCCCGCTACAATTACAAGGTCGTGCGACAGTTCGCGATCATGACGGTGATCTGGGGCATCGTGGGCATGACCCTCGGCGTCACGATCGCCGCTCAGCTGGTCTGGCCGGAACTCAACCTGGGGCTACCCTGGACCAGCTTCGGCCGCCTGCGTCCGCTGCACACCAACGTGGTGATCTTCGCCTTCGGCGGCTCGGCGCTGTTCGCCACCTCCTACTACGTGGTGCAGCGGACCTGCCAGGCGCGTCTGTGCTCCGACCGACTGGCCGCCTTCACGTTCTGGGGCTGGCAGGCGGTGATCGTCTCGGCACTGATCACGCTGCCGCTGGGCTACACCGAGGTGAAGGAATACGCCGAGCTGGAGTGGCCGATCGACATCCTGCTCGCGGTGGTATGGATCGTCTACGCCAGCGTCTTCCTCGGCACCATCAAACGGCGCCAGACCTCCCACATCTACGTGGCCAACTGGTTCTACGCCGCCTTCATCCTCACCGTGGCGGTGCTGCACATCGTCAACAGCGCGGCACTGCCGGTCTCGGCCATGTCCTCGGTCTCGATGTACGCCGGGGCCGTCGATGCCATGACCCAATGGTGGTATGGGCACAATGCGGTGGGCTTCTTCTTGACCGCCGGCTTCCTCGGCATGATGTATTACTTCGTGCCCAAGCAGGCCGAGCGCCCGGTCTATTCCTATCGACTGTCGATCGTCCACTTCTGGGCGCTGATCATGGTCTACATGTGGGCCGGCCCCCACCACCTGCACTACACCGCCCTACCCAACTGGGCCCAGTCACTGGGCATGGTGATGTCGATCATCCTGTTGGCGCCCTCCTGGGGCGGCATGATCAACGGCATGATGACCCTCTCGGGGGCCTGGCATAAGCTGCGTACCGACCCCACCCTGCGCTTCCTGGTCGTGGCGCTGTCGTTCTACGGCATGTCGACCTTCGAGGGCCCGATGATGGCGGTGAAGACCGTCAACGCCCTGTCCCACTACACCGATTGGACCATCGGCCACGTCCATGCCGGGGCGCTGGGCTGGGTGGCGATGATCACCATCGGCTCGCTGTACCACCTGATCCCACGCGTCTACGGCCGCACCGAGATGCACTCCGTGGCGCTGATCGCCGTGCACTTCTGGCTGGCCACCGTCGGCACCGTGCTCTACATCGCCGCCATGTGGGTCAACGGCATCCTGCAGGGCCTGATGTGGCGGGCGGTCAACCCCGACGGCACCCTGATGTACAGCTTCATCGAATCCGTCGAGGCCAGTGGCGCGGGCTACGTCGTGCGTACCATCGGCGGGCTGTGCTGGGTGGTCGGCATGCTGGTCATGGCCGCCAACGTCTTCATGACCGTACGCCAGCCGCAGAGCCTGCAGCGAGCACCGGTCCAGGCGACCGCCTGAGCCCACAGGGAGCGAGAACACCGCCATGAGACACGACATCATCGAGAAGAACGTCGGCCTGCTCAGCGTACTGGTACTGGTGGTCATCAGCTTCGGCGGCCTTGCCGAGGTGGTGCCACTGTTCTTCCAGAAACAGACCACCGAGCCGGTGGAGGGGCTGGAACCGCTCTCGCCCCTGGAGCTCGCCGGCCGCGACATCTACCGCCGCGAGGGCTGCGTGGGCTGCCACTCACAGATGATCCGTCCCTTCCGCGCCGAGACCGAACGCTATGGCCATTACAGCGTCGCCGGCGAATCGGTCTACGAGCACAACTTCCTGTGGGGATCCAAGCGCACCGGCCCCGACCTTGCCCGGGTCGGCGGCCGCTACAGCGACGACTGGCACCGTGCGCATCTCTACAACCCCCGTGATGTGGTACCGGCCTCGATCATGCCGGCCTACCCCTGGCTGTTCGAGGACGTCATCGACGGCGACGCCATCGCCGCCAAGATGGGCGCCCTGCGCACCCTGGGTGTGCCCTACGACGATACGCAGATCGCCGGTGCCCGCGAGGCGGTGCACGGCGAACGCGAGATCACCGCCCTGGTGGCCTACCTGCAACAACTCGGCACCGTGCTGAAGGACGCCCGCTGACATGGATATCGGAACCCTACGCGGCATCATCACCGCCCTGCTGCTGGTCGGCTTCATCGGCCTGGTCTGCTGGGCCTATTCGAAGCGGCGCCAGCCGGACTTCGACGAAGCGGCCAACCTGCCCTTCGCCGACCAAGACGCCCCCATGAGCCACGCGGCCAGCGCCCGCCGAGACACGGGAGACCGCGACACATGAGTCATCTGTGGAGGGACGTGCTGCCCGGATTCTGGAGTGCCTGGATCATCGTCATCACCCTGGGCACCATCGCCATCAGCGCCTGGCTGCTGTTCGCCAACCGCAAGACCGACAAGCCCGCCGATGCCGACGGTCACGTCGAGACCACCGATCACACGGCCGACGAGATCGAAGAGTACGACAACCCCCTGCCGCGCTGGTGGTTCCAGCTGTATGTGGGCACGGTGATCTTCGCCCTGGGGTATCTGCTGCTTTACCCGGGGCTCGGCAACTATGCCGGCCTGCTGGGCTGGACTCAGGAAGGCCAGTGGGAAACCGAGGTGGCCCATGCCGAGGCGCGCTACGCGCCGATCTTCGAACGCTACCAACAGGTACCGATCCCGGAGCTTGCCCGGGACGCCGAGGCCATGGACGTCGCCGAGCGCCTGTTCCTCAACAACTGCGCCATCTGTCACGGCGCCAATGCCCGGGGCGGCGACGGCTTCCCCGACCTGACCGACGACGCCTGGCTCTATGGCGGCGCGCCGGACACCATCGTGGCCACTCTCACCGACGGGCGTAACGGTCGGATGCCCGCCTGGCAGCAGCTCGGCGAGGACAGCATCGAGAACCTCACCCAGCACGTGCTGTCGCTGTCCGGCCAGCCCCACGACGCCGGGCGCGCCGAGCAGGGCGCGACGATGTTCGCCTCGGTATGCAGCGCCTGCCACTCGCCCGACGGTACCGGCAACCAGGCCCTCGGCGCGCCGAACCTGACCGACGACGCCTGGCTGTATCGCCGGCCCGACCAGCCGCTGGCGGCCACGCTGCGCCAGACCCTGCGCCACGGACGCAGCGGGCACATGCCGGCCCAGGCCGACTACATCGGGGAAGACAAGGTCCACCTGGTGGCCGCCTATGTCTACGCCCTCGGCCGCCGCGATTGACCCCGCACCACGACGCGGCGTGGCCGCCGCCGAGAGCCTGTCATGAGCGATCCCATCCCCTGCCGCGACATCACCGACGCCACTCGCCACCACGCCCTGGACGAGGGCGTCGGCCAGGCGATGGGCACCCGCCGTCGCCATCTCTACGTGCGCGAGATCCGCGGGGTCTTCCAGCGCCTGCGGCGCGTCATCGGCTGGCCGCTGATGCTGGCCTACTTCGCCACCCCCTGGCTTGCCTGGGGCGAACGCCCGGCGGTGTGGTTCGATCTACCCAGCCGCGAGTTCCACCTCTTCGGCGCCACCTTCTATCCCCAGGAGTTCATGCTGCTCTCCTGGCTATTGATCATCGCCGCCTTCGGGCTGTTCTTCATCACCGTGCTCGCCGGCCGCTTGTGGTGCGGCTATGCCTGCCCACAGAGCGTCTGGACCCAGCTGTTCATCTGGGTCGAGCATCGCCTCGAGGGACCACGTCATCGCCGCATCAGGCTCGATCGGCGCGCCTGGGACGCCGACAAGTTGCGTCGCAAGTCCGCCAAACACACGGCCTGGCTCGTCATCGCCGTCGCTACCGGCCTGACCTGCGTCGGTTATTTCACGCCGATCCGCGCGCTGATGGTGGACCTCGCGCGGCTCGAGGCCCACGCCTGGGCCTGCTTCTGGATCGCCTTCTTCACGCTGTTCACCTACCTCAATGCCGGCTGGCTGCGCGAGCAGGTCTGCCATCACATGTGCCCTTATGCACGTTTCCAGGGTGTCATGTTCGACGCCGACACCCTGACCGTCGCCTATGATGCCGCGCGTGGCGAACCGCGCGGCCGGCGCGGCGGCAAGCTCCCCCATGACGCGGCCGAGGCGTCCGGCCACGGCGACTGCATCGACTGCGAGCTGTGTATCCAGGCCTGCCCCACCGGCATCGACATCCGCGACGGCCTGCAGCACGAGTGCATCGATTGTGCGGCCTGCATCGATGCCTGCGACGGCGTCATGGAGCGCCTGGGCTACCCTCGCGGGCTGATTCGCTACACCTCCGAGAACGCCCTGCAGGGCCATCCCTCGCGCCGGCTGCGTCCGCGCCTGCTCGGCTACCTGGCCGTGTTGCTGGTGATGCTCGGGCTGTTCATCGGCGCGCTCGGCGACCGTGTCCCGCTCGACATCGAGGTGGAGCGCGACCGCCAGCGGCTGTTCCAGCTGGCCGACGACGGCCGAATCCGCAACGTCTACACCCTGACGGTACGCAACCTGGATCAGCAAGATCGCGCCTACCGGCTCGAGGCCTCGGGCCTCGATGGGCTGACCCTGGACACCGCCCGCCTCCGCGTACCCGCCGGCGAGTCGCGCCGGCGGGTGGTGGAAGTCACCGTGCCGCCGCATGCCCTCGAGCACCCCAGCCACGCGATCCGGCTGCACCTCGAGGCGCTCGACGACCCCACCATCCGCCTCGAGCGCGATAGTCGTTTCCTAGGAGAGACCCGCTGATGAGCGTGCCACACCGGACCATCCCGCCCTGGTACAAGCAATTCTGGCCCTGGTTCATGATCGGCCTGCTGGGGGCCTCGGTGACCTTCAGCCTGGTCTACCTGGCCCTCTCGATTCACTACTTCGACGGCACCGTGGCCGACGACTATTACAAGGAAGGCCTGGCCATCAACCAGCAGATCGCCAAGCAGGAACGGGCCCGGGACCTAGGGCTCTCGGCCACTCTGCGCGCCGACCCGGCCACCGGCGACCTGGTCGTCGACCTGGCCGGCGAGGCGCACCCCGAGCGGCTGACCCTGAAGCTCATCTTCCCCACCGAGAACCACCGCGATCGACGGCTGACGCTCGAGCACCTGCATGCCGGGCGCTACGTCACCATGCTCGAGGCGCCGCTGCGCCACCGCCGCTACCTGCATCTGGAGCCCGCCGACACCGGCGAGCCCGCCTGGCGTCTCACCGGCGAGGCCCGATTCCCCGCCGAGACCGCGTTCACCCTGGTTCCTGGAGTCTGAGTCACCCCATGACCGCGCCCCATCCGTCTGCCGCCGAGGCCGTTGCCGCCCGCTGCTACCATTGCGGCGACCGCGTGCCGGAGGACGCCCCCTGGACGCTGACCCTCGACGGTGCCGAACAGCCGTTATGCTGTCCCGGCTGCGAGGCGGTGGCCCACGCCATCGTCGACGGCGGCCTGGCCGGCTACTACCGCTTTCGCAGCGAGCTGCCGGCGCGGCCCGACGATCGCCGGGCCGCGGATGCCGAGACCTGGGCGGTCTTCGACGCCCCCGGCCTGCAAGCACGCTTCGTGCACCCCGACGCCGATGGCGGCGTCCATGCCACCCTGGCGGTGGAAGGCATCACCTGCGCGGCCTGCGCCTGGCTGATCGAGCACCGCCTCAACGCCCTCGAGGGCATCACCTCAAGCGCCGTCAACCTCGCCCAGCATCGGCTGCGGGTCGCCTGGGATCCCGATCGCATCGCCTTCTCGCGGCTGCTCGCCGAGCTGGCCGCCATCGGCTACCCGGCCCGGCCCTATGAACCCGATGAGGCCCAGCGTCGCCTGCAGCGCGAGGAACGCCGCCAGGTGCGCCGATTGATCGTCGCCGCGGTGGGCATGATGCAGGTGGCGATGTTCTCGATCCCCTTCTACCTGGCCGGCGAGGACGGTCTGGGTGGCGACTTCGACACCCTCTTCCACTGGCTGGCCTTCGCCTTGACCACGCCGGTGGTGCTCTATTCCGCCCAGCCGTTCTGGCAAGGCGCGGCGCGCGACCTGCGCAACCGCCGGCTGGGCATGGACGTGCCGGTGTCGCTGGCCATCGCCGGCGCCTATCTCGCCAGCGGCTGGGCGCTGTTCGTCGGCCACGGCGAGGTGTATTTCGACTCCGCGGCCATGTTCACCTTCTTCCTGCTGTTCGGCCGCTACCTGGAGGTACGCGCCCGGCGGCACGGGGGGCGCCACGGCAACGCCCTGGCCGAACTGCTGCCCTTGGCGGCGACCCGCCTGGACGAGCGCGGCACGGCATGCCTGGTGCCCGCCAGCGAACTGGTCGCCGACGACCGGATACGGGTCAAGCCCGGCCACGGCGTGCCCGCCGATGGCGTGATCGAGGAAGGCGCCTCCAGCCTCGACGAGTCGCTGCTCAGCGGCGAGGCGTTGCCGGTCTCGCGCGGCGTCGGCGACACCGTGACCGGCGGCAGCCACAACGTCGAAAGCCCGCTGACCGTCCGCGTGACCCGTGCCGGCCGCGATGCCCGGGCGGCACAGCTGCTCGACCTCACCGACCGCGCCTTCGCCGAGCGCCCGCGCATCGCCCGCCAGGCCGCGCGGCTAGCCCATCACTTCGTGTTGCAGGTGCTGTTGGTCGCCGCCGCTACCGGGCTGGCCTGGTCGTTCATCGACCCCGCCCGGGCCTTCTGGGTGACGCTCTCGGTGCTGGTGGTCAGCTGCCCCTGCGCCCTGGCGCTGGCCATGCCCACGGCCCTGACCGCCGCCCACGGCCGGCTGTACCGGCGCGGCGTGCTGCTGACCCGCGCCGACGCCCTGGAGACCCTGCCGCGCCTCGAGCGAGTGATCTTCGACAAGACCGGCACCCTGACCACCGGCGACATGACACTGGGACGCCGGGTGATACTGCCGAGTGGCGATGCCGGCCGCCTGACGGCGCTGGCCGCGGCCCTGGAGGCCCATTCCGAACACCCCATCGCCCACGCCTTCCGCCCCTATCGCCGCCCGGGACTCGTCGCCCACGACGTCGTCGCCCGACCCGGCCAGGGCCTGGAAGGTCGCCTCGACGACCGGACCTGGCGGCTCGGCACGCCGGGCTTCGCCGCCCCGCAGGCCAACTCGCCGCCCCCGGGAGACGGCCACTGGCTGCTGCTCGCCGAGGACGGCGAGCCGCGGGCCTGGTTCGCCCTGCATGACCGGCTGCGCGAGGATGCCGCCGCCACGCTCGACGCCCTGAAAGCCCGCGGCATCGCGGTGGAACTGCTCTCCGGCGACGGCGAGGCGGCCACCCAGGCACTCGCCGAGGCGCTGGACATCGACGAGTGGCGCGGCGGCGCCAGCCCCGAGGACAAGCTGGCCCGGTTGCGGGAGCTGCAGGCCGCGGGCCAGCGAGTCGCGATGGTCGGCGACGGCATCAACGATGTCCCGGTGCTGGCCGGCGCCGACCTGGCCGTCGCCATGAACGGCGCCACCGATCTCGCCCGCACCCGGGCCGATGCCGTGCTGCTCGGCTCGCGCCTGGGCCGCCTCGTCGAGGCCCTCGAGATCGGCCACGCCACACGGCGGATCATCCGCCAGAACCTGGGCTGGGCGCTGGCCTACAACCTGCTGGCCCTGCCGCCGGCGGCCATGGGTTGGGTGCCCCCCTGGCTGGCGGCGCTGGGCATGTCGGCGAGCTCATTGGTAGTGGTCGCCAACGCCCTGCGGCTAACGCGCCGGCCGGACGAGGAGACCCCATGAGCATTCTCTACTTGCTGATTCCGCTGTCGCTGATGCTCCTCGGGCTAGCCGTGGCGGCCTTCTTCTGGGCGGTGCGCAACGATCAGTTCGATGACCTCGAAGGCCCCGCCCATCGCATCCTGTTCGATGATGACGACCCCGACCGGCCTGTGGCGGCCAGGTCCCGACAAGGCGGCGCGCCCGCTTCCTCCTCGACCACCCGCACAAGGACGCCCGAGTGAACCCCACCGGACTCGACCTCCCCCCGCTGGCCGCGGCCTTCGTCTTCGGCCTGCTCGGCGGCGCCCACTGCATCGGCATGTGCGGCGGCATCATGAGCGCGCTGAGCTTCGCCGTGCCGCCGAGCCAGCGCCATCCGGCGCGCCTGGCCGGCCTGCTGCTGGGCTACAACCTGGGACGCATCGCCAGCTACATGCTCGCCGGCGCGCTGGCGGCCGGGCTCGGCACCCTGGTCGGCGTGGCGCCGGGGGGGCGCCTGGCGCTCCAGGTGCTGGCCGCCACGATGCTGATCCTGATGGCGCTGTATATCGCCGACTGGTGGAAGGGGCTGCTCAGGGTCGAGGCGCTGGGCAGGCGCCTGTGGCGCCACCTGGAACCGATCGGCCGACGCCTGATGCCGGTGGTGAGGGTGCCCCAGGCGGTGGCCCTGGGCGCCGTCTGGGGCTGGCTGCCCTGCGGGCTAGTCTACTCGATGCTGGCCTGGAGCCTGGCCACTGCCGACCCGGCTAACGGCGCGCTGCTGATGGGCGCCTTCGGGCTCGGCACCCTGCCGGCGCTGCTCGCCACCGGCCTGGCCGCACGTCGGCTCGGCACGCTGATCCGCCAGCCGGCCACCCGCCGCCTCGCGGCACTGGCGATCATCGGCTTCGCCCTCTGGCAGCTGTGGGGGCTGAGACCCGGCGGCATGGACCATGGTGACGCGCACGCCGAGATGACGCCCGGGCACGCTCAGGCCAGCGAGGAGCACGCCGACATGGACGCTGGGCACAGGCATGACGACAGGGAACGGGGCGCCACGCACCCCGGCCATCGGTGAAATGGCTGTCGCGCCAGACGGGGGGGGAACGGGGACGCCATGAACGGCGAACGGATCGCTCGTCGCTTGCCGTTCAGGACGTCGGGCTTACGACTCCTGGTGCAGGTCGATCCGGTCGGCCTGCCTCTTCGCCTGCTGATCCTCGAGCCCGGCGAAGTCGAACAGTTCGCGATCGGCCAGCTGCGAGGGGGCGACATTGGTCACCGCCTTGAACATGCTTTCCAGGCGGCCGGGGTGCTTGACCTCCCAATCGGCGAGCATGTCCTTGACCACCTGGCGCTGCAGGTTGGGCTGCGAGCCACACAGGTTGCAGGGGATGATCGGGAACTCCATGCGCCGGGAGAACTCGGCGATGTCCGCCTCGCGGCAGTAGGCCAGCGGGCGTATGACCATGTTCTTGCCGTCATCGGAGAGCAGCTTGGGCGGCATGGACTTGAGGCTGCCGCCGAAGAACATGTTGAGGAACAGCGTCTCGAGGATGTCCTCGCGATGGTGGCCCAAGGCGATCTTGGTGGCGCCGATCTCCTCGGCATAGCCATACAGCGAGCCACGCCGCAGGCGTGAGCAGAGCGCACAGGTGGTCTTGCCTTCCGGGGTCTTCTCCTTGACCACCGAGTAGGTGTCGCGCTCGAGGATATGGTAATCGACGCCGATGCCGTCCAGGTACTCGGGCAGCACATGCTCGGGGAAGCCGGGCTGCTTCTGGTCGAGGTTGACCGCCACCAGCGAGAAGTTCACCGGCGCACTGCGTTGCAGGCTGCGCAGGATCTCGAGCATGGTATAGCTGTCCTTGCCGCCGGACAGGCACACCATCACCTTGTCGCCCTCGCGAATCATGCCGAAGTCGATGATGGCATTGCCGGCCTGGCGCCGTAGCCGCTTCTGCAGCTTATTGAATTCGCGCTTGGCCTGGGCGTCGGGGGCATCGGCGGACGAAGTCGACGGCGCGGCAGAGGCGGCCTCGTCGGCGGGGCGGGGATCGAAGGTCACGGCATCTTGCATGATCGGGGCGCTGCCAGGGCATCGGGGAGAAATGGAAAGGGGCTATCCTACCACCCTGCCGCGAGGCTGGCGATGTGGCGCGAGCTCAAGCGCCGTGGCGGACAGGCGCCGTGGCGCGCTCCAGGCGCCGATGCATCAGGGCGGTGGTGATCGCCGCGCCCAGCACGCCCTGGGGGTCCACCGACGGAACCTCGAGGCCCGACGCCGGATGATGGCGCTGGTAGCGCTGAGCCAGGTCGATGCCGGCGTTGGGCAATTCGAAGCCGAGGACACGCCGCAACGAGCGGTTGAGCACCGCCAGGTCGTGATCCAGCCGCCAGCTCACCAGCGGACGATTACCGACGAAATCGAGCAAGCGGGCCAGGGCCTGATCGATCGTCACCTCCTCATCGGGATCACCGCTCCGCCGGTCCGGCGTCTCGGCACCTCGTCCCTGCGGCGTCACCAGGCGCAGCTCCAGTGACTCGCGGGTCAGCACCCTGTCGCCGCGCAGGCAGACCGCGGCGATCGCCAGCGGCTCGGCATGGCGCGCGTCGTCGCTCGACTGCACGGCCAAGGCCACCAGCTCCTCCCCGGTATAGGGGCGAAACAGCCAGCCGTAGTCGCCATCGGCATGACGATGGCGATCGACCAGGCGGCGCAGGGTCTTGAGCATGCCGGACTCCTTGTCATGTCATGAATCGACTCGCCATCGCCTCAGGCGTCATCCATCGCCTCTACGCTGGCGAGTCACGCCGAATATCCTCGCCCGACATCATCACGCCGGCCGCACGCAGCATGACGGCGTTCGACATCGAGCGGGTGAGCGGGGCTCGTGCCGAAGAAT
The DNA here is from genome assembly GCF_004798905.1 of Halomonas borealis. Classification (GTDB taxonomy): domain Bacteria; phylum Pseudomonadota; class Gammaproteobacteria; order Pseudomonadales; family Halomonadaceae; genus Halomonas; species Halomonas borealis. The sequence continues at coordinate 270,072 of NZ_SDMO01000003.1, read as the reverse complement.
CACCGCCCCACCCAGGCACTTCTCTCCCAGGCGATCGGTCTTGAACATGACGAGCCCAGCCGGTCGCCAGGGGCTTGTCATGCAGAGTATCAAGCCCCTGCCACGACCCGAATCTAGACCATGGTGTTAGGCACGACGGGCCATCATTTCGTTTCGATACCCGCTCGCTAGCGGCCTCTTCTACCAAGGTATTATCGTGCTCCACCTCGTCACCCAATGTCCTTGCCTTTAGTCCTACTCATGGCCCTGGTTCGCCTTCGGAGAAACGAATAGACGATCGTCCAATGCCGGCCTTCTCCGGATGACAAACTCTTCCATAAAAGTTATGTAATTACTTGATTTCAATGAAACCCATTCCATAGAAACGATTAACTTTCGTCTCATGATACGAAAGTCTGCGATGTTTTTTACGGGATTGTTGACCAGCATTGTCAATGATTCATGGGCGATACCATCACCCTCGAGGCCGTTACCTTTCCCGAGTCGCAAGCGTATCGCCCGCCACACCGTCGTCGTCCAGCGACCACGCCGCGACGATCCATGAATGCTATGAGCGACTTCCCGAATCCCAACAACAAGCGGAGAGCAAAAACATGGCTGAAGAGACCTCCAATGCCGAAGCCTACTGGAAGGCCAACCTGCGATTGATCACCGGCTGCCTGATCGTCTGGGCGGCCGTCTCCTACGGCGGCGCCATCCTGCTTCGACCACTGCTATCGGGCATTGCCGTGGGCGGAACCGACCTGGGCTTCTGGTTCGCTCAGCAGGGCTCCATCCTGACCTTCATCGGCCTGATCTTCTTCTATGCCTGGAAGATGAACCGGCTGGACAAGCAATTCGGGCTCGGGGAGTAAGCCAGCATGAGTCAATTCGCCATCAACGTGCTGTTCGTCGGCGCCTCCTTCGCCATCTACATCGGCATCGCCATCTGGGCCAAGGCCGGCTCGACCAAGGACTTCTACGTCGCCGGCGGCGGCATTCACCCGATCACCAACGGCATGGCCATCGGTGCCGACTGGATGTCTGCGGCTTCCTTCATATCGATGGCCGGCCTGATCGCCGCCGGCGGCTACGCCAACTCCACCTTCCTGATGGGCTGGACCGGCGGCTACGTGCTGCTGGCCATGCTGCTGGCCCCCTACCTGCGCAAGTTCGGCAAGTTCACGGTGCCGGAATTCATCGGTGACCGCTTCTACAGCAAGAACGCCCGCCTGGTCGCGGTGGTCTGTCTGATCGTGGCCTCGGTGACCTATGTCATCGGCCAGATGGCCGGCGCCGGCGTGGCCTTCTCGCGCTTCCTCGAGGTCGATGCCACCACCGGCCTGATCATCGCCGCCGTGGTGGTGTTCTGCTATGCGGTGCTGGGGGGCATGAAGGGCATCACCTATACCCAGGTGGCCCAGTACGTCGTGCTGATCATCGCCTATACCATCCCGGCGGTGTTCATCTCCCTGGAGCTGACCGGCAACCCGATTCCGGCGCTGGGGCTGTTCTCCGAACACAGCGAATCCGGTATGCCGCTGCTGTCCAAGCTCAACCAGGTGATCACCGATCTCGGCTTCAACGAGTACACCGCGGACGTGGACAACAAGCTCAACATGGTGCTGTTCACCCTGTCGCTGATGATCGGTACCGCCGGCCTGCCCCACGTCATCATCCGCTTCTTCACCGTGCCCAAGGTCGCCGATGCCCGCTGGTCGGCCGGCTGGGCACTGGTGTTCATCGGCCTGCTCTACCTGACCGCCCCGGCCGTGGCCTCCATGGCGCGCCTCAACCTGATGACCACCATCTACCCCGAGGGCCCGACCGCCGAGGCGATCCAGTACGACGAGCGTCCCAACTGGATGCGTGAGTGGGAAGTCACCGGGCTGATTCAGTACGAGGACAAGAACGACGACGGCCGCATCCAGCTCTACAACGACACCGAGGCCTTCGCCCCGACCGCCGAGCAGCGCGGCTGGGAAGGCAACGAGCTGGACGTCAACCGCGACATCCTGGTGCTGGCCAACCCCGAGATCGCCAACCTGCCCGGCTGGGTGATCGGCCTGATCGCCGCAGGCGGCCTGGCGGCGGCGCTGTCGACGGCCGCGGGGCTATTGTTGGCGATCTCCTCGGCGATCAGCCACGACCTCATCAAGGGCTCGATCAACCCTCGTATCTCCGAGAAGGGGGAGCTGCTGGCGGCGCGGATCTCGATGTCGGTGGCGATCGTCGTGGCCACGTATCTGGGCGCCAACCCTCCGGGCTTCGCCGCCCAGGTGGTGGCACTGGCCTTCGGGATCGCCGCCGCCTCGCTGTTCCCGGCGCTGATGATGGGGATCTTCTCCAAGCGAGTGAACAACTACGGCGCTACCGCCGGCATGCTCACCGGCCTGGTCTTCACGCTGGTCTACATCTTCATCTACAAGGGCTGGTTCTTCATTCCGGGCACCAACAATCTGGCGGACACCCCGGAGAACTGGGTGATGGGCATCTCGCCGCTGTCGATCGGCGCGGTCGGGGCGATCATCAACTTCGCCGTGGCCTTCGCCGTCTCCAAGTCGACCGCCGCCCCGCCCCAGGAAATCCAGGACCTGGTCGAGAGCGTGCGCTACCCGAAGGGCGCTGGCACCGCCGTCGACCACTGAGTCATACTCCTCCCGGCGCCCGCGCGGCGCCGGCCCACCCTCCATGTCGGGCTTCCTTCGGGAAGCCCGACGGCTGTCAGGACGCGTTCTATGATTTGGCACTTGATCGCGGCGCTCGTCGCCGGACTCGGCGCGGCGGGCATCGCCCTGCTGCTGCGCACGCTCACCGCCAGGCGGCTGCCGCGCTGGATCGTGCCGGCCTTCGCCGGCCTCGGCATGCTCGCCTACCAGATTCACCACGAATACACCTGGTTCGACCACAAGCAGGCCCAGCTACCCGAATCGACCCGGGTGGTGGCCAGCGAGCAGCGCCCCGCCTTCTGGCGGCCCTGGACCTACGTGGTGCCGCTGACCACGGCCTTCTCGGTGATCGACGAAGACGGGCTGGCCCGCTCCCGCGCCGCCGGCCAGCCGCTGGTCGAGTTCATCCTCTATCGCTTCGAGATGAGCGCCGCCGACCAGCTCGCGCATCGCCCACAGCTCTTGAACTGCGCCTCCGGCGAACTGGTCCCCCTCACCGAGGACTCGCGCCAGCCGCAGACCCAGGCCCTACGCCGGCTCGGCGACGACGACCCGCTGCGCCGAGCCGTCTGTCCCACCGCCTGACCGAACCACCAGACACCCAACGCCGCGAGTCGCCGAGCCAATCCACATGGACAGCACTCCACCGGGCCTTAGAATGGTCGGGAACTCGAGGGAGATGACCATGTTCGCTGGCTGGCTGCTGATCGCCGTTTCAATGCTGTATATCGCCGTGCTGTTCGCCATCGCCTGGCGAGGCGACCGCATGGCCCGCCAGCATGGCGCCACGCGGCGCCGGCCGGTGATCTACAGCCTGGCGCTGGCGATCTACTGCACCTCCTGGACCTTCCACGGCGCCGTCGGGCAGGCCGCCACCTCCGGCTGGTCGTTCACCAGTATCTTCGTCGGGCCGATCCTCACCCTGCTGTTGTTCTGGCCGGTGCTGGCCAAGATGATCCGCGTCGCCAAGCACCAGAACGTCACCTCGATCGCCGACTTCATCGCCTCGCGCTACGGCAAGACCCAGTCGCTGGCCGCCTTCGCCAGCCTGGTGGCGTTGATCGGCACCCTGCCCTACATCGTGCTGCAGCTGAAGGCGGTCTCGACGTCCTTCAGCGTGATGACCGAGGCCTCGGACATCACCCGCGCGCCGCTGTTCGGCGATACTGCCTTCTACGTGGCCCTGGTGATGGCGGCCTTCGCCATCCTCTTCGGCACCCGCCACACCGATGCCACCGAGCACCACGAAGGGTTGATCCACGCCGTGGCCTTCGAGTCGCTGGTCAAGCTGGTGGCCTTCCTGGTGCTCGGTGCCTACGTCACCTGGGGTATGTTCGACGGCCTCGGCGACCTGCTGGCCTTCGCCGATATCCAGCTCGAGCTGCAGCGCCAGCTGGCCCAGCAGGACTTCGGCCAGAGCTTCTGGGCCCAGACCCTGCTGGCGATGCTGGCAATCCTCTGCCTGCCCCGCCAGTTCCACGTCGCGGTGGTCGAGAACACCCATCACGACGATGCCACCAAGGCCCGCTGGCTGTTCCCGCTCTACCTGGCGGCCTTCGCCTTCTTCGTGCTGCCGCTGGCCGCCGCCGGCCTGACCCTGTTCGCCGACGGCAGCGTCGACCCCGACAGCTACGTGCTGGCCCTGCCCATCGCCGCGGGCAGCGAATGGCTGGCCCTGCTGACCTTCATCGGCGGTTTCTCGGCGGCCACCGGCATGGTCATCGTCGCCGCGGTGGCGGTGTCGATCATGATCTCCAACGAGATCGTCATACCGGCGCTGTTCCGGCTGCGCTGGTTCGACACCAAGGCCCGCGACTACGGCCGGCTGGTACTGCGCACGCGACGCATCACCATCGCGGTGATCCTGGCGCTGGCCTACGGCACCTATCAGCTGATCGGCGACTTCAGCTCGCTGGCCTCCATCGGCATGCTGTCGTTCGCCGCCGCCGCCCAGTTCGCCCCGGCGCTGATCGGCGGGCTCTACTGGAAACGCGGCAACCGCCTGGGGGTGATCGTCGGCATGAACGCCGGCTTCGCCATCTGGGCCTACAGCCTGCTGATGCCGGCGATGATCGCCGCCGGTGTGCTACCCCAGGCCTGGCTCGAAGGCGGCCCGTTCCACGTCGGCTGGCTGTCGCCCACCTCGCTGTTCGGCCTCAATGTCGGCGATGGCTTCACCCACGGGGTGATGCTGTCGCTGGGCGTGAACCTGGTGGCCTACATCTTCGTCTCCCAGATGACGCCCCAGCGGGTCGTGGAGCGCATCCAGGCCTCGCTGTTCGTCGACAGCGTCGAGACCCGCCAGACCTCGGTGAACCGCCCCTGGACCGGCGCCACCACGGTGGGCGACCTCAAGGTGCTGTGCCAGCGCTTCCTGGGCGCCGAACAGGTCGACCGCGCCTTCGACGACTACGCGCGTCGCAACGGCACGCCGCTCGACGCCCACGCCCGGGCCTCGATCGACGTCATCCAGTTCACCGAACGCTTCCTGGCCTCGGTGCTCGGCGCCTCCTCGGCACGCATCGTCGTCAACTCGGCGCTGCAGGGCCGCGGCATCGGCATCTCCGACGTGATCTCGATCGTCGACGAGGCCTCCCAGGTGCTGGAGTTCAACCGTGCCCTGCTGCAGGCCACCATCGAGAACATCAACCAGGGCATCAGCGTGGTCGACCAGAACCTGAGCCTGGTGGTGTGGAACCAGCGCTACCTGGAGCTGTTCCGCTTCCCCGATCACCTGATCCGGGTCGGCGCGCCGATCGACCGCATCTTCCGCTACAACGCCCACAACGGCGAATACGGCCCGGGCGACCCCGAGGAACACGTGCAGCTACTGCTCGACAACATCCGCGAGGGCCAGCCGCACCGCTACGTGCGCTACCGCCAGGATGGCAGCGTGCTGGAGGTCCAAGGCAACCCGATGCCGGGCGGCGGCTTCGTCTACACCTATCAGGACATCACCCAGCAGAAGCGCACCGAAGAGGCGCTGATCCGCTCGGAGAACAACATCCGCATCTACACCGACAACGTGCCCGCGCTGATCGCCTACTTCGACAAGGAGTGCCGCTACCTCTTCACCAACCGCGCCTACGAGCAGGCCTTCTCCATCGACCGCACCGCGGTGATCGGCCAGCCGCTCCAGGAGGTGCTGCCCACGCCCATGCACAGCGAGCGTGCACCCTGGATCCGGCGTGCCCTGGACGGCGAGCGGGTCAGCTTCGAGGTCTCGCTGCGCCTGGCCGAAGGCATCCGCTACATGCTGGTCACCTACACCCCGCACTTCGGCGACAGCGGAGCGATCCTGGGCTTCTTCGCGCTCTATCAGGACATCACCGAGCGCCGCCGCGCCGAGATCGCCCTGCAGGAGACCAACGAGACCCTCGAGGAACGGGTGCGCGAACGCACCCAGGCGCTGTCCGAGGCCAACGCCGCGCTGCGTCAGGAAAACCGGGTCCGCGCCGAGGCCGAGCAGGCGCTGCGCCAGGCCAAGCAGGGCGCCGAAGACGCCAACGCCTCCAAGACCCGCTTTTTGGCCGCGGCCAGCCATGACCTGCTGCAGCCGTTGAATGCCGCACGGCTGTTCACCTCCGCGCTCTCCCAGGAGATGGCCGCCGACGAGATGCGCCGCACCATCGGCCATATCGACAACTCGCTGCAGGCCGCCGAGGAGCTGCTCGGCACCCTGCTCGACATCTCCAAGCTCGACGCCGGGGCGCTGACGCCACGGCGCAGCCACTTCGCCCTGGCCGATGTGTTCCGCCCGCTGCGCGCCGAATTCGAGGTCATGGCCGAGGAGCGCGGCCTGGATCTGGTGGTGGTGCCGACCGCCACCTGGGTCGACAGCGACGCCCAGATGCTCAGGCGCATCGTGCAGAACTTCCTGTCCAACGCCATCCGCTACACCCAGCAGGGCCGGGTGATGCTGGGCTGCCGGCGCCAGGGCGAGCGTCTCGCCATCGAGGTCTGGGACTCCGGCCCCGGCATTCCCGAGTCCAAGCAGGCCGAGATCTTCCAGGAGTTCCGCCGCCTCGATCAGGCCTCGCGCCACAAGGAGAGCGAGAAGGGCCTGGGCCTGGGGCTGTCGATCGCCGACCGCATGGCCCGCGTGCTCGATCATCCGATCCGGGTGCGCTCCTGGGAAGGCGTGGGCACCGTGTTCTCGGTCAGCGTGCCGACGGTGGCCGCCCGCGCGCAGCAACACCCCGAGGAGGCCCGGCCCCGGCGGGCCGGCAACAAGCTGGCCGGCAAGCGAATCCTGTGCATCGATAACGAATCGCTGATCCTCGAGGGCATGAAGGCGATGCTCTCCGGCTGGGGCTGCGAGGTCTTCACCGCGACCTCGATCGGCGGCGCCAAGTCGGTGCTGCGCCACCTGGACGCGGACCCCGACGCGATACTCGCCGACTATCACCTGGACAACGAGGTAACCGGCCTGATGGCCATGGAGGCGCTCGGCGAACGCCTGGCGGGTGCCGTGCCAGGCATCGTGATCACCGCCGATCGCACCGAGGAAGTCGCCGAGGAGATCAAGCGCGCCGGCTACCAGCTGCTGCTCAAGCCGGTACGCCCCGCCGCGCTGCGCGCGCTGCTGACCCGCACCCTGCAGGCCAGCCGCGCCGCCACCCATCAGGACCCATGAGAATGGCGCGCCCGAGGCCGGACGATAGCCTGCGATGATCGGCCCGGCACCCGGAGCCTATTGGCCAGGCGGCGGCTCCCGGGTTAACTTAGGGTAAAGTCATTAACCTAGGTTAACGGGGCGTATACCGATGCTACCCGCGATTTCCAACGACGCCGTCCGCGACCAGGCGGCCCGGACCCTGAGCGGCCAGCGCCGCCGCTTTGGCTGGACGGCCTTCTTCGGGCCGGCGCTGATCGCCGCCGTGGCCTACGTCGACCCCGGCAACTTCGCCACCAACATCGAGGCCGGCTCGCGCTACGGCTATACGCTGCTATGGGTGGTGCTCGGCGCCAACCTGATGGCGATGCTGATCCAGACCCTGTCGGCACGCCTGGGGCTGGCCACCGGCCGCAACCTCGCCGAGGTGATCCGCGAGCGCTATCCACGCCCGGTGGTATGGGTCTACTGGGTGCAGGCCGAGATCGTCGCCATCGCCACCGACCTCGCCGAGTTCCTCGGCGCCGCCCTCGCCTTCAACCTGTTGTTCGGCCTGTCGCTGGTCGAGGGGGCGCTGCTCACCGGGGCCATCACCTACCTGGCGCTATTGTTGCACCGTCACGGCTTCCGGCTGATGGAGATCATCATCGGCGCCATGATCCTGGCCATCGCCAGCGGCTTCTTGCTGGAGATGGTGCTCGCGCCACCGCAGGCCGCGCCGCTGCTCAAGGGTCTGCTGGTGCCCGGCTTCCCCGACGGCTACGCCCTCTACCTGGCCGCGGGCATCCTCGGCGCCACCGTGATGCCGCATGTCATCTACCTGCACTCGGCACTGTCCCAGAACCGCATCCAGGCACGCAGCGACGGCGAGCGACGGCGGCTGATGCGTTACTACCGGCTCGACGTCATCGTCGGCATGGCGATCGCCGGGCTGGTCAACCTGAGCATGCTGGCCCTGGCGGCCTCGGTCTTCCACGCCCAGGGCCGCCTCGACGTGGCCACCATCAGCGACAGCTACCGGCTGCTGGCGCCGATGATGGGCCAGCAGCTGGCCAGCCACCTGTTCGGCCTGGCGCTGCTGCTGGCGGGGCTCTCCTCGTCGATCGTCGGCACCCTCTCGGGCCAGGTGATCATGCAAGGCTTCGTGCGCTTCACCATCCCGCTGTGGTTGCGCCGCCTGATCACCATGCTGCCGGCGCTGGCGGTGATCCTGATGGGCATCTCGGAGCAGAAGGCACTGGTCGCGAGCCAGGTGATCCTGAGCTTCGGCATCCCCTTCGCGCTCATACCGCTGCTATGCTTCACCGCCAACCGCCGCTTGATGGGCAACCTGGTCAATGGCCGCACGGTGACCGTGGTGGGCGCGGCGATCTGTGCACTGATCATCGCCCTCAACGGCTACGTGCTGTTCTTCACCCTCATCGGCAACGGATAGCCCCATGCCCCCGTTCCCCAAGCATGTCGCCTTCCAGCGCGTCCGTCAGGACCATCAGCGCGAGCTGGTCGAGGACTACGTCGAGGAAATCGCCCACCTTCACGCCCGACACGGCGAGGCCCGCGCCAGCGACCTCGCCGCCTGCTTCGGGGTCAGCGGCGCCGCCGTGTCCAAGGTGATCGCCAGGCTCAAGCGCGACGGCCTGGTGGTCGCCCGCCCCTATCGCGGCATCTTCTTGACGCCGGACGGCGAGACCATGGCCGAGCAGGTCGCCGACCGTCATCGCGTGGTGCTGGAGGCCCTGCGCCGGCTCGGCGTCCCCGAGGATACCGCCCGCGCCGATTCGGAAGGCATCGAGCATCACTGCAGCGAGGAGACGGTGGCCGCCCTGCGGCGCTTCCTCGAGCGCCCCTGAAGGCCGGCCTCACCGCGAGTCGTCTCGCCCACGGGGTCCTATCGCATGGTCGCCCGAGCGAGCCCTGAAACGACGCCGCCCCGCGAAAGCGGGGCGGCGTGGGTGCGTCGGAAGCGATCCGCGTTCAGGATGATTCCACCTTGGGCGGCTCGACCTCGAGCTTCTGGGCGGCGATCACCGCCTGGGTGCGCGAGTGTACGCCGAGCTTGCGCAGGATGGCCGTGACGTGGGCCTTGATGGTGGCCTCGGAGACATTCAGCTCGTAGGCGATCTGCTTGTTGAGCAGCCCTTCGGTGAGCATGTTGAGCACGCGGAACTGCTGGGGCGTCAGTGAGGCGATCGCCTCGGCGAAGCGCGCTTCCTCCTCGTCGGCCTCACCGAGCGCCTCGGCCATCTCCTCGGGCAACCACACCTCGCCGTCGAGGATCTCGCCCACCGCCTCGGCGATCAGCGCAAGCGACGACGACTTGGGAATGAAGCCGGAGGCGCCGTAGTCGATGGCGCGGCGCACCACGCGTAGCTCGTCGCTGCCGGAGACCACCGCCACCGGGATATCCGGCGTCTGGCCGCGCAGCTGAATCAGCCCCGAGAAGCCGTGGGCGCCAGGCATGTGCAGGTCCAACAGGATCAGGTCGGCGTCCGGATGCCGGATGACGACGTCGGTGGTGGCCTCCATGGTATCGGACTCGACGATTTCCGCCTGGGGAGCGACCTGGCGCAGCGCCTGGGTCAGGGCCGCACGGAACAGCGGATGATCATCGGCAACGATGAACTTCTGGGCAAAGGCCATGGATTCTCCTCCGGATCCGGGAGCAGCGGGGGCCGTCCGCCGCCTGCGGGACGCAGTGTTTGTTGTCGGCATGTTACCCCATGGCCGAGGAGATGCCCAAGCAATCGTCGCCACCTTGTCGACAACCTGCCTCGTGCCACGAAGAAGCCGGCCCTAAGGGCCGGCTATCGGGATTGTACGGCGCCCGGAGGCGGGTCGTCATCAACGGATGGCACGATGCTCGATCAGCTCGTCGACCACCGACGGATCCGCCAGGGTGCTGGTGTCACCGAGGCCATCGGTCTCGTTGGCGGCGATCTTGCGCAGGATGCGGCGCATGATCTTGCCCGAGCGGGTCTTGGGCAGGCTGGGCGCCCACTGGATGACGTCCGGCGAGGCGATCGGCCCGATGTCCTTGCGCACCCATTGGGTCAGCTCCTTCTTGAGCGCGTCATCGGGCTCCACATCATCGGCCAGGGTCACGTAGATGTAGATGCCCTGCCCCTTGATATCGTGGGGGAAGCCAACCACGGCGGCCTCGGCCACCGACTCATGGGCCACCAGCGAGGACTCGATCTCGGCGGTCCCCATGCGATGGCCGGAGACGTTGAGCACGTCGTCGACGCGGCCGGTGATCCAGTAGTAACCGTCTTCGTCGCGGCGGCAGCCGTCGCCGGTGAAGTACATGCCCTGGTAGGTGGTGAAGTAGGTCTGCAGGAAGCGCTCATGGTTGTTCCAGATCGAGCGCGCCTGACCCGGCCAGGCGTCGAGGATCACCAGGTTACCCTCGGCGGCGCCTTCGAGGAGGTTGCCCTCGTTGTCGACCAGCGCCGGTTGGATGCCGAAGAACGGCAGGGTCGCCGAGCCCGGCTTGAGGTCGGTGGCACCGGGCAGCGGGGTGATCATGATGCTGCCGGTCTCGGTCTGCCACCAGGTGTCGACGATCGGGCAGCGCTCGTTGCCGATCACCCGATGGAACCACTCCCAGGCCTCGGGGTTGATCGGCTCGCCCACCGAGCCCAGCAACCGCAGGCTGTCGCGTGAGCTCGAGTCCATGACGTCATCGCCATGGGCCATCAGCGCGCGCACCGCGGTGGGCGCGGTATAGAGGATGCTGACTCGGTGCTTGTCGACGATCTCGCCCATGCGGCCGTTGGTTGGATAGTTCGGCACGCCCTCGAACATCAGGGTGGTGGCGCCGTTGGCCAGCGGCCCGTAGACGATGTAGCTGTGGCCGGTGACCCAGCCCACGTCGGCGGTGCACCAGTAGATATCACCGTCGTGGTAGTCGAACACGTAACGATGGGTCAGCGCCGCCTGCAGCAGGTAACCGCCGGTGGTATGCTTGAGACCCTTGGGCGTGCCGGTGGAGCCCGAGGTGTAGAGGATGAACAGCGGATCCTCGGCGCCCATCTCCTCGGCCGGGCAGTCGCTGGACTGCGGATCGACCTGCTCGTGGAACCACAGGTCGCGGCCCTCGTGCCAGTCGATCTCGCCGCCGGTGCGCCGCACCACCAACACCTGCTCACAGACCTCGCTGCCCTCGCGGGTCAGGGCGGCGTCGACGTTGTCCTTGAGCGGCACCTGCTTGCCGCCGCGCACCGATTCGTCGGCGGTGATCACCACCCGGGAACCGGCATCCTGCACGCGCTGGGCCAGGGCATCCGGCGAGAAGCCACCGAACACCACCGAGTGCACCGCGCCGATGCGGGTACAGGCCAGCATCGCCATGGCGGCCTCGGGAATCATCGGCATGTAGAGGGTCACGGTGTCGCCGCGCTTCACCCCCATGTCCTTGAGGGCGTTGGCCAGCTGGCAGGTACGCTCATGCAGCTGGCGGTAGGTCAGGATCTGGGACTCCCCGGGATCGTCGCCCTCCCAGATGATCGCGGCCTGCTCGCCGCGAGTCTCCAGGTGGCGATCCAGGCAGTTGCTGCTGACGTTGAGGCGACCGTCCTCGAACCAGCGGATATCGACATCGTCGGCGCCAAACTCGGTGTGCTTGATCTGGCGCGGCGCCTTGAACCACTCGAGGCTCTCGGCCTGTTCGGCCCAGAAGCCCTGCGGATCGTCCAACGAACGCTGATACATGGCCTGATAGGTGGCCTTGTCGGCCCAGGCCTTGGCGGCGAAATCATCGGGTACCGGATAGACGTGCGGTTGATCACTCATGGAGTTGCCTCTGTCCTCGGGGTAGCCCCTCTAGGTTGACGATGCCGATCGCGGCGACCGGCGCCATTAAGCTGTTTTCAGCATACTCCTCCGTCGAGGCGCCTTCCCCTTAGACATTGGTATGAGCATTTTTCTTTTTGATAACAATATCTTAAAGTTAATCCTCAAGAGTCTTGAGGCCGCGATAGACCAACGGCTGAGCACAGTCTCGACATCGGTAGGCGCGCCCCGCGCGGGCCAACGCATGGCGCCGAGGGGTGAAGGCGTGTTCGCGGCAGCCACAGCGATAGCGATGGGGCGCCGGGCTCGCGCGCCCGGTATCGAAGCGGTGGGTGGTGCTGGGCGTCAGCCCGAACAGGCGTTGCATCACGCTGCGCCACTCGCGGCCATGGGGCTTGGCCCGTGCTCCGTCCTCGAGGTGGTGCACCAGCCAGTGCGCCATCTCGTGGGGCACCACCTCGACCAGGAAGGCATGGCGATTCTCGTCGAAGAGCAGCGGATTGAAGCGCAGCCCGCCGCGCCCGAAGTGCGCCTGGCCGGCGGAGCGACCGCGCAGGTCCAGCCACACGCCGGGGCGTGGAAGCGCCGGATGCACCTCGCGGCACAGCGCCAGGGCGGCCTCGACTCGTGCACGCAGCGCCGCCTGGCCGGCCTCGGCATCGAGGCCGGCCAGCCACTGCGGGTCGGGGTCGGGCAACGCGGGAATGCTCATGGGATGCTAGAATGGCGAACCGTTTTGAGGGCGTAAAGCCCCGCGCGACACCAGCGAGTGAGAGACATGTCAGACGACAAGCCCCAGCCCCTGCCGCTCCTCGACGATGAGGCCCTGGATCGCCTGGACGACTTCCTGGAGTCGGACGACGTCGACGCCGATGCCCTGGACCTGATCGGTGCCCACGGCCTGCTCGTGGCACTGGCGGTATCCCCGAGCGACGTGCCCGCCGCCACCTGGGTAGCCGAGCTCTTCCACGGCGAGCCTGCCTTCGCCGACGATGCCGAACGCGAGGAGATCCTGGGATTACTGGAGCGGCTGCGTGCCACCGCCATCTCGGTACTCGAGGGCGGTGGCCTGCCCGAGCTTCCCTTCGACCTGGAGCTCGGTGGCGTACCGCCCGAGGAGACCCCGATCGGCGACTGGTGCGCCGGCTTCATGGAAGGCGTGTTCCTCGACGAGCCCGCCTGGTTCGCCGAGGATGAGGAGACCGCCGCAACCCTGCTGCTGCCCTTCATGCTGCTCTCGGGGCTGTTCGGCGACGAGCCCGACATGGCCGAGTTGGCCAAGGACGGCCAGCGCCTGGAGAGCCTGACCGCCCAGCTGCCCGAACTGGTGCTGGACCTCTACCTGCACTACCGGGTGCCGCCGGAGACGCCCAAACCCAAGCCACGCCGCAAGCAGCCCGCCGGCCAGAGCAAGGGGAAGCAGAGGCGCAGGAAGTAAACGGGAAGACAGCCCGAGCCCCCGGGCTCCAGGAGGCTTCCGGTTGCCGGGCGCGAAGCGCCGCGCTTCGGGCCTCCGGCGCACGCCCACGACGCGGGCGCGCTGCCACCCCCGAACGCAGCCCGCTCAGCGCAACCGCGTCAGCAGACCGTCCAGGGTGCCGTAGAGCCATTCCTTGAAGCGCTGCCAGCGCGGGCGGCGCGCCCAGGCCCCGCGTCGTATCTCACGGCTGGCGGCGATGTTGCGCCGGAACAGCGCGGCCACCTCCCCGGCCAGCCGCGCGTCCTCGACCTCCTGATTGGCCTCCAGGTTCCACTGCAGGCTCCAGTGATCGAAGTTGCACGACCCCAGGCTGACCCAGTCGTCGGCCAGGGTGAACTTGGCGTGGATGAACGACGGTTGAAACTCGAAGATACGCACGCCGGCCCGCAGCATCCGGCCGTAGAAGCGTTGCCCGGCGTAGCGTACCCCAGGGTGGTCATGATGGCGGCCGGGCAGCAGCAGGCGCACCTCCACGCCGCGGCGCGCGGCGCGCACCAGGCGCCATCGCAGGCTCAGCGTCGGCACGAAATAGGGCGTGCAGATCCAGATCCGCCGCCGGGCGCCGCTCACTCGCCGCTGCAGGGAATGGCGGATCGCCTGATAGCGATAGCCCTGCCCCCAGACCACGCGCCCACGCATGCCATGCTCGCCCGCACGGACCGACCCCTGGCCACCCGGGCCAGGCACCCTCACCGGCAGGGTCGCGCCGCGGCTCATCGGCGACTCCCACAGACGCGAGAACAACCGCACCCAGTCGTCGACCACCGGCCCCTCGATGCGCATCGCCACCTCGTACCAGGCCTCGACAAACTCATCGACCACGCCGAAGCCGCCGGTGAACGCCACCTCACCGTCCACCACCACCAGCTTGCGATGGTCGCGGGTCAGGTTGCGGGCCAGCGAGTGCCAGCCCAGGGGATTGAACCAGCGCAGCGCCACCCCGGCCGCCTCCAGCCGTTCCCGGTCCTCGCTCGCAAGCCCCATGGCGCCATAGCCATCGAGCAGCAGCAACACCGTCACGTCCCGCGAGGCGGCGCGGACCAGCACCTCGATCACCGCATCGGCGAGGCGACCAGACGCCATCAGGTAGAGTTCGATCAGCACCGAACGACGGGCGCCGTCCACGGCCTCGAACATCGCCGGCAGGAAGCGCGAGGCCTCGGGTAGCAACTCGAACCGGTTCCCCTCTCGCCATGTGCCGTGCATGACACCTCCCAGGCCAGGATGACAGGCACTCATTGACGCATGTTTACCGCAACGAGAACAGCCGCGCCGCGCCTCCCCCCGAGCCCGCGCCATGCGTATACTGGCGGCACATGCGACCACACAGGCAACCCAACCGGATGGCCGATATTCCTTGGCGCCCGCTGCGCCGTCTGCTCGCCGCCTGGGCACGCGTCCGGCGTCTCGAGCCGTCCAGCGAGGCGCTGGGCCTCGACCCCGACCTCCCCACCGTCTACGTGCTACCACGGCCGGCGCTCTCCGATCGCCTGCTGCTGGAGCACCTGACCGGCCGCGACGGCCTGCCGCCCGCCGACACGCGCCATGCCCTGGACGGCCATCACGCACCCGCGCTGCTGACCCTGCCCGACCCGCGCCGGCGGCGGCGCGGGTCGGACGCGTTGCGTCGCTTGATCGACACCGGCCAAGACGTGCAGCTGGTCCCGGTAAGCGTGTTCTGGGGGCGCGCCCCGGGCAAGCGCTTCGGCCTCTGGCAACTGCTGGCCGCCGATGACTGGCGGCTGACCGGCCGGCTGCGCCGCCTGCTGGCGGTGCTGGTCAACGGCCGCGACCTGGAGGTTCAGCTGGGTGCCCCGCTGCGACTCTCCGACCTCGCCGATGGCCGCGACCCGGTCGTCATCGAGCGCAAGGCCGCCCGCCTGCTGCGGGTCCACTTCCGCCGCGTGCGCGAACGGGTGCTGGGCCCCGACCTCTCGCACCGACGCACCCTGATCGCCGGCGTGGTGGCGAGCCCCGAGGTCGAGCGCACCATCGACGACCAGGCCGACGGCGACGGCACCCGCCGGCCTCGGCTACGGCGCCGCGCGCATCGCTACGGCCGCGAGATCGCCGCCAACATGAGCTACCCGGTGCTGCGCTTCCTGGATGGCCTGCTCGGCCGGCTGTGGCATCGCCTCTATGACGGCATCGACCTGCGTGGCCTCGAACGCATCAAGGCGCTGGCCGGTCGCCACACCCTGGTCTATGTGCCCTGCCACCGCAGCCACATCGACTACCTGTTGCTCTCCTACGTGCTCTACGAACAGGGGCTGATGCCGCCGCACATCGCCGCCGGACGCAACCTGAACATGCCGCTGGTCGGCCCCCTGCTGCGTCGCGGCGGGGCCTTCTTCCTGCGCCGCAGCTTCCGCGGCCAGCCGCTCTACGCCCGGGTCTTCGACGAGTACCTGCATCGCCTGCTGTCGCGAGGCCACAGCCTGGAATACTTCATCGAGGGCGGCCGCTCGCGCAGCGGCCGACTGCTGTCGCCGCGCCCCGGCATGCTGGCCATGACGCTGAGCTCCTTCCTGCGCGGCCCGACGAGCGGCCGGCCACTGTCATTCGTGCCGGTCTACATCGGCTACGAGCGTATCCTCGAGGAGGCCAGCTATGAACGTGAGATGGCCGGCGGCGCCAAGCGACGGGAGAGCCCGCTGGCGTTGCTGGGCGTGTTGGGCCGACTGCGCGAGCCCTACGGCCGGGTCACGGTGAACGTCGGCGAGCCATTGGCCCTGGACGCCTTCCTCGATGCCCACCAGCCCGACTGGCGCGAGGCCATCGGCGACCCTCGGCCGGCCTGGCGCGACCGAGCGGTGTCGCGGCTGGGTCGAACCCTGGCCCGGCGCATCAACGCCGCCGCCACGCTCAACCCGGTCAACCTGGTCGCCCTGGGCCTGCTGGCCACGCCCTATCGCGCCATCGAGGCGGAGCTTCTCGAACGCCAGCTGGCGCTGCTCGCCGAACTCAGACGCCCGCGACCCGGCGACGAGGGGCGACGCCTGCCCACCGGTACGCCCCGCGACTGGATCGATCATGCCCGCTCCCTGGGTCTGCTCGACTGCCGTCCCCAACCGCTGGGCGATCTGGTGACCGCCGACGAGCGCCAGACCGCTCGGCTCGGTTGGTATCGCAACAATGTGCTGCACCTCTACGCCCTGACCGGCCTGGTCGCCTTCGCCTTCCGCCATCACGCTCACCATCGCCAGGAGTCCCTGGAACGCTTGCTGGCGCCGGGCTGGCCGATACTGGTCCACGAGTTCTCCATCGCCCCGCCGGCCTCGTTCGGCGAGGCGATGGGCGCCACCCTCGATCAGCTGGTTCAGGCCGGGCTGCTAGTCGAAGAGTCACACGGCTGGCGTCGCGCCGAGGGGCTGGCCGAGGCCGAACAGCTGAGGATGCTGGGGCGCTTGATGCGACCTTCGCTGGAACGTGGCTACCTGCTGGTCGCCGCGCTGCTCGGCGAGGCATCGGGGCATTTCGGCCGCGAGGGCCTGGCGGGACACGCGCGCCAGCTCGCCGAGCGGCTGGCACGCCTCACCGGCCGCGCCGCGCCGGAGTTCTTCGATGCCCGGCTGTTCGATGGCCTGGTGGAAAGCCTCGAGCAGGAGGGCTGGCTGTCGATTCGTGACGCACGCCTGCATTACGACCGCGGCCTGCGCGAGGCGGCGCGACGCAGCCGCACGCTCTTCGACCCGGCGCTGCGCCACCGGCTGGAAAGGATCGCCGCCCGTCGCGACGACGTCACCGAGGAGCATTAGGCGAGGCTCGCCAAGTCGTTCAATGAGCGGTGCACGTAGAGGTCATAGCGACTGGTCTTTCCCTCCAGGGCATGACGCGGCGGCGGGCCGTCGATGGGCGGTGCCTTGCGTGGACGCTTGACCACCACCCGGTGGGTCGCCACCTCCAGGGCCGCCTCCAGCAGCCGCGGGGCATCGGCATCATCGCCGGCGAGCTCGCGAAACACCCGCATCTCCTTCTTGACCAGCGCGGACTTCTCGCGATGGGGAAACATCGGGTCCAGATGCACCACCTGCGGCGCGACGCCGCCCTCCGCCACCAGGGTGGCAAGATCACGGCCCGCATCGCCGGGCGCCAGACGCAGTCGCGCGGCGATCTCGGCGGTCTCCGCGTCCGCCCGGGCCCGGGCCAGGCCGTCGTCGAGCAGCGCCGCGATGGCCGCGACCCGCTCGATCATCAGCACCTCGGCGCCGAGCGTGGCCAGCACGAAGGCATCACGGCCGAGCCCGGCGGTGGCATCCACGATGCTGGGCGTC
The DNA here is from genome assembly GCF_004798905.1 of Halomonas borealis. Classification (GTDB taxonomy): domain Bacteria; phylum Pseudomonadota; class Gammaproteobacteria; order Pseudomonadales; family Halomonadaceae; genus Halomonas; species Halomonas borealis. The sequence continues at coordinate 252,264 of NZ_SDMO01000003.1, read as the reverse complement.
ACGCCCTTACCGAGCCCGCAGGCCTTGGCAATCAGCTGGCCACGGCCGCCACCGAACCGCCGCCGGTGGGCCGCACGGCCGGCGACGAAATCCACCCCCAGCGGCTTGCCATAGACGCCGGGATCGCCGGCCAGCATCAGCCGCCCGTGCTCGCGGCGCAGCGTCAACGGGGCCGCCTCGCCCGCCGGCGAGGCGCGCTCGGGCAACCCCCAGCGCGCGGCCAGGGCGACATCGTCCGCCACGGCTACCACGCTCATCGGTGTTTCTTCCAGGCGACCCGATCGCGCAGGTAGACCGGCTGAACCTCGGCGGCGGGCCGCCCCTCGCCGGCGGCGAAGGCCTCGGCGGCGAGCCGCACCATCTCCTCGGCCGCGGCCTCCTGGTCGGGCAGACACAGGCGGAGCCCCGCCTGTACCTCGGCCGGCATGGCATCCCACAGCGACCATCCCGAGCCGACGCCGACCCAGTCATGATCGGCCTCGGCATCGGGCAGGCTCAGCCGTTCGGGCGGCAACACCGCCTCCTCGGTGAGGCACTCGAGCCGCTCCTCATGGCACCGCCAGGCGGCGGCATAGATCTCGCCCATGCGGGCATCCAGGGCGGTGACCAGGTAACGATAGTGGTGACGACGGTGGGCACCCAGGGCCAGCGCCTCCAGGGTCGAGACCCCGATCAGCGGCCGATCGAGGCCGAAGGCCAGGCCCTGGGCGGCACCGGCGGCGATGCGCAGGCCGGTGAAGGAGCCCGGGCCGCGGCCATAGGCCACCGCGTCCAGCTCGGCCGGGGCGATGCCGGCCTCGGCCAGCACCTCATCGACCATCGGCAGCAGCCGGCGGGTATGGGCACGGGGAGTGAGTTCAAAACGGGACAGCAGCTCGTCGGTGGCACCCTCGCGACGCCGCAGCAGGGCGGCGGAGCAGGCGCTCGAGGAGGCATCCAGGGCCAGCAGGGTCGGCATGGGTCTCTAACGATCGGCAAAGTGTGGGAGCATTATACGACAACGGCCCGCGCAATGCGGGCCGTGGTCTTGCGATCAGCAACTCGCCCTGACGCGGGAGCGGGGCGCCGGGGACAGGTCGTAGAGGGGGTTTTGGCCAGGGGTGGCCAAAGTAGCGCCCAGGGAAGGGGTGACAGCGCCCCTCCCAGACCTGTCGCCGGATCAGCCCCGCGTCCTCAACCACCAGACGCGAGCGCCATCTTGGCCGAGAGGCTCAGCTCTCGAGGGCGGCGCTCACCTGGTTGGTGATGTCATCGACGCTGCCCACGCCGGCCACCTTGTGGTAGGCCGGCGCGTCCACGGGCTCCTGCTGGGCCCACTGCTGGTAGTAGTCGACCAGCGGCGCCGTCTGCTCATGGTAGACGGACAGTCGATTGCGCACCGTGGACTCGCTGTCATCGTCGCGCTGGATCAGCGCCTCGCCGGTGACATCGTCCTTGCCCATTTCCTTCGGCGGGTTGTGCTCGACGTGGTAGACGCGCCCGGACGCCGGGTGTACACGGCGGCCGGCCAGGCGACTGACGATCTCCTCGTCGGGCACGGCGATCTCGAGCACATGGTCGAGCTTCACGCCGGCTTCCTTCATGGCATCGGCCTGAGGAATGGTGCGCGGGAAGCCGTCGAACAGGAAGCCGTTGGCGCAGTCGGGCTGGGCGATACGCTCCTTGACCAGGGCGATGATGATGTCGTCGGACACCAGGCCACCGGTGGTCATGATCTCCTGGACCTTGAGGCCCAGCTCGCTACCTTCCTTGACGGCGGCACGCAGCATGTCCCCGGTCGAGATCTGCGGAATGCCGTAACGCTCGCAGATGAACTGGGCCTGGGTACCCTTACCGGCACCCGGGGCGCCCAAGAGGATCACACGCATCGAACTGCTCCTTGAAAGTGAGGCGAATTCAGAAAAAGTGGAGAAAATGAAGAATAGCGAACCATACCGGGGCGACCGGCGTCACACAAGCGACACACCGCTGCCACGCCCCGCCAGGCGCCGGAAAAGCCCGCGCGCTCAAGGGGCTGGCCAGTCTTGCACTTTGGTATCCCCGGGCCGTGAACGACCGACGGCGCCTCACGGCGCCGTCGGTCGTGGCCCATCCTGCTTCGCTCAGAGCAGCAGGCGACGAATATCCGTCAGTACCTGGCCGAGGAAGGCGGTGAAGCGGGCCGCATCGGCGCCATTGACCGCCCGGTGGTCGTAGGAGAGCGACAGCGGCATGGTCAGTCGCGGCTGGAAGGTCGCGCCGTCCCACACCGGCTTCATCGATGCCTTGGAGACGCCGAGGATGGCGACTTCCGGGGCGTTGACGATCGGCGTGAAGGCGGTACCGCCGATCGAGCCCAGGCTGGAGATGGTGAAACAGCCACCGGTCATCTCCTCACGCTTGAGCTTCTTCGACTGGGCCTTGCCGGCCAGTTCGATGGTCTCCTTGGCCAGCTCGATCAGTGACTTCTGGTCGGCATTGCGGATCACCGGGACCATCAGGCCATCCGGGGTATCCACGGCGATGCCGATGTGCACGTACTTCTTGTGCACCACGGTCTCGCCATCGCTCTTCAGGCTGACGTTGAACTGCGGGAACTTCTGCAGCGCGAAGGCGCAGGCCTTGACCAGGAACGGCAGCGGCGTGAGCTTGGCGCCCTGGGCCTCGGCCTCGGCCTTCATCGACTTGCGGAAGGCTTCCAGCTCGGTGATGTCGGCCTCGTCGAACTGGGTGACGTGAGGCACGTTGACCCAGCTGCGATGCAGGTTGGTGGCGCCCATCTTCATCAGGCGACCCATGGCCTTCTCTTCGACTTCACCGAACTGGCTGAAGTCCTGATCCGGGATCGGCGGAATGCCGGCGCCTTCCTGACCCGAGGCCGACGCAGCCTTGGACGGGTTCGCCATCACCTGCTTGACGTAGGCATGGACGTCGTCCTTGAGCACGCGATCCTTGGGGCCGCTGGGTTTGACCAGGCCGAGGTCGACGCCGAGCTCGCGAGCCAGCATGCGCACCGCCGGCCCGGCATGCACCAGCTTACCATCGCGGGGCTGATGGGCGGCCATCTGCGCCTCGGGGCTGGGGCCGCCGCTCGAGGCCGTGTCGGCAGACGACGACTGCTTGGCCGGCGCCTCAGGCTCGGCCGCCTGCTTCTTCGCAGGGGCGGCCTCAGGCGCCGGCGCTTCGCCGGCGGTCTCGATATAGCCGATCAGGTCGCCCTCGGAGAGGGTATCGCCTTCCTTCACCTTGAGCTCGACCAGCTTGCCCTTGAACGGGCTCGGCACATCCATGGAGGCCTTGTCGGACTCCAGGGTGACCAGCGGCTCTTCCTCGTCCACGTCGCTGCCCGCGGTCACGCCGATCTCGATGATCGGCACGTCGCTGGCACCGCCCAGGTCCGGCACCCGGACCTCGCGGCGTTGCGGCTCGCCACCGGCCTGAGCGGTGGGCTCAGGCTCGGCGGCCGGGGCCGCTTCTTCGGCGGGCTCGGAGGCGCTGGCCTCGGCCGGCGCTTCTTCGCCGCCGGCGATCTGCATGCTGCCGATCACATCGCCCTCGGAGACGGTGTCGCCTTCCTTGACGGTCAGGTTAATGATCTTGCCGTCATGCGGGCTCGGCACGTCCATGGAGGCCTTGTCGGACTCCAGGGTGATCAGGGCGTCCTCGGCGGCCACCTCGTCACCCGCGGAGACCGCGACCTCGATGATCTCGACGTCACTGCCACCGCCCAGGTCGGGGACCGTGATGTCCACACTCTGGCTGCCACCGGAGGACTTGGCGGCCGGCTCCGGCTTGTCCGGGGCCTGCTGCTCGGGCTCGGCCGGCGCGTTTTCGGCTTCGGGCTGGGGCTCGGACTCGGCATCGCCGCCACCCTCGATCTCCAGCTCGACGAGCTGGTCACCCTCGGAGACGCTATCGCCTTCCTTGACCAGCACCTTGACGACCTTGCCGCCCTTGGGGCTCGGCACGTCCATGGAGGCCTTGTCGGATTCCAGGGTGATCAGGGTGTCCTCGGGCTCGATGACGTCGCCTTCCGATACCGCGATCTCGATGATTTCCACATCGGTATCGCCACCGATGTCGGGCACTTTGATGATTTCGCTACTCAAGGTCGCGCTCCTTCAAACTCTTGACGGGGGCGGGCCCACAGGCCCGCCATGCCACCGATCGATCGACGCCTTACACCTCGAGCGGGTTGGGCTTCTTGGGGTCGATGCCATACTTCTCGATGGCCTCGCCGACGATCTTGCGATCGATCTCTCCGCGATCGGCCAGCGCCTTGAGCGCGGCAACGGTGACGAAGTAGCGATTGACCTCGAAGAAGTGACGCAGCTTCTCGCGGGTGTCGGAGCGGCCATAGCCGTCGGTCCCCAGCACATGATAGTCGGTCGGCACCCAGGCACGGACCTGGTCGGCGAACAGCTTCATGTAGTCGGTGGACACGATGGCCGGGCCCTGACGACCCTCCAGGCAGGCCGTGACGTGCGGTTTGCCCGGTTCCTCGGTCGGGTTGAGGAAGCCCTGACGATCGATCTCCAGGGCCTCGCGGCGCAGCTCGTTGAAGCTGGTGACGCTCCAGATATCGGCGCCCACGCCCCACTCCTCGCTGAGCATCCCGGCGGCGGCCTCGACCTCACGCAGGATGGTGCCACAGCCCATCAACTGCACGCGGGCCTTGTCGCCTTCGGTCTCGCGCAGCAGGTACATGCCCTTGATGATGTCATCGGCGGGCACTTCCTCGAGGGCCGGCTGCTCGTAGTTCTCGTTCATCACCGTCAGGTAATAGAAGCAGTTCTCCTTGTCGGCGAACATGCGCTTCAGGCCATCCTGAACGATCACCGCAACCTCATGAGCATAGGTCGGGTCGTAGCTGCGGCAGTTGGGGATCATCGACGCCTGCAGGTGGCTGTGACCATCCTGGTGCTGCAGACCCTCGCCATTCAGGGTGGTGCGCCCGGCAGTGCCACCGACCAGGAAGCCGCGGGCCTGCATGTCGCCGGCGGCCCAGGCCAGGTCACCGATGCGCTGGAAGCCGAACATCGAATAGTAGACGTAGAACGGCAGCAGCGGCAGCCCGTGGTTGCTGTAGGAGGTCGCCGCGGCGATCCACGAGGACATCGCACCGGCCTCGGTGATGCCTTCCTCGAGCACCTGGCCGGCCTTGTCCTCGCGGTAGAACATCAGCTGGCCCTTGTCCATGGGCTCGTACTTCTGGCCCTCGGAGGTATAGATGCCGAGCTGACGGAACATGCCTTCCATGCCGAAGGTCCGCGCCTCGTCGGGCACGATCGGCACCACCTGCTTGCCGAAGCCCTTGTGCTTGACCAGGCCGGTGAGGATACGCACGAAGGCCATGGTCGTGGAGACTTCGCGGCCCTTGGAACCGCCGGTCTGGGAGGCGAAGATCTTGTCGTCGAGGCCCGGGATGTCCAGCGCCTCAAAGTCGGCACGACGCGCCGGCAAGTAGCCGCCCAGGCGTTCGCGCTGCAGATGCATGTACTTCATCTCCGGCGAATCGTCGGCCGGCTTGTAGTACGGCATCTCGTTCTCGATGGCCTCGTCGGTCACCGGAATGCCGAAGCGATCGCGGAAGTTCTTCAACACTTCCGGGTCATCGATCGACTTGATCTGGTGCGCCTCGTTGTCGGCCTCACCGCCGGCGGCCCCCAGGCCATAACCCTTGACGGTGTGGGCCAGGATCACGGTAGGACGACCGTTGGAGTTGTGGAAGGCCTCATGGTAGGCCGCATAGACCTTGAACGGATCGTGGCCACCGCGGTTGAGCTTCCAGATGTCCTCGTCGGACATGTCCTTGACCATCTCGGCGGTCTCGGGGTACTTGCCGAAGAAGTTCTCCCGAGTATAGGCGCCGCCGTTGGACTTGCAGTTCTGGTATTCGCCGTCGACGGTTTCGTCCATGAGCTTCTGCAGGACACCCTTGCTGTCCTTCGCGAACAACGAGTCCCAGTGCCGACCCCAGACCACCTTGATGACGTTCCAGCCGGCACCGCGGAACACGCCTTCGAGCTCGTCCATGATCCGCGAGTTGCCGCGCACCGGGCCGTCGAGGCGCTGCAGGTTGCAGTTGATGACGAAGTTGAGGTTATCGAGCTTCTCGCGGCTGGCCAGGTGGATGGCGCCCAGCGTTTCCGGCTCGTCGCACTCGCCGTCACCGAGGAAGGCCCAGACCTTGCGATCGTGCATGGGCTTCAGGCCACGCTGATCCAGGTACTTCATGACATGGGCCTGATAGATCGACATGATCGGGCCCAGGCCCATGGACACGGTGGGCAGCTGCCAGTATTCCGGCATCAGCCAGGGGTGCGGATAGGAGGACAGGCCATCGCCATCGACTTCCTGACGGAACTTGTCCATCTGCTCCTCGGTGAGACGCCCCTCGAGGAAGGAACGGGCATAGATGCCCGGAGAGCTGTGCCCCTGGATGAACACCAGGTCACCCTCGAAGTCGCCGTTGGAGGCGCGGAAGAAGTGGTTGAAGCCCACGTCATAGAGAGTCGCCGAGGACATGAAGCTGGCCAGGTGGCCGCCGATCCCCTTGTTGGCCTTGTTGGCCCGGGTCACCATGGCCGCCATGTTCCAGCGAACCAGCGAGCGGATGCGACGTTCCATGAACAGGTCGCCCGGCATGGGTGACTCGCGATGCACCGGAATGGTGTTGCGGTGCGGGGTCGTGACCGAGAATGGCGCCTGCATGCCATCCCGACGGTAGCGATCCGCCAGGCGGGTCATGAGGAACCGGGCACGTTCTTCGCCCTCGTGATCCAGGACCGATTCCAGGGAATCCAACCATTCCGTGGTTTCGATCGGATCGAGATCTTCTCTTGACTCAAGACTCATTAGACGTCTCTCCGAATGACGTTGGGGGCAACCGCCCCGCAGCAAGGGGTGTGGCGCTTGAGTGGCAGTCATGGAGGGATCACCTCCATGCCGGGGTTCCAAGGTTGTAGTCGTTTTACACGTCAGCGCGACAGAAATTCGTGGGTGCGCTGACGATACCGCAAACGCTGTCGGCTGCCAATTGAAGCAGACATGGAAGGCCTTTTCAAAATATTGCAACCCCTCAACGCTTCCCGTTTCCTGCTTAATTGGCAAAGATCGACGGCGATGCCCGCCATCTTTCGACCCTTCGCGGCACGTTCCGCCATCGAGCCATCCGTGACGAAAAAAAGTTTTATTACGAAACCATCCCCTCGGCGGCGAGACATTGACGAAAATAGGCCCAGTCGAAGGCCGGCCCGGGGTCGGTCTTGCGTAACGGGGCGACACGGGCATGACTGGTGATGCGCTCGGGGGTCAGCGCCGGATAGCGACCCAGCAACGCCGCCGTCGCCTGCGCCAGCACACGGTACTGAGCCGCCGTATAGGGCGAGACCTCGTCACCCTCGAGCTCGATGCCTATCGAGAAGTCGTTGAGCCCATCGCGCTCGACCTCGCCGTCCCGCCAGCGGGAGCGCCCGGCATGCCAGGCGCGCGCCTGAAAGGGCACGAACTGCACGCATTCGCCATCGCGGCGGATCAACAGGTGTGCCGAGACCCGAAGCCCCGCTATCTCGGCGAAGCTCGGATGCCCTGCCGGGTCCAGACGATTGGTGAACAATCGCTCGATGGCCTCGCCGCCGAACTCCCCCGGCGGCAAGCTGATGGAATGCAGCACCAGCAGCGAGACCTCGTCGTGCGGCCGTGTATTATGATTGGGCGACGGCGCCCGGCGAGCCCCGGACAGCCAGCCCTCGTGAATCAGCATCTTTCCCCCTGACGTCGTTGCTGACCTTTCCCCTATAATGAAGAGCCCAGCTTCCCAGCATAGAGACCCATCACCATGCATTATCAGGATGCCCTCGCCGAAGAGATCCGTGAAGCCGCCGCCCGGTTGCTGGCCGAAGATGTCGGCCCCGGTGATATCACCGCCGAGTTGATCCCCGAGAAGGAGTGGGCGCGGGCCCGGGTGATCACCCGCGAGGCGACGGTGTTGTGTGGCGTGGCTTGGGTCGACGAGCTGTTCCGCCGCCTCGATTCTCGAGTCGTACTACGCTGGCAGGCGGCCGACGGCGACCGTCTCGAGCCCGGCGCAGCATTGCTCGAGCTCGAGGGCCCGGCGCGCACCCTGCTCACCGGCGAGCGGGCGGCGCTGAACCTGCTGCAGACGCTGTCGGCCACCGCCACTCGCACCCGGTACTATGCGGACCTGCTGGCCGACAGCGGCGTGCGCATCCTGGATACCCGCAAGACCCTGCCCGGCATGCGCCTGGCCCAGAAGTATGCCGTGACCTGCGGCGGCGGACTCAACCATCGCATCGGCCTCTATGACGCCTTCCTGATCAAGGAGAATCATATCGCCGCCTGCGGAGGGATCGAGGCGGCGGTGCGCGAGGCTCGCGATATCGCCAAGGAGCTGCCGGTGGAGGTCGAGGTGGAGACCTTCGAGGAGCTCGGCCAGGCGCTGGACGCCGGGGCCGACATCATCATGCTCGACAACTTCTCGCTCGACGACATGCGCGAGGCGGTGCGCCGCAACGACGGTCGCGCCCTCCTCGAGGCCTCCGGCAACGTCGACGAGACGACCCTTTCGGCCATCGCCGAGACCGGCGTCGACCGCATCTCCAGCGGCGCCCTGACCAAGGACATCAAGGCGATCGACCTGTCGATGCGCTTCCTCGAGCAGGGCGCCTGAGGCACTCAGGCGGCTAGCGTCTTCTCCAGGTGGCGACGCGCCAGCCGCTCGCCGCCGCGCTCGACGCACTCCTCGCGGATCCGCCGCCAGCCACGGCGCTCCAGGCCGTCGGCCATCACCAGGCTGGCATCGATGCTCAGGCGCTCCCCGCCCTGCTCGCGCAGCAGCCGCTCGGCATGCCCCAGCAGGGTGCTGCCGATGCCACGACGCGCCAGCGACGGCCAGACATAAAGCGCCTCAACGTGGCCGCCGGCCACATCCAGCTCCAGGAAAGCCACGCAGCGACCATCGCAGGTCGCCACCAAGGTGGTATAGAGCGCCTGGCGCGCCACCCAGGCGCTGGCCTCGCGGGGCAGCACCGCCACCCAGGCCTCCCGGGCGGCCAACGTGTAATGGCCTACCGCGCCCTGCATGACGGCATGGTGAAAGACCTCGGCCTGATCGCCGCCATCCTGGGCGCGGGCCTCGCGATAGAGGATGCGCGGCGCATCGGTCGTGGGCGCGGGCGAACCCTCGCGCGTGGGATCGAGATGATCCATGAAGGGCATCCTGCGACAATTAAGACGCCTAGAGCCTACCGAAGCGATAGCGCCGCGCCAATGCCTCCGGGCATGATGGCGGGCCAGCCCTTCGAGCAGCGTCACGGCGACCACCGGAAGAGCCCATGAACGAGATCCCCGCAAGCTTCAACCTGGCGTCCATCGGGCGCATCGAGAGCGACTACCCCGACAAGTTCGGCATTCCTCGCCAGCCGGGGCTCGCCGATGCCGCCCGGGCCCGGCTGGTGCTGACTCCGCCCTACGACGACCCCCTGGCGGTGCGTGGCCTCGACGCCTTCAGCCACCTGTGGCTGACCTTCGTCTTCCACCTGAGCCCCGCACGCTGGACGCCGCTGGTGCGTCCGCCGCGCCTCGGCGGCAACGCCCGGGTCGGCGTGTTCGCCAGCCGCAGCACCCACCGCCCCAATCGCCTGGGGCTGTCGCTGGTCGAGCTCGAAGGCATCGACACCCAGGGCGGCGTATGCCTCAACCTGCGCGGCGCCGACCTGGTCGATGGCACCCCGGTGCTCGACATCAAGCCCTACCTACCCTGGGCGGAGGCCCGCCCCGAGGCCAGCGCCGGCTTCGCTCCCGAGCCTCCCGACGCCCTGCCCGTGCGCCTCGCTCCGCCGGCCGAGGCGGCGCTGGCCGCGCGCCCCGACGGCGAGTCGCTGCGCGCGCTGATCCAACAGGTGCTGGCCCAGGACCCGCGCCCCGCCTATCGCAAGGGGGCCGGGGAGCGCGTCTATGGCGTGCGACTACGCGACCTGGACGTGCGCTTCCGCGCACTGGCCGATGGCGCGGGCGAGACGCGGCTGGAAGTCGTCGAGATCGTGGCGGTGTAAACAGCAGACACAAACGACGACGACCTCCGAGGAGGGCGCCGTCATATGCTGGGGACATCAGATCGAATGAAGGCCCCACAGAGCCAGAAGATGTGCTGATTCATGTTGCGAGCGACGAGAGGCCGGCCGCCGCCGGAGCACAGCCACCGGAATGTAGCCTGCTACATGAGGATGGCGAGCACCGCCGGCGGTCAGGAGCGCTAGCCCCGTGCCCGACGGGCCAACGCACTTCCCACCTCCCTATGGGTCGTCGAGCGCCGCAATGAATCGGTGTGTCCTCACGAGAAGTCGACGCCGATCCGCTTGCCTACCTCCTCGTAGGCCTCGATCACCCCGCCCAGACCCTGGCGGAAACGGTCCTTATCGAGCTTCTCGCGGGTCTCGGCGTCCCACAGCCGGCAACCGTCCGGAGAGAACTCGTCACCCAGCACGATCTGGCCCTTGAACACGCCGAACTCGAGCTTGTAGTCGACCAACAACAGGCCGCCATCGGCGAACAGCTTCTTGAGCACCTCGTTGACCCGGAAGGTCAGCGCCTTCATCTCGGCCAGCTGCTCAGGCGTCGCCCAACCGAAGGTCTCGGCCAGCGACTCGTTGATCATCGGGTCATGCTGGGCATCGTTCTTGAGGAACAGCTCGAAGGTCGGCGGATCGAGCTCGCCGCCCTCCTCCACGCCGAGGCGCTTGACCAGGCTGCCGGCGGCGATGTTACGCACCACACACTCGACCGGTAGCATTTCCATGTTCTTGACCACGCACTCGTCGTCGGAACGCAGACCCTCGAAGTGGGTCGGGATACCCGCTGCGTCGAGCCGGCCCATGATGAAGGCGTTGAAGCGGTTGTTGACCATGCCCTTGCGCTCAAGCGACTCCATGCGCTCGCCATCGAAGGCGCTGGTATCGTCGCGGAAGTGCAGGATCAGGCGATCCGGATCGTCGGTGGTGAAGACCGACTTGGCCTTGCCGGCGTAGAGTTCGTGACGCTTTTCCATGGGAGCCTCCATAGGCAACAACAGTCGGTTGGAATTCTCGAATCTCAGGTGATCGCCTGCCAGTCCAGCCCCTGATCCTGGGCCGCCACCGTCAGGCGGGAATCATCGCCATCGAGCAGCGGCACCAGCGCCTCCAGGGCCAGCTCGGGGCGGTTGTTGTGTTCGGAAAGGTGCGAACAGACGATACGCTGCAGACCATCCAGCCCCAGCCGTTTCAGCAGCCAGGCCGACTGGCCATTGGCCAGATGCCCCCACTGGCCGCCGACCCGACGCTTGAGGCTCGGCGGATAGGGCCCGACCTCGAGCAGGTGGACGTCATGATTGCACTCCAGCACCAAGGCATCGCAGCCGCGGAAGGCTTCGACGACATGCGCGCTGGGATGCCCCAGGTCGGTGAGCAGGCCGAGCCGACGACCGCCGGCCGCCAGCCGGAACTGCACCGGCTCCCGCGCATCGTGGGGCACCGTGATCGGGTCGATCTCGATGCTCTTGATGGCGAAACGCGCCTGGGGCGTGATCCAGTGCCGATGCGGCACCTCCCCCAGCTTGCCAGCAAGCCAGGTGCCGGGCGTGAGGTAGACCGGCACCTTGTGGCGGCGCGCCAGCGGGCCGACCCCGCGAAGATGATCGCCGTGCTCATGGGTGACCAGCACGGCATCGAGCTGGCGGGGATGGAGGTCGAAGCGAGCCAGGCGACGCTCGGTCTCCTTGAGGGCGAAGCCGCAGTCGATCAGCAGGCGCGTCTCGCCATCGCTGACCAGGGTGGCATTGCCCTTGCTGCCGCTGCCGAGCGAGGCGAAGTACAACCGCCCCGCCGGCACCTCCCGCTTCGCGGTCGCGGTCATCAGCCCAACAGGCCCGCCAGCCGCTCGAGCAGCTCACGTCGATCCTCGGCGGACAGCGTGCGATCATCGGCGGACTCGGCCCGCAGCACGCTGCGCTCCGGACCATCGGTCTCGAGCGACAGGCGGATACGCTGGGGGTCCGCCCCGCCGAAGCTGGTCAGGGACTCCCACACGCCCTGACTGCGCGCGCTGAGCGTCAGGTAATCGACCAGGAAGGTGCCGGCCTCGGCATCCTGTTCGATCAGCTCGCGGCGCTCTTCGGCCACGAAGTCCGCCTCGAGCTGGTAGCTCAACTCGGCCCAGGTGCGATCCGCGGCATAGGGCAGCGCCAGACGCCATTCGCCGCCGGACTGGGTCAGCAACGGGCGAGGTTGATCCTCGGGGCGCTGAACCGCCAGTGAGGAGGCGCTGGCCGTGGCATCGCGGGCCTCGAAACGACGCTGCAGGGCCTGCAGGCAACCCTGCGGGGATGTGCCGCCCTGCTCGCAGCGCAGCTCGCTGGCTCCTTGCTGAAGCCCGGAGCGGATGCTGAAGCGCGCCTGGTCGGTGACCAGCAGGCCACGATTGGCGTCGCGTTCGACGACCGTCAGGCCTCGCTCGGCCACGAAGTCCTCGAGCTCCGACCAAACGACGCTGGGCGCGGCGCCGATCACCAGCCAGCGTTGGCCGGCGGCCTCGCGCTGGGTCACGCCGCCGGCCTCCACGACGCTACCGGCCCCCAGGGCCCGCGGCGGCGGAACGCGGAAGTCCTCGCCCTGGGAGACGAACGTCCCCTGCGACTCGGGGACCGGCATGGCATCGCCATAACGACGGGTATTGCGGCCGTCGGGCAGCACCAAAGGCGCGCTCGATTCGGCCTCGACATAGTCGGTGGCACGATCATCGTAGTAGCCATCACGGGCACAGCCGGCCAGGGCCAGCGCCGCCACCAGCGGCATCCATTTCAGCGCAGAGCTCATGCGTCCACCTTGCTCAAGTTATCCAGGTCGCGGCGTCGCACACCGCTCAATCGTCGGTCACACCGGCCAGCTGAAGGGCTTCGCTGACGGTGGAATGATACTTATCGGAGAGCCAGGTCAACGGCAGGCGAATGCCCGCCTCGGCCAGGCCCATGCGGTTGAGCCCCCACTTCACGGGAATGGGGTTGGCCTCGATGCCGAGATTGGTGTGCAGCGGCATCAGGCGGGTATTGATCTGGTGGGCCTTCTCGGCATCGCCGGCCACCGCGGCGGCGCACAGCTCATGCATGGCGCGGGGCGCCACGTTGGCGGTCACCGAGATGTCGCCATGCCCCCCCATCAGCATGAAGTCACAGGCGGTGCCATCATCGCCGGAATAGAGCTTGAAGTCGCTGCCCTCGAGGCGAGCGATCAGGTCTTCGGCACGCTCGAGGTTACCGGTGGCATCCTTGAGGCCGATGATGTTGTCCACCTCGGCCAGGCGCATCACGGTCTCGTTATAGAGATCCGAGCAGGTGCGACCCGGCACGTTGTAGAGAATCACCGGCAGGTTGCTGCCCTCGGCCACGGCCTTGAAGTGCTGGTAGAGGCCTTCCTGGGTCGGCTTGTTGTAGTAAGGGCACACGGACAGGCAGTAATCCGCCCCGACCTCGCTGGCATAGCGCGCCAACTCGACCGCCTCGGAGGTGGCGTTGGCGCCGGTACCGGCGATGACCGGCAGGCGGCCGTCGACCTCATCCACCACCGTGCGAATCACATCGAAGTGCTCGGCGAACGACATGGTCGTCGGCTCGCCGGTGGTGCCGGCCGCGACGATGGCATCGGTACCGTTATCCAGATGGAAGCGCACCAGGGCCCGCAGGGCTTCCCAGTCGATATCGCCATTGACCTTCATTGGTGTCGCCAGCGCGACGATGCTACCCGTGATCATCCTCGTCTTATCCTCTCGCTACCTGCCGGCGACCGCTGGGCTCGGCCACCATGAAAACCCCGCCCTCGCCCGTGGGGTCAATGCCAGGAGTCAAATGGTACTCAGCGCTCGAGAGCCTGTACAGCGGCGACTTTACAGTCGCCCGCGGGTTGCGTGTAATCGTGACGTTCATTCCCCGATTGGAGCCTCATTCATGAGCGTCAGCCTCGGCCACCCCGTGCCCGACTTCACCGCTACCGCTACCGGCGACACCTCCCTGAGCCTCTCGGCCATGCGCGGCCGCCAGGTGGTAATCTACTTCTACCCCAAGGCCAGCACCCCGGGCTGCACCACCGAAGGCGGCGACTTCCGCGACCACAAGGCGGCCTTCGACGCCGCCAACACCGAGATCATCGGCGTCTCCCGGGACGGCATCCGCGCCCAGGAGAACTTCAAGGCCAAGCAGGGCTTCAACTTCACCCTGCTCTCCGACAAGGACGAGGCGGTGTGCCGGCTGTTCGACGTCATCAAGCTCAAGAAGCTCTACGGCAAGGAACACCTAGGGATAGAACGCAGCACCTTCCTGATCGATGCCGAGGGCAAGCTGGCTCGGGAATGGCGCAAGGTGAAGGTCAAGGGCCACGTGGACGAGGTCCTCGAGGCCGCCCAGGCGTTGCACGCCGGCGACTAAGCATCGGGAACGAGCGCCGGCCGACAAGGGCCGGCGCCACGCCATTCCTCAGGCCTCGTCGACACCGCCCGAGGCCTGATGGGCGGCCTCTTCCTGGCGATGCTGCTGGATACCGCGCGGCCAGGCATAGACCAGCGCCTTGAGCAGGGTCGCCAGCGGAATGGCGAAGAAGATGCCCCAGAAGCCCCACACGCCACCGAAGAACAGCACCGCCAGGATGATCGACACCGGATGCAGGTTGACCGCCTCGGAAAACAGCACCGGCACCAGCACGTTGCCATCCAGCGCCTGAATCACGCCGTAGGCGATCAACACATAGAGGAACTGATCCCCGAGGCCGAAGTGGAAACCGGCCACCGCCGCCACCGGTACCGTCGCCACCGCGGCACCGATGTAGGGCACCAGCACCGAGAGCCCCACCAGCACGCCGAGCAGCGCCGAATAGGGTAGCCCGAAGAAGGCGAAGGTGAAGAAGGCCACGCTGCCGACGATCACGATCTCGGTGGCCTTGCCGCGCACGTAGTTGGCGATCTGGGCGTCCATCTCCTGCCACACCCGAGTCATCAACCCACGCCGACGCGGCAGCAGCGACACGATGAAACCGACCAGCCGATCACGGTCCTTGAGCATGAAGAACACCAGGATCGGCACCAGCACCAGGTATACGATCAACCCGACGATGTTGCCTAGCGAGGCCAGCGATAGCGACAGCGCGCGCTGCCCGAGCTGGGTCACCTCGCTGCCGGCCATGCCCACCCAACCCTGGATCTGAGCCGGGGTCACCAGGTCGGGATAACGGGCCTGAAGATCGACGAGTAACTGCTGGCCGCTGGCGAACATCCGCGGCGTCTCCTGAACCAGGTTGACCAGCTGGGTCCAGATCAGCGGCAGCAGGACCAGCGCCATGGCCAGCACCACCCCGATGAAGGCCAGGTAGACCAGCATCACCGCCAGGAAATGTGGCACCCGGCGCCGGGTCAAGGCATTCACCCCGCCCTGCAGCAGGAAGGCGATGACCAGGGCGGTGAGGAAGGGCGCGAGCATCTGGCCCAGCCAGATCACCACCGCGAAGCCCACCACCAACACCACCAGCAGGATCACCGCCTCCTCGTCGGAGAGATAGTGATCGACCCAGCCGCGCAATAGCGAACGCAGCGTCATGGCGACGCCTCCCCGCCCTTGCGGATCCAGTAGTGATAGACCTCGCCCCGCACCTCGCGGGCCGGCATCGCATGGGCGCTCTGGGCGACGAAGGTCTCGAGGTCACGCCAGGAGCCGGCATCGGTGGCCATCACTTCCAGCACCTGGTCGGGCGCGAGGCGCGACAGCGCCTGCTTGGCCTTGAGCAGAGGCAACGGACAGGAAAGCCCTCGCGCATCGAGGACGTCGTCGGGTTGCACAGCCATGTAGTCTCCCGAGAGAATGCCTGAAGCCGGTGCGATCATCGTCGCGCGCGGCATGAATGCCTGCGATTTAAAGGCACTTTCTCCGCTGAATCAATGTCGGAAGAGGCGCCCTGCGCGCCCGACGAAGAGGATGCCATGCTGCGTCGCCCCTTGCCCCGCCTGTCCGCCATCGCCCTGAGCCTGGCACTGAGCGCCCCGACCCTCGGCCAGGAGCTGTCACTCGAGCTACCGGATCAGGCCACGACCCCGCCGACCTTCGATGAAACGCCGAGCTTCGAGCTGCCGAGCCTGACCCACCGTGACAACCAGGCGATCAGCGGCGAGGAGATGCAGCTGGGGCGCGCCTGGCTGCGCCAATTCCGCGCCCATGCCCCGCTGTGGCAGGATCCGCTCGCCGAACACTACCTGGCCTCGCTGGTGGCCCGCCTGCTGCCCTACAGCCAGGTCGGCGGCATCGATCCGGTCGTGACCTTGGTGGCCAGCGAGCGGCTCAACGCCTTCGCCGTGCCCGGTGGGGTGATCGGCGTCAATGCCGGCCTATTCGCCTTCGCCAAGGGCGAGGCGCCCCTCGCCTCGGTGCTCGCCCACGAACTCGGCCACCTGTCGCAGAACCACTACGCGCGTGGCCAGCAGCGCGCCGAGCAGACTCGCCTGCCGGCCATGGCCGCCATGCTCGCCGGTATGCTGCTCGCCGCCGGAGGCGGCGGCGACGCCGGGATCGCCGCCGCCATGGGCTCCCAGGCCGCCCTCATCCAGGACCAGCTGGCCTACTCGCGACGCTTCGAACGCGAGGCCGATCGTCTGGGCCTGCAGACGCTGGCCAACGCCGGCTATGATCCCCAGTCCATGGTCGAGATGTTCCGCACCATGCAACACATGGCGGCGCTACAAGGGGGCAACCCACCGGAGTTCCTGCTCACCCATCCGGTGACCGAATCGCGCATCAGCGACGCCCAGGCGCGAGTCGCGCAACTACCGGTCGGCACCCACCACATTGATACGACCGAGTATCAGATGGTCCGCGCCCGGGCGCTGCTGGCCATCCACGATCAGGCCCCTCAGCAGGCGCTGACCCGCCTGCAACGCGACGGCGCCCCACAGGCGGCGCAGCGTTACGCCACGGCCCTGATCGATGCCCAGCAAGGCCGTACCGACGCCGCGCTGTCCGCCCTGGACACGCTGGCCACGCGGCTCCCCGACCTGGCCCTGCTGCCGGCCAGCGCCGCCGAGGTGGCCCTGGACGCCGGACGAGTCGACGACGCCATCGCCCGCAGCCGCCGCCAGCTGCGGCTGATGCCCGGCTACGCGCCGGCCGAGCAATTGCTGGGCGAAGCCCTGCTGCAGCGCGACCCCGGCGAGGCCTATCGGGTGCTGCGCGAGCTCGCCGCTCGGCAGCCCGAGAACCCCCAGGTCTTCACGCTGCTGGCCGAGGCCGCCGGGCGCAGCGGCCATCGCGCCTGGGGGCATCTCGCACGGGCCGAGCAGCTACAGCTGACCGGCCGCATCGACCGCGGCATCGAACAACTCGACGTGGCCAAGGAGGTCGCCGAGGACAGCGGCGACGCCAACGCCCTGGCACGGATCGAGCAGCGTCGCGAGGCCTTCGTCGACTATCGGGAGACGATGGAGGAGTTTCGATAGCGCCGAGCCGAGCAGAAGGTCAGCTGCTCAAGATCCAAGATCAAGAAAAACCCTGCCGAATGCATGCAGCATCCCGCAGGGTCACTCGTTTCTGCCTCGGCATCAGCCGCCCATCACGGAACGGCTCGGCGCTTTCAGCCGGGCGCCTGGAAGTTGAGCATCCGCTCCAGGGGCTTGAGGGCGGCCAGGCGAAGATCGTCGTCGACGACGATCTCGCCCGAGCCTTCGCGCAGGGCGTCGGCCAGGTTATCCAGGGCGTTCATCGCCATCCACGGGCAGTGGGCGCAGCTCTTGCAGGTGGCTCCGCTCCCGGCGGTGGGGGCCTCGAACAGGGTCTTGTCGGGCACCGCCTGCTGCATCTTGAAGAAGATGCCGCGATCAGTGGCCACGATCAGTTCCTCGTTGGGCAGTTCCTTGGCCGCCTTGATCAGCTGCGAGGTGGAACCCGCCACGTCGGCAAGCTCGACCACCGAGGCCGGCGACTCGGGATGCACCAGCACCGCGGCGTCGGGATAGAGGCCCTTGAGGTCCTCGACCCCCTGGGCCTTGAACTCCTCGTGGACGATGCAGGCACCATCCCAGAGCAGCATGTCGGCGCCGGTCTGCTTCTGGATGTAGCCGCCGAGGTGCTTGTCCGGCGCCCACAGGATCTTCTCGCCGCGGGCCTGGAGGTGTTCGATCACCTCCACCGCGATCGACGAGGTCACCACCCAGTCGGCGCGCGCCTTCACCGCCGCCGAGGTATTGGCATAGACCACCACGGTGCGCTCGGGATGCTGATCGCAGAAGGCACTGAACTCGTCGGCCGGACAACCCACGTCCAGCGAGCAGGTCGCCTCCAGGGTCGGCATCAGCACGCGCTTCTCCGGCGAGAGAACCTTGGCCGTCTCGCCCATGAAACGCACGCCGGCCACCACCAGGGTGTCGGCCGGATGGCGGGCGCCGAAGCGCGCCATCTCCAGCGAATCCGCCACGCAGCCACCGGTCTCCTCGGCGAGCCGCTGGATGGCGTCATCGGTGTAGTAGTGAGCCACCAGGACGGCATTATGGGCCTCGAGCAGTCGCTTGATCTCCTCGATGAGAGCCTCGTCCTCGGCGGGAATGCGCGTGGGGCAATAGGAACGCACCAGCTGCTCACGCAGCTCGGCACGGGAAGTCATGATCGTCATCGTGTCTACCACTGTGACTGGCAGGGGCTCCCCCTGCATTGCACCAGGTGCCGACCGCGTGCGCTCCGCACGCCGCGACACACCGAGGGTCAACCGCGGCGTCTATCGCCCTGGCCAACCCGCTTCGTGTCTTACCGGAGCGTACGCCGAGCACGCCTCCCGCAAGACACAAGGATTATCATTAAGCATGACGCCGTCCCGGCCGGCTTGCAAGGTGTGCGCCGACCGTGCACGCACGAAAAACGCCCCCGCCTCATGGAGGCAGGGGCGTGAAATCTGGTGGGTCGTGTAGGATTCGAACCTACGACCAATTGGTTAAAAGCCAACTGCTCTACCAACTGAGCTAACGACCCATGATGCATGGCGGCTTGACGGCCATGAATCCAGGTTCGAATGGTGGGTCGTGTAGGATTCGAACCTACGACCAATTGGTTAAAAGCCAACTGCTCTACCAACTGAGCTAACGACCCTTCCGAACGGGTGCAGATAATACGGATATGCCCCCGGCATGACAAGCGTTTTTTCACCTCCCGGCGATTTTCCTGCCCTCCGAGGGCGGACATGCCCGCGACATCATGCGCCGCCGGTACGCGGACTACGAACGACGCGACCTGGGCTTGCGCATCGCCTGCACCGGGCGGCGCTTGTGCTTGTCGCGGCTCCAGCGATTCTTCTCGTCGGGCGTCAGCTCGGGCACCTTGCGCGACGGCACTCCGGCCAGCTCGGCCAGATCGTCGACCTCCTCCTGGCTGAGCTCCACCCACTCACTGGCCTTGGCGCGCTTATCGAGGAAGATATTGCCATAACGCACCCGCTTGAGGCGGCTGACGGTGAGCCCCTGGGATTCCCACAGGCGACGCACCTCGCGGTTGCGTCCCTCGGTGATCACCACGTGGAACCAGGTGTTGATGCCTTCACCGCCGAACTCCTGCACGTCGGTGAAGCGCGCCGGGCCATCGTCGAGCATCACGCCTTCGACCATCGCCGTGACCTGCGCCTGCTGGACATCGCCCATCACGCGCACCGCATACTCACGCTCGACCTGGGTCGAGGGATGCATCAGCTGGTTGGCCAGCTCACCGTCGGTGGTGAACAGCAGCAGGCCGCTGGTGTTGATGTCGAGGCGGCCGATGGCGATCCAGCGCTCACCCTTGAGGCGCGGCAGCCGATCGAAGACGGTACGCCGCCCTTCCGGATCCTTGCGGGTGCACAGCTCGCCCTCGGGCTTGTTGTACATGATCACCCGCCGCGGTACCTCCTCGGCGGCACGCAGCGCCACCGGGCGGTCGTCGAGGGCGACCTTGTCGCGGGCCTCGATGCGATCGCCCAGGCTCGCCACCTGGCCGTTGACCTTGACCCGGCCATCGGCGATGGCCGCTTCCATCTCGCGGCGCGACCCCATGCCGGCTCGGGCCAGGACCTTCTGCAGTTTCTCGGTGGTGGTGCTCATCAGTCGTCAGTCTCGCTGGTAGTGGATTCCGCCCCCGGGGTGGCGTCATCGTCGACGCGACCCCGGGCGCGTTCGGACAGGCGAGCTTCGAGATCGGCGAAGCTCAGGCCCGTCCGCTCGGACGCCGTCCCGGCGTGGTCATCGTCGGCCGTCCCGGCCGTCGTCTTGGTGGCAGCGGGCTCGTCCTGCGAGCCACCGCCGTACTCGTCTTCCTGCTCGGGATCCTCATCCGCCTGGGCCAGCAGTTCGTGCTGAGGCGGCGGCGGGGCATCCTCGAGGACCGGCTCCGCCTCCTCGAAGGTCTTGAGCTCGTGCATCGGTGGCAGCTCGTCCAGGGTCTTGAGCCCGAAGTCGTCGAGGAAGGCCCGGGTGGTCGCATAGACCGCCGGACGGCCCGGCACGTCGCGGTGACCGACCACCCGTACCCAGCCGCGTTCGACCAGGGTCCGCATGATCGAGCCGCTGACCGACACCCCACGCACTTCCTCGATGTCACCACGGGTCACCGGCTGCCGATAGGCGATCAGCGCCAGGGTCTCGAGCAGCGCCCGGGAATACCGCTGGGGACGTTCGTCCCACAGCCGCGACACCCAGCTCGAGAGTCGCGGACGAATGCGCAGCTGATAGCCCGAAGCGGTCTCGAGAAGCTCCATCGCACCGCGCTGATGGCGCGTCTCGAGCCGCCCCAGCGCCTCGCGTAAGGCGCGCCGGGGCAGTAACTCGTGATCGTCGAACAGCGCCTCCAGGCGTTCCAACGAGAGCGGCTCGCCGGCCGCCAGCAGCGCGGCCTCGAGGATATCGTCCAGCGCATCGGGGATTTCCATGGCGCTCATGGCGACTCGCTCCCTTGGTCGTCGTCATCCGCGAAGGGGCTCTCCCCTTCTGCCTCGTCGTCAGCGTAGGCGTCTTCGGTCTCGCCGTCCTGCGGGCCGCCGCGAGCCCGCACATGGATCGGCGACAGCGGCGCATTCTGCACGATCTCGATCATCGCCTCCTTGGCCAACTCGAGGATCGCCATGAAGGTCACCACCACGCCGGCGCGCCCTTCCTCGAGGGTAAAGAGCGCCTCGAAGGCGGTGTAGTGCGCGTGATGCAAGGCCTCCATGATCGCCAGCATGCGCTCGCGGGTCGACAGCATCTCACGGCTGATGTGGTGCGTCTGGTTGAGCTCGGCGCGGCGCAGGATGCCGGCCAACGCCCCGAGCAGCTCATCGAGCCCGACCTCAGGGTGCACCACCCGACTCTCGAGCGGCGGCAACCCGGCCCGGGCCGGGAACCAGTCGCGCCCCAGCCGCGGCAGCTCGGCCAGCGTCTCGGCGGCGTGCTTGAGCCGCTCATATTCCTGCAGGCGGCGGATCAGCTCGGCGCGCGGATCCTCCTCCTCGTCATCGCCGCCCTCCTTGGGCGGCTTGGGCAGCAGGCTGCGGGACTTGATCTCGGCCAGCATCGCCGCCATCAGCAGGTACTCGCCGGCCAGCTCGATCTCCATGGCCTTCATCAGTTCCACGTACTCGATGTACTGATGGGTGATGGCCGCCACATCGATGGCCAGGATGTCCAGGTTCTGGCGACGGATCAGGTAGAGCAGCAGGTCGAGCGGCCCCTCGAAGGCTTCGAGGAAGACCTTGAGCGCCTCGGGCGGGATATAGAGATCTTCCGGCAGCTGGGTGATCGGCTCGTCGAACAGCCGGCCCAGCACCTCGGCACTCTGGGCCAGCGCCTGGCGCTCCTCTTCACCCACCCCCTCGGCGTCGGCCAGGGTATCGGGGCGACCCGGGGCGGCGTCGGGTGTCTCGGTGGACGGGGGCGTCTCGCTCACGCGGGGCTGGCCTCCGGGCTGGTGGGGCGGCGAATGATCGACCGCACAGTCTACCAAGCGGCGCGGCTCAGGGTAAGTCATGGCTCATGCCTGGCGGCGCGAAGGCGACGACGCCCCACTCTCTTGCCCCGGGTAGAAGGCTCGCGCCCCCACAGAAAGAACGATCATTCCCCCCCCTGTTGGCATGCCGATGCTGAACGCATAGATCGCCTCACGACTGGGAGCCGCCTTCAGCAGAACGTCACGTGACCAAACTCAAGGAAACGCCGGACCTCCGCCGCCCCCCCTACATCGACACTCTCTCCGAAGGAGGTAAGGGGCATCGACCTGGTCGCTGACCCTCAGTGGCCGCACTATCGAACGTCATCGCCGCGGGGCCGCTAGCCGGCGGCCTCCGCCCGGCGATAGCGACCGGTGTAGTCGAACAGCTTGCGGCGTACCTGCCAGTGGCGCCCCGCCTGGCGGCCGATCACGAAGTCGGGGGCACGCAGCCGGCGCTGGTCGTCGACCACCTCCTGTGGCGTGGTCGGCGACCAACGCGTGCCGGGGGCGCGCAGGTGCTCGCGCAGGAAGACCGCGGCGAAGGCGCCGCGCTGAGCCGGCGTCTCCAGGGCGAACCATTCGACCAGGGTGACGCCGTCCTCATCATGGTAGACGACCTTGAGCCGCGGCAGGCCACGCCCGTTGACGGTGGCCTCGAGCTGCATGCCCGAGACGCGAAGCACCCGGGCGTCGCGCAGCTTCAGCGCCTCGCGCAGCTTGTCATCGGCGTCCACCAGCAGCGCCTCGCAGCCGTGGCAGCGCCGCGCCGCGGTGTCGTTCTCGGCGCCGCACTGATCGCAGACCTTGAAGCGGAAGCGGAAGCGGCACTGCTGCCTCTTGCCGGCGCCCGACGCCGCGCCATCCCCACTCTCTTCTTCCACCAGCCCTTGGCAACGGCGCCCGAAGTGCTCGATCACGATATCGCCGTCGCGGCGCCCCCAGAACAGGTTGGCGTGTTCGCACTGCGGGCACTCGACCTGCACCGGCTCGGTGTCGGACGCCGGCCGGGGGCTGCCCACCTCCGGCGCATAGAGATCCCAGGGATTGCCGGCATAGTCGAGGATCAGACAGTCGCGCTTGCCCGGCGCCAGACGCAGGCCGCGGCCGACGATCTGCTGGTAGAGCCCCACCGACTCGGTGGGGCGAAGGATCGCGATCAGGTCCACGTGGGGCGCATCGAAGCCGGTGGTCAGCACCGCCACGTTGACCAGGTACTTGAGCTCCCGGGACTTGAAGGCATCGATGATCGCCTCGCGCTCGGCGGCGGGCGTGGCCCCGGTGATCAGCGCCGCCTCAGCGATCGGCAGGTAGCCGAGGACCTCCTCGGCGTGGGCCACACTCGCGGCGAACAGCATCACCCCGGCCCGCTCGGCGCCGCGCGTCACGACCTCCTCGATGATCCCCGGCGTCGCCCGGTTGCCGGCGGCCACCCGATTCAGCTCGGCTTCCTGAAAGAGGCCACCACGGCCCGGTTCGAGCGCCGAGAAGTCGTAGCGCTCGACGGCCGCATCGACCGCGCGTGGCTCGGCCAGATAACCCTGCTTGACCATCAGCCGCAGCGGCTGCTCGAAGACGCAATCGCGGAAGAAGCAGTCGTCATCGCCGCGCACCATGCCGTGATAGTGCCGGTGATAGAGGAATCCCTGCCCCAGCCGGTAAGGGGTCGCGGTCAGGCCCAGCACCTTGAGCCGGGGATTGCGCTCGCGCAGATGAGCGATCACCCGCCGATAGCTGGAGTCTGCGTCCAGCGAGACTCGGTGACACTCGTCGATCACCAACAGGGTAAAGGCGTCGTCGTCGAAGGCGGCCAGGTTGCGCACCACCGACTGCACCGAACCGAACACCACCTGTCGACCGGCCTCCTTGCGGCCCAGGCCGGCGCTGAAGATATCGGCCTCGAGCCCGTAGGCCCGGTACTTGGCATGGTTCTGCTCGACCAGCTCGCGCACGTGGGCCAGCACCAGCACCCGGCCTCGGGCCAGGCGCGCCAGCTCGGCGATCACCAGCGACTTGCCGCTGCCGGTGGGCAACACCACCACGGCGGCCTCATCGCTGGCACGGAAGTGTTCGACCACACGGGTGACCGCCTGCCGCTGGTAGGGGCGCAGCTGGGGAGACGACATGGCCCGGGAGGGTACAGGCATGGGAAATCACCATCGGAATGCTGGCGCATGATACCCATGCCAGGACCATCGCCCAACCCGCCTCGAGCTATTGCGGATAAGGCATCCAGCCATCCCCCTGCAGGCGGATGTAGGGCACGCCTCCGTACGGCATCATCACCACCGCCTCGTTTTCCGAGATCGCCGGCGTGACGGGCAGATCGGCTAGCAGTGTCGACCAGTCAGGCGAGGTATCGTCGAACACATCGTTGCCGACCAGCCGGGCGGTCAACTCCGACAGCGCCAGGTAGCTGCTCGGTTCGCTCACGTGCAACGGCTCACCCTGGCGAGGCGTCTCCAGGCCGATCAGCTTGACGCCCACCGGCACATGGGTGATCAACGGGTTGGGAACCTCACGCATGCCCGCGAACTGCATCCGATCCCCGCGCAGGGCGGCCCCATGCTCCGGCACCATGAAGACGGCGACTCGACGCCCCTCGGCTTCGAGCTGTTTCAGGAAGGCCAGCAGATCATCGAACAGCTGGCTCAGCCGCACATCGTACTCGGCGAAGCCGCGCTGACCGACGTAGCGATTGCCATCATGCAGGGTGACCGTGTTGTAGAACACCGCCTCGGCGCCATCGGATTGCTGCGCCTCCCATTCCCGCAGCATGGTCAGATCACGGAACACCGGCGAGTCATCGAAGGCCACCATCGGCACCTCCATCCCGGCGGTGGACATCATCGGCACGTCCAGCCCCCCCTCACGCTGCAACAGGGTCAGATAATCATCGAAATGGCCATCATGGTTGAGCACCATCGACGACTCGAAGCCCAGCTCGGCCAGGTTGTCGAACAGATGACAGCGCTCCGGAACCTCGCCATAGAGCGCCTCGTGAGACGGCTGGCCGCAGCTGGCCTGGAGTAGGCGCAGCCCCGCCGGACCACTGTAGGAGGTCGCCGAATTGAAGTTATCGAAGACCACGTCCAGGTAGTCGAGCAGCGGGTGATCTTCCAGCCCGGACACGGCGATATCATCCCACGATAGCGAGCAGACATTGAGGAACAGGAGATCGAAGGGCGCCGCCCCGCTCGGCCGCTCGGTAAATGCCGTATGGCGCTGCTGCTCGTCGGCGTAGAAGGCCTCGAGGCGATCATCGAGCACGCTGTCACTGGCCTCCTCGGCAGGCGTGGGGATACTCGCCGCTCCCTGCCCTGCGGTATTCGTCACCTGGGCAGGCCCCTCGGGAGACACCGTCTGGGCGGAACGCACCGGCCCCGATATGCCCTCGGGAATCAGCGGTGCCACGCCCAACCAGACGAGCGCCAGCACCACCGGGACGGTCACCCGCAGCCAGGGCGCCACGAAACCATACCCCACCGCCAGCACGAAGAAACCACCGACCCAATGCCAGCTGATGATGCGACTGGCCAGCTCGAGCAGGTAGGCCGGGCTCATGGCACCGACCTGTGACGACTGCGCCAGCAGGCGTTCGAACGGTGGCAGCCAGGTATCCTGATAGAACAACGCCACACCGATCGGTATCGCGATCAGATGACGCAGGCGATGCAACCAGAGAGGTGGCAGCGGGATCAGCAGGAAGGCCGCGAACACCAGATTGGACAAGGCGTCGAAGTCGATCGCGCCTTGCCAGTAAAGGGCCAGCTTGCAGAGGAAGTACAGGTTCCACAGTCCGAGCCCACGCCAGTAACGACTGACCGGGAAGGGCGAGGTGGCGGCGATCGATTCAGTGTGACTCATGCCGTGACGCATCCTTGTCGGCCGAAGAGCGTCGCCTCACCCCCTGACGCGACAGGAGACGCGGGCGACGCGAAGAGAACTTGGAGAAAGACCGCCAGCACGGCCTCGCGATCAGCCCAAGCGTGATCCCTGCCAGGCCGGCCAGTATGCAGTGTTCACTCACGGGCGAGAGGCCTCCTGTGCGGGGTCGGTGCGCAGGCGCAGCGTGACAGGACGCGGAACCACGACAGGTTCGGGGGCATCGAGGGCAGGCTGATCCGATAACGCGGGCGATACCGGAGAGGCCGCCTGTTGGCGACCACCACCTCCTCCCCAGCCGATCATGCGGTGCACCTCGAGTGCCGCCGACTCGGGCGTATCGAAGTATTCGCGCGACTCGAACAGCGCCGCGGCGGGCAGCCCGAACAAGCGCTTCAACGCGGGGTCCAGATCGATCGCTCGACAGCCGAACAGGAACAGATAGAGCCGGCCTTCCATGACCGCCACCATGTCACCATGCCGATGCAGGCGACACCGATCCAGCGCCTGATCGGCGGACAAGCCCCCGGTCGGCTGCAGGGCCACCACCAGGCTGCCGACGGCCTCGGCCGACGAGCTTTCCAGCCACCGCGTGATCCGCTCGAGGAAGATCGTCGGCGACACCGCACCTCCCAACGTGACCGGTCGCAGGGAGGCGACGATGGCGTCGAAATCAGGATCGATCTGGCGCGTGAAGCGTTGCCCCTGAATGCCCTCGAGGCGACTCAGGAACTGCGGCAAGGTCAGCGAGGCCCCGACCACCAGCGTCACCCCACACAGCCACAGCAGGCGCTCATCCCGGTAGCGCAGGCAGGGCACCAACTCGCGAACGACCAGCTTGATGGCATTGCCCCGCTGGCTCCTCAGCCCATGCATCCAGCGCGCCACCGCCTCGATATCATCGGCATGCTCCACCCCCAGCACGACCGTCGAGGCCTGGGCATTGATCGCCTGGGCCACCACTCCGCGTGGCGTGTCATGGACATGCCAGTGCTCGGACAACGCCGGCGCGCCTTCCAGAACATCGCGTTGCACCAGGTATTCATGATCGTCGCTGCCCGCGATCTCGTCCTGAGTCAACGAGGACAACAAGCGCCAGCCGAACGCTGCGCTCGCCAGGGTCAGGTCACGCCCCCCGCAGACGCGTAGATCGCTGCGCCAGTGGACGACGAGGAAACGCCCCTCTTCACCGGCCGGCTGCAGGTGCGCCAGCCCATCCAGCGCATCGTTGTACGGGTGCAGGCGTCCGCGCATCGCCAAGCCCCGCTCACCATGGCTGACGATCACCACACAGGCCTGATGCGCATCGGCCCAGTCGCGCCATTGACGACACCAGCGGGCGAGCTCATCGCCCTCATTCAACGCGCCGTCGAGCGCCGAGGTCGCGACCTCGAGGATGACCAACCGAGGCGCGGTGCGACGCCCACGGCGCCCTCGCGAGAGGTCTTCGGGCAGGCGCAGCCAGGCCTCGGTCGTCATGCCCTCGGGCAACGCCAGGAAGTTCAGGCGCCCCGGCCCCACTTGCGGTGGCAGGCGTGCGGCGGTCTGCCGGGCGTGATCCGCGGCGGCGACCCAGTCGACTCGCGCCTCGGCCGTGGCACCGGCCAACAGGCCGAGGATCAAGGCATCGCCCTGCGCCGGCCGGTCGGCCAGCAGCCAGTACAGGCCGGGGCAACGCAAGGCGTCGAACTCGGGCCATAGCCCGTCGATGCCCAGCGAATAATGATGACGCCCCGAGCGCATCAGAACCGGATCCGACGACAGCGACATAAGCATTTCCTTGGACATGGCGAATCAATTACCTAACCTACATCTTAGAGTGAGTTTACGACATTTCATGCTGAGCACATGCGAAACACAGCATGCAAATGATGCTAGTTGTCTAGCGTTTGGTGGGCTAGCGACGCCGCCCTCACATCGATCATCAAGGAGATGCATGTCGACTCATGGCCTGATCATTCCCCATCATGCGCCTGCTTCGCCGCGCTACGATGACGATACCCGCGCACTGCTCCACAAGGCGGGGCTTCCCGACTTCCCTTACCACAACATTGCCGCACGCGAACGCCTGACGGCCGACCTGGCTCGCTGGCCACTGCTGGCCGAGACGGTGCTTTCCCGTTCGGGGCGTGCGACTTGAAGACCCTCGCCGTGCAAGGCCTGCGGGGTGGCACCGGCGCCAGCTCGGTGGCGGCCGGTCTGGCCGAGGCCTTGTCCCAGGCCGGGGAACCGGTGCTGTGTCTCGACCTGGACTCACGCAACCTGCTGCGTCTGCATTTCAACCATGCCTGGGACGATCCTCGAGGCTGGGCACAAGCCCGACAGGAGGGCCTCGCCTGGCACGAAGCCGCCTACGTGCAAGGCGCCCGGTTACACTTCCTGCCCCATGGCGAACCCGACGACCTCGAGCAGGCACAAGACGATGACCGCGACGACGAGCCCGCGCTATGGCAGCGGCGGCTAGCCTCCCTCGAGGCCGAGGCCTATCGCTGGGTGGTGATCGACGTCCCGGCCCATGACCCGGTGGCACAACGCCAGGCTCGCCGCGTGGCGGATACCTGGCTGCTGGTCAGCCAGGCCGACCCCGCTTGCCACGCCCTGCTCGAGGCGCATACCGTCAGCGTTGGTGAGTACCTGCTGATCAATCGGCTATCGGCCCGCAGCGCCCTGCAGAATGACCTGCATGCCCTGTGGCAACAGCAGCATGACGACTGGCTGGTGCCCCTCAGCATCCATCGCGACGAGGCCATGTTCGAGGCCCTGGCTCACAAGCGCGGCGTGGTCAGCCATCGCCCCGACAGCCTCGCCAGCCAGGACCTGCATCGCCTGGCGGCCTGGCTGCTGGCCCAGCATGGAGCCTCGTCGACATGACCCTGCTCCTGCGCCGCAGCCTGATGAAACCTCTCTCGCGCTATTATCGAGCCCTGCGCATCAAGCGCGGTGCCGGCCCGCTGACCGCCGCCCTGCTGACCCTGTGCTGGCTACTCGGCTGGGCCCTGTGGCGCTTCGAGTCACCGGCCTGGCGAGAGCTCTTCACTCGACATGGGCACGCCTTTCGCCATCTCCGCCGCCGCCGGCCAGGCCTAGCTGACCCCCTGCGCTATCTGATCCAGATCGTCTGGTTGGCCATGCTGCGCCCGCATCGCCCCCGGCCCTGTCGGGCATCGACTGCCGACACGCCGCCAGCATCCTGGTGGGCACAGGCTCGGGAAGCCTATCGTCAGGCCCTACACTCCCTGCCTCAACGCCTGATGCCCACCATGCGGCGTGCCCCTCAGACCACCACCGATGCCTCGTCCTGGCCGCTACTGGCCATGGGCATCCTGGCCACCCTATTGATGCTGCTGGTGATCACCCAGCCCTTCTCGCTCACGGCGCAGGCCGTATTCGTGGTGCTGCTGTGGGGCATCGCCCTGGTGGTGAAAAACATCCCCGGGCGGCTGGCGACCCTGGTTCTGATCGTGCTGTCGGTCACCGTCTCATGCCGCTACCTGTGGTGGCGCTATACCTCGACGCTGAACTGGAACGACCCACTGGACATGATCTGCGGCCTGCTCCTTCTCGGCGCCGAGACCTATACCTGGCTGATCCTGATCCTCGGCTACGTGCAGACCCTCTGGCCGCTCAATCGTCGCCCCGTGCCCCTGCCCGAGGATGCATCGCGCTGGCCGACGATCGACCTGATGATCCCTACCTATAACGAGCCACTCGAAGTCGTGCGCCCCACGGTGTTGGCCGCGCTGGGCATCGACTGGCCGCAAAGCCAGCTACGCATTCATCTGCTCGATGACGGACGACGCGCGGAGATGCGCGAGTTCGCCGCATCGGTCGGCATCAACTACATCACGCGCAACGATAATCGTCATGCCAAGGCGGGCAATCTCAATCATGCGATGACCGTCACCGACGGCGAGTTCCTGGCCATCTTCGATTGCGATCACGTCCCCCAACGCTCCTTCCTGCAGATGACACTGGGCTGGTTCCTGAAGGAGCCGCGCCTGGGTATTTTGCAGACACCGCATCACTTCTTTTCCCCGGATCCTTTCGAGCGCAACCTGGGACGTTTCCGCGAGATGCCCAATGAGGGCACACTCTTCTATGGGCTGGTGCAAGATGGCAATGACCTGTGGGATGCCTCATTTTTTTGTGGCTCCTGCGCCGTGCTCCGGCGCAGCGCCCTGGAAGCCATCGGCGGCTTCGCCGTGGAAACGGTCACCGAGGATGCTCATACCTCTCTGCGCCTGCATCGTCACGGCTATACCTCTGCCTACTTGCGCCTGCCCCAGGCGGCCGGGCTAGCCACCGAGAGCCTGTCGGCGCATATCGGCCAGCGCATCCGCTGGGCGCGTGGCATGGCGCAGATTTTCCGCCTCGACAACCCCCTGCTGGGGCGCGGCCTATCGCTGGGCCAGCGGCTGTGCTACGCCAACGCCATGCTGCATTTCCTGGCCGGCATCCCGCGGCTGATCTTCCTCACGGCGCCGCTGGCCTTCCTGCTCCTGCATGCCTACATCATCTATGCGCCGGCCGCGGCCATCCTGCTCTATGTCGCCCCTCACATGTTCCATTCGGGTCTGACCAACTCACGCATCCAGGGGCGCCACCGACACAGTTTCTGGAGCGAGATCTACGACGCCGTGCTCGCTTGGTATATCGCCCGACCGACCACGATGGCCCTGATCAACCCCCACAAGGGCAAGTTCAATGTCACCGTCAAGGGAGGCCTGGTCGCCAAGCGCTATTTCGACTGGGGAATCTCACGCCCCTACCTGCTACTGGTCCTGCTCAACCTCACCGGCGTCGTGGCGGCCGGCTGGCGCCTTTACGCCGGGCCGACGGACGAGATCCCCACCGTGCTGGTGAGCCTCGTCTGGACGCTCTACAACCTGATGATCCTGGGCGGTGCGATCGCCGTGGCCGCGGAGGCCCACCAGGTACGACATCACCATCGTGTACGGGTCGATCAG
Organism: Halomonas borealis; assembly: GCF_004798905.1. Classification (GTDB taxonomy): domain Bacteria; phylum Pseudomonadota; class Gammaproteobacteria; order Pseudomonadales; family Halomonadaceae; genus Halomonas; species Halomonas borealis. Next base: position 221,436 of record NZ_SDMO01000003.1, on the reverse strand, counting down.
GATGCCGCCGTGGCGCGCGAGGATGGCCATGCCTTCCCCTGTGTCCTCCACGACTATGCCGAGTCGGGGGTAGGCCTCCGCCTGCCGCGTAGCAATATGCTCGAGCCAGACGAGATGGTCACGCTGCTGTTGCGTCGCGGCCGCCAGGAGCATGCCTTCGAGGCTCGCGTGGTCCACCTGAGTGATAACCAAGCCGGCCTGACCCTGGCACCGATGTCGCTGCCACAGCACATCGCCTATATCCAGTGCACCTTCGCCCGCGCCGATACCTGGACGCTGTGGCGCGACGATATCGCCGAGGACCGTCCCATGCAGAGCCTGCGCGACGTCATGGGGCTCGGCCTCGAGGGCTATCGCCGCCTGTTCCTGCACGCCCCACCGTCGGTGCGCCGTTCGCTGGGCTGGCTGGGCTCCTTCTTCCCGCGCCGGCTGACCATCGCCCCCGCCGGACAACGCCAATACCGCTAAGACAAGGATCGTGTATCGATGCGCTATCGCTTGCTTTTGTCGCTGCTGCTTGCCATTGCCCTGCCCGCTCAGGCCCAGACGACACCGCTAGAGGAGCCTCCGCCCTCCCAGGCCGCGATCGCCGACGGCAAGGCGCCGGTCACCGAACGTAGCCTCCGCCTCGAGCGTCTCGCCGGCGGCGGGCTGGAGCTAAGCGGCCTGACCCCCAGGCGCCAGCTCGAGTTCGGTATCCGCGGTGATCGCCTGGTGACCCAGGCGATCCTTGATCTGCGCTACACCCCTTCCCCGTCCCTGTTGGGAGAGGTCTCGCACCTCAAGGTCTACCTCAACGACGACCTGGTGGACACGTTGCCGCTACAAGCCACCGCCCCCGGCGGGGCCCAGCAGGCACGGATCGACCTCGACCCGCGGTTGATCGGCGATTTCAACCGCCTGCGCCTGGAGCTCGTCGGCCACTACACCAACATCTGCGAGGACCCCTCCCATACCAGCATCTGGCTCGCACTTAACGGCGACAGCACGCTGACGCTACGCGAGCAGGCGCTGCCGCTGGCCAATGATCTGTCGCGTCTCCCCCGGCCGTTCTTCTATCCGCGCGACGATGGTTCGCTGGACATTCCCTTCGTGCTGCCCACCGCACCGAGCCCCGACATGCAGCGTGCCGGCGGCATCGTCGCCTCCTGGTTCGGCACCCACGCCGACTGGCGTGGGCAACACTTCCCGGTAGCCTTCGAGGCGCCACCGAGGCGACACTCGGTGGTGCTCGCCACCAACGATCGACGCCCCGACTTCCTCGCCGACTACCCCGGGGTCGACGGCCCGACCATCGAACTGATCAGCCATCCCGATTCGCCCTATGCCAAGCTGCTGCTGGTTCTCGGCCGCGATGCAGACGACCTGGTCGAAGCCGCCCAGGCCCTGGCACTGGGCGACGTCTTGCTGCGTGGGCAGAGCGCCAGCGTCGAGACCCTCGACACCCTCGAACCCCGCCGCCCCTATGATGCACCGGCCTGGATTCCCACCGATCGTCCAGTGCGCTTCGCCGAGCTGATCGACTATCCGACCCAGCTTCAGACCGATGGCATGGAGCCCCGCCCGCTGAACCTCGACATACGCATCCCCCCGGACCTGTTCGTGTGGAACGATGAGCAGGTCGACCTGGAGCTTGGTTATCGCTACACCCCACCCTCCGTGGAGGCCGGCTCGCGGCTCGACGTCAGCATCAATGATCAGTATCTGAAGTCGTTTCCGCTCGCCTCCGAGGGGGGCAACGCCGAGACCGACGGCTTCCGAGTGCCCTTGCTACAAGGCTGGCTGGGGCAGCAACCCCGTGTCGACATCCCCGCACTCAAGCTGGGTGCCCTCAACCGGCTGCGCTTCGATTTCGACTATGCCAATCACATGGGTGGCGGAAGCGACAGTTGTCCCATCGTCTCGCCGGTCGCGCACCGGGTCAGCATCGACGACCAGTCGACCATCGATCTGTCGGGGTTCCCTCATTACCTGGCGATGCCGGCGCTGAGCACCTTCACCAACGCCGGCTTCCCGTTCAGCCGCCTCGCCGACCTGTCGCAGACCCTGGTCGTGACGCCGCCGACACCGTCGGCCAGCGAGCTGTCGACCCTGTTCGACAGCCTGGGCCGCATCGGCGCCCAGACCGGCTACCCCGGTGTGGCGGTACGCCTGACCGATGACTGGAGCGCCGCCAGCGACATCGATGCCGACCTATTGGCCATCGGCAGCCTGCCCGACCGCCTCGCGGATCACGAGTCCGTCGTGGCGCTCGGGCCCGACGCCCGGAGTCGCCTGCGTATCGCCGGCGCTGCGCGGCCCCGCCCCGACGATCTCGGCACCGACGACGTTCCGGCCGACCGCGACGTCACCGTGAGCGCCCACGGCAACCTGGCCGCGCTGCTCGAAATGCCCTCGCCGTACCACGACGAACGCAGCATGGTCGCCATGCTCGCTCCCCGGCCCGCCGACCAGCGCCTGCTCAACGACACCCTGAACGACCCGTCACGGGTCGCACAGATCCACGGCTCGGTCAGCCTGTTCCGTGACTCGGGCGTGACCAGCCAGCGGGTGGGCGAACGCTACTACGTCGGCGACCTGTCATGGAGCCACTGGCTGTGGTACCACCTGTCCGCCTACCCCGGGTGGATCGCCGGCATGGCCGTGCTTGCCGTGTTGCTGGTGGCCTTCCTGTTGTGGCGTATCCTGCGCCGCATCGCCGCCCGGCGCCTGGACGCCGGCAAGGAGTAGAGCATGCTACGCGCCGTGCTACTGGCCATGGCCCTGCAGGTCGTCGTCCTTCCGCTCCAGGCGGCCGATCAAGACTGGCCCGCCTGGGCACGCTTCAAGGCCAACCTGGTCGACGCCAGCGGCCGCGTCATCGACCCCTCCGACCCGCGTCGGATCACCACCTCGGAGGGGCAGAGTTACGCGCTGTTCTTCGCCCTGGTCGCCGACGACCGCGACACCTTCCAGCGCGTACTCGACTGGACGCAGGAGCACCTGGCCAAGGGCGACATGGGGACGATGCTGCCCGCCTGGCTATGGGGGCGACGCGACGATGACCGTTGGGGCGTGATCGATGCCAATAGCGCCGCCGACTCCGACCTGTGGCTCGCCTATACCCTGCTGGAGGCCGGCCGCCTGTGGCAGCGCCGCGACTACCGTGTGCTGGGGCAACGCCTGGCCGCGCGCATCGCCCAGCAGGAAGTCGTCGATCTGCCCGGCTTCGGCAGCATGCTGCTGCCCGGGCGCATGGGCTTCACGGGCGACGCCCGCTGGCGTCTTAATCCCAGTTATCTGCCGCCGCAGCTCATGGCCCGCCTGAGCGCACTGGGCGAGCCCTGGCCGGAGATCGCGCGCCGAGTGCCCAGCCTGCTCATCGATAGCGCCCCGCGCGGGCTGGCGCCGGACTGGGTCGCCTGGCGAGCGGACCACGGCTGGCAGCCAGACCCCCGGCATGGCGCGTCCGGCGACTACGATGCCATTCGCGTCTACCTGTGGCTGGGCATGCTCGCCGACGACGCGCCCCACCGCGACGCGCTGCTCGCGCATTTCCTGCCCATGCGCGACCTGACCGCCGAGCGAGGCGCGCCCCCGGAGCGCATCGATGCCCGAAGCGGCGAATCCCGGGGCACCGCCAACACGAGCTTCTCCGCCGCCCTACTGCCGTTCCTGGTGGCCACCGCCGGCGACGACGCTTCCCCGGCCAGGCGTCAGCGCCAGCGGATCGCCAACGATCCCGTCGATGCCGAGGCGTACTACGGCCAGGTCCTGACGCTGTTCGGCGTCGGCTGGGACCAGGGGCGCTATCGCTTCGCCGCCGACGGCACCCTACACCCGGCCTGGGAGACACCATGAGAGACACCCGCCTGCTGTCCACGACGGTACTGTGTGCCCTGCTGATCGGCATGGCCTCCCCGCTGCTCGCACAACCGCTGCCCGACGCAGCCCCGCAAGAAGCCCGCGTCTCACCTACCGCGTACCTGCTCGAGCAGGTACGCCTGGGCGAGGCACGGCACAACGAGGCGATCGTCGCTCAGGCGCTGGAGCGGCTGAGCGCGATGGCTCCGGACGACCCGCGTATCCTCGAGGCCAAGACTCGGCAGGCCCTGCGCCGCGATGATGTCGGCGAGGCCGCACGGCTGGTCGAGCGCCTGAGCCGGCTGGCGCCTGCCAGCGACGCCTACCGGCTGGCACGCCTCAACCTGTCACTGGCCGGCGACGAGTCCGGCAATGCCCTGGGGCAGGCCCGCCTGCTCGCCACCGCGGGGCGGCTCGAGGCGGCCAAGGCCGCCTACGACACGCTGTTCGCCGAGGGCCTGCCGACCCTGGCGCTGGCGCTCGAATACTGGCAGCTGGCCGCACGCCTGCCCGGTGGAAGCGAGCGCGCCATCGCCGCGCTGCGGGGCTGGGAGGCGCGCTATCCCCAAAGCCCCGAACTCGGTTTCGCCCTGGCACGCCTGCTGCTTGGCGAGGACCGCCAAACCGAGGCCGAGCGCTACCTGTCACGCCTGTCCGAGGATTCGGGGTCGCGCCTCGCCGCGGCCCGCCTATGGCGCGACACGCTGCGCGAGGCCCCGGCAAGCGACGCCAGCGTGACCGCCTGGGAGCGCTTCCTGCGCCGTTTCGGCGCTACCGAATATGCCGACGAGGCCCGACAGACCCTGGCCGAACAGCGACGCCTGCTGGCCAACCCCGCCTACCGGGCACGACAACGCGGCCTCGCACGACTGGCTCAGCAACAGGGCACCGCCGCCGAGGCCGATATCCAGCGCGCCCTGGCGGCATACCCCGACGACGTCGAACTGCTCGGCGCGCTGGGCATCATTCGCCTGCGCCAGGGTCGCCATGATGCCGCCCTGGCACGCTTCGAGCGTGCCCGGGCCCTGGACATCAGCGGTCTCAGCGGCGACAAGTGGGCCACCTTGATCGCCACCGCTCGCTACTGGCAACAGATACGACAAGGCGATGCCGCCCTGGCCGCTGGCACGCTCGACCAGGCCGAACGAGCCTACCGCAGCGCCAGCCGGCTACAGGATGACGCTTCCCGCGCCTGGCTGGGGCTCGGCGACGTGGCCCGGCAGCGCGGTGAGTCGGGGCCTGCCGAACGCGCCTACCGCCAGGCCCTCGGCCGCTCGCCCGGCTCGGCCACGGCACTGACACGACTGGCCGAACTGTATGCCGCACAATCCCCACAACGCGCCGTGGACTTCATCGACGCCCTCCCGGCGGCACAACAGCGCCTGTTGGCCGATACCCGCACCGCACTGCACCTCGACACCCTGAAGCACGAAGGCGAGCGTTTGGCCGCGGAGAGCCGCTGGGATGCGGCGGCTCAGCGCTTCGCCGAGGCTCGTACGCTGGCTCCCGACGACGTGTGGCTGACCTACGCCCTGGCTCAGGCGCTGCAACGCCTGTCACAGCCGGCGCGCGCCGATGCCGCCTTCGCGGACCTGTTGTCACGCCTCGCGACACCGCAGGCGCTCGCTCAGGGGCGCTATGCACAGGCGCTCTACCTGTCCGGCGACGATCGCGATCAGGCGGCGCTGACCAGCCTCGAGCGTATCCCGCCAGCCCAACGCGACGACGATATCCGTGCCCTGCGGCAACGCCTCGAGCTCACCCGCCTCCTGGCCCGTGCCGAGCGGCTGCGCGAGGCCGGCCAGGCCGAGCAGGCCAGGCGGCTGCTCGCCGTCCAGGCGGACAATGCCGACCTCGAACAACGCCTCGGCGACTGGGCGCTGGCCGACGACGAGCCCCGGCTCGCCGAGCGCCATTATCGACAAGCGCTGCGCCTGGCCCCCGACAGCGTCACCGCCCGACTCGGGCTGGTGGATGCGGCGCTGGCCCGTGGAGATGACGAGGCGGCTCGACGGACCCTGGCCGCCTTCACGCCACCCGACGACGACCTCAATGCGCGACGCCGCACGGCCAATGCCTGGTCGGCACTCGGCGAGCCGGCACGGGCTCAACGCCAGGCCGACGCCCTCATCGCCATGCCCACGACGAGCGACGACGCCCTGCTGTGGCGTGACGCGGCACGCATCGCCAACGCGGCGGGAGACTCGACCACGGCCCTGGCACGCTATCGACGCGCGCTGGCCATCATCGAGCCGACCGACCCGGCCATGCTGAACGACGATGCGGCGTTCAGCCGAGCCCTGCGCTCCCGGGAAGACGATGACTGGCTGGCCGCCAGCCTGCGCGCCGACGCGGCGGCTCTCTATCGCTCGCGCCACACCCACATCCGCGCCGACCGCCTGGTCCAGAACGATAGCGGCACCCACGGCGTCTCGGAGCTGACCACCGCCACCGACATGCTCGAGATCGATACCCCCTTCGGCGCGGGGCGTGGCTTCCTGCGCCTGGATCGCGTCGCCCTGGATGCGGGGCGGCTGGAGCGGGATGGCGGCGGCCTCAATCGCGATGAATTCGGCACTTGCGCCGCCACCGGCTGCCGGAACGACTTCGATCAGCAGGATAGTGGCGTCAGCGTCGGTGTGGGCTGGTATGACAACACCTGGCGCGTCGACGTCGGCACCACGCCCATCGGCTTCGCCGTGACCGATTGGGTCGGCGGCCTCGAGTACAACGGCGAACTCGGCCCGCTCTGGGCCACGGCCGAGCTCTCACGCCGCCCGCTCACCGGCTCTCTGCTCAGCTATGCCGGCACCCAAGACCCCAACACGGGCAAGACCTGGGGCGGCGTGCGCGCCACCGGCGTCGACCTCGGCCTCGGCTACGACCAAGGCGGACCCAACGGCGTCTGGTCGAACCTCGGCGTGCACCACCTGTCAGGCGAGAACGTGCCGGACAACCAGCGCCTGAGGCTGATGGGAGGCATCTACCACAAGCTGATCAATCGTCCTGACGAGCGCCTCAGCATCGGGGTCAACACCCTGGCCATGCACTACCGCGAGAACCTCGGCGGCTATTCATTCGGCCAGGGCGGCTATTACAGCCCACGGCGTTACCTGTCGTTCAGCCTGCCGGTGGGCTATCGACGCCGGACCTCCGACTGGAGCTGGTCGCTGGAGGCCGCCATCTCCCACTCCTGGACCGAAAGCGGTCCTCGCGAACGCTACCCGCTCGGGGACGCCTTTTCGGCCTCGCTCCCCGACGCCACGGCCCGCGACGCGAGCAGCCGAGGAGGTGGCATCGGCTTTTCCGCCGCCGCCACCCTCGAACGACGCCTCTCTGCCCACTGGCGGGCCGGCCTGGCTCTCGATGCTCAGCAGTCGGAAGGCTATTCACCGAATGCGCTGCAATTCTATCTGCGCTTCTCTCCCGCGCCGTGGCAGGGCGACCTGGACCTGCCGCCGGCGCCCCTGACACCCTATGCGGATGGGGGATGACGCGAACACCCGGCCGGCCAGGCAAAGACCGAAGCACGCGTGCCGTGGCGCGTCAGCGCGGCAGCGCCGTTCCGGAGTGAGGCTTGACCTTGCCATGCTCTACCATGCTATCTATGAGGCAGACCATCGCTTTCATCGACACAGGAGAGCCGCCCATGCAAGTGAAGACCCACCCCGAATGCCCGAAATGCGGTAGCCGAGTCAAGCGGCTTCCCCCGGGGCGTGAGGATCAATACCACGTCTACTGCGACGGCTGCGGCCACGATTTCGGGCGCTACGACTACCTGCAGACCCAGTTCCGTCACCTGCTCGACGACGTGGAAGCGCACCTGAAGGAGCATCGCCGCTCGGACGACGGCACCGCCTCCTGAGCGTCATGCGACGCAACGCGAGCTCCGCAAACGACGACGCCCGGGCCAGTGATGGCCCGGGCGTCTTGCGTTCGTCCGATAACGCGGGGGATCAGCCCAGCCAGCGACGCGCGTTGCGGAACAGGCGCATCCAGGCACCGTCCTGGGTCCACTCGGCCGGCCGCCAGGAGTTGGTCACCGCCCGCACCACGCGTTCGGGGTGCGGCATCATGGCGGTCACACGGCCGTCCGGCGTGGTCAGGCCGGTGATCCCTGAAGGCGAGCCATTGGGGTTGGCCGGATAGCGCGTGGTGACCTGGCCGTAGTTGTCCGCGTAGCGCAGCGCGACCTGGCCGGAGCCCTGCATGCCGCGCAGGTGGCCGCCGTCACGGAACTCGGCGCGGCCTTCACCGTGAGCCACGGCGACCGGCAGCAGCGACCCCTGCATGCCGGAGAGCAGGATCGAGGGGCTCTCCTCGACCCGCACCATGGCCACCCGGGCCTCGAACTGTTCGGACTCGTTGCGCACGAAACGCGGCCAGTCCTCGGCGCCGGGGATCAACTCCTTGAGCTGGGCGAGCATCTGGCAGCCGTTGCACACCCCCAGGGCGAAGCTGTCGTCGCGGGCGAAGAAGCCGGCGAACTGCTCACGCGCACGCTCATTGAACAGCACCGACTTGGCCCAGCCGCCGCCGGCACCCAGCACATCGCCGTAGGAGAAGCCGCCGCAGGCCGCCAGCCCCTTGAATTCCTCGAGGCTGACGCGGCCCGCGAGGATATCACTCATGTGCACGTCGACCGCCTCGAAGCCGGCACGGTCGAAGGACCAGGCCATTTCCAGGTGACCGTTGACGCCCTGCTCGCGCAGCACCGCCACCGCCGGCTTGGCGGTGTTCACGAAAGGCGCGGCGATGTCTTCGTCCACGTCGAAACTCGGCGCGGCGGAGAGACCCGGGTCGCGACCATCGAGCAGGCCATCGAACTCGTTCTTGGCACACTCGGCGTTGTCGCGCAGCGCCTGCATGCGATAGCTGGTCTCGGACCAGGTGCGCTGCGCCAGCAGCCGAGTCGTCTCGAGCAACGGCTCCTCGAACAGGGTCACGCGGACCTGATCGTCGTAGCGCGGACGGGCGATCACGCCGCAGCTCTCGAGGCCGGCGCCGGCGAACTGCGCCAGCACGTCTTCGGTGTGCTCGCGGGAGACCTGGATCACCGCGCCAAGCTCCTCGGCGAACAGCGCATTGAAGGCCTCCGGGGGTTCGTCGATCAGCCAGTCGAGCTTGATCTCGAGTCCCGCATGGGCGGCGAAGGCCATCTCCAGCAGGGTGACCAGCAGGCCACCGTCGCTGCGGTCGTGGTAGGCCAGCAGCCTGCCGTCGGCGTTGAGCCCCTGGATCACCGTGAAGAAGGCCTTGAGGTCCTCCGGATCATCCAGGTCCGGGCACTCGTCGCCCACCTGACCATAGACCTGGGCCAGCGCCGAGCCACCCAGGCGGTTCAGGCCGCCGCCCAGGTCGATCAGGATCAGGTCGGACTCGTCCTGGGTCAGGTCGATCTGCGGCGTCAGCGTCTGCATCGCATCGGTGACCGGGGCGAAGCCGGTGGTCACCAACGACAGCGGCGCGGTGATGCTCTTCTCCTCGACCTCGCCCTTGTCGTTCTCTTGCTGCCAGGCGGTGCGCATGGACATCGAGTCCTTGCCCACCGGCACGGCGATGCCCAGCGCCGGGCACAGTTCCATGCCCACGGCGTGGACGGCGTCATACAACGCCTGATTCTCGCCCGGATGGCTGGCCGCACTCATCCAGTTGGCGGAGAGCTTGACGTCGCCGAGCTTGGCGATCGGCGCGGCGGCCATGTTGGTGATGGTCTCGGCCACCGCCAGCCGGGCGCTCGCCGCGGGGTCGATCAGCGCCACCGGCGGGCGCTCACCCATGGCCATGGCCTCGCCGGCATGGGTGTCGAAGGTCGCGGTGGTCACGGCCACGTCGGCCACCGGCACCTGCCAGGGGCCGACCATCTGGTCGCGGGCGACCTGGCCGGTGATCGAGCGATCGCCGATGGTGATCAGGAAGTTCTTGGAGGCCACCGTGGGCAGGCGCAGCACGCGGTCCATGGCCTCGCGCAGGTCCAGGTTATCGAGCATGATCCCCGGCAGGGCTCGCTGCTCGCGGGTGAACTCGCGCTGCATCTTGGGCGGCTTGCCGAACAACACGCTCATCGGCAGATCGACCGGCTTGGTGTCGAAGTGGCCGTCGCGGACCTCCAGATGATGCGCCTCAGTGGCCTCGCCGACCACGGCGTAGGGACAACGCTCACGGGCACACAGGGCATCGAAGGTGTCGAGATCCTGCGGCGCCACGGCGAGCACGTAGCGCTCCTGGGCCTCGTTGCACCAGATCTCCAGCGGGCTCATGCCTGGCTCGGCGTTGGGCACCTCGCGCAGCGAGAAGCGGCCGCCGCGCTCGCCATCCTTGACCAGTTCCGGCAGGGCGTTGGACAGGCCGCCGGCGCCCACGTCGTGGATGAAGCAGATCGGGTTGTCGTCGCCCAGCGACCAGCAGCGGTCGATGACCTCCTGCACGCGGCGCTCGATCTCGGGGTTGTCACGTTGCACGGAGGCGAAGTCCAGGTCGGCACTGGAGGCGCCGGAGGCCATCGAGGAGGCCGCGCCGCCGCCCAGGCCGATCAGCATCGACGGCCCGCCCATCACGATCAGCTTGCCGCCCACCGGGATGTCGCCCTTCTGGACGTGATCCTCGCGGATATTGCCGTAGCCGCCGGCGATCATGATCGGCTTGTGGAAGCCGCGGCGCTCGACGCCGTTGGCCCCCAGGGCATCCTGCTCGAAGCTGCGGAAGTAGCCGGTCAGGTTGGGGCGACCGAACTCGTTGTTGAAGGCGGCGCCACCGACCGGCCCCTCGAGCATGATCTGAAGCGCACTGACGATGCGCTCAGGCTTACCGTAGTCGAAGGCCTCCCAGGGCTGCACGAACTCGGGGATACGCAGGTTGGAGACGGTGAAGCCGGAAAGCCCTGCCTTGGGCTTGCCGCCGATGCCGGTGGCCCCCTCGTCACGGATCTCGCCGCCGGCGCCGGTAGCGGCACCCGGATGCGGGGCGATCGCCGTGGGATGGTTGTGGGTCTCCACCTTCATCAGGATGTTGACCGGCTCCTGATGGGCGGCGTAGACGGCACGCTCGGCGGCGGCACCGGTCAGCGGCGCGGCGAAGAAGCGCCCGGCCCGGCTGCCACGGATCACCGCGGCGTTATCGCTGTAGGCGGAGAGGATGTCGTCCGGCGAGGCCGCATGGGTATTGGTGATCATCTTGAACAACGAGCGCGGCTGCGCCTCGCCGTCCACCACCCAGTCGGCGTTGAAGATCTTGTGGCGACAGTGCTCGGAGTTCGCCTGGGCGAACATCATCAGCTCGACGTCGGCCGGGTTACGACCGAGGCCCTGGAAGGCCTCGCACAGGTAATCGATCTCGTCCTCGGCCAGCGCCAGGCCCAGCTCGACGTTGGCCGTTTCCAGTGCCGGACGGCCACCGCCCAGGAGATCCACCTGGCCGAGCGGTGCCGGCTCGTGATGGGCGAACAGCCGGCTGGCATCCGAGGCATCGAACAGCACCGTCTCGGTCATGCGGTCGTGGAGCGCCGCGACGACGGCCTCATAGGCCTCCTCGGAGAGCTCACCGGCGAAGCGTACCCGATAGGCGATGCCGCGCTCGAGGCGACGGATCTGGGTCAGGCCGCAGTTGAGGGCGATGTCGGTGGCCTTGGACGACCAGGGCGACTGGGTACCGATGCGCGGCACCACCAGGAACAATCGCCCGTCGTCCCCGGCGCCGGCCTCGTGGGTCGGGCCATAGTCCAGCAGGCGCTCGAGCAGGCGACGATCCTCGTCCCCCAGCTCGCCTTCGTGGTCGACGAAGTGCACATAGTCGGCGCCGAGCGCCTCGACCTGTGGCGCCACAGCGTGCAACGCTTCGAGCAGCTTGGCATGACGGAAGGCAGAGAGGGCGGGCGCACCACGCAGTTCGAGCATATCCTGGGGCCTCTGAAACAAGCAGAATGCAATAAAGACGGGGGCCGCGGCCGGCGGCAATGAGCGCACATGATACTGGAAAGCGCGGGCGGCGAGAAATCGGCGTGGATGACAGCCGCCGGGCGGCTGGGTAAGGTGGCGTCACCCATCGCATCCCGATATCACTATGCTGGCATCCTTGCTCGACCATCTCTGTCGCCGGCGGCGAGGCTACGCGACCCTGTGTGCGCTACTGGGGCTCGCCCTGATCACCGACCGCCCGAACCGCGCGCCTGGCCCGCAGCTGGAAGGCGTGCTGGCGCGCGATTTCCTGAGCGTCCAGACCCGCCACACGCCCACGACCTACTACGAGGGCCGCCAAGGGCCGACCGGCTTCGAATACGAGCTGATGCGGCGCTTCGCCGACCACCTGGGCGTCAGCCTCAACCTCGACGCCGATCACGATATCGCCGAAGCGCTGGAGGCGGTACGCCGCCGGGGCGACCTGGGTGCGGCCGCCCTGCCCCTGGACCCGACCCGCGACGGGCTGATGTACAGCCGGCCGATCATGCCGTTGCAGCCGCTGCTGGTGTATCGCCGCGGCCTGCCGCCCCCGGATGGCATCGACGACCTCCGGGGGCTTTCGATCGGCACCCTGAGCGGCACCGGCACCTCGCGGGTGATGCGTGAGCTGCAAGCCGAGCATGACTGGCTGAGCTGGCAGGAAGCCGATGATATCGAGGTCTCGGCGCTGCTCGGGCAAGTCGCCGACGGCGGTCTGGACGCCGCCGTGGTCTTCGAGCACCAGTTCCGGCTGAATCGGCTGTTCTTCCCCGCGGTCGAGGACGGCTTCCGCCTGGGACGGCCTCTATCGCTGGCCTGGGCCTTCCCTACCGGCCAGGGCCTTGGCCTCGTGCGCGCGGCCAACCGCTTCCTCGAGCAGATGCAGGACGACGGGCTGCTGGCCCGCTTGGAGACGCATTACCTGGGCCGCGACAACTATCTGGAGTACGTCGGCGCCCGCACCTTCATCGGCCATGTTCACGAACGGCTCCCCGACTACGACGCACTGTTCCGCGAGGCCGCCCGAGATAGCCAGTTCGACTGGAAGCTGCTGGCCGCGGTCGGCTATCAGGAATCTCACTGGCGGCCCGACGCCACCTCGCCCACCGGCGTGCGCGGCATGATGATGCTGACCAATGCCACCGCCGGCGAGATGAACGTGGCGGACCGTCTCGACCCTGCCCAGAGCATCGACGGCGGGGCACGCTACCTCCGTTCGCTGAAGGAACGCCTGCCGGCGTCGATCACCGGCAATGACCGCCTGTTCATGGCCCTGGCCGCCTATAACGTCGGCCTGGGACACCTCTACGATGCGCGCCGCATCGTCGAGATGCGCGACGGCGACCCGAATGCCTGGAACGACGTACGCGAGGCACTGCCGCTGTTGCAACAGCGCAAATGGCACAGCCAGACCCGCTACGGCTATGCGCGGGGCGGCGAGCCGGTCATCTACGTCCGCAACATCCGCCGTTACTACGAGATCCTGGCCTACGTGGACCGCAGCCAACAGCAGTTCCATCGCCTCAGCACCCGCCAGCAAGCCTCCCAGGACGACGTCCTCTTCGATCAAATGCCATCGAGCGGCTGAGGCCCGCGCGCACTAGACTCTATTCGTCGGCGGCGCCTGCGCCTGGACGACGTTCGGCGAAGAAGCGCTTGAGCAGCTTCGAGACTCGGCCGGCCAGCACGCCGCCCTCCACCGCCACCCGGTGGTTGTACCAGGGCTGGGCGAACAGGTTGGCCCGCGACTCGACCATCCCGGTGCGCGGCTCGGCGGCCCCATAGACCACCCGCGCCAGCCGCGCATGGATGATCGCGCCGGTACACATCAGGCAAGGCTCCAGGGTCACGAACAGGCTGCAGCCGTCGAGGCGATAGTTGCCCAGGCGCGCGCCGGCATCGCGCAGGGCGCGAATCTCGGCGTGGGCACTGGGGTCATGCCCGGCGACCGGGGCGTTGTACCCCTGCCCGACGATCTCGCCGGCGGCATTCACCACCACCGCGCCCACCGGCACCTCGCCAGCGTCTGCGGCCAAGTGTGCCTGTTCCAGGGCGCGATGCATGTAGAACTCGTCACTGCGCATGGTCGCCGACTCCCGTAAACTACACCCGATAAGACATTCGTATGACGCCATGGTCTCTGCACCTGCCATGACCCCTGGAGGATACCCGGAATGAGCGATGCCCTGAACGCCCTGGTGGATCTGCTGCGACTCGAGCCACTGGAGGAAAACCTGTTTCGCGGTCGTAGCCAGGACCTGGGCCTGCCACAGCTGTTCGGCGGCCAGGTGCTCGGCCAGGCGCTCTCCGCCGCGACCCACACCGTGGACGCCAGCCGGCGCGTGCACTCGCTCCACGGCTACTTCCTGCGCCCTGGCGACGCCAGCCGGCCGGTGGTCTACCAGGTCGATGCGGTACGCGACGGGCGCAGCTTCACCACGCGACGCATCACCGCCATCCAGAAGGGCCGGCCGATCTTCTTCTGCAGCGCCTCCTTCCACGGCCAGGAAAGCGGCCTCGACCACCAGCCGCAGATGCCCGAGGTGCCCTCACCGGAGGACCTCGACAAGGGCCATCTGCACCAGCGCCTGCCCGGCCACCCCATCGAGTTCTGCCACGTCGAGGACGACGCCGAACCCGGCCGCCCGGCGCGCCAGCGGCTCTGGTTCCGCCTGGCCGGCACGCTGCCGGACGATCCCGCCCTGCATCGCTACCTGCTCGCCTACAGCTCGGACTTCAACCTGCTGACCACCGCCCTGGTGCCCCACGGCATGAGCTTCGGCGACCCCGGCCTGCGCATCGCCAGCCTCGACCATGCGCTTTGGTTCCACCATGACGTCAAGGTCAACGACTGGCTGCTCTACGACATGGACAGCCCCTGGGCCGGCGGTGCCCGCGCCTTCAGTCGCGGTAGCATCTTCGATCGTCAAGGCCGCCTGGTGGCCTCCAGCACCCAGGAAGGCCTGACCCGCCTGGACGACTGAGCCTCAGGCGTCGGGCCCGCCGTCTCGAGCGTAGGCCGCCAGCACCGTACGCTCCGACTGCGACAGATACTGCTCGAGCAGCGTCGCGGCCGCGTCGACATCCCCCGCCTCGAAGATCGTCAGCACGCGCTGATTCATCTCGACATAGGGGGCATGCAGCCACTGCGGGTCGGCGACCCCGCTGAAGGCCAGCCGCAACTCCGCCGAGAGCTGGCGGTAGAAGGTATCCAGCCGCTCGCTGTCCGCCAGCGCCACGATCGCGGCATGAAAGGCCATGTTGTGAGTCCCCACCGCGCCCCAGTCTTCCCGCTCGCGGCTGGCCCGTGCCTGGTCGACGGCCTCGCGCATGCGCCGTACCGCCGGGTGACCGGGCCAGGCATCGCGTAGGGCACGACACTCGATGAAGCGGCGCAGCCGATAGATATCGATCAACGATGCCAGGCTCGGCGTGGTCACGAAGACCCCGCGGTGAGGCCGGTGCGTGACCAGCCCCTCGTGCGCCAGGCTCCTGAACGCCTCGCGCAGCGTATTGCGCGACACCCCCAGACGCTCCCCCAGCGCACTCTCGGACAGACGCTGCCCTGGCACCAGCTCACCGTCCACCAGCAGGCGTCGAATCTCGTCGCCGACGGTTTCGCCCAGCGCCTTGCCCGCGCCCTCTTCTGACTGCCTCTTCATGTCTTGGCGTTCCCGTTCATGGCCCTCTCGTGCCGACCATGTTCCCGGTTCGACGCCCATGCGACAAGCGCGCCCTCGGCCGATCTCGAGAGTCACGCCGGGCGATGACGCGACCAAGGTCCAATACATCGTCCGCTCCACCACCGTTATTGTTGAACAATAATATCCAAAACAGGCTACGAATTAGACCTCACGTGGCCTATCACACCACCGGGAAACGCCATCACCCCCGTCCCTGGAGTCCTTTCGCCATGGCTAACGCCTCCGCTGCAGATGTCACGCGCTCCCGACGCACCTCGCTGATCGGTGCCGTCTTCCTGATGGCGACCTCGGCCGTGGGGCCGGGCTTCATCACCCAGACCGCGACCTTCACCTCGATGATGGGCGCCGCCTTCGCCTTCGGCATCCTGGCATCGATCGTGATCGATCTGGTCGTGCAGCTGAACATCTGGCGAGTGGTGACCGTCACCGGCCTACGCGCGCATGAAATCGCCAATGCCGCCCTGCCCGGCAGTGGTTACCTGCTGGCCATGCTGGTGATGGTCGGGGGACTGACCTTCAACGTGGGCAACATCGCCGGAGCCGGCCTCGGGCTCAACGCCCTGATGGGCCTCGACACGACCTGGGGCGGGCTCGTAAGCGCGCTGGTCGCGGTGGGCATCTTCTCGTCACGCCGTGCCGGCATCGCCATCGACCGCATCATCATCGTGCTAGGCGTATTGATGCTGGCCATGACGCTGTTCGTGGCCCTGGTCTCCCAGCCACCGATCGGCGAGGCGCTGCGCCAGACCGTGATGCCGGACACCATCGACTTCGCCACCATCACCACCATCGTCGGTGGCACGGTCGGTGGCTACATCACCTACGCCGGCGCCCACCGCGTCCTGGATCGGGGCCTGGGCGGCGTGGAGAACATCGAGACCGTCTCCGGCGCCGCGCTGCGCGGCATACTGGTCACCGGGCTGATGCGCTACATCCTGTTCCTGGCCATCCTCGGCGTCGTCGCCAGCGGCGTGGTCATCGATGTCTCCGGGCACAATGCCAACCCGGCGGCCCAGGCGTTCCAGGCCTCGGCCGGCGAGCTGGGGCTGCGGATCTTCGGGCTGATCCTCTGGGCGGCAGGCATCACCAGCATCATCGGCGCGGCCTATACCTCGATGACGTTCCTGAGCGCCTTTCATCCGGCCATCACCGAATCGCTACGCCATCGTGCCACCCTGATCTTCATCGCCGTGTCGCTGATCGCCTTCCTTTCACTGGGCACACCACCGGCCGCCATGCTGGTCTTTGTCGGCGGCTTCAACGGACTGATCCTGCCGGTCGGCCTTACCCTCTTCCTGTATGTGGCCTGGCGTCGCAATGATCTGATGCACGGCTACCCTTACCCACGCTGGCTGTTGCTCTCGGGTGTCGTGGTCTGCCTTTTGACCTGGTACATGGGCTACACGTCCATCGGCCCCATCTTCGCCTTCCTGACCCCCGCGGCCTGATCGAGGAGCCCCGAATGACCTATATCGACCTGAACAGCGACCTCGGCGAAAGCTTTGGCCAATGGCGCATGGGGGATGACGAAGCCATGCTCGGCATCGCCACCAGCGCCAACATCGCCTGCGGTTTCCACGCCGGTGATCCGGCCGGCCTGCTGCGCACCATGCAGGCCGCCGTGGAGCGCGGCGTGACGGTCGGTGCCCATGTCAGTTATCCCGACCTCGTGGGGTTCGGCCGCCGCCCCATGGAGATCGACAGCGAGGCGCTGCACACCGACGTGATCTACCAGATCGGCGCCCTCAAGGGGATCGCGGCCGCCGCCGGCAGCCAGGTGCGCTACGTCAAACCTCACGGGGCGCTTTACCACGCCGTCGCCCATGATCAGCGCCAGGCCCTGGCCGTCATCGAGGCCCTGAAGGCCGTCGATGATCGCCTGATACTGGTCGCGCTGGCGGGCTCCCCGGTGCTGGAATGGGCGCGTGCGGCGGGGCTCGACGTGGCCGCCGAAGCCTTCGCCGACCGTGGCTATCACCGCGATGGCAGCCTGGTCTCGCGGCGCGAGCCGGGCGCCCTGCTGCAGGATGTCGAGCGGGTGGCCGAACGCATGCTGCGCCTGGTGCAGGAAGGCGTGATCGAGAGCGTGGATGGA
The DNA here is from genome assembly GCF_004798905.1 of Halomonas borealis. Classification (GTDB taxonomy): domain Bacteria; phylum Pseudomonadota; class Gammaproteobacteria; order Pseudomonadales; family Halomonadaceae; genus Halomonas; species Halomonas borealis. Next base: position 203,860 of record NZ_SDMO01000003.1, on the reverse strand, counting down.
CACGACATCCGGCTGGCGGCCGACTCCATCTGTGTCCATGGCGATAGCCCCGACGCGGTGGCCATGGCCGGCGCCGTACGCCGGCGGCTGCACGCCGACGGCGTGGAGCTGCGCGCCTTCGCCCGGGGCGCATCATGAACGATATCGCGACGCCCGCTGGGCCCTTCTTCAGGAGCACATCGCGTCAGGAGCCATCGTGAGAATCCTTCCCGTCAACTTAGCGTCGCTGCTCGTCGAGCTCGATGACCTGGGGCAGGCCCTCGGGCTCTACGAGCGTCTGCGGCAAGCGCCGATCGCCGGCGTGACCCACCTCATCCCCGCCGCCCGCACCCTGCTGGTGACCTTCGCCCCGGCACGCATCGATGCCGACACCCTGGCCCGGCGACTGCTCGAACAGCCGTTGACGAACGCCGATCATCACCACGGCGAACGGATCGAGATTCCCGTCTACTACGACGGCGAGGACCTCGATGATGTCGCGCGGCTGCTGGACATGACCACCGACGAGCTGATTCGGCGCCACGGCGAGCACGATTATCGGGTGGCCTTCTGCGGCTTCGCGCCGGGCTTCGCCTATCTCTCCGGCGGCGCCGGATTCGACGTCCCGCGGCGTCCTTCGCCGCGTACCCGTATCCCGGCCGGCTCCGTGGCGCTGGCCGGCGCCTTCGGGGGCGTCTACCCGACGGCCAGCCCCGGCGGCTGGCAGCTGATCGGCACCACGCCACTCGACATGTGGGACACAGGGCGCACGCCGCCGGCACTACTGCAACCCGGCATGCGCGTCAGGTTCACCGCCACCGACACGCCTCCCCAACGCACCAGCGTGCCCGCGCCCCGGCCCGACGCCATCGCCTCTAGGCCCGCGACGCTCGAGGTCCTCACCCCCGGGCTGCAGAGCCTCTACCAGGATCTCGGCCGCCCGGGCCAGACCGCCCAAGGGGTCTCCACGGCCGGCGCCATGGATCGCGGCGCCTTCCGTGCGGCCAATCGACTGGTCGGCAACCCCACGGATGCCGCGACCCTCGAGGTCGCCCTGGGGGGGCTCCAGCTGCGTTGTCACCGCCCGGCGCTGGTCGGCGTGACCGGGGCGCATCTGGCCCTCTCCATCCGCAGCGAGGCCGGCGAGACACTGACCCCATCGGTCGGCCGACCCATCGAGCTGGCCCCCGGCGACACCCTGACGCTGGGCGCCCCCAGCGCCGGGCTGCGCAGTTATCTCGCCCTGCGCGGCGGATTCGATGTGCCCCCCGTGCTGGGCAGTCGCTCCACCGACACCCTCGCCAAGCTGGGGCCGACACCGCTCGAGCGTGGCGACCCGCTGTGCTCGTCCGACCTGCCATCGACGGCGCTCTCCCTAGAGGAAGACGCGGCCTTTGCGCTGCCGCGGGCCGGCCAGACGATCACCCTGGATGTCGTCATGGGGCCCCGCAGCGACTGGTTCACCGCACAGGGCCAGGAGACGCTCTGCTCCCAGGACTGGCGAGTCACGGGGCGCTCTGACCGCGTGGGCCTGCGCCTGGCAGGCGAACACCCCCTGGAACGCACCGACAGTGCCGAATTACCCAGCGAAGGCACGGTCACCGGCGCCATCCAGGTTCCCGCCGACGGGCAGCCGGTGCTGTTCCTGGCCGACCACCCGCTGACCGGCGGCTACCCGGTGATCGCCTGCGTGGCCGACTATCACCTGGACCTGGCGGGCCAGATACCGGCCAACGCCTCGCTGCGCTTCAACCCGATCAGCGCCTTTGAACCCCTGGGCGGCGATGACACCCGCGGCCCGAACAGCCTCGAGACGTCCACATGAATCCTCAACTCGCTCATCATGATGCCGCGCACCGCCCCATCCGCCGAGTGCTGATCGCCAATCGCGGCGAGATCGCGGTGCGCCTCATTCATGCCTGTCGCGACCATGGCGCCACCTCGATCGCCGTCTACGCCGACGGCGACCTCGAGGCCCTGCATGTGCGCCTCGCCGACGAAGCCTTCGCCCTCGGCGGCGAACGCCCCGACGAGAGCTACCTGTCGATCGACACGCTGCTGGAAGTGGCCCGCCGCGCGGGGGCCGACGCCGTGCACCCGGGCTACGGCTTCCTCTCCGAGCGCGCCGACTTCGCCCGCGCCGTCGAGGCGGCGGGGCTTGCCTGGATCGGCCCGAGCCCGAGCACCATCGAAACGCTGGGCGACAAGGTCGCGGCCCGCCGGCTAGCGCTCGAGGTCGGCGCCCCGCTGGTCCAGGGCACCCCGGACCCCGTGGCAGGCGCCGAGGACGTGGTGGCCTTCGCCGAGCGGCACGGCCTGCCGATCGCCATCAAGGCCGCCTTCGGCGGTGGCGGCCGAGGCCTCAAGATCGCCTGGCACATGGACGAGGTCGCCGATTGCTATCACTCGGCGGTGCGCGAGGCCGAGGCCGCCTTCGGGCGTGGCGAGTGCTTCGTCGAGCAGTTCCTCGACCGCCCTCGCCACATCGAGGCGCAGGTGATCGGTGACCACCACGGTACGGTGGTCGTCGTGGGCACCCGCGACTGCTCGTTGCAGCGGCGCAACCAGAAGCTCGTCGAGGAGGCGCCGGCCCCCTGTCTCAGCGAGTCACAGCGCCGGCAGATTCATCGCGCCGCACACGACATCTGCGCCCGGGCAGGCTACGTGGGCGCCGGCACGGTCGAATTTCTGCTCGGAAGCGACGGCACCCTGTCGTTCCTCGAGGTCAACACCCGACTGCAGGTCGAGCATCCCGTCACCGAGGAGACGGCCGGCATCGACCTGGTCACCGAACAGCTACGCATCGCCGAGGGGCTACCACTCTCCTTCACCGAGACACCCGTCCCACGCGGCCACAGCTTCGAGTTCCGTATCAACGCCGAAGATGCCGCCAAGGGCTTCTTGCCCACTCCCGGGCGCATCACGGCATTCCACGCCCCCAGCGGGGCCGGCGTGCGCCTGGATAGCGGCGTGGAAAGCGGCGACGGCGTATCGGGGCACTTCGATTCGCTGATGGCCAAGCTGATCGTCACCGGGGCCACCCGCGAGCAGGCCATCGCCCGCTCCCGCCGAGCACTCGAGCAGTTTCATATCGACGGCGTCGCCTCGGTGCTGCCCTTCCACCGTGCCGTCATGGCCCATCCGGACTTCACCGGAGATGACGACTTCAAGGTGCATACGCGCTGGATCGATACCGACTTCCACACGCCTCTGGACTGGGCGCCCCGCCAGGCGCCGGCCGATGAGCCGGGCATGCTGCATGCCATGATCGATATCGATGGCAAGCGCCACCGGATCGGCCTGCCCACCCGCCTGCTGCAAGGCATGGCGCCGAGCGAAGAACCGACCCGCCTCTCCGGCGAGCCGACCGACGATGACGTCGGCATCACCGCGCCCATCAGTGGCACGCTGCTGGCCTGGCAGGTCGAGGATGGCTGCCGGGTGGCGGCGGGCGACGGGATCGCCATCATGGAGGCGATGAAGATGGAGACCCAGGTCGTCGCCGACCGGGCCGGTACGCTGGTGATTCAGGCCCAGACAGGCAGCACGCTCGAGGCGGGCAGCACGCTCGCCCATGTCACGACGGACTGATCGCCGCCGACCCACGCCGCTGACCCACAACGAGAAACGGCCACCGCGATGATTCGCTAAGTGGCCGTTTGCATGCCTGTCGCTGGTGCCGGTGAGTGGACTCGAACCACCGACCTACGCATTACGAGTGCGTTGCTCTACCCACTGAGCCACACCGGCATCCCCCGCATCATAAGGCCCGGCCAACCGGCTGCCAAGCGGCCTCGGCTCGCGGCGCCCTGCGCCGACGAACCGCAAGATGATCGGGTGCCAAGGGGCCGCGCGCCGGTCATCCGCCGCCTTCAGGGTGAGCCGCCGGCGGCCTTCTCCGGCTCACCATCGGGGGCGGTGCCGCGATGCAGTACGAGGTAGGCGATCGCGCCGATCACCACGCCCCAGAAGGCCGACCCCAGCCCCAAGAAGCTCACCCCCGAGGCGGTGGCCAGGAAGGTGATCACCGAGGCCTCGAGATGATCCTTGCACGCGGTGAAGGCGCTGACGTTGCTGGAGATGGCGCCGATCAGTGCCAGGCCGGCCAGCACCGTCACGAATTCGCCGGGCAGCGCGGCGACCAGCAACACGATGGTGCCGGCGAAGGTCCCCCCGATCAGGTAGAAGAGGCCACAGGCGATCCCCGCCACATAGCGCTTGCCGCGATCCGGGTGCGCCTCCTCGCCGGTACAGATCGCCGCGGTGATCGCCGCGATCGCCGTGGTGATACCGCCGAAACAGGCGGTGACCAGCGATGTCAGGCCGGCCACGGTGACGATCGGCCGGGCCGGCGTGTCATAGCCGGAGGTGCGCAGGATCGCCATGCCCGGCAGGAATTGCCCCGTCAGGCTGACCAACACTAACGGAATCGCCAGGCCGAGCGTGCCCTGCCAGGTCCATTCGGGGTGGATGAACCGGGGCTCCGCCAGCTCGAGCGCGACACCCTCGAGGCTCGCCCCCTCCAGCACCACGGCCAGGCCGACGCCGACGATCAACAACAGCACCAGGCAGTAGCGTGGCGTCAGGCGCTTGAACACCAGGTAGGCCAGCAGCATGCCGACCATCAGCGCCGGTACCGTGGCCAGCGACTCGAAGACACCGACCCCGAACTGGAACAGGATGCCCGCCATCATGGCGCTGGCGATGCCGGGCGGGATCCACCGGATGATGCGATCGAAGGAGCCGGTCAGCCCGATCACCAGGATCGCCACCGCCGCGGTGAGATAGGCACCCACCGCCTCGCCAAGCGACAGCGCGGGGAACAGCGTCACCAGCAGCGCCGTGCCCGGCGCCGACCAGGCGGTGATCACCGGCACCCGCAGCCACAGGCTGAGCCCGATGCCGGAGACGGCGGCGCCCATCGAGATCGCCCACACCCAGGAAGTCATCATCCCCGGCGAGATAGCGGCGCTCTGAGCGGCCTGGAAGAAGATCGCCAACGGTCCCGCGTAGGAGACCAGCACGGCCACGAAACCGGCGGTGACGGCGGGGATCGACCAGTCCTTGAAGCATCGCATGGCGAGTTCCTTGGGGCGAGCGAGGAGACGGCCCGCCGGCGATGCCGCGGCGGAGCATGCTGAGAGCCGAGCGAGCCCCGGACAGCCGGGCCGTCACGGCACCACGCAGACCAGCCTAGCGGGCGACGTCTCGCCGTCAAGCGCCGGGATCGCGGCCAAGGCCTGCGCGTGTCGCCGCCTCTCGGCCAGTGACGACACGCGCCCCTCGCGTCAGGCGGTCACGCTCACCAGCTCAGGCAGATCTTGCCGAAGTGGCGGCCGGACTCCTGGTGGCGGAAGGCCTCGGCGATCTCCGCCAGCGGGAACTCGCGATCGATCACCGGCTTCACGCCGCCGGCCTCGATGGCGCGAATCATCGCCTGTTGCTGGGTCCGGCTGCCGACGATCAGCCCCTGCAGGCGGGCCTGCTTGGCCATCAACTTGGCCGTCGGCACCTCGCCGCCGCGGCCGGTCAACACGCCGATCAACGAGATGTGGCCGCCGATGCGTACCGCCTCGATGGACTGCGGCAGGGTTCCCGGGCCGCCCACCTCGATCACCTGATCGACGCCGGCACCGCCGGTCAGCGCCTTCACCTTGCGGCCCCACTCGGGCTCGTCGCGGTAGTTGATGACGTGCTCGGCGCCCAGCTCGCGAAGCCGCTCGAGCTTGGCATCGGACGACGAGGTGGCGATCACCCGGGCGCCCATCAGGCGGGCGAACTGCAGGGCGAAGATCGATACCCCGCCGGTGCCCAGCACCAGCACGCTATCGCCCGCCTTGAGGCCACCATCGCTGACCAGGGCGCGCCAGGCGGTCAGTCCCGCGGTGGGCAGGGTGGCCGCCTCGGCGTGGGACCAGCCCTCGGGTTGACGGGTGAACCAGGCCACTGGACGCACCACCGATTCGCGCGCGTAGCCGTCGATGCCGTCCCCCGGCACGCTGGCGAAGTCGCCATGCCGCGCCGGGCCATCCTGCCACTCGGGGAAGAAGGTGGAGACCACGGCATCGCCGACGGCGAACTCGTCGACGCCCTGGCCGATCGCCTCGACCACGCCGGCGCCGTCCGACATCGGGATGCGGCCATCCTCGCCGGTCATCTTGCCGGTGACCACGCCGTAGTCGTGGAAGTTGAGCGAGCTGGCGTGCAGCCGCACGCGTATCTCACCAGGGGCCGGATCGCCGGGGTCCTCGCCCTCATGAACATCGAGGCGATCGAGCCCGCCGGGGGCCTTGAGTGTCACGACCTGCATCTTGCCTCCTGAGGTATCCATCATTGGCTGGTACAAGAGAGATTGAGGCATTCCCTCGCCCTTCAAGGCCGTTCGTGCAGCCGCCAGTCATTGTCGGTGAGCGGCTCGCCGCCGGCCGGGGTCACGCGCACGGTATCACTGATGCCGATGCCGAAACGCCCCGGAAGGCGCAGGCACAGCGGCAGATGGAAGACCATGTCGGCCTGGAATTCACGCACCTGGCCGCGGGCGATGAAGCCCGTTCCCTCGACCCAGCTGGGCGGGAACTGAGCGCCCACCGCATAACCGAAGACGCCGGAGAAGAACGCCCGGTCGGCCACCGACGCCAGCGCCGCCTCGCCGGCCCGGGCAGCCTCATCGAAGGTGTTGCCCGGCCGCATGGCCGCGCACAGCGCCTCGAAGGCGGCCCGACAGGCATCGCGCAACTCACCCATCTCGGCGCCGGCGTGGCCGGCCACCACGGTGCTCATCATCGGCGCGGTGTAACGCTCCCAGGCGGAACCGAATTCCAGGAACACCGGCTCGTCCGCGCCGATCACCCGTCGCTTGTGGTTGACGTGGATGGTGCCCGAGCGCGCGCCGACGGTGACGATCGGCTGCAGGCTCATGAACTCGCTGCCCGCCGACAGCATCGCCCGGGCGCCCTCGGCCGCCACCGCGCCATCGGTCACGCCGGGGGCGATGACCTCGCGAGCGGCGCGGATGCCGAGCCCGGTGATGCGCGCGCTCTCGCGCAGGCAGTCGAGCTCCAGCGGGCTCTTGACCAGCCGCAGCGCATCGACCAACGCCCCGCCATCGTCACGGAAACGCTCGGCGCCCAGCCGAGCCTGTAGGGGCGCCAGCACCCCGTGACGCAGCCCGGCGCTCATCGGGTCGAGGCCGATGGCCCGGTGCGCGGCCAGGGTCTCGACCAACGGCTCGATCACCTCTCCCGGGTTCTCCCAGCGGTAGCCGAGCACCTCGTCTACTCGGGCGGTCACCACCGCCGGGCCGGTCTCGATGGAGGGCACCTGCAGCACCAGCCGCGTGGCGGTGACCACCAGGCAGGCGTGCACCGAAACCTCGAAGGTGTGATAGCCGGTGAGATAGTAGAGGTCGGCGGGGTCGCTGAGCAGCAACGCCTCGAGGCCGGCCTCGCTCATCGCCGCGCGCAAGCGCCGACAGCGACCATCGAGCTCGGCCTCGGGCATGGGAAGCTCACTGCCTGCGAGGCGCTCGGCGAGGGCATGACGATAGGCGAGATGATCCATATGCTGACTCCACGGGTTGGCCTGAGGCCAGTGTAGCCGGGCCGCGTGGCAGCGGCGGCGGCAAAATCAGGACTGTCACCGTGGCCCGCTGTCTCGTAGAATCCAGAGCCTAGAATAGTCGCAACAGGACAATGCAATGGGCAGGGCCTTCCAGAACCGCAAGGAATCCATGGCCAAGACGGCCGATGCCAAGACCAAGGTCTACAGCAAGTACGGCCGCGAGATCTACGTCTGCGCCAAGCAGGGCGGCGTCGACCCCAACAGTAACCTGTCGCTGCGCGGGCTGATCGAGCGCGCCAAGAAGGACCAGGTGCCGTCCCACGTGATCGACAAGGCGCTGGACAAGGCCAACGGGGTCGGCGGCGAAGACTACGAGGCGGCACGCTACGAGGGCTTCGGCCCCGGCAACGCCATGGTCATCGTCGAGTGCCTAACCGACAACCCCAATCGCACCATCGGCGATGTGCGCACCTGCTTCAACAAGACCAAGAGCAAGCTGGGCACCCCGGGCAGCGTCAGCCACATGTTCGATCACTGCGCCATCCTGGCCTTCGCGGGCAGCGACGAGGAAGGCGTGCTCGAGGCGCTGATGGAGGCCGATGTCGATGTCACCGACATCGAGAACGAGGACGGTCGGATCACCATCTTCGCCCCGCATACCGAGTACGCCAAGGCCAAGCAGGCGCTGCTCGACGCCTTCGGCGAGCAGGACTTCGAGACCGACGAGATCCAGTTCCTGCCCCAGGCCACCACCCCGGTAGAGGGTGACGATGTGGCGCAGTTCGAGAAGCTGCTGGACATGCTCAACAACGTGGACGACGTGCAGAACGTCTACCATAGCGCCGAGTTGCCGTGAGCCCGGCGGCGGCGCTGGTCGCCGCGCGCTGACGCATGAAACGAAGCGGCCGGCCCCCGAGGGGGCCGGCCGCTTGTCGTTGGCCGCGACGCCGCGCGTATTCAGGTCAGGTGGCGCACCTCGAACCGCGCCAGCACCTCGCCTTCGGCATCGACGAGCTCGAGGCGGTCGGCCCGCACCCGATACCCCGCGACCTCCTCGAACATCGCCAGGAAGCGCGGCTCGAGGTCAGGGCCCGGCAGGCAGGCCCTGCGCGTGCTGGCGAGCGGACCGATGCTCAGGCTATCGCCGTCGCGCTGATACTCACCGGTCAGCCGATTACAGCCGCTGAAGCCGCTCAAGCGGGCCTGATCAGCGTGGAAAACCAGATGCGGCTCACGCGTGCCTTCCTTCACGGAGACCGCCTCGCCGCCCAGCTCGATCAGCTTCCAGTAGCTGTCTTCCAGGGTCTCGGTGACGAACTCCTCGGTGCGCTGCAAGCGATAGTTCAACGACGAGTCGATCTCGCGCCCCTCGAGGTCGAGCATTTCGAGGCTAGCGGCCTCGCCGCGTATCCGCCACTGACGCGGCCCGCTATCACCGCCCGCCAGGGTCAGGGTGTCGCCGGTCGCATCCAGCGACCACTCGCCCCGCTCATGAAAACGCCGATCTTCCTCACTCCCCAGATAGACCGTTTCCAGGCTGTAGACCCCATCGGGAAACAGCGAGAGATGGTGGCGAATGCCGGCACAGTCGGCGCAGGGTAGCTCGCCGCGGTAGCTGGCCGGCAGCTCACCGAGGGCCGTCTCGGCCTGGGGCGAGCGCTCGAAGGCGGCACAGCCGGCCAGCCACAGCGCCATGGCCAGAAAACCGACGAATTGAAAGATCCGTTTCATGGTGAGTCATCCTGATGGTTGGCTGAAGAGAATTCGCTTGGACCTGCAGCATGGTCAGGCGTTCAACGCGTCCTGGAGCGGGGCCCACGATGCTCACTCGAGGTGAAGGGTGATCGGCTCGGAGGCCACCGTCGGCTCGAAGTTCAGGTGCCGATCATCCAGGCACAGCAGCTGCAGGGTATGCTCGCCGGGCAGCCGCTCCAGGGTCAACTCAGTGTGGGCGGCGATGGCGGCCGCCGAGACGATGCACCCCACCAGCCAGTGACGCACGGTGTTGCCTCTTGGACAGCAAAGCATGTCGGGACGCCCCCTCCACGAGGCTGCCCGGACGACCATCTCACGCGCGTGACGCGAAGAGTGTCGCCACCGCACGGCCCGCGTCACGAACGCCCGGCCTGCTCGCTGTCTTCCAACGCCGCTCGCAACTGCTCGGCCGCCTGGGGACGCCCCAACAGGAATCCCTGCAATTCATCACAGCCCTGGCCTGCCAGGAAACGCCGCTGCGCCTCGCTCTCGACTCCCTCGGCCAACACCCGGAAACCCAAGGCATGCGCCATATCGATGATCGCCGCCAGCAGGATCTCGTCGTCGCCATCGCCCGGCACATCGACGAGGAAGCTACGATCGATCTTGAGCAGCTCGACCGGCAGCCGCTTGAGATAGGTCAACGAGGAATGACCGGTACCGAAGTCATCGATGGCCAACCGCACGCCCATCGCGCGAATCTGGTGAAGCACCGGCAGCACCCGATCGATGTGGTCCATGACGTGGGTCTCGGTGATCTCGAGCTCCAAGAGCTCCGGCGGAAGCCCGGACTGGCGAAGGGCATCGCGGATGTCACGGATCAGCTCGGCCGCATTCAACTGGCGCGGCGAGAGGTTCACCGATACCGGCACTCCCATCCCCCCACGGGCCCAGGCCGCAGCCTCGCGACAGGCCTCGGCGAGCACGAAGCGACCCAGTTCGACGATCAGCTCGGAGTGTTCGGCCAAGGGAATGAAGATGGCCGGCGAGACTTCGCCATGCACCGGGCTGTGCCAGCGCAGCAGCGCCTCGGCGCCGACTATCTGGCCGCCGGCAATATCGTAGCGCGGCTGATAGTGCACCCGCAGCTCGCCACCGGGCAGCGCCTGACGCAGCCCGGTTTCCAGGCGCAGCCGGGCCTGGTGGCATTCATCGATGGCCGTCTCGAAGAGCACCGCCTGCTGGCGTCCTCGAGCCTTGGCTTCGTACATCGCCTGGTCAGCCTTGCGCAGCAGGCTCTCCGAGGCGCAGCCATGACGGCCAGCCAGGGTGACCCCCACGCTGGCACTGGAGAAGCAGCGCGCCACGACCAACTCGTAGGGCTCGCTCAGCGCGGTGATGATGCGCTGGGCGATCGCCCTCGCCGGCCCCTCCTGGCTGATGCCTCGCAGCAACACGCAGAACTCATCGCCGCCGAAGCGGGCCACGGTATCGCGCGCCTGCACGCAGGCGCTCAGTCGCTGCGCCGCCTGACGCAGCAGCTCATCGCCGATCGAGTGGCCATAACGATCGTTGACATCCTTGAAACGGTCCAAATCGATGAATAGTACCGCAATCGAGGCCTCGCCCTGCAGCGCCTCGTCGAGCTCGAGCGTGAACAGGCTACGGTTGGCAAGCCCGGTCAGGGCATCGTGCCAGGCCAGCCGCTCGAGGTCCTGCTCGGCCACCTTGAGCGAGGAGATGTCGCTGAACAACAGCATGTGCCGACGCCCTTCCCCGGAGGATGCCCATAGGGGCCCCGTGTGTACCAGTACCGGTAACCGCACGCCCCGCGACGATACGAATTCGCCCTGGCCTTGCCAGCGCGCATTCTCGTCCAGGGCGTGCGTCACCTCCGGATGACATCGCAAGAAGTCGCGCACCACATCGCTCGCCTGTCCCGGCGGCCGGCCGCTCATGTCGACGAAGGCCCGGTTGGCCAGCAACACGCGCCACCGGGCGTCGAGGACCACGATCGCCTCGCCGGTCTCGGCGAAGACCTGTTGGGCAAGCGACAGCTGCTGCTGGGCCTCGCGCAGCTCGGTCACATCGGCGGCTACCCCGCCGATCAGGTAGATCCGCCCCTGGTCGTCGCGGATCGGGAACTTGGTGACCTGGTAATAGCGCCACCCTTCCGGAGTCGCGAGGCACTGATGGTGCTTGAGGGAAGCATCGCTCGCGAGCAGGCGCCGATCCGTCTCTTCAGCCTGAGCGCCGGTCGTCGCGTCCAGCAGCTCGCTCACCCGCGCTCCGGCGAGCTCAGCCGGGGTCGAGCCGATCGCCCAGGCATAGCGCTCGTTGACCAGTCGATAGCGCCCCTCGAGGTCCTTGACGAAGATCAGGTCCGGGGCGTTCTGGATGATGCCGTCCAGGTACTTGTCGCGTTCACGAATACGCTGCAGCATGCCTTCGACGGCCTGCCCCACGCGGTTGAACTCCTCAAAGCGCCCGCCCCGGAACGGCATCGGCGCACCGCTCTCCGGCACCTCCTCGGCATAGCGCACCAGGTCATCGAGGGCGCGTACCGTCAGCCGGCGCAGCAGCAGCATCAAGACGATGCCGAATGCCACCACCCACAAGGCGGCGTAGAACAGGGTGGCGACATAGGTATCGCGTAGCGACAGCAGGCCATCGTCAGGCAGCAGCACGTCGATGCGGTAAGGATCGCTGTCGCCGATCCGCAGCCGGTGACGATGCCAGACGCCCTCGGGCACGAAGACCACCGCCGGCGTCGAGCCACCCAGCGCTTCCGGCGGGGCCGAGCCTTGCGGCGTCGGGCGGGTATCCAACAGTCGCCCCTCATGCTGCAGCGTGATGGCACGGGCGCCGAACAATCGCTGTAGATCGTTGGTGAGCCAGAAGCTGTCGTCGAGCATCACGTAGGCTTGCAGATGGCCGACCACTCGGCCCAGGGCCGGCTCGAGGATCGGCTGAGTCAGCCGCAGTAGGCCATGGGGGACGCCCTGCCAGCGGGCCATCAGGCTGCTCCAGGTATCCAGGGGAGTACCGATCTCGCTCAACGCCTCCAACGGTCGAGACGACCCCAGCCGACTGACGACGGTGGTCGTCTCCTGGCCGCGCCACTCGACGACCAGCGCATCGAGAGGCTCGGCGCGGACATCGGTCAGCCCCCGCCCGATGATCTCCGCGACACGCGCCCTATCCCCACCGTCTACCGACGTGGCGAGAGCCTCTGATTCGGCCAGGCTCATGGTGTAGCGACGCAGACCCTCGAAGCGGGCGGCCACCACATGATCGAGGATCCGCTGATGCTGGGCCTGCTGCTGCGTAGCGCTCTCGCGCAGTGCCTGCCGAGCCCCCAGGTAGCCGGTAGTGAGCAGGGTGATGGCCGCCACCCCCAACAGCGCCATCGACAGCAACAGCAGCCACCGCGAGAAGCGCCAGGCACCCACGTCATTCGCCCTCTTCGCGGCCGCTCAGCCGGAAGGCCCGACGTTCCAGCTCGGCGATCGCCTGCGGCGGCGTGTCCCGGCTCACCCTGACGATCTCGCCGGCGAAGATCGCCGGTACCCGGGAGGCCTGGCCAAGCATGACCATGCGCATCGCCTCGGCCATGGCCACGCCGTTGTCGTCGTTGATGCGCATGGCGGTCACGTCCAGGTCGCCAGCCCGCAGGGCCTCAAGCTCCGCCTCGCCGCCGCCCCAGCCATTGATCAGCACATCCGTACGCTGCTTCTCGCGCAGCGCGCGCAGCGCCGCCAGCGCCATATCGGTGCTGCCGGCGAAGATCATCTTCAGTTCGGGATGCCGCTCCAGGGTCCTCAGGGTCGCCCGGTAGGCCCTCTCCGGATCACCGTCGGTGTAGTAGCTGTCCACCTCCTGCAGCTCGGGGTGGCCCGCCGCCAGACGCGAAAAGGTGCCTCCGCGCATGCGGCTGACATACCCGGACGAGAAGTGCAGCATCATGTACTCGCCTCGGTAGTCGACACGCTCGAACATCCACTCGGCAATCAGACGCGTGCCCTCCACATGGTCGAAACCGACGTAGAGGAAAGGCGGATCACCCTCCCAGTCGACCAGCGGCGTGGTGATGTTCTGCAGGATCAGCCGCGGACTCCCCAACGCCAGGACCCGCTCGATCATGCGCAGATGAGGCACCGTATCCAGGGTGAAGACCAGGTAGTCGGGCCGCCATTGCAGGGCGGTGGTCAGCTGGCGCGTCTGTAGGCCCACATCTACCGTGGGTCGCGACAGGTAGACCTTCAGCTGATAGGGAAGACGTAGCGCATCGAGCCGGGCACGCATGGCGCTAAGGCTACGCTCCCAGTAGTCCGAGGTCTGGAGGGCCGGGTAGATGACGGCGATGCGAATCTCGCGCCGCGGGGGCGACGTCAGCGGCACGGCACGCCCCTCCACGCGGGAGACGAAATCCGCCATCAGCGCCTGCTGCTCGGGATATCGTTCGATGTAGTCATCGACGCGTATCACATCGTTCGGTGCCCCGGCCGCCCCACCCGACAAGGCCACCATCCATACCCCCAGCACCAGCCCGGCGAGCCGGACGATCGGTTGGCATCCGGCCATCTGCGATCCTTTTTCGTTAGCCTAACCACCCTTCACCCGGCGCGCTTCGAAGGGGCCCTTCGTCACTGTAGCCTACCGTCAAGGCAAATGGCGAAGCGACGCGCCCGATACACGCCCCATCTCGGGGAAGGTCGCCGCATGCATGACCGCCGGCGGGGCAGGGGCAGGATCAGGCCATGGCCGCCGGCGGGGCCATCGCCAGTTGCCAGGCGATGCCGGCCATCATCATGCCGATGGCGCCATCGATGCACCGCCAGGCCAGTGGCCGCGACAACCACGGCGAGAGCAACGCCCCACCCCAGGCCAACAGGCTGAACCACAGGATGGAGGCGCTGCCGGCCCCGACCACGAAGCCCACGGCGCTGTCTTGTTGGGCACCGATGGAAGGAATCAGCAACAGGGTGTCGAGATAGACCTGGGGATTGAGCACCGTGACCGCCAGCGTCGCCAGCAGCACCCGGGCGACCCCCACGTCACGGGTCGCGTCCACCGTCAGGCCTCCCCGCCCGGCAGCGGCCCGGTACAGCGCCTGGAGAGCCAACCAGCCGAGGAAGGCCACGCCCAACCAGCGCAGGACCATCAGGGTGCCGGGGAACGCCAGCAGCAGCGTGCTCATGCCGAACATGCCTGCCGTCAGCAGCAGCATGTCGGTGCTCATGCAGACCCCGGCGGACCACCAGTGGTAGCGGCGCTGCACGGCGAGTCCCAGTACATAGGCATTCTGGGCTCCGATGGCGACGATGATGCCACCGCATACCACCAGCCCGGCCAGATAACTCTCCAGCATCGATCCTCCTGATCCGTTCCACGCTTCAACACAGGGCACCGAGTCGTCCCGGGCCGTCGGAAGCGCCAGAGTAGCCTCGCTCCGCTATACTGGAAAATCATAGTCCTAATAACGCATCAATTTTTCTTATGATTGATTATAAGCTGCTAGAAGCCCTCGCCACGGTGATCGAGAACCATGGCTTCGAACGCGCCGGCGCGGCCCTCGGGCTCTCGCAATCGGCGGTTTCCCAGCGCATCAAGGCGCTGGAGATTCGCCTCGGCCAGCCGGTGCTGATTCGCCACCCCCGCCTGTCGCCTACCCCGGCGGGCCGGCAACTGCTCAACCACTTCCAGCAGGTGCAGCTGCTCGAGCGCGACCTGCGTACCGCACTGCCGACCCTGGACAGCGCTGCGCCCCGGCTGCGCATCGCCATCAATGCCGACAGCCTGGCCACCTGGTGGGCCGAACTCGTCGCCGAACTGTGCCGCGAGGAGGGCCTGCTGCTCGACCTGGTAGTCGAGGACCAGGACGTCGGCCTCAAGCGACTGCGCGATGGCGAGGTGGCGGCCTGCCTGTGCGCCAGCGACCAGCCGATCGCCGGCGCACGCTGCCTGCCGCTGGGCACCATGGCCTACCATCCCTATGCCACGCCGGCCTACATCGACCGCTACTTCCCCGACGGCCCCAGCGACACGGCCTTCCGCCACGCCCCGGCGATCGTCTACGGGCCTCACGACCAGCTACAGCACCGCTTCCTCGCCCGGTGCGGCTACCACGGCCCCTTCCCCTATCACCTCTGCCCCTCGTCGGAGGGCTTCGTGCGCCTGGCTACCGCAGGCATCGGCTACGGCATGATGCCTCGCCGCCAGGTCGCCGAGCTGGAAGACGCCGGACGGCTCGCCAGCCTGGCGCCCTCTCACTGCCTCGAGGTGCCGCTTTACTGGCATTTCTGGCGCCACAGCGGCGCCTTGCTGGAGCGGCTGACGAGCGCGCTGAGCGAGGTACGACTAACCTGAATCAGACGGCGCCACGCGCAGAGCCAGGCGCCCCACCGACGGAGATGGCCTCACGATCGATCCGGCATTCCAAGCCGACAGGAGGTTCACATGAAGGTCTACAAGCCCGAATGGCGTTGCACCCTCTGCGTGACCGAAGGCGCGGAAACATCGGCCCGCTGGACGACTCGGCTCGCCTGGCGGATACGCCGGCTGGCCGACCGCCTGGATGGCCACGGCAGGACGATCAGGCTCGATTGTCAGACCGAGCCGAGGCTCAGCCGAGAAGACATCGACGCCTGCCTCGGCAAGGGCTTCATCATGGCCCAGGGACTACTGACCGAGCTCACCCACCAGGCCGCCTGCGAGGACATCATGCGCGATGCCCAGGCGGAACTCTTCGAGCAGACCTCTCTCGGCCCCAGGGCCTGACGCCGGGGTGCGCGCGTCGCACGACGCGTCGACGTGTGACGCGATCACGACCCGATGCCCCGTGATAGCCACGGGGCGTCGTCCATCAAAGGGTGCAATAGTCTTCCGCCTTGTAGCGCCCTTCGATCTCGTACTCCGTGCGAGGCGCCAGCATGAACTCGCTGACCCCATGGGGAGACTCGCCCTCCTCGACGCCCCAGTCATAGGTCCAGCCCTCGCGGGTCCAGGGGGCCCCCTCGGCGCTATAGGCGCTGCCCACGTTGTCGGTGAACCAGGCGGCATAGGCCTCGCGCTTCAGGTCGGGCACGCCGAGGGACTCGGGTAGCTCGACGCGGCAGGCATGGCCTTCGGTCCCCGGATCGGCACAGGGCCGCATCAGGCGCTCCGGCTCTACCCATAGGGTGACGAAGCGATCGTTCAGCGCGTAGGGCGGCAAGCCGAGCCGCTGCGAGATGCGCTGGTAACCGGCCGCGCGCTGCTGCGGGTCGTCGGACGACCAGTCGAGCCCCGAGCACCATTGCTTCAGCTCAGGCGCCAGAGTCACCCAGACCACCGGCTTGCCGGGCGGCGTGGTGCCGCTTTCCGCCGTGTAGAACTGGTCGACGGTCTGTTGGTTCGACCACAGCGCGACCCGTACACGCTCGCCTCGCCGCACCACCTCGTCGGCATCATAGGGGCTGCGCAGGGTCGGCGCCGGCGCTTGATCGTCATCGAACACCGCGGCTTCCTTCAGCGCCTCGGAATAGTCACGCCCGAGGCCTTCACACTCTGCCGCGATATCGGCCGCCAGGGCCTGCCCTCCGGGCGTCTGTGGTTGCGCCTCGGCGAGTCGTTGCCGAGTCACGTCACAGACCTCGGCGGCGAGCGGATCTTGCGGTGCCGCGGCAGCCGACAGACCCACCCCCGCGCTGAGCCACAGGGAGAGTACGGATGCACCAATCAGAGCGCTGCGGAGTTTCATCCTTGAAGTGTCCTCTTGTCATGATATGGGCCTGCCTGGCAGCGGTACGCGTCTCGGCCCTCGACGGAGATCGGCTCGCTTCTGATACAGGGCAGGCACCACAACATTAGCAAATAGCGATATTTCGACAACGTCGGCGACGCCGCCTGCGGCGCTGCTCCTCCCCGGATGACCCACCACGACTTCCTCCCGTACTCTCGACATGGCTGACGGCCTTGGCGTGACAGCCAGTCGTTTCCCGTCGACAATGCCGGCCTGCGCCCATCGCTCAACGAGGACCACCATGCCGCTCGCCGTCAGCCTCATCGCGCCATCGTCCGCCACCGACCCCGAGGCCATCGCCGCGGGCATTCGTGGCCTGGAGGCTCTCGGCGTCGAGGTGCGCTGCGACGAGCCCTTGCAAGCGCCTCATCGCTACCTGGCCGGCAGCCGCGAGCACCGGCTGTCCCGGCTGCATGCCGCCTTCGACGACCCCGCGACTCAGGCGGTATGGGCGGTGCGCGGCGGTTACGGGGCCGCCCAGCTCATCGAGGGCATCGACTGGACACGCCTGGCCCGAGCGCCCAAGCCACTGGTCGGCTACTCCGACGTCACCGTGCTGCTCGACCACTGCCATCGCCACGGCCTCCCGGCCATCCATGGGCCGGTGGCCAAGGCCGCCGGCGAGCTGTTCACCGGCGGCACCGACACCCGCGCGGTCGTGCGTCGCCAACTGGAAGAGACCCTGGCCCTGATCGCCGGACCGACGCCGCTCGACTACCCACTGACGGCCTACGCCGACGCCCCCGCCACGCTCGACGGGCCGGTGGTCGGCGGCAACCTGGCCACTCTCGCCAGCCTGGTCGGCACGCCCGCCGGCTTTCGGGCCCCGCCCGGCGCGCTGGTGATCCTCGAGGACGTGGGGGAGGCCTACTATCGACTGGAGCGCACCCTCTGGCAGTTGGTGCACGGCGGCGCCCTGGACCAAGCCGCCGCGGTGTGCCTGGGCACCTTCGAGGGCTGCACGCCCTATGGTGACACCCCACTGGAGGAGATCGTCGCCGAAACCTTGGCCGCGCGCGGCCTGCCGCTGTATACCGGCCTGCCGAGCGGCCATGGCCTGCACAACCGACCCTGGCGCTATGGCGCTCACGGACGGATCGCCCATGGACGCCTCAGCATCGCGGCCTGATCCCGACACCCGGGGCCTGTGCGAGGCACCGAGCCCCGCACAGGCCCACGACCATGCATCGTCGAAAGCCTTTGACCCTCACGACCAGACGTGTCACTGTAGCGGTAGTTGGTGAACAAGCAGCATGGTTCCAGAAGCATTCGATTCTTTTCGACCGCCTGTGATTGTATTTCTTGTTGTACCCGCTACTGATCCTGGGTAATACCAGAAACTTTACTAGGCGCTAAGCGCGAGAGGATTTTTTCATGGCTACTGGCACCGTCAAGTGGTTCAACGATTCCAAAGGTTTCGGCTTCATTTCTCCGGCCGATGGTAGCGACGACGTGTTCGCTCACTTCTCCGAGATCCAAGCCGAAGGCTTCAAGTCCCTGCAAGAAGGTCAGAACGTCTCCTTCGACGTGACCCAGGGCAAGAAAGGCCTCCAGGCCTCCAACATCAAGGCTCTCGATTGATCTAAGCGATCACGAGAACTTGCGAGCCTTATCGGCTCACTGATCAGGGCCCGCTTCGCGGGCCCTGATTCGTTGTACCCTGCCCCACAACCTCTCCCCTTTTCTCCTTTCGCGTCACACCCGGCCCTTAGGCCTTTTCTGAAAAGTCGGCGAGCGAATGCCAGGCAAGGCAAAAATCGGCGAAAAGACGGAGTTTACGGGGTGTAAATGAGGTCTTTGAGTCGTTTTTTAACGCCGTATGGCCGAGCGCAGCCAGTTATCTGTCGGGTCCCGTGTGATCAACCACCCGCTTGGTAAATAACTCAGGGCGTTTGCTCTGCCATTCCTTCATCACCGCAATCGGTGATTGGTGGTGCAGCGCTTGCTGTGGAATGTGATGATTGTACAGCCAGGTGTAGCGTTTGAGCGTCTGCTCCAGGTCCTCGCCTGAGGCGTAACGCCGAGTCGCCAGCACGTCGCTGATACGGCCGTTAAAGCGCTCCACCATGCCGTTCGTCTGCGGCCTTCCCGGCTTGATCAGGCGATACTCGATGCCATCGGCTTGGCACTCCTGGTCGAATTGATGGTTCCCGCTGGGCTTACGCTCACCGGCCCGAGTGAAGCGATCGGTAAAGGATTTTCCGCTGTCTGTCAGCACCGTCTGGGTTTCGAAGGGTGCCTTCTCCTCCACCTGTTTCATGAACACACGGGCATCCTTGGCGGACTGACTGCGCCGTCCCCCCAGGTAGACCCAGCGCGTGGCACGGTCGATGGCGACGTACAGGTAGTGCTTCTGCTGTTCGTCAGGCGTCTGAGGCAAGTGTTTGATGTCGATGTGCAGGAAGCCTGGTTCGTCGCCCTTGAAGGGCTTGTGCCGAGGTTTCTCACCCCCGCCGGCGGACCTGCCGTGCCAGCTCTGCCAGTATCGGCACGCACGTCGCGGCGCTTGAGCATGCGATGCAGCCCGGAACGTGACAAGTGGGGATTCAGGAATTCACGCGCTACGACGAGAAGATCATCCAGGCCTAAGCGAATAAATTCGCGAGCCGCGATCAGCACCTCTTCTTGCTCGGTCGTGAGCGTGGCCAGCAGATTGTGCCGCGTGCGTGGTCGGTCATGGACATCGTCACGGTATCGCCAGCGCCGGATAATCGCAGTAGTGACGCCATATTGGCGGGCCAGCTCGCTATCCGTCGGGCCAGCTCGCTATCCGAGATGCTGGAGGTCGCTGATTGGATCTCGGCACGGATCTTCGGTCTCGTGGTGGCCTGCTTATGCAGCTTGATGTCCATGAACCTGCTCCCGGATGAAATTGCTGAAGCAGCTCTCTGGCTGCTAGCAGAGAATAATTTCTATAGGCGAGGTGATCATCCGGGGCTCTACACCTATCAACTATAAGTCATAGCCTTAAAAAACCTTAACACTCCCCGTAAAGCAGTCTTTGTTTTTTTGTTTTTAACTGACAACATCAGCACCCTCGACATTAGACTAAAGGGGATCCTGCACTCACTATTATACAAAAGCCCAAGCTTCTTATATGAACTAACAAGCTCCAGCTTCTCTATCTCTCTGGGAGAAAGATGCCCCTTTAGTTCGCCCTCCTTCCTTTCCACCACCTCATATATTTCATTTATCTCTTTGGATGAAAACTTTTTCTTTGACAGCCTGAAGCCAGAGTGTACCCTATAATTAAATAGAGGCTTTCCTACAGAACCTAACCTCCACCCTTTAACCAGCGCACTGGCGACCAACATCCTATCCTCTCGGTAAGATAAATTAACGTCAAACCCCCCAGTGTCAAAGAAAACATCTCTCTTAAACATAATGGCAGGGGCATGTGGGGACGCCTTTTTAAAGAGGAAATCTTGGACACACTCAAGCTTTGGCTGTATTGCACTACGACATTCAACCTCACCTTCTGAGTCAAATCTATCGAACGAACAAACACTTACATCCAAACACCTGTCCTGCATCTCCTTAAGCTGAACTTCAACCTTATAAGAATAATAAACATCATCATCATCGAGGAATGTTATATATTCCCCACTAGACTCATGA
Source organism: Halomonas borealis (assembly GCF_004798905.1). GTDB lineage: Bacteria > Pseudomonadota > Gammaproteobacteria > Pseudomonadales > Halomonadaceae > Halomonas > Halomonas borealis. The sequence continues at coordinate 183,225 of NZ_SDMO01000003.1, read as the reverse complement.
GCACCTTTATTTCTCGTGGAAGATACGCCGATATTGACTTTGTTTGGAATATATCTAACACGACCACCTACAAAGCGAGATAATTTATTCTGCGTCTCCACCTGATCCTTAGTATCGACACCATTATCATCCACCAGTATTAACTCTATATTACTATAGGTTTGATTAACAACACTTTCGATTGCCTCTTCGACAAATTCAGGCCTCCCATGGAGAGGCATTATAACTGAAACCAAAGGATTTTTAATCATTATTCATTACCTTCTGACAATAACTCTTTACTATATGATTAATACAATGGAATCATATCCCCATCGACCATAACATTGACCTGCCGGGCCCCGTGTGATTAACCACCCGTTTGGCAAATAATTCAGGACGTTTGCTCTGCCATTCCTTCAGGCATCATCGCTGGCCAATGCCCGGGCGACGCGCACCACGCCACCCAGGCCGATCGACCCGCTCATGCCCCGGGTCAGTCTTCTGCAACCGGCTGCGCATCGGTGTCGACGCGCTCCTCGACGCGCTCGCCCTCGCTGCGGCCGATCAGCGCGCTACCGACCAGGTCCCCGGTGACATTGAGCGCCGTGCAGCCCATGCCGACCAGGGCATCGATGGCGGTCAGCAGCGCCACCGCTTCGATGGGCAGCCCCACCTGGGAAAACACCGTGGCGATCATCACGATACCGGCGCCGGGCACCCCGGCGGTCCCCACCGAGATCAGCGTCCCCACCGCCACGATCTGCAGCATGCTGGCGAAGTCCAGCGACGCGCCGGCCACGTTGGCGGCGAACACCGCCGAGATGGCGATGCGGATCGCCGCGCCGTCCATGTTCAGCGTCGCCCCCAGCGGCAGGCTGAAGCCGTAGAGACCACGCGGCAGCCCCAGGCGGCGGGCGGCGTCGAGCGTCAGCGGCAGGGTACCGGAGCTGCTCTGGGTGGCGAAGGCCGTGGCCATAGGTGTGCGCGCCTCGCGGAAGAAGGCGCGTATCGGCACCCCGAAGCCCTTGAGCAGGCCAAGATAGACCAGCAGATGAACGCCCAGCGCTACATAGAGCACCACCACCATGTCGCCGAGCGACAGCAGAGTCTCGAGACCCTGCTCGGCCACCGTGCCGGCGACGATGGCGAACACCCCGAGCGGCACCACGTGCAGGATGCCGCTCATCACCTTGAGGGTCGCCGCATTGAGCGCCTCGACCAGGCCATGCAGCCGCTCGCCCAGCTCGCCATGGCTCTCGGACTGGCGCAACCGGGCGATGGCCAGGCCGAACACCATGGCGGTGAAGATGATGCCGAGAAGGTTCTGCTCGGCGAAGGCCCCCACGATGTTGGTCGGCACGATGCCAAGCAGCACCGAGAGGATGCCGGGGTTATCGGGCACCGACACCGAGGCGGCGCCCTCGAGCGACATGCCCTCCCCTGGGGAAAGCAGGGTCGCCACCGCGAGGCCCACGGCGATCGCCAGCGCCGACGTCGCCAGGTAATAGAGAAACACCTTACGACCGATGCGGCCCAGGCTACCGTCACGCCCCTGATTGATGCCCGACATCAGGGTAAACAACACGATGGGCAGGATGATGAACTTCAACAGCCGCATCAAAAGCTCGCCCAGCGGAGCCAGCGCCTCGCCGACGGCCGGCCCGCCAAGCAAGCCGACCACGGCGCCCAGCACCAAGGCAAGGGTCACCCGCAGGATCAGCGAGGCATCGCGATAGCCGCGCCACAGGGGCATCAGGGGAGTGGACATGTGGACCTCTTGGAAACAGATAAGCGCCGCGGACCATAGGCCCACGGCGCTCGATGTGCAAAGACCAGATGGTTAGGAGCTTATAACATCCTGCGTCTTGTGCTCGAAATCGCTGGCATCGTGACGCTCATGCAGCTGCATGGCCGGCTCGCCGAAGGTGCGGTTGACCATGCGGCCGCGCTGTACCGCCGGGCGGGCGTCGATCGCCTTGGCCCAGCGCATCACATGCTCGTACTCCTGTACCTGCAGGAACTCCGCGGCATCGTAAAGGCGACCCAGCACCAGCTGCCCGTACCAGGGCCAGGCGGCCATGTCGGCGATGGAGTAGTCGTCACCGGCCAGATACGTCGACTCGGCCAGGTGGTGATTCAGCACGTCCAGCTGGCGCTTGGTCTCCATGGCGTAGCGATCGATGGGATACTCCAGCTTCTCCGGCGCATAGGCATAGAAATGCCCGAAGCCACCGCCGACGAAGGGCGCGCTGCCCATCTGCCAGAACAACCAGTTCATGGCCTCGGTACGACCGACGAAGTCGTCCGGCAGGAACGCATCGAAGCGTTCGGCCAGATAAAGCAGGATCGAGCCGGACTCGAACACCCGGATCGGCTCGTCCGGACCATGATCGACCAGAGCCGGAATCTTGGAGTTGGGATTGGCCTCCACGAAGCCGCTGCCGAACTGGTCGCCATCGCCGATACGGATCGGCCAGGCATCGTATTCGGCCTCCTGATACCCCAGCGCCAGCAGCTCCTCTAGCATCATCGTGACCTTCACGCCATTGGGCGTGGCCAGCGAATACAGTTGGAAGGGGTGCTCGCCGACCGGCAGCGGCTGTTCGTGGGTCGGCCCGGCGATAGGCCGGTTGACGCTGGCGAAACTACCGCCGCTGGCCTTCTCCCAGGTCCAGACCTTCGGCGGGGTGTAGTCATTGCCTTGGCTCATGCGGCCTCCTCGATGGCAGATGGTGTGACTCACCCTAGCACGTGGGGGCACGTTAGCGCGCTATCAACATCCATCGTTCGAGGATCGCGACGAGGCCTTATCCACGAAGCGTACGCCTCGACCCTCGCTCCCGACTCTCACCCATGCCCCGGAAACACTCCCTGGCCAACGAGACCGGCCGCTGATGCGGCGCCGGCGGACCGTTGTCGCCTCAGGCGCGACGCAGGCGCGTCAGCCGTATCTCCACGGTGAGCGCCAGTGATGTCAGCGCCGCCCCCCGCGCCCGACCTTCGGCGCTGGCGCGATGCAGGTGCGGCGTCATCGCCAGCAGGTCACCGATCGGCTCGCTCCCATCGAGCTCGATGGCGTAGCGCAGCGTCTCGCCGGAATGCCGTATGAAGCCCTCGGGCACGCCACCGTCATCGTCACGCGCCGGCTTCACGCTCGGGTAGATGATCTCGCGTAGCTCACGCAGGTGATCCGGCCCGGCCTCGACCATCAGCAGCTCGCCGCCGGGCTTGAGCACCCGGGCGAACTCCGGATAGACGGGAAACCCGAACAGACACAGCACGCGGTCGAGGCTGCCCGGCTGCACCGGCAGATGGGCGTTGGTGCCCACCGCCCAGGTGGCGGCCTGCTGCTGCTTGGCGGCGGCCAGCATCGCCCACTTGGAGATATCCACGCCCAGCAGGGAAAGCGCCGGCGCCTCGCGCTCGCTCGCGGCTTCGGCCAGCGCACGCAGGTAATAGCCTTCGCCGCAGCCGGCGTCGAGGCAATGCAGTACATCGTCGGCGGATGCCTCGGCCAGCACGGCACGACCCACCGCCTCGGCGATGGGCCGATAATGCCCGGCCTCGAGGAAGCGCCGCCGCGCCGCCACCATTTCCTTGCTGTCGCCGGGGTCACGGGAGCGCTTGTGCTGCACCGGCAGCAGGTGCACGTAGCCCTGCTTGGCGATATCGAAGCTGTGGCCGGCTTCGCACCGCCAGACGCTATCGCGGCGCGCCAGCGGTTCGCCGTCCAACGGGCAGGCCAGCGCCTCGAACGATGTGGTGCTCATGGGTCGCCCATCCTCTTCCGGTGCGGCGTTCAGGGTTCACGACATGTCGCGGTTGTCATGGCTGCGGCACGAACTCGATGCCACGCCGCAGGGCGGCATTATACGCGGGCGGCCAGCCGGCCGATGGTGGCGATGGTCTCGTCGCGCTGCCCCCCGGTCGCACCGGGCATCTTGGTATAGGCGACGGCGACTACCGCACCGCGATCGCCCGGCCAGGCGATACCGACATCGCTGGCATTGCCCTCGCCGTTGGTGCCGGTCTTCTCACCGACCAGCCACGACGCCGGCATGCCGGCGCGCAGCCGAGCGTCACCGGTCTTGCCCTCGATCATCCACGCCGCGAGCTGGTGCCGCGAGGACGGCGCCAGGGCATCGCCGAGCATCAGGGTGCGTAGCGTCGCCATCATGGCCAGTGGGGTCGTGGTGTCCCGCTCATCACCCTCGCGGTCGTGGGTGTTCAGGTCGGGCTCGACGCGATCCAGCCGGGTAGTGTCATCGCCGATGGAACGCAGGTAGGCGGTAACCGCCGCCGGCCCGCCGACGCTCTCGATCAGCGCGTTCGCCGCCGCGTTGTCGCTCCAGGCCACCGCCGCCTGGCACAGCTCGGCGACCGTCAGGCCGGGCTCGCCCAAGCGCTTTTCCGTCACCGGCGTCCAGCCGACGAGATCGCCCTCCTCGATCACGATCCGGCGCTCGAGCGTCTCACGGCCCTCGTCCACCCGGGCCAGCACCGCCGCGGCGATGAAGAACTTGCAGGTACTGTTAAACAGGAAACGTTCGTGGCCGCGATGACTCGCCACCGCACCGGTGGCGACGTTCATCAGCGCCACGCCAACGCGATCGTCGGCCGAACGCTCCAGCTCCCCCAATGGCCGCTCGAGATCAGAGGTGGCAGCGGAAGTGGGCGAGGCCGAGGTGGCGGCGAACGCCGGCTGGCCCGCGGCGAGCATGGCACCGGCGGCGGTCATGGTCCCGAGGACCTGGCGGCGTGAGAGGTTCGGCATGGAGGGAGGCACTTCAGGGCTCCTGAACAAGATAAGCGGAATCGGATAGAGCAGAATAGCCGGACGCGCAGACGTGAGGCAAAAAAGAACCCGCCGGTGGGCGGGTTCGGGGGGATGCATCATAGGGTGGCCAGGGCGTTCGGATCGAGCCCCACTGCCAGAAGATTGGCTGCATCACTCAGCCCTATCATGCCTAGCCCGACATGGATTCTTCTCTCGGTTACACTAGGCTGTGTCTGAAAAGTCGACGAGCGAAGGCCAGACAAGGCAAAAATCGGCGAAAGAGCGAAGTTTACGGGGTGTAAATGAGCATCTTGAGCCGATTTTTAACGCCGTATGGACGAGCGCAGTACTTTTCAGACATTGCCTAGCGCGACCGCCTAGCGGGTGAGATTTTCTCACCACTTGTTCACCCAGCCCCTTCCCGACCTATGATGCATTCCATGTCTATTTCCGCACGCCCTTCGAAGCTGAGCCTGCCTCAGGTCAATCCCGGTGTGTCGACGGTGCTGGAGTATCTGCTGCTCAAATTTCCGGCCATCGGTGAGGCGACATGGCGTGAGCGCATGGCCACCGGCAAGGTGCATCGCGATGACGGCTCCTGGATTACGCCGGCGTCGCCCTTCAAGCCACATCTTCGCGTGTTCTATTACCGCGAAGTGGCAAACGAGCCTAGCATTCCCTTCGCAGAGAAGACTGTCTATCGAGATGAGCACATTCTGGTGGCCTACAAACCGCACTTTCTGCCCGTCACGCCCGGCGGACGCTACGTGAACGAGTGTCTGCAGCAGCGCCTGCGCAAAAGCACGGGCATCGAGGCGCTGCAGGCGGTGCATCGCCTCGATAGAGTCACGGCAGGACTGGTGCTGTGCTCCCTCAATCCCGAGACCCGCGCGCCGTATCATCAGCTGTTCAAGTCACGACATATCCACAAGACCTATCAGGCCATCGCCGAGATAGACGGCGATACATCATTGGTGGGTCAGCAGTGGGACGTAAAGAATCGCATCGAGCCAAGCGAGCAGCGCTTTCGCATGCGGGTCAGCGAGGGCGATGCCAACAGCCACTCGGTGATCCGCTGCGTGCAGCAGACCGACACGCAGGCGCTGTTCGAATTGCATCCCGTCAGCGGGCGCCGCCACCAATTGCGCCTGCACATGCAGTCACTCGGCTGGCCGATCCTGAATGACCGTTACTACCCGATACTGCAGCCGCTCTCGCCGGATGACTATACGCGCCCCTTGCAGCTGCTCTCCAAGGGCTTCGAGTTCATTGACCCCGTGACACATGAGCCCAGGTGCATTGAATACGATGGCGGCCTGGAGCTTAAATAGCGCGGCGCCATCACTTCCTTTTTTTGCTCTACGCAGCGCGTCTTGAGCCGGACCACCATGCTTATCTCGGCTATTGCATGTTGAGCTAAACGACGCCGGATTTTCCGCACTATGGGAGCATCCCACCGGTAGCTACCACTCACACGAAAAAGCCCTTCCGGTCCGATGGCCAGAAGGGCTTTTTTGCACACGCGGCGCTCAGCTCATGTCATTGAGGTGCAACCGGCGCTGCGTCAACTCAGCGAGGAGAGATCGTCAGGCGATCACTCCCACTCAATCGTCGCGGGCGGCTTGCTGCTCACGTCGTAGGTGACGCGGGAGACGCCGGAGAGCTCATTGATGATGCGGTTGGAGACCTTCTCCAGCAGCTCGTAGGGCAGGTGGGCCCAGCGGGCGGTCATGAAGTCGATGGTCTCGACGGCGCGCAGGGCGATGACCCACTCGTAGCGACGACCGTCGCCGACCACGCCGACCGACTTCACCGGCAGGAACACCGCGAAGGCCTGGCTGGTCTTGTGATACCAGCCGGCATTGTGCAGCTCTTCGATGAAGATGGCATCGGCCTCGCGCAGGATGTCGGCGTATTCCTTCTTCACCTCGCCGAGGATGCGCACGCCCAGGCCCGGCCCCGGGAAGGGATGACGGTAGACCATGTCGTAGGGCAGGCCGAGCTCGACGCCCAGCTTGCGCACCTCGTCCTTGAACAACTCGCGCAACGGTTCGACCAGCTTGAGTTTCATGGTCTCGGGCAGGCCACCCACGTTGTGGTGCGACTTGATGACATGCGCCTTGCCGGTCTTGGCGGCGGCCGATTCGATCACGTCCGGGTAGATGGTGCCTTGGGCGAGGAAATCGACGCCCTCGATCTTGGCGGCCTGGTCGTCGAAGACATCGATGAAGGTGTTGCCGATGATCTTGCGCTTGGCCTCGGGGTCGTCGACGCCCTCGAGCTTGCCGAGGAACAGGTCTTCGGCGTCGGAGCGGATGACCCGCACACCCATATGCCGCGAAAAGGTCTCCATCACCTGTTCGCCTTCGTTCTTGCGCAGCAGGCCATTGTCGACGAACACGCAGGTCAGTTGATCGCCGATGGCCTTGTGCAGCAGCGCCGCCACCACCGAGGAGTCGACGCCACCGGAGAGGCCGAGCAACACGTGGCGATCGCCGACCTGCTCGCGCACGCGGGCGATCTGGTCCTCGATGATCTTGGCCGGGGTCCAGTTGCGTTCGCTGCCGCAGATATCCAGCACGAAGTGCTCGAGGATGCGCTGCCCCTGCAGAGTATGGGTCACCTCGGGATGGAACTGCACGCCGAAGAAACACTTCTCTTCCCAGGCCATGGCGGCGACCGGGCAGCTCGGGGTCGAGGCGGTCACACTGAACTCGGCCGGTACCTGAGCCACCTTGTCGCCGTGGCTCATCCACACGTCGAGCAGGCGCTTGCCGGTCTCGCCATCGATGTGGTCGGCAATATCCTTGAACAGTGCAGTCTCGCCATCCAGGCGAATCTGGGCATAGCCGAACTCACGCTTGTTGGAGCCTTCCACGGCGCCACCGAGCTGCTCGGCCATGGTCTGCATGCCATAGCAGATACCCAGCACCGGCAGGCCCATCTCGAACACACACTGCGGCGCGCGGGGAGAGTCCAGCTCGGTGACGGACTCCGGGCCGCCGGCGAGAATGATGCCGTTGGGGGCGTACTCGCGGATCTCCTCCTCGGTGATATCGAAGGCGCGAACCTCGGAGTAGACGCCGATCTCGCGCACTCGGCGGGCGATCAGCTGAGTGTACTGGGAGCCGAAGTCGAGGATCAGGATCTTGTGGGCGTGGATGTCGGTCATCTGGCCTTTCCTTTGAGAAGCAAAAGGGCCGAAAACACGAAAGCTGGAAGCGGCCTAGGGCCCACTTCCAGCTTCCGGCTTACGGCGTCAAGCTGGGTTAACCCGCGCGGTAGTTCGGGGCTTCCTTGGTGATCTGTACGTCATGGACATGGGACTCGTTGAAGCCGGCGCCGGTGATCTTCACGAACTCCGGCTTGGTGCGCATCTCTTCGATGTTGGCGCAGCCGGTGTAACCCATGGAGGCGCGCAGGCCGCCCATCATTTGGTGGACGATGGCGCCCATCAGGCCCTTGTAGGGCACACGGCCTTCGATGCCCTCCGGCACCAGCTTCTCGACGCCGGCTTCCTTGTCCTGGAAGTAGCGGTCGCTGGAACCCTGGGTCTGAGACATGGCCCCCATGGACCCCATGCCACGGTAGGCCTTGTAGGTACGGCCCTGGTAGAGCTCGACCTCGCCCGGCGCCTCCTCGGTACCGGCCAGCAGGCCGCCCACCATCACCGCGCTGGCGCCGGCCGCCATGGCCTTGGCCAGGTCGCCGGAGAAACGCACGCCGCCATCGGCGATCAGCGGAATATCGTAGGGTGCCAGCGCCTCGGCGACGTTGGAGACGGCGGTGATCTGCGGCACGCCAACGCCTGCCACCACGCGGGTGGTGCAGATGGAGCCGGGGCCGATGCCGACCTTGACGCCATCGGCACCGGCCTCGGCCAGCGCCCTGGCCGCCTCGGCGGTCGCGATGTTGCCGCCGATCACCTGAATCTTCGGGAAGTGCTTCTTGACCCAGGCCACGCGCTCGATCACACCACGGGAATGCCCATGAGCGGTATCGACGATCACCGCATCGACACCGGCCTCGGCCAGCGCGGCGACGCGGTCCGGCGTCTCGGGGCCGGTGCCGACGGCGGCGCCGACTAGCAGGCGACCATCCTCATCCTTGGCGGCATACGGGAAGGTGCGCGCCTTTTCGATGTCCTGGAAGGTGACCAGGCCGCGCAGGCGGAACTCGTCGTCCACCACCAGCATCTTCTCGACACGGTGCTCCTGCATCTTGCCCTTGATGACGGAGAGATCGGTGCCTTCAGGCACGGTGATCAGATTCTCGCGGGGCGTCATGATGTCGGCCACGCTGTCGCCGTGGTTGGGCTGGAAGCGCATGTCACGTTCGGTGACGATACCTACCAAGCTCTCTCCTTCCACTACCGGGAACCCCGAGAAGCCATGTTCCTTGGCCATGGCCAGAAGATCGGCGAGCTTGGCCTTGGGCCCGACGGTGACCGGGTCCTTGACGATCACGCTCTCGTGCTTCTTGACCTTACGCACCTCGGCCGCCTGTTGGGCGATGGTGATGCTCTTGTGGATGATGCCGATGCCGCCTTCCTGTGCCATGGCGATGGCCAGGCGAGCTTCGGTCACGGTATCCATGGCAGCGGAAGCGAGGGGAATGTTGAGGTAGAGCTCACGAGTCAGGCGTGTCCGGAGGCTGACGTCCTTGGGCAGAACCTCGGAATAGCCGGGAACGAGTAATACGTCATCGAACGTAAGAGCTTCTTGGGCCATACGTAGCATAATCGGCAACACCCAGTGCGCTGGTGGGAAGGAGGGAGGTGAAGTTAATCAACCATTATAGCGGCGAGGCATGGTGCTCGGCAATCCGATCGTACATCGCCGCACCGACGTACCTCGCGGCTCGCCGTGACTCCGCCTCAGCGCCGGACTCCCCGTTCCCAGGCCGCTGCGAAACACCCCGGCTCCGGCAGTACGGGGGCACGTCCAGCGTTGTCGATCAGCGGCGACGACCCGGGTATCCTGTGGCAATCTGGCAGCTTGCCGGGGCGATGGATCGCCACCCTTTTCCCGCCGACACATCACCGGATCCCACACTCGGCTCGCTGCCACGCCCCGTCCCTCGACTGGAGCCACCTTGCCCTCAGCCCTCGCCTCCCTGCTGCGCTTCCTGCCCACCCTGATCCTCGGCATCGCCGGCGGCGCTCTGGCCTTCGCCATCAACCTGCCGCTGCCATGGCTGCTCGGCGCCATGCTCGCCACCACCGTGGCGAGCATGGCCGGCTTGCGGCTGCGCTCCCCCGGGCGCGGCCGCAAGGGAGTGCTGGTGGTGATCGGGGTGATGCTGGGCTCGGCCTTTACCCCTCAGCTCTCCGGCGACCTGGGGCTGTGGAGCCTGAGCCTTGCCGTGATGCTGGCAGCCACGGCAGCGATGATGGCGTTCTCGGTGTGGTTCTCGCAGCGCGTGGCCGGTCATTCACGGGAAACGGCACTGTATGCCGGCGTACCGGGTGGTGTCTCCACGGTCACGGTGATGGCGATGGCCTCGGGCGCCGACCTGCGCGTGGTGGGAATGACTCATGCGATACGCATCCTGGTACTGTTGATCGCGATCCCCCCGGTGCTCCAGGCCATCGGCCATGTCGACCTGGCCGGCACCACGCCAGACCTGACCCAGTGGTTATGGCACCCCGGCGCACGGGATGCCGGCTGGCTGGTCGTCGCCGGCCTCGGCGGCCTGTGGCTGGGGCGCCTGCTGCGCCTGCCCAATGCCCTGCTGTTCGGCCCGGCACTGGCCTCGGCGGCCCTGCATTTGAGTGGCGTCACCCATGCCGCGGTGCCGCCGATGCTGCTCGCCCTGGCCCAGGTGCTGATCGGCATCTCGGTGGGGGTACGCTTCGCCGGCACCTCGCTGGCGCGAGTCGGCCACACGCTACTGATGGCCGTCGGGCAGGCATTGGTGCTGCTGGCATTCGCCGTGATCGCCGCCTGGCTGGGCCACCTGCTGACCGGCGTCTCGGCCGCCGCCGCACTACTCGCCTACATGCCCGGTGGGGCCCCCGAGCTGAGCCTGGTGGCGCTGACGCTGGGCATCGACCCCGCCTTCGTGACCACCCACCACCTGCTGCGCATCAGCGTGTTGGTGTTGATCCTGCCGACGCTGCTCAAGCGACTAGGAAAACACTGATTCATTGCTGCGCTCGGTATCTTGGCTGCCGGCGGTGCTCAAAATCCTCATTTAACACCCCGTAAACTCCGGTTATTCCGCTCCGGCGTCAGCCAACCTCCCATCGTTCGCGACATGAATCAGCGCTTCCCAGGCGCCGCGGTCGCCTAGCGAGCGCCCAGGCCGGTCGGCTACAGTACGGGCTCCCGACACTTCCCCCGACGAGGATGCCCATGCCCAGCGCCGACGACACGGCCCTCTCCGTCAGCGAGCTCAACCGCCGCGCCCGCCAGGCGCTGGAACAGGACGTCGGCGATGTCTGGGTAGAGGGTGAGCTATCCGGGGTCACACGGCCGGCGTCGGGCCATGTCTACTTCACCCTCAAGGACGAGCGGGCCCAGTTGCGCTGCGCCCTGTTTCGCACCCGTGCACGCTTCGTCGCCGCACCGATGCGCGACGGCGACCGCGTCAGGGTGCGCGGCCGGGTCTCGCTGTTCGAGCCACGCGGCGACTACCAATTGCTCGTCGAGGCCGTACAGGCGACGGGCGAAGGCGAACTACTGGCCGCCTACGAGCGCCTCAAGGCCCGACTCGATGCCGAGGGAGTGTTCGCCAATGCCCGCCCGCTGCCTTATCCGCCTCGCCACCTGCTGGCGCTGACGTCGCCCACCGGAGCGGCGATCCGCGACGTGCTGGCGGTATTAGCGACCCGCTGGCCGCTGACCCGGGTGACGCTGATCCCGGTACCGGTACAGGGCCGCGAGGCGGCGCCGGCGATGATCGCCGCGCTGGGTATGCTGAATCGCCAGGCGACGCTCGACCCGGCCCGCGATGCCATCCTGGTCACCCGCGGCGGCGGTAGCCTCGAAGACCTGTGGGCCTTCAACGACGAACACCTGGCCCGGGCGATCTTCCATTCCCGGCTGCCGGTGATGTCGGCGGTGGGCCACGAGGTCGACACGACGCTTGCCGACTTCGCCGCCGACCGCCGCGCCCCTACCCCCTCGGCGGCGGCCGAGCAGCTGGTGCCCGACCAGCGCGACCTGGCTCAGCGCCTGAAGGGGCTCGAGGAGCGGCTGCTCCGCGCCCAGCGCGCCCGGCTCGACACCGAGGCGCAGCGCCTCGACCATCTACACGCACGGCTACGCCATCCCGGCGAGGTGCTGAGCTTCCGGCGCCACCAGCTCGAGCAACTGGAGAAGCGCCTGCATCGGGCCATGCAGGCTCGACGGGAGGCCGCGCGCCGCCGTTCGGACGAGCTCCAGCACCGCCTGTCGCGACACTCGCCAGCGCGCCGGCTCGAACAGGAGACCCGGCGGCTGACCCTGGCTCGCCAGCGCCTGTACCAGGCCATGCCCCGCGAACTGACCCATCACCGCGAACGGCTGTCCGCCATCGCCCGCGAGCTGCAGGCCGTCAGCCCCCTGGCGGTGCTGAGCCGCGGCTATGCGATCCTCGAAAACGACGCGGGCCGGGTGGTCCGCCATGCGGCGGACACCCGGCCCGGGGAGCGCCTGTCGGCGCGGCTCGGCGAGGACCGCCTGAGCCTGGAGGTGCTACCCAGCGAGGACACCGGCGACTGAACACGCCTCGCCATGCGGCCTCGATGAGACTCCGAATCAGGAGGCTTCGCCGTGGGCCGCCCCCGGCTTGAAGGTCGAGGGCTCGAGCTCGTGGCGCGCCAGCAGCTTGTAGAAATCGGTGCGATTACGCCCGGCGATGCGCGCGGCCTGGGTCACGTTGCCCTCGGTGATCTTGAGCACCTTGATCAGGTAGCTGCGCTCGAAGCCTGCCCGGGCGTCGCTGAAGGTCGGCAGCGCGTTCTCCTCGGCGGCCAGCGCCTGGGCGACCAGCGCCTCGGGGATCATCGGCGCGCTGGTCAGCGCCACGCACTGCTCGACCACATTGACCAGCTGGCGCACGTTGCCGGGCCAAGCGCTTGAAGCCAGCAGGTTGAGCGCCTCCCGCGAGAAGCCTTTGACGAAGGGCTTGTGGCGCTCCGCCGCCTGAGTCACCAGATACTTGGCCAGCAGCGGCACGTCTTCGGCCCGCTCCTTGAGCGGCGGCAGCTTGAGATTGACCACGTTGAGGCGATAGAAGAGATCCTCCCGGAAATCGCCGTCGTGCATCGCCTGGCTCAGGTCGCGGTGGGTAGCCGAGATCAGCCGCACATCGATAGACACCGAGGTCGTAGAGCCCAGCGGGCGAATCTGGCGTTCCTGCAACGCACGCAGCAGCTTGACCTGCAACGGCAACGGCATGTCACCGATCTCATCGAGGAACAAGGTGCCGCCATCGGCCGCCTGGAATAAGCCCTTGTGTTCGCTGATCGCACCGGTGAAGGCGCCCTTGGCATGGCCGAACAGCTCACTCTCCAGCAGCTGTTCGGGCAAGGCGCCGCAATTGATGGCTACGAACGGTTTGTCGGCACGCGGGCTGGCCCTATGGATGGCCTCGGCCATCAGCTCCTTGCCCGACCCGGAGGGGCCGGTCACCAGCACGCTGACATCGGAGGACGCCACCATCCGCGCCTGCTCGAGGATGCGCTCCATCTCAGGGCTGCGGGTGATGATCGCCTCGCGCCAGCGGTCGTCACCATCGTTACCACCGGCAGCACTGGTGTGCCTGAGCGCCTCATCGATGGTGGTGAACAGCTCCTCCCGATCCACCGGTTTGGTGAGAAAGCCGAACACACCCTGGCGGGTCGCGCTGACGGCATCGGGAATCGACCCGTGGGCGGTGAGGATGATCACCGGCAGGCCCGGCAAGCGACGCTGTATCTCCTGGAACAACGCCAGGCCGTCCATCTCGTCCATGCGCATGTCGGACAACACCAGGTCCGGATTGCCGGCATCCAGCTGCTTGAGGGCCGTGCGACCGCTCTCGGCGGTGGTCACCCGATAGCCGCGACTCTCCAGGCGCATGCCCAGCAGCTTGAGGAGGCTCGGGTCGTCGTCCACCAGCAAGATATGGGCCCCCGGGTTCAGGGCTTGAGGGCTTCCGCTTGGCATCATGTTCGTGTCTCCCGATTACTCAGTCTGCTGTCGCGAGTTGATATTGCGCTCGATGTCGGTGAGAGCGTCCAGCTTCTCATCAAGCGCGGCCTTGTCGTCCTCCAGTGCCTGACGGGCCCGGCGACTTTCCTCCAACCGTCGCTGCATGGCGCGCCGCCCTTCCAGCTCATTGAGCCAATAGCGCAGCAACGGCTGTAGCCGCGGCGGCGCCGCATGGAAGTCGGCCTTGTAAAGCTTGGAGGCGCGATCCCACTCGCCCTCACTGCCCCAGGACAGCACCACGGCGCGGGCCAGTCGCTGCTCGGTGGCATCGCCCGACAGGCGCGTGATCAGGGTATCGCGCCATATACGGTCGCCGCGCTGCGAGGCCAACCCTAAGGCCAGCCATTCCTGAAACTGGCATGCCGGGTCGTCGAAGTCAGGGAGTTCGTCGTAGCAGTCAACGGGATCTTCAATCGCGGATTCGCGGGGAGACCCAGCCAGTTTCTCAGGCAGCCACTGACAACCGGCCAGGCCGACCGACAGCAGGCACAGCAACAGGGGACGTGGGATCTTCATCGTTCCTTCCTTGCGTCATCGTCCGCCGTGGCGGCGATTAATTCTGAGTGTTCGGTATCCGGCATCGGACGCGGCAGCGTGATGCGAAAACACACCGCCAGGCGCTCGTCATCCACCAGCGCCAGGCCGCCGTGCTGAAGGCGCGCACAGTCAGCGGCCACCGACAAACCGATGCCGGACCCCTTGAGCGCCCCCTTGCGGCGAACGCGCCCTTGATAGAAGGCCTCGAACAACCGTGACCGATCTTCTTCGGGGATCGGTTCGCCGCTGTTGGCCACCTCGATGACCAGCCGCTCATCACTGGTGCGAGCACGAATCTCGAGCTCACCGCCATCTTCGCCATAGGCGATGGCGTTAGAGATCAGGTTATCGACAAGACGAGAGGTGGCCGTGCGATCGAGCCGCCAGACCCGCGGTCCGTCGAAACAGTGCACGGCCATGCCTTTCTGCTGCAAAGCCAGGTGGTGCTTGGCCAGCACCTCCTTGACCACGGTGGCAACATCCAGGCGCTCGATCTCAAGGCGCTGATTGTGCTGCAACAGGTTATAGTCGAGCAGCTGCTCGATCAGCTGCTGCAATTCGCCACCGCTGGCGTCGATCAGCTCGAGGATCTCACGCTGATGGCCAGTGAGTTCACCGGCCACGCCATCGGTCAACAGCGCGGAGCCCTCACGAACACTGGCCAGCGGCGTCTTGAGCTCGTGCGACATGTGACGCAGGAACTGCTGTTTCTGCTCCTCCAGCTCGTCGAGCCGCGAGGCCAACCAGTCGAGCCGCTCATCGAGACTGACCAGCTCGGCGGGCCCCTGTACCGGCGTCGGGCGCGCGTTCTTGCCACCGCTGCCGATACCCAGGATGCGCCGCTCTAGCTGGCGTACCGGACGCACGATCAAGCGAGTGAACAACAGCATCAGGATGAAGCTGGCCGAAACCAACGCCGCGGTTTGCCACCATAGCCGGTGCTGCACGGTCTCGGCGCGCCGGCGGATGTTCTCCAGGCGATCGTCGATGCGTTGGTTAGTCGCGTGACGCATCGCCTCGGTATATTTGGCGAAGGGCAAGAAGTCGGTCAGGCGCTCCCGGAACGTCGCGATCGGCAGCTCGGACAGCTCGGACAGCCGATCGAGCTGCTCGGATAGCGCCTCGACGTCCGGATCATCGGGCAGCAGCTCACGCTGCTGGGCCAGCAAACGACGATACTCCGCCAACCGCTCGTCGTAGATATCGAGCAGGCTCTCCTGTTCGACCACGGCATACTGACGGGCGCCACGCTCCATCTCCAGCGCCAGAGCACCGAGGGTGCGGGCGCGCCGCGTCTCCTCTACCGCCTGTCGTGCGCTCTGGTCGGCAAGGCGCGAGAGTTCGGAGAGCGCCTGCCCGGCCTGAAACATCAGCACGGCCAGGGGCAGCATCACCATCAGGAAGGCCAGCAGCACCAGCTGTAACAGCGAGCGCGGCCGCCAACGGCGAGAAACGGCAGAAGTCATGGCCAGTATTCGGAAAAGGAGTGAGTCGACAACCACTATATAACCACCCGAGGATACCAGAATTCAGCCTGTCTCCCGTGCCGCATCGCGGCCGTACAGGCAAAAAAAAGGCCGGCATAGCCGGCCCAATACGCAGGGAACTGAAGGGATGGGAAAACCGTTCGACCGATCATGCGGTCCATTTTCCCGGAGCCAGAAGGCCCATGAAGCAGCGGAACCCCGTCTCAGCTAGGGTGGGATCCCTGAGGCGGCTCGCCGCCTCGCTTCTTCTGACGGCCCCGCCGGGGCGCGGCCGTGCAATTCGTCCCCCTCTACGGGGGAGAGGCATCCTTGCCAGGGCATCCTTGCCCTCTCGGTACCCTTCCATGACGACGTCGTCGGTACCGTCTCATCGCAACCTAAGTCACACATCGCTGGAGCAGACGCTGGTCGCGGCGAGGCCAAAGGCACAGGGCAGTGTCGTCGTTCGCCTCGCCGCGGCCAGAAAACGGTTCGAGCCGTTTGAACCGTTTTCCGCTTGCTCACCTTGTACAATGCCAAGCCTGTGCCAGATTATAAAAAGCATTTAAAAATCAGAATCTTATATATAACGAGATCGGAAAGGATCCGCTCATCCAGCGACGAATGACCCTTCAGGCGGATTTTTCGTCCCCGACGAGAGACGCCATCACGACAGAACGCAGAAAAAGCTTTACTGACAATGAGTTAAAGAGTCTCTAATCGGCGACATATCGCCACCCATGTGCAGGGAACGAGCGACGCCGTCGCTCAATCGAGGGGCTTGATCAGGATCTTGGATTGACGAGCCTGATTGTAGGCATCGCGCTTGAGGGGGGGCAGGTCATCGATGCCGGCGAGGCCGAAGCCATGCTCGAAGAACCAGTGGGCGGTATGCGTGGTCAGCGCGAACAAGGCCTCGAGCCCGCGTCCGCGCGCCAACCGTTCCACCTCACCGAGCATCACGTCGCCTCGGGCGCCGCCGCGGTAGTCGCCGTGCACGGCGACACAGGCCAGCTCGCCCATGCGGGCCTTGGGGAAGACATGCAGCGCGGCACAGCCGATGACCATGCCGTCACGCTCGATGACGACATAGTCGTCGATCTCGTATTCCAGACGTTCCCGGGAGCGCGGCACCAGCATGCCACGCCGCTCCAGCGGCTCCAGCAGCTCCAGCAGCCCGCCGATGTCGTCGATCCCCGCACGGCGTAGCTGCTCGTAGCGATGCTGAGTGATCATGGTACCCACGCCGTCACGGGTGAACAGCTCGCCGAGCAGGGCATCGTGATCCTGCCACGACAGCAGGTGGGTACGCGCCACGCCATGACGGGCGGCCCCGATGGCGGCCCCCAAGTGGCGGGCCAGCTCGCTGCCGGCCTCGGCGGCGGCCAGCTGCGGTTCGGCCTCGTCCGGCGCCAACTGGCGACGCAGGTGGCCGCCCTCGTCGCACAGCCCGCTGGCCTCGCCGAGCAGGATCAACTTGTCGGCGGACAATACCGTGGCCGTGTGCCGGGCGACATCGGCGGCATCCAGGTCGAAGACTTCACCGGTGCTGGAATAGCCCAGCGGCGAAAGCAGCACCAGCGAGCGCTGATCCAGCAGGCCACGGATCGCCTCGTCGCGGACGCGACGCACCTCACCGCTGCGATCGAAGTCGACGCCATCACGCACGCCCAGCGGCTTGGCCATGACCAGATTACCCGAGACCACCGTCATCTCCACGCCATGCAACGGCGTATTGGGCAGCCCCAGCGAGAGCCGCGACTCCAGCCACAGGCGTTGCTCGGCGGCCACCCGTTCGACGCGGGCCATGATCGTCTCGTCGGCGACCCAACGCCCGCGATGACGATGCGGCGTGATTTGGCCTTCGTTCAGGGCCCGCTCGACCTGTGGACGGATGCCCAGCACCACCACCAGGCGCACGCCCAGGGTATGCAGCAGCGCCAGATCCTGGATGAGCTGCTCGCCTCGGCCTTCCGCTACCGCCTCGCCTTCGATCAGGATGACGAAGGTGCATCCTCGATGGGCATTGATATACGGCGAGGAGTTGCGAAACCAGTCGACGAAGGGGAAGCGAGTATCCAAGGCCGCACTCCGGCAGCAGGTGAAGGGAAGCGAGAGCCTTGACTATACCAGACGCATGAAAACGGCGGCACCAACAAGCCTGCGAGCTGCGAATCAGCAGCGTAAAGCCGCCCGAGGCATAAGAAAACCCGAAGGCCGGGGCCTTCGGGTTGCCGTGTCGTGCGGCGCTTACTGCTCGGCGCTTAGCCGAACATGCCCTTCAGCATGAAGAAGAAGACGATCGCCAGGATCGCGCCGGCCGGCAGGGTGATCAGCCACGACATCACGATGGTGCCGATCACGCGCAGGTTGAGCGCCGCCATGCCACGCGCCAGGCCCACGCCCAGCACCGCGCCGACCAGGGTCTGGGTGGTGGAGATCGGTAGCCCGGTGCCGGAGGCCAGCACCACGGTGGTGGCGGCCGCCAGCGTGGCGGCGAAGCCACGGCTCGGGGTCAGCTCGGTGATGCCGGTGCCCACGGTGGCGATCACCTTGTGACCATAGGTCACCAGGCCGACGACGATGCCGCCGCCACCCAGCACCAGCACCCACCATGGCACCAACGCCTCGCCGCCGACTTGTCCCCCGCTCTGCACGACGGTCATCACCGCGGCCAGCGGCCCGACGGCATTGGCCACGTCGTTGGAGCCGTGTGCGAAGGCCATGGCGCAGGCGGTGAACAGCATCAGCACGCCGAACACGCGCTCGACACCACCGAAGCCGAAGGCATCGTCCTGGCGCCTCTCATTGCCCACACGGCGTTCGAGCAGCCCTCCCAGCAGCATCACGCCGACACCGACTCCAGTCGCGTAGAGCAGACTCTCGCCGAAGCCGAGTTCGAGCCCGACATGCTTGAGCCCCTTGGTCAGGGTGACCATGGCGACGATGAAGCCGACCATGAAGACATACATCGGCACATAACGCTTGGCCGCCGCGAAGGGGTCGCGGTTCTCGAAGATCAGGTGTTGGACCGACTTGAACAGCATGAAGGCGATCGAGCCCGACATCAGCGGCGAGACCACCCAGCTGGCGGCGATCTTCCCCACACCGCCCCAGTCCACGGTGGAGGCCCCCAGACCGACGGCGCCGAAGCCCACGATGGCGCCGACGATGGAATGGGTGGTAGAAACCGGCCAGCCCCGCATCGAGGCGATCAACAGCCAGGTCGCCGCCGCCAGCAGCGAGGCCAGCATGCCGTAGACCAGCAACTGCGGATCGTCCTCGAGCTGGGTCGTATCGATGATGCCCTTGCGGATGGTGTTGGTCACCTCGCCCCCGGCCAGCCAGGCACCGAGGAACTCGAAGATCACGGCGATGATGATCGCCTGCTTGATGGTGATGGCCTTGGAGCCGACGGAGGTGCCCATGGCGTTGGCCACGTCGTTGGCACCCACCCCCCAGGCCATGAAGAAGCCGAAGGCACAGGCGAGGATGATGAAGATGTCGCCGTGTTGCGCGATGATCGACATAGGACGGAAACCTTGTATCGGGTCAGAAGGTGGCGGTTATGGTTACGGGAGATTCCCGCTCAGTTGGCCGTCATGATCTGAAGGCGGCTACCGACGCGCTCGGCGCGATCGGACAGCTCACCGACCCAGTCGATGATCTTGTAGAGGAACATCACGTCCACCGGGGGCAGCTCGCCCTCGAGGGTGAAAAGCTGGCGACGGATGGCGACCTGCTGCTCGTCGGTCTGCTGCTCCAGGGTGTGCAGCTCACGGATCAACGTCTGCATCACCTCGGAGACATTACGACCGAAACCGGACTCGAGCAGGTCCTTGAGCTCTTCCAGGGCGACGCGCGCCTGGGCGACGCAAGCCACCGAGGTACGTATGTAGTCGCGCATCGGCTGGGCGAGCTCGTCGGGCATCTGCATGCGGCGGCCCAGCATGATGCCGGTGATGTCCCGCGCCTTGTTGGCGATCTTGTCCTGGACACTGATCAGGTCCAGCAGGTCGGAACGCGACACCGGCAGGAACATGGTATTGGGAAGATTGAGGCGCAGCTCGGTCTTGAGCTCGTCGGCCTCGTGTTCGAGCCGGGTAATCGACTCACGCTGTCGGGCGGCTTCCTGCCAGTCTCCCGTGAGGGTGGCCTCGAAGAACGGCGGCAGGGCTTCTGCGCAGTCGCCGACCTTGACGATATGAGCCAGCAACGGCTGGAATGGCGAGCGACCGAACATCGCCGACAAAGGATTGGATGTCACCATGGGGCATCTAGGCACTTGGAAATGGCGGCATCAGTATAGTGACTGCCCGCGCCGGCGTCATGAGAAAATCATCGAATCTCCACGCACCTGCAAACGAGGCAGCCCGTCCATGGCACAAGAGATCGAACTCAAGCTGGCCCTGGCCTTCCCTGGCCCCGATGCCCTACGCCGGCACCCCCGGCTCGCCGGCCTCAGCTCTCACATCACCCGTCTGGGCAACACCTACTTCGATACCGCGGATGGCCGTCTGGAGGCCGAGCGCATGGCGCTGCGCCTGCGTCATGCCGACGGACGACTGTTGCAGACGCTGAAGACCAGCGGCCAAGGCAGCGGCGGCCTGTCGACCCGCGGCGAGTGGGAGTGGGAAGTGATCGGCCCGGGCCTCGACCTCGCCCGGCTCGCCGAGCTGCCTCCCATCCGAGCCTTGGGCGAAGGCGTCCTGGGCCGGCTCGTCCCCTGCTTTGCTACCGATTTCGTGCGCGAGACCTGGTGGTGGGAAGGCCACGGCAGCACCGTCGAGGTCGCACTGGATCTCGGCGAGGTCAAGAGCGACGACCGCCAGGTGCCGATCCGCGAGCTCGAACTCGAGCTCAAGGACGGCGACCCCGGCGCCCTTTTCGAGCTCGCCGACGCCCTCGCCGACACGCTCCCCCTGCGTCCCTCCGATACCAGCAAGGCCGCCCGCGGCGGCGCTTTGCTGGCAGGGCACTGGACGCTGCCCGACGGAGGGTCACCCGCCGCCTGGCTACACCGCGCCGTGGTCGCTCTGGACGCCCATGCCGATACCGGCGACAGTAGCTATCGCGAGGCCGCCCGCGAGGCCTTGCTGACGCTGGCCGAGCGCCATCCCGCAGCGCGCGAACCGGCGCAGCGACTGGCCGAGGCCCTGCAACACGACGACTGGCTGACCGCCGACACCGGCCGCCGGCTGTTCAGCCTGTCACGCGGCCTGCCCGACGCCGTCGAACTGGGCTGAAGAACGGGGCAGGGACGCCCCAGAACGAGGGAACGCCGTGAATCACGATCGCTTCAAGCCCGCCACGGGTGCCTGGCGCACCCGCGTCTTTCAGGTCATCTTCGAATCGGACACCCCGCTGGCCAAGGGCTTCGACATCGCCCTGATCGGCGTCATCCTGGCCAGTGTGCTGGTGGTGATGCTGGAGAGCGTTCCCTGGCTGGACGCCGTCTACAGCGGCGAGTTCCGGCTGCTCGAATGGGGTTTCACCCTGCTGTTCACCGCCGAACTCGCGATCCGACTCTACTGCCTGGAACGCCCCTGGCAGTACCTGAGAAGCTTCTACGGCATCATCGACCTGCTAGCCATCCTGCCCACCTGGCTAGCTCTGGTGGTCCCCGGCGCCCAGTCGCTGGTGGTGGTACGCCTGCTGCGCACCCTGCGCATCTTCCGGGTATTGCGGCTGATGGAGTTCGTCGGCGAGGGGCGACTGCTGATCGATGCCCTGGTGCGCAGCAGCCACCAGATCTTCCTGTTCCTGTTCACCGTGCTGATGCTGGTGACCATCTTCGCCTCGCTGATCTACTTGATCGAGCCCGCCGAGGCCGGTTTCACCAGCATTCCCACCGCCATCTACTGGGCCGTGGTGACGCTGACCACGGTGGGCTATGGCGATATCACACCGGTGACGCCGCTGGGCCGGGCCATCTCGGTCATGGTGATGCTGACCGGCTACGCGATCATCGCCGTGCCCACCGGCGTGTTCTCCGCCGAGGTCATCCGCTCGATCCGCGCCGACCGCTACTCCGACGAGGCCTGCCCCGGCTGCGGCCATGACCGTCACGAGCACAACGCCCGCTACTGCCTCAAGTGCGGTACCTGGCTCGACGAGGAAACCGCCGACCCACGCGACGCGGCACCCCCGAACGACACGACGCCCCGGGAGTGACCCGAGGCGTCGTGTCGCGTCCTTGAGATCACGAGATCATTCGACCTCGAGCGGCGCCTCCCAGGCGTCGAGCTCTGCTTCGCTCCAATCGCCGTAAGCCGCGTTGGGGAAGACGATCCAATCCTGGCCGAAGCGATCGGCATGCTCTTCGACGAGGTCGTGCTGACCGGCGAGCTCCGCGTCGCCGAACTCGCCGGCGAAGTCATGCAGGGAATCACCGAGCTGCATCACCAGCGTATGGTTCTCGACCACCGCGGCACGGCGCTCCGCCTTGGGCGGGCCGAGCAGCATGACGCTGTCCGCGCTGACCTGAGGCAGATCGAGGGCCTTCAGGGTGGCGAGGGTGTCGGCCTCGTTCTCCTGGTAGCGGTCGGACACGTAGAAAACCGCCACGCCCTGCTCATCGGCATAGTCCAGGAAGGCCTTGGCACCGGGGATCAGGCTCGGTTCACCCTCACGCTCCCAGCGCTTCCAGGTATCCCAGGCGGTGAAGTCATGGCACTCGGCCATGTCACGGGCCAGCAATGCGCTGTTGTCGATCACCGTTTCATCGAGGTCGGTGATGATCGCCGGGGCAACGCCTTCGCCCAAGGCCTCCAGCCGATCTTCGAGCCGATAGCGAGCCAGGGCGAATCCCTGGCGCTGCAGAGCGGCGACTTCGGCGGACTGTTGCTGATAGCGCAGGCCCATCGCGTAGGCGTGTTGGGCGCAGCCCATGGAATCGTTGTCGGCGGCGACGGCTGGGGCGGCTAGCGGCAAGGCCATCAGCCCGGCCAGCATGGCGACACGGGAGTAAGCAGGCATCGGCATAGGAGTTTCCTTGTCATGGGTGCTTGCGAGGACGAGCCGTTCACCCGCCATCCCATTACACCTTGTTATCGAAGCAAGACGCCTGGATCATATTTTATTTTTATTGCACATTCAAACAACACCCATGACCAACATCGCCTCGCTTCACTCCTTCCCCAGCCCAACAAAAAACCGGCCCAGACCCGTCGGGTCTGAGCCGGTTCGAAGCATGCGCGTGTGTCAGGCGATCATGCCTGAAAAGGCGAGACGTCTCCGCGTCCTTCGCGTACCACCGTGGGCGGCAGCTCGCGCAGGTCGATCACGCTGGTCGGCTCCAGGTGACAGGCGCCGCCATCGATGATCAGCGACAGGTGAGCGCCGAAGCGATCACGAATCTCCTCGGCATCGGTCATCGGCAGTGCTTCGCCGTCGGGGATCAGGGTCACGCTCATCAGCGGTTCACCGAGCGTATCGAGCAGCGCGCGGGTGATGTTGTGGTCGGGCACCCGCACGCCGATCGAGCGGCGCTTGGGGTGCAACAGCAGGCGCGGCACCTCGTTGGTGGCCTGCAGGATGAAGGTGTAGGCCCCGGGCGTATGCGCCTTGAGCAGCCGGAAGACGGCGTTATCGACCTTGGCGTAGGTGCCGATCTCGGAGAGGTCGGCACACACCAGGGTGAAGTTGTGCTTGTCGTCCAGCGAACGCAGCCACTTGATGCGCTCGACGGCCTTCTTGTCGCCCAGGTGGCACCCCAGGGCGTAACCGGAATCGGTCGGGTAGGCGATCACACCGCCATCGCGGATGATCTGCACCGCCTGGTCGATGAGGCGCTTCTGGGGATTGTCCGGGTGGACCTGGAAGAACTGGCTCATGGGCACTCCCTGTTCTCGTGGATCACGCGTGTGATTCGTGCCGGCGCACGCCGGCCATCAGGCCGCGGGGGCCGCCCGGTCGATCCAGGCCGCCAGCCGCGGATGGGTCCAGACCGGGGCCACCGCGGTTCGCGGTAGCGGGCTCATGCTGCCCGGCGACAGATGCCCGCCGGGGAAGTGGAAGTCGCTGCCCAGCGAGGCCAGCAGGTCGCGCTCCTGGAGCTGACGGGCCAGATCGCGGGTGACATCGGCGTTCTGGAAACCGCTGATCAGCTCGGCGGCGCGGCCGCCGGCGGCGCCGAAATCGTCCAGCAGCAGGCCTCGCTTGCGACGGGTCAGCTTGTGACGCAGCGGGTGCGCCAGCACCGCGATGCCGCCCGACTCGACGATCCAGCGCACGCCCTCGCGCAGATGGGGCCACAGCGCCTTGACGTCGCCGGCCTTGCCGTTGCCCAGATGCTTCGCGAAGGCCGTGCCCACATCGGGCACCAGCCCCGCCGCGACGAGCGCCCGGGCGAAGTCAGGGCGCCCCAGCGGACGCTCGGAACCGGCCTGCTCGCGAGCCCGGGCCAGGGCATCGTCGAGGCCGATCTTCTCCAGGCGCGCGGCGATGGTCACCGCGCGTTTCTCCCGGGCATCGGCCTGGGCGACGAGCCCCTCGGCAAGCGCGCCGCGAGCGCCCTCGGGCAGCAACCCCACCACGTGCAGGTTGATGCCACGCCACTGGGTCGAGAGCTCGGTCGCCGGCAACACGGCGAGCCCCGACGCCTCGCCGGCCTGTACCGCCTCGCCCACGCCATCCATGGTGTCATGGTCGGTCAAGGCGATATGGGTGAGGCCACGATCGCGACACAGCGCCACCAGGCCCGTCGGCGACAAGGCGCCGTCCGAGGCGGTGGAATGCATGTGTAGATCGATGCTGAGGGAGTCGCCCCCCTCGAAACGCACGGGAAGTGCTGGTATCGGCATGACGCGGGCAGGTGTCTTTGACAGAATATAGCAGCCATGGTGCTCGCCCGACCCATCCCGGTCAACCGAGCCGCTCGCTCGCCTGGTGCGCCGTCGACGCGTGCACGAGCGATACCCAGCGCTCAGGGCGGCCCACCGGGTCGATACGACAATCGCCGAGGACATCCCGAGATGCTCTACGCCATCATCAGTGAAGATGTGAACGACAGTCTGGAACGCCGCCTGGCCGCCCGCCCCGATCATCTGGCCCGCCTCGAGCGGCTGCGCGACGAGGGCCGCCTGATACTGGCCGGGCCCCATCCGGCCATCGATAGCGAGGCGCCCGGCGAGGCCGGCTTCAGCGGCAGCCTGGTGGTCGCCGAGTTCGATGACCTGGAAAACGCCCAGGCCTGGGCCGACGCCGACCCCTACATCATCGCCGGCGTCTACGCCCGGGTGACGGTCAAACCCTTCAACAAGGCCCTCCCCTGAACCACGCCATATGAAGCCCCGCGCGACCGGCAGAGCACCGCCGGCACGACGGGCGCCTGTGGGCATCGCCGTGACGGCGCTTATCAACAAGGCTTTTCCCCACAGCTTCTGTGGATAACATTGTTAAGACGCCGCGGACCCATTGCCCCAGCCCAGAGACGCAGGCGCCGCGGCGCTATCGATCAATTATTGACCAGACCCCGCCTCACCCGGAGCCGACCTTGACCGCCGCCCCCGACACCCTGCCGCCGCTGGCCGGCCTGGAAGGCGCCCGCCTCGACTGGCGTCAGGACGCCAGTGGCGAGAGCGCCCCGCATTCCCGCGCCTTCGACGACGTCTACTTCTCGCGCCACGATGGCCGCGCCGAGACCGAACACGTCTTCCTGGCTGCCAACCGCCTGCCCGAACGCTTCGCCTCCTGGCGCGAACCACGCCCCTTCGTGGTCGGCGAGACCGGCATCGGCACCGGGCTCAACATGCTCTGCACCTGGGCCTGCTTCGATGCGCATGCCCCGGCGGGCGCGCGACTGCACCTGGTCTCCACCGAGAAGTTTCCCCTCGCCCGCGACGACCTGGCCCGGGCACTGGCCGCCTGGCCGGACCTCGCCGAGCGCGCCGCCATGCTGATCGAACAATGGCCCGAGCCGGTGGCCGGCGTGCATCGCCTATGGCTCGACGCGCGGGTGACCCTCGACCTGCACCTCGGCGATACCACCGAGCGGCTCCAGCTGCTCGACGGCGCCGTCGATGCCTGGTTCCTGGACGGCTTCGCGCCGTCCAAGAACCCCGAGATGTGGCACCCCGAGCTGTTCGCCGCCATGGCCGCGCGATCACGCCCCGGCGCGACCTTCGCCACCTTCACCTGCGCCGGGGTGGTCAAGCGCGGCCTGAAGGCCGCCGGCTTCGCCTGGCGAAAGGTGCCGGGCTTCGGCCGCAAGCGCGAGATGCTGGCCGGCGAGATCGATACCCCGCCGGTGGATGAGCGCCGCCAGGCTACGCCCTGGTTCACGCCGCCCACGCCTCTTCCGGCACGCCGCGTCGCGGTGATCGGCGCCGGGCTCGCCGGCACCAGCGTGGCCGCCGCGCTGGCGCGGCGCGGCGTGGCGGTGACGCTGATCGACCGCGAGGGACCCGGCGCCGGCGCCTCGGGTAACGCCCAGGGCGCGCTCTACGTGAAGCTCGCCGCCGAGACCAACCGGCAGAGCCGGACCTACCTGGCCGGACTACTGCACACCCGGCGCTGGCTCGAGGCGCTGGACCCTGACGCCACGCTCTGGTCGCCTTGCGGTGTGCTGCAGCTCGCACCTACCGAGCGCGAGGCGCGCCGCCAGGCCCGCTTCCTCGCCAATCATCCGCTACCGGAAAGCGTGGTGCGTCCTGTCGATGCCGCCGAGGCCACCCGACTGGCCGGCCTGGCGCTGCCCTACGGCGGGCTCGACTACCCGCTGGCCGGCGCCGTGCGCCCGGATGCCCTGTGCCACCGGCTGGCGGCGAGCGACGGAGTGAGCGCTTACCGGGGTGAGGTTCGCGAGCTCGCACCCCACGACACCGGCTGGCGGCTGACGCTGGACGACGATGCCACGCTCGAGGTCGACCAGGTGGTGATCGCCGCGGCGACCGCCTCCAACGACTTCCCCCAGGCCGCCGCCCTGCCCCTGCAGCCGGTACGCGGCCAGATCTCGAGCCTGGCGCTGCCCAGCGGCGCCCCGGCACCGGCGCGAGTGGTCTGCGCCGGCGGCTACGCCATGCCGCCGCTGGGCGACACCCTGACCTTCGGCGCCAGCTTCGTGCCTCACGACGCCGATGCGGCGACGCGCGAGGCGGACCATGCCACCAACCTCGACGAACTCGAGCGCACCCTGCCCGGCTACCCGGCGGCGCTGGCGGCGGCCGGCGCCGAGCCATACGCCGACACCCTGAAGGGTCGCGCCGCGGTACGCGCCGCCAGCCCCGACAAGTCACCCTACGCCGGCCCGCTGCCGGACACCGACGCCTGGCGACATGATTATGCCGTGCTGGCCAAGGACGCCACCCGGGTGCCGGAACGGCCCGGCCGCCACCACCCGGGGCTGTGGATCAGTACCGCCCACGGCTCCCGCGGGCTCGCCAGCGCGCCGCTGTGCGCCGAACTCATCGCCTCGCGGATCTGCGATGAACCGCTGCCCCTGGAGGCGCCGCTGGCCGACCACCTGCACCCCGGACGCCGCGTGATCCGTGAGCTGATCCAACGCCAGCGAGCCTGAGCCCTCCGCCGGGAACGGCTCAGCGTTCCTCGTGATGCTGGATCTGCGCGGTGATCCAGCGCATGATCTCGCCGATCAACGCGCTGTGGGCATAGCGGGTACGCAGGAGGTAGCCGTGGCTCTCGCGCCGCACCGGCGCGGAAAGCGGGATCAGGCTGCCATCCTCGAGCGCATCCTCGATCAACAGATACCAGCCCAGCGCGATCCCCCGGCCGGCCTGGGCCGCATTGATCAGCAGGGGATAGTTGTTGTACTTGAAGACCGCCCCCGGGTCTTCATAGGGCACCCCGGCCAGGGCGCTCCACTCCCGCCAGTCGATCCAGCGCGCATTACGCTCGTCCATATGCAGCAGCGGCAGCGTCAACCAGCGCGGCGCGGCATCGCCCTCGACGAGCCCATGGCGTTCGGCGAAGGCGGGACTACAGACCGGCAGCACCTCTTCGGGGGTGAAGAGATCGCCCTGCTCGCCCTCGCGATCACAGTGGATGGCGATGTCGGCCCGACGATCCTGGCTGTCCTGATCCACGGCCAGCACCTCGATGTCCACCTCCGGGAAGCTCGCCTCGAGCCGCAACAGCCTGGGCAGCAGCCATAGATGAGCGAAGCCGAAGTCGGCGGCGATGACCACCCGGGGGCGCGTCGAGCGTGCACGGGTCCTGAGCGTATGGATGGCGCTGTCGAGGCGGTTGAGCGCCGGAGCGATGTCGTCGTAGAAACGCAAGGCCTCCTGGGTCGGGGCCAGGCCGCCCGCGCTGCGGTCGAATAGCACCAGGCCGACCTGGCTCTCGAGCCCGCGGATACGCTGGGAGATGGCCGGCTGGCTGGCCCCGAGTGCCTTGGCCGCCGCGGTCAGCGAGCCCAGGCGAAGGGTGGTCTCGAAGGCGGTGAGTGCCTTGAGGCTAGGCAATGAATCGTCGGTGTCGGCCATAAGGCAACTCGATGGGATGCATAAGGTGGACGCGCCTTCCTGGCCTGCGCCCAGTGGGTAAAATGCCGACCTACACGCTCCGTCAGGCCCAAGATGATGTCAGAACCCGAATTTGTCGTCCAAGAATCCCCCGCCAAGGTCTTCGTCACGGACGCTAGCGGCACACGCACCGAGCTGCCGGCGCTGTGGCTGCGCGAGCGCTGTCAGGAGCCGGAGAGCCTGGACGGCCCCACCCAGCAGCGTCTGTTCAACCCGCACCAGCTCGATGCGGACCTGACCCTGGTGGCGGCCGAATCGCTCGGCGGCCACTGGGCGCGACTGACCTTCAGCGACGGCCACAGCGGGCGCTATGACCTGCGCCACTTCGCCGACGACTTCGATCATGACGATGGCCTGCCCGCCCCGCGGCCCTGGACCAGCGACATCGACTTCGCCTGCATCACCAGGGACTGGGCCACGCTCGCCGATCACGGCGCCTTCCACGAGGCCCTCGAGACCTACCTGCGACACGGGGTGATCATCCTCCGGAACGTGCCCACCGATGGCGCACGCCTGGTCGAGGTCGGCGAGACCTTCGGCCATGTGCGCTCGACCAACTTCGGCCAGTACTTCGAGGTCTGCTCACGCCCCGATTCCAACGACCTGGCCTATCGCAGCGTGCCGCTGGCCCCGCACACCGATAACCCCTATCGCGATCCGGTCCCCGGCATCCAGCTGCTGCATTGCCTGACCAACGAGACCACCGGTGGCCTGTCGACGCTGGTCGACAGCCTCGCCGCGGCCGAGCAGCTGCGCGCCGAGGACCCCGAGGGCTATCGCCTGCTGGCCAACGTGCCGGTCCGCTTCCGCTTCATCGACGACGGGGTCGAGCTGATCGAACGCCGCCCGATGATCCACCTCGATGCCATGGGCAAGATGGACGGGGTGCACTACAGCCCGCGCCTGGACTACCTGCCGTTGATGGACGAGGACAGCACCCGGGCGTTTCATCGCGCCCGCCGCCGTCTCGGCGAGCTGTTCACCCACCCGGACTACGAGATCCAGTTCCCACTGGGCGATGGCGAGCTGATGATGTTCGACAACAACCGAGTGCTACACGGCCGCACCGCCTACGACCAGAACGAGGGCTTCCGCCACCTGCAGGGCTGCTACATCGACCGTGACGGCCCCACCGGCCACTACCGGGCGATCGTCAAGCAGGAACGCGCCCGACAAGCCACCGCGACCGACGAGAACGTGACCACCGCATGAATACCGTTAATTTCACCCAGATGAAGGATGGCACCAAGGACGAATACCGGATGCTCGGCGAGCTCGAGGAGCGCTTCGTCGAGGGGCTGCCCGAGCGCATCCTCGAGGCGCTGAAGGGGCTCGACGAGAGCCTCTCCGGCTACCGGGTCTCACGGCTCGAGCATGTGCTGCAGTCCGCCACTCGTGCCGAGGACGACGGCGAGGACGAGGAGATGATCGTGGCGGCGCTGATCCACGACATCGGTGACGACCTGGCGCCCCACAACCATTCCCAGTATGCCGCTGCCGTCATCCGTCCTTACGTGCGGGCCGAGGTGACCTGGATCATCGAGCACCATGGGCTGTTCCAGAATTACTACTATATCCACCATTTCGGCGGCGACCCGCTGGAACGCGACCGCTACCAGGATCATCCCTGGTACCAACGCTGCGTCGACTTCTGCGAACGCTGGGACCAGGCCTCCTTCGATCCGGACTACCCGACACGCCCGCTCGAGCACTTCGCCCCCATGGTGCGCCGCATCTTCAGCCGCCCGGCCTTCGATCCGGCGCATCTCGGCGACGAAGCCCCCCGGCACCAGTGACAGGCCGGCCACCGCCATGACACGGCCCCGCCACCCGGGCGGGGCCGTCGGCGCTAGGCCGAGAGCCGGCGCAGCAGGAACACCAGCGGCACGCTGAGCAGGTAGATCATCCCCATCCACAGGAAGATGTCGTTGAAGGCCAGCACCTGGGCCTGCTGCATGACCCGCTGCCCCAGCATGCCGAGCGCCGCCTGGTGGGCGTCCGGCACCGCGCCGGCGAGCATCGCCTCATACTTGGCGATCTCCGTTCCCACCACCTCACGCCCGGCATCGATGGCCGGAATCAGCTGATTCCAGTGGAAGTCCTCGCGCAGGTCACGCACCGTATCGAGCAGCGCCAGCCCCATGGCGCCGCCGAGATTGCGCATCACGTTGAACAGCCCGCTGGCATTGCCCACCTCGTCGGCCGGCAGGGTGCCAAGCGCGATCCGCGAGGCCGGGATGATGCACATGATCAGCCCCATGCCCCGCACGATCTGCGGCAGGCAGAACTGCCAGAAGCCCGACTCCACGGTAAGGTTGGCGTTCATCATGGTGCCGACACCCACCAGCAACAGGCCGAAGAACAGCAACACCCGCAAGTCGAGGCGGTTGGAGAGCTGGCCGATCACCGGCGCGGCGCAGAACATGGTCAACCCGGTGACGAACATCACCTGGCCGATCTGCAGGCTCGAGTAGCCGCGCACATAGCCGAAGAACAGCGGCATGATGTAGACCAACCCGTAGAGCGCGATGCCGATGATGAAGCCCATGCCTGCGCCGATCGCGAAATTGCGATTGGCGAAGGCGCGCAGGTCGACGATCGGGTGAGCATGGCGCAGCGTGCGGGTGAAGAACCCGACCCCGGCCAGCACGCAGACCACCATCAGGATCAGGATACGATCGCTGGCCAGCCAGTCGTCGCCGGGGCCCTCCTCGAGCACGAATTCCAGCGAGCCCAGAAACACCGCGATCAGCACCAGTCCGATCAGATCCAGGTGCTTCGCCCGGCCATGGTCGGCCTTGTCGATATCGAGGAAGTTCCAGGCCGCCCAGCACACCAGCACCCCCGGGATCACATTGGCCAGGAACAGCCAGTGCCAGCTCATGGCCTCGGTGATGAAACCACCCACCGTGGGCCCGATCGACGGCGCCATGGTCACCACCATGCCGATCACCGCCTGCACGCTGCCCATCACCCGCCGCGGGAAGATCGAGAAGCTCACCGCCTGGGTGATCGGGATCATCGCCCCGCCCATGAAGCCCTGGATGGCACGCAGCACGATCAGCTGTTCGATCGAGGTGGCCAGGGCGCAGCCCAGGCTCGCCAGGGTGAAGCCGGCGCAGGACAGGGTAAACGCCACCCGCGTGGAGAGGATGCGCATCAGCATGCCCGACAGCGGGATCATCACGATCTCGGCGATCAGGTAGGAGGTCTGCACCCAGGAGATCTGGTCTTCGCTTGCCGACAGGCCCGACTGGATCTCGTTGAGCGAGCTGGCGACGATCTGGATATCCAGGATCGCCATGAACATGCCGAACACCGCGGCGATGAAGCCGATCCGCTGCGGCCAGGGTGGCATGTCGCCGGCCGGCGCGGCGGGACGCACCGCGGCCGGCGGGGTCCCCGCCTCACTCACGAGCCGGCCTCACCGTCGTCGGCGTCGGGCTCCCGGGTGTCGACCTCGGGCACCGCCGAGAGGCCGGCACGCAGTCGCCCCATCGCCTCGCTCGGGCCGCTGACGCGGATCTTGACCGGTATCCGCTGGACGATCTTGTTGAAGTTGCCGGTGGCATTGTCCTGGGGCAACAGGCTGAACTCGGTGCCGGTGGCCGGCGCCAGGCTGTCGACCTCGCCGTGGTAGGTCACATCGGGATAGGCATCGAGGTGCAGCTCGACCGGCTGGCCGACACGCATGCGCTCGAGCTGGGTTTCCTTGAAGTTGGCGATCACATAGGCCGAGTCGAGGGGCACCAGTTGCAGCAGCGTCAGCGACGGCTGCGCCAGGGTCCCAGCCTCCACGGTGAGATTGCCGACCACGCCGTCGCGAGGCGCCTCGAGCCGGGTCTTGTCGAGCTGGTGACGGGCGTAGGCCAGATCCGCGGCCGCGGCATCGCGCTGGGCCTCGGCCTGTCCGATCTCGGACTCGGCCACCGCCAGCTGGCGTGTCGCCGAGACCCGTGCCGCCCGGCTCTCGGCGAGCCTGGCCTCGGCGACCCGCAGCGCGGCCTGGTCGTCCTCGAGCCGCTGGCGGGAGCCATACTGGTTGGCCGCCAGCGACGAGGAGCGCTCGAGATGCTGGCGGGCCTGGTCGACGTCGGCCTGGGCCGCATCACCCTGCGCCCGGGCCTGATCGATCGACGCCCGCTGCAGCGCCACCCGGCGATGCGCCTGGGCGAGCGACGCCACGGCCACCGCCTGCTGAGCCTCGGCCTGCTGCACGCGGTCGCGATAGCTCTCGCCGTCCAGGCGCGCCAGCAACTGGCCCTTCTCGACATGCTGGTTATCGTCCACCAGCACCTCGCTGACCCGCGCCGAGAGCTCGGCGCGCACCGCCACGCTGTCGGTACGCACGTAGGCATTGTCGGTCTCCTCGATGAAGCGACCGACCTGCCACCAGCCGAGCGCCCACCAGATCAGCGCCACCAGGGCGACGAGCCCCACCAGGCCGGCGATGATCCGGCGCCGGCCTCGGCCCTTGCTGGCCGCTTGCGTTGTCGCGGCCTGCTCGTTGTCCGCTGTCATGGGCTCTCCTCGCTGCATGGCGGCCCGGCGACACTGGCGACCGAGCGCGAGCCATAAGTGTAATGAATGCTACACTATATGGCCAGCTCATCGCCGCCCGCCCGGTGCGCTACGATGAGACACCCCTCGTCGACCACAGGAGCCCCGATGCCCCGCCACTCCCCTACCGAAGCCGCTGACGCCTCGCTCACGCCGCGTGGCGTGGCGCGGCGCGAACGCCTGCTGGATGCCGCTCGCGATGTCTTCCTCGAACAGGGCTATGCCGCGGCCAGCGTCAATGAGGTCGTGGCCCGGGCCGGCGGCTCGCTGGCCACCCTGTACAAGCAATTCGGCAACAAGGAAGGGCTATTCACCGCGGCCATGGAGCGACAGGTCGCCACCGCCTGGCGGGTGCTGGAGGAGGGACAGCGCGAGCGGCGGGCCCCGGAGGAGGTGCTGTTCGAGCTGGGACGACACATGCTGGCGCTGGTCCAGGAACCCGGCGTGATCCGCCTGATACGGGGGCTGGCCTTCGAGGCCGAACGGGCCCCCGCGCTCGGCGAGCTGTTCTTGGCACGCGGCCCCGACCGCACCCGACAAGCGCTGGCCGATTACTTCACCGATCAGGTCGCACGCGGCCGGCTGAGCCTCGATGACCCACGCGAAGCCGCCGGCATGTTCATGGGCATGCTGCTCGGCGAGTGGCATCTCGATGCCCTGCTCGGCCGCCCGCCGCGCCTCGACACGGCGCAACGCGAGGCCCGCGCACGCCGCTGTACGGCGCTCTTCCTGTCGGGCGTCTCGGCATGAAGCGACACGCCGCGGCGCTATCGCTCAGCCTTCTTCCTCGTCATCGGCCAGGTCGCGGCCGAACGATCGCCACTGGGCCAGGGTCATCACCTCGGTGCTCTCGGTACGCAGGTCATGGGCGATGACCAGCTCGCTACGTTCCAGCTGGCGCTTGAGCTCGCCGACCCAGCCACTCATGCCCTCGCCGGTGTCGGTGGTGTCATACCCCTGCCGGGTGACGAAGGCCTCCAGCAGACCGTCCAGGGTCTCCCCCGGCAGCATGCGATAGGGCACCTCGATGAAACGATCGCCGCTCATGCGTTTTCCTCCTGCGTGTCTGGCTCCGGTGCACCATTCTCCCAGCCCGCCAGGCGTTCGATAAAGGTCGCCTCGTCGATCACCTCGACGCCGAGCTGTTCGGCCTTGGTCAGCTTGCTGCCGGCGGCCTCGCCGGCCACCAGGCAGGCGGTCTTCTTCGACACGCTGCCGGACACCTTGGCCCCCAGCGCCTGGAGCCGCGCCTTGCCTTGATCGCGCGTCATCGCCTCCATGCTGCCGGTGAGCACCCAGGTCTGGCCCTCGAGCGGCGTGGGGCCGTCCTCGACCTCGGCCTCTTCCCAGCGCAGGCCGGCATCGATCAACGCCTGGATCGTCGCGCGGTTATGCGGCTGCTGGAAGAAGGTGTGGGCATGGCTGGCGACGATGGGGCCGACATCGTCCACCCCCTCCAGCGCCTCGCGATCGGCCGCCATCAGCACCGCCAGGGTGCCGAAATGGCGCGCCAGGTTGGCGGCGGTGGCCTCGCCTACCTCACGGATGCCGAGCGCATAGATGAAACGCGCAAGCGACGTCGCCTTGGCCTTGCCAAGCGCCGCGACCAGGTTCTGCGCGGACTTCTCGCCCATGCGCGGCAGGCCGGCGAGGCGCTCGGCATCGAGGGCGAACAGGTCCGCCGGGGTCTGCACCCAGTCGCGCTCGACCAGCGCCTCGATCAGCTTCTCACCCAGCCCCTCGATGTCCAGCGCCCGGCGGCCGGCGAAGTGCTTGAGGGCCTCCTTGCGCTGGGCCGGGCAGTAGAGCCCACCGGAGCAGCGGGCCACGGCCTCATCCTCCAGGCGTTCGATCTGCGAAGCACACACCGGGCAACGCTCGGGGAAGACGATGGCCCGCGCCTGCTCGGGGCGCTCGTCGTGCTGGACGCGCACCACCTGGGGGATGACGTCGCCGGCGCGGCGGATGGCCACGCTGTCGCCGATCATCACCCCTAGCCGCGCGATCTCATCGGCGTTGTGCAGCGTCGCGTTGGAGACCGTGACGCCGGCCACCGAGACCGGCTCGAGGCGTGCCACAGGAGTGATGGCGCCGGTGCGACCGACCTGGAACTCGACATCGTTGAGCCGTGTGACCTGCTCCTGGGCCGGAAACTTGAAGGCGATCGCCCAGCGCGGCGCCCGGGCCACGAAACCGAGTTCGCGCTGTCGACGCCGATCGTCGACCTTGATCACCGCCCCGTCGATGTCGTAGCCGAGCCCGTCTCGCTTTTCACCGAGCCGCCGGCAGTAGTCGATGATGCCCGAGGCACCATGAACCACCTCCAGCTCGCCACTGGTACGAAAACCGAGCCCGGCGAGGCGTGCCATCAGCTGGCTGTGGCTGGCATCGCCGGCATCCGGCTCGATGCGCGCCACCTGATAGGCGCTGAATTCCAGCGGCCGGGCGTCGGTGACACGAGGATCGAGCTGGCGCAGGCTGCCGGCGGCGGCGTTGCGCGGGTTGGCGAAGACCTTGGTGTCCTCGGCCCGGGCCCGGTCGTTCATCGCCTCGAACTCGGCATGACGCATGGTGACCTCACCGCGCACCTCGAGCAGCTCGGGCCATTCCTTGCCTCGCAGCCTGAGCGGGATCGACTTCAGGGTGCGCAGGTTGGAGGTGATGCCCTCGCCGCTGCGGCCGTCACCGCGGGTCACGCCGGCGACCAGCTCGCCGCGCTCATAGACCAACGACACGGCGGCACCGTCGAGCTTGGGCTCGCAGCAGAAGGCCAGGCCATCCGGGTCGGCCTCCAGGCGATCGGCGACCCGCTTGGCGAAGGCCGCCAGCTCATCCTCGTCGAAGGCATTGTCCAGCGACAGCATGGGCACCGCATGGGCCACCTCGGGGAAACCCTCGGCGGGAGCGGCGCCGACCCGCTGGGTGGGCGAGTCCGGAGTCTCGAGCTCGGGATGCTCGGCCTCGATGTCCTGCAGGCGGCGCAGCCGATGATCGTAGTCCGCATCGGTCATGCGCGGCTCGTCGAGCACGTAGTAGCGGTAGTTGGCATCCTCGAGCTCGGCGCGCAGACGCGCCGCCTCGTCCTGAAGCGATAGGTCGGGCTGGGTCATGTCATCCGTGTCTCGATCTTATAGAAGGCCTCGAAGCTCGCAAGGCAGCGTAAACTAAACCACCTCCGTAGCAAGGCCACGGAGGTGGTTGTCTTCCCGCTTCAAGCCTGCGGCTTACGATTCCGGGCGAAGCCTGGCCAGGCTAGTTGACCTGACGATGCAAGCGGTGGCGACGCTCGAACTCCTGCACCCGCTGGCGTGCGAACTCGACGGTCTGGGCGGTCATCACGCTCATCTGCTCATCCTTCAGCTCGCCGCCGAGGTGGCGGACGATGACCATGGCGGTCTCGACCATCGCCTCGAAGGCTGCGGAGGTATCGGAGGCTCCCGGCAGCGGCATCAGCAGGGTGACACCGGGCGTGGAGAACTCGTCCATGGCCTCGAGGGGGAAGGTGCCGGGCTTGACCACATTGACCATCGAGAACTGCAGGGCGCTGCCCGGGTCCTCGGTCTCGAAGCGATGGAAGATGCCCATGTCGCGGCCATAACGCAGGCCACAAGCCATCATCAGTTCCAACAGGGTACTGCCGGAGAAGCCTTCCTCACCCCGGGCCATCACGCTGATCACGATGAGCTCCTCGGCCTCGCCGAGGGCGTCGCGGGCATGCTCGGCCTCGACATCATGACGCAAGGCCTTCTCGAGCACCGGATGCGAGCGCACCACGTCATCCCGTGGGGCTTCTTCGGCGAACGCCTCCGAGGCCTCCCGTGGCGCCTCGCGGCGAGGGGCAAACAGCGGGTCGTCTTGCTCGGCGGCGGCCTGGCGATGCTCGGCTTCCCGCGCCTCGCTATCACGCTGGCGACGAGCCGCCTCGTCGGCCTCCTGCTGCTGTCGGGCGGCCTGTTCGCGGCGTGCCTGCTCGGCCTTCTCGGCTTGCTCGGCCCTTTCCGCCTTCTCCTGCTCGCGGCGCGCCTTCTTCTGATCGCGGCGCTCGGCGATGCCCTTCTGCAGGGAAGCTCCGAAACGCTGCACCGAGGAGCCGACTCGCCGCGAGCCGTTCTTCAGCGAATCGCCCATGCCTTCCAGGTCGACCAGCCGATAATCCTCGTCATCATAGCCATCGTGATCGGCCGGATCGGCGGCCAGCGGCTCGCCGGTCGCGCCTCGCCCGTCGCCATCGTCGAGGACCGGCTCACGGCGCTCGGTCTCGACGGCCGCGGCTGCCACCGTCGGCTCACCGTGCGTCGCGGGCTCGGCCCGGCGCGCCGCCGTAGGCTCCGGCTCGCTCTTCTGGCGACGGAATTCCGACAATACGCGGGATGGACCGGGGTGCTCCTGGCGCTGAAGCTTGGGCTTGGCCTTCACACCCTGCTCTTCCGCCGGCCGGACGACACGCGCCCCGCCGTTGGGCAGTTCCCAGTTGATTTCCGCCTCGCGGGCCGCCGCCTCGGGGTCGTCCTGCTCGACACCCTGTGCCGCCGGGGTTTCATCCCCGGGCTGGTCCAGACGCGGTACGCGGCGCTGGCGTTGCAAGCGACGCACGCCGTCGATGACGATCAACGTCACCAACGCCAGTCCCAATATGATCAGCCACTCTCTAAGTTCCATGGGTCGTCATGCCTTTTTGCTAAGGCGCCATGCCTGATGGTTTCCGTGAACAGCATAGCGCGATTGCCCGGAAAAGGACCAATAATTTTGATTGTCAAGCTCGACTTTTTGTGGCCGAACTCGCATCGGTCCTGCGCAATCGCCCTTCGAGAATCCCTTCGTAACCATGCGATGCAACCTTGTTTTGTGTCTTGTTAACCCTTTTACTCCCGGCGTTCAAGTCCATCACGCCTGGGCCAGGGCCGCCGCTTCCTCGACGCCCACCGCCACCAGACGAGATACCCCGGGTTCCTGCATCGTCACTCCCATTAATCGCTCCGAGGCTTCCATGGCGATCTTGTTGTGGGTGATGTAGATAAACTGCACCGAGTCCGACATCTCCTTCACCAACTTGGCGTAGCGCCCCACGTTGGCATCATCGAGTGGGGCATCGACCTCGTCGAGCATGCAGAAAGGCGCCGGGTTGAGCTGGAAGATCGCGAATACCATGGACAACGCGGTCAGCGCCTTTTCTCCCCCGGAGAGCAAATGAATGGTGCTGTTCTTCTTGCCCGGAGGACGAGCCATGATGGCGACCCCGGTCTCCAGCAAATCGTCGCCGGTCAGCGTCAACCATGCGGTCCCGCCGCCGAAGACCTTGGGGAAAAGCGTCTGCAGGCCAGCATTGACCCGCTCGAAGGTGTCGCGAAAACGGGTTCGGGTTTCCTGGTCGATGCGACGGATCGCTCGGTCGAGGGTCTCCAGCGCCTCGCGGAGTTCACGGTGCTGGGCCTCCAGGTAGTCGCGCCGCTCGGCCTGCTGGTCGTACTCCTCGATGGCCGCCAGGTTGATGGCGCCCAGCCGGCGGATGCGCTCGCCGACCTCCTCGAGACGGGTCTGCCAGGCGGACTCGGTGGCGTTGGGGTCGAGGCCCTCGGTCAGGGCCTCGGCATCGTGCCCCAGCTCCTTGAGCTGTTCGTCCTGGGTCTCGGCCTTGAGCGCCAGCGCCTGGACCTGCATACGCGCTTCCTGAAGCCGTTCGCGGATGCCCTCGAGCTGGCGTTCGTGGCCCTGGCGGGCCTGCTCGTCCTCGCGCAGCCGCTCCACCAGCTCGGCGGCCCGGGAGCGCGCCGCGTTGAGCTCGCGCTCCTCGCGCTCACGGCGATGCAGTAGCTCCTCGAGGCGCTCGCGGCGTTCCTCGTCGGGCTCGTTGAGCCCCTCGCGGGCCTCCTCGAGCTCTGCACACCGCAGCTCGAGGCGTTCGCGGGTCTCGCCGGCACGCCCCTGCTGCTCGGCCAGGCCGGAGCGTTCGGTGGCCAGCCGCTGGTGCTCCAGCGCCAGCCGCTGAGATTGCTCGGCGAGCGGCCGCTGCTGGCTGCGCAGCTGGGTCAGCCGCTCGCGGGCCTGCTGGCGGTCTCGCTCCAGGCGCTCGCGGGTCTCGGCGCCCTGCTCGAGGCGCGCCATGGCGGCTTGCCAGTGCTCGCGGGTCTCCTCGATGGCCAGCCGCGTCTCCTCGCCGGATTCGGCCAGCCCCTCGAGTTCCTCGGCGAGCTCCCCGGCCCGCCCCTGGAGGTGCTCGAGCCGGCTGGCCAGGCCGCTGTCCTGCACCGCCAGCTGCTGGCGCTGCTGTTCGAGGTCGCGCTCCTCGAGGCGCACCGCCTCGAGGCCCTCCTCGGCGCGCTCGACGCTCTCGCCGGCCTCGGCCAGGCGCGTCTCCTGGGCCTCGAGGCGCTCCTCGACGGCAGCGAGTGCTTCTCGCACCTCGGCCTCGCGACGGCGACTGACCAGCAGCGCATCGGGGCCTTCTCCCTGGCCACGATGGCGCGCCCAGCCGTCGCCGACCCACAGCCCGCAGGCGGTGATCAGGCTCTCGCCAGGCGCCAGGCCGCCACGCTCGGCCCAGGCCTGCTCGCGGCTTGCCACGCAGCGCACGCCGGCCAGCCACCGGGCCGCGGCCCCGGCACCCCGGACCCGGGCGGCCAGGCTACCGGCCGGCGCCTGGTGTTCCTCGGCCTCGAGCAGCCCGAGCTCCGGGGCCAGCTCCGGTGTCAGCAGGTTCGCGCCCTCGCCCAGCGGGGCGAGCCGGGCACGCAGCCAGGGCGCCAGGACCCAGGACACCGCATCTTCCCAGCCGGCATCCACGTCGAGACGCTCGCCGAGGCGCGGCGCCTCGACGAGGCCCTGGGCCGATAGATGGTCGTCGAGCGTTTCGTCGTGATCGGCCAGCGCGGCCTGAATCAGCGCCTCCAGCGAGGCCAGCTCGCCCTGCAGGGTGCTGCGACGCTGGCGGTCGGCCTCGCGCAGCGTTTCGGCCTCGCGCACCGTCTCTCGGGCGGCATCGCGGTCGGCCTGCCCCTGTTCGCGGCGCGCCTCGTATCCGGCCAGGCGCTCCTCCAGTTCGGCCAGGCGTTCGGCGACCTCGCCACGCTGGGCCTCCAGGCCGGCGATGTCGGGCAGTTCCTCGCGCTGCTTGCGGCGCTTGCGGGCATCGCCTTCGAGGCGCTCTAGGGTCGCCTCCTGTTCGCGCAGGCGGTCCTGGGCGCGCTCGGCTTCGCGGCTATCGGCCTGCCAGGTCTCGCCGAAGGCCTCCCAGTCGGCGTCGGCCTGCTCGGCCAGCGGCTCGGCCTCCTCGAGGGCGGCCTCCAGCTCGGCGAGGCGCTCCGCGACTTCCTCCTGTTCGGGCCCCAGGGTCTCGAGGCGCTCGTCGAGGCGCATCAGGCGCTCGCCGTCGTCTTCGCCGAGCCGGTCGAGGTCGGCGAGCTCGCGGCGGGCGGCCTCGAGGTCCTGGGCGAGCTGCTGGTCACGCGAGCGGGTGTGCTCCAGGTCCTGCTCGAGGCGGGCGATCGCGGTGGTGGTCTCGTGGAAACGGCTCTGGTAGCCCTCGAGCTCGGAGGCCAGGCGATCATGCTCGGCGCGGGCCTCCTCTAGACGCGTCTCGCACTGGCGCAGGCCCAGCACCTCGCGCTCCACCGTGGTCTCGAACTCGCGGACGCGGCTCTCCTCCTCGTCCTGGCTGGCGCGCAGGGCTCGAGCGCGCAGCAGCGCCAGCTCGCCCTTGAGCCGGTACTCCTCCTGCTTGAGGGTCTGGTAGCGGCGCGCCGCGTCGGCCTGGCGCTTGAGGCGCTCGAGCTGCTTGTCGAGTTCCTCGCGGATGTCCTCCAGGCGCTCCAGGTTCTCCTGGGTGCGCCGCATGCGGTTCTCGGTCTCGCGACGGCGCTCCTTGTACTTGGAGATGCCGGCGGCTTCCTCGAGGGTGGCACGCAGCTCCTCGGGGCGTGACTCGATCAACCGCGAGATCATGCCCTGGCCGATGATGGCGTAGGAACGCGGCCCCAGGCCGGTGCCCAGGAACAGGTCGGAGATGTCCCGGCGACGACACTTCTGGCCATTGAAGAAATAGGTCGACTGGCCCTCGCGGGTGACCTGTCGCTTGACCGAGATCTCCGCGTATTGGGCGTAGGGCCCTCCCATGGTGCCGTCGCGGTTGTCGAACAGCAGCTCGATGGAGGCCTGGCCCACCGGCTTGCGGCCGGTGGAGCCGTTGAAGATGACGTCGGTCATCGACTCGCCGCGCAGGGTCTTGGCGGAAGATTCCCCCATGACCCAGCGCACGGCGTCGATGATGTTGGACTTGCCACAGCCATTGGGCCCGATGACGGCGGTCATGTTGCCGTCGAAGGGCACGGTGATGGGGTCGACGAACGACTTGAAGCCCACCAGGCGTATCGACTTCAGTCGCATGCGTTATTCCACGATCCTGTCGATGATCAGTTCTAGCGGTTCGCCGCCGCCCTCGCCGACCGCCGCCGAGGCGCGGCGCCCGAAGAGGTCGCCGGGCTTAGGGTCGGCCTGGCCGCTGGCCGATACCCGCGCCACCAGCCGCGCCTCGTCGACCTGGGACAGCCGCGCCATCGGCGCCATGGCGTCGCCGTCGTCGAGCGTCAGGGTGATCGGCAGCGCACCCAGGGTGGTGCGCACCACCGCCAGCGGGGGCCGTTCACCGGCCGTGTCTCGAGCGACCACGAACACCGCGGCGTCGGCGCCCAAGCGCTCGCTCAGCTCCGCGGCCAGGCTCACACGCACGTGGATGCCAGGGCCGGCGGCCTCGGGCGCCTGGCCGAGCCGACGCTGGGCGGTAAGAATGCCCTGACGCAACGACGCGATCTGCTGGGTGTCGCTCATGCCGGCGATGGCACGGCGCCAGCGATCGATGGCCGCCGCGTAGTCGGCATTCTCGAAGGCTTCGATGCCCAGCAGGCCAAGCACCGTGGGCTGAGCCGGGTCGGCCGCCAGGGTCTCATCGACCAGGGCCCGTACGCCGGGAGTCAGCTCGCGACCGGCGGCAAAATACCGCAATTGGGCCAGTTCGGCCAGCAGCCAGGGGCGACGACCCTCGAGATCGAGCAGCCGGGTCAGGGCATGGTCGGCCCGCTCGGTACGGCCACTGTCTCGATAGAGCGGAAACAGCGAGCGCCACACGTTGGGATTGCCGGGCTGACGCTCGGCCTCGGCTTCCAGGCGCTCGAGCAGGCGGGGCAGCGCCGCCTCGGGGTCGGCCATCGCCTGCTGCTGGAGGCGATACAGCGCCAGGTCACCTTCGGCGCCCTCCCCCTGGTACCAGGCCACGCTGATCACCACCAGCGCGATCATCGTCGGCGGTACCAGCCAGCGCCCGGCCCCGGCGGGCTTGAGCGACGACCGCGCGGTCGTCGCGGTGTCGTCGAGCAGGCTGCGCTCGAGCTCGAGACGATCCTCGTCGAAGCGCGCCGCGTCGATCTCGCCGCGCTCACGGGCCGCCTCCAAGGAGGCGAGGCGCCGCCGGTAGACGGCCACGTTCTGTCGATCGTTACGCTCGCTGGCCTCGTCGTCGGCCAGCGTCCGGGCCACCGCGCCGGCCCGCCGCAAGGGCAGCACCAGCAGCCACAGCGCCGGCACCAGCAACACGGCGAAGGCGATCCATAGCACGATCATCGGTCGTCCTCCCGTGCGAGAAGCGCATCCAGGCGGGCCCGCTCCTCGTCGTTGAGCCGCCGGGACGAGGCCCGGCGCCGCGTGCGCACCAGCCATGCCACCAGCAGGCCGCCGCCCAGCACCAGGGCCACCGGCAGCCCCCACAGCAGCAGGGTCCGGCCCTCCAGACGCGGGTTGTAGAGCACGTAATCGCCGAAGCGGCGGACCATGAAGTCGACGATCTCCTTGTCGGAGCGCCCGGCCTGAAGTTGTGCATAGACGCGCTTACGCATGTCGCCGGCGATCGGCGAATCGGAGTCGCCGATCGCCTGGTTCTGGCAC
Source organism: Halomonas borealis (assembly GCF_004798905.1). GTDB lineage: Bacteria > Pseudomonadota > Gammaproteobacteria > Pseudomonadales > Halomonadaceae > Halomonas > Halomonas borealis. The sequence continues at coordinate 140,309 of NZ_SDMO01000003.1, read as the reverse complement.
TTGGGGCAGCGCAGCGTCGCCGTCAGCGATGCGAAGCGTTCGCGCATCACCGGATCCTCGAAGTCACGCACCTCGATGGCGGCCTGTGCCAGGGCCGGCCACAGCAGGGCCAGCAGCACCACGGCACGGATCAATCGCGCCATTTCGCCACCTCCGGCAGGATCACCCGCTCCACATCCTGCGGCGAGATATACCCGGTATGGTGATAACGGATCACGCCGTCGGCATCCACCAGGAAGCTTTCCGGGGCGCCGTACACGCCGAGGTCGAAGCCCAGGTCCCCCTCGGGGTCGAAGAGGTTGACCTCGAAGGGGTTGCCGAATCCCTGGAGGAATTCACGACCCTTCTCGCGGCTGTCCTTGTAGTCGATGCCCACCAGCCGGACGCCGCGCTCGGCAAGCTCCAGCAGCTGCGGCATTTCCTGCTTGCAGGTCGGGCACCACTCGCCCCAGACGTTGACCAGGGTGACCTCCCCTTCGAGCAGTGACTCGTCGAGGATACGTTCGGGATCACTCAGGGTGGCGAGCCTGAAGGCCGGGAAGGGGCGCTCCATCAGCGCCGACTCGCGCTCGGCGGGGTCGATCGACAACCCTTGGTAGAGGAAGCCCCCCAGCAGGACGAAGCAGACCAATGGCAACAGCAGCAACAGACGACGCCTCATGCATTCACCTCCCGTGGCTGGCGCTCGGGGGCCGGCGCGGCGACGCCGCGCCGATAGCGGCGGTCGATCACCGCCAGCAGACCGCCGCCGGCCATCAACAGCGCGCCCAGCCACAGCCAGCGCACGAAGGGCTTGAACTGGATGCGCAGCGCCCAGCTGCCATCCTCCAGGTCCTCGCCCATGGCCACGTAGAGATCACGCAAGAGCCCCGGGCGCAGCGCCACATCGGTCATCGGCATGCCGCGGGCCAGGTAGACGCGCTTCTCCGGGGTCATGGTGAAACGCCTGGTCTCCTCCCCACGACGCACCTCGAGGTGCGCGGTGTCGGCGACGTAGTTGGGGCCGCGACGCTGACCAAGGTCGGTCATGGTGAAGGTGTAACCCGCCACCTCGACGCTGTCGCCCACCGCCATGCGCACGTTGCGCTCCACGGCGTAGTTCGACACCACGGTGACGCCGACGATGGTCACCGCCAGCCCCAGATGGCCGAGCACCATGCCCCAATGGGCCAGCGACAGCCGCCGCAGGCCGACCAGGCGCCGCCCTTTGCTGTCGCGGCTCTTGACCCACAGGTCGCGCACCAGCGGCAGCACGACCCACAGCGCGGCGACCAGCCCGAGCGTCACCGCGAGGTTCCACTCCCCGCCATAGACCAGCGGCGCCAGCAGGCCGATGACCAGCGCCACGACGCCGGACAACCAGGCCCGGCGGGCCAGGTCACGGACACGGGCCTGCTTCCAGTTGGCCAGGGGACCGAGGCCCATGAACACGCACAGGATCGCCGTCAGCGGCACGAACAGGGCATTGAAGTAGGGCGGGCCGACGCTGATCTTGCCCAGCTCCAGGGCGTCGAGCAGCAGCGGATAGACGGTGCCCAGCAGCACGGTGATCGTCATGACCACCAGCAGGATGTTGTTGACCAGCAACAGGGCATCCCGGGACCACCAGCCGAAGCCGGTGCGCTGGCTGACCCGCGGGGCGCGCAGCGCGAACAGCAGCAGCGAGGCGCCCACGGTGATGCCCAGCAACAGCAGGATGAACAGCCCCCGGGAGGGATCGTTGGCGAAGGCATGCACCGAGGTCAGCACCCCGGAGCGCACCAGGAAGGTGCCCAACAGCGACAACGAGAAGGTCGAGATCGCCAGCAGCACCGTCCAGCTCTTGAAGGCGCCACGCTTCTCGGTCACCGCCAGCGAGTGGATCAGCGCGGTGCCTGCCAGCCACGGCAGCAACGAGGCGTTTTCCACCGGGTCCCAGAACCACCAGCCGCCCCAGCCAAGCTCGTAGTAGGCCCACCAGCTGCCAAGCGCGATGCCCACCGAGAGGAAGGCCCAGGCGATGTTGGTCCAGGGGCGTGCCCAACGGGTCCAGGCGGCATCCAGCCGGCCACCGAGCAGGGCCGCGATGGCGAAGGCGAAGACCACCGAGAAGCCGACATAGCCCATGTAGAGCATCGGCGGATGGATGATCAGGCCGACGTCCTGGAGCAGCGGGTTGAGGTCGGCACCGTCGGCGGGCGGGTTGGGCAGCAGCCGCGCGAAGGGGTTCGAGGTGAACAGCACGAAGGCCAGGAAGCCGACCGACACCAGCCCCATCACGCCCAGCACGCGAGCCAGCATGTCGCGAGGCAGGCCGCGGGAGAAGCGACTCACGGCGAAGGTCCAGGCGCCGAGGATCAGGCTCCACAGCAGCACCGAACCTTCGTGGTTACCCCACACGGCGCTGGCCTTGTAGTACCAGGGCAGCAGCGAGTTCGAGTTGTTGGCCACGGTGGCCACGCTGAAGTCATCGAGCAGGAAGCTGGCGGTCAAGCAGGCATAGGCGACGCTCAGGAACAGGAACTGGCCGGACGCCATGGGCCGCGCATAGGCCATCCACAGCGGCCGCCGGGTCGCCGCCCCGGCCAGCGGCACGGTCGCCTGCAGCGTCGCCAACAGCAACGCGATGATCAGCGCGAAGTGCCCGATTTCGGGAATCAACGGGGTCAGCATGGCGTCTCCGAGTCAGTCCTTGGCCCCGAGGGCGCTCTCGTCCTGGTAGTCCTCCGGCGAGTAGCCGGCATCCTCCAGGGCCTGAGCCACCTCGGGGGGCATGTAGTTCTCGTCATGCTTGGCCAGCACCTTGTCGGCGCTCAGCCAGCCCTCGGGCTGCAGCTTGCCCATGACCACCACGCCCTGCCCCTCGCGGAACAGGTCGGGCAGGATGCCGCGGTAGCGGACCTCGAGATCCTCGACATAATCGGTCACCGTGAACGACACCGCCAGGCTCTCGGGGTCGCGCGCCACGCTGTCCGCCTTGACCATGCCGCCGGCGCGGATCTGGCGTTCCAATGGGGCCTGCCCCTCGGCGATCTGCAGCGGACTGAAGAACAGGTTGATATTGCTGCGCAGGGCGTAGAGCGTGAGCCCTATGGCGATGGCGGCCAGCGTGACCAGCCCCAGGATCGCGTAGAGTTTCTGCTTGCGCTTGGCTCTCATCGGGTAGGCCCCTCATCGGTGGAGGCGTCGGCCGCCTCGGCCTGACGCCGCTCGCGACGCATGCGCCGCGCCAGGTCGCGCCTCACCCGCCGACGCTCGGCCCGAGCATGCCAGCCCACACCCAGCAGCAGGGCCGCGGTGGCGCCATAGGCGCTCCAGACATAGGGCGCGTGCCCCCCCATGGAGAGGAATGCGGATAGGGAATCGAAGGCCATCAGCGCCGCTCCTCGACCAGCGCGCGCACCCAACGCTTGGACGACTCCCGGCGCAGGATCTCGCTGCGGGTCCGCGTCAACGTCACGGCCAGGAAGAACGCATAGAAGCCCAACACCATCGACAGCAACGGCAGCCACATCTCGGCCGGCATGGCCGGCTTCTCGGTGATCGAGAAACTGGCCGGCTGGTGAAGGGTGTACCACCACTCCACCGAGAACTTGATGATCGGGATGTTGATCACGCCGACCATGGCCAGCAGCGATGCCGCCCGGGCTCCGCCGTCACGGCTGACGAAGGCGCCGCGCAGGGCGATCACGCCGATATACAGGAACAGCAGGATCAACATCGAGGTGAGCCGCGCATCCCACTGCCACCAGGTGCCCCAGGTGGGCACGCCCCACACCGCCCCGGAGAACAACGCCACGAAGGTCATGCCGGCCCCCAGCGGAGCCATCATCGCCGCGGCCATGTCGGCCAGCTTGATCTTCCAGACCATGAACACCAGCCCGGCCACGGCCATGGCGACGAAGATCGACTGGGCAAGGAAGGCCGCCGGCACGTGGACATAGATGATGCGAAAGCTGTTGCCCTGCTGATAGTCGGCCGGCGCGAAGACCAGCCCCCAGACCCCGCCGACCAGGATCAGCGCCACCGCCACCCCCCATAACGCGGGCAGCCACCTGCCGCTGATGGCGTAGAACCCCTTGGGGGAGCCGAGCTTGTGAAGGAAGGCCCACATGATACTGTCGTTTCCTCAACCGTTGAGACCGATGCGCAGCGCCGCCGCGATCGCGAAGGGCGCCAGTGTCAGCCCCGCCGCCAGCAGGGCCCCGAGGATGGCCAGATGAGCCGCTACGCCGTCCCCCTGGGCCGCCGCCTGCACGGCGCCGACGCCGAAGATCAGCACCGGGATATAGAGCGGCAGCACCAGCAGCGAGAGCAGCACGCCGCCACGGGGCACCCCGACGGTGAGCGCGGCGCCGATGGCGCCTATCAGGCTCAGGCTGGCGCTGCCCAGCGCCAGTGACAGCGCCAATACGCCGTAGCTGCCCGCCGGCAGCGACAGCATCACGCCCAGCAGCGGCGCCATCAGCGCCAGCGGCAACCCGGTCAGCAGCCAATGCGCCGCCACCTTGGCCATGGCCAACGCCGGCAGCGGCTGGGGCGACAACAGCAGCTGCTCCAAGCTGCCATCCTCGGCATCGTCACGGAACATGCCGTCCAGCGACAGCAGCGCCGCCAGCAGCGCCGCCACCCACAAGAGCCCCGGGGCGATGGTCGCCAGCAGCGACGCCGATGGCGAGAGGCCGAGCGGGAACAGGGTAATCACCAGGGCGAAGAACGCCAGCGGGTTCAACACCTCGCCGGGGCGGCGCAGCCGCAGCACCAGGTCGCGGCGCAGGGTCGCGCGCCAGGCCAGCGAGAGCCCGCCCGCCGGCTCATCGCTCGACACCGCCACCTCCTTCACCCAGCGTCAGGCGGCGCAGGCCCGATGATGCCCGCAGTTCATGATGGGTGGTCACCAGCACGCCCCCACCGCGCTCGGCATGGGCCTCGAGCCGCGCTTCGAGCGCGGCCACGCCCTGCCGATCGATGGCCGTGAAGGGCTCATCGAGCACCCACAGCAGGCGCGGCGTCAGCTCCAGCCGGGCCAGGGCCACGCGACGCTGCTGCCCGGCGGAGAGCTGGGCGGCGGGCAGATCCTCGAAGCCGGCCAGGCCGATCCGCTCGAGCGCCCCCAGGCGCGATGCCTCGTCGCCCGGCTCGCCGGCCAGCGCCTGGTACCAGGCGAGGTTCTCCAGCGGCGTCAGTGCCGCCTTCACGCCCGGGGCATGGCCCAGATACAGCAGGTTGGCGAGGAAGTCGCTCCGCGAGCGGCGCAGCGGCGTGCCGTTCCACAGCACCTCGCCCGCATGTTCCATCGGCTGGCCGGCCAGGATCTTGAGCAGGGTGGTCTTGCCGCTGCCGTTGGGGCCCTCGACGCGCAGGATCTCACCGGCCCGGATCTCCAGATCGAGATCGTGGAACAGCCAGCGGTCGTCTCGCTCACAGGCCAGCCGCCGGGCTTGCAGACGCAGGCTCAAGGCACTCTCCAGGCGCGAAAAACATGATTTTTCACTCTACACGGAAAGAGTTTCCATCACCAGCCGAGGCCCACCCGGGTCGTCCTCCCCTTCGCCTACCCCACCCGGCCTAGGAGATCCAGCCCTTGCCAGATACCCAGCGCCTGCTATGCTGGTCACGTACTGTATGTATCAACAGTTACTAACAACGGGAGATGCCACGCCATGTCACTCGCCCCACAGTACCTGCTTCGACTACCCAACCTGCCCATCGCCGAGGCCTGGACGCCGCTCGCCGACCACGACCTGGTCGAGGTTCCCCTGCTGGGCAGCGTCGCCGCCGGCGTGCCCATCGATGCCTGCATCGATGCCGGCAGCGTCGAAGTTCCTCAGCGCATGGTCAAGCGCAACACCTATGCGCTGCGAGTACGAGGCGACTCGATGATCGATTGCCAAATCTTCGACGGGGATGTGATCATCATCGAACGCCGCGAGAGCGCCGAGAACGGCGAAACCGCGGTGGTGATGATCAATGATCAGGAGGTCACCCTGAAGAAGCTCTACATCGAGAAGTCCGGCGTGCGCCTGCAGCCGGCCAACGAGGCCATGCCCCCCATTCATCTCAAGAACAGCGACATCCAGGTGCTGGGGCTGGTGATGGGCGTGGTGCGCCAGACCGACCTGGCCGCCTGATGCGCTATTCCGTTCCCGACCTGGCCGCCGGCGACTGGCATGCCAGCGAACTCGAGGTCGAGAAGAGCCGCTTCATCGCCTGGGTCTGCCATGCTCCCGATGCCGCCGCCTTCGAGGCCCTGCTCGCCGCGGCGCGCCGCCTCCACCCCAACGCCAGCCACCACTGCAGCGCCTTCATCGCCGGCCCGCCGGGCGAACAACTCGCCATCGGTTTCTCCGACGACGGCGAACCCGGCGGCACCGCCGGGCGGCCGATGTACCAAGTGCTGGAAGGCGCCGGGCTCGGCCACATCGGCTGCGTGGTGACCCGCCACTTCGGTGGCACCAAGCTCGGCACCGGCGGCCTGGCCCGCGCCTACGGCCAGGCGGTGAGCGAGGCGCTGGCGAACCTGCCGACTCGCGGCATCACCGAGCGCTCGCCCCTGCGCCTGAGGGTCGACTTCGCCGGCGAGGCTCAGGTCCGGGCATGGTGTATCGAGCGCGACATCCCGGTGGACGCCGCCGACTACGGCCCCGACGGCGTGGTGCTGACCCTGGGCTGGCCACGCGATGCCGAGCGCGACCTCTCGGCACTCACCTCACGCCTCAAGGGGCGCCTCGAGACACTCGACCCCGACCCGGCCTGACCACCGCCCGATGCCGCCCCGGCGGGCCCGACCCACCGACAGCATCGATTGGGTTGCGCAGGCACACTGAGCGTATAAGCTGCCCCCTCCCCCGCATCGCGATGACATCATTGTGGAAGCTGACGCCGTGACATTGCTACACCCCGGGCGCATCGGCCTGGCCCCCATGGAGGGCGTGATCGACTCCATCACCCGCGACCTGCTGACGCGCGGACCGGGCTTCGACTGGACGGTCACCGAATTCGTGCGCGTGGTCGACACGCGACTCCCGCCACGGGTGTTCCACCGCCATTGCCCCGAACTAGCCAAGCCCTGGCCGACCACCCCGAGCGGCGTTCCGGTGCACCTGCAACTGCTCGGCTCGGACCCGGCGGCGCTGGCCGCCAACGCTCGCCAGGCGCTGTCACTCGGCGCCGTGAGCGTGGACCTGAACTTCGGCTGCCCGGCCAAGCTGGTCAACCGCCACGACGGGGGCGCCTCGCTGCTGCGCGATCCGCGGCGGGTACACGCCGCCGTGGCCGCCGTGCACGATGCCGTGGGCGACAGCATCCCGGTGACCGCCAAGATCCGGCTCGGCTTCGATGACCGCCGCCTGGCGCTGGCCTGCGGCCAGGCCGCCGAGGATGGCGGCGCCCGCCAGCTCGCGGTGCATGCCCGCACCCGGCGCGAGGGCTACAAGCCACCCGCTCACTGGGAATGGATCGGCCGCCTGCATGCCCGACTGTCGATCCCGGTGATCGCCAACGGCGACATCTGGACGCTCGAAGACTACTGGAAGGCGCGCACCCTTTCCGGCTGCCGCGACGTGATGCTCGGCCGCGGCGCCCTCGCCGACCCGGGCCTGGCGCCTCGCATCCGCCACTGGCAGGCCACCGGCGAGCGATTCCCGGCCACCTCATGGGCCGCGCGCTCGCGTGTGCTGAGCGATTATGCGACGGCTCGGCGGCGCGGGCTGCCAGGCAAGATCGTCGTCTCGCTGCTGAAACAATGGCTCAATCACATGCGAAGCCGCGACGCCGAGGCCGCGCGACGCTTCCAGGCACTGCGCCGGATCACCGACCTGGACGACTTCCTCGCGGGCCTGGGTGACGAGCACGCCACGCCGGCCACCGCCCCCGAAAGAGCGCATCACGTCGCCGACTAAGCCACCGTGGCAGGCACAAAAAAAAGGCGCTCGTCGCAATGCGACGGCGCCCTAACGATCACGAACCTCGATCCCTCTATGGAGCGACGATCCGACTAGCAAAAAACGTGGTATCGACATAAAGAAGACCCGCTCTCGCGAGGAGAACGGGTCCGAAATCTGGCGCGCCCGGGAGGATTCGAACCTCCGACCACCTGATTCGTAGTCAGGTACTCTATCCAGCTGAGCTACGGGCGCTGGCGGCAACGAGATGTCTCATTGCGAGGATGATCAAGGATCACCCGAAAGAAGATGGCGCGCCCGGGAGGATTCGAACCTCCGACCACCTGATTCGTAGTCAGGTACTCTATCCAGCTGAGCTACGGGCGCCTACCTTCTTGTCGATGCTGGCGGAGAGGGAGGGATTCGAACCCTCGAAGAGGCTATAAACCCCTTACTCCCTTAGCAGGGGAGCGCCTTCAGCCACTCGGCCACCTCTCCCTCATCGACAGGTGCGTATCCTACCGATACGCCTGGGGTTTGTCCATAGGGGCCGGCGAATTTTCTCGTCGGCCGGACTCCCTCGCCGTACGGCGGGCCTTACTCCTGTCCTTCACCATCCTCGTCGTCGGTCCTCTCGCGCTGAATACGCTGATAGATCTCTTCACGATGCACGGCGACGTCCTTCGGAGCGTTGACACCGATACGGACCTGGTTTCCTTTGACACCCAGCACGGTCACGGTGATGTCATCACCGATCATCAGGGTTTCTCCGACACGGCGGGTCAGAATGAGCATGACTGATCTCCTTCTCAGACTTCTGACTGCGGGATGCTCGTCCGCGATGCACGGGGGTCGGCTCGCAGCCGACACCCCCGCTGTCCGCAGGCATCGCCCATGACACCCGATGAGCTCGTTGAATGAAAGCCGAGCCTCGGGCAGCCATGGGCTCTCCTATCAGCGTAGAAGCTGACGGCAGGCTGCGAAGCCTTATTCGCTCTCGATGTCATCCTTGTCCAGGCCGAAGGCCTGATGCAGGGCGCGCACCGCAAGCTCCATGTGCTTCTCGTCGACCACGACCGAGATCTTGATCTCGGACGTGGACACCATGCGGATGTTGATGCCCTCTTCGGCCAGCACGCGGAACATCTTGGAGGCGACCCCGGCGTGGGAACGCATGCCGACACCGACCAGCGAGACCTTAGCGATCTTGTCGTCGCCCTTCACCTCGCCCTCGCCCAGCGACGGCAGCACCTGATCCTGGAGGATCCGCAGCGTCTGCTTGTAGTCGCTCTTGGCCACGGTGAAGGTGAAGTCGGTGTAACTGCCCGCCGGCGACACGTTCTGCACGATCATGTCGATCTCGATGTTGGCATCGGAGATCGGGCCCAGGATCTTCGAGGCCACACCCGGCACGTCCGGGGTGTTGAGCAGGGTCAACTTGCCTTCGTTGGCGGTGAAAGCGATACCGGAGATCAGCGGTTCTTCCATGGAATCCTCGTCTTTGTCGGAGTCTGCAACGATCAGGGTGCCGGCGCCGTCCTCGAAGCTGGACAGCACGCGCAGCGGCACATTGTACTTGCCGGCGAATTCGACGGCGCGAATCTGCAGCACCTTGGAGCCGAGGCTGGCCAGCTCCAGCATTTCCTCCACGGTGATCGATTCCAGGCGCTGGGCCCGTGAACAGACCCGCGGGTCGGTGGTGTAGACGCCGTCGACGTCGGTATAGATCTGGCACTCGTCGGCGCCCAGCGCCGCGGCCAGGGCCACGCCGGTGGTATCGGAGCCGCCGCGGCCGAGGGTGGTGATGTTGCCGTCATCGTCGACACCCTGAAAACCGGCGACCACGGCCACCTGGCCGTCGTCCAGGTCCTGGCGCATGTCATCGGTCTCGATGCGCTGGATGCGCGCCTTGGTATGGGCGCTGTCGGTCATGATGCCGACCTGGGAGCCGGTGTAGGAGGTAGCCGGGACGCCGATCTTGTGCAGCGCCATCGCCAGCAGCGAGATGGTGACCTGCTCGCCGGTGGACACCAGCATGTCCATCTCGCGCGGGGTCGGCTCGTCGTTGATGTCGTTGGCCAGGCCGATCAGGCGGTTGGTCTCGCCGCTCATGGCGGAAACCACGACCACGACCTGATGACCGGCGTCACGGAAGCCCTTGACCTTCTCGGCCACGGCCTTGATGCGCTCCACGGAGCCCACCGAGGTACCGCCGAACTTCTGTACGTATAGTGCCATGCGTCGTTGTCCCTCTATCGAATTAGCATTGGAATGAATGAAAGATTGGCGAGGCCTGATACACGAGGGGCCGAAGACACTGCCGTCTTCGGCCCCGTGATGCTTACAGCACGTCCTCGATCCAGACCGGAACGCTGTCCAGCGCCGCCGGCAGGGCCGACGCATCGCTGCCGCCGGCCTGGGCCATGTCGGGTCTTCCGCCGCCCTTGCCGCCGACCTGACCGGCCACATGATTGACCAGCGCACCGGCCTTGACCCGGGCGGTGAGATCATCGGTGACCCCGGCGATCAGGCTGACCTTGCCGGCCGCCTCATCGGCGACGCCGAGCACCACGACCCCCGATCCCAGCTTGTTCTTGAGCTGGTCGAGCATGCCACGCAGCTCCTTGCCCGAGACACCTTCCAGGCGCTTGGCCAGGACCTTGACGCCCTTGATCTCGCGGACCTCGTCGAGCAGATCGTTACCGGCGGCGCTGGCCAGCTTGGACTTGAGACGTTCGAGCTCCTTTTCCAGGCCGCGATTGCGCTCGACCAGCGACTCGACGCGCTCCTCGACCTGCTCCGGCTTGGCCTTTAGGCGCTCGCCGATGCGCGCCACCCGCGCTTCCTGTTCGCGGAAGTAGCTCAGCGCGCCCTCGCCGGTGATCGCCTCGATGCGGCGCACGCCCGAGGCGACGCCGGCCTCGGCGACGATATGGAAGCAGCCGATATCGCCACTGCGGGCGACGTGAGTCCCACCGCACAGCTCCACGGAGAAGGTGTCGGCGCCGATGGTCAGCACCCGCACGCTGTCGGCGTACTTGGCCTCGAACAGCGCCGCGGCGCCTTTCTCCTTGGCCGCATCGAGGGTCATGTGCTCGATGCGGGTGTCGGCATTGGCCAGCACCTGATCGTTGACCAGGCGTTCGACCTCGGCCAGCTGCTCGCCGGTCACCGCCTCGAAGTGGCTGAAGTCGAAGCGTAGGCGCTCCGGCGTCACCAGCGAGCCCTTCTGCTCGACGTGCTCACCGAGCACCATGCGCAGCGCCTGGTGCATCAGATGGGTCGCCGAGTGGTTGCGCACATTGGCCGCACGCAGGCTGGCATCGACCTTCGGTGTCACCGCGGCGCCGACCGTCAGCGCGCCTTCGAGCAGCACCCCATGGTGCAGGTGATGCCCCCCCTGCTTCTGAGTATCGGTGACCAGGAAATGGCCGCCGTCGAACGTCAGGTAGCCGGTGTCGCCGACCTGACCGCCGGACTCGGCGTAGAAGGGCGTGCGATCCAGCACCACCATGCCGCGCTGTTCGCCCTCGAGGCCGTCCAGCGGATTGCCTTGCTGATCGACGATGGCGGTGACGGTGCCTCGGTCTTCGAGACGCTCGTAACCGGTGAAGGCGGTCTCGCCCTCTAGATCGATCGACGCCTGGTAGGCGCCGCCGAACTGGCTGGCCGCCCGGGCACGCTCGCGCTGGGCCTGGAGCTCGCGCTCGAAGCCCGCCTCATCGAGGCTCACGCCGCGCTCGCGGCAGACATCGGCGGTCAGGTCGAACGGGAAACCGTAGGTATCGTAGAGCTTGAACACCGTCTCACCCGGCAGGGTATCCCCCTCGAGCGCCTCCAGCGCCTCTCCGAGCATCCCCATGCCATGATCCAGGGTGCGGGCGAACTGCTCCTCTTCCTTGAGCAGCACGCGCTCGATCTGAGCGCGCGCCTCGCGCAGTTCCGGATAGGCCTCGCCCATCTCGGCATCCAGCGCTTCCACCAGCTGGTGGAAGAAGCGCCCCTGGGCGCCGAGCTTGTGGCCGTGGCGCACCGCGCGACGAATGATCCGGCGCAACACATAGCCGCGCCCCTCGTTGGAAGGCAGCACGCCATCGGCGATCAGGAAGGCACAGGAACGGATGTGATCGGCGATCACCCGCAGCGAGGGCGTCGACGTATCGTCATGACCGGTGGCGCGAGCCGCCGCCTCGAGCAGGTTCTGGAACAGGTCGATCTCGTAGTTGGAATGCACGCCCTGCATCACCGCGGCGATGCGCTCAAGGCCCATGCCGGTGTCGATGGACGGCTTGGGCAGCGGATGCATCTCGCCGCCCGCATCGCGATCGAACTGCATGAACACCAGGTTCCAGATCTCGATGTAGCGGTCGCCGTCCTCTTCGGGGCTGCCGGGCGGGCCACCCCAGACCTCGGCGCCGTGGTCGAAGAAGATCTCGGAGCTCGGCCCGCAGGGGCCGGTATCGCCCATCTGCCAGAAGTTGTCCTCGTCGAGTTTCGAGAAGCGCTCCGGATCGATGCCGATCTCATCCTTCCAGATGCGTTCGGCCTCTGCGTCGCTGACATGCACGGTGACCCACAGCTTCTGCTTCGGCAGCCCCAGCACCTCGGTGAGGAAGGTCCAGGCGAAGCGGATGACATCGCGCTTGAAGTAGTCGCCGAAGCTGAAGTTGCCCAGCATCTCGAAGAAGGTGTGGTGGCGGGCGGTATAGCCGACGTTATCCAGGTCGTTGTGCTTGCCGCCGGCGCGCACGCAGCGCTGGGCCGAGGTGGCGCGGACGTAGGGACGCGGATCGCGGCCGAGGAACACATCCTTGAACGGCACCATGCCGGCATTGGTGAACAGCAGGGTCGGGTCATTGCCCGGCACCAGCGAGCTGGTCGGCACGATGGTGTGGCCCTGCTCCTCGAAGTAACTCAGAAAGGCCTGTCTGATATCTGCGCTTTTCATGGGGTATCCGTGGCGATAGGCATGGTGGCCCGCAAGACGGGCACGGCAGCCATCATCGGACTGCCACCCGGGGCTCTGGAGAACACTGCCTGCATCAACGCGCCGGCTAAAGCCCGTCGACTGGCCGGCATGACGGCCCTCGTGGATGCGCGGGAATCGCGCAACACGGTGACCGAGCCACGCCGACATGCAGGCATGTGTTGTCTCCGCAAAGGGAGCCATTATAGCGCAGTGCTCGGGCGACTAAAGGGGCGGGAGATCAGGCGTCGTCCCAGGCATGCGTCATGGCATGCCGGAGCTGGTCGAATTCGAAGCCACGACCGGCCAGGAAACGCTCGCGCCGGGCGCGCTCACGGACCCCCTCGCCGGGGCCGGGGAAGCGCCGGGCGAGGGCCTCGGCGGCGAGTTCGAACCAATCGACCTCGCCGCCGGCCTCATCGAAGGCGTGGCGAGCGGTGGCCTCATCGACGCCGCGCCGGGACAACTCGGCACGAATGCGCACCGGCCCCTGCCCGCGCATGACCCGAGAGCGCAGGAAGCTCTCGGCGAAGCGCGCGTCGGACTGCAGACCCTGCTCGGCAAGCGCCGTCAGGCCGGCCTCGACCTCCGCCGGGTCATGCCCCTTGGCGACCAGCCGTGCGCGCAGCTCGGCCCAAGCATACTCCCGCCGGGCCAGCAGGCGAATGGCATCGTCGCGCAGCGTCGCGGCGGTGTCACGCTCGGGCTCCGACATGGATCAGGACGACTCTTCGCCGTCCGCCGCCGGGCCCGCCTCGGCCTCGGCAGGCTCTTCCTTGGGTTCGGGGCTCGCCAGCAGCTGGGCGCGAATGCCGCTCTCGATCTCCTCCATCACCGCCGGGTTGTCCTCGAGGAACTGGGCGGCATTGGCCTTGCCCTGACCGATCTTGTTGCCCTGATAGCTGTACCAGGCACCGGCCTTGTCGACCAGCTTACACTGCACGCCCAGGTCGACCACCTCGCCGGCATGGTAGATGCCTTTGCCGTAGAGGATCTGGAACTCACCCTGGCGGAACGGCGGCGCGACCTTGTTCTTGACGACCTTGACCCGAGTCTCGTTACCGACGACCTCGTCGCCCTGCTTGACCGAGCCGGTGCGGCGGATATCGAGGCGTACGCTGGAGTAGAACTTCAGCGCATTGCCGCCGGTGGTGGTCTCGGGGCTGCCGAACATCACGCCGATCTTCATGCGAATCTGGTTGATGAACACCACCATGCAGTTGGCGTTCTTGATGTTGCCGGTGATCTTGCGCAACGCCTGGGACATCAGGCGTGCCTGCAGGCCGACGTGGGAGTCGCCCATCTCGCCCTCGATCTCGGCGCGCGGCGTCAAGGCCGCCACCGAGTCGATGATGATCACGTCGACGCCGCCGGAGCGCACCAGCATGTCGCAGATCTCCAGCGCCTGCTCGCCGGTGTCCGGCTGGGAGACCAGCAGATCATCGAGGTCGACGCCGAGCTTCTCGGCATAGCTCGGATCGAGGGCATGCTCGGCATCGATGAAGGCGCAGGTTTTGCCTTGCTTCTGGGCCTGGGCGATCACCGACAGCGTCAGGGTCGTCTTACCCGATGACTCGGGCCCGAAGATCTCGACCACCCGGCCGAAGGGCAGGCCACCGATGCCCAGGGCGATGTCCAGCCCCAGCGAACCGGTAGACACCGACGGCATCACCACGCGCGGGGTATCGCCCAGGCGCATCACGGTCCCCTTGCCGAACTGGCGATCGATCTGGGAAAGCGCGGCGTCGAGCGCCTTGGAACGATTATCGTCCTGAGCCATGAGGGTCTCCTAAACGGTCGCCGTGGGGGCACGGCGATGACGAAACATTGGCGAAGTGGCGACACGCTGGCCGCCGAAAAGCACTGTATTATTGCACAGTAGTATGACGAAAAATCGGCCGCTCGACCAGCCCGCGGCCACCCTAACCAGACTCCAGGGCATTGATCAGCCCCTGGAGGGCGGCGTCCACGGCCTGCTCGCGTACCGCGTCGCGCTCCCCGGGGAAGACATGACACACGGCGTGCATGCGCCCCGGGGCTCCCCAGGCCAGCCACACCGTGCCCACCGGCTTTTCGTCGCTGCCGCCGCCGGGCCCGGCGACCCCACTGATCGCCACCGACATATCGGCGCCGCTCTCGGCGCAGGCGCCGGCGACCATGGCCTCGACCACCTCGCGACTGACCGCCCCGAAGCGCTCGAGCAGCGCCCCGGGCACGTCCAGCAGGCGCGACTTGGCGGCGTTGGAATAGGTCACGTAACCGGTCTCGAAATAGCTCGAACTGCCGGCGATATCGGTGATGGCACTGGCCACCCCGCCGCCGGTGCAGGACTCGGCGGTGGCCACGCTCATGCCGCCCTCGCGGCACAGCGCGCCGAGGCGCTCGGCGAGACGACGCGTCTCGGGCGATACGGGCATCGATTTCCCTCCAGATTCTCGCATTCGGCCGCTCGCGGCAGCCACGAAGCGCGGGCGCCACGCGGCGAGGTGGCCCTGAGGTTGTCGCAATGACCCTGACGACGGCCATCCTTGGGCGTAGAATACTGGCTTTGTCCGCGATATGCATGGCGCCTCACGCCATCCCGATCGCCGTGTACTTCTATCGTCTCCACAGCCAGTCAAGGAAGCCCATGTCACAGGCCAGCGCCAAGCCGCACACGCCGATGATGGCCCAGTATCTGAAGATCAAGCGCGAGCACCCCGAGGTGCTGCTGTTCTATCGCATGGGCGACTTCTATGAACTCTTCTTCGACGACGCCCGGCGTGCCGCGACGCTGCTCGACATCACCCTGACCCAGCGCGGCCAGTCGGCCGGCCAGCCGATCCCCATGGCCGGCGTGCCCTATCACAGCGCCGAGAACTATCTGGCCCGCCTGGTCGCCGCCGGCGAATCGGTGGCCATCTGCGAGCAGATGGGCGACCCCAACGCCGCCAAGGGCCCGGTGGAACGCCAGGTGGTACGCATCGTCACCCCCGGCACCCTCTACGACGAGGCGCTGCTCGATGCCCGTCGCGACAACCTGGTAGTGGCGATCCATCCTGCCGGCGAGCGTTGGGGCCTGGCCTGGTTGGAGCTTTCCAGCGGGCGCTTCAGCGTGCTCGAGGTGGAAGGCGAGACCGAGATGTTGGCCGAGCTGACCCGCCTCGACCCGGCGGAGCTGCTGATCGCCGAGGGGCTCTCCCTGCCACCCACGCTCGAGGAGCGCCGTGGCCTGCGCCGGCAGAACGACTGGCTGTTCGATCTCGAAGCGGCCACCCGCACCCTGTGTGACCAGTTCGCGGTCCAGGACCTGCGCGGCTTCGGCTGCGCCCACCTGGAGGCCGCCCTCATCGCCGCCGGCGTGCTGGTCGACTACGCCCGCGACACACAGCGGTCGAGCCTGCCCCACGTCACCACCATCGGCGTGGAAAACCGCGACGATGCCGTGGTCATCGACGCCGCCAGCCGCCGTAACCTGGAGATCGACATCAACCTCGGCGGCGGTACCGACAACACCCTGGCCAGCGTGCTGGACACCACCGCCACCGCCATGGGCTCGCGACTGCTCAAACGCTGGCTCAATCGCCCGCTACGCGACCGCGAGCGGGTCGGCGCCCGCCAGGCCGCCGTGGCCGCCCTGCTCGATCGGGATGGTTTCATGCCGTTGGGCGAGACGCTCAAGGCGATCGGCGACGTGGAGCGCATCCTCGCCCGGGTGGCGCTGTACAGCGCCCGCCCTCGCGACCTCGCCCGGCTGCGCGATGCCCTGGCCGCCCTACCCGCGCTTGAAGCCGAGCTGGCCGACTATGATGACGGCACCGCCATGGACGAGCTCAAGCATCATATCCGCCCCTACCCCCAGCTCGCCGACACCCTGCACCGTGCCCTGATGGAGAACCCGCCGGTGGTGATCCGCGACGGCGGCGTGATCGCCGAAGGCTTCGACGCCGAGCTCGACGAGCACCGCGGCCTGGCCGAGAACGCCGGCGACTACCTGGTGCAGCTGGAGGCCCGCGAGCGCGAACGCACCGGGCTCGCCGGCCTCAAGGTCGGCTACAACCGGGTGCATGGCTACTACATCGAGATCCCCCGTGCCCAGGCCCGCGAGGCGCCGGTGGACTACATCCGCCGTCAGACGCTGAAGAACGCCGAACGCTTCATCATCCCCGAACTCAAGGAGTTCGAGGACAAGGCGCTGTCGGCCAAGTCACGCGCCCTGGCCCGTGAGAAGTTGCTCTACGACGGCCTGCTCGATGATCTCAACGCCGAACTCGCGCCTCTTCAGGCGACCGGCCGGGCCCTGGCCGCCCTGGACGTGCTGGCCGCGCTGGCCGAACGAGCCCGCTCGCTGGACCTGGCACGCCCCTCGCTGCCCGAGGCACCGGGACTCGATATCCGTGGCGGCCGCCATCCGGTGGTCGAGCGGGTCAGTGAATCGCCCTTCGTGCCCAACGATCTGGCGATGGACGACGAGCGACGCATGCTGGTGATCACCGGCCCCAACATGGGCGGCAAGTCCACCTACATGCGACAGGCCGCGCTGATCACCCTGCTCGCCCACACCGGCAGCTTCGTCCCCGCCGACACCGCGAGCATCGGCCCGGTGGATCGCATCTTCACCCGCATCGGCTCCTCCGACGACCTGGCCGGCGGCCGCTCGACCTTCATGGTGGAGATGACCGAGACCGCCAACATCCTGCACAACGCCACCGACCAGAGCCTGGTGCTGATGGACGAGATCGGCCGCGGCACCAGCACCTTCGATGGCCTGTCGCTGGCCTGGGCCAGCGCCGAACATCTGACCCGTACCCGCGCCTTCACGCTGTTCGCCACCCACTACTTCGAGATGACCGCGCTGGCCGAGCAGGCCGCCGGCGTGGCCAACGTGCACCTGACGGCGGCCGAGCATCGCGATGGCATCGTGTTCATGCACAGCGTGGAAGACGGGCCGGCCAGCCAGAGCTACGGCCTGCAGGTCGCACAGCTGGCCGGCGTGCCCCAGGGCGTGATCTCGCGGGCCCGAGAAAAGCTCGCGACGCTGGAACAGCAGGAGGTCGACCAGGGTCAGCGCAGCCCCAGCGATCCGCCCGACGACGGCATCGCGCCACAGCCCCAGCAAGCGGACCTGTTCGCCAGCGCCCCGCACCCGGTGGTAGAGCACCTCTCGGGGCTGGCGCTGGACGAACTGAGCCCGCGTCAGGCGCTGGAGTGGCTGTATCACTGGCAGAACAGCCTGTAGGACCGACGCACCACCAGGCGATCGCCAGGGGCCCGCACGGCATGGCTTGCGGGCCCCTGGCGGGCCGACTAAAATGGTCCGATCAAGCGCTACTTATTATAAAATATAGTTTTTTTATAACCAAATTCGAAATTCAAGACCGATCGGCCGCGGCGCGCCCCGGCCCTCGAGGAGGGAGACTGGCATGACATTCGTCGTCACCGAGAACTGCATCAAGTGCAAGTACACCGACTGTGTCGAGGTCTGCCCGGTGGACTGCTTCTACGAAGGCCCCAACTTCCTGGTGATTCACCCCGACGAGTGTATCGACTGCGCACTGTGTGAGCCCGAGTGCCCGGCCGAAGCGATCTTCTCCGAGGACGAGTTGCCGGAAGGACAGGAACAGTTCATCGAGATCAACGCCGAACTGGCGGAGACGTGGCCGAACATCAGCGAGAAGAAGGACCCGCTGCCCGATGCCGAGGAGTGGGACGGCAAGCCCGGCAAGGCGGACCAGCTGGAACGCTGAGCCCTGCACACCACGCCCGGACACGACGACGCCGAATGTCTTTCGACATTCGGCGTCGTCGTCTTACACCGTGCGATGAAGGAGAACACCGACGCAAAGAAGGCGGCCCGCAGGCCGCCCGCTCCTAGCCATCCTTGAACGGTTCCTTCCGTTCGAACTCCTAGAGCTTCCCTGTCCGGAAACGGCGTCCTGCCGTACCGGGCTCGCTCAGCATTGCATCCCGTGGCGTCCTGCCGGGAGAGCTCTCCTCTCCCTTGTCCCGCTGTGCATTCTGGCAGCCTTGAGCCTGTTCTCAACCGGGCCCTCGCGCCACCCACCACACCATGCCGCCACAAAGAAACCAAAAAAACCTTTAAAAACAATGGCATAAAAAATGCCGACACCCATGGGTGCCGGCATCGGCAGGCGAAATGTCTTGGATTTCGCCGCGAGCGTGTCAGCAATTTCCTACACAGGCATCACCGACCCGCGGTACTCACTGCCCCTGAATAGCGTCACGTCCGGGGTAGTCCGCACGCTCGCCGAGCTCCTGCTCGATCACCAGCAGGCGGTTGTACTTGGCGACACGATCGGAGCGGCACAGCGAACCGGTCTTGATCTGGCCGGCGGCGGTACCAACGGCCAGGTCGGCGATGGTCGTGTCTTCGGTCTCGCCGCTGCGGTGGGAAATCACCGCGGTGAAGCCAGCATCCTGGGCCATGCGGATGGCATCCAGGGTCTCGGAGAGCGAGCCGATCTGGTTGAACTTGATCAGGATGGAGTTGCCGATCCGCTCATCGATGCCGCGCTTGAGGATGCGTGTATTGGTGACGAACAGGTCATCGCCGACCAGCTGCACGCGGTCGCCGAGCTTGTCGGTCAGCGCCTGCCAGCCGTCCCAGTCGGATTCGTCCATGCCATCCTCGATGGAGACGATCGGATACTGATCGCAGAGATCCACCAGGTAGTCGGCGAAGCCGGCGGCGTCGAAGCTCTTGTCCTCGCCGGAGAGACGGTACTGGCCATCCTTGAAGAATTCGGAAGAGGCGCAATCCAGCGCCAGGGTGATGTCGCGACCCAGCTCGTAGCCGGCATCGGACACCGCCTGCTTGATCACCGCCAGGGCCTCGGCGTTGGACGCCAGGTTCGGCGCGAAGCCACCCTCATCGCCCACCGAGGTGGACAGGCCACGGCCCGCGAGCACCTTCTTCAGGGCATGGAAGATCTCGGCGCCCATGCGCAGGCCTTCGCGGAAGCTCGGCGCACCCACCGGCTGGATCATGAACTCCTGGATGTCGACGTTGTTGTCGGCATGTTCGCCGCCATTGAGGATGTTCATCATCGGCACCGGCATGCGGAACCGGTTCGGCTGGCCGTAGAGCTCGGCGATGTGGGCGTAGAGCGGCATGCCCTTGGCATTGGCGGCGGCCCGGGCGGCGGCCAGCGACACCGCGAGGATGGCGTTGGCCCCCAGCGTGGCCTTGTTGTCGGTGCCGTCGAGCTCGAGCATGGCGTCGTCCAGGGCTCGCTGGTCGCGCGCATCCATGCCGACGACACGCTCACGGATCGCGCCATTAGCGGCCTCCACGGCCTTCAACACGCCCTTGCCCAGGTAGCGGGCCTTGTCGCCATCACGCAGCTCGAGGGCCTCGCGGGAGCCGGTAGAGGCGCCACTCGGGGCACAGGCCGTGCCCACGGCGCCGCTCTGCAGGCGCACTTCGGCCTGAACGGTGGGGTTGCCACGGGAATCGAGCACCTCGAGGGCGCGAACATCGACGATCTGGGTCATGTTGTCTCGTCCTAAGTGAGTCAGCGTGAATGCATCAGCGTGGGAGAATCAGGAAATCTCGAGCGGTGAAAAGCCCTTGACCATCTCGTCCAGCGCCTTGAGCTGGGCGAGGAAGGGTTCGAGGCGGTCGAGCGGCAAGGCACAGGGCCCGTCGCACTTGGCGTTGTCGGGATCCGGATGCGACTCCAGAAATATCCCCGCGAGCCCTACCGCCACGCCGGCACGAGCCAGCTCGGCGACCTGCGCCCGGCGTCCACCGGCGCTGTCGGAGCGGCCGCCCGGCTGCTGCAGGGAATGGGTGACATCGAACAGCAGCGGGCAGCCGGTCTCCTTCATCTCGCCGAAGCCCAGCATGTCGACCACCAGGTTGTTGTAGCCGAAGCTGGTGCCGCGCTCGCAGAGGATCAGCCGATCGTTGCCGGCCTCCTCGCACTTGCGCAGGATATGGCGCATCTCGTGAGGGGCCACGAACTGCGGCTTCTTGATGTTGATCACCGCGCCGGTCTCGGCCATCGCCACGACGAGGTCGGTCTGGCGAGCCAGGAAGGCCGGCAGCTGGATGACGTCGGCGACCTCGGCGGCGGGGGCCGCCTGCCAAGGCTCGTGGACATCGGTGATGATCGGCACGTCGAAGCGTTCCTTCACCTCGGCCAATATCTCGAGCCCTCGGTCGAGGCCGGGGCCACGGAAGGAATGAATGGAGCTGCGGTTGGCCTTGTCGAAGCTGGCCTTGAAGACATAGGGCATGCCGAGCCGGCCGGTGACCTCGACATAGGCCTCGGCCACTTCGAGGGCCAGCTCGCGGGATTCCAGCACATTCATGCCGCCGAACAGCGTCAGCGGCTGGTCATTGCCGACCCGGAGGCCGGCTATGTCGATCGGGCGTTCCGGGGCGGGCATGACACTCACTCCTGCGGGGTGTTCTGGGCGCGTGTGCGGGCTGCCTTGTACTCCAGCGCCGCGTTGACGAAGCCGGTGAACAGCGGATGGCCGTCACGCGGCGTGGAGGTGAACTCCGGATGAAACTGGCAAGCCACGAACCAAGGATGATCGGGCAGCTCGACCATTTCCACCAGGGAGCGGTCGACGCTCCTGCCGGACACCACCAGGCCGGCCTGCTCCAGATCGGTGACGAACTGGTCGTTGACCTCGTAGCGGTGACGATGACGCTCGACGATCTCCTCGTTGCCGTAGGCGTCGCGTGCCCGGGAGCCGGACGCCAGATGACAGACCTGGCCCCCCAGGCGCATGGTGCCGCCCAGGTCAGAGGCCGCGTCGCGCAGCTCGATCTTGCCCTCGGGGCTCAGCCACTCGGTGATCAACCCGACCACCGGATGCTGGGTGTCATGGGTGAACTCGGTGGAGTTGGCATCGCTCCAACCGGCGATGTTCCGCGCGAATTCGATCACCGCGACCTGCATGCCCAGGCAGATGCCGAGATAGGGAATGTCATTCTCGCGGGCGAAGCGAGCGGTGGCGATCTTGCCTTCCACGCCGCGCTCGCCGAAGCCGCCGGGCACCAGGATCGCATCCTTGCCGGCCAGACGCTCCGGGCCGTGGCGCTCGATGTCCTCGGAATCGATGTAGTCGATGTTGACCTTGACCCGGGTCTGGATGCCGGCGTGCACCAGCGCCTCGTTGAGCGACTTGTAGGCGTCGAGCAGCTCCATGTACTTGCCGACCATGGCGATATTGATCGACTTGAGCGGATTGAGCTTGGCATCGAGCACATGAACCCACTCGCCGAGGTCGGCCTCGTCGGCCTCCAGGCGCAGCTTGTCGCAGACGATCTCGTCCAGGCCGTGCTGGTGCAGCATCAGCGGAATGCGATAGATGGTATCGGCGTCCTGCAGCGGGATGACCGCCCGCTCCTCGACGTTGGTGAACAACGCGATCTTGCGGCGCTCGCTCTCCTCGAGCTCGACCTCGCTACGACAGATCAGGATATCCGGCTGGATGCCGATCGAGCGTAACTCCTTGACGCTATGCTGGGTCGGCTTGGTCTTGGTCTCACCGGCGGTCTGGATGTAGGGCACCAGGGTCAGGTGCATGAAGATCGCCCGGCTCGCGCCCAGCTCGCTCCTGATCTGGCGGATCGACTCGAGGAACGGCAGCGACTCGATGTCGCCGACGGTGCCGCCGATCTCGACCAGCGCCACGTCGGCGCCCTTGCCACCTTCATAGACGCGATGCTTGATCTCGTCGGTGATGTGCGGGATCACCTGCACGGTGCCGCCCAGGTAGTCGCCGCGACGCTCCTTGCGCAGCACATGCTCGTAGACGCGCCCGGTGGTGAAGTTGTTGGCCTGGCTCATCTTGGTGCGGATGAAGCGCTCGTAGTGGCCGAGATCCAGATCGGTTTCCGCCCCATCTTCGGTGACGAACACCTCGCCATGCTGGAAGGGGCTCATGGTACCCGGATCCACATTGATGTAGGGATCGAGCTTGAGCATGGTGACCTTGAGGCCGCGGGCCTCGAGAATCGCCGCC
Organism: Halomonas borealis; assembly: GCF_004798905.1. GTDB lineage: Bacteria > Pseudomonadota > Gammaproteobacteria > Pseudomonadales > Halomonadaceae > Halomonas > Halomonas borealis. The sequence goes on along the minus strand of NZ_SDMO01000003.1, from coordinate 117,497 downwards.
AGCGAGGCCGACGCGATGCCCTTGCCAAGAGAGGACACAACGCCGCCGGTCACGAAGATATATCGTGTCATGGAGAACCTGTCGAATCGTGATCAGAAGGCCTGGAGAAGACCGGGCCCGGATGGGACGTCAGAATAGCAGAGAGCACCCCCCGGCTCAATTTGAGCTGCAAGCCGCCAATCAGCAGCAGGATATCCGACGATGCGAAAGCCGCCCCGAGGCTGGATCTCGGGGCGGTTTGTAGCACGCCGCTCACACACCCAGGTAATCGAGGATACCCTCGCCGGCCTGACGCCCCTCGTAAACGGCGGTGACCACCAGGTCGGAGCCGCGCACCATGTCACCGCCGGCGAAGATCTTCTCGTTGCTGGTCTGGAAGGCGTAGGCGCCCTGCTCCGGCGCGGTCACCCGCCCCCGCTCGTCGACGGCGACGTTGTTGGGCGCCAGCCAATCGATGTCAGTGGGCTGGAAACCGAAGGCGATGACCACGGCATCGGCGGCCACCACCTCTTCGGAACCCGGCACCACCTCGGGCCGCTGACGGCCGTTCTCGTCGGGCTCGCCGAGCCGGGTGCGCACGACCTTCACGCCCTCGACCCGGTCCTCGCCGACCACCGCCACCGGCTGACGGTTGAACAGGAACTCCACGCCCTCTTCGCGGGCGTTGGCCACTTCCTTGCGCGAACCGGGCATGTTGTCTGCGTCGCGACGATAGGCGCAGGTCACCGCCTCGGCCCCCTGACGGATGGCGGTGCGGTTGCAGTCCATGGCGGTATCGCCGCCGCCCAGCACCACCACCTTCTGGCCTTGCAGGGAGACGTAGTCCGCCGGATCCTTCTCGAAGCCCAGGCAGTGGTTCACGTTGGCGATCAGGTAGTCCAGCGCCTTGTGCACGCCGGGCAGGCCCTCGCCGGGGAAGCCGCCTTCCATGGACTTGTAGGTTCCCATGCCGAGGAAGACGGCGTCGTAATCCGCGAGCAGCGCGTCGAAGGACATGTCGCCGCCGATCTCCACGCCCAGACAAAACTCGATGCCCATCTCCTCGAAGACGGCGCGGCGCCGCTCCATCACGGTCTTCTCGAGCTTGAACTCGGGGATGCCGAAGGTCAGCAGGCCGCCGATCTCGGGGTGCTTGTCGAACACCACCGGCTTCACACCGTTACGCACCAGGATGTCGGCACAACCGAGGCCGGCCGGGCCGGCACCGACGATCGCCACCTTCCTGTCGGTCCAGGCGACCCGCGACATGTCGGGGCGCCAGCCCATGGCGAAAGCGGTGTCGGTGATGTATTTCTCCACCGAGCCGATGGTCACCGCACCGAAGCCATCATTGAGGGTACAGTCGCCTTCGCAGAGGCGATCCTGAGGGCACACTCGACCGCAGACCTCGGGCAGCGAATTGGTGCGGTGAGAAAGCTCGGCGGCCTCCAGGATGTTGCCCTCACTGACCAGCTGCAGCCAGTTAGGGATGTAGTTGTGGACCGGGCACTTCCATTCGCAGTAGGGATTGCCGCAGCTCAGGCAGCGGTGCGCCTGATTCGCGGCGTCCTGCGGCTGGAAGGGCTCGTAGATCTCGGCGAACTGCTTCGCCCGCGCCGATGCCGGCTTCTTCTCGGGGTCCTGACGACCCACGTCGATGAACTGGAAGTCGTTATTCAAACGGTTGGCCATGAAAATATTCCTCTAATACGAACCTGATCGGGGCGCCGACGCCTCACTCATTCCGGCTGACGCCGGGACTGATCCAGCAGGCCGGCGAGACTCGCCGCCTTGGGCTTCACCAGCCAGAAATGGCGAATGAAGTCGCTGAAGTCCTCGAGGATGTCGCGACCACGCTGCGAACCGGTCTCCGCGACGTAGGCCTCGATGATCTCCCTCAGGTGTCGCCGGTGGGCCTCCATGGCCTCGGTGTTGACGCGGTGGATTTCCACCAATTCATGGTTGTACTTGTCGACGAAGGTGCGGTCCTCGTCCAGCACATAGGCGAAGCCGCCGGTCATGCCGGCACCGAAGTTAACGCCCACCTCGCCGAGCACGGTGACCAGGCCTCCGGTCATGTATTCACAGCAGTGGTCGCCGGAGCCCTCGATCACCGCATGGGCGCCGGAGTTGCGCACCGCGAAGCGCTCGCCGGCGGTGCCCACGGCGTACAGCTTGCCGCCGGTGGCGCCATACAGGCAGGTGTTGCCGACGATCGCCGTCTGGTGGCTCTCGAAACTGCTGCCGCGGGGCGGCACGATCACCACCTTGCCGCCGTTCATGCCCTTGCCGACGTAGTCGTTGGCGTCGCCCTCCAGGTAGAGGTGCAGGCCACGGGCATTCCACACCCCGAAACTCTGGCCGGCCACGCCGGTGAAGCGGGCGGTCAGCGGTGCGTCCTCGAGCCCCGCCTCGCCGTGGCGCTTGGCGATCGTGCCGGAGATCAGCGCCCCCACGGAGCGGTCGCAGTTGGTGATGGTGAAGTCGAACTCGCCGCCGGACTTGTCCGCGATGGCCGACTCGAGTGCCGCGAGCATTTCCTGATTCTTGGCGCCCGGATCATGGGGCACATTGCGGCTGACCTGGCAGAACTGCGGCGCCTCGGCGGGCACGAAGTCGTTGGTCATCAGCGGCGACAGGTCGAGGCCACGCTGGGAGTCGGTCACGCCCTCGATCGCCTCGAGCAGATCGGTACGCCCGATCAGCTCGGTGAGCTGCCGCACGCCTAGCAGGGCCATCAGCTCGCGCACCTCCTCGGCGATGAAGCGGAAGTAGTGCTTGACCATGTCGACGGTGCCGCGGAAGTGCTCGTCACGCAGGGCCTGGTGCTGGGTGGCCACGCCGGTCGCGCAGTTGTTGAGGTGACAGATACGCAGGTACTTGCAGCCCAGCGCGACCATCGGCGCGGTACCGAAACCGAAGCTCTCGGCGCCGAGAATCGCCGCCTTGATGACATCGAGCCCGGTCTTCAGGCCGCCATCGGTCTGCAGGCGGATCTTGTCGCGCAGGCCGTTGATGCGCAGCGCCTGGTGAACCTCGGGCAGGCCCAGTTCCCAGGGGCTACCGGCATGCTTGATCGAGGTCAGCGGGCTGGCCGCGGTGCCGCCGTCATAGCCCGACACGGTGATCAGGTCGGCATAGGCCTTGGCCACGCCGGTGGCGATGGTGCCGATACCGGGCTCGGAAACCAGCTTCACCGACACCTGGGCGCTCGGGTTGACCTGCTTCAGATCGAAGATCAGCTGCGCCAGGTCCTCGATGGAATAGATATCGTGGTGCGGGGGCGGCGAGATCAGGGTCACCCCGGGCACCGCATAACGCAGCCGGGCGATCAGCGCGTTGACCTTGCCGCCGGGCAGCTGGCCGCCCTCGCCGGGCTTGGCGCCCTGGGCGACCTTGATCTGCAGCACCTCGGCGTTGGCCAGGTAGGCCGGGGTGACGCCGAAACGCCCGGAGGCGATCTGCTTGATCTTGGAGGAACGCACGGTGCCATAGCGGGCCGGGTCCTCGCCGCCCTCGCCGGAGTTGGAGCGTCCTCCGGCCTCGTTCATGGCCTGGGCCAGGGCCTCGTGAGCCTCAGGCGACAGCGCGCCAAGCGACATGCCGGCGCTGTCGAAGCGTGGCAGCAGATCCTCGACCGGCTCGACCTCGGACAGCGGCAGCGCCGTCTCGGCAGGCCTGATGCGCAGCAGGTCGCGGATGGTGGCCGGGTCACGCTCGTTGACCAGTGCCGCAAACTTCTTCCACTTGACGTAATCCCCCTCTTGCACCGCTTCCTGCAGCGTCTTGATCACGTCCGGGTTGTAGGCGTGGTACTCGTGGCCATGGACGTACTTCATCAGGCCGCCGTGGGAGATGTGCTTGCGCGGCGACCAAGCATCCCGAGCCAGCAGCTCCTGCTGCCACTGCAACTCGGCGAAACCGGTCCCCTCGATACGCGAGGCCATGCCGGTGAAGCACAGTTCCATGACCTCGGAGGCCAGACCCACCGCCTCGAACAGCTGGGAGCCGCGGTAGGAGGCCAGCGTCGAGATGCCCATCTTGGAGAGAATCTTGAATAGCCCCTTCTGCAGGCCACGGCGATAGTTCTCGCGGGCATCCGCCGGGTTGCCGACCAGCTCGCCGGTGTGGTGCATGTCGGCCATGACCTGGTAGGCCAGCCACGGATAGACCGCGGTGGCACCCACGCCGAACAGCACCGCCATCTGGTGGGCGTCGCGGGCATAGCCGGTCTCGACGATCAGGTTGACCCGTGGACGCAGCGCCAGGCGGCCCAGATGATGGTGGACGGCCCCCACCGCCAGGGCGGCATGGATCGGCAGCTGGCCCTTCGCCACCTCGGCATCGGACAGTACCAGCAGCACCTTGCCGTCGCGGGCGGCCTGGGCGGCCTCGTCGCACAACGCCTGCAGCGCGGCCTTGAGTCCGATGGTCTCGGGATCATAGGCCAGCGACAGGGAGTGACTGTTGAAGGCCGGGTCCTCGTGGTTCACCAAGGCGGTGAACTTACGCGGCGACAGCACCGGAGTGGTCAGCACCAACCGGTGGGCATGGTCCGGGGTCGCCGCGAAGACGTTGCGCTCGGCACCGATGCAGCTCTCCAGCGACATCACGATCGATTCGCGCAGCGGGTCGATGGCCGGGTTGGTGACCTGGGCGAACTTCTGGCGGAAGTAGTCGGTCAGCAGGCGCCGCTTGCCGGACAGCACCGCCATGGGGGTATCGTCACCCATGGAGCCGACCGCCTCCTGGCCGCTTTCGGCCAACGGGCGTAGCACCTGGTCACGCTCCTCGAAGCTGACCTGGAACATCTTCTGGCGCACCGCCAGCGACTCGGCGTCCATGTTCTGGAAGCGTGCCAGCTCGGTGAGCGCCGACTCCAGGTAGTTGGCCTCCTGCTTCAGCCAGCGCTTGTAGGGATAGGCGGACTTGAGGCGCGAGTCGATGTCCTCGGTGTGCAGGACCTCGCCGGTCTGGGTGTCCACGGCCAGTATCTGGCCCGGGCCGACGCGACCCTTGGCCACCACGTCCTCGGGCCGATAGTCGTAGGTGCCGACCTCGGAGGCCAGGGTGATGTAGCCGTTCTTGGTGATCACCCAGCGCGCCGGGCGCAGGCCGTTGCGATCGAGCATGCAGACGGCCTGGCGACCGTCGGTCATGACCACGCCGGCCGGCCCGTCCCACGGCTCCATGTGCATGGAGTTGTACTCGTAGAAGGCGCGCAGGTCGCCATCCATGATCTCGACGTTCTGCCAGGCCGGCGGCACCATCATGCGCACCGCGCGATGCAGCTCCATGCCGCCGGTCAGCAACACTTCGAGCATGTTGTCCATGCTCGACGAGTCGGAACCGACGGTGTTGACGATCTCGTCGAGCTCGGCGATGTCGGGCAGACGCTCGCTGGCGAAGTTCTCCTTGCGCGAGTTCGCCCAGCCGCGATTGGCCTCGATGGTATTGATCTCGCCGTTGTGGGCCATCAGGCGGAACGGTTGGGCCAGCGGCCAGCGCGGCGCGGTATTGGTGGAAAAACGCTGATGGAAGACGCAGATCGCGGTCTCCAGGCGCGCATCGCCCAGATCACGATAGAAGGCCGGCAGGTCGACCGGCATCACCAGCCCCTTATAGGAGACGACCTCGGCGGACAGCGAGCTGACGTAGAAGTCCGGCTCATCCCTCAACGCCTGCTCGGCGCGGCGACGCGCCATGAAGAGCTCCACGTCGAAGGCGCCCTCGGCGGCTTCGCCAGGCTCGACGAACAGCTGGCGGATGCGCGGCAGGCAGTCCAGCGCCATGGGGCCGCAGACACTCGGGTCGACCGGCACCTCGCGCCAGCCCTGAACCGTCAGGCCGCGGGCCTCCAGCTCACGCTCGAGGGTCTCCCGCGCGGCGGCCTCGCGGGCGTCGTCATCGGGCAGGAAGATCGCCCCTACCGCGAAGCGCCGACCCAGTTCGACCCCGAGCGACTCCTTGGCGGCGGCACGCATGAAGGCCTCGGGCATCTTCAGCAGCAGGCCACAGCCGTCGCCGGTCTTGCCATCGGCGGCGATGCCGCCGCGGTGGGTCATGCAGGTCAACGATTCGATCGCGGTCTGCAGCAGGTCATGACTGGCCTGGCCTTCCATGTGGGCGATCAGACCGAACCCGCAGTTGTCACGAAACTCGCCGGGTTGATGAAGACCTCTGTTCATGGGTGTGCCTCAGGTAAAGAAAATTTTTATTTGCAGTTTTTGGTGCTATAATTATTGGTTTTCTTTTTATTTTCATCCGGATTATCGGCCTCGAAACTGCGCGGCAAAAGGTTCCACAGAATAGCCACGCTCCCTCTAGGCACGCAATGCCACGCCCGCCACCCTCTTCCTAAAACCTTCGAAAAATCCGCTACTTGACACACCATTCAATAAAAAAAATACGTCAACTCAACGAGTTGCACCGCATCACCTCGACACGCCCACCAGCCTAATCAGGATTCATACTTTAGTCGCAACACCCGACTTTTCCCCATACCGATACTGCATACGGCATGCAGATTCACGTATTGCACCGGCGAGGACGTCGCTCACTCCCCATGAACGACGACGCCCGCTGCAGGGCAGCGGGCGTCGGGGTGTGGCACTCGAGAGGCGTCGATCAGCGGCGCGGGAAGGTCTCCAATAGCGTCATCAGCGTCTCGGAAGGCGTCTCGTCATACAGGCAGGCATCACCCAGCCGCCTGAGCAGGATCAATCGCAGTCGTTCATCGAGGTTCTTCTTGTCGAGGCGCATGATCGCCAGGAAGTCTTCCGGCGTCATGTCACCGGGCGCCGCCAGCGGCAGCGCCGCCGCCGCCAGGACCGCCCGGGTGCGCGCCACCTCGTCCTGGGACAGCCAGCCCAAGCGCTGCGACAACTCGGCCGCCAGCAGCATGCCGACCCCCACCGCCTCGCCGTGCAGCCAGCGACCATAGCCCTGATGCGTCTCGATGGCGTGCCCGAAGGTATGCCCCAGGTTGAGCAGCGCCCGGACCCCCTGCTCGGTCTCGTCCTCGGCGACGATCTCGGCCTTGAGGCGACAGCTGCGCTCGATCGCCTGGGTCAGCGTCGCGGCGTCGAGGCCGCGCAGCGCCGCCATGTTCGCCTCCAACCAGGCCAGGAAGTCGGCGTCGCGGATCAGCCCATACTTGATGACCTCGGCCAGGCCGGCGGACAGCTCGCGGGCCGGCAGGGTCGCGAGGGTGTCGGTATCGATCAGCACCGCCCGGGGCTGCCAGAAGGCGCCGATCATGTTCTTGCCACGCGGATGATTGACGCCGGTCTTGCCACCCACCGAGGAGTCCACCTGGGACAGCAGGGTGGTCGGCAACTGCACGAAGGCCACGCCACGCTGATAGCAGGCCGCCGCATAGCCGGTCATATCACCGATCACGCCGCCCCCCAGGGCCACCAGGGTGCAGCGCCGATTGAAGCCGGCCTCGAGCAGGGCATCCCAGATACGCTCGACACTGGCCAGGGTCTTGGTCGATTCACCATCCGGCAGCACCACCTCGCGCACCGTCAGGTCATCGTCCAGGCCGGCCTTGAGCCGTTCCAGGTACAGCGGCGCCAGCGTCTCGTTGGTGACGATCATCACCTGGCGCCCGGCGAGATACGGCCGCAAGCGCCGGGCATCGTCGAGCAGGCCGGGGCCGATATGGATGGGGTAGCTACGCTCGCCGAGCGCGACCGTCAGGGTTCGCCGGGCATCGAGGGTGGAAGTCATGTTCATGCCTTGCAATGCAGGGGGTCGATCAGCCGCTCGATGCGGCGCACGATCTCGTTGACCACGGCCCGCGGGCCACGGCGGTCGGTACGCACCACGATATCGGCGGTGGCCCGATAGAGTGGGTCGCGCTGCCCGAACATCTGCTCGAGCACCTGCGCCTTATCGTCACGCTGCAGCAGGGGGCGATTGCGATCCTTCGCGGTGCGCCGCAGCTGCTGCTCGACGGTGGTGTAGAGATAAATCACGCTACCGCTGTCGCGCAGCAGGCGCCGGTTCTCCTCGCGCAGCACCGCACCACCTCCGGTGGCGATGACCACGCTGCCCAGCGCGGACAGCTCGCCGATCATCTGCGTCTCGCGGTCGCGGAAGCCCGCCTCGCCCTCGACGTCGAAGATCCACGGGATGTCGGCACCGCAACGATCCTGTATCTGGTGGTCGCTGTCATAGAAGCGGCGGGATAGCTCGGCCGCCAGAAGGCGGCCGATGGTGCTCTTTCCGGCCCCCATGGGGCCGATCAATATCAGGTTGGGTAGTGCCGGCATCAGCGAATCGCCAGGTTGTCATCCAGTATTCGGGGCGTGATGAATACCAGCAACTCTACCTTATCGTTCGACTCCTCGGTATAGCGGAAGAGGCTTCCGAGCACCGGAATATCGCCCAGCAGGGGCGTCTTGAACAGGCTGCGCACCTGTTCGGTGGTCAGGATGCCACCCAGCACCACGGTCTCGCCGTTGTTCACCAGCACCTGGGTGTTGATCTCGTTGGTATCGATGGCCGGCGCGCCATTGAAGGACTGATCGGCCACGGTGTCATTATTGATCGCCAGGTCCATGATGATGCGGTTGTCCGGCGTGATCTGCGGCGTCACCTCCAGCGACAGCACCGCCTCCTTGAACTCGGTATCGGTGGCCCCGCTGGAGGTCGATTCCTGATAGGGAATCTCGGTCCCCTGCTTGATCGTCGCGGTTCGCTGATTGGCGGTGATCACCCTCGGCTGAGAGATGGTCTGGCTCTTGCCTTCGCTTTCCAGCGCACGCAGCTCCAGGTCGAGCAGCACGTCACCGGAGAGGTAACCGAAGCTGAAGGCGGTCGACGGCTCGACGGCGTCGCCCAGGTCGACCGACAAGCCGCCGTTGTCGGCGACACCCGACGAGGCCCCGCCGGCGTTGAGCCCGTTGGACGGGTCACCCTCATTGTTGGACAGCCCCCAGCTGACGCCCAGCTCGCGGGTAGCGCTATCCCGGGCGATGACGATCCGTGCCTCGATCTGCACCTGGCGCACCGCCACGTCGAGCCGCTCCAGGGTCTCCATGATCTGGCCGATCTGCTCGGCGGTGTCCTGAATCAACAGGGTATTGGTGCGCGGATCCACGGCGACGCGACCGCGTTCGGTAAGCAGCCCGAAGCCGTTCGCCCCGCCGCCACCGCTCTCGCCACGCAGCAACTGGGCGAGATCCTCGGCCTTGGCATACTTGACCTGGATGTACTGCGTCTCCAGTGGGGCCAGCGTCTCCAGTTGTTCGCGGGTCTGCAGCTCCAGCCGCTCGCGGGCCGCCAGTTCCTCGGCCGGGGCCACCACGATGACGCCATCCTCCTGCCGGCTGGCCAACCCGTGGCTCTTGAGCACCAGGTCCAGCGCCTGGTCCCAGGGCACGTCCTGGAGGTTGAGGGTGACCCGACCGGTGACGCTGTCGCTGGCCACCAGGTTCAGCCCGGTGAAGTCGCCGATGATCGCCAGCACCGAACGCACCTCGATGTCCTGGAAGTTCAGGGTGATTCGCTCACCGCTATAGGACGACGATTCGCGCGCCTGGCGATCATTCTGCTGGGCCGTGACCGGCTGGGCCGAGATGCTCAACTGGCGACCCTCTTGCGCCGACAGCATGGCGAAGTCGCCACGCCCCTGGATCTCCAGCGTGACGCCGTCCCGACCGGCGCGGGGCGTGATGCGACGCAGCGGCGTCCCGAAGTCGGTGACATCGTAGACCTGGTCGAGCGCGTCCGGCAGGCGGGCTCCCGGCAACCGGGCGACGATGTCCGAACGCCCGCTCTCGGTGACCCGCGCGTCCACGCCAGTGCGATCGAAGGACACCACCACGCGCCCGGCGCCGTCTTCACCACGCCGGAAATCGATATCGGTAATGCTCGGCTCGGCCGCCATGGCAAAGGCCGATACCGCCAGCATCACCAGGGTCGCGAGCGCTCGTATCATCGACATCATGGTCTCCTACCCTTTCCTGCCCCCGCCTTCGCTGGCCGGGCTTGTTCGTTGTGTCTAGCCATCCAGCAGCAGCTGGGTACTGCGTTCGATCCAGGCGCCTTGCCCGGCGGGCACGATCTCGACCAGTTTCACCGTCGCGGAGGCGATATCGACGATGCGCCCGAAGTCCGAGCCCATGTGATCGCCGACGCGCAGCCGGTGAACCTTGCCGCCCGGCGCCCTGATCAGGGCCGAGGGTGTGCCGCCCACGGTGAGTATCCCCACCAAGTCCAACTGTTCGAGTTCATAGGCCTCCAGCGGCTCCGGCGACCGGGCGTCGTCCGGCGCCAGGTCGGCATCGCCTACCGACATCAGCCGACGCTCCGGCAACGCCGCCTGGAAGGGGCTGCGCCGATCGGCGAAGCGGTAATCGACGGCGCGATAGTCCGGCAGCGGCGGCACTGGCGCCAGGACCAGCTCGCCGGGATCGACCCGCAGCGTCGCCAGCTCCTGCTCGAGCTCGCCGGTGCCCGCGTCGCGGCAGGCGCCGAGCAGCAGCGCAAGCCCCAGCAAGGCCAGGCCATTTCCTGCGTGCCTCATGGCGCCCCCTCGTCGCCCGACGCCGCTTGCGGCGGCCGATAGCTGTAGGTCCGCGCCAGCATCGACAACGCCAGGCCTCCCCCCTCCGCGGGTTCGAGCGTGAAATCATGCTGGGTGACGATGCGTGGCAAATCGGCGACGGCGGCGACGAAGGATCCGATGCGATGGTAATCGCCCCGCACCCGGATATCGAACGGGCGTTCCACGTAGAACTCCCGCTCGACGGCGTCGCGCAGCCGGATGGCATCGATGGTCAGCTGATTGTCGATCGCCGCCTCGTTGATGTCGTCGATCAGCGACGGAATCTCGGGGCCGCTCGGCAACATGTCGACCAGCACCTCCAGATGTCCATCCAGCGCCTCGACCTGTTCACGCACCCCGGGCAGATGCGCCGCCTGGGCCGCCTTGCTGCGGTAGTCGCGCAACAGGCTCACCTCCTGTTGGCGAGCATCTTCCAGCTCGCGAGCCGCGGGGGCCGCCATGTACCAGTAGACGCCGGCGAAGGTCAGCCCGGCCGCCAGCAGGCAGCACAGCAGCTGCAACAGGAAGGGCCAGCCGCCGGCCTCCTTGATGTCGAGTTCGCCCGGCTCCACCTCCTTCAGGCGGCGCCATTCGGTGGCGAGATTCATGGCGCTTCCTCCTGGCGTCGGGCCTCGTCGGCATCCTCCGGCATGTGCTGGCCGACGCTGAGGTCGAAACGGCGCTCGCCCTCAGCGGCCTCCACCTCGGCCAGCACCGGCACGTCGAGCACCGGCGAGGCCTCCAGGGCCCGCAGCTGGGCCGAGACGCGGTGGTTGTCCTCGGCCAGGCCGGTCAGGCGCAGCTGGTCGCCCTCGCGCTGGAGGCTCGCGTAATGAACGCCCTGCTCGAGGCTCGCCGCCAGGGCATTGAAGACATGAACCGTCTGGGGGCGCTCGGCCTGCAGCACTCGCAGCACCTCGATACGCCGCTCGAGGGTATCGAGCCGCGCCTCGTACTCGCTGACGGTACGAATATCGCGGTCCAGCTCGGCGGTGCGCTGACGAATCAACTCATGGCGCTGTTGCTGGGCCACCAACTGCCGCTCGTAGCACCAGTTCACACCATAGCCGCCTCCCAGGCCGACCAGGGCGGAAAGCCCCAGGGCCAGATAGAAGCGCTGGCTGCGCTGCTGTCGCCGCGCCTCACGCCAGGGCAAGAGGTTGATGTCGATGTTCATCCGCGCACCCTCATCGCCAACCCGCAGGCCGTCAGCATCGCCGGGGCATCGCTGACCAGACCCTGCTCATCGACTCGCGAGCCCATCGTCATGCGTCGCAGAGGGTCGGCGGTCACCACCTCCATGCCCGTCTCCTCGGCGAGGCGTTTCGCCAGGCCAGGCAGCACACCGGTACCGCCGGCCAGGAGCATACGGCGCACCTCCCGCTTACGGCCGGACGTGTAGTAGAGCTGCAACGAGCGCCCGACCTGCTGCACCAGGGTCTCGAGGAAGGGCTCGAGGACGCTCTGCGAGTAATCGTCCGGCAACCCGCCGCGCTTCTTGGCCAGGCCCGCCTCCTCGAGGCTGAGCCCGTAGCGGTGCCGGATCTCCTCGGTCAACATCCGACCGCCGAAGACGGTATCCCGGCTGTAGATGATCCGCCCATCGTGCAAGACGTGGAAGGCATTCATGCTCGACCCGATATCCACCAGCGCCACGTCGCCCTCCTCGGTCACGGTGGACGGCAGCTGGGCCGCGAGCTCCGTGTAGACGCGCTCCATGGCGAAGGTCTCGACATCGACCATGGTCGGCGTCAGACCTACCTGACGCACGGTTTCTGTCAGCTGGCCGATGTCATGCTGACGGCAGGCGACCAGCAGCACGTCCTGCTGGTCGGCATAGCGCTCGTTGAGGCCGAGCCGCTGAAAATCGAAGGCCACTTCGCTGAACGGAAAAGGGATGTGCTTGTCCGATTCCAGCTGGATGCGGGTCTCGACCTCCTCATCGGAAAGCGTCGCCGGCAGGGTCAAGGTCTTGGTGATCGCCGTGCTCGCGGGGACCGCTACCGAGACGCGCCGGCTGGTCGGCTTGGCATGGTCCACTGCGCGCTGGAGCGCATCCGCGACCTCGCCGATGTCGCGGATGCGCCGCTCTACCACGGCCCCCTCGCGCAGCGGCTGCACGGCATAGCTCTCGACGCGGTAAGCCCCGCCGGTCCACTTGAGCTCGATGAGCTTGACGGTCGCCGACGTGATGTCGACGCCGATCAACCCCTTACCGGATGCCCCGATTCGCCTCAAGGTCGTACTCCCGACTGATCCACCTTCGTTACACGTCGCGCTATAGTATGACGACTGCTCTCAACCAAACTCTCCAGGCATCACCATGCCAACCGTGTAACCCGAGGCTACATGACTTACCCGATTCACACACCAACGGGTGTCGCCAGACGTCAACGCTGGTGGTCGCGCTGACGGCTTCCTATAATGGCCGGCACATTTCCGCTTCAGTGCGTCCCTGCCATCTCGCACTCGCTCACCGCATGGATACCGCTTTTTCATGAAGTTCATCAGAACCCTGGCCTTCTCGGCATTCTGGCTGCTGGTTTCCCTATCCACCGCTTCGGTACTGGCCGTGGCCGGGGCCGCCCTCTACTTCGCCCCCGGCCTGCCGGACGTCCGCCAGCTGCAGGGCTTCGAGCTGCAGACCCCGCTGCGTATCTTCACCCGTGACGGCAAGCTGATCGGCGAGTACGGCGAGGAGCGCCGCCAGCCGGTGACCTACGACGAGATTCCACAGGGCATGGTCGAGGCACTGATGGCCGCCGAGGACGCCTCCTACTTCGATCACCATGGCGTCGATCCCAAGGGCCTGGCCCGCGCCGCCTTCCAACTGGCCGCCAGCGGCGGCGACATCCAGTCCGGGGGCTCCACCATCACCATGCAGGTGGCCCGCAACTACCTGCTCACCCGGGACCAGACCTTCACGCGCAAGATCCGCGAGATCCTGCTGGCCCTGCAGATGGAGCAGATCCTCAGCAAGCCGGAGATCCTCGAGCTCTACGTCAACAAGATCTTCCTCGGCCATCGCGCCTACGGCATCGCCGCCGCGGCCGAGGTCTACTACGACCGTCCGCTGGCGGAGCTGACCCTGGCCCAACAGGCGATGCTTGCCGGTCTACCCAAGGCCCCCTCGGCCCTCAATCCGCTGGCCAATGCCGAACGCGCGCTGATCCGCCGCAACTGGATCCTGTTCCGCATGCGCGACCTGGGCCATATCGACCAGACCGCCTACGACGAGGCCGTTCAGGCGCCGGTCACCGCGCGTCGCCACCAGGCGAAGACCGAGGTTGCCGCCGACTATGTGGCCGAGATGGCCCGTCAGTATGCCGTCGAGCGTTTCGACGATGCCTATACCGGTGGCTACCGCATCACCACCACCCTGGACAGCGAGCTGCAGCCCAAGGCCCGCCTGGCGTTGGCCAACGGCCTGATCGCCTACGACACCCGCCACGGCTGGCGCGGCCCGGAGCAGAGCGACGTGCCCCGCAGCCTGGCGGAAGCCCAGGAAAACACCGACCCCGAGGGGCTCGAGGAAGAGCTGGCCGAGTCTCCCGAGGTGATGAGCACCGCTCGCCAGGCCGCCGAGCGCAGCCAGGCCGAGATCCCCGGCATCGATGGCGACGTCAGCAACTGGCTGCAGGTGCTGGATCGCACCGCGGTGCTGGGCCCACTGGAACCGGCCATCGTGGTGGACACCGACGGCCGCGAGATGCGCGTGCTGACCCGCGGCGGCGAGGTCCGCACCCTGGCCTGGGATGGCCTCGACTGGGCCCAGCCCTATCGCAACGCCCACTATCGCGGCGCGGCCCCGAACTCGGCCGCCGACATCGCCAGCGCCGGCGACCTGGTACGCGTCCTGCAGCGTGAGAACGGCGACTGGCGCCTCTCCCAGCAGCCAGGCGCCCAGGGCTCGCTGGTCGTGCTGGACCCCAAGAGTGGCGCCATCCTGGCCTTGCAGGGCGGCTTCGACTACGACGCCAGCAAGTTCAACCGCGCGCTCCAGGCGCGCCGCCAGGCGGGCTCGATCTTCAAACCCTTCATCTATCTGGCGGGCCTGAACAGCGGCGAGGTGACACCGGCCACCATCATCAACGATGCCCCGGTGGTGATGGAGGACGGCAGCAACCAACTGTGGCGGCCCAACAACTCCGGGGGCAATTTCCTCGGCCCGACCCGCCTGCGCGAAGGACTCGTCCACTCGCGCAACCTGGTCACCATCCGCCTGCTGCAGACCCTGGGCCTCGAGCAAACCATCGGCTTCCTCGAGAACTTCGGCTTCGACCCCGAGCGGCTACCTCACGCCCTGTCGCTGGCGCTGGGCACCACCAGCCTGACGCCGCTGGAGATGACCCGCGGCTATGCGGTGCTGTCCAACGGTGGCTTCGACATCGACCCCTGGCTGATCGAGAAGATCACCAGCGGCGAGGCCCGCACCGTGGTCCAGGAAGCCGACCCCATGGTGGCCTGCCGCGAATGCAGCCCCGACCAGCAAACCGTCGAGCGCGACGGCAAGACCTATCGGGTCGCGCCGCGCATCGTCGATCCGGCGGCCGACTACCTGATTCGCGACATGCTGCGCGATGTCGTCGAACGCGGCACCGCCCGCCGCGCCCGATCCCTCGAGCGTAGCGACATCGTCGGCAAGACAGGCACCACCAACGATCAGCGTGACGCCTGGTTCGCCGGCTTTAACACCGAGCTGGCCACCACCGTATGGGTGGGCAAGGACGACAACAGCTCGACCGCGGAATACGGCTCCCAGGCCGCCCTGCCGATCTGGATCGACTTCATGGGCGAGGCCCTGGCGGGCACGCCGGAGCACTGGCCCGAACGCCCCGACGGCGTGGTCAATCGCCGTGTCGACCCCGACACCGGCCGCCTGCTGCACGACGACCAGCCCGGCGGCATGCAGGAACTGTTCCGCGCCGATCACCTGCCCAGCTACCAGCCGCGGCGCGTCGATCAGGCCGTGGAACAGGAAAGCGGTTCTCAAGGCACCGGCGCCTACGAGGCCATCTTCTAGCCACGCCCGCTGCCTCACCGGCGCGGCGACGACATCGTCACCGCGCCGATACCGACTCCACCGAACCAACCGCGAGAAATCACCATGCGCTCCAAGGTGATGTTCACCTGTGGGCTATGCCTGCTGATCACGGCAGGCAGCGCCTCGGCCACCTCCTTCTTCTATGCACCGCCGGCGCCAGCGGACGCCTCACCGCCCTTGAGCGGTGAGGCGGAGCTCGGTTTCACCCAGCTCAAGGGCAATACCAACAGCGAGACCCTAATCGCCAAGGGACGCCTCGTGTGGTTGAGCGGCGCCTTCACCCACAGCCTGCGTGGCGAGGCGCGCCACGTCAGCGAGGACGAGGCCACCAGCGCCGAGCAGTACCTGCTGGCGGCCCGCGAACGCTACGACATCGAAGGCCCGCATTACTTGTTCGGCTTCGCCCGCTGGGAAGACGACCGCTTCAGCGGCTACGACTACCAGGCCACACTGATCGGCGGCTACGGCCGCCAGGTCCTGGACAACGAGCATCACACGCTATCGCTGGAGGCCGGCCCCGGTTATCGCATCGACAGCGTGCCCGGAGACGAGGACCGCCGGCTCGGCGTGGCCTATACCGCCCTGGACTATCGCTGGCGATTCTCCGAGAGCGCGAGCCTCTCCCAGGAGCTCTCGCTGGAAGGCACCGAGCGCAACCTGACCGCCCGCTCACTCTCCAGCCTGACCTCGCGTCTCAATGAGCATTTGGCCCTCAAGATCTCCTACGAGGTCGACCACAACTCGCGGCCGCCCGACGACGCCACGGCACGCACCGACCGCATCACCAACGTCTCGCTGCTCTACGACTGGTAGCCCGCGACAGCCTGCCAGACACGACGACGCCGGCCCGAGGGCCGGCGTCGTCGTGTCGGAGGCCGCGTTCGCTCAGCGACCGTAGACGTCGTCCACGGTCTTCAGCGGATAGTGCGAGGGATAGGGCTTGCGCGCCACGCCGGAATCCACCGCCGCCTGTGCCACGGCCGAGGAGACCCGCTCGAGCAACCGCACGTCCACCGGCGTCGGCAGGATGTAGTCACGCCCGAAGCGCATGCTCTCGAGCTCGTAGGCCTCCAGCACCGACTCGGGGACGGGCTCCCGCGCCAGATCCTTGAGGGCGTGCACCGCGGCCACCTTCATCTCCTCATTGATGCGCGTCGCGCGAACGTCCAGGGCGCCGCGGAAGATGAACGGGAAGCCCAGCACATTGTTGACCTGATTCGGATAATCGGAGCGACCGGTGGCCATGATCACGTCGGAGCGTGTCTCCCGGGCCAGGTCCGGGGAGATCTCCGGGTCCGGATTGGTGCAGGCGAACACCACCGGATCGTCGGCCATCTTGCGCAGGTGATCGGCACTCATCAGGCCCGGGCCAGACAGGCCGACGAACACATCGGCGCCCTCGATCGCGTCATCCAGGGTGCGCATCTCGGTCTCGATCGCGAACATCGCCTTGTACTGATTGAGATCCTCGCGGCCACGATGGATCACACCCTTGCGATCCAGCATCACCAGGTTCTCGGCACGGGCGCCGCAGGACACCAGCAGCTTCATGCAGGCGATCGCCGCAGCACCGGCGCCGAGGCACACGATCTGCGCGTCTGGCAACGACTTGCCGGCGATGTCCAGGGCGTTGAGCATGCCCGCCGCGGTGACGATGGCCGTGCCATGCTGATCATCATGGAAGACCGGGATGCGGCACTGCTCGACCAGCGCACGTTCGATCTCGAAGCACTCCGGTGCCTTGATGTCCTCGAGGTTGATGCCCCCCCAGCTGTCGGCGATGCGCGCCACGGTGTCGATGAAGGCCTGAGGGCTCTCGGCGTTGACTTCCAGATCGGTGGAGTTGATGCCGGCGAAGCGCTTGAACAGCACGCCCTTGCCTTCCATGACCGGCTTACTCGCCAGCGCCCCCAGGTTGCCGAGCCCCAGGATGGCGCTGCCATCGGAGATCACCGCCACCAGGTTGCCCTTGCCGGTATAGAGATAGGCGTTTTCCGGATCCTGGGCGATCTCACGCACCGGCTCGGCCACGCCCGGACTGTAGGCCAAGGCGAGATCACGGGATGTGGCGGTCGGCTTGGTCAGCTCAACCGACAATTTCCCGGGAATGGGTTTGGCGTGATAGTCCAGTGCCGCCTGTCTCTTCGCGTCTGTCATGCTCAGGATCCGGTTTCGAGGGAAGGTGAAGGGCGCAGAGATTATAAAAAAAACTTCCACTTCTCAACTTAGTAAAATTACACAATACAGCAACCTCATTCGAAGACGTTCGACGCCACGAATCGTCACTTTCTCCGCCTTCCCTCTAGCGACTCCGGCGGCCTCGTCGAGACGCGGACATGTGTCGACGAGCCACAAAAAAAACCCGCCACGAGGACGGGTTTTTTGGCTGTTTGCCAGGCCGGCGATGGTCTCGCCGGCGACGCATCAGCGCTTGATCGCGGCACCGAAACGCTTGTTGAAGCGCTCGACGCGGCCACCGGTGGTCGCCTGCTTCTGCTTGCCGGTATAGAAGGGGTGGCACTGAGAGCAGACGTCCAGGGACAGATCCTGGCCGGCGGTGGTGCTGACCTCGAAGGTAGCGCCGCAGGAGCAGCTCGCGCTGACCGTCTTGTAATTCGGGTGGATACCTTGTTTCATCTTGAGCCTCGCTACGCTGTATGCCGCCACCTGATCTCATGCCAGGCACCGCATACGGGTTGTCTGAATATTCAAACCGGGCGCCGCTCCACCGTGGGTGACGCGGCGGCCGAGCATTCTAGCAGAGCCGCCCTCGGAGGCCAATTGTCCGTTTCCTCCCCCGCCGTACTGGGCGTCGCCGTGCCCTCACCGCTGCGTCGCCTGTTCGACTACCGCCCCTCCGGCACGCCGCCGGAAGGCGGCTGGCAACCCGGGCTGCGGGTGCGGGTGCCCTTCGGCCCGCGCCGGGTCGTCGGCATCGTGGTGGAATGCCGCGACCACAGCGACCTGCCACTCGACAAGCTCAAGCCGATCGATGACCGCCTCGACGATGCCCCCCTGCCGGCCGACTGGCTGTGGCTGTGTCGCTTCGCCGCTCGCTACTACCAGCACGCGCCGGGCGACACTCTGCATCAGGCCCTGCCCGCCCTGCTGCGCCAGGGCCGCGCCCTCGAGGCCCGTACCCGGGAACGCTGGCGAGTGAGCGAGGCCGGCACCGACGAGGCCCCGGAAAGCCTCGCCCGGGCGCCCCGCCAGGCCGAGCTGCTGAACATGTTGCGCCAGCACCCCCAGGGCGTGCTGGCCTCGGCCATCTTCGCCCAATCGTTCACGCGCGCCCAGCTACAGGCGCTGGAACGCAAGGCACTGATCACGCGGCATGAGGAGCCACACACCGGCGCCGCCCACTCGGCCGGGCCGTTGCTGGCCGAACCGGTACTGCCACTCAACCGCGAGCAGGCCGCCGCCCTCTCCGCCCTCCACGAGGGCATCGACGCCTACCATCCCTGCCTGCTGCACGGCGTCACCGGCAGCGGCAAGACCGAGGTCTATCTGCAGCTGATCGAGGCGGTGGTCGGCCGCGGCCGCCAGGCCCTGGTGCTGGTGCCCGAGATCGGCCTGACGCCGCAGACTTTGGCGCGCTTCAAGCGCCGTTTCCGGGTGCCGGTGGTGGCGCTGCACTCGGGGCTCACCGATCACGAGCGCCTGGATGCCTGGGAGGCCGCCGCCAGCGGTCGAGCACCGATCGTCATCGGCACCCGCTCGGCGATCTTCACGCCGCTGTCCGTCCCCGGCGTGATCATCGTCGACGAGGAGCACGATGGTTCCTTCAAGCAGCAGGAGAGCCTGCGCTACCACGCCCGGGACCTGGCCGTGGCCCGCGCCCATCATCACCGCATCCCGCTGGTGTTGGGCAGCGCCACCCCGTCGCTGGAGACCCTGCACCGGGCACAGAGTGGCGACTATCGCCATCTGCGTCTGACCCAACGCGCCAGCCGCCACGCCCCGGCACGGCTGGAACTGGTCGACCTGCGCGGCCGCACCCGCCGCGGCGGGCTGATCCCGCCGGTCTTCGAGACCATCGAGGAGACCCTCGCCGCTGGCCATCAGGTCCTGGTGTTCATCAACCGCCGCGGCTTCGCCCCGACCCTGAGCTGCCACGCCTGCGGCTGGCTCGCCGAATGCGATCACTGCGATGCCCGCCTGACCCTGCACCGCCAGCCGTCGCTACTGTCCTGCCATCATTGCGACCAACGCCGCGCCCTGCCCGACGCCTGCCCCGAGTGCGGCAGCGCCGACCTGCGCCCGCTGGGCAGCGGCACCGAACGCAGCGAGGAGACCCTGGCCGAGCGTTTCCCCGACACCCCGGTGCACCGCATCGACCGCGACAGCACCCGGCGCCGCGATGCCCTGGAACAGACCCTTACCGAGGTGCGCCGCGGTGAGCCCTGTCTGCTGGTCGGCACCCAGATGCTGGCCAAGGGCCACCACCTGCCCCATGTCACCCTGGTGGTGGTGGTCAACGCCGATGCCGGCCTCTATGCCAGCGATTTTCGCGCCCTGGAGCACTCGGCCCAGCTGCTCGAGCAGGTGGCCGGGCGCGCCGGGCGCGCCGCCCATCCCGGCCGCGTGCTGGTACAGACGATGCATGCCGACGACCCCCACCTGCGCCTGCTGTCGGCGCGAGGCTACGACGCCCTGGCCGAGCAGCTGCTGGAAGAGCGCCGCGTCGCCGCCCTACCGCCGTTTCGCTTCCTGGCCCTACTGCGCCTGGAGGCCCCCCAGGAGGCGGCCGTCACCGAGCTGGGCGGCCGTGCCGCCGAGGCGCTGCGCACACGCCTCGCCGAGCGCCAACTCGAGGTGGATTGCCTGGGCCCGGTCCCGGCCCCCATGGAGCGCCGCCAGAATCGCTACCACCTGCAGCTCATGCTCGGCGCCGACAAACGCAGCCGCCTCCACGAGGCCGGCGCCTGGCTCACCGCCTGGCTGGAGGCCGAGCCGGCCGCGCGTCGGGTACGCTGGTCACTGGACATCGATCCCCAGACGCTGGCCTAGCCACGAGCGCCCGTCGACCCCCGAACCCGGCAAGGGTTTAAAGCCCGCGCGCAATTGTCGATAATGTGCGGCCAAATGCCCGCCGACGGGCGCTCGACCCGCCCGCGCCACAGGACATCAGACTCCCCATGAAAGACACCATCATCTCCCTGCTGGAGGGCGCCCTGGACGAACTCAAGCGCCAGGACGTCCTGCCCTCCGAGGTCGCCCCGACCATCAAGGTCGACCCCACCAAGGACAAGGCCCACGGCGACTACGCCACCAACCTGGCGCTGATGCTGGCCAAGCCCGCCGGCAAGAAGCCCCGCGAGTTGGCCGAGGCGCTGGTCGCGGCGCTGCCGGAAAGCGAGGCCGTGTCCCGGGTCGAGATCGCCGGCCCCGGCTTCGTCAACTTCTTCACCGCCACCGGCGCGGCCGCCCAGGTGGTGCGCCAGGTCCTCGACGCCGGCGACACCTTCGGCCGCAGCCTGACCGGCCAGGGCCAGAAGGTGCAGGTGGAGTTCGTCTCCGCCAACCCCACCGGCCCGCTGCACGTCGGCCACGGCCGCGGCGCGGCCATCGGCGACAGCATCTGTCGACTGCTCGAGGCCGTGGGCTTCGAGGTCACCCGCGAGTTCTACTACAACGACGCCGGCGCGCAGATCTCCAACCTCGCGCTGTCGGTGCAGGCCCGCGCCAAGGGCATCGATCCCGAGGACGCTGGCTGGCCGGCCGACGGCTATCGCGGCGGCTACATCATCGACGTGGCCAACGGCTACCTGGCCGGTGACACCGTGCACGCCGACGACCGCCAGGTCACCGCAGCCGCCGACTCCGACGACCTCGAGGCCATCCGCGACTTCGCCGTGGCCTACCTGCGCCGCGAGCAGGACCTGGACCTGCGCGCCTTCGGCGTCGAGTTCGACGTCTACTTCCTGGAGTCCTCGCTGTATCGCGACGGCAAGGTGGCGGCCACCGCCGAACGCCTCGCCGAGAAGGGCCACACCTACGAGCAGGACGGCGCCACCTGGCTGCGCACCACCGACTTCGGTGACGACAAGGACCGGGTGATGCGCAAAACCGATGGCCACTACACCTACTTCCTGCCCGACGTGGCCTACCACCTGGACAAGTGGCAGCGCGGCTTCACCACCGTGATCAACGAGCAGGGCGCCGATCACCACTCCACGATCACTCGGGTACGTGCCGGGCTGCAGGCGCTGGAGATCGAGATTCCCCAGGGCTTCCCGGACTACGTGCTGCACCAGATGGTGATGGTCACCCGCTCCGGCGTCGAGGTGAAGCTCTCCAAGCGCGCCGGCAGCTACGTCACCGTGCGCGACCTGATCGACGAGGTCGGTCGCGACGCCACGCGCTTCTTCCTGGCGACCCGCCGGGCCGACTCCCAGCTGACCTTCGACATCGACCTGGCCCGCTCGCAGTCCAACGACAACCCGGTCTACTACGTGCAGTACGCCCATGCGCGGGTGTGCAGCATGCAGCGCCGCGCCGAGGCGGCCGACCAGGCCTTCGATCATCCGCTGGCCATGGAACACCTGTCACGGCTCGAGTCCGATCAGGAGAAGGCGCTGATCAATCGCCTGGCTCGCTATCCGGAGACGGTGGCCCATGCCGCCGCCAGCCGCGAGCCGCAGCAGATCGCCCAGTACCTGCTCGACCTCGCCGCCGAGTTCCACACCTGCTACAACGCCGTCAAGGTGATGGTCGAGGACGACGCCCTGCGCAATGCCCGCATGGCACTGTTCCTGGCCGCCCGCCAGGTGCTGCGCAACGGCCTGGATCTGATGGGCGTCGGCGCCCCCGAGGAGATGTAAGCCATGGCCAGCCGCAAGCCCGCCGCCAACCGCAAACAGGGCGCCACCAATAACCAACGACGCCCCGCCAAGGCCGCGCCGCGGCGCGGCGTGCCGGGCTGGCTATGGGGGCTGGCCGGCCTGATCGCCGGCTTTTTGATCTCGCAGCACCAGCATGGCACCGCGCCCTGGCAGGACAGTGCGACCTCGCCGCTGCCACTGCCGAGCGGCGAGACCTCACAGCAGGCCGACTCGACGGGTGGCAAGGCGCCCCCCGACGAGCCGCCGATGCCGACCTTCGAGTTCTACACGCTGCTGCCGGAGTCCGAGGTGATCGCCCCCGGCGAGCAGGCGTCATCCTCCACCGCGACGCCGCCTCCACGCCCCGCCCAGGATGACACCGACGACGCGGACAGCGATGCCGACTCATCCGCCGCCGACGACCCCATCGCCCAGGTGATCGCCGCCAACAGCGCGCCGGACGAAGACACGACACAGCGCGCCGAGGACGGCAAGCGCTACGTGCTGCAGGCGGCCTCGTTCCGCCAGACCGGCGATGCCCAGGAACTCGCCGGCCGCCTCAAGGACTTCGGCCTGCTGGCCCAGGTCAGCGACGTACAGACCGGCGACGGCACCACCTGGCACCGTGTTCAGGTCGGCCCCTACCAGGACCGCGGCGAGCTGTCTCGTGCCCGCGACCTGATGTCCACCCAAGGCATCGAACCGCTGCTCATTCAGCTGCAGTGATGCGCCGCGCTTGAATTCCGGGCCTGGCGCCCACACCTCCCCAGAAGCTCATGCACGGCGCCGCCCTTCGCGGCGCCGCTGGGGAATCGCTTGCACGAACCCGGCGAGTGGAGTGCCACGCAACACCGCCATTCCGCCCCCGCCCTTCGTTCAACCATTCCAAAGTCATCGGGAGCCGAACGCTCCCACAAGGAGTCCCCTCCATGACCACGATCGTTTCCGTGCGTCGCGGCGACCAGGTGGCGCTCGCCGGCGATGGCCAGGTGTCGCTAGGCAACACCGTGATGAAGGGCAACGCCAGCAAGGTGCGTCGCCTCTACCGCGGCCAGGTACTGGCCGGTTTCGCGGGTGGCACCGCCGACGCCTTCACGCTCTTCGAGCGTTTCGAGGCGCAGCTCGAGAAGTATCAGGGCCACCTGACCAAGGCCGCCGTAGAGCTGGCCAAGGAATGGCGCACCGACCGCGCCCTGCGCCGCCTCGAGGCGCTTCTGGCCGTGGCCGACAAGAACGCCTCGCTGATCATCACCGGCAACGGCGATGTGGTGGAGCCCGAGCGCGGCATCATCGCCATCGGCTCCGGCGGTAACTTCGCCCTGT
This sequence comes from Halomonas borealis, assembly GCF_004798905.1. Taxonomy (GTDB): domain Bacteria; phylum Pseudomonadota; class Gammaproteobacteria; order Pseudomonadales; family Halomonadaceae; genus Halomonas; species Halomonas borealis. The sequence continues at coordinate 93,769 of NZ_SDMO01000003.1, read as the reverse complement.
CCGCGGCTCGCGCCCTGCTCGACAACACCGAGCTTGCGCCCCGCGAGATCACCGAGAAATCGCTGGAGATCGCCGGCGACATCTGCGTGTTCACCAACCACAACGTCACGCTGGAAGAGCTCTGATCATGACCCAGATGACCCCGCGCGAGATCGTCCACGCCCTGGACCAGTTCATCATCGGCCAGCAGGACGCCAAGCGCGCCGTGGCCGTGGCGCTGCGCAATCGCTGGCGCCGCATGCAGCTCGATGACGAGCTGCGTCAGGAAGTCACCCCCAAGAACATCCTGATGATCGGCCCCACCGGCGTGGGCAAGACCGAGATCGCCCGCCGCCTGGCCAAGCTGGCCCGTGCGCCCTTCATCAAGATCGAGGCCACCAAGTTCACCGAGGTGGGCTACGTGGGCCGCGACGTCGAGTCGATCATCCGCGACCTCACCGAGGCCGCCATCAAGCTGGTCCGCGAGCAGGCCAAGGAAGAGGTCGGCCATCGTGCCGAAAACGCCGCCGAGGACCGCATCCTCGACGCCCTGCTGCCGCCGCCCCGTGGTCAGGAGAACGAACCGCGCACCGAGAACGCCACCCGTCAGTCGTTCCGCAAGAAGCTCCGTGAAGGGCAGCTCGATGACAAGGAGATCGACATCGAGGTCACGCCCCAGGGCCAGGGCATGGACATCACCACCCCGCCGGGCATGGAAGAGATGACCAGCCAACTGCAGAACATGTTCTCCAGCATGGGCAAGCAGAAGACCGAGAGCCGCCGGGTGGCCGTCGGGGATGCCTTCGCGCTGCTGCGCGACGAGGAAGCCGCCAAGCTGGTCAACGAGGACGACATCAAGCAGCGCGCCATCGAATCCGTCGAACAGCACGGCATCGTGTTCCTCGACGAGCTCGACAAGGTCGCCAAGGGCAACGGCCAGTCCAGCGGCGGCGAGGTCTCCCGCGAGGGCGTTCAACGCGACCTGTTGCCGCTGATCGAAGGCTCCACCGTCTCCACCAAATACGGCATGGTGAAGACCGACCACATCCTGTTCATCGCCTCCGGCGCCTTCCATCTGGCACGCCCGTCGGATCTGATCCCCGAGCTGCAGGGTCGCCTGCCGATTCGCGTCGAGCTCAACGCCCTGACGCCGGACGACTTCAAGCGCATCCTCACCGAGCCCTCCGCGGCGCTGACGCGCCAGTACGAGGCGCTGATGGCCACCGAGGGCCTGAACGTGACCTTCACCGAAGACGGCATCGCACGCATCGCCGAGATCGCCTGGAAGGTCAACGAAGGCACCGAGAACATCGGCGCGCGGCGCCTGCACACGGTCATGGAACGCCTGCTCGAGGAGGCTTCCTACCAGGGCAGCGACCTGGGCAACCCGCTGACCATCGACGCCGCCTATGTCGACTCCCAGCTCGGCGAGCTGGCGATGGACGAGGACCTGTCGCGGTATATTCTCTAACCCCCAGCCTTAAGCCTTAAGCCTTAAGCGATAAGCCCCTTCGGTAGCGCAGTGCCGGCAAGTGGCACTGCGCTACCTCACGACATGCGGGGCTGGCTGAAGGCCGCTTATGGCTTAACGCTGACAGCCTGAAGCTCCGGGCGAAGCCCGGCACCGGAGGTGCTTATGTCCGCCCCCATCCCCACCCGCGTGCACTACCACCAGCAGGCCCGTGAACTGGAGCTGACCTACCCAGGCGGCGAGAGCCACCGCCTATCGGTGGAGTACCTGCGAGTCTTCTCACCCTCGGCCGAGGTACGCGGCCACGGCCGCGGCCAGCAGACCCTGCAGGTCGGCAAGCGGCATGTCGGCCTGGCTAACATCACCCGCACCGGCCGCTACGCGCTCAAGCTGCACTTCGACGACGGCCACGACAGCGGCCTCTTCAGCTGGGAGTACCTGCACGAGCTGATCGAGCATCAGGCGGCCAACTGGGCCGACTACCTGCGGCGCCTGGAAGAGGCCGGCGCCACCAGGGAGCCGTTGGGCATCGAGATCAAGCAGCTATAGCCCTTATCAGAAACGTGCCTGCGCTCGCCGACCTTTCGTTTCCCGCCTCAGCGGCGACATGAACTCCCGGCAAGGCGCCTCTTTCCGCCTTCAAGACAAGCGGCCCTGGGGGGCGCTACAATGCGCCACATCCCGCGGGGCCGCCGAGCCTCGCCCCTCTTTGTGCAGCTGACTCGGGAGCCTCCTCCGCATGACCCCCAGCGACAAGCGCACCACGCATTTCGGCTATCAGGAAGTCCCGGTCGACGAGAAGGCCTCCCGCGTGGCCGACGTCTTCCATTCCGTGGCCGCCCGCTACGACGTGATGAACGACCTGATGTCGTTCGGCATCCACCGGGTCTGGAAGCGCCTGACCATCGAGCGCGCCGGCGTCCGCCCCGGACACAGCGTACTCGACATCGCCGGTGGCACCGGCGACCTGACGCTGAAGTTCTCGCGGCTGGTCGGTCCCCGGGGGCGCGTGGTGCTGGCCGACATCAACGAATCCATGCTGCGGGTCGGGCGCGACAAGCTGCTCGACCGGGGCGTCGGCGGCAACGTCGAGTACGTCCAGGCCAACGCCGAGACCCTGCCCTTCCCCGACAACAGCTTCGACTGCATCACCATCGCCTTCGGGCTGCGCAACGTCACCGACAAGGATGCCGCCCTGCGCTCCATGGCCCGGGTGCTCAAGCCCGGCGGCCGACTGCTGGTGCTGGAATTCTCCAAACCCAACAATGCGCTGCTGAGCCAGGCCTATGATCAATACTCCTTCCGGCTGCTGCCGCGCATGGGCGAGCTGGTGGCCGGCGACGGTGACAGTTATCGCTATCTCACCGAGTCGATCCGCATGCACCCCGATCAGGACACCCTGAAGGGCATGATGGAAGACGCCGGCCTGGAGCGCGTCGAGTACACCGACCTCACCGGCGGCATCGTCGCCCTGCACCGCGGCATCAAGCTGTGAGGATAAGATGGCGCTGACACCGACCCTGCTGCTGGGCGGCCTCGAACGCAGCCTCAACGCCCTGCTCGCCCGCGACCCCGCGGCACCCGCCCGGCTGGCTAGACTCGCCGGGCAGCGCCTGCTGGTACGCCTCGAGTCTTCCCCGCTGGTCCTGGCCATGGCCTACCACGCCCAGGGCGTGGACCTGCTGCGCCCGGACGACGAGCCCGATGACGCCTTCGACGCCGTCGTCGAGCTCGACCCCGAGACCCTCGGCGAGCTGCTCGGCGGTGCCTCGGTGGAACGGCTGATGTTCCAGGGCAAGCTCGTCGTGCGCGGCCATATCCCGCTGCTCGAGGCGACTCGCGACCTGCTGCTCGACCTCGACCTGGACTGGGAGGGCGAACTGGCCGGCTGGCTCGGCGACGTGCCCGCCCACAGCCTCGCCGAGGGCATGCGCAACCTCGGGCGCTGGGGCCTGCGCACTCGCCAGGAACTGTGTGCCGACGTCTCCGAGTACGTCTTCGAGGAGGCTCGATGGCTGCCCGGCCGCCACCAGTTCGAGGGACTGCGCGACCATCTCACCGAGCTTGAGGTCGCCACCGATCGCCTCGAGGCGCGGCTGGAACGCCTGCGGCGACGCCTGACCCGGGAGGGAGACCCCACATGATCCGGCGGCTCGCGCGCATCGCCTGGGTGGTCACCCGCTACCGCCTGGATACGCTGATACCCCAAGAGCGACTGCCCTGGTGGCTGCGTGGCCTGCTGGCCTTGTCGCCGCTGCGCCTGGTGCCCATCGGCCCGCGCCCCCGCGGCGAACGGCTACGCCTGGCGCTGGAAAGCCTGGGGCCGATCTACGTCAAGTTCGGCCAGGTGCTGTCGACGCGCCGCGACCTGTTCGCCGATGACATCGGCGACGAGCTGCGGCGCCTCCAGGACCAGGTGCCGCCCTTCCCCGGCCATCTCGCCCAGGCGCTGGTCGAGGAAGAGCTCGGCATGTCGCTGGACGAGGCCTTCGACGAGTTCTCCCACGAGCCACTGGCCTCGGCCTCGGTGGCCCAGGTCCACGCCGCACGGCTGCACGACGGCGACCAGGTAGTGGTCAAGATCATTCGCCCCGGCATCGAGCGCGTCATGCGCCAGGACATGGCGCTGATGTATCGCCTCGCCGGCGTGCTGGCGCGCATCCCCGAGGCCCGCCGGCTGCGTCCGGTGGAGGTAGTCCGCGACTACGAATCGACGCTGTTCGACGAACTGGACCTGACCAAGGAGGCCGCCAACACCTCCCAGCTCAAACGCAACTTCAAGGGCTCACCGCTGCTGTTCGTGCCGGCCATCCACTGGTCGCTGACCCGCCGGCGGGTGATGGTCCAGGAGCGCATCCATGGCGTGCCGGTGGCGGATACCGCCGCCCTTCAGGCACAGGGCACGGATCTCAAGAAGCTCGCCGAGCGCGGCGTGGAGATCTTCTTCACCCAGGTCTTCCGCGACAACTTCTTCCATGCCGACATGCACCCGGGCAACATCTTCGTATCCCGCGAGGCACCCTGGAACCCCCAGTACATCGCCATCGACTGCGGCATCGTCGGCAGCCTGACCCGCGAGGATCAGGACTACCTGGCACGCAACCTGCTGGCCTTCTTCCACCAGGACTACTACGAGGTGGCGGCGCTGCACATCGAGTCGGGCTGGGTCGGCGAAGACACCCGGGCCAACGAGTTCGCCGCCGCGGTGCGCACCGTCTGCGAGCCGATCCTCGAGAAGCCGCTCAAGGACATCTCCTTCGGTCAGGTGCTGCTGGGGCTGTTCCAGACCGCCCGGCGCTTCAACATGGAGGTGCAGCCGCAGCTGGTGCTGCTGCAGAAGACCCTGCTCAACATCGAAGGCCTGGGGCGGCAGCTGTACCCCGACCTCGACCTCTGGAGCACCGCCAAGCCGTTCCTGGAACAGTGGATGAAGGAGCGCGCCGGCACCCGAGGGCTCTGGGAATCCATGAAACGCCAGGCGCCCGAACTCTCCCGCCAGCTCCCCGAGCTGCCGGTGCTCGCCCATCAGGCCTTGGCCCGAGCCGAACACGGCCACCAGCAGCAGCGCCGCCAGAGCGAAGCCATCGGCGCCATCCAGCGCCGCCTCGACGGCCAGGGCAGGCGTCAGCGCCGCCTTCGTCTAGGGCTGGTGATCGTGGCGGTGGCACTCACCTGGCAACCACTGGTCCAATGGGCAGACGGGCAGCCTTGGCCGGTGCTCGGCGCGGTGGCCATCGGCGCCCTGCTGCTGGCCTGGAACTAATTCACCCATTGCAACGGAAACGTCTCACATGAGCGATATTCTCGACCGTCTCGACGCGGCCCTGGCCCGCCGCCGCCAGGCTGCCCCCGACGACTCCTACGTGGCCAGCTTGCATCACAAGGGGCTGAACAAGATACTCGAGAAGGTCGGCGAGGAAGCCACCGAGACGCTGCTCGCGGCCAAGGACGCCGAGCAGGGCGACGAGGCGGCACGCCAGACGCTGGTCGCCGAGACCACCGATCTGTGGTTCCATAGCCTGGTGATGCTGTCGCACCTGGGGCTGAGTCATCGCGAGGTCCTCGACGAACTGGATCGCCGCTTCGGCCTTTCCGGCCACGACGAGAAGGCCTCCCGGCCCCAATAAGCCACCGACGCCGGTTTCCGGCGCAGCAACCCGAGGGACACCCTATGTTAGGCGGTATCAGTATCTGGCAACTCCTGATCGTGCTCGGCATCATCATCCTGATCTTCGGCACCAAGAAGCTGCGTAACGTCGGCGGCGACCTGGGCGGCGCGGTCAAGGGCTTCAAGAAGGCCATCGGCGACGGCGAGAAGAACGACGAGAGCGACCAGCCTCAGGCCCAGATGCGCCACGACGACGAGGAACGGACCTACGACGTTCACGCCGAGCGCAAGGCCGACGAACCGGAAGAGCGCAAGTAAGCCGCCATGTTCGATATCGGCTTTCTCGAAATCCTGTTCATCGGCGTGGTCGGCCTGCTGGTGCTGGGCCCCGAGCGCCTGCCCAAGGCCGCCCGCACCGCCGGCCTGTGGCTGGGACGCATCAAGCGAAGCATCTCCGGCATGCAGCGCGAGATCAACGCCCAGCTAGAGGCGGAAGAGCTGCGCCAGAAGCTCAACGAGCAACAGCAGAAGCTCGATGAAGGCATCGGCCGAGTCAAGCGCGACGTCGAAGGCACCGGGAGCACCGACGCCGAGCGCCGCGAAACGACCGAACCTGCCCCGGAACGGCGACTCGACGATGCCCTGCGGGCCCGCCGACAGCCCGATGACGCCGACGCCCACGAGGATGCCTCTTCCCGATGAGCCAAACCGACGATCCCCAGGGTACCGAGCCGCCTCAGGCCCCGCTGATCGAGCATCTGGTCGAGCTGCGCTCGCGGCTGCTGCGTGCGGTGATCGCCATCCTGGCGATCTTCCTCGGCCTCTATGCCTTCGCCAACGACATCTATGCCTTCGTCGCCGAGCCGCTGATGGCGCTGCTGCCGGAAGGCTCGCAGATGATCGCCACCGAGGTGGCCTCGCCGTTCTTGGCGCCCTTCAAGCTGACCCTGGTGGTGGCGGTGTTCATCGCCGTGCCCTTCGTGCTGCACCAGGCCTGGGCCTTCATCGCCCCGGGGCTCTACGACAACGAGAAGACCCTGGCGATGCCGCTGCTGGCCACCAGCGTGGTGTTGTTCTACGCCGGGGCTGCCTTCGCCTACTATGCGGTGTTCCCGCTGCTGTTCCAGTTCTTCACCCAGACCGGGCCGGAGAACGTGGCGGTGATGACCGATATCAACCAGTACCTCAACTTCGTGCTCAAGCTGTTCTTCGCCTTCGGCGTGGCCTTCGAGATCCCGATCGCCACCTTCCTGCTGATCCTCTCCGGGGCGACCAGCGTGGAGAGCCTGTCGAAGAAGCGCCCCTACGTGGTACTCGGTTGCTTCGTCATCGGCATGCTGATGACCCCGCCGGACGTGGTGTCCCAGAGCCTGCTGGCGGTGCCGATGTACCTGCTCTACGAGGTCGGCCTGCTGTTCGGCCGCCTGGTGCGCCGCAAGCGCGACCGGGACGCCGCGGAACAGGACGAGCCGTAACGTAAGCTGCAAGCTGCAAGCTGCCTAGGCGAATCAAGAACGCCGCCATGACAAGCTCATGGCGGCGTTCTTCTTCAGGCTTATCGTGTCCAGGCGCGAAGCGTCGCTCTGACCGCTTGACCCGGCTACCCCGGGTCAGAGATCCATCATTTCATCGATACGATCCACCAGCTTGAAGATACCGGTGGCCGCCTCGCCGAGGCGAGTGGCAAGCATGTAGGCCGGGGTCGTCACCACGCGGTTCTCGAAGTCGACCACGATGTCTTCCACGCCGCAGCTGCGGTGCAGGCCGCCCATGCTGCTGATGGCGCCCGCCACGCCGGGGTCGTGGCCGATAGTCACGGCGATGCCCGGCCCCAGCAGGCGCGGCACCATCACCGGCGCGATGCACATCAGGCCGAGCGGCTTACGGTCCTCGTGAAACTCGGCCAGGGCCTCCACCAGCCCCTCGTGGATCACCATGTCGGCACCGGCCACGGCGAAGTTGGAGAGGTTCTTGGCCGCGCCGAAGCCGCCGGGCAGGATGGCGGCGTCGAAGTCGACGGCATCCAGCTCGTCGAGCGGGGAGATCTCGCCGCGGGCCAGGCGCGCCGACTCGACCAGCACGTTGCGATGCTCCTCGCGGACCGCCTCACCGCGGCGATGATCGACCACATCGTGCTGGTCGATGTCGGGGGCGAAGCAGCGATAACCGATCCCCAGCTGGTCCAGGCGCAACAGGGTCAGGGTGGTCTCGTAGATCTCCGAGCCATCCTCGACACCGCACCCCGACAGAATGACCGCCACCTGCTTGCTCATATGCCTCTCCTCGTGCATCCCCTGCCGATCGGTGGCAAGGCCGGTAAAACATGAAGCCATCACTGTAGAGAGTCCCCGGGGGTGCGACAAGACGCGTCTGTCGACGCCGGTTGACCCTGATATACTCGAACGACCGTCATCGCTGCGTCATCAATGATCCGCCAGGCTGCGTGCTGACGGCCCGTTCACCGTTCCGGAGAGGTTCCCTTGAGCTTCACGACCGCACGCCAGTACCCCGCCACCCGCATGCGCCGCATGCGCCGCGACGACTTCTCGCGCCGCATGATGCGTGAGCACAGCCTCACCGCCGCCGACCTGATCTGGCCGGTGTTCGTGCTCGAAGGCGAGGGGCAGCGCGAGGCGGTGCCCTCCATGCCGGGCGTCGAGCGCCTGTCGCTGGACCTGTTGATCGAAGAGGCCCGCGAGGCGCGCGATCTGGGCATCCCGTTGCTGGCGCTGTTCCCGGTAGTGGAGCCGGCACTGAAGAGCGAACTGGCCGAGCAGGCCTATAGCGCGGATGGCCTGGTCCAGCGCAGCGTGCGCGCCCTCAAGGAGGCCGTGCCCGAACTCGGCATCATGACCGATGTGGCGCTCGACCCCTATACGAGCCACGGCCAGGACGGCATCCTCGATGCATCGGGCTATGTGCAGAACGATCGCACCGTGGAGACGCTGCTCAAGCAGGCCCTCTCCCACGCCGAGGCCGGCGCCGACATCATCGCCCCCTCGGACATGATGGATGGCCGCATCGGGGCCATCCGCCAGGCACTCGAGCAGGCACAGCGACACAACACCCGGATCATGGCCTACAGCGCCAAGTACGCCTCGAGCTATTACGGCCCCTTCCGGGATGCCGTGGGTTCGGCGACGAACCTCGGGCGCGCCGACAAGTCCACCTACCAGATGGACCCGGCCAACGGCGAGGAGGCGCTGCACGAGGTGGCCCTGGACCTGGCCGAGGGCGCCGACATGGTGATGATCAAGCCGGGCATGCCTTACCTGGACGTGGTCAGGCGCATCAAGGACGAACTCAAGGTCCCGACCTTCGCCTATCAGGTGAGCGGCGAATACGCCATGCACATGGCGGCCTTCGACAACGGCTGGCTGGACGGCGACGCCGTGATGCTCGAGTCGCTGACCTGCTTCAAGCGCGCCGGCGCCGACGGCATCCTGACCTATTTCGCCAAGCGAGCGGCACGGCTGCTCGCCGGCTAGCCGACGGACGAGGCATCGCGCCGACACGCGTCTGCCTGACGCCCGCTCACCGCTCGCCCACCAACGAAACCGCCCCCAGGCGTATGCCATGGGGGCGGTTTCGTTTCGGCTCACAGTCGGCCTCAGACCTCGCGTAGCTTCTCCGCGGCCGTGGTCAACAGGTGCTCGGTGGTCTCCCAGCCGATGCAGGCATCGGTGACCGAGACCCCGTGGCGCAGCTTGCCCGGCGCCAGCGGCTGCTTGCCCTCGTGAAGCTGGCTCTCCAGCATCAGCCCCACCAGCGAGGCATCGCCGGCCAGCCGCTGGTTCAATACGTCGAGCATCACCTCGCTCTGGCGGCGATGATCCTTGCGCGCGTTGGCGTGGCTGCAGTCGACCATCAACCGTGCGTTCTGATCGGCCGCCTCCAGGGCCTCGCGGGCCGCCGCCACCTGGGGCGCGCGGAAGTTGGGCTCGCCATGGCCACCGCGCAACACCGCATGGGTATGCGGGTTGCCGGGCGTCTCGCGCACCTCGGGCCGGCCGTCGGCGCCCATGGCGAAGTGCTGATGAGGATGAGCCGCGGCGCGCATGGCATCCACCGCGACCTGCAGGTCGCCGCTGGTGGCGTTCTTGAAGCCGACCACCGCATCCAGGCCACTGGCCAGCTCGCGATGCAGCTGAGACTCGGTGGTGCGGGCGCCGATCGCCACCCAGCTCAACAGGTCATCGAGGTAAGGCGCCAGCATCGGCTGCAGCAGCTCGGTGGCCACCGGCAGGCCGAGCCGGGTGATCTCGCGCATCAGCGAGCGCGACAGCTCGAGGCCTCGCGCCAGGTCACCCGTGCCGTCCAGGTCGGGGTCGTAGGCCAGCCCCTTCCAGCCGACGGTGGTGCGCGGCTTCTCCACGTAGACGCGCATCACCAGCAGCAGGCGGTCCTCGACCCTGGATGCCAGCTCGGCCAGGTGACGGGCATACTCGAGGGCCGCCTCGGGGTCGTGGATCGAGCAGGGACCGACGACCACCAGAAGGCGATCATCGCGGCCGGCGAGGACATCACGGATGGCCTGGCGCTGGCCGTCGAGGCGCCGGGCGAGTGCCGGCTCGAGCGGCAGGGCGTGCTTCAATTCCGCCGGGGTGGGCAAGGCGCGGGCGCCCTGGTGGCCGGGGGCGGATTCGGCGCTTTGGGCGAGAGAAACGGGGGCATTCATGAGGCATCAACTCCGTGAGCGAGAGGGTCGGGACAACGTCATGCCACCGGTAAGCCCACGGTCGGAGGTGGCGCACTGAGCCGACCGCACGTCGATAAATCGCCAGCCATAGCCATAATAGCCCCGACCCAGGGTGCGGAACTCGGCGTGGCGGCGATCGAATGCGGTCATGAGTGTCTCCTCGAATAATGAATGCCAGAAACGCAGAACCCCCGGGCGGGGTTGCCGTCCGGGGGTTCTGCGTGTCGGAGGCAACCCTGGGTGGGCGTGCCTCGCGGCCGTCCTGTGCTGTCAGGACCCGGCCGTCGGCACGCCGACGCTAAACCAGTCACCCGGCCAATAATAGGCGCTACCGAAGGCGGCCACACGCCCAGCCGCCGGCGCCGCCGGGAAGGCGGTCGAAAAGCGTTGCTGGGGCAGGAACGGGCTCGGTGTCATGGGTCGCGTCTCGGTTCTCCTAGAATCGACTCCCATCCTGCCCGCTCACGACGCGCTTGGCAAGGCTCCCCGCCACCGTCCTGGCGAGCCTCTCGGGTCGTCGCGTGCAGGCCTAACGCAGGTGGCGGCCACCATCTACCGGCAGGGTGCTGCCGGTCACGTAGCGATTGTCGAGCAGGTAACGCAGGCTCTGGTGAATCACCCCCGGCCCGGGAATCAGCTCCATCGCCGACTTGGACCGTGCCTTCTCGGCGTAGGCCGCGTCGTCGCCCTCGTTCAGCATGATCATCGCCGGGGCGATGGCATTGACCTGGATCGACGGTGCGAACATCGCGGCGAACGACAGCGTCAGGCTCTCCAGCCCGGCCTTGGAGGCGGCGTAGGCGGCATGCTTGCGCGAGCCCCTGCTGGCCACGAAATCGGTCATGTGCACGATGTCGCGCATCGGCTCTTCGCCGGCCTCGAGAAGCTCGCGGGCGCCGAGGTTGATCAGGTAGGGCGCCAGCATGTGCACCCGGAACAGTCGCTCGAAGTTATCGCCCGCCTCGGGGCCGGCGGCGTCCGGCGCCCAGTCGCTGGCGTTGTGGACGATGGCCCGCAGCGAACTGGTCTCGCCGCGTAGCCGCTCGAGGAAGTCCTCGATGCCGGCCTGGCTCGAGAAGTCGGCCTGCAGGGTGACGATGCCTCGCTCGCGCAGCGCGTCGAGCGCCTCGCGTTCGCGGCGATAGCTGACGATCACCGGATGCCCCTCGTCGACCAGACGCTCGGCACAGTGGCGCCCCAGCCGCTGGGCGCCGCCGGTGATCAGGATCGGTGCGGCACTCATGCCTGCCCTTCCCTCACCAGGCTGCCCACCGTGGGCACCAGCGGATCGCGCGGCGCATAGGCGAAGACATCGGAAAACACCCGCGAGGGCTCGAGGCCTAATGATGCCAGCACGTCGACGCAGGCATAGACCATGCCCGGCGACCCGGAGAAGTAGACGTCATGGCCGGAGACATCGAGCTCGCTCAAGACCTCGCCCAGGGCGGCATCGATCCGGCCGACATGGCCGCGAACATGCTCGACATCGAAGTCCTCACTCATGCCCAGCTCGCTGACACCGTGGAACGTCACGTTCGCGTACTGAGCCGCCCACTCCCGGGCCAGGCTCTCCAGGTAGAACTCGCGGCGTTCCTTGGCCGCCCACCACAGGGCGATCTCGCGTTCGGAGTCGGCATGCAGGGCCGCCTCGACGATCGCCTTCATCTGGGCGAAGCCGGTACCGGCGGCGACCAGCAGCAGCGGGCGGGCACTATCGGGGTCGAGCACGCAGTCGCCGCCCGGCAGCCGCACGGTCAGCTGTTCGGCGACCACCAGCAGCTCGCGCAACCGCGCCGAGTTGGAGCGCTCCGGCCAGTGCTGGATGTGCAACTCGAGGCGCCCATCGTCCTGATGGGCGCTGGCGATCGAGAACGGCACCCAGGTCTCGGGGTCCAGCTGAAGCTCCAGATACTGGCCGGGCGCGTGGGCCATGGCCTCGGTGCGGCCCTCCAGGTGCACCCGGAAGACATCGGGGGTGAGGTCCTCGACCTCGACGACCTGACAGGTCAGGGTCCTTGCCGTCATGAATGCCTCTTGTGGTTATCGGGGGTATCGATGCCCAGTTCGTCCCAGCGCTCGTTGACGCGAGCCTTCACGGCCTCGTCCATGACGATGGGTGTGCCCCACTCGCGGTCGGTCTCGCCGGGCCACTTGTCGGTGGCATCCAGGCCCATCTTGGAACCCAGCCCCGCCACCGGCGAGGCGAAATCCAGATAGTCGATGGGGGTATTCTCCACCATCACGGTATCCCGCGCCGGATCCATGCGGGTGGTGATGGCCCAGATCACGTCCTTCCAGTCACGCGCGCTGACGTCGTCGTCGAGCACCACCACGAACTTGGTGTACATGAACTGACGCAGGAAGCTCCACACGCCCATCATCACGCGCTTGGCATGCCCGGGATACTGCTTCTTCATGGTCACCACCGCCATGCGGTAGGAGCAGCCCTCCGGGGGCAGATAGAAGTCGACGATCTCCGGGAACTGGCGCCGCAGGATCGGCACGAACACCTCGTTCAGCGCCAGCCCCAGCACCGCGGGTTCGTCCGGCGGGCGGCCGGTGTAGGTGGAATGATAGATGGCGTCGCGGCGCATGGTCATGCGCGTGACCGTGAACACCGGGAAGGTCTCCACCTCGTTGTAGTAGCCGGTGTGATCGCCGTAGGGGCCTTCCGGGGCGGTATCGTCCGGGTACAGGAAGCCCTCGAGGATGATCTCGGAGGAGGCCGGCACCTCGAGCTCGGCGTGGCCGCACTTGATCAACTCGGTGCGCGAGCCGCGCAGCAACCCGGCGAAGGCGTATTCGGAGAGCGAGTCCGGCACCGGCGTCACCGCACCGAGGATGGTCGCCGGGTCGGCGCCCAGCGCCACCGCCACCGGGAAGGGCTCGCCGGGATGCTCGCGGCACCATTCCTGGAAGTCCAGGGCACCGCCGCGATGCGACAACCAGCGCATGATCAGGCGATGACGCGACAGCTTCTGCTGGCGATAGATGCCCAGGTTCTGGCGCGACTTGTGCGGCCCCTTGGTGATCACCAGCGGCCAGGTCACCAGCGGCGCGGCGTCACCGGGCCAGCAGTGCTGGATCGGCAGACGGTCGAGGTCGACCTCATCGCCCTCGAGCACCACCTCCTGCACCGGCGCCCGCTTGAGCCGCTTGGGGCCCATGCTCATCACCTGCTTGTAGACCGGCAGCTTGTCCAGGGCATCGCGGAAGCCCTTGGGCGGTTCCGGCTCCTTGAGGAAGGCCAGCAGCTCGCCGACCTCCCTGAGCGACGCGACCGAGTCCTGCCCCATGCCCATGGCGACCCGCTTCGGCGTGCCGAACAGGTTGCCGAGCAGCGGCATGTCGTGGCCCTTGACGTTCTCGAACAAAAGCGCCGGCCCGCCGGCCTGCAGGGTGCGATCGCAGATCTCGGTGATTTCCAGGTAGGGATCTACCTCGGCGGAAACGCGCTTGAGCTCGCCTTGCTCTTCCAGCGCGGCGATGAACTCGCGCAGGTCCTTGTACTTCATGCGGCCTTCCCGTGTCTCGAACGACGCAAAAGGGGCAGCATAGCATGCTGCCCCTTCGGGATGCTGCGCCTGGCGGCCATGAGCCCAACCTCTGGCCTACCGAGCCCGGTTAGCCGGCCACCGGAGCGTCATGAGCGCAGCGGAGACAAGGCGAATCCCGGGCGCGGGCCGCGGAGTGCACGAGCCGCACATGAGCAGGCCGAGCGAGGATTCAACGCCGTATCCGCAAGCGCAATAGCGCCGATCAGCGTCTCTTCATGGCCTCGAAGAATTCCAGGTTGGTCTTGGTATCCTTCAGGCGATCGATCAGGAACTCGGTGGCGGCCGTGTCCTCCATGGGGTTGAGCAGCTTACGCAGGATCCACATGCGCTGCATCTCGTCCTCGGAGGCGATCAGATCCTCGCGGCGGGTGCCGCTGCGGCGAATGTTGAGGGCCGGATAGACACGCTTCTCGGCGAGCTTGCGGTCCAGGTGGGCCTCCATGTTGCCGGTGCCCTTGAACTCCTCGAAGATCACCTCGTCCATCTTGGAGCCGGTGTCGACCAGCGCGGTGGCGATGATCGTCAGGCTGCCGCCTTCCTCGATGTTGCGCGCCGCGCCGAAGAAGCGCTTGGGCTTCTCCAGGGCGTGGGCATCGACACCGCCGGTCAGCACCTTGCCGGAAGACGGCACCACGGTGTTATAGGCGCGCGCCAGGCGGGTGATGGAATCGAGCAGGATCACCACGTCCTTCTTGTGCTCGACCAGGCGCTTGGCCTTCTCGATGACCATCTCGGCGACCTGCACGTGACGCGCCGGCGGCTCGTCGAAGGTCGAGGCCACGACCTCACCGCGTACGGTGCGCGACATCTCGGTGACCTCCTCGGGCCGCTCGTCGATCAGCAGCACGATCAGGTGACACTCGGGGTTGTTACGCGTGATCGAGGTCGCGATGTTCTGCAGCATCAGCGTCTTGCCCGCCTTGGGCGGCGAGACGAGCAGGCCACGCTGGCCCTTGCCGATGGGAGCGGTGAGATCGATGATCCGTGCCGTGAGATCCTCGGTGGAGCCGTTGCCGATCTCCGTGTGCAGCCGTTCCTGAGGGAACAACGGCGTGAGGTTCTCGAAGAGGATCTTGTGCTTGGCGTTCTCCGGCTTGTCGAAGTTGATCTCGCTGACCTTCAACAACGCGAAGTAACGCTCCCCCTCCTTGGGCGGACGAATCTTGCCGGAGATGGAGTCGCCCTTACGCAGGTTGAAGCGCCGGATCTGGGAAGGCGACACATAGATGTCATCGGGGCCGGCCATGTAGGAACTGTCGGCACTACGCAGGAAGCCGAACCCGTCCTGCAGGATCTCCAACACGCCGTCGCCGTAGATGGCTTCGCCACTCTTGGCGTGCTTCTTGAGGATGGCGAAGATGATGTCCTGCTTGCGGGAACGCGCCAGGTTGTCGATGCCCATACCCCGGGCAATCTCTAGGAGTTCCGGCACGGGCTTTTGCTTGAGTTCGGTAAGATTCATCGGTGTGTTCAGAAGTTGCTCGTGAAAGCCGGGCGGCCATGCGCCGTATGGGACAGAAGGCGAGACGTTAACGCCGCGTGGATGCGTTCAGGGCCCGGGTAGGCTGCCTCGTCGAATGGTCAACATGGCCTCGGGCTGGCAGCCATGAGGGTGCCGGACCAGTATCGGAAGCGAGGGAGCAGATTCGTTTTCGCCTGGATCAGCGCAGCGGGCCGAAGGCCGGATTAAAGCGGGCTGATTGCAGTGGGCTATCTGACGACTTGAAAGTGACCGTGGCGTGGTCGCCGTGCGCGGTCGGGAAGTATTCGGAATAGGCGAATGACCCGATACTAGTCAAGGGCGAAGGGAAACGCAATACCCCACGCGCCTCCTCGGGCGGCGTAATTGACAAGCCCCAAAGACGCCAGCAACCTTTGGCCTGTCATCCTGAAGGAGCCGCCATGATCGCGCCCACGGACCGGCCGACTACCGACAGCGGCGAGCATGAGATCGCCCCCCGCCGCCTCGCCGCCATCGACCTGGGGTCGAACAGCTTCCACCTGCTGGTGGCCAACTACCAGGAGGACCGCCTGCAGGTGGTCGCCCGCCAGGGTGACAAGGTCCAGCTGGCCGCCGGGCTCGACGACGACGGCCGGCTCACCGAGGCCGCCATGACCCGTGCACTGGGCTGCCTGGCGCGCTTCGCGCCCTTCCTCACGGGCATCACTCCCGGGGATCTGCGGGTCGTGGGCACCAACGCCCTGCGCGCCGCCGACAACAGCCAAGCCTTCATCGAGCGCGCCGAGGCGCTGCTCGGCAGCCGCATCGAGATCATCTCCGGCCGCGAGGAGGCGCGCCTCATCTACCTGGGTGCGGCCCATGCGATGGCCGAGGAAGGCCGGCGTCTGATCGTCGACATCGGCGGCGGATCCACCGAATTCATCATCGGCGAAGACTTCGAGCCCCAGGCCCTGGAAAGCCTCAGCATGGGCTGCGTGACCTACACGCGGCGCTTCTTCGAGAGCGGCGAGATCGACGAAGCGTGCATGCGCCGCGCCGAGCTGGCCGCCCTCTCGGAGCTGGCCAACATCCAGCGCCCCTTCCAGACGCTCGGCTGGAACGACCCGGTCGGCTCCAGCGGCACCATCAAGGCCGCCGCGGCGGTGATCGCCGCCGCCGACCGCTCGCCGGAGGGTGTGATCACCCGCGCCGGCCTGCAGCGCCTGCGCCAGCGCCTGCTCGACTTCCAGCGACTCGACAGGGTCGCCCTGGACGGCCTCAAGGCCGATCGCGCCCAGATCTTCCCGGCCGGCATCGCCATCCTCGGCGCCATCTTCGAGGCCTTCGACCTGGCCGCGATTCGCTACTCGGACGGCGCCCTGCGCGAGGGCGTGCTCTACGACATGGCCGGGCGCAACAGCCCGGAAGACTCGCGACTCAAGACGCTGGCCAACCTAGAACGCCTCTACGGCGTCGACCCTCGTCAGGCCGACAACGTGGCGGCCACGGCGTGTGCGCTGCTCCACCAGGTGCGCGATCGCTGGCGGCTAGACGACGATCGGGCACGCTTCCTCGAGTGGGCCAGCCGGCTCCACGAGATCGGCCTGACGGTCTCCCACAGCCAGTTCCACCGCCACGGTGCCTACCTGTTGGAACACTCCGACCTGGCCGGCTTCTCACGCACCGAGCAACGCCAGCTGGCCTTCCTGGTGCGCGCCCACCGACGCACATTCCCGCTCGAGGAGTGGCAGGCGCTGCCCGCCGTCGAACGCCCTGCCATGTCACGCCTGGCCCGCTTGCTGCGGCTGGCCGTGCTCATCAACCACTCCCGGCCCGAGCATCCCCCGGCGACGCCCACGCTGAGCCTCGACGACGAGGGCGCCCTGCGGCTGCAACTACAGGGACACCAACCGAGCCTGCTGCGTGCCGACCTGGAGCAGGAGACCGCCTACCAGCAAGCGGCCGGACTCGTGCTGACGCTCGACAGCGACTGAGCTCGCTCAACCGATGCGCCAGCCCTCGGCACAGGCCAGCCAGCCCGAGGGCCCCGCCACCGCCACCGTCCGCCCCCCGTGCCAGGCCACCAGCAGGCGTGCGCGCTCCCAGGGTGGCATGCTCCACTCCTGCAGCAAGCGCTTGAGATCGCGCTCGCCACGCCCCGCCAGGCGCAGGCGTTCGCCACCGAGCCGCGGCGCCAGCCTCAGCGCCACCGGCCCACCGTCGTCGCGGGCCAGTCCCGAGGCCAACGGCCCCAAGGGCGTGGCCAGCGGTGGCCTACCGTCCCAGGCGGCTCGCCAATCGGCCGGCAGCGGCGCCAACGGAGACATGAGATAGAGCGTTTCCCGCCAGACGCGGGCCTCCGCACCCGGCCAGGCCACCCGCGCCGCGGCATCACGACGCGCGGCGAGCTGCTCGAGCAGGCTATCCAGGCGCCGGGCCGGCGGCCGCGGCAACCCCAGCCGTGCCAGGCAGTGGCGAACCTGCAGGCGGCGGCGCGGCGCGGACATCCCGAGCAGGCCGGCACACGGCAGGCGAGCGGGATCGCCCCCCAGCCGCGTCAGGTCCTCGGCGGCGAACTCCTCGAGCAGCCCATCGGCCTCGCCGGACAGCGCGGCGCTGCGCGCCAGCGCGGCCCCGGCGTCCGGCCAACGCTCGACCAGCCGCGGCAGCGCACGATGACGCAGGAAGTTACGGCCCAAGCACGTGTCGGCGTTGCTCGGGTCCTCGACCCAGGCCAGGCCTCGGCGCTCGGCCTCGGCTTCCAGGCTCGAACGCGGGTAGCCGAGCAGCGGGCGAGCCAGGCACCAGCCGTCGATATCACGCGCCGCCGGCATCGCGGCAAGCCCACGCGAACCGGCGCCACGCAGCGCCGCCAACAGGAAGGTTTCGGCCTGATCATCACGGTGCTGGGCTAGCCACAGGGTCTCGCCGGCCAGCAGCCGACGCCGAAAGGCCGCGTAGCGGGCATCACGCGCCTCACCCTCGAGCCCGCCCCCCGCCGACGCATCGACGCCGACACGCGCCACATCGAGGGGCACCCCGAGTCGCGAACACAGCCGCCGGCAATGGCGTTCGAAGCCCTCACCTTCGGCCTGCAGGCCGTGATGGACGTGAAGCACCCGCAACGCCCGCGGATGGCGCCGGCAGGCGTCCGCGGCCAGCGTCAGCAGCAGCGCGGAATCGAGCCCACCGGAAAGCGCCACCCACACACAACGTCCCGGCGGGGTCCGTGCCAGGGCGTCATCGATCACGCTTTGCAGGGAAGAGGGCTCGAGGCTCATGGGCAGGGACACCGCTCAGGAAAGATGAGAGCCCCCTTTGGGGCAGGTCTCCAAGCTCGAGGCCGCTATACCGGCGACGGATGAAGCCCCAGAGCCAGCGCCCTCGTCGAGCGAAGGCCAGGGCCAGGCCCGTGCCCGACGGGCCAACGCGCTTCCCACGTCCCTGTGGGTCGCCAGGCGGAGAAGACCGCAGCCGCGGAGTTTACCGGCGGCTAAATGGGCAGGATGAGGTCCTCTCCAACACCGCCGGATCGAGCATAGGAAGGCTCGGTATCAGACGGGGGCGCCGTAGCTCATCAGGCGCTTGTAGCGGCGCTCGAGCAGCTCATCGGTGTCCATGCTGCCGAGCCGTTCGAGGCTCTCGCTCAGCGCGGTGCGAATGCGCTCGGCGGAGGCCATCGGCTTGCGGTGGGCGCCGCCCAGCGGCTCGGGGATCAGGGTGTCGACGAAACCCAGCTCCTTGAGGCGCTCGGCGGTGATGCCCATGGCCTGGGCGGCCTCGGAGGCCTTCTCGGCGCTCTTCCACAGGATGGAAGCACAGCCCTCGGGGGAGATCACCGAGTAGGTGGAATACTGCAGCATGGACAGCTCGTCGCAGACACCGATGGCCAACGCGCCGCCGGAGCCACCCTCGCCGACCACGGTGGAGACGATCGGCGTCTTGAGACGCGACATCACCGCCAGGTTGTGGGCGATGGCCTCGCTCTGACCACGCTCCTCGGCATCGATGCCCGGATAGGCCCCCGGCGTGTCGATGAAGGTCAGGATCGGCATCTTGAAGCGCTCGGCCATTTCCATCAGACGGCAGGCCTTGCGATAGCCTTCGGGGCGCGGCATGCCGAAGTTGCGGCGGACCTTCTCCTTGACGTCACGGCCCTTCTGATGGCCGATGACCATCACCGGCTTGTCGTTCAGCCGTGCCACGCCACCGACGAGAGCGGCGTCATCGGCGAAATGGCGATCGCCGTGGAGCTCGTCGAAGTCGGTGAACACATGCTCGAGGTAATCGAGGGTATAGGGGCGCTGCGGGTGGCGCGACAGCTGGGAGACCTGCCAGGCGGTCAGATCCTTGAAGATCGACTCGGTGAGCTTGCGACTCTTCTCCTCGAGCCGACCGATCTCGTCGTTCAGGTTGACCTGGCTGTCATTGCCGACCAGGCGCAGCTCCTCGATCTTGGCCTGGAGCTCGGCGATGGGCTGTTCGAAGTCTAGGTAGTTGGGGTTCATGGGCTAGCCTTGTCTCGTCGGCCGAAGAGGCGACCGGGGGGAAGCGTCAAACGGTGTTCATTATCGCACCCTGACACGCCCACGCAAGGCAGGCCAAGGTGCATGCATATTGTCGGCACGGCGATCGTCAACGGTAGCGCAGCCGCACGCCGTCCTGGCCCTCTACCTCGCGCAGGGCGATCAGTAGCTCGTCGGAGGGCGTGACTCGCCACTCCTCGGCCAGCTCCAGCCAGGCGCTGGCCAGGGGATGACGATAGCGCAAGCGTACCGGCAGGCCATCGCCGTTGCGATAGGGGGTGAGGCTGTCGCGCAGATGGTCCACCAGCCGGCCGTTGACGCGCTCGCCGTCCAGCGCCAGCTCCACCGCCTGACCATAGCGCGTGCGGGCGTCGACCATCGGCGTGATCTCCTTGCCGCGCAGACGCAGGCCGCCGGAGTATTCGTCGCTCTGCACCTCGCCCTCGACGATCAACACCTGGTCGGTATCGAGCCGGCCGCGCACGGCGTCGAACAGCTCGCCGAACAGCGAGGCCTCGATGCGTCCGGTGCGGTCGTCCAGGGTGACGAAGGCCATGGTATCGCCACGCTTGGACTTCATGGTGCGCATGCCCACCACCAGCCCGGCGACCCGCTGCGGCTCGCGAGACGGCTTGAGATCGCCGATACGCGTGGAGACGAAACGCTCGAGCTCCTTCTCGTACTCGTCGATGGGGTGGCCGGTGAGGTAGAGCCCCAGGGTCTCCTTCTCGCCGGACAGCCGCTCCTTGTCGGTCCAGTCGCGCACCCGGCGATAGTCGGCGTAGACGTCGGCGGCGTCCGCCTCGTCCGAGGCCACGAAGGCCTCGCCGAACATGTCGATCATGCCCAGGTTCTGGTTGGTCTGGTTCTGGGCCGCGGCCTTGAGCGCGGCCTCCAGCGAGGCCGCCATCACCGCTCGGCTCGGGCCCAGGTTATCCAGCGCCCCGGAGCGAATCAGCGCCTCCAGGGTGCGCTTGTTCATGCGCTTGGGATCGACCCGCTTACAGAAGTCGAACAGGTCTCGGAAGGCGCCGTCCTGCTCGCGGGCCTCGACGATGGCGCCGATGGGGCCCTCGCCGACGCCGCGGATCGCGCCCAGGCCATAGACCACCCGCGCCTGATCATCGACGGTGAACTTGTAGCCGCCGACGTTGACGTCCGGCGGGGTCACCGTGAGCCCCAGGTGGCGGCACTCCTCGATCAGCGGCACCACCTTGTCGAGGTTGTCCATCTCGGTGGACATCACCGCGGCCATGAAGGGGCCCGGATAATGCGCCTTGAGCCAGGCCGTCTGGTACGAGACCAGCCCGTAGGCCGCCGAGTGCGACTTGTTGAAGCCGTAGCCCGCGAACTTCTCCACCAGGTCGAAGATGTTGCCCGCCAGGGTCGCCTCGATGCCGTTGGCCTCGCAGCCTTCCAGGAAGCCGGCACGCTGCTTGGCCATCTCCTCGGGCTTCTTCTTGCCCATGGCGCGACGCAGCATGTCGGCCTGGCCGAGACTGTAGCCGGCCATCACCTGGGCGATCTGCATCACCTGCTCCTGGTACAGGATGATGCCGTAGGTGGGCTCGAGCACCGGCTTGAGCAGCTCGTGCTGGTAGTCCGGGTGGGGGTAGGAGACCTCGGCCCGGCCGTGCTTGCGGTTGATGAAGTCATCGACCATGCCCGACTGCAGCGGGCCGGGGCGGAACAGCGCCACCAGGGCGATCATGTCTTCCAGGGAGTCCGGCAGCAGGCGCTTGATCAGCTCCTTCATGCCGCGGGATTCGAGCTGGAACACCGCCGTGGTCTCGGCCTTCTTGAGCATCTCGAAGGTCGGCCGGTCGTCCAGCGGGATGGCATCGATGTCGAGGGAGCCCTGCCCCTCCGTGGCACGCACCTTGTCGACCATCTCCAGCGCCCAATCGATGATGGTCAGCGTGCGCAGGCCCAGGAAGTCGAACTTGACCAGCCCGGCGTCCTCGATGTCGTTCTTGTCGTACTGAACGCGCAGGCCGCTGCCATCCTCATCGCAGATCAGCGGCGAGAAGTCGGTCAGCTTGGTCGGCGCGATCACCACGCCGCCGGCGTGCTTGCCGGTGCCGCGAGTGATGCCCTCGAGCTTGAGCGCCATGTCCCAAATCTCGCGGGCCTCGTCGTCGTCGTCGAGGTACTCCTTGAGGGCCGGCTCCTCTTCGATAGCCTTGCCAAGCGTCATGCCGACCTCGAAGGGGATCAGCTTGGAGAGCTTGTCGCCCAACGAATAGGGCTTGCCCTGGGCACGCGCCACGTCACGCACCACCGCCTTGGCGGCCATGGTGCCGAAGGTGACGATCTGCGAGACGGCGTCGCGCCCGTAACGCTCGGCCACGTAGTCGATCACCCGGTCGCGCTTCTCCATGCAGAAGTCGACGTCGAAGTCGGGCATCGAGACCCGCTCCGGGTTGAGGAAGCGCTCGAACAGCAGGTCGTATTCGAGCGGGTCCAGGTCGGTGATCTTCTGGGCGTAGGCCACCAGCGAACCGGCGCCGGACCCCCGCCCCGGGCCGACCGGCACGTCGTTGTCCTTGGCCCACTGGATGAAGTCCATCACGATCAGGAAGTAACCCGGGAAGCCCATCTCGAGGATGATGTTGAGCTCGAAATCGAGCCGCTCGCGATAACGCGCATCGATCTCGGCATACTCGGCGCCGTCGCGGGGGTAGCGCGCCGCCGGGTAGAGGAAGCCCAGGCGCTCGGTGAGGCCGTCGTGGGAGATCTTGCGGAAGAACTCCTCCTGGGTCATGCCCTCGGGGATGCCGTACTCCGGCAGGAAGATCTCACCCAGCCGCACCTCGACATTGCAACGCGCGGCGATCATCACGCTGTTCTCGAGCGCCTCGGGGATGTCCGAGAACAATTCGCTCATCTCCTCGGGGCTCTTGAAGTACTGCTCCTCGGTATAGCGACGCTCGCGGCGTTTGTCGTCGAGTGCCTTGCCCTCGCCGATCGACACCCGGGTCTCGTGGGCCCAGAAGTCCTCACGCTCGAGGAAGCGTACGTCATTGGTGGCCACCACCGGGGTGCCGGTTGCCACGGCCAGCTCGACCGAGAGGTGCACGCACTCCTCTTCCAGCGCCCGCCCGGTACGGGTCAGCTCCAGATAGTAGCGCCCCGGGAAGGCGGCCTGCCACTCCTCGAGCAACGCGCGGGCCTCGGCGTGATGATCGGTCAGCAGGTGACGCCCCACGTCGCCTTCGCGCCCGCCGGACAGCGCGATCAGACCCTCGCTCTGCTCGAGCACCCAGCGGCGCTCCAGCAGCGCATGGCCATCCCGCTGCCCCTCGACCCAGCCCCGCGAGATCAACTCGGTCAGGTTGCGATAGCCGACGTCGTTCATCGCCAGCAGCGTCAAGCGGTAGGGATGCGCCGCGTCATGGGGATTGGCGAGCCAGAAGTCGCCGCCGATGATCGGCTTGAGGCCGGCACCCTGGGCGCCACCGTAGAACTTGACCAGGGCGAAGAGATTGGCCTCGTCGGTGAGCGTCACCGCCGGCACGCCCTGGTTGCCTGCCGCCTTGATCAGCGGCTTGAGACGCACCAGGCCGTCGACCAGGGAGAATTCGCTGTGAACACGGAGATGGACGAAGGGAGCGGTCATGGTGGACTCGGGCTTGATGATGGGAAATGGGGCGACGCTGTCTGTCATGGTGCCAGGGAACCCACAGGCGACCGGCCTACGCTGCCGACCCTGGCCGCCACGCCAGGGCGCTTTCCGGCGCGCTGGTGGCCATCCGCGAGCCGCTCGGGCTCGGTGGCGGCCCAACCCTGAGGCGGTGCACGGCGCCGCTAGCGCGGGTTCAGCTGACGCTTGACGGGCGCGAAGGAGCGACGGTGCTCGGGCAGTGCGCCGAGGCGCGCCAGGGCGGCCAGATGCTCGGGCGTCGGATAGCCCTTGTGGCGGGCGAAGCCGTAATCGGGATGGCGCGCGTCCAGCGCCAGCATGCCGGCGTCGCGGGCCACCTTGGCGAGTATCGAGGCCGCGGCGATCGCCGGATGACGGGCATCGCCCTTGACCACGGCCTGCCCGGGCACATGATGCCCGGGCAGGCGATTACCGTCTACCAGCAGGTACTCGGCGGCCGGCGCCAGTGCATCGATGGCCCGGCGCATGGCCAGATGCGTGGCATGATAGATGTTCAGCGCATCGACCTCGCCGGGGCTCGCCTCGGCGACGGCGAAGGCCTGGGCGCGTTCACGGATCTTGGCGTCCAGCGCCTCGCGGCGCCTGGCGGTCAGTTTCTTGGAGTCGGTGAGCCCATCGATCGGCGCGGCGGGATCGAGGATCACCGCCGCGGCCATCACAGGCCCCACCAGCGGGCCGCGCCCGACCTCGTCGACGCCGGCCAGACGCGTGCCACGGTAATCGATGACCAGCGGCGGGAAGTCTTCGGCCTTCATGCGTTTTCCTCGATCTCGGGGGCGACGGAATCCGGCAGCGCGCGTCGTGCCACCAGTGCCTCGACGGCGTCCACCGCACGCCGGCTGGCATCGCGCTGCAGCCCTTCGTGCATGCTCGCGAAGCGGGCCTCGAGGGCCGCGCGCGCCTCGCCATCGTCGAGCGGCACGGCGAGTTCGGCGGCGATCGCCTCGGGGGTCGCCTGATCCTGGATCAGCTCCGGCACCAGGGTCTCCCGGGCGATCAGGTTGGGTAACGAGATCCACTCCGTCTTGACCAGCCGCTTGGCCAGCCAGTGGGTCATCGCCGCCATGCGGTAGGCGACCACCATCGCCCGATGGCAGAGCATGGCCTCCAGCGCGGCGGTGCCGGAGGCCAGCAGCACCGCATCGGCGGCGACCATGGCCTCGCGGGATCGACCATCGACCAGCAGCACCCGTTCGCGCAGCGTCTCGCGCTCCTCGAGCAGCGCCGCGAGCTCGGCGCGCCGATCCGGGGTGGCGGCGGGAATCACCACGCGCAGCGCCGGGCGCTGGCGGCACAGCCGCTCGGCGGCATCCAGGAAGGTGGCGCCCAGAAAGCGGATCTCGTTGGCCCGTGAGCCCGGCAACAGCGCCAGCAGCGGCCCCGACTCGAGCAGGCCCAGGGCCTCGCGGGCCTTGGTCCGGTCGTTGACCAACGGCAGCTCGTCGGCCAGCGGATGGCCGACGAAGGCGACGGGCACGCGGTGCCGGGCGTAGAAGGCGGCCTCGAAGGGCAGGAAGGTCAGCATCGCATCCACCGAGCGGGCGATGCCCTTGACCCGCCCCTGGCGCCAGGCCCAGACCGAGGGGCTGACGTAATGCGCGGTGACCAGGCCGGCCTCGCGCAGCGCCCGCTCGAGCCCGAGGTTGAAGTCCGGGGCATCGATGCCGATCACGATGTCGGGCCGCCACGCGAGGGCGTCCTGGCGCAGCGTGCGGCGCACGCGAACGAGACCGGGCAGATGCTTGAGCACCTCGACCAGCCCCATCACCGAGAGGGTCTCCAGCGGGAAGCGGCTGTCGATGCCTTGCTCGAGCATGCGCGGCCCACCGATGCCCCGGAACTCGACTCCCGGATGGCGCGCCTTGAGCTCGCGCATCAGGCCGGCCCCGAGGATGTCGCCGGAGAGCTCACCCGCCACCAGGTAGACGCGCGTGATCGTCATGTCGCTCAGCGCACGATGCCGCGGGACGAGACCTCGATGGAGGCGGCGAACGCCTCGGTCTCCGGCAGCGAGTATTGCGTGCGAATCTCGATGAGCGCCTGCTCCACGGTCATGCCCTGGCGGTAGACCATCTTATAGGCCTCGCCCAGCGCACGGATCGCTTCGTTGGAAAAGCCGCGGCGACGCAGGCCGATCAGGTTGAGGCCGTGGGCCTGGGCGGGATTACCGTTGATCATCACGTAGGCGGGCGTGTCCTTGGTGATGATCGAGCCACCGCCGGCCATGGCGTGTGCACCGAAGTGACAGAACTGGTGGATCGCCGACAGGCCGCCGATGATCACTACATCACCCAGCGTCACATGCCCGGCCAGGGTCACCTGATTGGCCAGGATGCAGTCGTTGCCGATCACGCAGTCATGGCCGACATGCACATAGGCCATGAACAGGTTGCGCGAGCCGATGATCGTTTCACCACGATCCTGAACGGTGCCGCGATGCAGGGTCACGCCCTCGCGGACGATGTTATCGTCGCCCATCACCAACCGGGTGGGTTCGCCGGCATACTTCTTGTCCTGGCACTCCTCGCCGACCGAGGCGAACTGGAAGACCCGGTTGCGCTCGCCGAGCACCGTGGGGCCCTGGATCACGACATGAGGACCGATCCGCGAGCCGGCGCCGATCTCGACGTCGGCACCGATCACGCTGAAGGGACCGACCTCGACGTCATCGGCCAGGCGTGCGTCCGGGTCTACGATGGCGGTGGGATGAATCAAGCGACCTTCCTCTCGGCACAGGTGATTTCGGCCTCGCAGGCGATCTCTCCGGCCACGCTGGCCTTGCAGGCGAACTTCCAGATGCCGCGCTTCTCGCGGATCACATCGGCGCGCAGCTCCAGCCGGTCACCGGGCATCACCGGACGCTTGAAGCGCACGTTATCGCTGCCGACCAGATAGTAGACGTAACCGTCGGCGGGCAGCTTGTTGACGGTCTTGAAGCCGAGGATGCCGCAGGCCTGGGCCAGCGCCTCGATCACCAACACACCCGGCATGATCGGGTGATGCGGGAAGTGGCCATTGAAGAACGGCTCGTTGATGCTGACATTCTTGTAGGCAACGATGGATTCGCCGAGGGCGAGTTCCGTCACCCTGTCCACCAGCAAGAACGGATAGCGGTGGGGCAGATATTCACGAATCTCGTTAATGTCCATTACCATCGTAGCAACCTCTGAAATGACAGAATGCCTCGCATCGCGGGCGCGCCCGACGCCGCGTGCTTGGCGACGAACGGGCGGGGATTATACCGTCCGAGGGGACGGCCTCAAGCATCGCGCCCGGCTTTTTCCAGGCGCTGCAGCCGGCGAGCGATGTCATCGAGCTGCTTGAAGCGCACCGCGCTACGGCGCCACTGGGCGTTCTCCATGGCGCCGGTGCCGGAGGAGTAGACCCCCGGCTCGTGAATCGAATTGGTGACCAGGCTCATGCCGGTGACCTGGACACCATCACAGACGGTCAGGTGCCCGGACAGGCCCACGCCACCGCCCAGCATGCAGTGACGGCCGACCCGCGTGGAGCCGGCGATGCCCACGCAGCCGGCCAGCGCGCTGTGCGCGCCGATCTGCACGTTGTGGGCGATCTGCACCTGGCTGTCGATCTTGACGTCTTCGCCGATCACGGTATCGCCCAGGGCACCACGATCGATGCTCGAGCAGCTACCCACCTCGACGTCGTCGCCCAGCAACACCCCGCCGAGCTGGGCGATCTTGTGCCAGCCGGCGCCATCGTGGGCGAAGCCGAAGCCGTCGGCGCCGATCACGCAGCCGCTATGCAGGATGACCCGCGCGCCGACCTCGACCCCATGGTAGACGGTGACGTTGGCGTGCAGCCGCGATCCGGCGCCGATCCGTGTGTCTGCACCGACCACGCACCCCGGGCCGACGATCACCCCGTCGCCGAGCTCGGCGCCGGCATCGATCACCGCCTGGGCACCGATCACCACGCCTTCACCCAGGCGAGCGCCCTCGGCGACCACCGCCGAGGGGTGAACGCCCGGCGCCTCGCGGCCGACCAGCGGGTCGAACAGCCGCGACAGCTGGGCATAGCCCAAGTAGGGGTTGTCGAGGGTCAGGCAGGCGACGGGGCTCTCCACGGCGTGGTTGGGATGCAGCAGCACCGCCGCGGCTTGGGTCTCGGGCAGGTCCTTGAGGTAGGCACGATTGGCCAAAAAGGCGATCTGATCGGGTCCGGCATCGCGCAGCGTGGCCAGCCCACGCACGCGGCGCTCACCGTCACCCTGGAGGTCGGCCCCCAGCTGGGTGGCGATCTCGGCCAGCGTCAGGGAAGGAGAGTCTTGAGTCATGGGAACCCGATGTCGGTTAGGGAAATACTCTGCGTCGGCGGCAGTCGACCTCCGGTCGCCCTCACCCACCACGCTCGTCAGGGGCGCTAAACCGCGCAGCCCTTCTGTGGACCTCGGACCGCCACACTGGTTCGATATCGATGGGCCCCGACTCCGTCATTGGCAAGAGTCGAGGCCCCTGGGACCGTGATGTTCGCCGGCCTCCCCTTCCCGCAGGGAGGCCGTGCGCCGACGGCGCGGTCTAGAAGGTCTGGCCCAGCGAGAACTGGAAGAACTGGGTATCATCCTCGCTCTCGGCATTGAGCGGTTCGGCGACACTGAAGGTCAACGGCCCCACCGGCGTCAACCAGGACACTCCCAGGCCCACGCTGTAGCGCAGCTCGCCCAGGTCGACACCCGAACTGCAGCTGGAACGCCCGGCCTCCTGATCACGGACCGCATAGCAGTCGGTGAGGAAGGTATTGCCGGCATCGACGAACAACGACGGCTGCACCGAACGCTTGTCCTCGACGAAAGGCATCGGGAATAACAACTCGGCACCGCCCTCGACCAACACGTTACCGCCCAGGGTGCGATCCTCGTCACCATCACCATCCACCGGCGGTGTGGTGTTCGGCCCCAGGGTGTTGCTGGTGAAGCCACGCACCGCCCCTAGGCCACCGGTATAGAAGTTCTCGTAGAACGGGTAGGGATCATTGCCGATGCTGTCGGCATAGCCGACCTCACCGCGCAACTTGAACGACCAGGTCTGCTCCTCGTTCATGGGGAAGAAGTGGCGGGCCCTGGCGCGTAGCTTATAGTACTCGGCGTCGCTGCCGGGCACCGTGGTCTCCAGCGACAGCCGCTGGTAGTTGCCCGCGGTGGGCATGATGCCACGATTCAAGTCGTTGCGGGTCCAGCTGGCGGTCAGCTTGAAGGCCTGGGCGTTATCACCCTCCTCGTCGATGTAGCGCTGAATCTCCGAGGCCGTATCGTTGTAGGTCTCGATGGTCAGGTCCTCGACATCGGCGCCGATATTGATCCGGGTCAGCTCGTTGATCGGATAACCGAAGCTGATGCCGCCGCCGTAGGCATCCGTCGAGTAGGTCGAGATATCGGAATCCTCGTAGTCGGTCTCCCGGTAGAACAGGTTATAGCCGCGGGAGATGCCGTCGAGGGTCCAGTAGGGGTCGGTGAAACCGAAGTTCAGATTGGTATAGGTATCGCTGCGCTGGGCGCTGACATTGACCCGGTTGCCGGTCCCCAGGAAGTTGTTCTGGGACAGCGAGGCGCCGTAGATGACGCCGGCGCTCTGGGAGAAACCGAGGCTCGCCGAGATCGAGCCGGACGGCTGCTCCTCGACCTTGTAGGTGACGTCGAGCTGATCCTCGGAGCCGGCCACCGGCTCGGTCTGCACCTCGACCTGCTTGAAGAAGCCCAGCCGCTGCAAACGCTCGCGAGACTGACTGATCGATTCCGTGGAGGCCGGGGCGCCCTCCATCTGGATCATCTCACGGCGTAGCACCTCATCGTCGGTGGTGGTGTTACCGACGAACTCGATGCGTCGCACATAGGCCCGGTTGCCGGGCTCGACACGGAAGGTCAGGTCGACGCTGCCATCGCTGCGCGTCTCGGGGATGCCATCGACATTGGCGAAGGCGAAGCCCTCGGCGCCGAGCCGCGAACGCAGCGCCTCCGACGAGGCGGTCACGTCGCTGCGTGAGAAGGTCTCGCCGCCCTGCACCTGCAGCAGTTCCCGGGCCTCGCGCTCGGGGATGCGCAGGTCGCCGGCGAAGCGAATGTCGCCCAGGCGGTAGCGCTCACCCTCATCGACGTTGATGGTGATGAAGATCTTCGACTTGTCGGGGCCGATGGAGACCTGGGTGGAGTCGATGCTGAAGTTGACGTAGCCGCGATCCAGGTAATAGGAACGCAGTCGTTCCAGGTCCCCGGACAGGGCCTGTCGGGAATATTGATCGCTCGAGAACCAGCCGAAGAACCAACCGGGCCGGTCCTCCAGGTCGAGGACGTCGCGCAGGGTCGCCTCGTCGAACGCCTGGTTGCCGACGATGTTGATCTGACGGATCTTGGCCACCGCGCCTTCGTCGATATCGATATTGACCCGAACGCGGCCCTGGCCGAGCTGCTCGACCTCGGTATCGATGCTCGCGCTGTAGCGCCCCTGAGCCTGATAGACGCCGGACAACTCGCGCTGGATCTCCTCCAGGGTCGAGAGTTGCAGCGCCTGCCCCTCGTCGAGGCCCGCCTCGCGCAGGCCGCGACGCAGGTCTTGCTCGGGAATCTGGCTATTGCCCTCGATGTTGAGGGCGGTGATGGTGGGGCGCTCGGCAACCTCGATGATCAGCACGTCGCCGTCGCGGGCCAGCTGAATGTCGTCGAAGAGGCCGGTGGCGAACAGCTCTCGCGCCGCCGCGGCCAGCTCGCGGTCATCGACGCGGTCGGGAGCATTGACAGGAAAGGCATTGAACACGGAGGCCGCCGATACGCGCTGCAGCCCCTCCACTCGTATGTCCTTTACGTCGAAGGTTTCCGCCTGTGCCGCGCCGCTGCCGGCGCCGGCGAGCAGCAGCGCCGCCAGTCCGATGGTCTTGATCTTCATGCAGTCGATTCACTCGCGTTGATCTGCCTACCTGTCCAGACAGGCACCTTATACATTCGCACGGGTAACTGACAAGCCGCGACGCGGCCTACCACAGCCGCATCAGGTCGAAATACAGCGCCATCAGCATCAGGGTGCCGACCAGCGTCAGTCCGATTCGCAGGCCAACGGCCTGAACACGTTCGGATACCGGCCGCCCGCGCACCGCTTCTACCAAGTAATACAGCAGGTGGCCACCGTCGAGCACCGGGATCGGCAACAGGTTGAGCACCCCCAGGCTGATCGACAGGTAGGCCAGGAAGCCGATGAAGCTCTCCAGCCCGGAACGGGCGGAATCGCCGGCGATCCGGGCGATGGTGATGGGGCCGGAGAGATTGGACGGCGAAATCAGCCCGACCAGCATCTTGCGGATCGAGTCCAACGTCAGCAGCGTCATCTCACCGGTACGCGAGACGGCCTGCCCGACGGCGGCCAGCGGCCCGTAGCGGATCTCGCGACGATATTCCTCGGGCCAGGCGACCGACTCGACGCCGACGCCCACGTGGCCGATGGTGGAACCGTCCTCGAGGGTCTTCGGCCGCGGCGTCAGCGTCAGCGTCAGCGCGCGGAGCTCGCCATCGCGGGCCACGTCCAGCGACAGCGCCTCACCGGGATGACCGCGCACCCGTCGCACGAAGTCGGCCCAGTCCGCCACCGGCTCGCCCTCGATCGCGCGTATCTCATCGCCTACCGCCAGGCCCGCCTCGGCGGCCGGCTCGCCCGACACCACCTGGCCGAGCACCGCCGGCAAGCGCGGGCGCCACGGCGTCACGCCAAGCGTCGCCAGCGGCCGCGGCGGGTCCTGGCGAACCAACCAGTCCTGTACCGGCAGGCTGTGCTCGCGGGCCTGGCTTGCGCCCTCGTCGCGGGCCTTCACCGTCAGCTCGCCACTGGCACCGATGGCCGCCACCAGCTCGAGGTTGATGTCTTCCCAGGAGCGCACGGCCTCGCCCTGCACCGCGGTGATCTCCTGGCCTTCGACCAGGCCGCCGCGGGCGGCGGGGGAATCGGGCGTGACATCGCCGACCACCGGCACCACGGTGCTGGTACCGACCACGAACAGGCACCAATAGGCGACCAGCGCCAACAGGAAGTTGGCCAACGGACCGGCGGCGACGATGGCGATGCGCTGCCAGACGCCCTTGTGATTGAAGGCCAGGTGTCGCTCGGCGTCGGGCACCGGGGTCTCGCGCTCGTCGAGCATCTTGACGTAGCCGCCCAGCGGGATGGCCGCCACGGCGAATTCGGTGCCGTGGCGGTCGACCCGCGACCACAGCGGCTTGCCGAAGCCCACGGAGAAACGCAGCACCTTGACGCCACAGCGTCGGGCGACCCAGAAGTGGCCGAACTCATGGAAGGTGATCAGCAGGCCGAGCACCACGATCACGGCCAACACGTTCTGGATCAGACCCATGGCTGTCTCCGGTAAGATTAACGAAAGAAGCGCTAGCGACGCCCCAACCAGGCCCATGCCTCACGCCTCGCCCGGGCATCGGCGGCGAGAATGCCGTCCAGCTCGTTGGCGGGCTCGAACGGACAGGCCTCGCGCACCCGCGATACCAGCTCGCCGATCTCGGCGAACCCCAGCCGACCATCGAGGAAGGCCTCAACGGCGATCTCGTTGGCGGCATTGAGCACCGCCGGCGCCGTGCCGCCATCCTCCATGGCCTCACGCGCCAAGCGCAGGCAGGGGAAGGCGGACTCATCGGCGGGCTCGAAGTCGAGCCGCGCGACCCGGAAGAGATCCAGCGCCTCCACCCCGGCATCGATGCGCTCCGGCCAGGACAGCCCATAGGCGATCGGGGTGCGCATGTCCGGATTGCCCAGCTGGGCCAGCACCGAGCCGTCGGCATAGGCGGCCATCGAGTGAATCACGCTCTGCGGATGCACGACCACCTGAATCTGCGACGGGTGGGCATCGAACAACCAGCAGGCCTCGATCAGCTCGAGCCCCTTGTTCATCAGCGTGGCGCTGTCCACCGAGATCTTGCGCCCCATCGACCAGTTGGGATGGGCGCAGGCCTGCTCAGGCGTCACGCCGGCCAGCGCCTGCCGTGACCAGCCGCGGAAGGGGCCGCCGGAGGCGGTCAGCAACAGCTGGGTGACGCCGTGGCGGGAGAGCCCACCACGGTGCTCGGCGGGTAGACACTGGTAGATGGCATTGTGTTCGGAATCGATCGGCAACAGGGTCGCGCCGTGGCGTTCCACGGCCTCCATGAACAGCGACCCGGACATCACCAGCGCTTCCTTGTTGGCCAGCAGCACCCGCTTGCCGGCACGCACCGCGGCGAGCGTCGGCAGCAGCCCGGCGGCGCCGACGATGGCCGCCATGACCACATCGACCTCGGGCGCCTCGCTGACCTCGACCAACGCCTCGGGGCCACAGCGCACCTCGGTGGCGAGCCCCGCTTCGCGCAGCCGCTCACGCAGCCAGGCGGCATCGCCCTCGCCTTCGAGCACCGCCAGCGCCGGGGTGTGCGTCCGGCACTGCGCCAACAGCGTCTCGCGCGAACGATGGGCGGTCAGCGCATGGACCCGATAGCGTTCGGGATGACGCGCCAGCACATCCAGGGTGCTGACGCCGATCGATCCGGTGGCCCCCAATACGGTGACGGACGGCGGCAGGCTCATGCGCCGAATCCTCCCGCCTGCAGCAGGGCAAACAGCGGCACGGCGGCGCACAGGCTGTCGATGCGATCGAGCACCCCGCCGTGGCCGGGCAGCAGGCGGCTGGAGTCCTTGAGGCCGCGGTGGCGCTTGAGCATGCTTTCCAGCAGATCACCGACCACCGAGGCCAGGGCCACCACGGCGGTGGCCGCCAGCAGCGCCAGGGTGGCGCCGAATGCCAGCCCTTGCCAGTCGGCGAACACCAACGCCAGAAGCTCGGCCACCACCAGCCCGCCGAACACGCCTTCCCGGGTCTTGCCGGGACTGACACTCGGCGCCAGCTTGCGCCGGCCGAGGGACTTGCCGACGAAGTAGGCGCCGATATCGGCGCCCCACACCAGCAACAGCACGAACAGCAGCCACACGCCGCCGGTCTCGCGCAGCACGTTGAAGCCGACCCAGGTCGGCAGCAGCACCCACAACCCCATGGCCAGGCGCATGCCGCTGGAGTGCCATTGGGCGAGGCGCTCGGGATAGGCGATCACCCAATACAGATTGAGCAGCCAGCCCAGGGCGCCGAGCCACAGCGGCCAGCTCGCCTGGTGCTGGCCGATCAGGCCCAGCAATGCCATCGACAGGCCCAGGCCGATCACCGGCGCCAGGCGGCGGTAGCCGGCCTCTAAGCCGGCCAGGTTGGCCCACTCCCAGGCGGCGAGCAGCACGATGGCCGCGGTGAAGGCAGAAAAGGCGCTCCCCGAGAGCCCGAACAGGCCGGCCAGCGCCAGCGGCGCCAACCAGGCGGCGGTAATGATTCGCTGTTTAAGCACCTTGCTGGGCCTCAACCTGGTCGTCGGTCATGCCGAAGCGGCGTTTGCGGCCGGCGAAATCGTCCAGGGCCTGGTCGAAGGCCTCGGCATCGAAGTCGGGCCACAGCAACGGCGAGAAATAGAGCTCGGCGTAGGCCAGCTGCCAGAGCAGGAAGTTGGAGATGCGCTTCTCGTCGCTGGTACGGATGCACAGGTCCACCGGGGTGGCGAGACTCAGCTCGGCCCCGAGCGACGCCTCGTCGATCGCTTCCGGCGCCAGCGTGCCGTCGGCCACCCGTGCGCCCAGTCGCCGGGCGGCCCGGGCGATGTCCCACTGGCCGCCGTAGTTGGCGGCGATCACCAGATGCAGGCCACGGTTATCGGCGGTCAGCGCCTCGGCCTGCTCGATGTGTTGCTGGATGGCGGACGAGAAGCCGCTCCGGTCGCCGATCACCGAGAGACGGATATCGTGCTGATGCAGCTTCTTGACCTCGCGCTTCAGCGCGATCAAGAACAACTCCATCAACGCGCTGACCTCGATGGCGGGCCGTTTCCAGTTCTCGCTGGAAAACGCGAACAGCGTCAGCGTCTCGACGCCACGCTCGGCGGCGCGACGAATGACCGCGCGCACCGACTCGACCCCGGCATGATGGCCACGCACGCCGGACATGCCGCGCGCCTTGGCCCAGCGGTTGTTGCCGTCCATGATGATGGCGACGTGATGCGGCAGGCGATCCCCGTCGGCACGGGGCTCGGGAGACTGGGATGACGTCATGAGGTCTCGCATGGCGGGTGTGGCGTTCCATGAACGACGGCACCCGTGGGTGCCGTCGGCCCATTCTCAGACCTGCATCAGGTCGTGTTCCTTGGATTCCAGGGCCTTGTCGATCTCGGTGACGGTCTTGTCGGTGAGCTTCTGGACCGCTTCCTCACCCTGGCGCGCCTCGTCTTCGCTGACGTCCTTGTCCTTGAGCAGCGCCTTGATGTCGCCGTTGGCATCGCGACGGACGTTGCGCACCGCCACGCGGGCACTCTCGGCCTCCTGACGCGCCTGCTTGATGTAGCCCTTGCGCGTTTCCTCGGTCAGCATCGGCATCGGCACGCGGATCACGTTGCCCGCGCTCGCCGGGTTCAGGCCCAGCTCGGCGGTCATGATCGCCTTCTCGACCTTGGGCACCATCTGCTGTTCCCAGGGCACCACGGCCAGGGTCCGCGCGTCCTCGATGTTGACCGAGGCCACCTGGTGGATCGGCACCTGTCCGCCGTAGTAATCGACGGTCACCGCCTCCAGGATGCTGGGGTGCGCCCGACCGGTGCGGATCTTCTTGAAGTTGTGCTGAAGAGCATCGAGGCTCTTCTTCATGCGGCTCTGTGCGTCCTTCTGGATCTCGTCAATCACGATATCACCCTCTATCAATCAGCGTGCCTTCCCGGCCGCCTACTACCAGGTTCAGCAGCGCCCCCGGCTTGTTCATGTCGAACACGCGTACCGGCATGTCATGGTCCCGTACCAGGCAGATGGCGGTCAAATCCATGACCCCGAGCTTCTGGTCGATCGCGTCATCGTAGGACAGCTGCTCGTACTTGACCGCATCGGCGTGCTTGACCGGGTCCTTGTCGTAGACCCCGTCAACCTTGGTGGCCTTGACCACCACGTCGGCGTCGATCTCGATGCCGCGCAGGCAGGCGGCGGAATCGGTGGTGAAGAAGGGGTTACCGGTGCCCGCGGAGAACATTACCACGTCGCCGGAGGTCAGGTAGCGAATCGCCGTGCGCCGGTCATAGTGTTCCACCACGCCGCTCATGGGGATCGCCGACATCACCCGCGAACGAATGTTGGAGCGCTCCAGGGCATCCCGCATCGCCAGGGAATTCATCACCGTGGCCAGCATGCCCATGTGGTCGCCGGTCACCCTTTCCATGCCTGCCTCGTGCAACGCGGCACCACGGAACAGGTTGCCACCACCGACCACGATACCGACCTGGACGCCGATGCCGACCAGCTGGCCGATCTCCAGCGCCATGCGATCCAGCACCTTGGGGTCGATGCCGAAGTCGGCATCACCGGTCAGGGCTTCCCCGGACAGCTTGAGCAGGATGCGCTTGTACTTAGAGACCTCGGCACGAGGCTTATCGGTCTTGGTGGAAAGTGGCTCGGCACTGCTCATGGCATGTCTCCCGGAAACTCGAGGAATCTGGATGGCCGGATGGACCGGCCGGATACGCGAAGGCGTGCGCTCTCGCGCACGCCATCTTCATACGGAAACCGGCTCGCGCCTTAGCTACGCTGAGCCTGTTCCATGACTTCCTTGGCGAAGTCGACCTCTTCCTTCTCGATGCCCTCACCCACCTCGAAGCGGGTAAAACCAACGACCTCGCCACCGGCGGCCTTGACGTACTCGGCCACGGTCTGGTTCGGGTCCTTGACGAAGGCCTGCTCGGTCAGACTGTTCTCGGCCAGATACTTCTTCAGGCGGCCCTGAACCATCTTCTCGGCGATCTGCTCCGGCTTGCCGGCCATGTCCGGCTGGGCCAGGATGATCGCCTTCTCGGCGTCCAGCTTGTCCTGCGGCATGTTCTCCGGCAGTGCCACGGCCGGGTTGATGGCGGCCACGTGCATGGCGACATCCTTGGCGGCCTCGGCGGTGCCGCCCGTCAGGGTCATCAGCACGCCGATGCGACCACCGTGGACGTAAGCGCCCACGAGACCACCTTCCGGGGCATCGACGACGACGCTGCGACGCACGCCGATGTTCTCGCCGATCTTCTGCACCAGCTGCTCGCGAGCCGCTTCCAGCTCGCCTTCCATGATGGCGGCGACGTCTTCGCTCTTGGCGGCGAAGAAGGCATCGGCGACACGGCCGGCGAAGGCGGTGAAGTTGTCGTCACGGGCGACGAAATCGGTCTCGGAGTTGATCTCGACCATCACGCCGTAGCTGCCGTCCTCGGCGATACGCGTCACGACGGCGCCTTCGGCGGCGGTGCGATCGGCCTTCTTGGAGGCCTTGAGACCCGAGTTCTTGCGCAGGTTCTCGATGGCGGTTTCGATGTCACCGCCGGCCTCGGTGAGGGCCTTCTTGCACTCCATCATGCCGAGCCCGGTGCGCTCGCGCAGTTCCTTGACCTGGGAGGCGCTGATAGCTGCCATGGTAGTGTCCTCTGAATGGTTCGACCTGGAATGTGAAAGCCGGGCCGTGGCCCGGCGCGTCCATCACCCGCCCCGGGGCGCGGCCCTAGGGCCGCGCCTGGCGGCGACCGACGCGAACGCCGGCCGCCACCCGAGCGGGCCGACGATCACTCGGCGGCGGCGTCGCTGGCGTTGTCTTCGGTGACCTCGACGAACTCGTCGGGACGACCTTCCTTCGCACGACCGCAGGCGTCGGCGATGGCCTTGACGTAGATCTGGATGGCGCGGATGGAGTCATCGTTGCCCGGGATCACGTAGTCGACGCCGTCCGGGTTGGAGTTGGTATCCACCACACCGATGACCGGGATGCCCAGCTTGTTCGCCTCGTTGATGGCGATGCGCTCGTGGTCGACGTCGATCACGAACAGCGCGTCGGGCAGGCCGCCCATGTCCTTGATACCACCGATGGACCGCTCGAGCTTCTCTTCCTCGCGGGTCGCCACCAGGACTTCCTTCTTGGTCAGCTTCTCGAAGGTACCATCTTCGTGCATGGTTTCGAGTTCGCGCAGACGCTTGATGGAGACGCGGATGGTCTTGAAGTTGGTCAGCATGCCGCCGAGCCAGCGGTGGTTGACGTAGGACTGACCGGCGCGCTTGGCCTCTTCCTTGACGATCTTGCTGGCGCTGCGCTTGGTGCCCACGAACAGGATCTTGTTGTTCGCGGCGGCCATCTTCTCGACCACGCCGATGGCCTCGTTCAGGGCCGGGAGGGTATGCTCGAGGTTGATGATGTGGATCTTGTTACGAGCACCGAAGATGAACTTGCTCATCTTCGGGTTCCAGTAACGGGTCTGGTGACCGAAGTGGGCGCCTGCTTTCAGCAGATCACGCATGTTGACGTGTGCCATGGATGACTCCTGGTAAATCGGGTTAGGCCTCCACGCACCCCATGGATCCGACCGACGGACGCGCCGACGGCACCCGGGACCATGTGCCGGTGCGTGTGTGTTTTCAAGGCATTGCATTGATATATTCGCGCCCTGCTCACACCGAAGGGCCGCGAGCGGCACCGAAGGATCGGCGATTGCAGGAAAGCGCGCAGCTTTATACCATGGATCACTCTCAAGATGAAGTCGCCCGAGGCCCTCGCGCCTCCACCCCCGGCGACACCACCCCTGATTTCGAGATTCCATGAACGTACCCATCAAGACGCCCGACGAGATCGAGAAGATGCGCGAAGCGGGTCGCCAGGCCGCCAGCGTGCTCGAGATGATCGCCCCCTACGTCGAGGCCGGCGTCAGCACCGGCGAGATCGATCGGCGCTGCCACGACTACATCGTCGACCAGCTCGGCTCCACGCCTGCCCCGCTCAACTATCACGGCTTCCCCAAGTCCGTGTGTACCTCGATCAATCACGTGGTCTGCCATGGCATCCCCGACGACGGCAAGAAGCTGAAGAAGGGCGACATCATGAATCTGGATATCACGGTCAAGACCACCGACGGTTATCACGGCGACTCCAGCGTGATGTTCATCGTCGGCGAAAGCATCCAGGGCGGCCGCCTGTGTCGCGTCACTCAGGAATGCCTCTACAAGAGCATCGCCCTGGTCCGCCCCGGCGCGCGTCTCTCCGAGCTGGCACGCGTCATCCAGCAGCACGCCGAGGCCAACGGCTACTCCGTGGTGCGCGACTTCTGCGGCCACGGCATCGGCGCCGGCTTCCACGAGGAGCCGCAGGTGCTGCACTACGACGGCTATGCCCCGGAGGCGGATATCGCCCTCGAGGAAGGCATGTGCTTCACCATCGAGCCGATGATCAACATCGGCGACCGCCGCACCCGAGTGCTGCGCGATGGCTGGACCGCGGTCACCAAGGACAAGGGCCTCACCGCCCAGTGGGAGCACACCCTGCTGGTCACCGCGACCGGCGTGGAAGTGATGACCGCGCGCAGCGACGAAGACCTCTCCTTCCTCGCCGCCCACTGAGTCGGCCGCCATGCTGCTGCACCACTACGCCTTCGCGCCCGACGAGAGCCTGTTCGACGTCGAGGCGTTCCAGACCGAGCTGACCGGCAGCCGGTCACCGATCGCTCCCTTCAAGGCCGCGCTGGCCGAGATCCAGGCTCGCCTGGACACACGCTTCCATGCCGGCGACGACATCCGCGACCTGGTGTATAGCCGCGCCTGGTGCCTGGACCGCCTGCTGGAGCTCGCCTGGCAGCAGCATGACTGGCCCGCGGGCATCGCCCTGCTCGCCGTGGGCGGCTACGGCCGTGGCGAGCTTCACCCCCGCTCGGACATCGACCTGCTGCTGCTGCTCGAGCACGACGACGACGAACCCTTCCGCGAACCGCTGACCGACTTCATCACCCTGCTGTGGGACATCGGCCTGGAGATCGGCCACAGCGTGCGCTCGCTCGGCGACTGCGAGCGCGAGGCCGCCGCCGACGTCACGGTGATCACCAACCTGCTCGAATCACGCACCCTGGCCGGCCCCGAGCGGCTGCGCGAGGCGATGCAGGCGCGCCTGGC
The DNA here is from genome assembly GCF_004798905.1 of Halomonas borealis. GTDB lineage: Bacteria > Pseudomonadota > Gammaproteobacteria > Pseudomonadales > Halomonadaceae > Halomonas > Halomonas borealis. Next base: position 54,317 of record NZ_SDMO01000003.1, on the reverse strand, counting down.
CACCGACCGACTGTGGCCGGCGGACCGCTTCTTCGAGGCCAAGTGGCAGGAACAGATCGCCCGCCACTACCGCTTCAACAACTCCGAGTACCACCTGGAGCCCAACATCAAGAGCTCGCCCGGCGGGCTGCGCGACATCCAGATGATCGGCTGGGTCGCCAAGCGACACTTCGCCACCGAGCGCTACGAGGACATGGTCGCCATCGGCTTCATGAACGACGCCGAGCTGCGCATCCTCAGCCAGGGCCAGGCCTTCCTGTGGCAGGTACGCTACGCCCTGCACATGCTCACCGGGCGCGCCGAGGATCGCCTGCTGTTCGACCACCAGGCCACCATCGCCGAGCTGTTCGGTTACCGCGACACCCCCGAGCGCCTCGCCGTCGAACAGTTCATGAAGCGCTATTATCGCCACGTCACCACCCTGGCCGGGCTCAACGACATGCTGCTGCAGCACTTCGACGAGGCCATCCTGCGCGACGACGAGACGCTCGAGACGGTGCCGCTCAACGCCCGCTTCGAGATCACCGGCGGCTACATCCAGGCGCGTACGCGAACGGTGTTCCGCGAGGCGCCCTCGGCGTTGCTCGAACTGTTCCTGCTGATGGCCGAACACCCCGAGATCGAGGGCGTGCGCGCCGACACCATCCGACTGATCCGCGATCACCGCCACCTGATCGACGACCGCTACCGCGAGGACCCGCGCCATCAGCGGCTGTTCATGGCCCTGCTGCGCTCCAGCGGCAACGTCGCCCGCCAGCTGCGACGCATGAACCGCTACGGCGTGCTCGGCAAGTACCTGCCGGTCTTCGGCCAGGCCGTGGGGTTGATGCAGCACGACCTCTTCCACATCTACACCGTGGACGCCCACACCCTGCGCCTGCTCAAGTGCATCCACGGCTTCCGCAAGGCGGATGCCCGCGAGGCCTATCCGGTGGCGGCCACCCTGGTCCCGCAGCTGCCCAAGCTGGAGCTGTTGTGGATCGCCGGGCTGTTCCATGACATCGGCAAGGGCCGCGGCGGTGACCACTCGCTGATCGGCGCCCGGGACGTGGAGGCCTTCGCCGCCCTGCACCGGCTGTCCGGCCGCGACACCCGGCTGGTGGCCTGGCTGGTGGAGCACCACCTGCTGATGTCGATGGTCGCCCAGAAACGCGACATCAGCGATCCCGAGGTGATCAGCGAATTCGCCCGCACGGTGGGCGACGAGACCCGCCTCGATTACCTCTATGTGCTGACCGTCGCCGACATCACCGCCACCAACCCCACGCTGTGGAACGGCTGGCGGGCCTCGCTGCTGCACCAGCTGCATGCCGAGACCAAGCGCGCCCTGCGCCGTGGCCTCGAGAACCCGCTGGAACGCGATGACTCGGTCCGCGAGACCCGCGACGAGGCGCACTCTCTGCTGGCCACGGTGGGCGCCGACATGCCCCGCGTCGACCGGCTGTGGGAATCGCTGGGCGAGGACTATTTCCTGCAGTATGCCCCCAGCGAGATCGCCTGGCAGACCCAGGGCATCCTCGCCCACCACGCCAGCGAGCTGCCGCTGGTGATGCTCAGCGCGCCCACCGACGACATGGCCGAGGGCGGCACCAAGGTGTTCATCCATACCCGCTCGGTGGACGACCTGTTCGCCGCCACCTCGGCGGCCATGGAACAGCTCGGGCTATCGATTCACGACGCCCGCATCGCCACCTCCAGCAACGACTGGACACTCAACACCTTCATCGTCCTCGACGACCTTAACCGCGCGATCCGCGAGCCGGCGCGTCTGCACGAGATCCACCATCATCTGGTCGAGGAGCTCGATGACCCGGACGATTACCCGCAGATCGTCACCCGTCACACGCCGCGCCAGCTCAAGCACTTCCGGGTGCCCACCAAGGTCACCATCGAACAGGACACGGCGGGCGGGCGCACCCTGCTGGAACTCACCGCACCGGACCGCCCTGGCTTGCTGGCACGAGTCGGGCGCATCTTCATGGAGCAAGGCATCGCCCTCTCGGCGGCCAAGATCGCCACCCTCGGCGAACGCGTCGAGGACGTGTTCTTCATCACCGACAAGAGCGGCAATCCCATCACCGACCCCGAGCGCCAGCAATGCCTGCGCGAACGACTGATCGAGATGCTCGACGTCAGTGGCTGAGCGCCTCGTTTGAGCCCCCTGCGGGGGTTCCCTATAATCGGCGTCTTGCCATGTGACATCATAACGACGCCGACCACGGCTGCGACTGGACACTCATGAACCCTGACCTCGATGCCCTCCAGCCCTACCCCTTCGAGAGGCTCGCCGCCCTCAAGGCCGGCGTGACGCCTCCCGAAGGGTTGGTCCATATCCCGCTGACCATCGGCGAGCCGCGCCACCCGCCGTATGCCGGCGCCCTGGAGGCGATCGCGACCCACCTCGACGGCCTGGCCCACTACCCGACCACCATCGGGGCCGCCGAGCTACGCGGCGCCATCGCCGACTGGGCCCGGCGGCGCTTCGCCCTGGCGGGGCTCGACGCCGAGCACCAGGTGCTGCCGGTCAACGGTACCCGGGAGGCGCTCTTCGCCTTCGTCCAGACCGCACTGGACCGCACCCGGCCGGCGCGGGTGGCGGTGCCCAACCCCTTCTACCAGATCTATGAAGGCGCCGCCCTGCTGGCCGGCGGCACGCCGCTGTATCTCGACTGTCGCGCCGAACACGGCTTTCGTCCCGACCTCGACGCGGTGCCGGCCGACACCTGGCGCGACGTGCAGATCGTCTTCACCTGCTCGCCGGGCAATCCCACCGGGGCGGTGACGCCGCTCGCCGAGCTCAAGAAGCTGATCGCACTGGCCGACGAGTTCGACTTCATCGTCGCCGCCGACGAATGCTACTCGGAGCTCTACCTCGACGAGGCCGCCCCGCCCGCGGGGCTGCTGCAGGCCTGCGCCGAGCTCGGCCGTCACGACTATCGGCGCTGCCTGGTGTTCCACTCGCTGTCCAAGCGCTCCAATCTGCCGGGGCTGCGCTCGGGCTTCGTGGCCGGCGACGCCACGCTGATCACGGCCTTCCGTCGCTACCGCACCTATCACGGCTGCACCATGCCACCGCCGCTGCAGCATGCCTCGATCGCCGCCTGGCGGGACGAGGCCCACGTGCGCGCCAACCGCGATGCCTATCGGGAGAAATTCGCCGCGGTGACCGAGATCCTCGCCCCGGTGATGGATTTTCCCGCCCCCGAGGCCAGCTTCTACCTGTGGCCGGCGGTGCCCGGCGGCGACGACGCGGCCTTCGCCCGCTCACTGTTCGCCGAGCAGCACGTCGGCGTGCTACCCGGCAGCTACATGGGTCGGCCCGGCGTCGACGGCACGAACCCCGGCACCGGCCGCATCCGCCTGGCGCTGGTCGACGAGCGAGAGGCCACCACCGAGGCCGCCCGTCGCCTGCGGCGCCATGTCGAACGCCACGCCTGATCAGGAGAGAACACCATGATGACGCTGTTCGGCATCAAGAACTGCGACACCTGCCGCCGCGCGCGCAAGTCCCTGGAAACCCAGGGGCAGCCCTTCCAGTTCCACGACCTGCGCGAAGACGGCCTGTCTGCCGTACTGCTCGAGCACCTTCTCGAACGGGTGCCGGTGCTGACCCTGCTCAACAAGCGCAGCACCACCTGGCGTCAACTGCCCGACGACGACAAGACGGACATCGACGCCAACCAGGCCCGCGCCCTGATGCTGGCCCACCCCACCCTGCTCAAGCGCCCGCTGCTCGACACCGGCGATGACATCCTCGTCGGATACCGCGACGGCGACTACGACGACCTCTAGGCGGGCCACGGCCCGATCCTTCCCCTGATGCGAGATGACACCTCATGCAAAGCTTTGCACTCGGAATCGGCACCCAGAACACCCAGGGCAACTGGCTGGAAATCTACTATCCGGCGCCGCTGCTGAACCCCGACGACGCCCTGATCGAGGCCGCCGCCAGGGTGCTCGACGCCCCCGCCGGCAATGCCGCGATCAGCTTCTTGCCCGAACAATGCAACGAACTCGCCGAGGCCCTGAAGGCCGCCGGTCACGCCGATCAGGCCGAGCTCGCCGAGGCCCTGGCGACCAGCCGGCGCCCGCTGGTGGCGACCTTCATCCGCGAGGACGCCCCGCCGCAGAGCGCCCCCGAGGTCTATCTCAAGCTGCACCTGCTGTCGCATCGTCTAGTCAAGCCCCACGGCACCGACCTGACCGGCATGTTCGGCCTGCTGCGGAACATCGCCTGGTCCAGCGAGGGCCCGATCGACATCGAGGAACTGCCGAGCCGCCGCCTCAAGGCCCGCCTCGAAGGCCGGACCCTGTCGGTGGACTGCGTCGACAAGTTCCCCAAGATGACCGATTACGTGGTGCCGGCCGGCGTGCGCATCGGCGACACCGCCCGGGTGCGCCTGGGCGCCTACCTCGGCGAAGGCGCCACCGTGATGCACGAGGGCTTCGTCAACTTCAACGCCGGCGCCGAGGGCCCGGGCATGATCGAGGGCCGCATCTCCGCCGGCGTGATGGTCGGCAAGGGCTCCGACCTGGGCGGCGGCTGCTCCACCATGGGCACCCTGTCCGGCGGAGGCAACATCGTGATCAAGGTCGGCGAAGGTTGCCTGATCGGCGCCAACGCCGGCATCGGCATCCCGCTCGGCGACCGCTGCACCGTGGAGGCCGGCCTCTACCTCACCGCCGGCGCCAAGGTTGCCGTGCTCGACGATCAGGGCCAGCAAGCCCAGGTCGTGGCGGCCCGCGAACTGGCCGGCCAGGACGACCTGCTACTGCGCCGTAATTCCCAGAACGGCCGCATCGAGTGCTTGACCAACAAGAGCGCCATCGCGCTCAACGACGCCCTGCACGCCCACAACTGAGCCCTGCCCCGGCGCCTTCGGGCGCCGGGGTTCGGCCCGCCGGAATCCCGCATGACCTCGACCCTCTCCGATGCCTCGCTATCCCCGACCCTCGACCTCGCCATGGCGCTGATGCGCCGCCCTTCCGTGACCCCCGACGACCTGGGCTGCCAGGACCTGATGATCGACCGCCTGGAGGCCCTCGGCTTCACCGTCGAGCGCCTGCCGTTCGGCGACGTCGAGAACTTCTGGGCGGTGCGCGGCCACCATGGCCCGGTGCTGGCCTTCGCCGGCCACACCGATGTGGTGCCCAGCGGCCCCGACATACACTGGCAGTATCCGCCCTTCGAGCCGCGCATCGATGATGACGGCATGCTGTGCGGTCGCGGTGCCGCCGACATGAAGGGTAGCCTGGCCGCCATGCTCACCGCCGTGGAGCGCTTCGTGACGGCCCATCCCGATCATTCGGGGCGCCTGGCCTTCCTGATCACCTCCGACGAGGAAGGCCCGGCGGTGGACGGCACTCGCGCCGTGGTCGAGCACCTGCGCGAGGCCCACGAGCGCCTCGACTACTGCATCGTCGGCGAGCCCTCCTCGACCGAACGGCTCGGCGATGTGATCAAGAACGGCCGCCGCGGCTCACTGGGCGGCGTGCTGCACGTCAGGGGCGTGCAGGGCCATGTGGCCTATCCGCACATGGCGCGCAACCCGATCCATGAGGCCGCCCCGGCACTCGACGCCCTGGTACACGAACACTGGGACGGCGGCAGCGATTCCTTCCCGGCAACCAGCTTCCAGATCTCCAACATCCGCTCGGGCACCGGCGCCACCAACGTCATCCCCGGCGAGGTGGAGGTGGTGTTCAACTTCCGCTATTCCACCGCCCTGACCCACGAGACGCTGCGCGAGCGCACCGAGGCGATCCTCGCCGACCATGGCCTGGACTTCCATATCGACTGGACCCTCAACGGCGAGCCCTTCCTGACCGCGGAAGGCGAGCTGGTGGACGCCGCGGTCGACGGCGTCGAGGACGTGATGGGCCACCGCCCCACGCTGTCCACGGCCGGCGGCACCTCCGATGGCCGCTTCATCGCCACCCTGGGCAGCCAGGTCGTCGAACTCGGCCCGCGCAACGACACCATCCACAAGGTCAACGAACGGGTCCGTGCCGACGACCTCGACGACCTCAGCCGCGTCTACGAAGCGATCATGACGCGGCTGTTCGCCGACGGCACATCACGCCCCTGAGGACACCATGGAACGCTATCCCGACATCGAGATCTACCTGGCCCGTATCGAGCCCGAGGCCCTGAACGCCTGGCTCGGCGACGCCATCGACGCCGCGCCCATGGCCTCGGCCGGCAAGCATCGCTGGCGCACCCAAGGCCGCCACGGCGGGGCCGAGATTCCGGTGCTGCTGATCGAAAAGGCCGCCGATGGCTTCGCCAGCCTATGGCTGGACAGCGGCGAATCGCCCTGGCCCACCGACGCCGAGTTCGCCCGCGCCGCCGCGGGGCGGCTCGGCTGCGAGGTGCGCTGCTCACTGGGGGGCTGGCAGCCCGGCGACGCCCCCGACCATTTCCTGCAGGTGCTGCCGGACGGCGGTGAGGCCACCATCGACTGGCCCGACTCGGGGCAGTGACCCGAAACGACAACGCCCCGCGAAGGCGGGGCGTTGTCGTCTAGACAGGAACGGGGAAAACTGTGCCGAGCGAAGATCAGGGCTAAGCCCGTTCCCTACGGGCTATCGCATTTCCCACTTCCGTGTGGGTCACCAGCGGAAGGTCGCCGAGAGAGCGGAGTTTACTTCAGTATCTCGAGACGACCTTCCAACGCCATATGATCGAGCGCAGGCCAGTTTCAGGTGATGACGGTGACGTCGTCGGCCTGCAACCCCCGTTCATTGCGTGACACGTGATACTTCACCTTCTGGCCCTCGGCCAGGGTACGGTGCCCGCGACCGCGAATGGCACGGAAATGGACGAAGACATCCTCGCCACTGTCGCGGGTGATGAAGCCATAACCCTTGTTGACGTTGAACCATTTGACCTCGCCGATCTCCCGACCGTCGTCCTCGACCTCGGCGATGTTGGACAGCTGGGGCGTCAAGGCGTTGATCACCAGGGTGGCCATCAGCAACAACAGCAAGACCGCCAGGGCCGCGGCGACATAGACCACCGTCAGGCCGCCGACCTCGGCGAACAGACCACGCGACAGCTCGCCCCCGGCCAGCTGGACGAACAAGGCGATCAGCAACGGCGCCGGCGCGGCCAGCAGCAGGCTGACGATACTGCAACGAAACACGACCTTTCGATTCATAAACCTCGGATGCTCTCTTGTCGTAGGAAACGGATGTAATGAGATCGGGGCACCAAACGGCCATGCGGCCGCCCCCGACCCGGCAGCCCTCGACCAGCCGAACGCCGCGGCGAAACACGGCGTTCGGACAGGGCCAAGGCGAGCCGCGACATGACGAGCATAGACACGGCATAAGGAGTCTATCATGCACGATACAGACACGCCCTCCGACCAGGCCGCACGGCTCGAGGCCCTGGAGAGCCGACTGGCCTACCAGGAGCACTGGCTGGATACCCTGGACCAGGCGGTGGCCACCCAGGAGAAGCGCCTGATGAAGCTCGAGCGGCTCAACGAGCTGATGCAGCACAAGCTGAGGGAGCAACGCCAGGCATTGCAGGAGGCCGACACGACGGCACCCCGCCCGGACGACGAGGTGCCACCACACTATTGACCGCTGCCAGCTACCAGGCGCCAGGTTGGATCGGCGACGACACCGGGGACCCTGTCACGCCTTCCCCCCCCTGGAGCCTTTCCTCGCCTCCCGAGCCTTGTACCTTGCCGCTGGTTTATAGCTCGTCGAGATAACGCTCGGCATCCAGGGCCGCCATGCAGCCGGTGCCGGCGGAGGTCACCGCCTGGCGATAGACATGGTCCATCACATCGCCGGAGGCGAACACCCCGGGCACGCTGGTCGCGGTGGCATTACCGGCGAGGCCGGACTGCACCTTGATGTAGCCGCCGGCCATGTCCAGCTGGCCCTCGAAGATGCCGGTGTTGGGGCTGTGGCCGATGGCGATGAACACCCCCGGCGCACCGAGCTCTCGGGTGCTGCCGTCCTCGGTGGACTTGAGCCGCGCGCCGGTGACGCCGCTGTTGTCACCCAGCACCTCGTCGAGGGTATGGTTCCACACCAGCTCGACGTTGCCGTTTTCGGCCTTCTCGAACAGCTTGTCCTGGAGGATCTTCTCGGCGCGCAGGCTATCGCGGCGATGCACCAGGGTGACCTTCGAGGCGATGTTGGAGAGATACAGCGCCTCCTCCACGGCGGTGTTGCCGCCGCCGACCACCACAACCTCCTGGTTACGGTAGAAGAAGCCATCGCAGGTGGCGCAGGCCGAGACGCCCTGGCCCATGAACTTCTGCTCGGATTCCAGCCCCAGATAGCGGGCGCTGGCGCCGGTGGCGATGATCAGCGCATCACAGGTGTAGGTGCCGTTGTCGCCCTTCAGGGTATAGGGCTTGCCGCGCAGCTCGACCTCATGGATATGGTCGAACAACACCTCGGTATCGAAGCGCTCGGCGTGACGCTTCATGCGCTCCATCAGCTCGGGGCCCTGCACACCGGCCTCGTCGCCCGGCCAGTTGTCCACGTCGGTGGTGGTCGTCAGCTGGCCGCCTGCCTGAATGCCGGTGATCAGCAGCGGCTTCAAGTTGGCGCGAGCCGCATAGACGGCGGCGGTGTAGCCGGCGGGGCCGGAACCGAGGATGATCAGGCGTTCGTGACGCGCGTCGCTCATGGGGAAACCTCGCAATACTCGAAGGGGCAACAGGCTTGGCGATAGCGACGAGCCGTCGGCATCGCCAAGGCCGCTGTAAAGACACGAAGGGCGGCCCGCAGGCCGCCCCGATGGGAACACGCAGGCTTAGAGGGCGCCGGCGTGGTTGCCCAGGTAGCTGGCGACACCCTCGGCGGTGTCCTTCATGCCTTCCTGGCCTTCATCCCAGCCGGCCGGGCAGACTTCACCGTTCTTCTGGTGGAACTGCAGGGCCTTGACCATGCGCAGCATCTCGTCGACGTTGCGGCCCAGCGGCAGGTTGTTGACCACCTGGTGCTGGACATCGCCGTTCTCGTCGATCAGGAAGGAGCCGCGCATGGCGACGCCGGCTTCCGGGTGCTCGATGCCGTAGGCCTGGGTGATCTCGTGCTTGACGTCGGCCACGATCGGGAAACCGACTTCACCGATGCCGCCCTTCTCCGGCGAGGTCAGGCGCCAGGCGTGGTGAGTGAACTGGGAATCGATGGACACACCGATCACCTCGACACCGAGCTCCTTGAACTGGGCCAGACGGTTGTCGTGGGCGATGATCTCGGACGGGCACACGAAGGTGAAGTCCAGCGGCCAGAAGAACAGCACGCGCAGCTTGCCGTTGCTGTCGGACAGCTTGAAGTTCTCGACGATGTCGCCGTTGCCCAGCACGGCCGCGGCTTCGAAATCCGGGGCTTGACGTCCAACCAGTACGCTCATGCGAATCTCCTTGCAATCGTAGGTGACACTCAGGGTGAGTGGTGCGGGATGCCTACGCTAAATCAGGCATCCTCGCCGTACCACTGAAGCGAGTCAATGGCACGGATAGTCAAAATCGATGGTGGTGCCGGAGAGGCTCGTCGGCTCACAGCACCTCGTCGTCGCGCCCCAAGGCGAGCGACTCGAGCTCGCCGCTGACGAGCGACACCTCGATGCGCAGCTGAATCGGCGCGCAGCATTGCGGGCAGTCCTCCCAGGTCGCGTGGCTCCCCTGCGAGACATCGATCAACAGCTCGAACCCCGCATCGCAGTAAGGGCAGCGCACCGCCTGGCTGTCCAGCGCTTCCTCGTGCATGAATACCTACCTCCCCGGCCTGGGTCGCTGCCAAGATATATGGGGACCACCGCCGTCATTTCAAGGGTCGCGACGCCGTTGCCGGCGCGGTGGTTGAAAAGGCCTTCTATCATGACCATGTAAGTACAGGACAGGACCAGGATGGTTCGATCATTTCTCCCGTGACAGGAGGCCCACCATGAGCACCCCATCCCTACCGGAGACCCTGCAGACCCTCGAGGCCGCCGGCACCACCTACCATTACCATAGCCTGCCCAAGGCGGCCGAGGCGCTGGGCAACATCGACCGCTTGCCGATGACGCTGAAGACCCTGCTGGAGAACCAGCTACGCTTCGCCGACCAGGAAGGCATCGATCGCGAGGACATTCAGGCCCTGGTCGACTGGCAGAAGACCGCCTCGTCCGATCACGAGATCGGCTACCGCCCGGCCCGCGTACTGATGCAGGACTTCACCGGCGTGCCCGGGGTGGTCGACCTGGCCTCCATGCGCGCCGCCGTGAAATCCCTCGGCGAGGACCCCGCACGCATCAATCCGTTGTCACCGGTGGACCTGGTGATCGACCACTCGGTGATGGTCGACCACTTCGGCGACCCCAGCGCCTTCAAGGACAACGTCGCCATCGAGATGGAGCGCAACCGCGAACGCTACGAGTTCCTGCGCTGGGGCCAGCAAGCCTTCGACAACTTCCGCGTGGTACCGCCGGGCACCGGCATCTGCCACCAGGTCAACCTCGAGTACCTGGGCAAGACGGTATGGACCAAGGAACAGGACGGCAAAACCTTCGCCTATCCCGACACCCTGGTCGGCACCGACTCCCACACCACCATGATCAACGGCCTGGGCGTGCTCGGCTGGGGCGTCGGTGGCATCGAGGCCGAGGCGGCCATGCTCGGTCAGCCGGTGTCGATGCTGATTCCCGAGGTGGTGGGCTTCAAGCTCACCGGCAAGCTGCGTGAAGGCATCACCGCCACCGACCTGGTGCTGACGGTGACCCAGATGCTGCGCGAGCGCGGCGTGGTGGGTAAGTTCGTCGAGTTCTACGGCGATGGCCTCAAGGACTTGCCGCTGGCCGACCGCGCCACCATCGCCAACATGGCCCCCGAATACGGCGCCACCTGCGGCTTCTTCCCGGTCGACGACGAGACCCTGACCTACATGCGCCTGACCGGCCGCGACGACGAGCAGGTCGCCCTGGTCGAGGCCTACAGCAAGGCCCAGGGCCTGTGGCGCGAACCCGGCGCCGAGCCGATCTTCAGCGATTCGCTGACCCTCGACATGCACGAGGTCGAGGCCAGCCTGGCCGGGCCCAAGCGGCCCCAGGACCGCGTCACCCTCGCGGACATGCCGAAGGCCTTCGCCAAGGTGATGGAGGACGACGGCAAGGCGACGCTGTCCTCCGAAGAAAAGGGCCGCCTGTTCTCCGAGGGTGGCCAGACCGCGGTCGGCGTCGAGGAGAGCTACGAACACCACGACAGCCAGCAGGTCGACCTCGAGGGCGAGGCCTTCCGCCTCGACCCCGGCGCGGTGGCGATCGCCGCCATCACCTCCTGCACCAACACCTCCAACCCCAGCGTGATGATGGCCGCCGGGTTGCTGGCCCGTAATGCCCGGGCCCGCGGGCTCGGCACCAAGCCCTGGGTCAAGACCTCACTGGCCCCCGGCTCCAAGGTGGTCACCGATTACCTGGCCGCCGGCGGCGTGCAGGACGACCTGAACGCGCTGGGCTTCAACCTGGTCGGCTACGGCTGCACCACCTGCATCGGCAACTCCGGCCCGCTGCCCGAGCCCATCGAGCAGGCGATCACCGACGGCGACCTGACCGTAGCCTCGGTGCTGTCCGGCAACCGTAACTTCGAGGGCCGCGTCCACCCGCTGGTCAAGACCAACTGGCTGGCCTCGCCGCCCCTGGTGGTGGCCTACGCGCTGGCCGGCAACGTGCGCAAGGACCTCGCCCGCGAGCCGCTGGGCAACGACGAGCAAGGCCAGCCGGTCTATCTACAAGACATCTGGCCGTCCCAGGCCGAGATCGCCGAGGCCGTAGAGCAGGTGCGTACCGAGATGTATCGCAAGGAGTACGCCGAGGTGTTCGAGGGCGACGAGGTCTGGCAGGCCATCGACGTCCCCGAGAGCCAGGTCTATCAGTGGAGCGAGGCGTCCACCTACATCCAGCATCCGCCGTTCTTCGAGGGCATGGGGCGCGAGCCCGCCGCCACCGAGGATGTGGAACGCGCCCACGTGCTGGCCATGCTCGGCGACTCGGTGACCACCGACCACATCTCGCCGGCCGGCGCCATCAAGCCCGACAGCCCGGCGGGTCGCTATCTGCAGGACCACGGCGTCAAGCCGGTGGACTTCAACTCCTACGGCTCGCGGCGCGGCAACCACGAGATCATGATGCGCGGCACCTTCGCCAACGTACGCATCAGAAACGAGATGCTCGACGGAGTGGTCGGCGGCGAGACCCGCCATGTGCCCACCGGCCGGCAGATGGCCATCTATGACGCGGCCATGCAATACCAGCAGGAAGGCACCCCGCTGGTGGTCATCGCCGGCAAGGAATACGGCACCGGCTCCTCACGCGACTGGGCCGCCAAGGGTACCCGGCTGCTCGGCGTACGCGCGGTGCTGGCCGAGTCCTTCGAGCGTATCCACCGCTCCAACCTGATCGGCATGGGCGTGGTGCCGCTGCAGTTCCCCGAGGGCGAGACCCGCCAGACCCTGGGCCTGAGCGGCGACGAACGCGTCTCCATCCAGGGCCTCGATGAACTCACCCCGGGCGGCAAGGTCGCGGTGACCATCGAGGGCGACCAGGGCAAGCAGACGCTCGAGGCGCTGTGCCGCATCGATACCGCCAACGAGCTGGAGTACTACCGCCACGGCGGCATCCTGCACTACGTGCTGCGCAAGATGATCGGCTCGGCCTGATCGCCGACCGCTCCCGCGCAGCAAAACGCCCCCGCCGGCTCAGCCGGCGGGGGCGTTCTGATTCATGGCCTGCCATCAGGCCGCGAGCGCTGCGCGCAGGGCGCCGCCAGGAATCGGCGCCGCCTTAGAAGGAGCGACGACGGTAGGCGCGATACTCCGGCGTCCAGAAGTGACGCTCGATGGCATCGCGCAGGGTCTGCTCATCGGACTTGAGCGCCACCCCCTCACGTTGGGCCTCGACACCCACCTCGAAGGCGATCGCCTTGGACAGCTCGCGGATATCGGCGAGCGCCGGCAGCACCGCACCCTGGCCAGTCTTGGCCACCGGCGCCGCATCGGCCAGCGCCCGGGAGGCGGCCATCAGCATGGCATCGGTGATGCGATTGGCGCCGGAAGCGACCACCCCGAGGCCGATGCCCGGGAAGATGTAGGCGTTGTTGCACTGGGCGATCGGGTAGGAGCGGCCCGCGTGCTCCACCGGCGGGAAGGGGCTGCCGGTGGCGACCATCGCCTGGCCGTCGGTCCAGCGGATCACGTCTTCGGGCACCGCCTCGGCGCGGGAGGTCGGGTTGGACAGCGGCATCACCAACGGCGAGGCACAGCCCGCGTGCATGGTGCGGATCACCTCCTCGGTGAAGATGCCTTGCTGACCGCTGACGCCGAGCATCACCGTTGGCTTGACCCGCCGGACCACCTCCAACAGTGCCTGGCCGTCCCACTCGGCGACCAGCGCCGGGGCCTGCGCCAGGCGGCGCTGGAAGTCGCGCAGCCAGTCCTGATTCTCGGTCACCAGCCCCTCGCGGTCGACCATGTAGATGCGCCGACGCGCCTCGCGCTCGGAGAGCCCTTCGGCCTGCATGGCCACCACGATCTGCTCGGCGATGCCGCAGCCGGCCGAACCGGCGCCGACGACCGCCACGCGCTGGTCGCCGACGCCCTCGCCACGCGCCTTGCAGGCGGCCATCAGGGTGCCCACGCAGACCGAAGCGGTGCCTTGGATGTCGTCGTTGAAGCAGCACAGCTCGTCGCGATAACGGTGAAGCAGCGGCAGGGCGTTGGTCTGGGCGAAGTCTTCGAACTGCAGCAGCACGCTCGGCCAGCGGCGCTTCACGGCGGAGATGAACTCGGCCATGAAGGCGTCATACTCCTCCTGGGAGATCCGCGGATGATGCCAGCCCATGTACATGGGATCGTCGAGCAGGGTCTGGTTATTGGTGCCCACGTCGAGCTGGATCGGCAGCGTGTAGGCCGGGCTGATGCCGCCACAGGCGGTATACAGCGACAGCTTGCCGATGGGGATCCCCATGCCGCCGATGCCCTGGTCGCCAAGCCCGAGGATACGCTCGCCGTCGGTGACCACGATCACCTTCACCCGGTCCTTGGTGGCGCTGCGCAGGATGTCGTCTATGCGGCCGCGATCGGTGTAGGAGATGAACAGCCCACGGTGATTGCGGTAGATGTTGGAGAACTCTTCGCAGGCCTGCCCCACCGTCGGGGTATAGATGATCGGCAGCATCTCCTCGAGATGCTCGGAGACCAGACGGAAGTAGAGGGTCTCGTTGTCGTCCTGGATGGCACGCAGGTAGATGTGGCGATCCAGGTCGGTCTGGCACTGGCGATACTGGCGATAGGCCCGCTCGGCCTGCTCCTCGATCGTCTCGACGTTCTGCGGCAACAGGCCGATCAGGTTGAACTCGAAGCGCTCCTCGCGGGTGAAGGCGCTACCCTTGTTGAGCAGGGGCATCTCGAGCAGAGGCGGCCCGGCGTAGGGCACATAGAGGGGACGCTTGGCTTCGCTGGTCATCAAGTTCTCTCTTTCCATGTCGGGGTGCGGGCCGTGGCGCTCTGCGGCGCCTTGGCCGGTACTCTATCACAGCGGCGCCCCCGACCAAGGTCGGAGGCGCCGCCGCCAATCTCAACACCTGAAACCGGGGTTAGACGAAGCGCCCCAGCCCGACCGCCTCGCGCAGGCGATCCATGACGGGAGCGGCCTCGGCGCGGGCTCGCTCGGCCCCCTGGCGCAGCACCTGCTCGATGTGGCCGGGGTCTTCCAGCAACGCCTGGTAACGCTCGCGGGGCTCGCTCAGTTGCGCGTTCAGCTGCTCGAAGAGCCGGTTCTTGGCCTCGCCCCAGCCGATGCCATTCGCATACTCGACACGCATGGCCGCGGCGTCCTCGACGCTGGCGAAGGCCGAGTAGATCTGGAACAGGGTGCAGGTGTCCGGATCCTTGGGCTCGCCGGGCTCCAACGAGTTGGTCTTGATCTTGCGCACCAGCTTGAGCAGCTTCTTCTCGGAGACGAACAGCGGGATGGTGTTCTCGTAGCTCTTGGACATCTTGCGACCGTCCAGGCCGTTGAGCACCTGGACCCGCTCGTCGACGACCGCGTCGGGCTGGGAGAAGTACTGGCCCTTGAAGAGATGATTGAAGCGACCGCCCATGTCACGCGCCATCTCGATATGCTGGACCTGGTCGCGCCCCACCGGCACCTTGTCGGCATTGAACATCAGGATGTCCGCCGCCATCAGCACCGGGTAGCCGAACAGCCCCATGGTGATACCGCGATCCGGGTCCGGGCTGCCGGTTTCCTCGTTCTCCGCCACCGCCGCCTTGTAGGCATGGGCGCGGTTCATCAAGCCCTTCGAGCAGACGCAGGACAGCATCCAGTTCAGCTCGGCGATCTCGGGGATGTCCGACTGGCGATAGAAGATGGCGTTGTCGGTATCGAGCCCCAGTGCCAGCCAGGTGGCGGCGATCTCCAGACGCGACTGCTGGACCCGCTTGGGGTCCTGGCACTTGATCAGGGCATGCAGGTCAGCGAGGAAATAGTAGGACTGGACGCTGGGGTCCTGGCTCGCCGTGATGGCAGGCTTGATGGCCCCGACGTAGTTGCCGAGGTGAGGGGTGCCGGTGGTGGTGATTCCCGTCAACACACGGGTCTTGTCGGACGATGCGCTCATGAAGGCGGAACTCTGCTGACTCTCGAATGCCCGCCATGGTAACGCGGCGCCCCGGCCAAGGCGACCGACTCGAGCGCGAAGGGCGAGAGGCGAGAGGCGAGAGGCGAGAGGCGAGAGGCGAGAGGCGAGAGGCGAGAGGCGAGAGGCGAGAGGAGCAGGATCGACGCCGCGCCGACCCTACCCTATCACTCATCCTAATAAACGACCGGCCACGGGCATCAACCGATCAGCCCGCCGGCCTCCACGTACTCGAGCCCGAAGGCCTCGGCCACGGCCCGGTAGGTCAGCTGGCCATCATGGACGTTGAGCCCCGCGGCGAAGTGGCCATCGTCGGCCAGCGCCTGCTGCCAGCCCTTGTCGGCCAGGGCGACGACGAACGGCAGGGTGGCGTTGGTCAACGCCTGAGTGGAGGTCCGCGCCACCGCTCCCGGCATGTTGGCCACGCAGTAATGCACCACGCCGTCGACCACATAGGTCGGCTCGGCATGGGTCGTCGGCTTGCTGGTCTCGAAGCAGCCACCCTGATCGATGGCCACGTCCACCAACACGCTGCCCGGCTTCATGTCGGCCAGCATGGCACGGGTGATCAGCTTGGGCGCGGCGGCCCCGGGCACCAGCACGGCACCGATGATCAGGTCGGACTCGCGCACCGCCTCGTCCAGGGCGTCGGCGGTGGAGAAGACGGTCTTCATGCGACCCTGATAGCGGTCATCGAGGGTCTCCAGGCGCGGGATGGACTTGTCCAGCACCGTCACCTCGGCGCCCAGCCCCAGCGCCATGCGCGCGGCATTCTCGCCGACCACGCCGCCCCCGATCACGGTCACCTTGGCCGGTGCCACGCCGGGTACGCCGGGCAGCAGCACGCCGGCCCCGCCCTGAGCCTTTTCCAGGCTGTGGGCACCGGCCTGTACCGCCATGCGGCCGGCCACGGTGCTCATCGGCGCCAGCAGCGGCAGCCCGCCCTCGGCGGCGGTGATGGTCTCGTAGGCGACACAGGTCGCGCCGCTGGCCATCAGCCCGCGGGTCAGCGCTTCCTCGGCGGCCAGGTGCAGGTAGGTGAACAACGTCTGCCCACGGGAGAGGCGTGCGACCTCCTCGGGCTGCGGCTCCTTGACCTTGAGGATCAACTCGGCCTCGGCCCAGACCCGAGCCACCTCGGACTCGAGGCGCGCACCGGCGGCCTCGTAATCGGCGTCGCTGAAGCCCGCTCCTTCGCCGGCACTCGCCTGGACGACGACCGCATGGCCGCGCCCGACCAGCTCGCGGGCACCGCTGGGGGTCAGGGCGACACGGTATTCATGGTTCTTGATTTCTTTCGGGACGGCGATCTGCATGACGACTCTCCCATCGTTTCATAGCACAGCATTTTTATCGTCAACTACAGTGAAGCACAGTATTTTTTTGCCAATAAAGCCCTTGAGAAAAAACGGAAAGTTCCATAAACCGCCCGGTAAGCGACAAAAGATTTTTCGGCATCACGGCCAAAAGACAGCAAGACACACCTCCGAGTGAGATCCCCCGAACCCACGAGCCGGCAAAGCGCCTCAGGGGGCCGGAGCGTCGTAGCGGTATCCCGCGCCGCGAACCGTGGTGATGCGCGAGGCATGGTCGCCGAGCTTGCGCCGCACCCGCCCCACATAGACATCGACAGTATTGGTCATCGGATCCTCATTGAGCCCCCAGACCGCGTTGAGAATGCGCTCGCGACTCATCACCCGCCCGGCATTGCCGAGCAGCAGCGCCAGCAGGCCGCGCTCCTTCGAAGACAGCTCTATCACCTCGTCGTCGATCTTCAGGCACAGCGCCTCACGATCGAACTGCACCGGATCCGCCGCTGGTGCGTCGGCGATCGCGTCCGCCCACCCCGCGGCACGGCGATGCAGCGCCTCCATGCGAGCGATCAGTTCATCGAAGGAAAAGGGCTTGCTCAGATAGTCATCGGCGCCCTTGCGCAGCCCCACGACCTTCTCGTCGGTGGCATCCAATGCCGTCAGCATCAGGATCGGCACCTCGTCGCCCCGTCCCCTGATCCGCGTGCACACCTCATGGCCGGAGATGCCCGGCAACATGATGTCGAGCAGCACCACATCGTAGCCCCCCTCCTTCAACAGCGACAGCGCCATTTCACCGTCGGCGGCGCGGGTGGCGGTCCAGCCCTCTCCCTTGAGCCCGCGGCACAGAAAGTCCCCGACTCGATGCTCATCTTCCACTACCAACACATTCACTTCGACGCGGACTCCTCGGCCATCCCTGGCACATCGATATAGACGATCAGCCCACCGCCCGGCCGGTCCTCCAGACCGGCGTCGCCTCCATGGGCACGGGCAATGGCACGCACGATAGGCAGCCCCAGACCGCTGCCCTCCGTGTAGTTTGCGGAGGCATTGGCACTGCGATAGAAGCGCTCGAATACCACCGCCTTGTCGGCCACCGACACTCCCCTGCCATCGTCTTCCACCGAGATCCGCCAGCCGTCGTCGTGACGACCCAGGCGCACCACCACCCGGGGGCCACCGTGGACTCGGGCATTCTGCAGAAGCGCCAGCACCGACTGTCGCAACCGGAGACGATCCACTTCGATGGGCGCGGCGGAGACCTCGGTCTCCAGTGACACCAATACCGATGACAGGCTGATACTATCCTTGAGAAACGCGACCAGCTCGGTTGGCTGCGGGCGCAAGCGTAGTTCGCCACTTTCCTGGCGTGCAATGGTCAGCAGATCATCGATCAGCGCGGTGGTATGGGAGGCCGCTTCCCGGGCGCGACGCAGTGCCTCGCGATAATCGCCCTCATCGGCCTGGCGCGCCCGCAGTATCACGTCGCACTCGCCCTGGATGATGGTCAGGGGTGTACGCAGCTCGTGGCTGACATCGGCCAGCAGCCGGCGCCGATGGCGTTCTGCCCGACGGGCCTCCTCCAGCAGCCGCTCGAGCTCACCGGTTCGATCCGCCACCGCCCTCTCCAGCGCGCTGTTCTGGCGCTCCAGCGCGCGCCGATGGATGCGCACGTCGGCACCCATCTGATTGAGCAAGCGACCGATACGGCCCAGCTCATCGTCGCCGGTGATCGCGATGGTGTGACCGAAGGCCCCCTTGTGCATGCGCTCGACCCCCGCCATCAGACGCTGGCAGCGCCGCGACACCCGACGACGGTAGAACACCATGACCGCCACCGTCAGCGCCACCGCCAACAGCGCGAAACCCAGCGCCAGCCAGCGCGTCTGGCGGGCTCCCCGAGCGATCTCCTCGCGGGCTTCACGGACCTCTTCGATCTCGCCCTCGAGCGCGATGTCCATCAGCTCCCGGAAGCGCTCATCGATGGCTTCATCGAGCAGGGCGTAGAAGCTCAGCCAGCGGCTGACCGGGTCGAACTCCTGCTCCGAGTCGATCAGTTCCGCGTAGCCGTAGATCACCTCGTCCAGCTGGTCCTCGAGCCTGGCCAGCAGCTCCAGCTCCTCGACCTCTTCGTCTCCCACCAGCTCGATCTCGGCGCCGACAATATCGCGGATCTCGCTGATATCCCGGCGTACCAACTCATTCAGCTGGCGCTCTCCCTCGCCACCATCCTGATCGCCGATCAGCAGGGCATCCGCGTATTGCTTGAACAGCCGGTAGCTGTGGGTCGACAGGTTCAGGTGCGCCTCGTAGGAACGGTGCGCCAGGTTCATTCGATCACTCAGCCAGGTGCTGCGCTCGACGCTCCAGTAGGCCAGCACCGCGCCGGTACAGGCCATGGTCAGCAACACCAGGGTATAGGCGGTTACGACACTGATAATTTTCATGACCCAAGTTTACTGTTCCGGCGAACCGAAGGCTGCGTCTTGCGACCCTCATGCTCTGACAGGCGCAGCACCATGCCAACATCGCCGGCCACCGCCTCGGGCAGATCGTGCACCAGGGTGGCCGGACAACGGGCGTTGAGCCGCCTGAACAGTTCAGCGGCATCCTCGAGCGCCGGCCACAGGCGGCTGTCGACCACCACCAGGTCGGGGTGCGACAGCAGTGCCTGGACCAGGGCCACCCGCAGGGACTCCCCAGGCGTCAGGTTGCCTCCACCCTCCTCGACCCGTCCATCCAGACCACCGAGGCGTGTCATGGCGGGGCCCAGGCCGCATTCCCGCGCCACCCGGGTGATGTCATCATCGTCGGGGCGGGCAGCCGCCCCCATGGTCAGCGCGCGGCGCAGACTGCCCCGGAGCACGACGGGACGATCCCCGATATAGGCGATGGCCGGCTGGTTCGGCAGCCCGTCGAAGTGCAGTCGACCCGCCTGCGGCGCGCGCCGCAGCGCCAGAACCGCCAGCACCCGAGATGCCAGATCCGGATCATGGGTGTCCAGGCGTACCCGCTGGCCCGCGCGGATGCGCAGGTGTAGGGTGCGGCCGTCCACCCGTAGGCACTCCAGGTCCAGCGGCACCGGCCGCCCCCGTCGGCGCACTCGCGGCAACGCCTCGGCCCGCCCGAGCAGTGTCCGGCACTTGTCGCGGGCGATGCACCAGGCGCTGTAGCGATCCCAGACCCCCACGCATTCGCGCACCGGCACCACCAGGATCGCCAGCACCGACAGCGCCGCAGCGGCGTCCGCCGCCGTCAGCCCGAAGCGCGCGGTGGCCCACAGCACCATCGCGCCACCCAGCCCCAGGGAGGCGTTGGGCAGCGCGCGCAACAACGACACCCGCCGCACTCGACGCACCGCGTCCTCGGCGCTGCGTCGTCCCTTGCGCTCGAGGCTGGCAAGCTCCCTGGGCAGACGATTCATCAGCGCCAGTTCGCGGGCGATGGGAATACGCTCCATCGCCGCAATGGCCACCCCGGCCCGGCGCCGACGCAGATCACGATGCAGGCGACCGAGCGCCAGCCCCAGACCCGCGGCCAGGGTCACTGCACCGAGAATCGGCAGCATGCCAGCCATCGCCAGGGTGGGATCGATCAGCCACAGACACAGCGCCGCCATGGGAAAGACCACCGCCGCCGACACCAGCCGCGTGATCCCCATGCCGACCCAGCCCCGGGCCGCCGAGAGATCTCCGACGAAGCGCAGCGACAGCCCCCCCAGACGGCGACCAGCACGCTCGACACCGAGGGCGGCGATGGCGCGAAAGACCACGCTGCGCAGCTCCACCGCGTAGCTCTGGCCGATGGCCTCGCCGCGGCCCCTGGCCAGGGCCTGGCAGGCGGCGATGGCCAGCGCCGCGGCCACCAGCACCGCCAGCGACGTCAACGGCAGTTGAGCTGGACTCTCGCCCGTTGCGTGGCGCAGAGCGATGAAGACGTCACGGGTGGCGAAGGCCGTGGCCATCATCAAGCCCGCCTGGATGATCCCCAAGCCCGCCACCAGCGCGATCTGCCGGTCTCTGCCACCCCCCGAGAGTTCGGGAAACTCGCTCATGCGGTGGCACCCGTGGCCAGACGTTCGCTATCCATCGGGCCCTTGAGCACGGACAGACCGACGCGTCTCTTCATGATCGGCGCCACCAGCCTCGATACGGCCTCGGGGTCGCACAACGCCTCGCGCTTGACCACCGGCAGTCCGGTCTCGCCGCTGGCTTCGCGACTGCCGAGGGTCGACAGACTCAGCATGCCTGCCAGGGCGAAGGGCCTCAGGCCATGGCGTTTGAGTACCGCAACGCCACCCACCGCACCCAGGGCATCAGGGGCAGCGAACAGGATGCCGTCCAGGCGCTCGATGATCGCGGAATCCGCCAGGATCGCAGCGGTCTCGTCCTGAAAGACCCCGTCGGCGATCTCCACCACGACCACCTCGGCGCCACGCGACGCCGCTCCACCGACCAGAGCTTCGAAGCCGCGTTCGATGCGCGTCAGCGGGCAGCGGAAGGTCGAGGCCATGCCGGCATCGGTGAAGTCGCTGACCGCAACCGAGGCATCGGCGAAGGCATTGAAATCACCGAAGGCGCCGGTGCCGGTGGCCTTGACTCCCTCCACCGCGAAGCCCGCACGCTTGAGGCCGTGGGCCAGGCTTACCGCCGCCGTGGTCTTGCCGGCGTTCATGGAAGCACCGAACACCCCCAGCACCACGACGTCATCGGGGATACGCGCATCGACGATGGCGTAGCGGTCGATATTGACCACCTCGCCCCACGCGTCGGCGAGAAAGCCCAGCGGACGCAGTTGAGTGGGACGAGCCATCCGGGCGTGGGCCGCCTCCACCTTGCCGGCGATGCCACCACCGGCCAACAGATCCATGCGCTTATCCACCTCGGCGCGCCCCATGAACTGATCCGGCGCGTAGCGATCACCCACGCATACCACCACCAGGTCACCGGGATAGCTCTCGCTGGGACGGCCGCAGGCCAGCTGGAGTCGCTTGTGCTGGCCGACCTGGAGAATCTCGTACAGGATCAGATCACCGGCGCGAGCCGAATGATCAAGACTCACGAGGGCATGAACGTCATCGCGCTTCACACGGCGCGTGGTAAAGGCCCACTTGGCGGCGGCAGGAACGGCGAAGGGAGTCACGAGAGTGACGCAGGTCATGACGGAAATCCTCTGGGATGAAGACACACCCCAGAGGCTACCGGCGACCATTCGGTGCATCCTGTCAGGTCGGTGAGCGCCGCGTTAAGCCCGCATGAACGCAAGCTGACAAGGAGGAGAAAATCGCGTAGCGGATTGGCGACACTGCTCGACCGCCGCCTTTATCCCTTCCCCCTCGAGGCTGGGAGCCTCCGGGGCCCGGAACGGTTCGGCAGTCAGTCCTATGCGATCAGGTTTCTGTGGCCAGGGCTCCGCCGTAGGCCTGGACGAATTCCCGGGGTAGACGGCGAAGGCGGCCACTGGAGAGCGCGATGCAGGCGTAGCGGGTGCGCGCGCGCAGCAGGGTGATGCCATCTCGCGGGCGCATCAGCTGGAAACGGCGAGTCAGGGTAAGGCGCGAATCGCAGGCGATGATCCAGGTGGCCATGGCCAGGCATTCGCCCTCGAACCCCGGCGCCAGATAGTCGAGTTCGTGACGGTGCACGGCCATGGCGCGATCCAGTGCCCGGTAGTCCTCAAGCGTCAGGCCCAGTTGGCCGGAATGCGCCCAACTGGCCTGCTCCACCCAGCGCAGATACTGGGCGTTGTTGACGTGACCATAGTGATCGATGGCCTCTGGCCCGACCAGGATATCGATCAGGAAGGGCTCGGACAGGTCCCAATCGAGCGCGCCAGGCTCAGCGGCCATGCTCGTCCTCCTTGCGTCCACCGCAATTCCAGCAGGTATCGAAGGCACCCTCGAGCTCCTCGCCGCAGGCCGGACAGCGCCAAGCGCTCCCCGGCGCCGGGTCCTCGAGCGCCTGTTGCACCAACGCCTCGGCCTGTTCGCGATTGTGCGCGGCGACCCACACCTGGGGCTCGCACTCCAGCGGCGGCAGCTCCCCGGCGCCACCACCGAGGGTCATGTTGCGCAGCTCGCAGGGAATCCCCGCGGCGTCGAGCAGGTTGCTCACATGGCCCACCAGCAGGGCGTTGCCGTGGGCGAAGATCAAGGTCCAGGGCACCTCGGTCATGGCGTCTTCCTTGAAAAGGGCGGGCGACTTGCCTTGGCACGATGTGACAATTCCACCGCCCGAGGCAAGCCCTTGCGCTGTCTTCAGTCGCGGAAGACGCGCACGCCCAGCGCCTTGAGGTAGGCCGTCTCGGGGATCGCCGGATGCACCGGGTGATCCGGCCCCTGGTGGCCCTGGAACAGCAGCTGGGCGTGGCGATCCTGATGGCGGGCGGCACCACGCACGCTATCCACCAGGCGTTCCGGCGCCAGGTGCATCGAGCAGGACGCCGAGAGCAACAGGCCGTCGCGGCCCAGCAGTCGCATGGCCTCGCGGTTGAGCTTGCCGTAGGCACGCTCGCCGGCGGCGGTGTCCTTACGCTTCTGGATGAAGGCGGGCGGATCCAGGATCACCACGTCGAACTGTTCGCCGTCGGCCTTGAGGGCGGCCATGGCCTCGAAGGCATCGCCCGCCCCCACCGTGACCTGCTCGTGCAGGCCGTTGAGGGCGGCATTGTCGGCGACACGCTCGAGCGCCGGCTGGCTGGAATCCACGCACAGCACCTCGCTGGCGCCATGGGCGGCGGCCTGCACGCCCCAACCACCGACATAGCTGAACAGGTCGAGCACCCGTTTGCCGGCCACCTGCTGGTTGAGCCAGGCACGGTTGACGCGGTGGTCATAGAACCAGCCGGTCTTCTGGCCGTCGAGCACCGGGGCGACGAAGCGCACGCCATTCTCCTCGAGCTCCACCGCCTCCGGCAGTGTGCCCTTGATGACCTCGACCTGGCGCTCGAGGCCTTCCTGACGGCGACCGGAGGTATCGTTGCGCAGTACCACGGCGCTCGGTGCGATCACCTTGTCCAGGGCGTCGAGCAGCGACTCCTGCATCGCCTCCATGCCGGCGGTATTGATCTGCACCACCAGCACGTCGCCGAAGCGATCGATGATCAGCCCCGGCAGCAGGTCGCCCTCGCCATGCACCAGGCGATAGAACGGCTTGTCGAACATGCGCTGACGCAGCGCCAGGGCCTGGTTCAGACGATGCACCAGCAGCGAGCGATCGAGCAGCATGCCCGGATCGCGGGAGACCAGGCGGGCACAGATCAGCGAATGGGCATTGACGTAGGCCACGCCCAGCGCCTTGCCGTTGGCGGCCTCGACCTGGGCCTGCTCACCAGGCGCGAAGGCCTTGAGCGGCGTGGCCTGAGTGTCGATCTCGTTGGAGTACAGCCAGAGATGCCCCGCCTTGAGGCGGCGATCGGCATTCTTCTTCAGGCGCAGTGAGCGTAGGGCAGTCATGTCGGGACTCTCGTCGTGGGCGTCGTGGAGACGTTCAGGGGATGCCACCGGGCCATGCGCCGGGGCATCGAATCGGATCGCGGCGCGTCAGGTCTGACACTCACCGCAGAATACGCTGGCTCGTTGACCCAGGGTCACCAGGCGCAGCTCGGCGCCGCAGCGCCGGCAGGGCTCGCCATCGCGGCCATAGACATTGAGCCGCTGGGCGAAATAGCCCGGCTCGCCGGTGCCGCCGACGAAGTCGCGCAGGGTGGTGCCGCCCTGGGTGATGGCGGCGGCCAGCACCTCGCGAGCCGCGGCCGCCAAGCGCTCGTAGCGTCGCCGGGAAATCCGCCCGGCGGCGCGACGGGGATCGATGCCGGCCAGGAACAGCGCCTCGGCGGCATAGATGTTGCCGACCCCCACCACCACGGTATTGTCCATCAGGAACGGCTTCACGGCCAACCGCCGGCGCCGCGACAGGGTATACAGCCGCTCGCCGTCGAAGGCCTCGGAGAGCGGCTCCGGCCCCAGCTTGGCGAGGCGCGGGTCATGCTCGGCGTCGCCGGCCAGCCAGTCGACGAAGCCGAAGCGCCGCGGATCGTGGTAGCGCAGCACCGCGCCGTCTTCGAGCACCAGGTCGAGATGATCGTGCTTCTTGGGTAACTCGCCGACTCGGGCGATGCGCAGGCTCCCGGACATACCGAGATGCCACAGCAGGGTGCTATCGTCGCCCTCCAGGGGCATCAGCAGGTACTTGGCGCGCCGCGCCAGTGCGCCGATACGCATGCCCACCAGGCGATCGGGCAGGTCCGCCGGCACCGGCACGCGTAGGCGGCGGTGACGCACGACCACCTCGGTGATCTCGCGACCCTCCACGTGCGGGACGATGCCACGCCGGGTGGTCTCGACTTCGGGCAACTCGGGCATGGGGCGATGCGCTCTCGGCGGCGTTCGAGGATCAATACGCAAGAACCCGACCATCGGGCCGGGTTCTTGAGGACAGGCCGAGGCCTGCGGCGGAAGCGATCTCGGGAACCGCGGGGATCCCGATTTACTTGATCTTGGCTTCCTTGTACATCACGTGCTTGCGAACAACCGGATCGAATTTCTTCATCTCCATCTTGTCCGGAGTGTTCCGCTTGTTCTTGTCGGTGGTGTAGAAGTGGCCGGTACCGGCACTGGACACCAGACGAATCTTGTCACGCATGAGTCTTCTCCCTGATGGAAACGCTTAGACGGTTTCGCCACGCTTGCGAATGTCGCCGAGCACCGCTTCGATGCCCTTCTTGTCGATGATGCGCATGCCTTTGGAGGAGAGGCGCAGGCGGACGAAGCGCTTCTCGGACTCCACCCAGAAACGGTGGCTGTGCAGGTTCGGCACGAAACGACGACGCGTCTTGCGCTGGGAGTGTGAAACGTTATTACCAGTCACCGGGCGCTTGCCGGTAACCTGACATACTTTGGACATGAGAGCCTCCAACCGCTTGGCCAGGTAGGGATACCTGATTGTTCAAAACCTGTCGGGCAAAACCGGGACGACCCCGCTGTCATTTGACCCAAGGGAATTCAAAGGCTGCACTTTATACCAGAGTCAACGTTGCCAGACAAGCGACGTGCAGATTGATGCAGCGCCATCGCCGGCCAACTTCACCTCGCGGGGTCCGTTTTGGGCGAGCACGACTGCCACTGCTGTGTTTTGATCGCGGCGGATTATAGCAGCCCTTGCTCGGCGAAGGACACCACTTCGCCGTCTCCGACCACAAAATGATCCAGCACCCGGATCTCGAACAGCGCGAGCGCCTCCTTGAGCCGTGCGGTGATGCGACGATCGGCATCGCTGGGCTCGGCCACACCGGAGGGATGATTGTGGGCGAGGATGAGCGCCCCGGCGCCCAGCTCCAGCGCGCGCTTCACCACCTCGCGGGGGTACACCGAGGCGCTGTCGAGGGTACCCCGGAACAGCGATTCGAAACGGATCACCCGGTGCTGGCTGTCGAGGAACAGCGCCGCGAACTCTTCGTGACCGAGATGGCGTAGCCGCGAGGCGAGATAGGCGCGCACCAGCGACGGCGAGGTCAACGCCTCCTCCCGCGCCAGCCGGCTGGCCAGGTGGCGCCGGGACAGTTCGAGGGTGGCCTGAAGCTGCACGAACTTCGCCTCTCCCAGGCCGCGCTCGGCGCAGAAGCGGGAACGCTCGGCCTCGAGCAGCGGACGCAGGCCGCCGAAGACCGACAACAGGTCGCGGGCCAGGTCCACCGCCGAACGCCCGCGCACCCCCACGCGCAGGAAGATCGCCAGCAGCTCGGCATCGGAAAGCGCCTCGGGCCCCAGCGCCAGCAGCTTCTCCCGGGGGCGTTCGCCCTCCGGCCAGTCACGAATCGACATCACGACCTCCCGCCTGTTTCTCCCGGGCAGTGTAGTCCAGGCTCGCCAGGCGGCGGCTACGCAAGAATGCGGCCGAATGGTAAGGTAGGCGATCAGCCTCATGCGCGGATACGACCATGTCGACAGCCCCCCGACGGCGCGTTCTGCTCGGCATCAGCGCCGGCATCGCCGCCTACAAGAGCGCCCAGCTCGCCCGCCTGCTCAAGCAGTCCGGCTGCGAGGTGCGCGTGGTGATGACCGACGGCGCCCAGGCCTTCATCACGCCCCTGACCCTGCAGGCGCTGACCGGCGAGCCGGTGCGCACCTCGTTGCTCGACCCCGAGGCCGAGGCCGGCATGGGGCACATCGAGCTGGCCCGCTGGGCCGATCTGATCCTGATCGCCCCGGCCACCGCCGACCTGATGGCGCGCCTGGCCCACGGCCACGCCGACGACCTGCTCACTACCCTGTGCCTGGCCAGCGACGCCGAGAAGGCCATGGCGCCAGCCATGAACCAGGCTATGTGGCGCCAGCCGGCCACCGCCCGCAATGCCCACCGGCTGACCGAAGACGGCTGGCGACTGCTAGGCCCGGACAGCGGTGACCAAGCCTGCGGCGACGTGGGGCCCGGGCGCATGCTCGAACCCGAAGCCATCCTGGGCGCGCTGGCCGCCCCCGCCGACCGCCCCGCCGAGGGCGTCCGCGTGGTGATCACCGCCGGCCCGACCCGCGAGCCGCTGGACCCGGTGCGCTACCTCTCCAACCACAGCTCCGGCAAGATGGGCTATGCCCTGGCCGCCGCCGCCACCGCCCTCGGCGCCCGGGTGCAGCTGATCAGTGGCCCCGTGGCGCTGCCCACGCCCGCAGGTGTGGAACGCTTCGACGTGGAGAGCGCCGGGGAGATGCACGAGGCCGCCCAGCGCCTGGCCGGTGGATGCGACCTGTTCATCGGCTGCGCCGCGGTGGCCGACTACCGCGCCGAGGCGCCGGCCGAACACAAGCTCAAGAAGCGGCATGATGAGGACACCCTCACCCTGCGCCTGGTCAAGAACCCCGACATCATCGCCGCCGTCGCCGCGCGCCCCGACCGCCCCTATGTGGTCGGCTTCGCCGCCGAGACCCGTGAGCTTGCGGCCTACGCCCACGACAAGCTCACGCGCAAGCACCTGGACATGGTGGTCGCCAACGACGTCTCCCGAGCCGGGCTCGGCTTCGGTGCCGACGACAACGCCGCCCTGCTGCTATGGCGCGAGGATGAGACCACCGGCCAGGCAGACCTGCCGCCCCAGCCCAAGGCCGATCTCGCCGAGGCCGTGATCCGCCGAGCGTTG
This sequence comes from Halomonas borealis, assembly GCF_004798905.1. Lineage (GTDB taxonomy): Bacteria > Pseudomonadota > Gammaproteobacteria > Pseudomonadales > Halomonadaceae > Halomonas > Halomonas borealis. The sequence continues at coordinate 26,227 of NZ_SDMO01000003.1, read as the reverse complement.
GCCCGGCTGGCCGACTGACCTCATCCACTACTTCACAAGCCCTGGAAGACACCCGATGCCGACCATCACCGACCGCCCCCGCCTCGCCGTCAAACTGCTCGACGAGCGGATGCGCGATCATCTGCCCCACTACGCCACCGACGGCTCCGCCGGCATGGACCTGCGCGCCCTGCTCGACGCCCCCCTGGTGCTCGAGCCCGGCGACTGCGAGCTGGTGCGCACCGGCCTGGCGATGCACATCGCCGATCCGAGCCTCGCCGGCATGGTGCTGCCCCGCTCGGGGCTAGGCCACAAGCACGGCATCGTGCTCGGCAACCTGGTCGGGCTGATCGACTCCGACTACCAAGGCGAACTGATGATCTCGGTGTGGAACCGCGGCACCACGACCTTCACCCTCGAGCCCTTCGAGCGCCTGGCGCAGTACGTGCTCGTGCCGGTGGTGCAGGCCGACCTCGAGCTGGTCGACGACTTCGACGAAAGCCTCCGCGGCGACGGCGGCTTCGGCCACTCCGGCCGCCACTGACGCCTGCCGCCCCACGCACCAGGACGACGAGATGACCCAGGACAGCACGCTTCAGGCTCCCGCCTCGATCTTCCGCGCCTACGATATTCGCGGCATCGTCGATGACACCCTCACCGAGAGCGGCGTCGAGGGCATCGGCCGTGCCATCGCCAGCGCCGCCCTGGCGCGCGGCGAAGCCCGGCTGGTGGTGGCCCGTGATGGCCGCCTCTCGGGGTCGCGCATGAAGGACGCCCTGGTCCGCGGCCTGACCGCCGGTGGCTGCGACGTGATCGACATCGGCATGGTGCCCACCCCGGTGCTCTACTTCGCCACCCACCTGCTCGAGGGCACCGCCTCCGGGGTGATGGTCACCGGCAGCCACAACCCGCCGGACTACAATGGCTTCAAGATCGTGCTCGACGGCGAGACGCTGTCCGACGAGGCGATCGGCGACCTGCATCGACGGATCACGCATGGCGACCTCACCGAGGGTCAGGGCGAGGTTCACGAGGCGGACGTGCGCGAGGCCTATCTCGAGTGCATCCTCGGCGACGTGACGCTTTCCCGCCCGCTAAAGGCGGTGGTCGACTGCGGCAACGGCGTGGCCGGCGAGCTGGGGCCGAGGCTGATCGAGCGCCTGGGCGCCGAGACGATCCCGCTGTTCGCCGAGATCGACGGCACCTTCCCCCACCACCACCCGGACCCGGGCAAGCCCGAGAACCTTGAAGACCTGATCCACGCGGTGCGCGAGCACCAGGCCGACATCGGCCTGGCCTTCGACGGCGACGGCGACCGCCTGGGCGTGATCACGCCCCGCGGCGAGCTGATCTACCCCGACCACCTGCTGATGGCCTTCGCCGAGGACATGCTGTCGCGCCACCCGGGCGGCCGCGTGGTCTTCGACGTCAAGTGCACCGGCAACCTGGCAGGCGTCATCGAGGCGGCCGGCGGCACCCCGGAGATGTGGCGCACCGGCCACTCGCCGATCAAGGCACGCATGAAGGCGACCGGCGCCCAACTGGGCGGTGAGATGAGCGGCCATATCTTCTTCCAGGAACGCTGGTACGGCTTCGACGACGGCCTCTACGCCGCGGCCCGGCTACTCGAGACCCTCGCCAAGCAGCCCGCGGACCAGGACGCCGACGCCTTCTTCGCCCGCTATCCTCAAGACATCGCCACCCCGGAGATCAATCTGGGCGTCACCGAGGAGCGCAAGTTCGACCTGGTGGCGCGGCTGGCCCGGGAAGGCGACTTCGGCGAGGATGGCATCAAGACCACCCTCGACGGCATCCGCGTCGATTACCCGGACGGCTGGGGTCTGTGCCGCGCCTCCAACACCACGCCGGCGCTGGTGCTGCGCTTCGAAGGCAAGACCGACGAGGCGCTGGCGCGCATCCGCCGCCGCTTCGCCGAGGCCCTCGCCCGGGTCGCGCCGGACCTCGAACTCACCCCGTGAGCCGCCCCAGGACACAACCAGGAAGACAGCAATGAGCGAACAGACTCGCGACCCCCGCCAGGTGGTGGAGGTACTCTCCGAGGCGCTGCCCTACATCCAGCGCTTCTCCGGCAAGACCGTGGTGGTCAAGTACGGCGGCAACGCCATGACCGAGGACACCCTGATCGACTCCTTCGCCCGCGACATGGTGTTGATGAAGGAAGTCGGCATCAATCCGGTGGTGGTCCACGGCGGCGGCCCGCAGATCGGCGACTTGCTCGACAAGCTCAAGATCGAGTCGCGCTTCGTCAACGGCATGCGGGTGACCGATGCCGAGACCATGGACGTGGTGGAGATGGTACTCGGCGGCCTGGTCAACAAGGGCATCGTCAACCTGATCAACCAGAGCGGCGGCAAGGCCATCGGCCTGACCGGCAAGGACGGCGCCCAGATCCGCGCCCGCCAGCTCCAGGTCGAGCAACAGACGCCGGACATGGCCGCCTCGGAGATCATCGACATCGGCCACGTCGGCGAGGTGGAGCATATCTCCACCGACCTGATCGAGATGCTCGCCGAACGCGACTTCATCCCGGTGATCGCCCCCATCGGGGTCGACGAGGCCGGCCGCAGCTACAACATCAACGCCGACCTGGTGGCCGGCAAGGTCGCCGAGGCACTGGATGCCGAGAAGCTGATGCTGCTGACCAATGTCGCCGGGTTGATGAACGGCGAAGGCGAGGTGCTCACCGGGCTGACCACCGACCAGGTCGACGCGCTGATCGCCGACGGCACCATCCATGGCGGCATGCTGCCGAAGATTCGCTGCGCCCTGGATGCCGTGAAGGACGGCGTCGCCAGCGCCCACATCGTCGATGGCCGAGTGCCCCACGCGACCCTGCTGGAGATCTTCACCAACGCAGGCGTCGGCACGCTGATCACCAACTCCACGCATGGCTGATGCCGGGGCTCCTGCCCCGGATGCCTTGCTTATCTAGAAACCGACAAGAAAAGCACATATGACGCAGGCAACCCCTACCCCCAGCCGCCGGGAGCAGATCCTCCAGGGGCTGGCACTGATGCTGGAGGAAGACAGCGGCAAGCGCATCACCATCGCCGCCCTGGCCCGACAGGTCGGCGTCTCCGAGGCCGCCCTCTACCGCCACTTCCCCAGCAAGGCACGCATGTTCGAAGGGCTCATCGAGTTCATCGAGCAGACGCTGTTCGAACGCATCGGCCGGATCCTCGAGGAAGTCCCCGAGGCGCTGCCACGCTGCGGCCAGATCCTCACCCTGGTGCTGGCCTTCGCCGAGAAGAACCCGGGTCTGTCGCGGCTGCTCGGCGGCGACGCGCTGACCGGCGAGACGGCACGACTGCGGCTACGTATCCACCAGCTGTTCGAGCGTCTCGAGACCCAGCTCAAGCAGGTACTGAGGGAGGCCGAGCTACGCGAGGGGCGTCGCCCCTCGCTGCCGATTCCGGCCGCCGCCAACCTGCTCGCCGCCCAGGTCGAAGGACGCATCGCCCAGTACGTGCGCAGCGACTTCTATCACCGCCCCACCGCACACTGGGACGACCAGTGGCCGGCCCTGTCGGCGGGACTGCTCCGCGAGGCACCCCAGACCGCCTAGCGCCAGGCGCTTGAGGGCACCACAAAAAACCCCGAAGGCCGAGGCCTTCGGGGTTTTCTTGTGACTCAGTGCCCACGGAGACCGGCGCTTCAGGCCGCCAGGGTCTCGCCGAGCTGCTGCTTGATCTTCTTCATGGCGTTCTTCTCGAGCTGGCGAATACGCTCGGCGGACACGCCATAGACGTCGGCCAGCTCGTGCAGGGTGGTCTTGGCATCACCCAGCCAGCGCTGCTGGAGGATATCGCGAGAGCGCTCGTCGAGCCCCGCCAACGCGCTCTTCAGGCGTTGGGTGGCATCGGCCTCCCAGTCGCTATCCTCGAGCTGGGTGGCCGGATCCTGGCTGGCGTCGTCCAGGTAATGGACCGGCGCCTGATAGGCGGTCTCCTCGTCCTCGCCCGGCGCGGCATCGAAGCCGGCGTCGTGGGCGGAGAGGCGTCCTTCCATCTCGCGGACCACCTCGGGCTTGACGTCGAGATCCTTGGCGATCGCCTCGACCTCGTCGGTGTTCAACCACGCCAGGCGCTTCTTGGCGCTGCGCAGGTTGAAGAACAGCTTGCGCTGCGCCTTGGTGGTGGCGATCTTGACGATCCGCCAGTTGCGCAGTACGAACTCGTGAATCTCGGCCTTGATCCAGTGCACGGCGAAGGACACCAGGCGTACGCCCTGGTATGGGTCGAAGCGCTTGACCGCCTTCATCAGGCCGACGTTGCCTTCCTGGATCAGATCGGCCTGAGCCAGGCCATAACCGGAATAGCTGCGCGCGATATGCACCACGAAGCGAAGATGCGACATCACCAAACGGCGCGCCGCCTCGAGGTCACCCTCGTCGTGCAGACGGAAGGCCAGGTCACGCTCCTCGTCGACGGTCAGCATGGGAATGCCGTTGACCGCCTGAATGTAGCCGTTGAGGTCGTGGCCCGGAGAAAGGTGGCCCACCGGCAGAAGACTGGTGCTCATGTGCAAGATGTCTCCGTTGAAGCCCGTGTGTGGAATCCCGTGTGTGGAAACCTGAGTCGTCGCCTTGGATAGCGGTTTATCGATTTGGTTCCGGCAGCATTCCCGATTCGGGGATGCGCCGCTAGCGGGGACGAATCTGTGCCAGATGCCGACTCACGGCGATCCAGGCTCCCAGCCAGCCCAATAGTGTACTACAGCCAAGCAGGGTTGCCGACCCCGCCAACCCCAACCCGGGTAGCGCGAATCCCGCGCCGTAGCTGGCCGCCAGCGCGGCGACCGGCGTGGCCAGCCAGTCGCCGCCGAGGCTCAGCAAAAGCCCGGCCAGCATGCCACCACCCAACCCGTACCAGGCGCCGCTGTAGAGGAAAGGGCGACGCACGAAGGCGTGGGTGGCACCGATCAGCGTCACCACCTCGATCTCCTGGCGGCGATTCTCCACCGCCAGACGGATGGTGTTACCGACCACCAGCAGCACGCCCAGGCCGAACAGCACCGCGAGCCCCAGGCCGGCGCGCCGCCCCAACTCGGCCAGCTGGCCGAGCCGCTCCAACCAGGCCAGGTCCAGCCGCACCTCATCGACCCCGGCCATGTCCTCCAGGCCGCCCGCCAGGCGCTTCACCGCCGACGGCGACGGGTCATCGGGGCGAATCACCACGCTCGCCGGCAGCGGGTTATCCGGCAACCGTGCCAGGGCGTCCTCCAGGCCCAGGGCCTGCTGGAATTCGACCATGCCCTCGGCGGCACTGATCAGGCGCGCATTCGTCACGCCCTCCTGGGCCGCCAGCGCCTCCTCGATGCGCCCCGCCTCGGCGCCACCGACACCCTGCTCCAGATAGACGGTCAGCGTCGCGCTCTCGTCGAGCTGCGTGTCGATCAACCGGGCGCCGTCCAGGGTCAACCACAGCCCCGCGGGCAGGATCAGGGCGATGGCGATCGCCAGCATGGTCAGCAGGCTGCTCAACGGGTGGCGCAACAGTCGGCGGGCACTGTCCAGCGCCATCGCCCGATGGTGGCGCAGCCAGCTACGCCAGCGGCCACCGGATGAGGGACGCTGGGTCTGGGCGCCGCGACGGGCGGGGGCTTCGCGGCTCATGAGACCTCCTCGTCGGCGACCAGGCGCCCCTCATGGAGACGCAGGGTACGGTGGCGCAGGCGGGCGATCAGGGCCAGGTCGTGGCTAGCCACCATCACCGTGGTACCGATGCGATGGAAGTCCTCGAACAGGCTCATGATGTCCGCCGAAAGCTGGGGATCCAGGTTGCCGGTGGGCTCGTCGGCGAGCAACAGCGCCGGCTTGTTGACCACCGCCCGGGCGATGCCCACGCGCTGCTGCTCGCCGCCGGACAGCTCGATGGGCAGCGCCTTCTCGCGATGCAAGAGCCCCACCTTGTCCAGCGCCGCGCGTGCCCGCCGCGCCGCCTCGCGAGGCTCGGCGCCCTGGATCTCCAGCGGCAGCGCCACGTTGTGGTAGATCGAGCGGTCGAACAGCAGCTGGTGGTCCTGGAAGACCACACCGATCTGGCGCCGGTAGAAGGGCACCTGGCTATGGTGCAGGCGATCGATGTCATGGCCGGCCACCAGGATGCGCCCACGGCTGGGACGCTCCAGGCGCATCAGCAGCCGCAGCAGCGAGCTCTTGCCGGCCCCCGAGTGGCCGGTGAGGAACACCATCTCGCCGCGCCGCACACGGAAATCGAGATGGGCGAGCGCATCGAAGCGCCCGCCGTAGCGCTTGCCAACGTGCTCGAAGGCGATCATGACGAAGCGTCGTCGCGGTCGAACAGGGCGTCGACGAACTCCCGGGCGTCGAAGGGACGCAGATCATCCAGGGTCTCGCCGACACCGATGAAGCGGATCGGCGTGCCCAGCTGCTGGGCCAGGGCGAAGATCACCCCACCCTTGGCGGTGCCGTCGAGCTTGGTCAAGGTGATGCCGGAGACCGGCACCACCTCGTTGAAGGTCGATGCCTGGGAGAGTGCGTTCTGGCCGGTTCCGGCGTCGAGCACCAGCATCACCTCGTGGGGCGCCTGCTCGTCGAGCTTGCCCATCACCCGGCGCACCTTCTTGAGCTCCTCCATGAGGTGCGCCTTGTTGTGCAACCGACCGGCGGTGTCGGCGATCAGCACGTCGACGCCCCGCGCGCGCGCGGCGGACAGGGCGTCGAAGACCACCGAGGCGCTGTCGGCCCCGGTATGCTGGGCGATCACCGGCACCTCGTTGCGCTCGCCCCAGACCTTGAGCTGCTCCACGGCCGCGGCGCGGAAGGTGTCGCCGGCGGCCAGCATGACGCTGCGACCTTCGCGCTGGAAGCGTTGCGTCAGCTTGCCGATGGTGGTGGTCTTGCCGACGCCGTTGACGCCGACCACCAGGATCACGAAGGGCCCCTCGCCCTTGGGCGGCAGGGTCAGCGGGGCGGTCACGCCGTCGAGCAGGGTCGCCAGCTCCTCCTGCAGGGCCTGATAGAGCGCCTCGGGATCCTTGAGTTCCTTGCGCGAGACGCGCTCGGTGAGCCGGTCGATGATCTGGGTGGTGGCCTCGATGCCCACATCCGCCATCAGCAGCTGGGTCTCGAGCTCCTCCATCAGATCATCGTCGATCTGCTTGCGCCCCAGGAACAGGCCGGCGAGTCCTTCGGTCAGGTTGGCCCGGGTCTTGCCAAGCCCTTCGCGCATGCGCGCGAACAGGCCCTTCTTCTTGGGCTTGTCGCGCGGCTCGGCCTTGGGCCTTGCGGCGGGCTCGTCGGCCCGCGCAGGCTCGACCTTCGCGGCGCTTTCCGGCTCGACGGGCTCAGGCTCATCGACCACCGTCTCCGGCTCAGCGGCGACGGGCTCGGATTCATCGACCGCCGGCTCCGGCTCCGCGACGACGGGCTCAGATTCATCGACCGCCGGCTCCGGCTCCGCGACGACGGGCTCAGACTCATCGACCACCGGCTCCGACTCAGCGGCGGCGGGCTCAGACTCATCGACCACCGGCTCCGGCTCCGCGGCGGCGGGCTCAGCTTCTTCGACCACCGGCTCCGACTCCGCGGCGACGGGCACCGGATCCTCGTCGACCGGCTCCGCTTCCTCGCCCCCCCCGGAAGCCACCGGCTCGGGGTCACCCGACTCGTCCCCGACGGTGGATTCGTGCTCGGCCTCGACCGGCGTCTCGGTCTCAGGCTCGACCGGTGCGGCATCGGCCGCCTCCTCCTGCTCGGCCTCGGGGGCCTGCTGAGGGTCCTGCTGGGGCTCTTGCTTCTTCTTACGCTTGAAAAAACCGAACATGGGGGGATTCAGCCTCGCGGGTGAACGAATCGCCACATCCTACCATCGCGCACCATGACTGTGGACACGGCGCCCGCTACAATCGGCACCATGAGCCGACGACGCCCCTCTTCCCGATCCTCGACGCCCGCCCGCGACCGCGGCAAGCAGGCGACCTCTCGCCCCGCTGGACAGCTGCGCATCATCGGCGGCGAGCATCGCCGCCGCCGGCTGCCGGTGCTGGACAGCCCGGGGCTGCGCCCCACGCCGGACCGCGTCCGCGAGACGCTGTTCAACTGGCTAGGCCCGGCCACCCCCGGCGCCCGGGTGCTGGACCTGTTCGCCGGCACCGGGGCGCTGGGCCTCGAGGCCCTCTCGCGCGGCGCCGCCGAGGCGCTACTGGTGGAGCGCGACGCACGGGTCGCCCGGACCCTGTCCGACAACCTGGCGACACTGGGCATCGCCTCCGCCGCGGTCGTCATGGCCGACGCGCGAAGCCATCTCGAGGCCGGACCTGGCGAGGCCACCTCCCCCTTCTCGCTGGCCTTCGTGGACCCGCCCTTCCACCAGGGCCTCGCCGCGCCCTGCTGCTGCGCCCTCGAGGCCGGCTGGCTGACGCCGGATGCCTGGATCTACGTGGAGACGGAAACGTCACTCACCCCCGAGGTGCCGAGCGGCTGGCGGCTGCATCGCGAGGTGCGCGCCGGCGACAGCACCGGGCGCCTCTACCGCCGCTCGCAGGCGTTCGCCGAGTCGCCCGACGGCGACGCTTGCTGAGCCCCGTCCACGGCGTTAGTCTGCCGCTGCAGGACGCCAATCACGGGCCCCGCCCGCCGACATCGTCAGGAGAAACGGATGAGCATCGAACTCTTCAACCAGCTCGAACAGAAGGTCACCAGCGCCGTCGAGGCACTGGAATTGATGAAGATGGAAGCCGAGGAGTTACGCGAGGAAAACGCTCGCCTCAAGCAGGAGCGCGAGGAGTGGGAGCGCCGCCTGTCGTCGCTGCTGGGCAAGTTCGATGATGTCGAGACCGGCAGCACCGCCGAGCAGCAGCCCGGCTGACGACCCGTTCGGCCTGGCCGAGGATCAGGCTAGGGGGCAAGACATCAGTAGCGCGTCCTCGCGTTCGGCGCCGGCCAGCGGTGGGTAGTAACCGTGCCGGCGCCCGTCTTCCGCGAACCCCGCACGCCGATACAGGGCGATCGCCGGCACATTACCGACCCTGACCTCCAGCAGCAGCCGCTCGCTCCCCCAGTCGCGGGCCCGCTCGATCACCGCCGCCAGCAGCCTTCCCGCCTGCCCCTCGCCGCGCCGCGATGGCACCACCAGTATGCCTTCGAGTTCGGCATCGAACGGTTGGCGCACCACCACCGCATGGCCGATCAATCCCGCCGACTCTTGCATGCCCAGCACGGCGACATCCTCCGCGGCAAGCGCCGCCTCGAGCCGAGACGACGCCCAGGGGTGTTCCTGAGCGCTCGCCTCCAGCTCGACCAATGCCGCCAGATCCCCGGGGCCGAGCTCGCGATACCACGGCTCACTCACCGCCGGTCGCCTCGCCCTGCCAAGCCTCACGCCAGTCGAGGAGCCGCGGCCAGAGCTCACGCTTGGCCGCGGCGCTCGCCGCCAGGGTCTCGAGCCTCGGCCCCTGCCAGATCGGCAGGTCCAGCGCCGTGGCACGCCCGTCCTCGATCGCCAGCACCCGGCTCAGGGTGGCGTCATCATCGAACAGCAACAGCCGCTCCGGCGCCCAGCCGCGCCGTGCCCGGCCGGCCAGGAAGGCCGCGAGCCCTTGGCGCGCCTCGTCCAGGGGCGCCTGTACGTCCAGCCCCTCGATCTGCGGCCAGTGGAAGGATTCGAAGTCCGGCGACTGCCCCGGCGTGATGCCGGCGGCCCGCAGCAGGTTGACGAGCAGCCGCCGCGACGACGACGCAGGCGCCGCGCCCCCCGACTGCATCACCAGCCAGCGCCCATCCAGGCAGGCCAGCTGCAGGGTGAAGCGTAGCGCCTCCCCTGGGGCATCCGGCGCGGCGTCGCGCCCCGGCTCCGGCGCACTGGTCGCCGGCGCCTCGGCGGGTGCTGCATCGGGCACCAGGCCGCCGAGCAACGCGCGCGCCTTGCGCTCTCCCGACGGCGGCCGCTCACTCGGCGTGGCCGGCGCCGGTGCCGACGCGGGCGCCTCCGATGGCGTTTCCAGCAGCGCCTGAAGGCGCTCGCCGGGCGCCTGACGGGGCGCGGCCTCGGCCGGCGGCCAGTCCCACTCGCAGGCCTCGCTGGGCCGGGCGTTGGGCAGCCGGTAGCGGGCCGTCCAGGCCGCGAGGCCCATGGCCTCCAGGTACTGCAGCCGCTGGGGCTCGGTGGTCACGAGTGCCCGCCACCCCGGCAATCCGGGGAGTCGGGGCGCGCCGCGCCGCGGGCCTGCCACTCCTCGGGGGTATAGGGATGCAGGGCCAGGGCGTGCACGGGACCCGCCAGCTCATCGGCCAGCAAAGCATAGATCTGCTGGTGACGCTTCACCGGCATCATGCCGGCGAAGCGCGGCGACACCACGGTCACCTTGAAGTGGGTCTCGGCATTGGCGGGCACGTTGTGCTTGTGGCTCTCGTTTTCCACCGTCAGGAAGGTGGGCTCGAGGTCCTGAAGCTTGTGCTCAAGGGTCGACTGGATGCTCATCTCGGCGTTCCGCTGGTGAGTGTCGGGTTCATTGTACGCGTTCGGCCGCGGCACGACGACGGGCACGCAGCGCCTCGCCGGCCAGCGAGACGCGCCCCAAGCTGGCCAAAAGCGACAGCCCGGTGGCCAACACCCCGCCCCATAGCGTCATCTGCACCGGCGCCCCGGCGGCCAGGCCGGCCCCGACCAGGGCCACGCCCAGCGACTGCCCCACGGTGCGCGTGGTGCTCATCACGCCGGAGGCATTGGCGCTCTTCTCGGCCGGCACGCTGCCCATCAGTTCACGATTGTTGGGCGGCTGGAAGCAGCCGAAGCCGAGCCCGCACAGCGCCGTGCGCCACAGGCAGTCGGTCACGCTCGCATCGGCATCGAGCAGCGCCAGGCTGGCCAGGCCGCTCAACAGCAACACCAGGCCCGCCGAGCTGAGCAGGCTGGGATTGAAGCGGTCGGCCAGGCGCCCGGCGAGCGGCCCGGCCACCATGATGGTCAGCGGCCAGGGCGTGAACAGCCAGGCGGTCTCCAGCAGCGAGAAGCCCATCTCCTGCTGATAGAGGAAGGACAACGCGACGAAGGCCAGCCCCTGACCGACGAAGGCCAGCCCCTGGGCGGAAACCGCCAGGCTGAAGCGGCGCTCGGCGAACATCGACAGCGCCATCAGCGGATAGGGCGCGCGGCGCTGGCGGGCCAGGAAGGCGGCGCCGGCGATCAGGCTGAGGGCCAGCCAGACGAGGGTCGCGGCGCCCGGCACCCCGCCGTTGCCATCCAGCGCCATGAAGAAGCCGGCCAGCGTGAACATCGCCAACAGCGCGCCCCAGCCATCGAAGCCGCCGCGGCGACCCGGCTCCACGGGCAAGGCCCGCCAGGCCAGGGCGATCGCCCCCAGCGCCGGCAGCACCGGGAACGCGAACAGCCAGGGCCAGCCGGTCACCGAGAGGATCGCCCCGCCCAGCGCCGGCCCCGCGGCATAGCCGACCCCGACCACCAACGAGCTCAACCCCAGGGCGCTGCCCAGCAGCCGCGAGGGGAAGATGGCGCGGTACAGCGAGGGCCCGATCGACAGCGTCGCCGCCGCCCCCACGCCCTGCAGGGCACGAAAGGCCAATAGCGTCTCCAGGCTGCGCGACAACGCACAGCCCAGCGCGGCGATGACGAACAGCGCCAGCCCGCCCAGGTAGATCCGGCGCCGGCCGACGATCTCGCTCAATGCCGCGAACACCAGCAGGAAGGCCGCGCAGGCCACCTGGAAAAGGTTGGTCACCCACACCGCCTCGGCCGACGTCACCCCGAGGTCGGCGGCGATGGAGGGCAGCGCCAGGTTGACCATGGAGTTGTCCATCACCGACATGGTGGTGCCGAGGACCAGCGCCAGCACGGCCAGGCGACGCTCGGAACCCGGCAGGCCATCGTCGCCGGGGCGGTTCGAGAAGAGTCGGCTCATGGGGCATCGTCACTGACGAGAAAACCGGCCAAGGCCGGTTTTCTCGATATGGGCATGCCAGAAGACGGCGGAATCAGTCCTGATCCGTCTCCAGCAGCAGGTTGTCGTCCACTTCGGCGACCTCGAGGGGGGCCTCGTCGTCGAGGTCGACGGCCAGGTAGCTGTATTCGAAGCACAGGAAGCGCTGGAACAGCGCCCAATCGAGGGTCTCGGGCCATTGACGCTCGTCTTCTTCCCAAGCCCGCAGTTCGGTCTCGAGGATCTCGAGGTAGCGCTCACGCACGAAGCCTTCGAGGGCCTCGGGGGTGTCCATCTCCGGGATCAGATAGACGGTACTTTCCCTTTCGACGTCGCCGAGCGAGAGGTCATCGTCACCCTGGGTCGGTTCCAGGTCATTGACCCAGTCGACGAAGTGCTGGGTCGGCCTGATGCTCAGGGCGGAACGGTTGAGCAGTTTCATCGCGGTCTCCTCGACGTCGAAACGCTGCCATTATGGGCGCCAGGGGCGCTCGTTACCAACACTTCCCGACCGATCTGCCTGCCCTGACGCCAAACACGCCTCTTCCAACACGCGGAAGGTCGCGAGCCAGGTTCAGGCTCGGCGCGCGGGGGGTCGCTGGCGGAATGTACGCGTTCGTACATGATCAAAGCGAGCCCCCGAGCAACGCCGCCTGGCCGACGCGCGGCGCCTTCAGTCTCCAGAGGGCCGCATGGCCGGGAACAACAGCACGTCGCGGATCGAGGCGCTATCGGTCAGCAGCATCACCAGCCGATCGATGCCGATGCCCTCCCCGGCGGTCGGCGGCAGGCCAACCTCCAGGGCGCGCACATAGTCGGCATCGAAGTACATGGCCTCGTCGTCGCCGGCGTCCTTCTCGGCCACCTGGGCGGCGAAGCGCTCGGCCTGGTCCTCGGCGTCGTTGAGCTCCGAGAAGCCGTTGGCGATCTCGCGACCGCCGACGAAGAACTCGAAACGCTCGGTGACGAAGGGATCGCTGTCCTTGCGCCGCGCCAGCGGGCTGACTTCGGTCGGATAATCGGTGATGAAGGTCGGCTGCTGGAGGCGATGCTCGACGGTCTTCTCGAATATCTCGATCTGCACCTTGCCGAGCCCCCAGCCGTCCTTGACGTCGATGTCCAGGCGCTCGGCGATCTGCCGCGCGGCCGTTTCATCGGCCAGCGCCTCGGCGTGGATGTCGGGGTTATATTCGAGGATGGCATCGAACACGCTGAGCCGGCGCAGCGGCTGGCCGAAGTCGTATTCGTAGCTCTCCAGCACCTCGCCGTCGGCATCGCGCACCGTATTGGTGACGGTGGTGGTGCCCAACACCCGCTGGGTGACCTCGCGCAGCATGGCCTCGGTATGATCCATCAGGTCCTGGTAATCGGCATAGGCCTGATAGAACTCGATCATGGTGAACTCGGGGTTGTGCCGGGTCGACAGCCCCTCGTTGCGGAAGTTGCGATTGATCTCGAAGACCCGCTCGAAGCCGCCCACCACCAGGCGCTTGAGGTAGAGCTCGGGGGCGACACGCAGGTACATGTCGATGTCCAGCGCGTTGTGGTGGGTGACGAAGGGCCGAGCCGAGGCGCCACCGGGGATCGGCTGGAGCATCGGCGTCTCGACCTCCATGTAACCATGATCCTCGAAGAAGCGGCGCATGGCGCTGATCACCCCGGCGCGGGTCCGGAAGACCTCGCGGGAGTCGGGGTTCATGATCAGGTCCACGTAGCGCTGACGGTAGCGGGCTTCCATGTCGGTCAGGCCGTGGAACTTGTCGGGCAGCGGCCGCAGGCTCTTGGTCAGCAGGCGCGCCTCTTCCATCATCACGTAGAGGTCGCCCTTGCCGGATTTCTGCACCGGGCCGCGACCGGCGACGATGTCGCCGATGTCCCAGCCCTTGATGTCCTCGAGCACGTCCGCCGGCAGGCCCTTCTTGTCGACATAGAGCTGGGTCTGGCCGCTGGCATCCTGGATGACGATGAACGGACCACGCTTGCGCATGATGCGCCCGGCCACGGCGGCGGGCCGCGCCAGCGCCTCGAGCTCGGGCTTGTCCTTGTCGCCCAGCTCGGCATCGAGCTCGGCGGCGGTGCTGTCACGCCGGAAATCGTTGGGGAAGGCACTGCCACCGTCGCGGGTGGCGCGCTCACGACGCTCGGCCAGCTTGCCGCGCCGTTCCGCGATCAGGTGGTTCTCGTCCTGGGAAGTGTCCTGGTTAGCCATGTCGCTACCTGTTAAATCATGGTGTCGAATACAGAGACATCTCACCTAGAGCCGCGCGAGCGTCGCCGAGACAAGGCGCCCCTCGGGCAGAGCGCGGTGTTGACGAGCCGTCAATGCGCATCTCTGACCGAGGGGCAACGCCGTATCGGCGAGCGCAGCAGGCTATAGGCCTTGCTTGAGGCTCGCCTCGATGAATTGGTCCAGATCGCCGTCCAGCACCTTCTCACAGCTGCTGGACTGCACGCCGGTGCGCAGGTCCTTGATGCGCTGGTCGTCCAGCACGTAGGAGCGAATCTGGCTGCCCCAACCGATGTCGGCCTTGGAGTCCTCGGCCGCCTGCTTGGCGGCGTTGCGCTTCTCCATCTCGTGCTCCCACAGCTTCGCCCGGAGCTGTTTCATGGCGAAGTCGCGGTTGGCGTGCTGGCTGCGCTGGCTCTGACAGGCCACCACGATGCCGGTCGGCTCGTGGGTGATGCGCACCGCCGAATCGGTGGTGTTGACGTGCTGGCCGCCGGCGCCGCTGGAACGATAGGTGTCGACGCGCAGATCCGAGGGATTGAGCTCGACCTCGAAGCTGTCGTCCACCTCCGGCGACAGGAACACCGAGGCGAAGGACGTATGGCGACGACCGCCGGAATCGAACGGGCTCTTGCGCACCAGGCGATGCACGCCGGTCTCGGTGCGCAGCCAGCCGAAGGCGTACTCGCCCTGGACGTGCACCGACGCCGACTTGATGCCCGCCACATCGCCGACGGAGAGCTCGCTGATCTCGGCCTTGAAGCCGTGATGCTCGGCCCAGCGCAGGTACATGCGCAGCAGGATATTGGCCCAATCCTGAGCCTCGGTGCCGCCGGACCCCGCCTGGATATCGAGATAGCCGTTGTTCTCGTCCATCTCGCCGGAGAACATGCGCCGGAACTCGAGCTTCTCGAGGCTGGCCTGGAGGGTCGCCAGCTCGCGCTGGACCTCCTCGACGGTGCCCTCGTCTTCCTCCATCTCGGCCAGCTCCAGCAGGTCGGCGCTGTCCGCCAGGCCCTGCTCCAGCTCATCGATGGTGGCGACGATGGTCTCGAGGGTCGCCCGCTCCTTGCCCAGTTTCTGAGCATGGTCCGGATCGCTCCAGACCTCGGGGTCCTCGAGCTCGCGGGTGACTTCCTCTAGCCGATCCTTCTTTTCGGCATAGTCAAAGATACCCCCTCAGGACTTCTGTCCGCTCAGACAGGTCCTTGATGAGGTGGTTGATCGGGTTGGTTTCCAGCATGGGGATCGCCTGAATCCAAGGGAGGTGAGACGCGCGCCGGCGCCAGGCGCCGACGGCGGAGAAAAGACGCCCATTGTAGCGAAACGAGCCGCCAGCGGCCATCCCACGGCAGGCGCCACGGCGGAGGTATCGAATTCGTGGATGATCTCATGCGCAATTTCAAATGGACCCCGGCCCGGCTCTCGGCGAGGGTAAGACTCAGACAAAAAAGCTCCAACAACCACAAACTCCGGAGTGATTCATGCGCAAGACGTCCTTGTTCGCCGGCAGCCTGCTGCTGGCCACCGGCCTGGCCGCCTCCCCGCTGCAGGCCGATACCCTGCGCCTCGCCATCATGGGCGAGCCCGCCTCCCTCGACCCTCACAAGATCAGCGGCACCTGGGAAAACGACGTGGTCGGCGATCTCTTCGAGGGCCTGGTCACCGAAGCCGCCGACGGCGAGCGCATCCCCGGCGTCGCCGAATCCTGGGAGGTCTCCGACGACGGCACGGTCTATACCTTCGCCCTGCGCGAGGATGCCCAGTGGTCCGATGGCACCCCGGTCACCGCCGGTGACTTCGTCTTCGCCTTCCGCCGCATCCTCGACCCGGCCACCGCCGCCAGCTATGCCTACCTGCTGTACCCGGTCGAGAACGCCGAAGCCGTCTACGCCGACGAGGCTGAACCGAGCACGCTGGGCATCGAGGCCGTCGATGAACGCACCCTGCGCATCACCCTGGAGCGCTCCACCCCCTACTTCCTCGATCAGCTGGCCCACTACACCGCCTACCCGCTGCCCAAGCACGTGGTGGAGGAATACGGCGATGACTGGTCCAAGCCCGAGCACATGGTCTCCAACGGCGCCTTCGCCCTGCAGGACTGGCAGTCCCAGACGCGCATCGAGGCCACCCGCAACCCGCACTTCCACGACGCCGAGAACGTCGCGCTGGACGAGGTGGTGTACTTCCCCATCGAGGAGCGCAACACCGCGCTGAACCGCTTCCGCGCCGGCGAGATCGACATCGCCCGGGAATTCCCCACCCAGCAGTACGACTGGCTCAAGGAGAACCTGCCGGAGGCCGTGCAGGTGGCGCCGTATCTCGGCATCTACTACTACGCGCTCAACATCCGCGACGGCCACGCCACCACCGACCCTCGAATCCGCGAGGCGCTGAGCCTGGCGGTGCGCCGCGAGGTGATCACCGACAAGATCCTCGGCACCGGCGAACAGCCCGCCTACAGCTTCGTGCCGCCGGACGTGGCCCACTATGAGGGGCCGGAGTCCGACATCGCCGAGATGAGTCAGGAGGCTCGCCTGGAGCGCGCCAAGATGCTGATCGAAGAGGCCGGCTATGGCCCAGATCAGCCGCTGGAGCTGCAGCTGCGCTACAACACCAGCGAAGACCATCGCAAGGTGGCCATCGCCCTGGCCGCCATGTGGAAACCGCTGGGCGTGGAAGTGGAGCTCTACAACTCCGAGGTCGCGGTCCATTACGCCGACATGCGCCAGGGCGACTTCGACGTGGCCCGCGCCGGCTGGATCGGCGACTACAACGATGCCCAGAACTTCCTGAGCCTGCTGGAGAGCGGGGTCGCCAACAACTACGGCGCCTACAGCAACGCCGAGTTCGACACCCTGATGGACCAGGCCGCCGAAACCCAGGACATGGACACCCGCGCCGAGCTGATGTCCGAAGCGGAGGCCCTGGCCCTGGAAGACAGCGCCGTCCTGCCCCTCTACTACTACGTCTCGCGCAACCTGGTCAGCCCCGACCTGAGCGGTTGGCAGACCAACATCGAGGACATCCACCGCTCGCGCTGGATCGACTTCGAGGACTGAACCTCTCCTTCCTTCACCTAGCGATGGCCCCGGGAGTTCCCGGGGCCTGAGGGTTCCGCATGCTCCGCTATACCCTGAAGCGCCTACTGATGGCGGTTCCGACGCTGCTGATCGTCATCACCCTGTCGTTCTTTTTGATGCATCTGGCCCCGGGCGGTCCCTTCGACGGCGAGCGCCAGCTGCCGGCGGAGATCGAGGCCAACCTGCTGGCCACCTACCATCTGGACGATCCCATCTGGAAGCAGTACCTGATCTACATGGGCAACCTGCTCCAGGGCGATCTCGGCCCGTCGTTCAAATACAAGGACTTCACCGTCACCGAACTGGTCGCCCAGGGCTTCCCGGTGAGCCTGGAGCTCGGGTTCTGGGCCATCGGCCTGGCGCTGCTGATCGGCCTGCCGCTGGGGATCATCGCCGCACTCAAGCGCAACTCCACCGTCGACTACCTGGTGATGGGCACCGCACTGGCCGGGGTGGCGATTCCCAACTTCGTGATCGCCCCGCTGCTGGCGCTGGTGTTCGGCGTCTTCCTGGCCTGGCTGCCGGTGGGCGGCTGGAACGACGGCGCCTGGCCCAACCTGGTGCTGCCGGTGGTGGCGCTGTCGATCCAGCAGATCGCCTACATCGCGCGGATGATGCGCGCCAGCATGATCGAGGTCCTCGGCAGCCACTTCATCCGTACCGCCCGGGCCAAGGGCCTGACGGAGACCGAGGTGATCCGACGCCACGCCATCCGCCCGGCGATGCTGCCGGTAGTCTCCTACCTGGGGCCGGCGATCGCCGGGATCATCACCGGCTCGGTGGTGATTGAGCAGATCTTCGGCATCCCGGGGATCGGCCGCTACTTCGTCCAGGCCGCCCTGAACCGCGACTACACCCTGGTGATGGGCACGGTGGTGTTCTACGGCGCACTGATCGTGCTGCTGAACCTGATCGTCGACCTGATCTATTCCGCCCTCGACCCGCAGATCCGCTATGACGACTGATACCGCTGTCTCGACCCCCGATATCGCCGGCGACAGCCTGGCCCGCGAAGCCTGGCGCCGCCTCAAGCAGAACAAGGCCGCCACCACCAGCCTGGTGCTGCTGGCCCTGGTGACCCTGGCCTGCGTGGCCGGCCCCTGGCTGACGCCCTGGGCGCTGGACGAGGTGGACTGGAACGCCTTCCTCACCCCGCCGAGCCTGGCCGACGGCCACTATGCCGGCACCGACGCCAATGGCCGCGACCTGCTCACCCGGACCCTCCATGGCGGGCGTGTCTCGCTGTCCGTGGCGCTGGTGGCCACCCTGGTCAGCCTGGCGATCGGCGTGCTCTACGGCGCCGTCGCCGGCTACCTGGGCGGGCGCGTCGACAACCTGATGATGCGCTTCGTCGACATCATGTACTCGCTGCCCTTCATGTTCCTGGTGATCCTGCTGATGGTGGTGTTCGGCCGCAACATCCTACTGATCTATGCCGCCATCGGCGCCGTGGAGTGGCTGGACATGTCGCGCATCGTGCGCGGCCAGGTGCTGGCGCTCAAGCGCCGCGAGTTCGTGGAGGCCGCCCATGCCCTCGGCGTCAAGGATCGCAAGATCGTCACCCGCCACCTGATCCCCAACGCCATCGGCCCGGTGATCGTCTACGTCACCCTCACCGTGCCCAAGGTGATCCTGCTGGAGAGCTTCCTGTCGTTCCTGGGGCTCGGCGTCCAGGAGCCGCTGACCAGCTGGGGCGTGCTGATCAGCGAAGGCAAGGACATGATGGAGACCGCCCCCTGGATGCTGCTGGTGCCCTCGGTGTTCCTGGCGCTGACGCTGTTCTGCCTCAACTTCCTGGGCGATGGGCTGAGGGATGCCCTGGACCCGAAAACCCGCTGAGGGACGCGCCGGTTCATCACGCCACTGGCGATATGAACCGGTGCCTTCATGCCACGAACAAGAGCTAAATCAGGAGCGGAAGATGCCAAAGCCACTGCTCGAGATCGATCGCCTGGGGGTCGACTTCGACCTGCCGGGCGGTGCCGTCACCGCCGTCAAGGATGTCAGTTTCCGCATCCACGCGGGCGAAACCCTGGCGCTGGTCGGCGAATCCGGCTCCGGCAAGTCGGTGTCCTCCACCGCCGCCATGGGCCTGCTCCCGGAACTGGCCCGTACCCACGGCGCCATCCGTTTTGAAGGCGAGGACCTGCTCGCCGCCACCCCGAAGCGCCTGCGCCGGCTGCGCGGCAACGACATCGCGATGATCTTCCAGGAGCCGATGACCTCGCTCAATCCGCTGCATCGCATCGGCCGCCAGATCGGCGAGGTACTCGAGCGTCACCGTGGGCTCAAGGGCCGGGCGGCCCGGGCGCGGGTGCGGGAACTGCTCGAACGCGTCGGCATCCCCGAGCCCGAACGGCGCATCGACAGCTATCCCTACGAGCTCTCCGGCGGCCAGCGCCAGCGGGTGATGATCGCCATGGCGTTGGCCTGCGAGCCCAAGCTGCTGATCGCCGACGAGCCGACCACGGCACTCGACGTCACCGTCCAGGCGCAGATCCTGGCCCTGCTCAAGGACCTGCAGCGGCGCGACGGCATGGCGATCCTGTTCATCACCCACGACCTGGGCATCGTGCGCCACTTCGCCGACCGCGTGTGCGTGATGCGCCAGGGCGAGCTGGTGGAGCACGGCGAGACCGCCGCGCTGTTCGCCGCGCCGCGCCACGCCTACACGCGGATGCTGATCGACGCCGAGCCACGCGGGCGCAAGGCGCCGGTGACGGCCGACGCCCCGCTGCTGCTCGAGGCCCGCGACGTTCGCGTGCGCTTCTCGCTCAACAAACGGCTCTTCCGGCCCTCGACCTATTTCGAGGCGGTGCGCGGCATCGATCTGTCGATCCGTCGCGGCCAGACGGTGGGCATCGTCGGAGAGTCAGGCTCCGGCAAGTCGACGCTGGGGCGCGCCCTGCTGCGACTGCTCGACAGCCGAGGCGACATCCGCTTCGACGATACCGCCCTGGACGGCCTGAATGCCTCGGCCATGCGACCCCTGCGCTCGCGGATACAGGTGGTCTTCCAGGATCCCTTCGGCTCGCTGTCGCCGCGCCTGACGGTGGGCGAGATCGTCGGCGAGGGCCTGAAGGTGCACGCCCTGGAGCTCTCCGCCCGGGAGCGCGATGCCCGGGTCCAGGAGGCGCTACGCGAGGTCGCCCTGGACCCGGCGATGCGCCGACGCTACCCCCACGAGTTCTCCGGCGGTCAGCGCCAGCGCATCGCCATCGCCCGGGCGCTGGTGCTCAAGCCCGAGTTCCTGCTGCTCGACGAACCCACCTCGGCGCTGGACCGCTCGGTGCAGGCCACGGTGATCGAGCTGCTGCGTGACCTGCAGGCCCGGCACGGCCTGACCTACCTGTTCATCAGCCACGACCTGGCCGTGGTGCGCGCCCTGGCCGATACCGTGCTGGTGATGAAGCAGGGTGAAGTCGTCGAGCAGGGCGACACCGAGACGCTGTTCGAGACCCCGCGCGAGGCCTACACCCGCGAGCTAATGCGCGCGGCCTTCCTCGAGGAGGCGGCCGCCTGAACCCGCCCGTCATCACCAAGAACCCCGGCCAGTGGCCGGGGTTCGTCGGGTAACGGAGCGCTTGCCGCGCGGCAGCACCACGCTTAGAAGCGGTAGTCCATCGACAGCGCGAAGACATCGGCCGCGACTTCATAGGTCCCCGAGAGGTTGCCACGGCTGGCGTTCTCGTTGGTCGGGGTCGCATCTTGGTCCATGTCGACGTCGTCGCCGAAGATGCGCAGATAGCCGGCGGTGATGCCCAGGTTCTCGGTCGGCCGGTAGGTGGCACCGAGCGACGCCCAGCGACGGTCGGCATCCGGCACCCGCGGGGTGCGATACTCGGCGCTCGGCACCGGCGTCTCGTCGATCCCCAGGCCGCCGCGCAGGGTCCACTGGCGGTTCAGCGCATAGTTGGCACCGACCGAGAAGGCCCAGGTGTCGTCCCAGTTCTCGGTGGTGGTGCTTATGTCCTGCCCCTCCGACTTGACGACGAGTTCATCGAAACTGCTCCACTCGGTCCACTCGGCGTTGGCCATCAACGCGAGCCGGTCGGTCAACTGGTGATGGATGCCAAGGTTGAAGTTGGCCGGGGTGGTCAGCTCCGCCGTGCCACCGGCGTCCTGCAACTGCCCCATGGCCTGAGCCCCGCCCAGCACCGCCTGCCCCGCGGCATTGTCGGAGCTGTAATCGACGTCACCCTCGAGCGTCAGGTCGATCTCGGAACGATAGCTGGCGCCGAGCCGCGTCTGGTCGGTGACCTGGAAGAGTGCACCCAGCGTATAGCCATACCCCCAGTCATCCCCGGTGACCTCGGCCATGCCATCGGCGTTTCCGATCGCCGAGGGTGGCAACTGACCGGCACCAGCACCCGCGGAACCAAGATCAACGGCATTGGATAGCGTGGCATCGGCATATTCGGCACGCAGGCCGACGGCCAGGTTAAGGCGATCGGTGGCCCGATAGTTCAGGGTCGGCTGAATATCGATCGTCTTAAGCTCGGTCTCGACGGCATGATAGCGGCCGATCCAGTCTTCGTCGTACTTGGTGGAGAGGCCATAGGGCGAGTAGATCGCCAGGCCCAGGTCCCAACGCTCGTCAAGCTGGGTCTTGGCGGCGAAACTCGGTACCACGGCCGACTCGCCCCCTTCCCCGGACGCCATAGAAGAATAAGGCGCGCCGAGCACATTCGACGCCTCGGCATCCTGCAGCTCGAAGGTGGCATCGATATAGGACACGCCACCGGCCACCTGGCTGCCATCGATGTTGCCGATGGCGGCCGGGTTGTAAGCCATGAAGCTGGCATCCTCGGCGCCGGCGGCGGTGTTGGAGAAGGCGTTGGCCAGGGTCTTGGCGCTCTGTTCGCGGACCTGGAAGCCCGTGGCGGCGGCCTGGGCGGACACCAGGGCCGCGGAGGCCAGAGCGACGGCGACGGTGAGTTGGCGAGGCATGAGGGGCATGGCACGGCTCCTTGGTATTGCTGTTGTTATGGTGATGCAGCGGTTGACCGTCAGTGTCGTCAGAAGTCCTTGTCGGGATCAAGGACAAACGATCGTTTTAAATCCATATTCTTCTAATACTTTGGTACAACGATCACGTCATTGCCATGGGTAACAAGGAGTTAGCTTTCTCCTCCCGCGATCGTGGCGGGCACCGCCTGGCCGCCTTGACCATGGTGTAACCCAAAGGTTTTACACTGCATGCCTACCCTCCTCTTCCAGGAGACGCCGCCATGAAGGTTAGCGAACTCGCGCACCACGCCGGTGTTACCGCCGAGACCGTGCGCCACTATACCCGCGAGGGGCTGCTGCGCCCCGAGCGCGATCCACACAACGGCTACCAGCTCTACGACGACACCGAGCTGCGTCGGCTGCGCTTCATCCAGCGCGCCCGCACCCTGGGCTTCGGCGTCGCCGAGATCCGCGCGATCCTCGAGCAGGCCGATCGCGGCGACTCGCCCTGCCCCCTGGTCCGTGACCTGTTGGCCCATCGCCTGCCGGAGATCCGCCATCGCATCCATGAGCTCGAGGCCCTGGCCAGCCGCATGGAGGAGGCGCTAGCGGCCTGGGAGGAGCTGCCGGATGGCGTCCCGAACGGCCACAGCCTGTGCCGGCTGATCGAGACCATCCCCGAGACACCGAAGGACGGTTCAGAGGAGGCTTCAACATGAGTGCCCCAATACGCCACGAGCGGCGAGTCCCCGGCATGAGCTGCCAGGGCTGCGTGGCCACGATGCGCCGCGCCATTCAGGCTCAGGACGCCGAGGCCGAGGTCACCGGCACCCCGGGCGAGCAGCGGCTCGAGGCCAACACCCGGCTGAGCGGGCCCGAGCTGGATCAGATCCTGAACGAGGCCGGCTACCCACCGGGCCAGTCGACCGACGACGATGCTATCGGGGTCGCACCCGAGCCCGAAGCGACGCCTGCCCCGGAGCCCGATGATGGCGAGGCGACCATTCAGCGTCTGTCCATTACCGGCATGACCTGCGCCGGTTGCGTGAAGAGCGTGCAGCAGGCGCTGGAACGCGTCCCGGGCGTCGCCTCGGCCGCGGTCAACCTCGGCAACCAGACCGCCCAGGTCCGTGGCAGCGCCGACCAACAGGCGCTGATCGATGCCGTGGACGCGGTCGGCTACGGCGCCGAGCCGATCCTCGACCTACGTGAAGCCGAGCGGGCTCGCGCCGAACGTGATGCCGTGGAGTATCGTCGCCGGATGCGCGGCAGCGTCCTATCGCTCTCGCTGGCGGTACCACTGATGGTCAGCATGTTCGTCTATCATCCCCAGCCGCTCGGCGCCGGGCGCTGGGCCTGGCTGGTGGTGGGGCTGCTGACCCTGGCCGTGATGGCCGGGCCCGGCCGGCACTTCTTCCGCAACGCCTGGAAGAACCTGCGCCATCACCAGGCCAACATGGATACCCTGATCGCCATGGGCACCGGCACCGCCTGGCTCTACTCCATGGCGGTGCTGGCCTTCGCCGAAGTGCTGCCCGAGATGGCCCGCGGCCTCTACTTCGAGGCCTCGGCGATGGTGATCGGCCTGGTGTTGCTGGGCAACGCCCTCGAGCTGAAGGCCAAGGGCCGCACCAGCGACGCCCTGCGCCGCCTGCTCGACCTGCAGAGCCGTACCGCTCGGGTGATCCGCGACGGCCAGGAGCTCGAAGTGGAGGTCGACTCGGTGCGCGAAGGCGACCACCTGCGAGTGCGCCCCGGCGAGCGCCTCCCGGTGGATGGCGAAGTCACCGAGGGCGAAAGCCACCTCGATGAATCCATGCTCACCGGCGAACCTCACCCGATGGCCAAGGCGGCCGGCGATGAGGTCAGCGCCGGTACCGTCAACGGCCAGGGTGGGTTGGTCTATCGTGCGACGCGCGTAGGGGCCGACACCCGGCTCGGCCGCATCACCGAACAGGTGGCCCGCGCCCAGGCCTCGCGGCCGCCCATCGGTCGTCTCGCCGATACCATCTCCGGCATCTTCGTGCCGGCGGTGATGATCATCGCCGTGCTGACGGCGCTGATCTGGTTCAATGTCGGCGCCGAGCCCCGCGTGCTGCACATGCTGGTCACCGCCAGCACGGTGCTGATCATCGCTTGCCCCTGCGCACTGGGCCTGGCCACACCGATCTCCACCATGGTCGGCGTCGGCAAGGCCGCCGAGCACGGCGTACTGGTGAGAAGCGGCGAGGCATTGCAGACCGCCAGCCGGCTGACCACCCTGGTCGTCGACAAGACCGGCACCCTCACCGAGGGCAAGCCGGGGGTCACCGAGGCCGAGGTGCTTGAGGGCGACGAGCAGACGGTGCTAGGCCTGGTCGCGGCTCTGGAACGCGGTTCCGAGCACCCGCTGGCCGCCGCCCTGCTCGCTCACGCCGAGCAGCAGGACGCCGAGCCGGCCGAGATCCGCGACTTCACCAGCGTGACCGGCGGTGGCGTGCGTGCCAACACGACCGATGGACGGACGCTACTGCTCGGCAACGCCCGGCTACTCAAAGAGGCCGGTATCGATCTCACCCGAGGAGAGGCGCGAGTCGAATCGCTGGAAGGCCAGGCCCGCACCGTCGTCCAGCTGGCCATCGACGGCCGGCTCGTCGCCCTGTTCGGCGTCAGCGACCCGCTGCGCGCCGACGCCGAGGCGGCCGTCGCACGCCTACGGGACGAAGGACTGACCCTGGTGATGCTGACCGGCGACAACGAGCACACCGCCCGTGCCATCGCCGACGCGGTGGGCATCGACGAGGTACGCGCCGGGCTGTTGCCCGAGGACAAGCATGCCGAGATCGAACGGCGGCAGGCAAACGGCGAAACGGTGGGCATGGTCGGCGACGGGATCAACGATGCTCCCGCCCTGGCCCGGGCCGATGTCGGCTTCGCCATCGGCCAGGGCACCGATGTCGCCATCGAGAGCGCCGGCATCACCCTGATGCGCGACTCGCTGCACGGCGTGGCCGATGCCATCGCCATCAGCCGTGCCACCTTGGCCAACATCAAGCAGAACCTGGTGGGTGCCTTCGGCTACAACGTGCTCGGCATCCCCCTCGCCGCCGGCGCGCTCTATCCGCTCACCGGCAGCCTGCTATCGCCGGTGATCGCCGGCGCGGCCATGTCGGCCTCGTCGATCACCGTGGTCGGCAACGCCAGTCGCCTGCGCGGGTTCCGCCCTGACCGGGAGGACCGCGCCTCATCCCCCAAGGAGGAGCCGTCCACATGAACTGGATCATCAATCTCGCCGGGCTGGCACTGATCATCCTGATCGCATGGTGGTTCTGGGGTGCCGACTAGGAACGCCCCAGGGCCGCCGGCCCGACGCTGCTAGGCTGATAGCCAGACGACACAGCGAGGACACCACATGCCCGAACTCAATGGCGTATTGGAAACGGCCCTCTACGTGATGGACATGCCCCGGGGACGGGGCTTCTTCGAGGACGTGATGGGGCTCGTGCCCTTCACCGCGGATCATCGCTTCACCGCCTACGATGCCGGCGCCGGATCGGTGCTGCTGCTGTTCCTCGACGGCGAGACACAGGAGACGGTGGTGTTGCCCGACGACATGGGGACCATCCCACCCCACGACGGCGGCGGCCGGGTGCATATGGCCTTCTCCATCGCCGCCCACGACCTGGCGGCCTGGGAGGCCCGGCTACATGACCACGGCGTCGCGATCGAGGGCCGTACCCACTGGCCGCGGGGCGGGGAAAGCCTCTACTTCCGCGACCCCGACGAGCACCTGTTGGAGCTCGCCACACCCGGCGTATGGCCCAGCTATTAATCACGCCCCGGGTGATGCCATCCCCCTGCGCCTTATCCCGCCCCAGCGGACAATAATAAGAAAGCCGAGCCCGGAGGCTCGGCTTTCACGTCGTCGGGTGCGGGGCTCGGGCAGGCCCCTGGGCTCGATTAGTCCGCCCTCATCGAGCGTCCTGACATGAAAAAACCCCGACTCAATGAGTCGGGGTTTTCTCGTAATAAGTGCCTGACGATGACCTACTCTCGCATGGGAACTCCCACACTACCATCGGCGCTGAGC
>NZ_SDMO01000039.1 GCF_004798905.1 Halomonas borealis | reverse complement strand
AACAACTGTTAATTCTTACACCTATCGAGTAATAACAGCAGATAAAATATAACTACCACCAAAAGCCTAGTCAATCGACCAGGCAATTTTTATTTTGCTTTCTCATATCCTCGAGAAAGTGCTTCAGCTATTTCTGAGTGCATACTTTTCCATTTAGAGAAAATGGCTTTGTCTACACCTATAATTTGGTTTGCGATATAAGATTGTTTAAATCCTTGTCGTGCGTATTCTTCGAGTTTTTGTAATCCCTCTGCAGTTAGCCACTCTGTCACAATCGGCTTTCTACGTTGTAAAGGTCTTGCTCTGAACCCTAAGAAAGTGTTATCTGCATTATAAGGATAACGTTTA
>NZ_SDMO01000038.1 GCF_004798905.1 Halomonas borealis | reverse complement strand
TCTACGCTCGCAAGGTGCTGACAATAACCTGATTAAAGGAATTTTGGCTACTGAGTTTGAAAAATATAAAAAAATTAATGAAATTATTCTCAACTCAGAATATGTTGCCCCAGGAGTTGTGGTTGCCTTAGGTAAACCCAACCAAAAATATGACAATGTTGCGACAGCTAAAGCTGCAGACACTCTGCTAGATATGGCAGATGTTCAAGCAGCATTCTCTATTACAAATCATCAAAATGGTTATATTTCCATCTCGGCGCGTTCATTTAAAGATTATAACGTTCAAACGATCATGGAAGCCATGGGAGGTGGCGGACACTTTAATGCCGCCGCAACACAAATATACGAACGAAATATCGATGAA
>NZ_SDMO01000037.1 GCF_004798905.1 Halomonas borealis | reverse complement strand
TAACATATATTTTGGGACCTTAGCTGGTGGTCTGGGCTGTTTCCCTTTCGACTACGGATCTTAGCACTCGCAGTCTGACTGCCGCACATGTGTATTAGCATTCGGAGTTTATCTGAAATTGGTAACCCGAGATGGGCCCCTCATCCAAACAGTGCTCTACCTCCAATACACTTAAATTGCGACGCTAGCCCTAAAGCTATTTCGGAGAGAACCAGCTATCTCCCAGTTCGTTTGGAATTTCTCCGCTATCCACAAGTCATCCAAACACTTTTCAACGTGTCCTGGTTCGGTCCTCCAGTGCGTCTTACCGCACCTTCAACCTGCTCATGGATAGGTCACTAGGTTTCGGGTCTACATCATGATACTAAAG
>NZ_SDMO01000036.1 GCF_004798905.1 Halomonas borealis | reverse complement strand
GTGACAACTTGTGGTACCTCAATCATTTTCTTAGCCCCGCTTTCTTTGAACTGCAATAGATATTATTTAATAAGGCAGTGATGAAATCTCCAGGAAGCCCTTTGACTTGTCGTTCTGCCTGGATTCCAGATTCACTAAAAAATTTAGTAGCTTCATATGAAGCTTCAAGTAGGTGAGAATTTGTGGCTGAAAAAGTAGCGATCGCCGCAGTTAACATATCACCACATCCAACATTTATTTCAAAAAGTCTGCTGCTTGTCTTCACATAATGCAGATGATTTCCATCTGTGATGACATCTGTTTGTCCCGTCTGAACAATAACAGCATTTGTTTTTTTTGCTGCACTTTTTGCATTATTACTGCTGATAGTCGTAGCA
>NZ_SDMO01000035.1 GCF_004798905.1 Halomonas borealis | reverse complement strand
AGATAGATAGATTAGGAATCCGATTTAAATTATCTTGAATATGATTCCAACAATACGACTCTGCTTCACTTAAGGTTTTCAATTGTCACTCCTTTAACTTCAAAATTTGTATTTTCGAGCATTGCAAGTCAATATTTTTCATAATTTTCAAAAAGATACTCTAAATCTTCAATTGTCTTCAAAAGCTCCTGACCGATATTGGTATCTTTAACACAGGTTCTTTCCTCTACTCGATCAACCAATCGCTTGACACTTACAATATCGCTGCCGTCTTCGACCGCTGCTTTTATCGTTTTAAAAGGCTCGTGAGCTGCCAACTGCATACCATAGCTGTTATAAAGCAAAGTGTATCCCGCAATTCCAGTTTCTTTTTGGTAAGGCTTA
>NZ_SDMO01000033.1 GCF_004798905.1 Halomonas borealis | reverse complement strand
GCGCCGCTGCCGACCCGCGCCGAGGTGTTCGACGTGGCCAACGCGGTGCTCGACGCCACCGACGCGGTGATGCTGTCTGCCGAGACCGCCGCCGGCGACTTCCCGGTGGAGACCGTGGAAGCCATGGCACGGGTGTGCCTGGGCGCCGAGCGCGAACGCATCGCCCAGGAATCCGGGCACCGCATCCACGAGGGCTTCTCGCAGGTCGACGAGACCATCGCCCTGTCGGCCATGTATGCCGCCAACCACCTGTCGGGGGTGGCCGCCATCGCCTGCATGACCGCCACCGGCTACACGCCGCTGATCGCCTCGCGGATCCGTTCGGGGCTGCCGATCGTCGGGTTGGCGCACAGCCCCGTCGCCCAACGGCGCATGGCGTTGTATCGTGGGGTGATCTCGCTACCCTTCGATACCAGCGAGATGACCGCCT
>NZ_SDMO01000032.1 GCF_004798905.1 Halomonas borealis | reverse complement strand
CGTCTACCAGCGAATCGCTGGGGATCACCACCGTGGCGCTGTCATTGGTGACGTCATCGTCCGTGACGGTGTAGGTCTCGTCCTCGGCCCCACCGATGCTCAGGGTGATGGTATCACCAGCCTGAGTGCCGGTGGTCAGGCCAACGCTGGCCTGCACGCCATCATCCAGTTCGTCGGCATTGACTTGGCCATCCGCGGCCGCGGCAATCGCCAGGGTCGGGGCGTCGTTACCGTCATCGCCGCCCGGGCTGGTGCCATCCACGCTGAACTCGACAGCGGGAGATGACACCGCCGAGCTGTTACCCGCCTCATCGGTGATCACCGCCGTGACGCTATAGTCGCCGTCTTCCAAGACACTGCTCGGAATTACGACGTTCGCGCTGCCGGCGGTGACGTCCTCGGGCGTGACGGTGTAGGTCACGTCATCGACATTATCGATGCTCAGG
>NZ_SDMO01000031.1 GCF_004798905.1 Halomonas borealis | reverse complement strand
ATATTGTCGACAATATCGACCGTATCAAAGGGCTCTTCATTACACATGGACACGAGGATCACATCGGTGGTATTCCCTTCTTGCTTAAGCAAGCGAATATCCCTATTTATGCAGGTCCGTTATCACTTGCTTTAATTCGTGGAAAATTGGAAGAACACGGGCTTTTGCGTGATGCAAAACTCTTTGAAATTCATGCGGACAGCGAAATTAAATTTAACAACTTAAGTGTTAACTTTTTCCGTACAACTCACTCCATTCCAGAACCTTTGGGTATTGTTGTGGAAACACCTCAAGGTAAAGTTGTAGCCACAGGTGACTTCAAGTTTGACTTTACGCCTGTTGGTGAGCCCGCTGATTTACATCGTATGGCGGCTCTTGGTGAAGAAGGTGTTTTGCTTCTTCTCTCTGACTCAACCAATGCCGAAATTCCAATCTTCTCTCACTCTGAAAAAGTTGTT
>NZ_SDMO01000030.1 GCF_004798905.1 Halomonas borealis | reverse complement strand
CATGCAAGACCCCTGAATCACTCAGTGGAATACCATCATCTGAAAAGCCAACTGCGCCTGCCTTTAACAAAGCATCAAAATCCGTCAAATGTCGCCCGTCAAAATCTTTGGTAATAGAAGCAATGGACTTAATATGAATTTTCTCTTTATCTTCAAGTTTCAGTGTATCTACAAGCACTTCAGGACTCGTTAAAATCGGTTTAGGATTTGCCATCATTACTACTGTCGTAAAACCACCACGTGCTGCAGATAAAGCACCAGTGTGTATCGTCTCTTTATGCGTTTGACCTGGTTCACGAAAATGAACATGAATATCGATGAGCCCAGGAGCAACAATCATGTTGCTGGCATCAATGATATCTGCACCTTCTTCTTCCAAATCTTGGGCAATACGAATAATCTTCTTATCTTTAACTAACACATCAACAACTTGATCAAAGCCAGACTCAGGATCGATTACACGGCC
>NZ_SDMO01000002.1 GCF_004798905.1 Halomonas borealis | reverse complement strand
GCGCGGCTGGCGAAACGCACCCGCAGGTGGAAGGGCGCCGACAGCGCCTCCTCATGGGTGAAGTCGATCACCGCCGGGTCGGCGTCGATGCCGGTGAGGCTCAGGGTAAACTGCAGTCCATTGGCCTGGGTCATGGCATCCCTCCTGGAGGCCGTATCCGTTCCTGGGGCCGCCGGCGCGCGGGGAGCGGCGACGAGGGGTGGTGACGCGAGCATATCGCCGAGACGCGCCATCGGCGGCAGGCATCAACGCTCGCGGGCCGAGCCCTCGGCAAACGCTGATGTCTGCCGCCGCCAGGGCCGAAGCCCTGGCGACGAACACGGTGCCCACCGGCACGAGCCAGGCGGACACCGAGGGTGGTGCGGGGCCTCAGGCCTCGACCGGCGCGCGCCAGTCGTCGGAACCGGAGGTGCCGGCGACGGTGTGCTCCCAGTCGATCTTGCGGTAGGCCACGGACACGTCCATCAGCTGGGTGAACTCGGAGCTGTTGGAGTCCTGGGCATGCGGCATGCGCAGGTTGATGTCGACGATGGTGGCATCGGTCAGGGAGGTGGTGAAGAAGTGCTCCTGCTTGCCTTCCACGGAGGTGCGGTACCACTTCAGCTCGACGTTGGGCAGCATCTCGCCGGAGGCCAGGGCGTTGTACATCAGCGGCACGGCCTTGTTCAGGGCCACGGTGAAGATGAACGGCTTATGGGCACGCTGGCCGGACGGCTGACCGGACTGCGGGTCGGTCGGCACGGTGACGATGTGCTTGAATTCCTGCACCAGCATCTGGTCTTCGTGGCCTTCGACATAGATGTTGCCGACGGACTCAGGCGTGAAGGCACCGGCGGTGATGTTGCCCTGGGTCTGGCCTTCGATGCTGATATAACACGGTGTAGGCATGGGTCTGCTCCTTGACGTTGAGTAACGATGTCCGATGGACACCCGAAATAGAAGCACGGCCTGTGCCACCACTCCGTTTCTTCCAATTAATCAGATGGTTGAACAAATCACCGACGGAAAGACTCATCAAATTTAGGCAACTTCTTGCCCAGATCGAGCAAGAAGTTGCCCAGTGAGCAACTTCTTGCCTGATCGGGATGGGCTCTTGGCGACATCCGGCTACAACGGCGTGAGCTTGGCGAAGCCCAGCACCAGCCACTTGTCGCCCTCGTCCTCGAAGCTGACCTGCACTCGAGCGCGTTCGCCCTTGCCTTCGGCGTTGAGGATCACGCCTTCGCCGAATACCGGGTGGCGGACTCGCTGGCCGAGCGACAGCGAGGGCAAGTCGGCGCCGCCGTCGACGTCCTCCTGGCGCGGCCCGGGGCGCGAGGCGGTGACCGGGCGCGAGATCTGGCCACGCAGGCGTACCTCCTCGAGGCAATGCTCGGGCAGTTCACGCAGGAAGCGCGATGGCCGCTGGAAGGTCTCCTTGCCGTGCAGCCGGCGCAGTTCGGCGTGGGTGAGGTAGAGCTTCTGCATCGCCCGGGTCAGCCCGACATAGCATAGCCGACGCTCCTCCTCCAGGCGGCCGGGCTCTTCCATCGACATCTTGTGCGGGAAGAGCCCCTCCTCGACGCCGGCCACGAACACCACCGGGAACTCCAGGCCCTTCGCCGAGTGCAGGGTCATCAGCTGCACGCAGTCCTCGAACTCGTCGGCCTCGTGTTCGCCGGCGTTGAGCGCGGCCTCGGCGAGGAACGCCTCCAGGGCGGCCATGCCCTCGCCCGCTTCCACCGTCTCCAGGGCGTCTCCTTGGGTGAAGGCCTTGGCGGCGGTGACCAGCTCCTCGAGGTTCTCGACCCGTGCCTGGCCCTTCTCGCCCTTCTCGTTGCGATGGTGCTCGACCAGCCCGGTGCGCTCGTTGACGTGATCGATGATCTCGTGGAGCGCCATGCCGGAGGTCTCGTCGTCGAGCCGCTCGATCAGGTCGGCGAAGGCCTTCAACGAGGACACCGCGCGACCCTTGAGCGAGCCATCGAGCTGGGCGTCGTGCAGCGCCTGCCACAATGAGATGCTGGTATGACGCGCCCGCTCACGCAGCACCTCGACGGTGCGAGTGCCGATGCCGCGCGCCGGCACGTTGATCACCCGTTCCAGCGAGGCATCGTCGTCGCGGTTGAGCAGCAACCGCAGGTAGGCCAGGGCGTTCTTGATCTCGAGGCGCTCGTAGAAGCGCTGCCCGCCGTAGATGCGGTAAGGCACGCCCTGGCGGATCAGCGTTTCCTCGATGACCCGCGACTGGGCGTTGGAGCGATACAGGATGGCGATCTCGCGGCGCACCATGCCCTGCTCGACCTTCTCGCGCAGGGTGTCGACGATGAAGCGCGCCTCGTCCAGGTCGTTGAAGCCGCCGTACAGCGAGATCGGTTCGCCGCGCTCGCCGTCGGTCCAAAGCTCCTTGCCCATGCGCTCGGTGTTGTGGCTGATCAAGGCATTGGCGGCGTCGAGGATGGCGCTGGTCGAGCGGTAGTTCTGCTCCAGGCGGACCGTCTTGGTGGCCGGGAACTCCTCTTCGAAGCGGCGGATGTTCTCGATCCGCGCGCCCCGCCAACCGTAGATCGACTGGTCGTCGTCGCCGACCACGGTCATCGGCGTGGTCATGCCGGTGAGAAGCTTCAGCCAGGCGTACTGCAGGGTGTTGGTGTCCTGGAACTCATCGACCAACACGTGGCCGAAACGCTCCTGGTAGTGGGCCAGCAGCGCCGGATTGTCGCGCAGCAGTTCGAGGCCCCTGAGCAGCAACTCGCCGAAGTCGACCAGGCCGCCGCGCTCGCAGGTCAGCTGGTAGTGCTCGTAGAGCTCGACCAGCTGCGC
Organism: Halomonas borealis; assembly: GCF_004798905.1. GTDB lineage: Bacteria > Pseudomonadota > Gammaproteobacteria > Pseudomonadales > Halomonadaceae > Halomonas > Halomonas borealis. The sequence goes on along the minus strand of NZ_SDMO01000002.1, from coordinate 279,928 downwards.
CATGTAGGCGTCGCCGTGGGCATCCACCTGGTGCGGGCGCAGCCCTTCCTCCTTGCAGCCGGAGATGAACGACTGCACCTGGCGTGGCGGGAAGCGCTCGTCGTCGACCCGGTGGTCCTTGATCAACCGCTTGATCAGGCGCAGCTGGTCGTCACCGTCGATGATCTGGAAGTGCTGGGGCAGGCGCGCGTCGTGCCAATGGGTGCGCAGCAGGCGGTGAGCGATGGAGTGGAAGGTGCCGACCCAGACGTTGCGCAGCGAAATGCCCAGCAGCGCCTCCAGGCGGGTGCGCATCTCGCGGGCCGCCTTGTTGGTGAAGGTCACCGCCAGCACGGCGTAGGGCGAGAGCCCCTCGGCCTGCATCAGCCAGGCGATGCGATGCACCAGTACCCGGGTCTTGCCCGAGCCGGCGCCGGCCAGCACCAGCATGTTGCCCTGCGGGGCACTGACAGCATCGCGCTGGGCGGGGTTCATGTGGTCGAGAATCGCCGTGACGTCGTCCATAGCGGGAAGGCATCGCTGCTCGGGAAATGGCCCGACAGCTTACCACAGGGGCGCGACGCTCGAAGGCCTCGTGCTTGACCGGGCCTTGGCCCCAGGAGTGCAGCCCCACGGCTTCCGCGCCGATCGCGCAACTCAGGACTCGTCCGGCTCCGGGTAACGCAGCGGGTTGAGGCTCTTCTTCACCGACTTGAGCTGCTCGGCGAGCCGCGGCCCGCGCGACTTGGCCACTCCCACCGCCAGCACGTCGATCAACACCAGGTGGGCGACGCGCGAGCTCATCGGGGTATAGATCTCGGTGTCCTCGTGGACATCGATGTGCAGCGGCAGGGTCACCTCTCCGGCCAGCGGCGAATCGCTGGGGCACAGGCCGATCACCGTGGCGCCGGCCTCGCGGGCCAGGCGCACGCTGGCCACCAATGCCCGGGTGCGGCCGGTCTGGGAGATCGCCACCACCACGTCGCCCTCCTTGAGGGTCACCGCCGACATGTTCTGCATGTGCGGGTCGCTGTAGGCGGCGGTGGAGATCTGCAGGCGGAAGAACTTGTGCTGGGCATCGAAGGCCACCGCCCCGGAGGCGCCGAAACCGTAGAACTCCACCCGATTGGCCATGCCCAGGGCATTGATCGCGTGGCTGAGGGCATCGTTGTCGAGGCGGTCGCGCACCGACAGCAGGGTGCCTACCGTGGAATCGAAGATGCTCTGTGAAAACTCGGCCACCGAGTCGCTGTCGTTCATCGAGAACTGGGCGAACTGACTGCCGGTCGCCAGCATCTGCGCCAGCTTGAGCTTGAAGTCCTGGAAGCCGTTGCAGCCCAGGGCCCGACAGAAGCGCACCACCGTCGGCTCGCTGACCTTGGCCTCGGTGGCCAGGTCGACGATGCGCATGTGGATCACCTCATCGGGGTTGCGCAGCACGAAGCGGGCCACCTTCTGCTCGGAGCGACGGAGATCCGTCATGCGGCGTCTCATTTCATCAAACAGGCCAAGGCTCACATGGCACTCCTGGTCGGCGGTTGCACGGGGTCCGCCCACAGTATGCCCCAAGCGGAATGCTCATGGGCAGCGCGACAGCGAGAGTATCGTTGACATTCTTATCTTCATCATCCTGTCAAGAGGCGTATAGTAAACATTGCCGTGCCGTGCCGCGTTCGCCAACGCTGCCGGCATCCTCAAGGCAGACAGGAGAATCGATCATGCGTAATGTCGAACGCTTATCCTCCGTCAAGAGCGAACTCCTCGACATCTTCATGAGCATGGAAGTCGTCGAACACGAGCATCGCTCCCGCGACGCCGCCCAGCGCAACCTGCGCGCCCGGCGCGGTATCGAGCTTCACGAGGAGTTCAAGCGCCTCAGCCAAGACATCGCCGAACTGCCCGGAGACGACGCCGACGAGGTGCACTGACCCCGGCCATGCTCCCCGAACGCAGAGAGCCCCGCACGGGGCGGGGCTCTCGAGCGCGGGGAGCGAGCCCCGGTATCGTCGTCGCCTCAGAGGCTGGTGAAGAACACCACCGCCACGCCGATCGGCGCGATGAAGCGAGTGATCAGGCTCCACAGGCTGAAGTCGTAGACATCCATGCCGAGCTCGCGGCGCACGCTTTCCTTGTCGAGGAACCAGCCGGTGAAGACGATGGCGCCCAGGCCGGTCAGCGGCAGCATGAACTTGCTGGTCAGCTTGTCCAGCAGGTCGAAGACGTTCAGGTCGAACAGCACCGGGCCGCTCCACAGGTTGAACGACAGCAACGCGGCGATGCCCAGCGCCCAGGCGGCCGCACCAGCCACCACCGCAGACGCCCCGCGGGACAACGGCGTGCGTTCCTCGACGAACTCCACCACCGGCTCGAGCAACGAGATGGCCGAGGTCACGGCGGCGAAGGTCAGCAGCAGGAAGAACATCAGGCCAAGCACGATACCGCCGCCCATCTGACCGAACGCCAGCGGCAGGGTGACGAAGATCAGGCCCGGGCCGGAGGCCAGGTCGAGATTGTTGGCGAACACCAGCGGGAAGATCGCCAGGCCGGCACCCAGCGCGATCACGGTATCCATGATCACCACGGTGCGGGCGGTCTTGAGCAGGTTGACCTCTTCGCCCAGGTAGGAGCCGTAGGCCATCATGATGCCCATGCCCAGCGACAGGGTGAAGAAGGCATGGCCCAGGGCCGCCAGTACGGTCTCGCCGGAAAGCTTGCTCCAATCCGGGTTGAACAGGTAGGAGACAGCCTCGCCGAAGTGCCCGGTGGTCATGCCGTAACCGACCAGCACCACCAGCAGCACGCCCAGCGCCGGCATCAGCAGGCGAGCCGCGCTTTCCAGGCCCTTGGTCACGCCGCGCGCCACGATGCCGATGACCAGCAGCATGAAGACCGAGTGGCCGGCCAGCAGCAGGCCGGGGTTGCCCAGCATGTCATTGAACAGCGCACCGATGCCGTCGGCGCCCTGGCCGCTGAAGGCGCCGGTGACCGAGTTCAAGGTGTAGTACAGCGACCAGCCGCCGATCACGCTGTAGAAGGACAGGATCATGAAGGCGCCGAGGATCCCGCTGATGCCGACCAGCATCCAGGCCTTCGACCGGCCGGCGGAGGTGGCCAGGTCGGCCATGGCGTTGGCGGGGTTGTTCTGCCCGCGGCGGCCGATCATCCATTCCGTCACCAGGATCGGCAGGCCGATCAGGGCGATGCTCAGCAGGTAGACCAGCACGAAGGCCGCGCCCCCGCTCTCGCCCACCATATAGGGGAACTTCCAGATATTACCCAGGCCGACCGCCGAGCCGGTGGCCGCGAGGATGAAGCCCAGCCGGGACGACCAGTTCGCGTGTTGCTTTTGCTTGAGGGACATAATTCACCTTGAAGGGTCGTGTCGCCATCGATCGATCGGATGCGATGACGTTCTGATTGTTGTCGCCACGTCCACGCTGTGCCGGATCTCGGCACATCGCATTCAAGGGCATAACGTATGCCAAGCAGGATCACTACCAAGGCTACGTTTCCACTCGGGGTATGACGGTGGAAACCGCAAGGAGATATCGCGACACATCACAGGGGTTAGGCGCGAAGGACCCCGATATCCGATGGCAAGTGACGAGCGAGGCGTAACATATCCGATCAGCTACCCGGAGACCACCCATGACGGCCAATACCCGGCCGCATGGGGTGGCACTCGGCGATTCAGAACAGAGCGGCCTGTCGCTCGCCGGCAAAGGCGGCCAGCGGCGGCAGATCGGCCCGTTCCGCCAACGACTCGAAGAGCCGGCGGGCCAGCTGAGGCGCCCGGCGATTGTCGGCGGTATGCACAAAGAGGAAAGGGGTTTTCCCCTGTTTTATCCACAACGCCAGACGATCGATCCACGGGGTAAAGTAGTCGATGTTGATGGACTCATCAACATGACCGATGAAACGCACCACGGGAAATTCTCCTGTAGAAATCACGTGTAACGGATGCTTCGGCTTCTCGTGATGGGCCCTCTGCAGCCCCGGATGATCACCGGCAGCGGTGGCAAACAGCGGGCGAACGTCGAGCATGACGCGGTTCGCCCCGTGACTTATCAACAACCTGTTGAGCGCCGTCTCGGCCGTCCCCTTGTGGAAAAACTCACGGTGACGGACCTCCACCGCGCAAGGCAGCCAAGCCGGCCAGCGTTCCAGCAGTGCCTCGAGCCGGGGCAGCTCCTCGATGCCGAAGTCGCGCGGCAACTGCACCAGCAGCGGGCCCAACCGATCGTGCAGCGGCGCCAGTGCCGCCAGGAAGTCGTCGAACGCCGCGTCGATGCCCACCAGCCGACGCTCGTGGGTCAGCATGGCCGGCAGCTTGAAGCAGAAGCGGAAGCCGGGCGGCGCCTGACCCGCCCAGGCATCGACCGTCTCGGCACGCGGCGCCCCACTGTAGAAGGTGGTATTGCCCTCCACGCTGGAGAATACCCCGGCGTAGTCGCTCAGCAGCGTCTCGTTACCCCCATGGGGAGGATAGAGGCCGCCGCGCCACTCGGGGTTGGCCCACATCGGCAGGCCCAGATACAGGCGTTGTGGCGGCAGCATCGAATCTCATCCTGGCGATCGTCGCGATAACGAACCGACCCGCCGGGCGGGGTCGGAGACCTCGCGTGCAAGAGACCTGGCGGGCGCAAGGCCTCTGCCCGGCGACGGAACGATCGCGAGCGTCGATGGAGCGGTCCGGGAGGCGTCGCAGGGTGCCGCTATGGAGAGGCACGGCGATGCCGTCTGGCGGCCCGGGAGGCCGCCAGGAGTCTAGCGTCGATCGATGGAACAGGATAGCCGTGCGTATCAGGACAGCGCGTCGCTTTCCACCTGGTGGGCCAGCAGCTGCTTCCAGACCGCGACTTCATCGACGGTGATCCATTCCTGGGTGACCCGGCCATCGACCAGATGGGCATGGGCCGGGCCCATGATGTAGACCGGCGCGCCGGTCGGTGCGCCGAAGTGGCCCCAGCCGGAATGGGTGGCACGCATCGTCCAGCGCATGGCCAGGCGCACCGGCTGGCCCGGGTCGCGGTTGACGATCAGGTGCTCGACCCGGAAGTCGGCATCGGGGAAGGACGCCAGGTAACCGAGGCAGAAGCGGTCGATATCGCCATGGCCGTTGATGCTGTCGCCGCCGGGAATATTGAGCGTGGCCCCCGGGTGATACAGGTCGAAGATCCCGGCGACGTCCTTGTCCGCCCAGATGCGCTGCCAGCCGGCGGCGTAGCGCTCGGCCTCTTCGCTGTCATCGAACTGCGCCCGATAGGGGCCCGGCACGTCGCTCTCCGGCGTGAAGTAACGCACCTCGCCGAACAACCGCAGGTCGTTCTCGACCTGCTGCCGGGCGAGCTCCCGCGGCTCGATGTCCAGGCAGCGGGCGAAGGCGGCCTGGTCACGCACCAGCCATTCCTCGCGAACCTGATTCTCGTTGACCACGCAGTCGGCGATGATCCGCGAGCGCACCACCTTGCCGGTGGCTTCGCCGTAGGCACCGTTGCCGGTGTGGCGCATCACCGAGATCAGGCGGTGCGAGGAGAAGTAGCCGCTCTCGTCGTCGCCGGTCCAGATCACGTCCTCGCCCACCAGCTGGCGGTCGGGGAATTCATGCAGGGTCTGCAGGGTGGCCGCCGTCACGCCACCGTTGTCGGTGATGATGCCGCTCGGCGCGCGCACCAGCACATCGTCGGCGTAGTAGCGCTTGAGCTTGGGGCCGACCCCGCGGTCTTCCCAGATCTCGCGGGTGATGCCGTAGATGTAATCGGGAAAGTCCTTGAAGTGATCGTCGAAGCCTCGCATGGGCTGTCTCCTGGGATGGTTCTTCATCTGTTCATGGCTCGGCCACGGCACCCGCCATGGCACGCGATACACGACCGCCGGCGAACCGGCGGCCGCCCTGTTCTCGGCCTCACTGCACGGCGTCGTAGGTCGCGTGTCGGAGCTTGCCGCCGTGTCGGCTACGCTCGCCGAAGTAGATCTCCAGCACCTCGTTGCTCTGGCGCGGTGCCAGCCAGCTGCCTGCCACGCAGAAGGCCAGCGACAGCAAAAACGACCAGACGAAGGGGTGGACGCCCAGCAGGCTGCTGCTGCCCATGGTGGTGTACTGGATGACGAAGGACCCGAAGCCACCGATGATCCCCGCCAGGCAGCCCACACGGTTCATGCGCGGCCAGAAGATCGCCAGGATGGTCGGCCAGGCGAAGGTGGCGCCGAGGCCGGCCCCGGCGAAGACCACGATCAGCTGCAGATACTCCGGCGGATTCAAGGCCAGCGCCACGCCGATCAGGGTGATGACGAAGGTCATGACGTGGGTCAGCGTCTTGGCCTTGTCGCCGCTCAGGTCGGGATTGACGTTATGCTGATAGATGTCGCGCACCACGGCGCCGGCGGTGACCAGCAGGAACGAGCTCAGCGAGGACATGATCGCCGACACCGGCGCGGCGATGATGAAGCCCGCCAGGGCCGCCGGCAGCGCCATCATGACCGTCGCCGTCAGGGCATGGTCCGGCGACTCGATCTCCGGCAGCAGCACCCGGCTGGTGACCCCGACCAGCATGATCAGCGGATACATCAGGCACACATAGAGCCCGGTCAGCAGCGCCGCGCGCTTGAGGGCCCGGGTATCGGTGAAGGTCAGGAAACGGCTGACCAGTGCCGGCTGGCCCAGCTGCGACAGCGGCATCAGGATGAAGAACGACAGCGCGGTGACCAGCGGCAGGAAGTTATCCGGCCCCGGCCCCGAGACCAGTTCCTTGGACTCGTTGATCAGTGCCGTATTGATCTTCTCCAGGCCGCCAGCCAGATCCACCGCGAACCAGGCGGTGAGGATGACCCCCAGCAGCATGACGACGGCCTGGAAGCTGTCGGTCCAGGCCACGGCGCGGAAACCGCCATAGGCGGTATAGAGCGCCACCGAGACGGCGAAGCCGATCACCCCCCAGTGGTAGGGCAGGCCGACCACCGCCTCCAGCACGCGGGCGCCGGCGGTGTACTGCGCCACCATGAAGGCCAGGTACAGGACCACGATCATCAGCGCCGAGAGGATACCGATGGCCGGGCTCTCGAAGCGGTCACGCAGCAGGTCCGGGAAGGTCAGCGCCCCGGTCTTGCGGCCGATCTGGCCGATCCGCTTGCCGAGGATGCCGAAACCGGTGGTGATCACCACCATGAAGCCGGCGATCCACAGGAACACGCTCCAGCCGTAGCTGTACAACAGGCCCGGCACACCGATGAAGGTGCCGCCACTGGCCATGGTGGCGATCCAGGTCAGGCCCAATACCCAGGGCCCGATCTGGCGCCCACCGACGAAGTACTCCTCCATGAAGTCGCCCTGCTTGTTGCGGCGACCGCTGATGAAGGCGAACAGGAAGGTGATCGCCAGATACAGGCCGATGATGAGCGCTACCTGGGTCGAGTTTTCCGAATACATGTCGTCACTCCCGTCCTGTTACTGTTGCGGGTCATCTTCCAGGTAGAAGAAGGCGTAGAGACTGTTGGCCAGGGTGGCGGCGCCGAAGGGCACCAGGACGCCCCAGAAGATCCAGGTCGGCAGCCCCATCACGGTGGAGAAATCGTTGTGGACGTAGCCCAGCCAATAGGAAACGCCCACCGTCCAGACCAGGAATACCAGCCAGATCAGGCCGGCGACCGCCGCCTCCCGGCGGGTCCGCAGGTAATAGCGACGATCACTGTTGTTGTTCGCATCAGGGTTCATGAGAGGACTCCTGGGAAGATGGAGTGGCGAAGGCCGAAGCGGCCTCGAGGCTCATCGCCGGTCGCCTGTCGAATGGACAGAGGATATCGATGAGGGCCATGCCTCCCGGCATTCGCCGGTCGTCTGCGCGTTCGAGGTCGCGTCTTAGAGGCCATTTACTCGGGAACGGCACCATCGCCGGGCACTGCCCGCCGTACGCGAGTAGCGGGATGAACCATGGCACATAATGACTACGTATTCAATTTGGCTCAGGGATACATAATCCCTTTCCATTAACTCAGTAAACATCTGAAAAACAAAATAAAAACCACCAATCCCGTGGGATCGATGGTTCAATTGTCGCCCGGGAGAGACATCCAACTTTAGCCTAATCCAGGCGCCGAAAGACGCTCGTGCGCCCGAGTGATTCAGCCTTTGCGACTCAGCGCACCGCCACTTCCGCGGTACGCTCGAGGATGTCGATCCCCTGTTGCTTGAGCCAGTAGGGCAGATCGATCAGCACCCAGTTCTCGGCCAATTTGTCGCCTTCGCGACGATAGATATCCACCACCCGCATGTCGGCGCGAACGTCGCTGGCGGGGAGCCCCAAGAAGCCTCCGGCGGGGGTATTGGTCAGGTTGGGCCAGCCGAAGAAGCCGGCATAGTCGCCTTCGGCGAAGCGCGCCACATGGCCGTTGAAGACCTTGTCCTTGAGACCCTGGCGGAACGGATACTGGTGTTGTTCCTGATAGCGATGGATGGTGTAGGTGGCACCGATGCCCGCCGGACCATACCAGGCCATGTCATCGTGCCAGGTACGCGCCAGCAGTTCCGGCGATGGCATGTCATCGCCGCTCTGGTTGAGGGAGGTGAGGTCATCGACCATACGATTGACCAAGGCCAGGGTCTTGTCGCCTTCTGCCGGATCCTGGGTCGCGAACAGCAGGCCGTCGTGGGTCCGGGGGCCCGGGTAGACGAAGGAAGCGCCGGTCTGGGGCGGCAACGGATTGATGCCGGCCTGATGCATCACCCCGATGATGTCGCAGAAGAAACCGGATCGCGTGATCTTGCCATCCTCGATGCAGTGGAAGTCTGCATAACGCAGGAAGCCCATCCGGCGGGTCGCCGGGATCCCCAGCCAGGGGCGATCCCGCAGGCCCATGAGGTGGCCCATGCTGACCACCCAGTCGCTGCCATCGTGTTCATTGGTGCCGGCGAAGAACACGTCCTGGCGGCGCTGGACCGACGACCAGGCGGAGAGGAAGGGTCGCCAGAAGGCCTCGGCAACGGCTTCGGCGCTGCGCTGCTCGTCGAAGGGGTGCACGCCACGCCAGTGGTAGTCGGACGCGGTATAGCGGTCGATCACCTCCGCCACGCCCTCGGCGGATGCCGCGTCGAGTTCGCGGTAGAAGTCGAGAACCAGGGCCTTGTTCGTTTGATGGCATGTCATGTCGATCTCCTGAGATCTCAGCACGACGCTCGCTTGACGTCGCTGGCGAAGTTCACGATGCCGAGCGTTCCGGCATCGCGCCTGGGCAAGGGCAAAGCCCGTAAGACGTGCCCGCTGCCATGAGTGGTGACGGGCGTCGGGGCGTCGCCCAGCGGCGCCCCGCGAGGCTCAGAGGCGCGGCGGCAACGCCTGGCGCTGCGGCGTCATCTCGCGCATGCGCCCCAGCACATCCACGCCGACCTGGTGATAGATATCGAGCAGGTCGACGAGCACCCAGTTCTCTCGAATCAGTTCGCCCTCGCAGCGCCAGAAATCCAGGCTGCGGATGGTCACCCGCTGGCCGGATGGCGCGATACCCAGCCAACCGTCTGCGCTGATGGTGGCTTCCAGGGCAGGCCAGCCGAACAGGCCGACGTAATCGCCCTCGGCGAAGGCGATGTCCTCGCCCAGGGAACGTCGGTCCGGCATGCCGTTGAGGAAGGGCCGCTGATGCCAATGGCGAAAGCCCGACACACGCCGCCCCGAGCCGATGCCGGCCGGCCCGTACCAGACCATCTTGGGATGCCAGTAGTCCTCCAGGCCCATGGCCTGAACACCACCTTCGGCATGCTTGGCGAGCCCGTTGAGCATGTCGTTGACCATCTTCAGGCTCTGGGCGGCACGCTCCTCATCGCGCGGCCCCGCCACCAGGCCGTCCTGGGTCGCCGGCCCCGGGACCAGGTATTCCCGGCCGAGGCTCGGCCCCATGGGCCAGGCATTGGCCTGCATCATCAGTTCCGGAATGTCCCAGAGGGAACGCATCTCGACGATCCGCTCATTCTCGAGACGAAAGAACTCGGCATAGCGCATGGTCACGATATGCTGGGTCGGGGGGATATCCAGCCAGGGCTGCTCGAAGACTCCCGTATAGAAGCCGCCGCAGCCGATCCACTGGCTGCCGCCATCCTCTCCGGCGATGGTGATGTAGTCACGGCGCTCCAGGTCGGGGATGGCTGCCAGCAAAGGAGCATAGCCTCGCTCATAGAGCGCCCGAGGGCCCTGCATTTCCCCCAGGGGATGTGCCAGATAGATCGCGCAGTCCGGCGAAAAGAGTTCGGCCAGTTGGCCGGGCAGGGCCTCGACATCGGTGTCATAGAGGGCACTGCGCAGCCGTTCGATGACGGCCTTGTTGCGGGCATGTTGGTCCATCCGTTCGTCTCTCGCTTGCAGATGAAGGCGATGATCGCCGGTGAGCCAGCGGGTGATCAGTGATCCGCCCATGGCCCGGACATTAGGCAATGTCTGAAAACTGTCTGCGCTCGGCTATACCGCGGTAAGAATCAACGCAAAGTCCTCATTGTCACTCCGTAAACTCCGGCTTTTGACGAGCGACATCCTGTCACTCGCTCTTCGAGCAGCGGAGCTGCCCAAACCGGCCATCCCTGCCGATGTGTCGCTGATTCTGGCCTTGCGCCCCACATGAAGATGGGAAGTGCGCGAGCCCGTCTGGAGCGGGCCTAGCCCTAACCTTCGCTCGCCGACGCTTCAGATAAAGCCTAGGGATCCCGAAGGATCACCGAAGGGGTCAATCCCCGTAACGCTCGGGGCTGGCGGCGCTATCCCGAGTGTCCCAGCCATGTCCGCCGAAGGGATCGACGCCGAGCTGTTGCATGACGGCAGGGAAGTCGACCATGACCCAGTTATCGACGATCTTGCCGTCGACGACCTTCCAGAAGTCCATGTAACGGATCACCACACGCTTGCCGGTGGGCGCGATGCCCATGAATTCGCCGGAATGCACGGCTTCCTGGCGGCCGAAGGCGGCGCACCACTCGCCCTGCGTCACCCGGGCCTCATCGATGCAGACCTTGTCGGAGAAGGCCGCTTGGAAGGGGCGTTGCCAGTTTTCCTGAAACTCCTCGAGCCCCTGCTTGAAACCGCAGCCGGCATTGCCCATCCAGCGGAAGGATTCGCTGAAGAAGCGCCCCATCTGACTGATATCGTGGTCGTTCAATCCATCCACCATCGCGTCGATGGTGCCAAGGGTGTCAGCGGTCCGGGACAGGTCGTTGTCTCGGGTCAGGGCAGCCTGGGGCGGGCGCATGGCGGTCATGGTGACGCTCCTCTTTTGTAGGTGGCGAGATCAGCCCCGTCAGTCTAGGTAGCTTGGCCTTGCCAAGACATGTCAGAACGCTCTCATAAGATGTATATTTGCACCTTTCGCTTTTCTCCAATCCTCGCCCGAGCGATGAGCCGCCGATGCCAGACCCCATCTTGCTTGCGAGTAATGCCGCGCTCGACTACCACATCGACTGGTCGGCTCATCGCAGCAGCCACTGCATCAATACGGGGTGGCGGGTGCTGCCTTTCTGGGTCGTGTTGCATGTATGGCGGGGCAAGTATCACTGCCACTTCGACGCGGCCCGGCCTGGCCAGCCGGTGGTAGCGGGGCCGGGAGAACTGCTGGTCGTCCCCGCCGCCATCCGCCACGCCCTGACGTTTGATCCCGGCACCACGGCTGACGGCCTGCATCTCGACTTCCGGCTTCACCAGAATCTGGATGTGTTTTCTCTCTACCGGGTGCCAAGCCTGATCGCCGGTGAGCATGCCACGCGGGTGGGAGGCGCCGTCGAGGCGTTGACCGCCACCCTGGCGCGACAAGATAACGGCGTGGCCGGCCTGGTGGCCCGTCACGCCGCCGCCTATCGCTTCCTGGAAGAGACCCTGGCCGTCTCGCAGCCACTGCCCGAGCGGGAGCGGCGCCTGATCGGCATCGAGCGGCTACAACCCGCCCTGCGGCTGATCAACCAGCGACTCGATCAGCCACAGCGAGTCGAAGACCTGGCGCGCCACTGCTCGTTGTCGCGCAACCGCTTCAGTGCCCTGTTCAAGAAGACCCTGGGGGTGAATCCCAAGGCCTACATCGACCAGCAGCGACTGAAACAGGCGATGTCGCTACTGGTGAATGGCGAAGCCTCCATCGCCGAGATCGCCGAGCGACTGGGCTATTGCGATCCCTTCCATTTCAGCAAGCGCTTCAAGAACATCACCGGCGAATCCCCCCGGGACTACCGGCACAAGATCAGGAAGACCCTGTTCCGCTAGGCTTTCCTGGGGCCTCACGTCACGCCGAGGGAGACGCATCGTGTCCCAGGCTTTGTCTGAAACGTCGGCGAGCGAAAGCCAGGGCCTAGGCCCGCTCCAGACGGGCCCGCGCACTTCCCACATCCCTGTGGGGCGCAAGGCAACCATCGGCGACACATCGGCAGGGATGGCCGATTTGGGCAGCTCCGCTGCTCGAAGAGCGAGTGACAGGATGTCGCTCGTCAAAAGCCGGAGCTTACGGGGTGACAATGAGGACTTTGAGTCGACGTTTAACGCCGTATGGCCGAGCGCAGCCAGTGTTCGGACAGAGCCTAGACGCGGCGCTTCTCGAAGGCTGCCCAGGCCTCGAGCATGGCGTCGTAGTCGAAGCCCGGCTGGCGCGCCCGGGTCAGCAACTCGGCCTCGGCCTCGACGATCTTGGCGATGGCCTCGGGAAGTGCCCGTGCCTCCTGCTGGGTCAGGCGCACCGCGCCGTGCTTGTCGGCATGGATCAGCTCGCCCGGGGCGATATCCAGGCCGAAGACCCTGACCGGTACGTCGACGGCGGTGACCCGCACATAGGCGTGAGAGGGGCCGACGCGGCCGCCGAGCACGGTGAACTCGGGCTCCAGGTCGTCGAGGTCGCGAATCACGCCGTTGGTGAGCACGCCATCGACGCCCAGGCGCTTGTGCAGGCAGGTATTGACCTCGCCCCAGTAGGCGCCCACGGCGTCCTCGCCGTCCTCGTCCTCGATCACCATCAGCGAGTCGGCGGGGCTGTCGGCGACGTAGCGGTAGTAGGCGAGGCGTCGCTCGCGGATCGCCGCCGGGGCCTCCTCGGGAGGCGTCAGGGCACGAATCCTGGCGCAGCGGGCGAAGCCCACCAGCGGCGCGGCCGTGGGGTCGGCGGCGACCAGCGGCAACCGGCTGAAGCCTTCGGCGCTGCGGGTGCCGCGCACCAGGTCGAGGGCATTGGCCACCGTGGGGGTGTCGAAGCGGCGCAGCTCGGCCAGCAGTTCGGCGCTCACGCCATCGTTGTGACTCTCATCCAGAGACATCTTTCACTCCTGCCGCGAGGGCATCGGTTGGGGAGCGCGGTCGAGCCAGCGCGACAGCGCCTGGTTGACCGCCTCGGGAGCCTGCAGGGTACTCAGGTGGCCGACGCCCTCGAGGATCACCAGCTCGGCCTCGGGAATATGCTCGGCCAGGTAGGTGTGCCGGGATACCGGGCACAGCCGGTCGCCGTCGCCGCACAGCACCAGGGTCGGCGCGGCGATGGTGGCGAGCGCGGCGCTGCCGTCCGGGCGGTCGCGCAGTGCGATGGCCTGGCGCCGGAAGGTCTCGAGGCCCTCTCGCTCGGCCATGGCCACCACCAGCGCGCTGTGCTCGGGGTCCTCGGCGGCGCCCTCGGCCGGGTACAGCGGCGCCAGTACCTCGCCGGCATAGCGCGCCATGCCCAGCGCCTCGGCCTGGGCGATGTCGTCGGCCCGCTGCGCCTGGCGCTCGGAGGCCTCGGCGAAGGGGTTGGTGTCGAGCAGCGCCAGCCGCTCGATGCGCTCTGGCGCCAGGCGCATCAGCGCCAGCGCCAGGATGCCGCCCATCGACAGGCCGGCGACGCTGAAGCGCGGCCAGGGCGCCTGATCGAGGATGTCCCGGGCCAGGGCCTCCAGGTCATCACTGGCGTCGAGGCGCGGCACCCGAATATCGGCCCGCTCGCCCAACGCCGCGAGCTGGGGCGCCCACAGCCGCTCATCACAGAGGGTGCCGGGGATCAGCAGCAGCGGCTGACGCGAGGTCTCGCTTGGCATACGTATTCCTCCGAACCGTCAGGCGGCGCGACGCGGGCCGGCGGGGGCATCGCCGCCGCGCACCACGACCACCTCGGCGTCGGCATCGGCCTCGAGGCGATGCCCCCAGCCGTGGGGCGAGGTGAAGGTGTCGCCGGTGTCCAGCACCAGCTCCCCGGCGTCGCTGACCAGCCGCACGCGGCCGGACTGCACGAACAGCACTTCGGGCTCGTCGCAATGGTAGTCCGGGGTCGCGGCGCCGTCGGCGAGGCGCAGCACGCGCAGCTGGAAGCCATGCGGCCACCAGCCGCTGATCGGCCCCGGGCCGAAACCGTCGCCGCTGGCCGCCGGGGCGATGACGCCACACTCCTCGACGCCGGGGGCGGCGAGCACGGCACGGGCGTTACCCTGCAAGGCCTCGTGGCGCACCATGCATTCGGCGAGACGCTCCGGCGAAGGCGTCACCAACCGCGCGATCTCCGCGGCGCCGGGGGCGGTCTCGACTTCCTCGTCGTCGGGAATCGTCTCGCCGGCGGCGCGATCCACCAGGCGGCCACTCTTGAGCAGCACCAGGCCATGGTGCTCGGCCAGGTCGAAGACGCTCGGCGCCCAGCGCACCCGGCCCGGGTCGTCACCGCCCAGCAGCACCCACAGGAAGCCGGTGCCGGCATCGAGCTTCTCGAAGCCGCGGAACATCTGGGTCGGCACGCTGACCACGTCACCCGGGCCGATATCCAGGGTGCCCTCCTCGCGTTCCGGGCCGAAGAGCAGGCGCCAGCGCCCGGTATGCACCACGAATACCTCGGCGCCCTCGTGAGAGTGCTGGGAGTTCAGGCAGCCATCCGGCTGGCGGGCGCCGCCGACGTTGAAGCCGTGGGGCTCGGAGATATGCACGTGCTGGTCGGAGCTCTCCGCCACCCCGGGGCCGATGATGGTGAAGTTCTCCTTGCGATCGGAGCCTGGCGAGCGGGTATCGATGAAGGCGTTACGACAAGGCACCAGGTCGTCGTAACGCACCCGGCGCTGGCGTAGTGTGTCGAGGGTCCAGGTCATGAGGCCTCCTCTCGGCGGTGTTGGGCGATCTGGGCGTGGATGGCGATCTCGTCGAGCTGGTGCCATTCGCGCACCACGGTGTCGCCGCGCAGTTCGGCGTGGGTGATGCCGAGCAGCACCACCGGGGCGCCGCTGGCGGCACCGAAGACGCCGCCGCCCTGATGGGTGGTCGAAAGCGACCAACGCAACGCCACGCGACGCGATTCGCCGGCGTCCTCACGGTCGATCCAGTGGTGAATGCGGAACCGCCCCGTAGGGAAGGCCGCCTTGTAGCCGAACCAGAAACGCTCCAGGTCATCGTGGCCGCGCAGGGTACGAGCCCCGGGCACCTTGGCGTCGATGGCCCGCGCGTAGCCGTCGCGTAGCCGCTCGAGGCGAGCGTTCTGCCAGAGGTCCCGGTAGCGCACGGCCACCGGCCCCAGGGCGTCGATGTCCATATCACCCTCGGGGCCACGCCAGCGCTCCACCAGGGCCTCGGCGTCGGGCAGCGTGGCCTTTGCCGCCAGGGCCTCGCCGAGCACCACCGGGGAATGCCCCAGCTGCTGCGCCAGGCCGGCCTGGTCGCGGACCAGCCACTCGTCGACGATGCGATCCTCCCGACACAGGCAGTCGGCGATGGTCATGACGCCGGCCCGCACGCCGGTCGGTTCCCCGAAGGCGCCCTCTCCCTTGTGGGTCATATGCGAGAAGATGCGGTGCGAGGAGTAGTAGGTGCCCGGGGCATCCTCGCTATCGATGACGTCCTCGCCGAGCAGGGTGCGGTCGGGAAACTCCTGGAGCGTTTCCAGGGTGCCGCGGATCACGCCTTCGACGCCGCTGAAGGCCCCGCCTGGGGTCTTCACCGGGCAGTCTTCGGCGTAGTAGTCGCGAATCAGATCGATGCCGCGACCCTCCCAGATCCACTCGGTGATCTTGAAGATGTAGTCGCGCAGATCGACGAACTGCGCGTCGAAACCGGTCAGGCTCATGGCTGTCTCCTTGTGGGCATGCCACTCATTGCACAATCTCGGGGGGTAGCGGCTGTCGGGGGGGCAGCCCCCCCTCAATGGGCGGTCCAGCCGCCATCGACCATCAGCGCGCTGCCGGTGATCAGGGCGGCGGCGTCGGAGGCGAGGAAGGCCACCGGACCCATGATGTCCTCGACCTGGCCGAGCCGGCCCAGCGGAATATTGCCCAGCACCGCCTCGCGGAATCCGGGCTGCTCGAAGAACGGCCGGGTCATCGGTGTCTCGACGAAGGTCGGGCAGACGCTGTTGACGCGAATACCGCGGGGCCCGAGCTCCACGGCCATGGCCCGGGTCATGCCCTCCATCGCCGACTTGGAGGCGCAGTAGAGGCTACGGTTGGCGGCGCCTACATGGCCCATCTGGGAGGACATGTTGATGATCGAACCGCCTTCCGGCATCGACTCGATCACCGCCTGGGCCAGGAAGTAGGCGGCCCGCACATTGATGTCCATCACCGCGGCGTAGTCGGCCTCGCTAACCTCGCCGATCGGCTTGGGCCGGTTGGTGCCGGCGTTGTTGACCAGGATATCGATGCGCCGTCCGGCCAGTGCCTCGCTCACCGCTCCGGTATCGGTGACGTCCAGGGCCAGCGCCTCGACCGCGTGGCCGGCGGCGGTCAGCGCCGCCACCGCCTCGTCGAGGGTCGCGGGGTCACGGGCCACCAGGATCACTCGCGCGCCGGCCTGGGCCAGGGCGCAGGCCGCCGCCAGCCCCAGGCCCTTGCTGGCCCCGGTGATCAGTGCCGTGCGGCCATCCAGCCGCTGGCTCGGTGTCTGGGGTAGCGTCATGGTTGCCTCCTGCATGATCGATTCAGGCTTCCACCTGGCCGGCATAGGGCACGTCGCGCTGGCCATAGCGGCGTACCCGCTCGTTGGCCTGCTCGCCGTGGCCGGCGAAGCCCTCGAGGGCACACAGCCGTGAGCAGTAGCCGCCGATGCGGGCGGAGGCCTCGTCGGTGAGCACGCGCTGGTAGGTGCAGGTCTTGAGGAACTTGCCGACCCACAGGCCACCGGTGTAGCGCGCCGCCTGCTTGGTGGGCAGGGTATGATTGGTGCCGATCACCTTGTCACCGTAGGCGACGTTGGTGCGTGGGCCCAGGAACAACGCGCCGTAGTTGACCATGTTGTCGAGGTACCAGTCGGGGTTCTCGGTCATCACCTGGACGTGCTCGTAAGCGATCTTGTTGGCGACCTCGAGCATCTCCTCGTGGCTGTCGCAGACGATGATCTCGCCGTAGTTCTCCCAGGACTGACGGGCGGCCTCGGCGGTGGGCAGCTTCTCGAGCAGCTCGGCGATGGACTTCTCGGTATCGCGGGCCAGGGCCTCGGAGTTGGTCAGCAGGGTGCAGGGCGAGTTGGTGCCGTGTTCGGCCTGGCCCAGCAGGTCGGTGGCGCACAGCAGACCGTCGACGCTGTCGTCGGCGATCACCAGGGTCTCGGTGGGGCCGGCGAACAGGTCGATGCCGACGCGGCCGAACAACTGACGCTTGGCCTCGGCGACGAAGGCATTACCCGGGCCGACCAGCATGTCGACCGAGTCGATGCTCTCGGTGCCGATGGCCATGGCGCCGACCGCCTGGACGCCACCGAGCACCAGGATCTCGTCGGCCCCGGCCAGGTGCATGGCGGCGACGATCGCCGGGTGTGCCTTGCCCTTGTAGGGCGGCGCGGCGGCGACCACACGCTTGACGCCGGCGACCTTGGCGGTCAACACGCTCATGTGGGCCGAGGCCACCATCGGATAGCCGCCCCCCGGAATGTAGCAACCCACCGCCTCGATCGGCACATGCTTGTGGCCGAGGATCACGCCGGGGCTGTTCTCGATCTCGACCGGCTGCATGGACGCCAGCTGGGCCTCGGCGAAGCGGCGTACCTGGGCCTGGGCGAAGCGGATATCTTCCAGGGATTGGGGATCGACCTCGCTGATCGCCTGGTCGATCTCTGCTTGGCTCAGGCGGAAGCTCTGCGGCGACCAGTCGTCGAAGCGCTCGGAGAGCTCACGCACCGCACTATCACCACGCGCCTCGATGTCGGCCAGGGTGGTCTCGACGACGTCGCGCACCTTGCGGTCGGCTTCGGCGCGAACATCCATGGTGGCGCCGGACTTGAGATAACGGATCATGATTTCACCTCGGAATGTCGGGATCTTGGCTGTCGGGTCCTGGCGCCTTCGTTCGCTGCCCGGGCGCTGACACAGGATTCATCGGATACTCAGCGTAATCTGGCATCTAATGCATACGAATGCAAATTTAGTCTCTCATCCTGTCGTCACCCAACCTCGAGCCATCTGCGGGCCGGCCCATCATCTCGGGCAGCCCGCGCCATCATTGTTTCAGGGCTTGCCTAGATCAGGGCCGCGAACAGGTACAAGAACACCAGCGTGGCCAGGAAGAACACCACCAGCAGCCAGCTGATGCGATCCACCTTGCCGGGAATCAGGTACCAGCCCCCGTCCTTGGCCGGAAGGTTCTGGTCACGATACATCGCCTTCTGGCCCTGGATGGTATAGGCCGAAAGCTCGCCCTGGCGGCCATCCAGCAGCAGGCTGGCGATGATGGCGACCGGCATGTTGACCACGGCGCCGATGGCGCAGAACCAGGGCCAGGCGATCTCGGTCTGGGTAGCGGCATACCAGACCGCCACGAAGCCGGCCGCCACCCCGATCAGCAGGCCGCGCTCGGTGGTATGCCGGGAGAAGAAGCCCAGGGCATACATGCTCAGCTTGGCACCGACGAAGTAGGAACCGACCTTGGTCAGCAGCTGCAGCACCGAGCCTTCGCTCTGGGCGAACAGGATCGCCGGCACGATGATCAGTACCGCCCAGCCCACCGTGAACCAGCGCGAAGCCTTGAGGTAATGGGCCGAGGAGGCATCTTTCTTGAAGTACTTCTCGTAGAAGTCGAGGGTGGTCACCGTGGCGAGCGAGTTGAGCGCCGAGTCCAGGCTCGACATCGAGGCGGCCACCACGGCGGCGGCGACGATGCCCAGCAGGCCCGGCAGCCCATAGTCGGCGGCGAACTGCAGCACGATGGTGTTGCTGTTCTCGAACTCGCGGCCACCGTAGTAGCTATAGAACAGCACCCCCAGCAGCAGGAACAGGAAGTAGATGAAGAAGGCCGCGAAGCCCATGAGCAGGAAGGACTTCTTGGCGTCACCGATGTTCCTGGCGGCGAGTGCCCGCTGCACCACCATCTGGTTGGCGCCATAGACGGTGACGTGATAGAGCACCATGGCCACGACGCCGGACCAGACGGTGGCCTCGAGCCGGGGATCGAAGGAGAAGTCCAGGATGTTCATCTTGCCCTCGGCCTTGAGCTCGCTCAGCGTCGACATCAGCGAGTCCGGCATGTGGTCGAGCAAGGCATAGAAGATGATCGCCGCCCCCACCAGCAGGATCACCGCCTGCAGCACGTCGGTCCAGATCACCGCGCTGATCCCGCCCATCAGGGTATAGACCAGCGCGATCAGGGTGATCACCAGGATCGCGGTGATGACATCGGCGCCGGTGATGAAGCTCAGCACCAGCGCCGTGGCGTAGAGCACCGCCGCCGATGAAAGCGTCTGGGTCATCATAAAGATGATCGACATCACCCCGCGCGCCTTCCTGCCGAAGCGCCGCTCCTGGTACTCGTAGATGGAAGCCACGCCGCTGTTGTAGAAGAACGGCAGGAACAGGGTGATCACCAGGAACACCACCAGCGGGTAGTTGATCTGGATCATCATCACGCCGAGCCCGCTGCCATAGGACCAGGCGGGGCCACCCAGGAACGACATCGCGCTGACATAGGTCGCCATCACCGACAGGCCGATGGCCCACCAGGGGATGGTCTTGTTACCCAGATAGTAGTCCTCGGCAGTATTGACCTTCTTGCTCAGCAGCGAACCCATCACCAGGTTGCCGATGAGATAGGTGATCAGGATCGTCCAGTTGAGTAGCCCGAAACTTTCCATGGGAATATCCATTGTCGTTGTCAGTCATTGCCCACGGGGAAAATGCCACGATATGAATACGTTTGCAAAACGCGATGGAGTCCAGAAATTCACCGACCAGATAGCAGGTTGGAACTTTAAACTCTATTCATATCAGAAAGTTAATACACGACTCACGCCATGGAACGCCTCCGCCCATGCGACTAAAGATGGAAGAAGGCGGCAGGCCTGAGAACCGAGTGCTTAGCGCCGCCCAAGCGCCCGCCTGGGAACGGTACCGGCCGACCCGCTGGGGAAATAATGCCGCACTCACACACGCTAGGAAGGGAAAGGAGGAGTTACTCGGTGGCCAGTTCCCGAGCGGGCTGACGGGCGCTGTCGCGCAGGATGGGGGTGACCGGCAGTACCCGGTTCTCGGCGTTGAAGTCGCCCTGGCGAATCTGCTTGAGCAGCAGCGTGGTGGCCTCTTCCACCATTCGATCCACCGGCTGGCGCACGGTGGTCAGGCGATAGCTCGGCCAGGCGGCAATCGGGGTATCGTCGAAGCCGATCACCGAGACATCCTCCGGCACCCGACGCCCCAGGTCGTGCCGCAGGGTCTCCATCACGGAGATCGCCATGTGGTCGCTGGCGGCGAAGATGGCGTCGGGATAGGGCGGCTCGGCGAACAGCTGCAGCGTCGCCTCCCTCGCCTGTTCGAAGTCGTAGTCGCCCCTGGCGACTACCCGGCACTGCTGGCCCAGCGAGGCCAAGCCATCGACCAGGCCCTGGTAACGGTGGCGGCTGGTCGATGAGGTCTCGAGCCCCGCCAGGTAGGCGACCCGCTCGTGGCCGCCCATGGCCAGGTAACTGCCGACCCAGTAACCGCCATGGTAGTTGTCGCTGTAGACCTGGCTGATCCCCGCGAAGTCCACATTGCGGTTGATCAGCACCACCGGAATGCCGGTCTCGACGCATTCGTGAGCCAACGACGAGGTCAGCGAGGCGGACATCATCAGGATGCCGTCGACCTGGCTCTGCAGGATGCTGTCCATGACCCCGGCGAAGTCGCCTTCCTCCGGCACCACGAACAGCAGCAGGTGGTAGTCCTCGGCCTGGAAGCGCAACGAGGCCTTCTCCACCACCAGCGGATAGAACATGTTGTCCAGGTGCGAGAGCACCAGGGCGATGGTCCGCGACGAGCGGGTGATCAGCGAACGGGCGATGCTATTGGGGCGGTAACCGAGTTCCTTGGCCGCCTTGAGCACCTTGACCTTGGTCTTCTCCGAGATGCTGGCCTTGGGCGAGAAGCAGCGGCTCACTGCCGATTGCGAGACCCCGGCTCGCTCGGCGACATCCCGCGATGTGACGGCAGACTTCCTCTTCATCGGCAGCGGCTCACTAAGAATACGTAACCAATCATATCAGCAATGCCGGGGCATTTCGCCAGGCCCCGAGCAACTGTGGAGTCCTGATTTCAAGCAATAAGCGCAGCACCTGCGGTATCCAGGCCTCCTGAGTATTCCCCCAGAACACCTGCGCTGGTGTCCGATAGCCAAGCCATTTTCGGGGGCGGTCATTCAACTTCATGACCACTTTGCGCAGCTTGGCATCGGTGACCTGGCGGAAATCCGTTCCCTTGGGGAAGTACTGCCGTATCAGGCCATTCGTGTTCTCGTTGGTCCCACGCTGCCCAGAGCAGTAGGGATCACAGAAGTACATCGCCGCTGCCACCGCCTTGGCCACAGCTTCGTGGCCGGCGAATTCCGAGCCATTGTCCGGCGTGATGGTCCGAACCGCTCCCCGACGCGGCTTCCACAGGCGGATCATGGCCGCTTGCGTCAGCTCGGCCGAGATCTTGGGCAGTCGTGCCGCCAGTAGATAGCCACTGCGACGCTTGACCAGCGTGACCAGGCCCGATTGCTTGTGGCCCTGTATCACGGTGCCGCCCTCCCAGTAACCGATGAAGCGCCGGTCATCGACCTCATCCGGGCGGTGCTCGATCCCGACTCGGTTCGGGATCTTGCCCAGCCCGGCGCTCTTGGCCTGTGCACGGTGCTTACTGCGACGTTTGGGCTGACCGAGATGCCGTCAGAGATCACCACCCCGTGCCTTGCCATCCCAGATCAAGGAGTAGATCCATTGATGACTGACACCAACGGCGGCCATCACGCTCGGCAGGTGCTTCGTCCACTTGGCGGCGGCGTTGCGGCGAAGCTCACGGCTGATCGTGCTGCTGTGGAGGCCCAGCTCTCTGCCGATCTGGCGCTGGCTTATGCCCAAGTCATAACAGGCGTGGATCTGGTATCGCTGGGTCTGGGTCAGCTGTCGGTATCCCATGCTCTGCTTCACTTTGGTCGGTGAGCCGAGAAGGGTACCGGCGCTGGCCCTCCTGCCTCGACCGTGTGGTCCAAAGTGCTGCGGTTATTCTATGAACCCAGAGATATCAAGCATCCAAATAGTGGAAAGTAAGATTTTGGCCGAATGCGCTAAAAACAGGAAATGGTCTTAAAAAGTTCCGATTACTTGAATACGAGAGTAGAGAGGAATGCCGATACAACAAACAAAACGCCATCATTTTGTTACAAAGGCATATCTCAATTCATTCTGCGATCAGAGGGGCCGACTCTTAGTGTATCGCAAGAATGGCCCGGCCAGGCGGATTCAAACCCTAAAATCCTAAATAACCTATTGTTTTTGAAAGCATTCCCTGAAAATGTCTACCAGCTTCATGGCGGTAATGATCTCGTCAATACCAGGTCGATAAATGAGGCTCCACTCAAGACGCGTCGATTCCGATAAGGGACGGCTCACGATTCGACCGGCATCAGCATCGGCTCGGGTGGCAAGCGCAGGCAGAATTGAAACGCCATGACCGGATGCCACGACATCGGTCAGCATGGCCACTGACTCGATGCGCTCCACTCGGCCAGGCATCACCCCGGCGGGCTGGAAAAACTGTTCATATTCAAAGCCCGAGCCCGGCTGGTCGCTGTAGGTAAGGTACCGCTCGGGGATGAAGGTTTTGGGCTGTAGGATGTGGTGGTTCGCCAAGGGGTGATCTGGCGCACATACTCCCACCAGCTGGTCTCGAAACAACGTATAAGAGGAAAAGCCCAACGGCGCCATCGGAGCCGGGGTGAGCAGCAGATCCGCAAAACCATCTGATAACAGGGTGCCTGCCTGGTCAACATCATTTCTCAGAATGGAGAGGGTGATATCTTGCGTGGATAGCATGCTGACCAGCTGTGGCAGGAAGTCGAAGCGATCAAAAACAGTCAGAATCAGCCGTAACCGCCGGCCGCTGGCGCGAGCAATCCAGAGCGCCTCGGACTCGGCCGTCACCAAGATGTGCTCGGCCTTTTGCGCCTTGGCGACCAGGTGTTGCCCAGCTTCCGTCAGCGTGAGGGAACGTCCTTGCTTGCTGGTCAGAGCAATCCCCAGGCGGCGTTCCGCTTCATGCAGACGTTGGCTGGCTGCGGATTGAGTGATGTTCTGAGCCCCGGCAGCCCGGGACAAGGAGCCCAGTCGAGCGAGATCGAGGAGAAGACGGATATGGTGACGTTCAATAAACATATTAGAAATTCTGTCAGTTAATGCCTTAAATATCAATTTTATTTCCATGAAACCTGTCTTTACCATTGCGTTAGTACATAGCTATCCGCAATAGGAGAGAGTCATGGCAAAGGTCGAACCCTTGGCCGACGAGCGCGATCATGTCCTTGAAACCCTCATTGACCTTGAACATTATCCGCTACTAAGCCGGGGATCCCCTGGCTACATAAAGGCAGTTGAAAATGCCCGTGCCGGCTTAGCTGGAACGGGTTGCGCCCGGCTTACGGGGTTCATCCGTCATCAGCTGAAAGAGCATCTGCGAAACGAAAGTCTTGAGCTGGCTCCTGAGGTGCAAGTAAAAAGCACGACGATGACGCCATATGTCTCATCTGATGATAGCTTTCCTGAAGATCACCCTCGCCGGAATCTACAGCAGGCAACCAATGGTTTCGTGACCCGCGACCTGATTCCGGAAAGCACGCTCATTCAACAGCTGTATAGCAGTCCTTCCTTCATGCAATTTCTTGCCGACTGCTTCGGAAAGGAGAAACTCTTCAAGTTTGCTGACCCGATGAGAGGCCTAGTGGTAAATGTCATGCCGAGTGATACCAGCCTGCCATGGCATTTCGATGCGAATGAATTCATCGTCACCTTGATGACGGTCCGGCCGGAATCAGGCGGTATTTTCGAGTACTGTCCGGGCATCCGGACGCCCCATGAGGAAAATTACCAAGATGTTCATTCAGTGCTCGACGGTGACCGCTCCCTTGTCAGGGAACTGGAACTGAATGTCGGCGACCTTCAGCTCTTCAAGGGGCAGTATTCTCTGCACCGTGTGCGCGAAGGACAGGGTGATCGCCATACTGCAATATTCGGTTACTCGGAAGGGCCGGGCTATATTGGTACAGCCGAGAGCACTCGGCAGGCCTATGGGCGCTGCATGCAGGAGCATATCGATGCCGATGAGCAGCGTGATCACCGCTAGGCTGAATCCGCCTAATTACCAAGCCAACCAAGAGAGAAATACGGATGATAGGTAACGCTTTGACCATGCCGACAGAAGAGGTAGCTCATGCGGCGGCGCGAGAGCGGCTTCAACGCTTCCGTGATGCTTTGAAAGCTCACGAAATCGGTGCGGCCGTGCTCTTCGATTCTATCAATTTGCGTTATGCCTGTGGTTCGAGAAACATGCAAATCAACACAGGGCGTAACCCGGGACGCTATGTCTTCGTGCCAGCGGAAGGTCCTGTCATTCTTTTCGAATATTATGGCTGTGAGCATTTATCCCGGGGACTGGATACCGTCCATGAAGTACGCCCGTCCCATGCCCTACATCCACTGTATACCACCTCCAAGTATCAAGGGCATCTGCAGGACTTCGTCAACGACATGGCTGGTCTGATGAAGCAGCATGCAGGTGGCAATCACCGGCTGGCCATCGACCGGCCCACGGCCGAAATGGTCCCGCTGCTCGAGAAAGCTGGATTATGTGTCATGGATGCGACGCCGCCGCTTGATCAGGCTCGTTGCATCAAAACGGATAATGAATTGGAGTTGATACGAGCTTCTGTCCGTTGTACCGAAGCCGCTGTCAGGGAGATGGAAGCATATCTCGAACCGGGGCGCTCCGAGAATGAGGTCTGGTCAAGAATGCATCAGAAACTAATCGAGGAAGGGGGCGAGTACCTGGAGACCCGGCTCTTCAATTCGGGAAGTCATACCAATCCATGGTTTCAGGAAGCGAGTAATAAACCCATCAAGGCTGGAGAGCTGGTCGCACTGGATACCGATGCAATCGGTTGCTTTGGCTATTACACCGATTTTTCCAGAACCTTCTTGTGTGGTGATGTTGATCCTACTCTCGAGCAGAAGAAGCTGTATGGTTATGCCCACGAGATGCTGGAACACAATATCGCGCTGCTTGGTACCGGTGTTGGTTTTCGCGAGTTTTCTGAAAAGGCATGGCCCATCCCCGAGGAATATGTCCCACATCGTTACCTTGCTTTAGCTCATGGCAATGGAATGGCGGGAGAGTATCCCATAATCAGGCATCTAATGGATTGGGAAGAAGTGGGCGATAATGGTGTTTTCAAGCCGGGCATGACGATCTGCGTAGAGGCGTTCATCGGACACAAAGACGGTGGGGAAGGTGTCAAGCTTGAAGAGCAGGTGTTGATAAAAGACTCTGGGGTTGAGCGCCTATCTGTTTATGGTTATGAAAGTCGGCTGATGCCGAAATGAGCGACGCTATGATTCAAATGCATTATAGCATGGGCATTGCTTAACGCCCTTGCACCCTAACATTTTGTTTCCCGCACTTTCCAAAAAGTGGCTGGATTTTGGTTTTTATATAAAAACGATAAGTTAAAACCATGATAATTAACCAACATGCTTGAATTGCCGATCAGCTGATTTTTTTTGGCTGACTAGGCTTTTGAGCTTGTGGTGAGGAGAAGCGTATGCATCAAAATCTACGACATTTAACTTTTTACCCCTCTTTGCTCGTGTTGGGCACACTTACCGGGATGGCGGTTTTTGGTGACGGTCTTCTACTGTCTTTCACAGAGGCTATACATGAATGGTTGATCACCAACTTCGGATGGCTTTACGCATTAACTGCATTTGTTCTTGTCATTATGGCATTCTTGATTTTTTTATCACCGCTTGCAAAGTTGCGTATAGGCGGTGAGTCAGCCAAGCCCCTTTTGACTCGTTGGAAATGGTGCTCTATTACCCTTTGTAGCTCGATTGCAATTGGATTGCTGTTCTTCGCTGCGGCCGAGCCAATTTTCTTTATTATGACGCCACCACCGTCATCAGGTGTCGAGGCCATGTCCAACAAAAGCGCACTTTTTGGCTTGTCCTCGCTATTCATGCATTGGTCTTTTACTACCTACGCTATCTACGCGATTCCTGCGCTTATTTTTGCTATTGCTCATTATAATATGAAAATGCCTTTTAGCATATCATCAGCCATGAGTGCGGGCTTACCATTAAAAATGACACCTGTAGTACGTCAGTTGGTTGATGCGGTTGCTCTTATTTCCCTGGTGGCTGGTATAGTGGCTTCGCTAGGGCTAGGAGCCATGATGCTGGGTGGTGGAATCCAGCGCTTATTTGATATTAATGTTACGTCAACCATGGTCGGCATGCTTTGTGTCGTCGTCATGGCAGGGGCAGCTATTTCAGCTGCTTCCGGATTGTTAAAGGGGATCACGTTTCTATCCAGCTGGAATGCCCGGGCACTCATTCTGCTGGCAGTAGTTATTTTCATCATGGGGCCAAGCTCATTCATAGCCAATTCTGGGGTGGATGCCTTGGGAAGCTACCTGAGTAACTTCATTTCTTCTAGTCTGGACACTGGAACTGTTCTGGAAGATAGCTGGCCTCGTGATTGGACACTGTTCTTTTGGGCCAACTGGTTCGCTTGGGCGCCCATCACCGCTATATTCTTGGGAAAGATCGCACGGGGCTACACTGTCAGAGAGTTTTTGGTGTTCAATTTTCTTTTACCATCTTGCTTCGTTATTGTTTGGTCCTCAGTATTCGGCGGTTTGTCGATCCATGTCGAGATGGCCACGCAGTCACTCAGCCAAGTGTTGGCTCAAGAAGGGGCCGGTGATGTTATTTGGGCAATGCTTGAGCAGTTACCTGGAGCGAAAGTCTTGATGGCTGTATTCCTGTGCTTGTCGATAGTTTCTTATGTCACTGCTGCAGATTCGGCCGTAGATGCCATCTCCGGAATTTGTGCTGCAAAAAGCAACAATAGTGAAGTTAACTCCTCACCATATTATATCAAGTTGTTATGGGGTGGCATTATTTCGGTGATCTCACTGACGCTGACTAGTACCGGGGGGCTCGATGGACTGAAGATGATTTCTACCCTTGGTGGCTTTCTTGGAATGATTATTGTAGGAATTGGAGCAGTTTCTCTTGCTCGTATAGCGTTCAGTCTTGATGGAAATGCTATTGCTCACGAAGTTGATAATAAAAAGTCTTCTGATCCCACCGGTATAGCATTGTCAAATACTAAAGCTCCTGAGCGATAAGTTTTGCTATCCTGGGTTGGCGGTAGCGGTCTCAACGAGCAAGTGCAACACGTGACCCATCAGGTACGGTGTTGCCATGAGCCACTGCTATCGCCATCTTTCTGCTGAAGACCGAGCCGACATCATGAGGATGCGAGCCACGCATTCGATCCGGGCCATCGCCCATCATCTGGGTCGTGTACCAAGCTCCGTGTCGCGGGAACTCGCTCGCCATACGATTGAACCGTACCGGTTTTCTCGGAGACCCGTTGGTTTGAGTCAGGCCACCTTCTTGGCCTGACCCTGTTGCTCATAATACAGCGCTTCTCGCTCGGCCGGCGGCATGTTGCCGATCGGCTCCAGGAGTCGTCGATGGTTGAACCCGTCGCCCCACTCCAGAGTGGCGAACTCAACGGCTTCCAGGTGTCGCCATGGCCCGCTTCGGCGGATCACCTCCGTCTTGAACAACCCGATCACCGTCTCAGCCAGAGCGTTGTCGTATGAGTCGCCGACACTCCCGACAGACGGGGCGATGCCGGCGCCCTCTAAGCGCTCTTTGTCTCGAATCGAGACATATTGCACGCCCCTATCGCTATGGTGGATCAAGTCGCCGCCAAGTCGCTGAGGCCGTTCATGAAGCGCCTGTTCCAGCGCATCCAGCACTATGTCGGTGCGGGGAGAGCGGGAGACTCGCCAGCCGATGATCCGGCGGGCAAAGGCATCGATGACGAAGGCGACCTACACGAAACCCTGCCAGGTCGCGACATAGGTGAAGTCCGACACCCACAGCGCATTCGGCTGAGCCGACTGAAACTGCCGTCGCACCAGGTCCGACGGAGAGGCCTTGTTGGGCTCTGGCACGGTCGTACGGACCGACTTGCCTCTCACCACGCCTCGCAGCCCCATCCGACGCATCAGACGCTCAACGGTGCAGCGAGCGGTGGGGATCGCTTCTCGATGCAATTGGCGCCAGACCTTGCGGATGCCATAGACACCGAAGTTCTCGTCCCAGACGTGCTGGATCTCGGCGCTCAACCAGCGATCACGCTGGATGCGGGGTGGTGCGCGATCAGGCTGGGCGTCACGGATCTTGTGCTCGTAGTAGGTCGACGGGGCGATCGGCAGGATACGGCAGATCGGCTCGACCCCGTACGACTCCCGGTGATCATCGATGAACTCGATCATCATTTGCCGCGGCGGTCGAGCTCCGCCTGGGCAAAATAGGCGGACGCCTTACGCAGAATCTCATTGGCCTGCATCAACTCCCGGTTTTCACGCTCCAGGGCCTTGATCCGCTCCCACTCCGAAGTGGTCGCGCCCTCCCGACGTCCCGCATCGCGTTCGGCCTGACGGACCCAGCTACGCAGCGTCTCCGGTGTGCAGCCGATCTTGGGGGCAATGGCGCCGATGGCCGCCCACTGCGAGGGGTAGTCGGCCTCGTGTTCAAAGACCATGCGGACCGCCCGCTGGCGAACCTCAGGGGCATATCGCTTGGAAGTGTTCCATGGCTCCATCCTCTCAAGGTTTGGAGCCTCCGGGAATCCCGGTACGGTTCAGATGCCAAGCTGCGCAAAGTGGTCATGAAGCTGAATGACCGCCCCCGAAAACGGCTTGGCTATCGGACACCGGCGCAGGTGTTTCTGGGGGAATACTCAGGAGGCCTGGATACCGCAGGTGCTTCGCTTATTGCCTGAATTCAGGTTTTTTCTCCACACATCAATAACCTGGGGCCTGCGCCTCACTCCACGGTCACGGACTTCGCGAGGTTGCGAGGCTGATCGACGTCGGTACCCTTGAGCACGGCGACATGATAGGAGAGCAGCTGCAACGGCACGGTATAGAGGATCGGCGCCAGGGCCTCCTCGACATGGGGCAGCCGCAGCACACGAATGCCCTCGCCGTCTTCGAGCGCCACACTCTCGTCGGCGAACACGAACAACTCGCCGCCCCGGGCCCGAACCTCCTGGAGGTTGGACTTGAGCTTGTCGAGCAGCGCATCGTTGGGCGCCACCGCGATCACCGGCATCTCGCCGTCGACCAGCGCCAGCGGGCCGTGCTTGAGCTCGCCGGCCGGATAGGCCTCGGCGTGGATGTAGGAGATTTCCTTGAGCTTCAGCGCGCCCTCGAGCGCCACCGGGAAATGGGGGCCACGGCCCAGGAAGAGCGCATGATGCTTCTCGGCGAAGGCCGCAGACAGCGCCTCGACGGCCGGGTCCAGCGCCAGCACCTCGGCCACCTGGCTCGGCAGGCGGCGCAACGCCTCGACCAGCGCCGCCTGTTCGTCGGCGTCCTGCCCGCGCACGCGTCCCATCGCCAGGGTCAGCAGCATCAGCGCCGTCAGCTGGGTAGTGAAGGCCTTGGTCGAGGCCACGCCGATCTCGGGGCCGGCGTGGGTCATCAGCGTCAGGTCCGACTCACGCACTAGCGAGCTTCCCGGCACGTTGCAGATCGCCAGGCTACCCAGGTATCCCAGCCGCTTGGCGAAGCGCAGTGCCGCCAGGGTATCGGCGGTCTCACCGGACTGGGATAGCGTCACGAACAGCGTCCCCTCGGGCACCACCACCCGGCGATAGCGGAACTCCGAGGCCACCTCGACCTGTACCGGTACCCCGGCGTAGCGCTCCAGCCAATAGCGCGCCACCATCCCGGCGTGATAGCTGGTGCCACAGGCCACCAGATGGATCTGGCGCACCTCGCCGAACAGCGCCTCGGCCTCGGGGCCGAAGCTCTCCACCAGCACCCCGCGATCGCCGAGCCGCCCTTCGAGGGCCGCGGCGATCACCGCCGGCTGCTCATGGATTTCCTTGAGCATGAAGTGACGATAGTCACCCTTGCTGGCGGCCCCATCGCCGTGTTCGAAGGTCTGCACCGGGCGCTCGACCGGCGTGCCATCGGCGTCGAAGACCTCCACCTTGCCACCACCGGAGAGGCGTACCACGTCGCCCTCTTCCAGGTAGATGAAGCGGTCGGTGACCTGCAGCAGCGCCAGCGGGTCGGAAGCCAGGAAGGCCTCCTCGATGCCCACACCGACCACCAGCGGGCTGCCCTGACGGGCGCCGATCACCACGCCGGGTGCATCGGCGTGGACCACGCCCAGCGCATAGGCGCCATCGAGCCGTGCCAGCACGCGCTGCACGGCACCCAGAGGGTCGCCTTGCTCGGCCTCGCGGGCGATCAGATGCGCCATCACCTCAGTATCGGTCTCGGACGTGAAGGCATAGCCCTCGGCCTCGAGCTCGGCCCGCAGCGCCTCGTGATTCTCGATGATGCCGTTGTGCACCAGCGCCAGACGCTCGCCGGACCGATGCGGATGAGCGTTCTCCTCGCTGGGCCGCCCGTGGGTCGCCCAGCGGGTGTGGGCGATGCCGCTGTGGCCGGCCAGGGGCGAAGCCGCGAGCTGGTCCTCCAGGGCCACCACCTTGCCCAAGGCGCGACGACGGGCGAGCCGACCGTCGTGTTCCAACACGGCCATGCCCGAGGAATCATAGCCGCGATACTCCAACCGTTTGAGCCCTTCCAGCAGGATACCCTGCACGTTGCGCTGGGCGACGGCGCCGACGATGCCACACATGGTTCGCTCCTCAGAGGTCGTCTTGCTTGACCGGCCGTTGCCAGTCGTCCTTGCTGATCAGGCGTCCGCGACTCACCGCCAGGGTGTCATCCGCCACGTCGCGGCTCAGCGTGGAGCCGGCGCCCACGGTGGCGCCGCGGCCGATGCGCAGCGGTGCCACCAGGGCGGTATTCGAGCCGATGAAGGCGTCGTCGGCGATCTCGGTGCGGTGCTTGTTGGCGCCGTCGTAGTTGCAGGTGATGGTACCGGCCCCCACGTTGACGCCGCGACCCAGGCGGGCGTCACCCACGTAACTCAGGTGATTGATCTTGCTGCCTTCACCCACCTCGGCATTCTTGGTCTCGACGAAATTGCCGACCTTGGCCTTCACCGCCAGACGCGAGCCGGGACGCAGGCGCGCGAAGGGACCGATGTGGTTGCTCCCGGCCATCACCGCGCCTTCGAGCACACTGTGCGGCTCGATCAGCGTCGCGGCACCGACATGGCTATCGCGGATCACACAGTAGGGGCCGACACGCACACCCTCGCCCAACACAACATCGCCCTCGAACACACAGCCCACATCGATCTCGACATCGTGGCCGCAGCTCAGGGTACCGCGTACATCGAGGCGCCCGGGATCGGCCAGCGCCACCCCGGCGGTCATCAACGACTCGGCGATGTCATGCTGGTGGGCGCGCTCCAGGCGCGCCATCTGGGCACGATTGTTGACGCCCTCGACCTCCAGCGCCTGCGCCGGCTGGGCGGTAGCGATTTTCACCCCCTCGGCGGCGGCCATGGCGATGACATCGGTCAGATAATACTCGCCCTGGGCGTTGTCGGCGGACAGCCGTGGCAGCCAGCGGCGCAGCTGGGCCGCAGTCAGGGCCATGATGCCGGTATTGCACTCGCGCACCCGGCGCTCGTCCTCGGAGGCATCCTTGTGCTCGACGATGGCCACCGCCTCGCCGGCCTCGTCACGCAGGATCCGGCCATAGCCGGTGGGGTCGTCGAGGGTCACGGTGAGCAGGCCCAGGTGCTGCTCGTCGACCCGCGCGAGCAGGTCGCGCAGGGTCTCGAGACGGGTCAGCGGCACGTCGCCGTAGAGCACCAGTACCTTGCCGTCACCGAGGTTTTCCAGGGTCTGGGCCACGGCATGGCCGGTGCCCTTCTGCTCGGTCTGACGGGCGAAACGCAGCGAGCAGTCGGCCAGCGCCTCGCGCACGCGTTCGGCACCGTGGCCGACCACCACGTGGGTCCGTTCGGCCTCGAGGCCGGCGGCGGTGTCGATCACATGGCGCACCAGGGGCCTGCCGGCCAGGCGATGCAATACCTTGGGCAGGGTCGAACGCATCCGGGTCCCTTGACCGGCCGCCAGTATCACCACGTCGAGACTCATCGTGACTCCTTGTCGATCAATCGTTGAATCGGGCCATTCTAGTGCTTAGGGGGCCTCGCCTGCCACGCCGACGGCCGTTTCATCGACGATCTCGATGCCCATCTCCGCGAGCTTGTGGTGACCGAAGCGCGCCGCGAAGGCCGGGCTCGCCTGGCTGATCCAGCCATCCCCGGCCACGTTGCGTACCAGCATCAGCACCGCCAGGTCATGCTCGACGGCCAGCTTCATGCCCTCGTCTTCGCCGAGTACCGACATGGCCGTGGCCCAGGCATCGGCGCGGGTATTGGAGACATCCACCATCGTCACCGAGGCCAGGCGGTGTTCGATCGGCCGGCCGGTGCGCGGATCGATGGTGTGCGAGTAGCGCTTCCCGTCCGCCTCGAAGTAATTGCGATAATCGCCGGAGGTGGCCACCGAGCCACCCTCCAGCGGCAGAACGTACTTGGCCTGGGGGCGGCCGTCGCGGGGGATCTCGACGCCGATGCGCCATGGCTCGGCCTCACCATCGCGATGCCCGGCGACCTTCAGCTCGCCACCAAGATTGACCAAGACATCGTCGATGCCTTGTTCGGCCAGGTAGGCCGCCACCCGGTCGGTGGCATAGCCCTTGGCCACGCCGGAGAGGTCGACGAAGACATCCTTCAGGCGCCGCGCCCGGCGTTGTGGAGCATCCAGTTCGAGGGTCTCCATGCCGACCTCGGCGAGTCGTGCCTCGATCAGGTCGTCTTCGGGTACCTCCCGGGGGCGCGCCTCGGGGCCGAAGCTCCACAGGTTGACCAGCCCGCCCACGGTGACATCGAAGGCCCCACCGCTGGCCTCGCCGACCTGGCGGGCGATCGACAGCACCTCGATCAACGGCGCCGAGAGCGTCTGCCATTCATCCAGCGGCGCATGGTCGAAGGCCACCAGCTCGGCATCGTCACGATAGGTGGACATCGAGGCATCGACCCGCTCGAGTTCGTCGAGGATGCCCTCCTCCAGCTCATCGCGGCGTGATGCGGTGATCGGATCGGCGATCTCGACCTGATAGAAGGTGCCGAAGATGTCGCCCTTCAAGGTGACCGGCGTCTCCAGGGTCCGCTCCGAGCAGCCGGCCATCAGGGCGACTAGCGCAAGCATCAGGAAGGCGAAGCGACAGCGAGGCAGTGACATGGAAACTCCCACAAATGAACGAAAAGGTTGCGCTGATTTATGTCGCGAGCGAAGAGAGGCTGGTTGCCGCCGGAGCGCAGCGCCTGGAATGTAGCCTGCTGCATGAAGAACGCGAGCGGCGCCGGCAGCCAGGATCGCTAGGTTCGCTCCCGGCGAACCGACGCACTTCCCACGGATATGTGGGTCGTCGAGCGCAGCAATAAATCCGTGTGTCCTCAGCCGAATAGCCAGATCAGGGCCACCCCCAGCAACAGCCGATAGAGCACGAAGGGCTGCATGCCGATGCGACGGATGAAGGCGAGGAAGAAGTGGATGCACAGATAGGCGCTGATACCCGACAACACGGTACCCGCCGCCAGGTCGCTCCAGGCCACCGGCGTCGAGGCCTTCGTCAGCTCCAGGGCCTCGAGGCCACCGGCCAGCACGATCACCGGGATCGACAGCAAGAAGGAGAAACGCGCCGCCGCCTCCCGGGACAGGCCCAGCATCAGCGCCGCGGTCATGGTGATGCCCGAGCGCGAGGTGCCGGGAATCAGCGCCAGCACCTGAGCCAGGCCGATCCACAGGGCATCACGCCCGCTCAAGCGATACTCACTGCGCGTGCCGCGATGGCGCCAGTCGGCCACGCCGAGCACCACCCCGAAGACGATCAGGCCTCCGGCCAGCACCAACGGTGAGCGCATCACCTGCGAGATGGTATCGGCGAAGGCGAGCCCCGCCAGCCCGACCGGTATGGTCGCCAGGATCACCCACCAGGCCAGCCGAGCATCGTCATCGGTGCCCCGACCGGTGACGCTGCGCCCCCAGCTGGCCGTCATGCTCACGAGCTCATGGCGAAAGTAGAGCACCACCGCCAACAGGCTACCCAGATGCAGGGCCACGTCGAATGCCAGCCCCTGGTCGGGCCAGTCGGAGAGTACCGGCACCAGAATAAGATGCGCGGAGCTGGACACCGGCAGGAATTCGGTCACCCCCTGCACGAGGGAGAGCACAATGATCTGTAGCCAATCCATGGAAGCGATCTCGGTCAGCGGAATGAAGGATTATCGGTGCGGATCAAAGGACAACAGACCCTGGCCGGGGTGATCCGTTCCGTCACAACACCAGGCTCGCGATGCCGAAGTAGATCAGCACCCCGCTGGCATCGATCAGGGTGGTCACCAGCGGCGCCGAGGCGGTGGCCGGGTCCCAGCCCAGGCGATCGAGCACGAAGGGCAGGCACATCCCCAGCAGGCTGCCGAACAGCACGATGGCGATCATGCTGATCGCCACCACCATGGCCACCGCCTCGCCGCCGCGGAACACCCCGATCGGCGCCACGGCGAGCGCCATGGTCACCCCCAGTGCGCCGGCGACCAACAGCTCGCGACCGAACAGCTTGCTCCAGTCGCGAACCCCGACATCGCCGGTGGCCATGCCGCGTACCGTCAGGGTGGCGGCCTGGGCGCCGGCGTTGCCGCCGCTACCGATCAGCAGCGGCAGGAAGAACACCAGTGCCACCTGGGCCGAGATGATGGCCTCGTAGTGGGCGATCCCGGCCCCCGATAGCAGGTTGCCGAACACCAGCAACACCAACCAGGTGACGCGCTTGCGATACAGGCTCCATAACGGCACGCGGCTGACACCGCCCTCCAGGGCGCCGATCGACATCCCCTTGTGGATATCCTCGGTGGCCTCGGACTCCATCACGTCCAGGGCGTCATCGTGGGTGACGATCCCCACCAGGCGGCGTGCCTCGTCGACCACCGGCAGCGCCAGCAGATCGTAGCGGGCCACGATCCGCGCCACCTCCTCCTGAGGCGTCTCCACCGCGGCATGGATGACACCATGAATCATCATGTCGTCGACCCGGGCCCCGGGCCGCGCCACCATCAGCTGGCGAAGCGACAGGGTACCGGCCAGGCGGCCCTCGAGATCGACCACGTAGAGCTGATAGACCGTCTCGGCATCGGGGGCGGTCTGGCGGACCCGCATCATCGCTCGCGAGACCGTCATCCCGGCGGGAATCGCCACATAGTCGGCGGTCATCAACGCGCCGGCGGTGCCCTCCGCGTAGCTCGCCAGGCGCTTGAGCTCCTCGCGCTCCCGGTGAGCCATGCGCCGTAGCAGCGTCTCACGCCGATCGTCATCGAGCGCCTTGAACAGGTCCGTCCGCTCGTCACCGCCCATCTCCTCGAGTACCGCCTGCAGGCGGTCATCGCTCATGCCCGCGGCGATCGCCAGCTGCTCCTCGCCGTACAGATACCCGATGACGTTCGCGCGTCGCTCAATCGGCAGACCGTCCAACAGGGCTCGGGCTCGCAGCGTCTGGCCGCCTTCGAGCAGGTCCTGAAGGATCTCGGCGATATCCGCGGAGCGCAGCTCGGGCAAGCGGGCAGCCAGGGACGAACGATCGTCCACCTCGAGGGCGGCGAGCAGGGCTTCCTTATGACGATTCAGGGCATCGCTGAGTGGCATGATCCTGGTCCTTGCTGTGCCGGCGCGAACGCAAGCGCCACCCGGTCTGAGGCGCCATGATCGCACAGGGCAGGGAAGGCGTCAGCTGTCGCTCCTTGGCGTCACGGGGCTCACAAAAAAACGCCCCCCGACAGCGTCGGGGGGCGTTTTCATCGCGCGAGCGAAGCATCGGCCTAGCTGCTGCGGCCTACCTTGCGACGCAACTGCTGGATGGTCCGCAGCTGGGCCGCGGCCTCGGCCAGTTCGGCCGTGGCGCGGCTGTAATCCAGCTCGGCGGACTTATCCTGCATGGCCTTGAGGGCCTGCTGGCGAGCCTCCTCGGCGGCGGCCTCGTCCAGGTCATCGGCACGCACGGCGGTGTCGGCGAGCACGGTCACGACCTCGGGCTGCACCTCGAGGAAGCCGCCCGAGACATAGAAGTGATCCTCTTCACCTCCGCCACGCACGATGCGCACCGGGCCGGGGGCCAGTTCGGTGAGCAGCGGCGTGTGCCCCGCCAGCACCCCGAGATCCCCCTCGCGACCGGCCGCCACGATCTGCTCGGCTTCGCCGGAGAAGATCGAGGCCGCGGCGCTGACGATCTCGCACTTGAAGGTTTTCGTCATGATGACGTCTCCCAGGTGGAGGGATTACTTCATCTGGTTGGCTTTCTCGACGGCCTCGTCGATGGTGCCGACCATGTAGAAGGCCTGCTCGGGCAGCTCGTCGTATTCGCCGTCCAGGATGCCCTGGAAACCACGGATGGTCTCCTTCAGCGACACGTACTTGCCGGGCGCACCGGTGAAGACCTCGGCGACGAAGAACGGCTGCGACAGGAAGCGCTGGATCTTACGCGCCCGGTTGACGGCCAGCTTGTCCTCGTCGGACAGCTCATCCATGCCCAGGATGGCGATGATGTCCTTGAGTTCCTTGTAGCGCTGCAGCACGCCCTGAACGCCGCGGGCGGTCTTGTAGTGCTCCTCGCCGACGACCAGCGGATCCAGCTGACGCGAGGTGGAATCCAGCGGATCGATGGCCGGGTAGATACCCAGCTCGGCGATCGAGCGCGCCAGTACCACGGTGGCATCGAGGTGCGAGAAGGTGGTGGCCGGAGACGGGTCGGTCAGGTCATCCGCGGGCACGTAGACGGCCTGCACGGAGGTGATGGAGCCGTCCTTGGTGGAGGTGATGCGCTCCTGCAGGACGCCCATCTCTTCGGCCAGGGTCGGCTGATAGCCCACCGCGGACGGCATGCGGCCCAGCAGTGCAGACACCTCGGTACCGGCCAGGGTGTAGCGGTAGATATTGTCGACGAACAACAGCACGTCGCGGCCTTCATCGCGGAACTTCTCGGCGATGGTCAGGCCGGTCAGGGCCACGCGCAGGCGGTTCCCGGGCGGCTCGTTCATCTGACCGTAGACCAGCGACACCTTGTCGATGACGTTGGATTCGGTCATCTCATGATAGAAGTCGTTACCCTCACGGGTCCGCTCGCCGACACCGGCGAACACGGAATAACCGCTGTGCTCGGTGGCGATGTTACGGATCAGCTCCATCATGTTGACGGTCTTGCCGACGCCGGCGCCGCCGAACAGGCCGACCTTGCCGCCCTTGGCGAACGGGCACACCAGGTCGATGACCTTGATGCCGGTCTCCAGCAGCTCGCTGGTGGCGGCCTGGTCGGCGTAGCCCGGTGCCTTGCGGTGGATCGGCATGCGCTCTTCTTCGCCGATCTCGCCCGCCTCGTCGATGGGCTCGCCGAGCACGTTCATGATACGACCCAGGGTCTCCTTGCCGACCGGCACGGAGATGGCGGCCTGGGTGTTGGTGACATCCATGCCACGCTTGAGCCCCTCGGTGGAGCCCATGGCGATGGTACGCACCACGCCGTCGCCCAGCTGCTGCTGAACTTCGAGAACGGTCTCGGCTTCCGAGACGTTCAGCGCGTCGTAGACCTTGGGAACATCGTCCCGCGGAAACTCTACGTCAATCACCGCGCCGATGATTTGTACGATACGTCCGCTCATCTTGGTTCCTCTCAAATACCTGCAAATGAAACCCGGTTGCCGGAAGGGATCGCCCTTCCTCGGCGTTATACGGCGGCGGCGCCACCGACGATCTCGGAGATTTCCTGGGTAATGGCCGCCTGACGGGCCTTGTTGTACACCAGCTCCAGGTCGTCGATCAGATTGCCGGCATTGTCGGTAGCGCTCTTCATGGCGATCATCCGCGCGGCCTGTTCGCAGGCCACGTTCTCGACTACCGCCTGATAGACCTGCGCCTCGACGAAACGCACGAGCAAGCTGTCCAGCAGCTCCTTGGCATCCGGCTCATACAGGTAGTCCCAGCTTCCGGGACGCTTGTGTTCTTCGTTCTGCGCTTGTTCGGCACCCATATCGGCCGACAGCGGCAGCAGTTGGCGAACCACCGGCTTCTGCGTCATGGTGTTGACGAATTCGTTGTACACCACGTACAGACGATCCAGCTTGCCCTCGTCATAGGCGTCCAGCATCACCTTCACGCTGCCGATCAGGTCATCGGCTTGCGGCGCTTCACCCAGGCCGCTCCTGGCCGCGACCAGGCTACCGCCGTACTTGCGGAAGAAGGTGGTGGCCTTGCTGCCCAGGGCGCAGAAGTTGAGCTCCGCGCCACTGTCGCGCCAGGCCTGGGCATCCTTGACGACGGCCTTGAACATGTTGACGTTCAGGCCACCGCACAGCCCGCGGTCACTGGACACCACGATGTAGCCGACCCGCTTGACCTCACGCTCGAGCATCCACGGATGGGTGTACTCGGGGTTGGCATCGGCGACATGGCCGACCACCTTGCGGATCTGCTGGGCGTAGGGCTGGCTGGCCTTCATCCGGTCCTGCGCCTTGCGCATCTTCGACGCAGCGACCATCTCCATGGCACTGGTGATCTTCTGCGTGTTCTTGATGCTGCCGATCTTGGTGCGTATCTCTTTTGCAGCTGCCATAGCGATCTACTCCGTTCGTGGCCCTCAGAAAGCTCCAGGGCCCGCTCCCCGAAGGAAACGGGCCGTCAGGGGTCACCAGCTCTGAGTGGCCTTGAACTTATCGAGACCGGCCTTGAGGCCGCTCTTGATCTCGTCGCTGTAGGCGCCGGACTCATTGATCTGGTCGAGCAGCTCGGCATGCTCGGCCTTCATGTAGTCCTGCAGGGCACGCTCGAAGTCCAGCACCTTGCTGACCTCGACCTCTTCCAAGTAGCCCTCGTTGGCGGCATACAGGGAAACGGCCATCTCGGCCACGGACATCGGCGCATACTGAGCCTGCTTCATCAGCTCGGTGACGCGCTGACCGTGCTCCAGCTGCTTGCGAGTGGCCGCATCCAGATCGGAAGCGAACTGGGCGAAGGCCGCCAGCTCACGGTACTGGGCCAGTGCCAGACGCACGCTGCCGCCGAGCTTCTTGATGATCTTGGACTGGGCGGAGCCACCGACACGCGACACCGAGAGGCCGGCATTGATGGCCGGACGGACACCCGCGTTGAACAGATCGGTCTCGAGGAAGATCTGGCCATCGGTGATCGAGATCACGTTGGTCGGCACGAACGCCGAGACGTCGCCCCCCTGGGTCTCGATGATCGGCAGCGCGGTCAGCGAGCCGGTCTTGCCCTTCACTTCGCCATTGGTGAACTTCTCGACGTAGTCGGCGTTCACGCGAGCGGCACGCTCGAGCAGGCGGGAGTGGAGGTAGAAGACGTCACCCGGGAAGGCTTCGCGGCCCGGCGGACGACGCAGCAGCAGGGAGACCTGACGATAGGCCACGGCCTGCTTGGAGAGATCGTCATAGACGATCATGGCGTCTTCACCGCGGTCGCGGAAGTACTCGCCCATGGTGCAACCGGCGTAGGCCGCCAGGAACTGCATCGGGGCCGGATCGGCGGCGCCGGCGGCGACCACGATGGTGTGCTCCATGGCGCCATGCTCTTCGAGCTTGCGCACCATGTTGGCGATGGTCGACTGCTTCTGACCGATGGCCACGTAGACACAGGTGACGCCGGTGCCCTTCTGGTTGATGATCGCATCGACGGCGATCGCGGTCTTGCCGATCTGGCGGTCGCCGATGATCAGCTCACGCTGGCCACGACCGACCGGCACCATGGCATCGATGGCCTTGAAACCGGTCTGGATCGGCTGGTCGACGGGCTCACGGGTGATGACACCCGGGGCGACCTTCTCTACCGCGTCGGTCTGATCGGTGCCAAGGTCGCCCTTGCCATCGATCGGGTTACCCAGGGCATCGACCACGCGGCCGCACAGCTCGGGGCCCACCGGCACCTCGAGGATGCGCCCGGTGCACTGGGCGGTCATGCCCTCTTCGAGCTGCAGGTAGTCGCCCAGCACCACGGCGCCGACGCTGTCGCGCTCGAGGTTCAGCGTCATGCCGTAGACACCGCCGGGGAACTCGAGCATCTCGCCGAACATCGCGTCGGTGAGGCCGTGGATCTGCACGATACCGTCAGACACGCTGACGATGGTGCCCTGGTTACGGGCTTCGGTCGCGACATCCAGCTTCTCGATACGCTGCTTGATGATGTCGCTGATCTCGGAAGGATTCAGTTGCTGCATGCCATGTCCCTCAGACTCAGGCGGAAAGGGCCTCGTGGAGGCGGTTGAGTCGACCACGTACCGAACCGTCGATGACGGTGTCGCCGGCACGCAGGATCACGCCGCCCAGGAGGGTGGAATCCACCTGAGTGGTAATGGAGATTTCGCGGTTCAGACGCTTGGCCAGCGCGCTCGCGAGCTTGTCCTGCTGCGCTTCGTCCAGCGGGAAGGCAGAGACGATATCGACGTCCATGCGCTTCTCCTCCTGGGCCTTGAGCAGCGCGAATTGCTCGACGATGACCGGCAGGGCCGTCAGGCGGCCTCGCTGGCCGACCAGGCTCAGGAAGTTGCGCATATCGTCATCGACGGCATCGCCGCAGATCTCGACGATCGCATCCACTTTCTGTGCGCTGGAGAGTCGCGGATTGCCCAGCACTCGACGGCGCATGTCGTCGTCTTCGACGACATGCGCCACGGTGGTAAGCATGCCGGCCCAGTCCTCGAGCGCCTTACGTCCGACGGCGTGTTCGAAGGCCGCCTTGGCGTAGGGGCGAGCGACGGTAGACAGTTCCGCCATGGGTCACCTCCTCCTCAAAGCTCTTCGGCAAGTTGGTCAACGAGCTTGCCGTGCTGCTTCTCGTCGATGGAGGCTTCCAGGACCCGCTCCGCGCCGACGATGGCGAGCCGCGAGACCTGGCCGCGCAACTCTTCCTTCGCGCGGTTCACTTCTTGATCGATCTCGGACTTGGCCTGAGCGATCATGCGCTCGCCTTCCTGGCGTGCCTGGTCGCGCGCCTCGTCGATCATCTGAGTGGACCGCTTGTGAGCCTGCTCCAGGATTTCGGCCGCTTGCTCCTTGCTTTCACGCAGGGTCTCGTTGGCCTGTTGTTCGGCCAGTTCGAGGTCACGAGAAGCACGGCTGGCAGCGTCGAGGCCGTCGGCAATCTTCTTCTGGCGCTCATGGAGCGCATTGCTGATCGGCGGCCACACGTACTTTGTGCAAAACCAGACGAAAATCGCGAACGCGATCATCTGCCCGATAAGCGTCATGTTGATATTCACAGGGGCGTACCTCTGACAGATTCGTGGCGACCGGAAACAAGCAAACCGAGCGCAGTACGCTCGGTATGCCAATCGTTAGCCGGCGACAACGAAGATCAGGTACATCGCGATACCCACGCCGATCATCGGCACGGCGTCCAGCAGGCCCGCCATCAGGAAGGTCTTGGTCTGCAGCTGGTTGCCCAGCTCCGGCTGACGCGCGGTGGTTTCGAGCAGTTTGCCGCCCAGCAGGGCGAAGCCGATACCGGTACCCAGAGCACCCAGGCCGATCATGAGGGCTGCGGCGATGTAGACGAGTTCCATGATGATACTCCTTACGAGTTGAAGTTAAGTTTCAAGGGTTTATCGGATATTACGCGATTCAGTGATGCTCGTGAGCAGCGTTCAGGTAGACCACCGTCAGCACGGTGAAGATGAACGCCTGCAAGGTGATGATCAGGATGTGGAAGATGGCCCAAGGGACGTTGAGGGTCCAAGACACCCAGAACGGCAGCAGGGCGATCAGGATGAAGATCACCTCGCCGGCAAACATGTTACCGAAGAGACGCAGGCCAAGGCTGAGCGGCTTGACGAGCAGGCCGATGATTTCCATCACCAGGTTGAAGGGGATCAGCAGCCAATGGTTGAAGGGAGTCAGCGACAGCTCCTTGGCGAAGCCACCGAGGCCCTTGACCTTGATGCTGTAGTAGATGATCAGACAGAACACGCCCAATGCCATGCCCAGGGTCGCGTTGACGTCGGTGGTCGGCACGAGCTTCATGTACTCGACCCCGAAGCGGGCAAACAGGGCGGGCGCGAAATCGACCGGCACCAGCTTGAGCAGGTTCATCAGGAAGATCCACACGAACAGCGTCAGGGCGATCGGGGCAACCAGGGGGTTCTTGCCGTTGAACGCGCCATTCACCGTCGACTCGATGAACTCGAAGATCATCTCGACGGCGTTCTGCAGCTTGCCGGGCACGCCGGTGGTCGCCGCCTTGCCGACCATGCGAAACAGCCAGATGAACAACACCCCCATGGCCAGCGACCAGCCCATGGTATCCAGGTGAATGGCCCAGAACCCCATGTCCTGGGCCTCGGCAGCGGAGTGCGCGATGGACCAGCCGTTCTCGGGGTGGTAGCCATATGTCAGATTTTGCAGATGGTGCTGGATATACTCCACAGGAGTCGGGTTATTGCCTGCCATGAGCTGCCTCGATTTCAGTGGGGTAATGGTCGCGTGCCCAGCCAGGCGGCCAGCCAGTGAACGAACAGCATCACCACATAAACGCCAAAGAATAAAGCATGATTTGAGGGGGGCACTGCGATGAAGACCGTCGCAAACAGAGCCACCGTCAAACCAAACTTGCCTGCTTCCGCACGATACAGGCCGATCACCATCCGGCGCGCCTGCCGGCCGCCACGGTGGCGAAACATTCGCCAGGC
Source organism: Halomonas borealis (assembly GCF_004798905.1). Classification (GTDB taxonomy): domain Bacteria; phylum Pseudomonadota; class Gammaproteobacteria; order Pseudomonadales; family Halomonadaceae; genus Halomonas; species Halomonas borealis. The sequence goes on along the minus strand of NZ_SDMO01000002.1, from coordinate 236,811 downwards.
GAAGTAGCCATTGGCGATGAGCGCGACACCGCCGCCTAGCAGGCTCGAGACCGCGTCTCCCAGGTTGCCCAGGAGCCACCCCAGACCGGACAGCGCACCCAGAATCATCATCTGCGCGACCATCAACCATCCGAAGATCGGGCGCCTGTACCTGGCTGCCATGGAGGCCTCCGTGCACTCTAGTCGACATTCGGGTCGACGTTCAGCCTCCCGTGACTTTTCGACCCGCCGTTCGCGGCTTCCCAACGACGGGCCCGGCGGGATTATAGGGAACCCCCTCGATGCCTTCAACCGATCACGACCCGATATCGCGCGAAATCGAGCCAGCTTATGACGAAAAGTCGATAAGTTTCGCCAAACCGTTTAGCAACCTAACTTGGTCCCCGCCGTTTACTTGATGTGCTCGAGGATGCCATCCAGTTCGTCGAGGCTGGCGTAGCGAATGGTCACTCGCCCCTTGCCACCACGCCCGTGCTGGATGTTCACCGGCGCCCCCAGAAGGTCGGCCAGGCGTGATTCCAGGCGCGCCACATCGGGGGCCTGGGGCGGCGCCTCGGCCTTGGCCGGCTGCCCTTCCGCGAGTCGTTTCACCAGCGCCTCGGTGGCACGCACGGTGAGGTCCTTGTTGACCACCTCGTGGGCGGCCTGGCGCTGCTTGGGGCCAGACAGCGCCAACAGTGCCCGGGCATGGCCCATGTCGAGATCGCCACGTTCGAGCAGGGTCTGGACCTCGGGGTCCAGCGCCAGCAGGCGCAGCAGGTTGGCCACCTGGGCCCGCGAGCGTCCCACCGCATCGGCGGCCTGCTGCTGGGTGAGTTCGAACTCGTCGAGCAGCCGCTTGAGCGCCAGCGCCTCCTCGATGGGGTTGAGGTTCTCACGCTGGATGTTCTCGATCAGCGCCAGGGCCAGCGCGACCTCGTCGGTGACCTCGCGGATGACGGCCGGGATCACGTCCAGCTCGGCAAGCTGGGCGGCCCGCCAGCGACGCTCGCCGGCGATGATCTCGTAGCGTGCCTCGCCGGCCGGACGCACCACGATCGGCTGCATCACGCCCTGGGCACGGATCGAGTCGGCCAGCTCCTCGAGGGCCTCGGGCTGGATATCGCGGCGCGGCTGATACTTGCCGCGGGAGAGCTGGCCCAGCGGCAGGCGCTCCAGGCGCTCATCGCCGGCGGGCGCCGACGGCTCGGCGTCGTTGGCCTCATCCACCTGCGACGTCTCTTCTCCCCCGGGGAGATCCAGGCTTTCGCGGTGACGGGCACCGGCACCGATCAGGGCATCCAGCCCGCGTCCCAGGGCGCGTTGTTTGCGCGTCATCGAGTTTCCCTCATCTGTAAGCGCCAAGCGGTATCGGCTACAACGACAGGCGACGGATCAGTTCCTTGGCCAGCACCCGGTGCGCCTGGCTGCCCCGTGAGAAGCGGGCATACTTGGTGACCGGCAGGCCATGGCTCGGCGCCTCGGCGACCCGGACATTACGCGGGATCGTGGTCTTGAGCAGGGCGTCGCCGAAGTAATCGCGCAGCTGCTTGCTGACATCGCGAGTCAGGCTGTTGCGCGAATCGAACATGGTACGCAGGATGCCATGGATCTCGAGATCCGGGTTCACGCTGGCCTTGATCTGCTCAACGGTATCGAGCAGTGCCGACAACCCCTCGAGGGCATAGAACTCACACTGCAACGGGATCAACACGCCATCGGCGGCGGTCAGGCCGTTGACGGTCAGCATGTTGAGCGACGGAGGGCAGTCGATCAGCACCACGTCGTACTCGCCGGAGACCTCGCCGAGGGCCTTGACCAGGCCCTGCTCGCGACCTTCTTCACGGTCGAGAAGCTCGACCTCGGCGGCGGTCAGGTCGCCGTTGCCAGGCAGCAATGCATAACCGGCCTCGGGGCAGTCGAGGATCACCTCGCTGGGGCGACGCTCGCCGAGCAACACATCGAGCACGCTGCCATCGAGGGAGTGCTTGTCGATGCCGCTGCCCATGGTGGCGTGGCCCTGGGGATCCAGATCGACCAGCAACACGCGCCGTTCCAGGGAGGCCAGGCTGGCGGCCAGGTTGACGGCGGAAGTGGTCTTGCCCACGCCGCCCTTCTGGTTGGTCAAGGCGATAATCTTGGTCACGGCGACATCCTTGCGTTAGCAGACAGGGTTCACGGCAGCATCCGGCGGCCTCCCCGGGCGTGGCTAGCGGTCGCCGGGGGTGCGCTCGAGGATGACCAGGCGGCGGTCGCCGTCCGAGAAGGGCACCCTCAGCGTATGGCGCCCCACCGCGGCGATCCCTTCCGGCAGGCCGGCGAGCTCGTCCTCCACGGCCGGGCCCTTCATGGCCAGCCATTGGCCACCTTCGCCGGGTAGCTCACGGCTCAGGGCGATGAAGTCCTCGAGGCTGGCGAAGGCGCGCGAGATCACCTGATCGAAACCGCCGGGCGGCGCCTCGAAGGCCTCCACGCGCGCCTGGACCGGGCTGACACGCTCGAGCCCGAGCTCCATCACTGCCTGACGCTGGAAGCGTACCTTCTTGCCGTTGCTGTCGAGCAGCGTGACCTCGAGCTCGGGGGCGAGGATCGCCAGCACCAGTCCCGGCAGCCCCGGGCCGGCCCCCACGTCGAGCAGGCTAGGGCCCTTCACGAAGGGCAGCACGGCGGCGCTGTCGAGCACATGCCGGGCGACCATCTCCTCGGGATCGCGTACCGCGGTGAGGTTATAGGCGCGGTTCCACTTGTGCAACAGGCCCACCAGGGCCAGCAGCTGCCCCCGGCGCCGGTCTGCCACCTCGAGGCCAAGCTCGGCCAGGCCGCGTTCCAGGCGATCGTTCAGGATCGTCTCGTCGGGGGTCATCCGTTGGCCACCCGGCTGTCGTCCAGCAGGCGACGCTTCTTGAGGTGGATCAGCAGGATCGAGACCGCCGCGGGGGTGACACCGGAGATCCGTCCGGCCTGAGCCAGGGTTTCCGGACGCGCCTCGGTGAGCTTCTGGCGGATCTCGTTGGACAGGCCCTCGACCCTCTCGTAGTCGAAGTTTTCGGGCAGCGGGGTGGCCTCGTGGCGCTTGAGCTTGTCGATCTCGTCCTGCTGACGATCGATATAGCCCTGGTACTTGGCCTGGATCTGCACCTGTTCGGCGACGCGTTCATCATCGACCGGTTCACCGACGAGGCCTGCGATGTCTGAGTAACCGAGCTCCGGGCGCTTCAGCAGGTCGAGCAGGTTGTACTCGCGGGGCAGGGGCTGCCCGGTCCGCTCGGCGACGCTATGGGCGGCCTCGGTGCCGGGCTGTACCCAGCTGGCCTTGAGCCGCGCGCTTTCGGCCTCGATTCCCTCGCGCTTGGCGCTGAAGTCGGCCCAGCGACGCTCATCCACCAGCCCAAGCTCACGCCCGGCCTCGGTGAGACGCAGATCGGCGTTGTCCTCACGCAGCAGCAGCCGATATTCGGCCCGCGAGGTGAACATCCGATAGGGCTCCTTGGTGCCCTGGGTGATCAGGTCATCCACCAGCACCCCGAGGTAGGCCTCGTCGCGGCGCGGCCACCAGGCATCGAGCCCGCCGGCTCGGCGCGCCGCATTGAGTCCGGCCAGGAGCCCCTGGGCGCCGGCCTCTTCATAGCCGGTGGTGCCGTTGATCTGCCCGGCGAAGAACAGGTTGTGGATAAACTTCGTTTCCAGCGAGTGCTTGAGATCGCGAGGGTCGAAGAAATCGTATTCGATGGCGTAACCAGGCCGCGTGATATGGGCGTTTTCCATGCCTTTCATCGAGCGCACGACCTGCAGCTGGATGTCGAACGGCAGCGAGGTCGAGATGCCGTTGGGATACAGCTCGTGGGTATCCAGCCCCTCCGGTTCGATGAAGACCTGGTGGCTCGACTTGTCGGCGAAGCGGTGCACCTTGTCCTCGATCGAGGGGCAATAACGGGGCCCGACGCTATCGATCGTGCCCGAGAACATCGGCGAACGCTCGAGATTGGCGCGGATGATCTCGTGGCTGCGCTCGTTGGTCTGAGCGATGTGGCAGCTGACCTGGCGTGGGTGCATGGCGCGGTTGCCGCGATAGGACATCACCGGTGTCGGGGTATCTCCGGGCTGCTCCTCGAGCATCGAGAAATCCACGCTCTTGGCGTCGATACGCGGTGGCGTGCCGGTCTTAAGCCGATCGACGCGGAATGGCAACGCACGCAGGCGTTCCGCCAAGGCATTGGAAGGCGGATCGCCGGCCCGGCCGCCACGGCTATTGTCCAGCCCGATGTGGATAACCCCGCCAAGGAAGGTGCCTGTGCACAACACCACGGTCTCGGACATGAAGCGCACGCCGGTCTCGGTGGTCACGCCGCGCACGGTGTCACCGTCGACGATCAGGTCGCCGGCGGCCTGCTGGAAGATCGTCAGGTTGGCTTGGTTCTCCAGCATTCCGCGGATCGCCGCCTTGTAGCGAACGCGATCGGCCTGGGCGCGAGTCGCCCGTACGGCGGGGCCTTTGCGGGAGTTGAGTACCCGAAACTGAATTCCGCCCCGGTCGGTGGCGAGTCCCATGGCACCGCCGAGCGCATCGATCTCCTTGACCAGATGACTCTTGCCGATCCCGCCGATGGCGGGATTGCAGGACATCTGACCCAGGGTCTCGATGTTGTGGGTCAGCAGCAGGGTCCGGCGGCCCATGCGGGCCGAGGCCAGGGCGGCTTCGGTCCCGGCATGGCCACCGCCGATGACGATGACGTCGAAGCGGTCGGGGTACTCCAAGGTTCACCTCGATCGGCGCCGTCGCGCCGAATGTTGCGGATACAGGGGTGTAATCAGCCGGCCAGTATAACGTCCTTGTGGGTAATCGTCAGGGTTTTCCACACCGGGGAAGCCAAGCTGGGTTCGTCATTCGATTGACCTAAATATAAAAGCATATAAATAAAAAGGGGTTCTGTTGTTGTAGTTATTATTGGTGTGGACATTTCCCGTGGATAACCGAAACAAAACAACAAATATCAAGTTCTTACAGTGTTGACTGATGAGCGGAAAAGGCGCGGATCTCCTGCGGAGGGGATGTTGGAGGCCTGTGGGTAAATGCCCGGGTTAACCACAAGCCTCGCTGAACACGGCTTATCCACGCGATTCTACCGGGCTTGTCACCGTGGGTGTGAACAACCGCGCCGATCCATCCCCAGCCCGTGATGGTGGGACGCAGCGGCGAACCGCCAAGAATCTTGTCCACAGGCCAAAAAAAGGCCCTGTCGATGACGACAGGGCCTGGTACAGCGAGAAAAATCGTCGCTATCAGTGCTTGAGTACCCGCGACAGGAAGTGACGAGTCGGCTCGGCCTGGGGGGCATCGAAGATCGTCTTCGGCGGTCCTTCCTCGGCGATCTCACCCTTGTGAATGAAGATCACTCGATCGGCGACCTCGCGGGCGAAGCCCATCTCATGGGTGACGATCAGCATGGTCATGCCCTCGTTGGCGAGCTCGCGCATGGCATCCAGCACCTCGCCGATCATCTCCGGGTCCAGCGCCGACGTCGGCTCGTCGAACAGCATCAGTCGGGGTTCCATGGCCAGTGCTCGGGCCAGTGCCACACGCTGCTGCTGGCCGCCGGAAAGCTGGGTAGGCAGCTTTTCGGCCTGGTCGCTGATGCCCACGCGTTCGAGCAGGCGTTCGGCCGCCTCGGTGGCTTTCTGGCGGGATAGATTGCGCACCTTGATGGGCGCCAGGGTCACGTTGTCGCGCACGCTCAGGTGGGGGAACAGATTGAACTGCTGGAAGACCATGCCGACCTCGGTACGGATCTTCTGTAGCGCCCTGGTGGCCTTTCCGTGAGGTTTAAGGGGGTTGCCATCTACCTCGAGCTCGCCTTGCTGGAACTCTTCCAGGCCATTGATGCAGCGGATCAGCGTCGACTTGCCGGAACCGCTGGCGCCGATGATCACCACCACTTCGCCGGGGGTGACCTCAAGGTCGATGTCCTTGAGCACGTGCAGGGTCCCGAAGGACTTGTTGAGCTTGTTCAGGCGCACGATGGGCTCGCCGCCGGGTTGTGACGTCTGTTGAGTCATCTCGTGCATTCCTTATTGTCCGACCAGGCCCTGGCGCTCCAGCAGGCGCAATGCCACCGACAGCGAGAGGGTGACCACCAGGTAGAGCATGGCGACCATCAGGTAGACCTCGAGGGCATTGAAGGTGGTGGCGATATAGACCTGGCCCTGGCGGACCAGCTCGCCGACGCCGATCACCGAGAACAGCGAGGTGTCCTTGATGCTGATGATCCCCTGGTTACCGAGCGACGGGATCATGCGGCGCAGGGCTTGAGGCCAGATGATGTAGCGGAAGGTCTGGTGTCGTGACAGGCCCAGTGACAGGCCCGCCTCGCGCTGGCCACGCTCGATGGATTGCACGCCACCGCGGACGATCTCCGAGATATAGGCGCCGGAGTTGACGGCGATCGCGGCGATGCCGGCGACCAGGGCATTGATGGGGCCGCCGAGCAGCTGCGGCAGGCCATAGAAGATGAACAGCACCTGCACGAGGACCGGGGTGCCGCGGAAGATCTCGATGTAGGCCACGGCGGGCCATTTCAGCCAGCGCGTGGGACTGATACGCAGCAGGCCGAAGAAGATGCCGATGAAAAAGCCGATGGCCAGCCCGGAGAAGGAGATCAGCAGGGTATAGGGAATCCCCGTCAGCAGATGGGGAATGGAGGCGAAAGCCGCCTGCCAGTCGAATTGAAAAGTGACGTCCACAAGGGGCTCCGTGGGGATGCATAGGAGGGAGGTGAGCCGCGACGTAACACAACGGGGCCGGGCCAATCGACCCGACCCCGTTCAGCCTCGCGCGAGGGTCATTCGGCGCTGGAGCCGCCGAACCACTTGCTGTGGATCTCGTCGTAGGTACCGTCTTCTTTCATGGCCGCCAGGGCCTCGTTGACGGGCTCGACCCACTCGCTGCCCTTGACCAGCGCGATACCGTATTGCTGGCCCTCGTAGAGCGGGCCGACGACCTTGGCGCGGCCTTCACCCTGGGTCTGGGAGAAGTAGCCGACGTTGGGAGCGTCGTAGAAGACGGCATCGACACTGCCGCCCAGCAGCGCCATATACATGTCGCTGGAACCCGGATAGGGCGTGATGTCGGCGGAGTCGCCCAGGTTTTCCTGGAGGAAGTCGTAGCTGGTGGAGCCGATCTTGGTGCCGACCTTCTGGCCCTCGAGGGCATCGATGCTCTGGATGCTGTCGTCGTCGGCATCGACCAGCAGGCGCAGCCCGCTGTCGTAGTAGGGGGCGGAGAAGTCGACGATCTCGGCGCGTTCATCGGTGATGGTGATGCCGGCGATGGCGATGTCGACGTTACCGGTCTGGATGGCGGGGATGATGCCGTTGAAGTCCATGGTGCGCAGGTTGTAGTCGAACCCCGCACGATCGGCGACTTCGCGGATGATGTCCATGTCGAAGCCGACCATCTCGCCGGATTCCTGATCCAGCATTTCGAACGGCACGAAACTCGGGTCGGTGACGACGTCTAGGGTCGTGTCCTGCGCTTGGGCCGTGCTGGCAAGGCCGAGGGCAACGCAAGAGGCCAGCGATACCGCCTTCAGTTGACGCTTCATGTGACTCTCCATGGCGTGATTGTTATGAAGTACCTAATCAACCATGGCGAGTTGTCGTGAGAGCGTCAAGTCTCGGCAGGTGACGCGGTGCGGCGCTTTCAACGCATCGCGTCAGACCATGAAGGAGGCGCCGCAGCCGCAGGTGGTGGTGGCGTTGGGGTTCTGGATCAGGAAACGCGCGCCGGCCAGCCCTTCCTCGAAGTCAACGGTGGACCCTACCAGATACTGGTAGGAGAGGGGGTCGACCACCAGGGCCACCTCACCGAACTCGATCAGGGTATCGTCTTCCGCGACCTCTTCGGCGAGGTCGAAACCGTACTGGAAACCGGAACAGCCGCCGCCGGTCACGTAGACCCGAAGCGTCAGGCCGGACTTGCCCTCGGCTTCACCGAGGCCCTGGAGCCGCGCCTGGGCGCTGTCGGAGAGCAGCAGAGGGGTGGGAACGAAGGATGCGGCACCGCTCATGGGTGACCTCCCCGGGAATCGGTGAATGTCGTACAGGACGACGATTATCCATAACCCTTAGCAAAAGGGTCAACTATTGAGGAGGCCTTTCGGAGCGATTCCGGGGCAGGCCTCCGCGCGGGTGCGGTGGTGTCAGGGCATCATCGCCGGGGCGTCGAGGCCGGCGAACTCATCGAGATCGAACATCAGGTTGAGGTTATGCACGGCCTGGCCGGAGGCGCCCTTGACCAGGTTATCGATCACCGCCAGCACCACCACGGTGTCGCCGTCGCCGGGGCGATGCACGGCCAGGCGACAGACATTGGCGCCCTTGACGCTGCGTGTCTCGGGATGGCTGCCTGCCGGCATGACGTCGACGAAGGGCTCATCGGCGAAGCGCCGCTCGAACAGCGTCTGCAGATCGCCCGCGTCGCCGGTCAGCCGGCCGTAGAGGGTGGCATGGATGCCACGGATCATCGGCGTCAGGTGGGGCACGAAGGTGAGCCCCACCGGGCTACCCGCGGCATCGCCCAGACCCTGCCGGATTTCGGGCAGGTGGCGGTGCCCCGAGGCGCCGTAGGCCTTCATCGATTCGCTGGCTTCGGCCATCAGCGACGCCACCTTGGCCCCGCGGCCGGCGCCGGTCACGCCGGACTTGCAGTCGGCGATCACCCGCTCGACGTCGATCAGCCCGGCCTCCAGCAGCGGCAGCAGCCCGAGCTGCACGGCGGTGGGATAGCAGCCGGGCACGGCGATCAGGCGCGCCTGGCGGATACGCTCGGCGTTGACCTCCGGCAGGCCGTAGACGGCTTGCTCGAGCAGCTCGGGCGCGCCGTGGGGCTGGCCGTACCAGGCCGCCCACTCGTCGGCGTCGCGCAGGCGGAAATCGGCCGACAGGTCGATCACCCGGGTGCCCAGCGCGAGTAGTTCCCCGGCCAGGGCGTGGGCCACGCCATGGGGCGTGGCGAAGAACACCGCATCGCAGGCCGCCAAGCGGGCCGGATCGGGCTCGCTGAAGCGTAGCCCGTCATAGTGGCCGCGCAGGTTGGGATAAAGCTCGCTGACCCCGAGCCCGGCTTCGCTACGTGAGGTGATGACCTCGACCTCCACCTGCGGGTGGCGGGCCAGCAGCCTGAGCAGTTCGACGCCGGTATAACCGGTGCCGCCGACGATTCCAACCTTGATCACGATGGGCTCCTCACTGGTGAACGCTGGGACCTGTGTCTCCGGATATGATACACAAGAGAGAGGACTCCCACCTAGGAGCCTGTTGGGGCGGCCGCTGGTCGCGAACAGCACGGAGTTCGAGTGAGGCGTCGCGCTCGAATGTCCTGGCGTTCGGGCTGGTTCGGTGACAGCCCCGGCGAGGTTCGGGTCAGCGGGGAGTCGCATCGAACAGGAAGGTCATCTTGCCGCGTCTTTCGTTATCCCGCTTTACTCTGGAACGCTTCCGCCATCGTCTGGCCAGTGTGGATGCCCTGCCTCAGTTATGCGTGCTGGGCCTGGTATCGGGGCTGATTACCGGCGGCCTGATGGTGGTGTTCCGCCTGCTGCTCTTGCTGGGCGCGATGGCCTTCTTGCCCGGTGACGACCCCGAGAACTTCGAAGCGATGGCGCCGGTGCCGCGGGCATTGTTGCCGCTGCTGGCGGTGACGCTGATCGGGGCCTGGCTGTGGTGGCTGCGCCCCGCCGGGCGACAGATCGGCGTCGCCCACGTGATCGAACGGCTGACCTATCATCAGGGCCGTTTCCCGATGCGCAACTGGTTCACCCAGTGGTGGGTCGGGCTGATCTCGGTGCTGGGCGGGCTCTCCGCGGGCCGTGAGGGCCCCGCCATTCACCTGGGGGCCGCGGCCTGCAGCGGGCTCGGTCAACGCCTACGCCTGCCCCACAATAGCCTGCGCGTACTGGTGGCCTGTGGTACCGCGGCAGGTATCTCGGCGTCTTTCCATACCCCGGTGGCCGGTGTCATCTTCGCCATGGAGGTGGTGATGATGGAGTACACCATCATCGGCTTCATGCCGGTGATCCTGGCCTCGACGATGGGGGCCGTGGTGTCCCAGGCGGTATTCGGCTTCGAGCTGCCCTTCGAGGGCACCGGCATCGCCCTGGGCTCGTTGTTCAACCTGCCTTGGATCGTGCTCAGCGCGCTGGGCATCGGCCTGCTGGCCGGTGCCTTCGTGCGGGTGGCTCGTGCCGGCCCGCGCCTCAAGCGCGTGCCGTTCGCGGCGCGCTGCGCCCTGGCCGGTGTGCTGGTGGGGGCGGCGGCCTGGTGGTACCCCCAGGTTCAGGGTATGGGCTATGACACCCTGGGGCTGACCATCGGGGGTTCGTTGAGCCTCGATGTGCTGCTGGCGGTGGCCATCGGCAAGCTGCTGCTGACCGCCTTCACGGTGGCCTGCGGGATTCCGGTGAGTATCATCGGCCCGATACTGGTCGCCGGTGGTGCGGCCGGGGCCCTGTTCGGCCTGCTCGGCGCTCAGCTGATGCCCGAGCTCGCCGCCGGGCCAGCCGTCTACGCCATGCTGGGCATGGCCGCGATGATGGGGGCGGTGTTGCAGGCGCCGCTGGCGGCGTTGATGGCGCTGCTGGAGCTGACGCATAACCCCCACCTGATCCTGCCTGGCATGCTGGCGGTGGTCGTGGCGGGGCTGACGTCGCGTCAGCTGTGCGGCTGCGATGGGTTCTTCATCAGTGTGACGCGGCACGGCCTGCATCCTCTGCAGCAGCCGCTGATGCAGGCGCTCAACCGGGTCTCTGTACCGGCGGTGATGGAGCGCGAGCTGGTGCGCACGCGGCGCCGGGTGACCCTCGAGCAGGCCGGGGTGATGCTCGAGTCCAAGCCGGTGTGGATCCTGATCGAGCGTTCTAGCGATGCCAAGCCGACCCTGGCGCTGAAGGCGGCGGACCTGGCGCGCTGGATGCTCGAACACGATGAGAGCGACAAGCTGATCGACAAGGACGGGCGCCTAGACCTGCTGGAGATCCCCGGCCAGCGCCTCGATCTGGCGCCGATCCACCTGCAGGCGACGCTCTCCGAGGCCTTCTCGCGGCTCAATACCAAGCATGCCGACGCCCTCTACGTCGAGCACGGCCATCGGCCGAAGCAGAAACGAATTTCCGGTATCATCACCCGCGACGCCGTCGAGCGTTACTATCGTTACAGCGATGCCCCCCCTGGCTAGGAGTCGACATGTATCTCTGGATCAAGGCCTTGCACCTGGTCGCCATGGTGACCTGGTTCGCCGCCCTCTTCTACCTGCCGCGCCTCTACGTCTACCACGCCATGGCCCGGGACCGCGGTGAGGCACAGGCCATCGACACCTTCAAGGTCATGGAGCGCAAGCTCTATCGCGGCATCATGATGCCCTCGATGATCGCCGTACTGGTGTTCGGCGGTGGACTGCTGGCGCTGAATCCCGGCTGGATGTCTCAGGGCTGGATGCATGCCAAGCTGACCCTGGTGGCGGCACTGGTGGCCTATCACCATGTGTGCCTGATCTATCTCAAGCAGTTCGCCGATGGGCGCTGCACCCGTAGCCACCGCTACTTCCGGATCTTCAACGAGTTGCCGGTGATTGCCCTGTTGGCGATCGTCGCGCTCGCCGTGTTGAAACCATTCTGATGATCGACGACGCGACGACCCATCCCCACCTGCCTGGCGTGCTGGTGCTGGCCGGCCACGATCCGACCGGTGGTGCCGGCCTGGTGGCCGACAGCGAGGCGGTGGCCGCCTGTGGCGGCTGGGCCCTGAGCATACCGACGGCGCTGACGGTGCAGAACTGCCGCGACGTCGCTGGCGTGCGGCCGGTGGAGGCCGAACTGATACGCGAGGCCGCCGCGGCGCTGGTGGATATGGAGATCGCCGCCATCAAGATCGGCCTGCTGGCCTCCGAGGAAGCCCTCGACGCGGTGGTGGAGATCCTGCGCCGGCGCCCCGGGGTGCCGGTGGTGGCCGATCCGGTGCTCAAGGCCGGAGGCGGAAAGGAGTTGTCCACACCGACACTGGTCGAAGCCTTCCGTCGGCGGCTGCTGCCCCTCGTGGATATCCTGACGCCCAACCGCCGTGAGCTGGCTCGCCTGGCCGGCCCGGCCTGTCGGGACGACACCGAACGGGTCGTCGAACTGATGCATCTGGGCTGTCAGGCGGTGCTGATCACCGGCACCGATGAGCCCGAGGCCCGGGTGCCGGAGGAACGGGTCATGCACACCCTGCATATGCCCGACGGCGACCGCCAGTGGCACTGGCCGCGGTTGGCTGGCAGCTTCCATGGCTCCGGCTGCACCCTGGCTTCGGCGCTGGCCGCGCGGCTGGCGCAGGGGGAATCGTTGGTGACGGCCTGCGAGCAGGCGCAGGCCTATACCTGGCAGACGTTGGCTCATGGATGGCGACCGGACGCGGCTAGCGAAGCCGGTGGACAGTGGCTGCCCAGGCGCCTGTGGCGGTTGCCAGCCCCGCGTTTCGAGTCCGATGCCTAGGCATCGGGCTGGTCATCCCTGGCCGCAGCATCGAAAATGGTTATATCGGGGACAACTTGGATGATATTGGGCGATATTCACCGTGTGATCACCGCTAGCCAAGAGATTGTCCAGAGAATTATCCACAAGCCGAAGGCCGTGGTAGCGCGGCTGCAGCACGATACGACGCTTACTTTCAACAGCAAATGAGGTTGACATGACCACATCCGCCCAGCTCTTCGAACAGGCTTGCCGCCGTATTCCCGGAGGCGTCAATTCGCCGGTGCGTGCCTTCAAGGGCCTGGAGCGTCCGCCGGTGTTCATGGAACGGGCGCAGGGTGCCTACCTGTTCGATGTCGAGGGCCAGCGCTATGTGGATTACGTCGGCTCCTGGGGACCGATGATCACCGGCCATGCCGATCCCGAGGTGCTCGGTGCGGTACGCGAGCGGCTCGACAACGGGCTTTCCTTCGGCACGCCCACGGCCATCGAGACCACCATGGCCGACCTGATCTGCGAGATGATCCCCAGCATCGAGATGGTGCGCATGGTCAACTCCGGCACCGAGGCCACCATGTCGGCGATTCGCCTGGCGCGCGGCTATACCGGGCGTGACAAGATCGTCAAGTTCGAGGGCAACTACCACGGCCACTCCGACTCGCTACTGGTCAAGGCGGGATCTGGCGCCCTGACCCATGGCGAGCCGAGCTCGCCGGGCGTGCCGGCATCGCTGGCCGAGCACACCGTGACCCTGCCCTACAACGACCCCGACGCGGTCGAGCAGTGCTTCGAAGAAATCGGCGATCAGGTGGCTTGTATCATCGTCGAGCCGGTGGCCGGCAACATGAACTGCATTCCCCCGCAGCCCGGTTTCCTCGAGACCTTGCGCCGGGTCTGCGATCGTTATGAGAGCTTACTGATATTCGATGAGGTGATGACCGGCTTCCGCGTCGCCATGGGGGGCGCTCAGGCTCACTATGGTGTCGAGCCCGACCTGACCTGCCTGGGCAAGATCGTCGGCGGCGGCATGCCGGTCGGCGCCTTCGGAGGGCGGCGCGGCATCATGGAGAACATCTCGCCGCTGGGGCCCATCTATCAGGCCGGTACCCTGGCGGGTAATCCGCTGGCCATGGCGGCGGGCATCGCCCTGCTCACCAAACTGCAGGCGCCCGGCTTCCACGATGCCCTGGCCCAGCGCGTCGAGACCCTGTGCCACGGGCTGCAGGAGCGGGCCGACGCGGCCGGCATCGACATGATCACCCAGCGGGCCGGCGGCATGTTCGGCGTCTTCTTCACCGGGCAGAGCCGGGTCGATAACTTCGCCCAGGCCACCGCCTGCGATGGCGCTGCCTTCCGCCGCTTCTTTGCCGCCATGCTCGACCAGGGCGTCTACATGGCGCCCTCCGCCTTCGAGGCCGGCTTCATGTCCAGCGCGCATGCTCCCGAGGACATTCAGCAGACCCTGGACGCGGCCGAGGTGGCCTTTGCCGCCATGTGCCAGGCCTGATGCCCCGACATGACCGCGTGAACGGAGACTAACAATGAATCAGCGACACGCCCCCGCAAGTCCGACTCGCGATGTCACCCTCGAGACGCTGGTCGAGGGCCTGAGTGCCTGGCATGCCGATCACGCGGCCGATGCCGGTGGCTCCCTGCAGGAGGCCGTGCATCAGCGGGTCGCCGACGAGGCGCAGGCCCTGGCGTCGCTGATCGTCGCCGATGAGGACCGCCAGCGGCTGCATGCCCTGCAGCGCTGGCTGGAGGAGAATCTTGCGCGTCTGGTATCGGTGTTCGAGGCGCGCGAGTCTCGGCGCTTGCCGCATAGCTGGGCCTGCGAGCATGGCGACAGTCGCCTGCTGGACGACGGTCGAGTGGTGATGGCCAATGCCATCGACCGAGACCTGCAAGGTCTCGGAGCGCGGGTTTGCCAGGACCCCGTGGCAGACCTGGCCTCGCTGCTGGTAGGACTCGAGGTGCGCGACGAGGGGCTGCTGGCGCACAAGGCCCTGGATCACTACTTGCGGCTGAGCGGGGATTATCAGGCCGCGCGGTTGCTGTCGGTGTTCCGGGTGCTGGAGTGTCTGGCCGGGGCACGGCGTGCCCTGCGGCGTCTCGAAGCGGCCCAGGGCGATGCCGAACGCCCGGCACTGCGGGCGGAGACCATGGGCGCCTGCCGGCGATACCTGGCGCTGGCGGAACGCCATGCCGAGTTCCGCTTCCCCCCGTTGGTGATTGGCGTCGGGGTCTCGGGCAGCGGCAAAAGCCGTTTCACCCGCAACCTGATCACGCGGCTGGGTGCCGTGCGCGTGGGCTCCTCTGCCGAGCGTCGGCGCCTGCACGGCCTTTCTCCACAAGGGGTGAAGGCCGATGACTCTGTGGATATCTTCGGTGAGGCGGCTACCGAACGCACCTATCACCGCCTGGCCCAGTGCGCCGGCAGTCTGTTGGATGCGGGCCTCTCGGCCTGTATCGACGCCACCTGCCTGACTCAGGCACAGCGCGACTGGCTGCGGCATCAGGCCGAGAGCCGCGGGCTGCCGGTGCTGTTGGTCAGTTTCGAGGCGGATCAGTCGACCCTGAGGCGCCGCATCATCAAGCGGGCCGAGCGCCAGGGGGTGACGGCCGAGGAGGGGCTGGGGGTGTTATCGCATCAGCAGGCAGCCTTCGAAGCCTTTTCCGATGAGGAGCGTTTCCACCTCGTGCGCCTGGACACCACGGCGGATAACGCCGGTGAGACCCTGGCCGGGCTGATTCAGGAGCATATGCACTGGAGTTGAAAAACGAGGGGCCAGCCATCGGCTCTGGTCCCTCATATGACCCGCCGCGTCGAGCCCGAGTGTTGCATGACCTTGTCATATCGTGACGTCTTCCTGTTTTTCTTGTAGTACTTTACCTTATTGATATTAAACAGATTACTGGGATGACGGGTGACAATGTCAAGAGTGCAACGACTTTGTTTCCTGTTTGTATCAATAAGTTAATCTGCTGTTTTATAACAATTTTAGTGTCTCTTGCTGGGCTTTCCTAGCGTCGACTGTTTCATCAGCCTGACACTCTTCCTACCCAGATTCTTCCCTCCTCGATGCATCTCTCCCCCCACTCCGTCACGTTCTCGTTATTTTCTTTTTAATATCAGTTAGTTAATAAAAGTTGGCATGTCACGTGCTCTGTGTTGATTGCCTGCAGCGGGATCTTCGAGGGCTCGAGACAGACCTTCGGCTGAGCAGGCAACGAGAACCGACGCCGGCATCGATCAACGGATCGTCCGGCAGGACGCAAGGGATTCAGCCGAATCTGAACGGGAGTGAGATCATGAAAGCTTATGCAATCGCGGGTACAACCCTGCTGACACTGGTCATGGCGATTTCCACTGCTCAGGCCGATGCTAATGCCAACGGTGGTGGTAGTGGCAGCTCCAATGGTGGCGCCGGTACAGCCCTTGGGGTTGGTGCGGGTGGTTCCAGCTTGGGGGGCGACGGTGGCAACGATAACCGGAATACCAACCTGCTGAATTTGGGAGGCGGCGGTGGTGCCGGTGCTGAGAGTGGTGATGGTGGCAGTGGTACCGCCGATGCCAGGGGATCCGGCGGGAGTGCCGGTAACACCGGCGGTGGTGGTGATGCGTGGGCAATGGCCGATTCCCACAATATGAGTAACTCTTTCAACACCACCACCACAACGGTGAAGAGCGTTGATGTGGTGTCGCGTCAAAACATGACCTCCATCGTGACTGGTAGCCCCATCAATGTGACTGGTGGCCAAGGCGCTCGTGGTGCTGCAGGGGCAACGGGCGGCACCAACGCAGCCATCAGCGTCGGCGCCGGCATCGGCGGCGATGGCGGTAACGGCAACGGTGATCGTGGTGGCGATGCCGGTTCCCTGGGCCTTGGGGCCGGCCAAGGCGGCGAAGGCGTCGGCGCCGGCATCGGCGTAGGAGCCGGCAAAGGCGGCGGTTCAGGAGCGGATGCTCTCTCTGCCGCGGGCAACAGCGACGGCGATGCCAACGGGTCTGGAATCGGTGCCCTGTTGGGCCTTGGTCTGGGTACCGCCGACAACTCCGGCAGCCAGGATGCCGATGCCGGTGCTACCCGCGCCGACTCCAGCGGTGGTAATGGTCATGGGACCGGCGGAGGTGCTGGTACCGGGAGCGGTGGCAACGGCACGGGCAGCGGTTGGGCCAGGGCCGTGGCCGGTGACGGCGGCGATGGCTACGGCGGTGGCGGCGGTGGCGGCCAGGGTGTCGGCGGTGCGGCCTATGCCGCAGGCGCTCAAGGTGGCGCTGGAGGCAATGGTGGTAACGGCGGCGCGGCCGTCCTGCACACCGGAGCGGCCAGCATCTCCGTGGCGGCCGGTGGTGTCTACGGTGGGGTGTCCAACATGAACAACTCCAGCGGGTTCTACAACTCGCAGCTGTCCGGCACCAGCATCTCCGCCCACAGTGGCGTGAGCATCGGCAACTGATGGATCGGGCCTCGCGAGAGGCCCGTCTTGTCTGAACCGGGAACTGGCGGAGCGATGCTTCGCCGGTTCCTTCACTGCCAGATTCTCGTCAGTGGAGGGCGGGTGATGAAGAGGTCAGTCCACATGAAGTGGCTAGTTGTTACGGGTGTGATGGTGCTTTCCGGCGGTTTTCTGTCGACCGTGCATGCCGAGGAGAAAGCCGCCGGCGGCTTCGCTGCGCTGCAGAGTATACCGACGGAAACCCTGGATCAGACGCGTGGCCGAGACGGGGTGAATGTCCACCTCGACCAGGTCAATGTGCAGAGCATTCAGGACATGCAGGCCATCAGCGCAGGATCGAGCTTCAATGTGACCAACGGCGATATGAGCACGGGGAACATCACCTTCGAGAGTGGTTCCATGGGTCGTTACAGCGGCACCGGTATCTTCAACAACGTGACCGGCAACGCCAATGCCGTCAATAACGCCATCGGTATCAGCGTCTATATCTCCAATCCATGAGACAGAGAGTGCGCAGCGCGTGATGCTCGTCTAATAGAAGGATGGAGAGGCACCGATTCATGTGGTGTTGTTAAGAGGTGGTAATTATGCACAAGGGACTCAGGCGCTCTTTCCTGTTAACCGCCTTGATCGTTGTGGCGGGAGGAGGGGGCATCATGCCTGTCGAGGCGGGGACGGTCCGTATCTCCAACCCCTTCGGCCACTTCGAAGTCGAGGCAAAAAGTCTGGCGGAAATTAGCTGGGACGGTGTGGTGCGTCAGCAGTACGATTACAGCTGTGGTTCGGCGGCCGTCGCGACCCTACTCACCTATCACTACGACCGGGCCACGACAGAGGCCAATGTCTTCGAGTCGATGATTCGCAACGGAGATAGTGAGCAGATACAGACCTATGGGTTCTCGATGCTGGATATGAAGAGCTACCTGGATGATCGAGGCTTCAATGCCGATGGCTTCGAGATCACCCTGGACGACTTCATTCGTATCGGGGTTCCCGCCATCACGCTGGTGAATACCGGTGGATACAAACATTTTGTGGTCGTCAAGGGAGTGGATGCCGAGAATGTGCTGGTGGGAGATCCGGCGGCGGGAACCGTCGTGGTTCCCAGAGACATATTCGAAGATCTATGGAGTGGCAAGGTGCTCGGGGTACGTAATGATGTCGAGGTGGCTCGGGCCAACTTCAATAGCGAACGAGACTGGCGCGTGCGCCCAGCCTCGCCTATTGCGTCCGGGGTTCGGCGCGGCAGCGTGGGCTCTTACCTGCTGACGCTGCCAGGCGCGAATGAACTGGGTAGGTGATGCTTTCACAGGAGTTACCGGCCATGAGCATGAAGAGTATCAATGATGCGTCATCTGGGAGAATAAGGGGGATAAATCGCTGGTGGATGGCATTCCTGTTGTCGGGAACCTTGCTGCCGGTTGCGGCAGTCACTTCTGCCTCCACGTTATCATCCGGTATCCTTTCGGCGGGAACCCACGATATCTATTATCAAGGGTATGTGATTCCGGATGAGGGGTTGGAGGAACTTCGAGGTGGGTTCAAGCTGTCAGGGTTGGAATTGAACTTCGGCGCCAAGCTGACCACCATGATCAACGACAAAGTTCGTTATATCACCCAAGTTGCTTTCGATAATGCCGGGTCCAGGGTGCTGTCGAGCACACTGGAGGCATCGGGAGTAGGAGCTGGAGCCGAAATAGCCGTGAGGAGCGAACCAGGATCGGGCAGCATCACGTCGATAAGGCCTGAGGCCACCGGAACCAGCCGTCAATCTAACAACAGTAGTCTGGATGCTGCGAGCACTCCCGGGAAGTTGAACCTGGCGGGACTATCCGATTTCTCCGGTGTTCTATTCAGCGGAAAAGATGGTGGGATGACCGCCGCCCTTCATAAGGTGACGCGGGATGCCATCGTCAGTAGTCTTTCGACGACCGCCAGCGGTCAGAGCATCAGCAACGATATCGATGTCAGCGTGCATGTCATGAACATCGGTGAGGTCAAGGCATCGCGGCAGCGAGCCATGATTCTCAACTCCCTCCAGGGCATTCCTCGTTAATGGTGCGACCAACCATAACAATGAAAAAGCTGCCTCGATCAAGGCAGCTTTTTCGTGGCTTGTTATTATCAGGTGAATGTCTCCCTGTTAGAAGACATTGAGCCCGATAGGTGTGCGTAGTGTCAGGGTCGTGTCGGGTGCGTCTTCGGTAACGCCGAATTCCAGTCCCAGGTTGAAGACAGAATCCTCACTCATTTGATATGACCACCCCAGAAGCATCGAGCCGACATTCAGGCTTTGACCACTCTGTGTCGTCGATCTTCCGGTATTGATATCCTCGAAGGTCGTGTCGGTTTCCTGAATGAAGTCATTCTTGTAACCCAGGGTGAAGGATGACTGGGGATTGATCGAATAGGACATGCCAAGGCTCAGCCGCACGGCATCGCCTGGATCGACTTCCTTGACCCTCGTCTCGCCGATAGTCTCGTTAACGTCGTCCTCGAGATTGAAGAGATACCCGACATTGGCAAAATAGACCGCCGGTGCCGATGGCAGCAGCATGGTCAGGCTGGGTTCGAGTGAGTGAAACCCTGAGCCGGTGGCCAGTTCTTCCTCGATACCGTTGCTATCACGTGAGACGTCGAAGGGACCTTTACCCGTCGTGGACTTGTAGCGCAGATTACCCACGAAGAAAGGGCCACCATCACGGCCGCTGTTGATCTGGTAATGGGCGGCGAGCTCGATATCGCCCAGGCCATCCCCCGATTGACTCCTGCGGAGATTGAAGGGCTCTTCGGCCTCATTAACGCTGAAGTTGGCTGTATCGTCGCGATAAAGATACGGTAGGCGCAGCTCCATCTCGAGGCGATCGGTGACCCCAAGACGGCCCGTCACGGCAGCCGTAAAGGTATCGCGGTCGATATCCTCGGCAGCCAGTACACCGATCTGCAGGGTGCTGAGAATCTCCACCCCACGGAATGTCAGTCGATTGACGCTGGCGTGGGAATACTGGAATTCGGGTTCGATGACCAGGCGCCCCTTGGGTGTCAGTACCCCCCCGATATCCGGAATGGCCTGGATATCGGGGGCCTCCTCAGTGGGTGGCGGTCGCTGACCCACTGGGCGGACGGAATTGCCATCATTCGTCTGTGCCCAGGCGTGTCCCGACAACGCGAGAGGTACCAGGCCACAGGCTAGAGTGAAACCCTTGTGGATAAAGTTCATGACAGTGCCCCTTTTCCCTTGATTCAATACCTTACAATTCAGCACCTTGCCTTTCGCGAAACATCGGTCCTCATGGAGGACTCATCAAAAGCATAGACCAACGACTCATCTTGTCGTGAAAATGGGCCGAGACCTGGGTTCTTTCGTTCTCGCCTTCGCTTCTTTGGCAGTTGTATTCGGCGTCATTTGTTTTCCATATTATTTATTAGCCTGCTCCTCATAAGTTATTTCTTCCTTTGGATGTTGGGGTAAAGCTCAACACATTGGGTGATGCGGGGGCACGGTTGGTCGCGATGGAGCCTGCTTCCTTATGGTGCTCATGACGATGAACCTTGTGTTTCTCCATCAACCGGTAGAGCGTGACGCGGGATATGCCGAGTTCACGCGCGGCATGCAGGATATTGAAGGCGTTGCGCGTCAGCGAGGCCATGATAACGCTGCGTTCTGCCATATCCCTGGCCTCTTCCAGGCTGGAGGCGTAACGGGCCTCTGAGTGTCGGCGCTCGAGGCCTAGATCGGTGGGTCGTATCAGGGAGTGCTCGCTCATGACCATGGCCCGCCTCACTCGGTTGATGAGCTCACGAATGTTGCCTGGCCACTCGGAGCCTTGCATGACAGCCAGACTTTCCTTACTGAACCCATTGACGATGAAGGGTTTATCGGCGGAAAACTTGTTAAAGAAATAATGCGCCAGCATCACGATGTCTGCTCCCCGTTCTTTCAAGGGAGGCACCTGAACTTGAAGTACATTGAGGCGATGATAGAGATCCTCCCTGAACTTTCCTTCCTTGACGGCCTGCTCGAGGTCGACATGTGTCGCGGCTAATACACGGAGGTTTACCACTATCTCCTTGAGACCGCCTACCCGCTGTATGGTGTTGTTTTCCAGGAATCTGAGCAGGTTGACTTGCATTTCAAGGGGAAGGTCGCCGATCTCATCGAGGAATAGGGTGCCGCCATCCGTGTGCTCAATGATGCCGAGCTTTCTCTGAGTTGCCCCGGTAAAGGCACCCTTTTCATGGCCGAATAGCTCAGACTGGATCAAGTTTGCAGGGAGGGCTCCGCAATTGATGGCATTAAAAGGCGACTCGGAACGTGAAGATTCACGATGAATGGCCTTGGCAGCCAGTTCCTTGCCTGTGCCGGATTCACCCTGAATGAGAACGGGGGCATCGACGGCGGCGACCTTGTGGATGCACTTGAACAGGCCTTTCATGACGGGGCTTTCCCCAATCATCTGACACTCCGCCGCCCCTTGATGATGTTCGGGGTCCTGCGATGCTCTCTCCAGATGAATGATCGATAACAGGTTTTCCAGGGAATGATGAACCCTATCGGTATCGACGGGAATAATATGATATCCGAAGAATAATCTTCCGATAGCGTGATATTGGGTGAATGCCGCCAAGAGGTCATGAGTCGCCACGGCGATCAGCCGAGTCTTCAGGCCATTGAGGAGGTTTTCTACCCTCGCCGAATCCTCAAGGTGCTCAGGCTCCAGGCATAGGATGCCGATGTCGTGATCACCAATGCATGAGAGCTCTTTCCTTGTATCGATGGAATGAACTCTGGTGATGCTCCACCCTTTCTTCTCCAGGCTTTCCATGATCGCATTCTCCTCTTCGTCATCCTTGCCAATGAAAAGGAGGTTGTTGTCAGATTTCATCGCATGTCCCTAGTAATGACTCATTCTATTTCCTAGATATGACGATATGAGACACCAAACAGGTAGGCTGAAATCTATCAGCCAAGCAGAAAGTCTTGTTCATGATTTTTCTGGTCTTTGATAGTTAGTCGCTGAGGGTCTTTTCTTAGCGATCGGTGGAGGAGCTCCCAGGTTCTGTCGCGCCCAGTTGACCGCCTGTAATCTGTTGTGAACATCGATCTTCTTGAAGATATTGTAAAGATGTGACTTGACGGTATGCTCGCTAACGAAAAGCCGGTCGGCGATTTCCATGTTGGAAGCTCCCGACCCCAGCAGGCCGATGATCTCGAGTTCCCGCTGAGTCAGGCCGCAAGCCGGCCGGTAGGCATTGATCTGGTGGCGGCGATAGAACTCCAGCATCCTGCCCATCAACGGACGTGACATCCAGAGATGCCCGTCCTGTAGGGTTCTCAACCCCTTGCAGATGTTGGGCAGGCTGTCGTCACGATAGAACACTCCCTGAAGGTGTAAGCAGGATAATGTTTCGACGGCATGGTTCTCATCCCTCAAGTTGAAGGTCGCCAGGGCGGTGCCGGGACGTTCGGCGGCATGCGATTGCCAACCCTGCATGGCGGCATCATGCATGTGGTCCGCATCCAGAAGTATGAGGGTATGATCGGTTTCCCTCGGCTTCCCGGTACTGGAGGGGGAAAGAATGGCGACCTGACACTCGAGCTGCTGACGCAGGTAGTCCGCGAATAGCTGCGACTGAGGGTTGCTCTCGGTGACCAGCTGTATCAGGTGTTGGTGCTGTACCATGGATAAGCCCCGTTGAAATATCCGACACACTCACCCGATGAATATGTCGTAGCGACCTGAACCTCTCGAGTACCATCCAGTGTCGGACCTTTTGTAATATCTTGTAACTAACTTTTTATTATAACGGTCTTACTTTTTAGGCATTCTATATAGTTTTCATTTTAGACCTTTTTTATCAGAAGGTTAGCCTGGCGTAGGCCGCACACCATGGGTGGTTCCCGCCGTGCCATCGCGATCGCGTGCTTGCCTCATGCGTCTCGTCCCCTCTTCCCCAGGCGCTTTGCATCGCTTCGGGGCAGGCTTAGAATGCCGCCAATATGATCATGAACAGTCGAGACAGTGAGATGATGACAACGGTGGTGCTGGCCAGCGGCAATGCCGGCAAGCTGCGCGAATTCGGCCAGCTGCTCGAGCCTCTGGGCATGGACGTTCGGCCGCAGGCCGACTTTGACGTGTCGGAGGTCGAGGAAACCGGGCTAACCTTCGTCGAGAATGCCTTGCTCAAGGCGCGCGAAGCCAGTCGCGTCAGTGGCCTGCCGGCCATGGCGGATGACTCGGGGCTGGCCGTGGATGCGCTGCATGGACGGCCGGGCATCTATTCCGCTCGCTTCGCCGGAGAGCCCAAGAAGGATAGTCGCAATAATGCCCTGCTGCTCGAGTCCCTCTCAGAGGTCCCGGCTGAGCGGCGCACGGCTCGCTACTGGTGCGTGCTGGTGCTGTTGCGCCATGCCGAGGATCCGGTGCCTTTGATCGTGCAGCAGAGCTGGGACGGTGAGATCCTCACCGAGCCCCGTGGGGAAGGCGGCTTCGGCTACGATCCGTTGTTCTGGCTGCCGGGCCAGCGCCGCACGGCCGCCGAGCTTTCTGCCGACGAGAAGAACCGCTTGAGCCACCGTGGTCGTGCCTTGCAGGCTCTGGTGGCACAACTCGCCGACGGGGCGCCGACTTCATGAGCCTAGCGTTGCCGCCCCTGGCGCTGTACGTGCATGTGCCCTGGTGCGTGCGCAAGTGCCCCTACTGTGACTTCAATTCCCATGGCGTCGGCTCGCGGGCGAGCCTGCCCGAGGAGGCCTACCTGGCGGCATTGATCGCCGATCTCGACGCCGATCTACCGCTCGCCGCCGGTCGTGATCTGGTCAGCATCTTCATCGGCGGCGGCACGCCCAGCCTGATGTCGGCCGACTTCTATCGTCGCCTGCTCGAGGCCGTGTCGGCGCGGCTACCATTGGCCGACGATATCGAGATCACGTTGGAGGCCAACCCGGGGACCGTCGAAAGGGGGCGCTTCGCGGGCTATCGCGACGCGGGGATCAACCGCTTGTCGATTGGTATACAGAGCTTCCAGGATGCTCAGTTGTCGGCACTGGGTCGGATCCATAGTGGCGACGATGCGCGAAGCGCGGTCGCCGAGGCCCGTGAGGCCGGGTTCGACAACCTCAACCTCGACCTGATGCACGGCCTGCCGGAGCAGACACCGGCGCTCGCCCTCGATGACCTGGAGCAGGCCCTGGCCCTGTCGCCGGAACACCTTTCCTGGTATCAACTCACCCTCGAGCCCAATACGGAATTCCACTCCCACCCCCCCGTGCTGCCTGAGGAAGAGGCCCTCTGGAACATCCAGGAACTCGGCCACGAGCGCCTGGAAGCCGCCGGTTTCGCGCGTTACGAGATCTCCGCCTACGCCCTGTCCGGGCGCCGGGCACGCCATAATCTCAACTACTGGCGGTTCGGTGACTACCTGGGCATCGGTGCCGGCGCGCATGGCAAACTGAGCGCTCCCGATGGCGACGGGCTGCATATCGAGCGGCGCTGGAAGACTCGCCAGCCCGAGGCCTACCTGCGGCGCCATCAAGACCCACGAGGCTTCGTGGCCGGGCGTGAGCCCATAGCGCCCGATGAACTACCGCTCGAGTTCGCCATGAACGCGTTACGGTTGGTCGAAGGTGTGCCGCTCACGGCCTGGTCTGCCAATACCGGGCGCCCCCTCGGCCGCCTTCGGACTAGCCTCGAGGCGGCGAGGAAAAAAGGACTTCTGGTGGAAGAAGGGGAAAGACTTCAAGCTTCCCCCCAAGGTCTATTATTCTTGAACGAGCTGCTGGCCCTGATCGATGAAAAGGGCTAGCCGGTACGCCATTCGTCAACATGGAGTCGACGACGCTATGACCAAGACTGTTCGCATGATCGCGCCGCTCGCGGCCGCCGCCCTGCTGGTGGGCTGCACCACCACGGACCCCTATTCCGGTGAAACCCAGCGTAACCAGACCGGAACCGGTGCCACCATCGGGGCGCTGGTCGGCGCTGCCGCCGGGGCCTTGAGCGGTGACGGCAGTACCAGTCGCCGCGACCGGGCACTGATCGGCGCCGCCGTCGGTGCCGCCGCAGGCGGTGGTGTCGGTGCCTATATGGACAAGCAGGAAGAACAGCTGCGTCAGAGCATGGAGGGCACCGGTATCGGTGTCGAGCGCCAGGGTAACGACATCACCCTCAACATGCCGAGCAGCGTGACCTTCGGCTTCGATTCCAGCGACCTGACCACGCAGGCGCGTAATGCACTCAACGATGTCTCCTCGGTACTGACCCAGTACCCCGAGACCCGCGTCAATATCGCCGGGCATACCGACAGCACGGGCGATGCCGGGTATAACCAGGGCCTCTCCGAGCGTCGCGCCCAGGCGGTTGGCAACTACCTGTCGCAGGGCGGTGTCGCCTCCAACCGGCTCTATACGAACGGTTATGGAGAGAATCAGCCGGTGGCCAGCAATGAATCCGAGGCCGGCCGTTCCCAGAACCGTCGTGTGGAGATCACCCTGACGCCCATTTCTCAGGGCTGATCGACTCCCCGCACCCGCCGGGCCCGCCTCCGTCAGGGGGCGGGCCCTTTTCTTTCCGATGCCTCGATCATTGCCATGCTCTCCTATCAACACGCCTACCATGCGGGAAATTTCGCCGACGTTCATAAGCATTTAGTGCTTTATAGCGTCGCCGATCATTTGTTACGTAAAAAATCGCCAATTACGTACATAGATACTCATGCCGGTCGCGGCCTCTATCCGCTGGACGCGGACGAGACGACACGGCTCCAGGAATACCGTGATGGCGTCGCCAGGCTCTGGGAAGAAAGGGAGAGGCTGTCTGCCACGACCCCCCTGCTGAGTGACTGGCTGATGGCCTTGGTCGGCGCCCAGCAGGGATCGGGGCTCGCTCACTATCCTGGCTCACCCTGGTGGCTGTCGCATCGCTTGCGCGAGCAGGATCGGCTGCGCCTGTTCGAGCTGCACCCCGCAGAGCACGGGCATCTGGCCGACCAGGCCCTGTCCAGCGCGGTGCAGCGTATCCAGGGCGATGGCCTGGCCGGGTTGCTGAAGGCGTTGCCGGTGAAGACGCCGCGGTTGTGCGTGCTGATCGACCCGAGCTATGAGCGCAAGGCGGAGTATGAGGAGGTGGTCTCGACCCTGCTGTCGGCCATGCGCAAGGCGCGTCATGCCGTGGTCATGGTCTGGTATCCGCTGCTCCCCGCGGGGCGTCATCAAACGCTGCTGGAGGGGTTGCGCGACGCCGGGCTACGCAAGATCTGGCGTAGCGAACTGAGGCTGCGCGAGCCGCAGGAGGGCGAGCGGGGCATGATCGGCAGCGGGATGCTGGTGGTGAACCCGCCGTGGGGCCTCGATGCGCGGATCGCCGAGTCCATGGACGCCCTGTTACCGCTGTGGGGGTCCACCGCCCGTCATCATGGCGATTGGTGGGTCGGCGAGTAGGCGCCGAGTCGCGTCATGGGAAGCCACCCGGCGCCGGCGCCGGCCACGGCGACCTACTTGCCGATGCAGAAGCTGCCGAAGATCTCGCCGAGCAGGTCGTCGGCGCTGAACTCCCCGGTAATCTCGCCCAGCGCCTGCTGGGCATCGCGCAGGTCCTCGGCGAGCAGCTCGCCGGCCCCGTAACCGGCCAGCTGCGCCTCGCCATTGTCGAGCGCCTGTGCGGCACGGTCCAAGGCATCGAGGTGGCGGCGTCGCGCCGAGAAACGGCCCTCGGTGGTAGCCGAGAACCCCATCACGGCCTTGAGGTGCTCCTTGAGGTTATCCACACCCTCACCGGTCTTTGCCGAGAGCCGCACGATCGGGGTGGTGGTGGATAAGTCCAGTCCCGCGGCCTCCTCGCTGGTGTCGACCTTGTTGCGCACCAGCGTCAGCCGTGAGGGATCGGCCAGCCGCGCGACGAACTCCGGCCAGATCGCCATCGGGTCCAGCGCCTCGGTGGTCGCGGCATCGACCATCAGCAACACTCGGTCGGCCTGCTCGATCTCCGACCAGGCCCGTGCCACGCCGATCTTCTCCACGGCGTCCGGGGTGTCGCGCAGGCCGGCGGTATCGATGACGTGCAGGGGCATGCCGTCCAGGTGGATGTGCTCACGCAGCACGTCCCGGGTGGTGCCTTCGATATCGGTGACGATGGCGGTCTCCTGCTCGGTGAGCGCGTTGAGCAGGCTGGACTTGCCGGCGTTGGGCCGGCCGGCGATCACCACGCTCATGCCTTCCCGCATCAGCGCACCCTGGGCCGCCGCGGCGCGCACCTCGCTAAGCTCGCCGCGTATCTCGGCCAGCTTGGTGGCCACATGGCCGTCGGCCAGGAAGTCGATCTCCTCCTCGGGGAAGTCGATGGCCGCCTCGACGTAGATGCGCAGCTCGATCAGGCGCTGTACCAAGGCCTCGACCCGCCGCGAGAACTCGCCTTGCAGCGAGCGCAGGGCGTTCTCGGCGGCGCCCCGTGAGCTGGCTTCGATCAAATCGGCGATGGCTTCCGCCTGGGCCAGATCGAGCTTGTCGTTGAGGAAGGCGCGCTCGGAAAATTCGCCGGGACGGGCCAGGCGAGCACCGAGGCGTACGCAGCGTTCCAGCAGCAGGTCCATGAGTACCGGGCCGCCATGGCCCTGCAGCTCGAGCACGTCTTCGCCGGTGAACGAGTTCGGCCCCTCGAAGAACAGGGCGATGCCCTCGTCGATCATGCCGTGGTCGCCGCGGAAGGGCGCATAGAGGGCATAACGCGGAGCGGGGCAGTGCCCCAGCAGGCTGGCGGCGATCGACCGGCAGGCGGGCCCTGAGACGCGAATGATGCCGACGCCGCCACGCCCCGGAGGCGTGGCCAGGGCGGCGATGGTGTCCTGGGAATAGAAGCTTTCGGCCATCGGTGGCTCCTCGGTGAGACGACGCTATTGTCCGGTTCCGCTCCCGTAAACGCCAGACCCCCGCCGAGGCGGGGGTCTGGAGCGGGAAGCAAGACGCCGTGACGGGCGCGCCGTTACTTGGTCTTCATGCCCTTGCCGACGTTGGGGTCGGCCTCGACCTTGCGCGTGATGAAGTACTGCTGGGCGATCGAGGTGATGTTGTTCACCACCCAGTAGATCACCAGACCGGCCGGGAACCACAGGAAGAAGAAGGTGAAGACGATCGGCAGCAGCTTCATGATCTTCGCCTGAGTGGGGTCCGGCGGCGTCGGGTTGAGCAGCTGCTGGACGAACATCGAGGCCCCCATCAGGATCGGCAGCACGAAGAACGGGTCCTTCACCGACAGGTCCTGGATCCAGAACATGAAGGGCGCGTGGCGCAGCTCGACGGACTCGAGCAACATCCAGTAGAGCGCGATGAACACCGGCATCTGCACGAGGATCGGCAGACAGCCACCCAGAGGATTGATCTTCTCCTTCTGGTAGAACTTCATCATCTCCTGGGACATCTTCTGGCGATCATCGCCGTACTGTTCCTTGAGCCGCTGCATCTCCGGGCCCAGCTTGCGCATCCGCGCCATCGACTTGTAGGCCTTGGCGGAGAGCGGCAGCAGGGCGGTCTTGACCAGCAGGGTCAGTATGACGATCGACCAGCCCCAGTTGCCGATCAGGTCCTGGATATGATCCAGCAGCCAGAACAGCGGGTTAGCGATGAACCACAGCCAGCCGAAATCGACGGTCAGCTCCAGGTTCGGGGCCACGGCCTCGAGGCGGTCCTGGATCTTGGGGCCCATGTAGAGCGTGGCGCCCAGGGTCGCGGCGCTGCCCGCTGCCACGTTCTCGGTGGCGCCGGCGAAGGCGGCCACGTTGCGGCCCTGGGAGTCGGTGGTCGCGTAGTAGAGGTTCTGCTGGTCCTGGGGCGGGGCCCAGGCGGAGGTGAAGTAATGCTGGATCATCGCGACCCAGCCGCCTTCGGCGTCGCGATTGTCGAACTTGCCTTCGCCGATATCCTCGAAATCAACTTTCAGGTAGTTGTCTTCCGGCGTGGAGTAGGCGGCGCCAAGGAAGGAGCGCATGCCCATCTTGGGGCCGGACGAGGGATCGTCGCTGCTATCGCGGACCAGCTGGCCGACGAAACGCGCGGTGACCGGGGTCTCGCCCTGGTTGTCCAGCAGGTAGTCGACGCTCACTGCATAGCTGTCACGATCGAAGGTGAAGCGCTTGATGACGTCCACGCCGCTGACCTTGGCCGAGAGGTCCACCTGCAGCGCGTCTTCGCCTTCGGCTAGCCGGTACTCGGTCTGCTCGCTGGCGAAGGTGAGGCGTCCCTGATGGCCTTCCAGCTGGAGGCCTGAACGGGCCATGTAGCTGCGTGTCTGGTCGTTGGAGAGCAGCACGAAGGGCTGGCCGGAATCGAGCGCATACTGGTGCTGAGGCAGGGCGGCGTAGACGATATCGCCGCCCTGCGGGTCGATGCGCACGTCGAGCACGTCGGTGGAAACGGCGACCAGATCCCGGCTGTTGCCAGACGTGGCCTGTTCGTCGGCGATGCCGTCGGGGGCCCGGTTCTGGGTCGGCACCGAGAGGTCTCCGCCGTCGGCATCATCGGAGGCCGAGGAGGTCGACGTCTGGGACTCGCTCGAGATGGCCGGGGCCTGGGGGGCGGTGGCCACCTGACCGTAATCCTGATTCCACTGCACGACGATCAGGTAGGCGAGGACCGCCAGGGGAATCAGTAGTAGTAGTCGTTTTACATCCATGAGGGGTCTGCTCGATGGGTGGTGAACAATCCGGTGGCGCGATGCCGTTCGCCGGCCCGACATACGCGAAAGCCTGCCAGGGGCAGGCTAGCGTCAGCTCGCCGAGCGTCCCTTGGGAGGACGACGACGTCAAGCGGGGTGGCGTCTGGCGTGATCACGCGCATGCAGGCTCCGGGCGGTGCTAACAGCGACCGGCAGGTCGCGTCATGAGCGATCTGCCGTTTGTGCATCGCTCGTCGCCGCCTTGTCCGCTTCGCGTGCCAGGCGTTTCCACATGCCGTGTAGCTGGCGGTGGACGGTGGCGTTGTCCAGCTCGTGAACGCCGCGTCTGGCGAGCAGTACGATATCCACAGCGGGAAGTCGATGTTGGCGAAGGCGAATGGAGTCGCGCGCGAGGCGCTTGAGGCGGTTGCGGTCGACGGCCCGACGTACGTTCTTCTTGCTGAAGATCAGCCCGAGGCGGGGATGCCCCAGATCATTCGGGGAGGCCAGGACCATCAATCCCTTGCCATGGACCTTGAAGGCAGCGCTGTCGAAGACGCGTCGATAATCCCCGGCAGTCAGCAGACGCAGCTGCCGGGGAAAGCCCTGACTGGACATGTGATGTCCGCGGTTCAGGCGCTCAGGCGCTTGCGGCCCTTGGCGCGACGACGCGCCAGGACGGCACGACCATTCTTGGTGGCCATGCGAGCACGGAAGCCATGCGCGCGCTTGCGCTTGAGAACGCTGGGTTGAAATGTGCGTTTCATAACTCGTTATTCCCACGTGGTTTTTGGAACAAATCGGCGATTCAGAGGTTCCCGGTTTCCGGTGGGGAATCCGGGTAGATTCGGCTCAGGACCGGAAATTGTAGTGATATCGGGCCCTGGGCGCAATTTTTCCTTGCGATTTTTCGCTGGGGGCGATCTCGCGAGCCAACATCCCTACAACTGTTATTACTAGTATTGGGGTTCTATTACACCCTGTTATTACTAGTGGGGAGGGTTTTTGTGGATAACCTAGCACTTCTTTTCCATGACAGTCGCTTATGAGCGTAAGAATCGTGTGGATGGACGCTTGAAACAGGGTGCAAGGAAGGTGGATGAGCGGTGGATGGATGGGCGAACTATCCACAGCCCGTGAGGCATGCCCAGAGACTCCTCAGGATACCTACGACCTCCAGGCAGGTTGTCCACAGAGTTTTTCACGCCCCTCATCCATGTGGATAACCCGGCGATGGCACGATACAATGCCCGGTCGTTCTTCAACCGAATGGTGAGGTCGCGTGTCGCTCGCTCTCTGGCAACAATGTCTGGATACCCTGCAGGACGAACTGAGTTCCCAGCAGTTCAACAC
This sequence comes from Halomonas borealis, assembly GCF_004798905.1. Lineage (GTDB taxonomy): Bacteria > Pseudomonadota > Gammaproteobacteria > Pseudomonadales > Halomonadaceae > Halomonas > Halomonas borealis. Next base: position 205,874 of record NZ_SDMO01000002.1, on the reverse strand, counting down.
CTGGATTCGCCCCTTGCAGGCGGAGGAAGGGGAGGTCAACCAGCTGTGTCTGCTGGCGCCGAACCGTTTCGTGCGTGACTGGGTCAGCGACAAGTACGCCAAGCGGATCAGCGAGCTCATGCGCGAGCTGTCGCCGACCAAGCCGCCGAAGGTGGTGCTCACCGTGGGCAGTCGCCGCACCGTGTCACCGGCACCACAGACCCGCGAGTTGGGTGATCCGGTCTCCGCGGCGCCGCGCGCCCCTGCGGTGCAGACGCCGCCGCGCGGTGACGTGGCCGACGAGAGCGAGATCGATCAGCTGCGCGACGAGGGCGAGGCGCCGCGTCGCCCCGTCAACGAACGTCAGGTACAGGTAGAGGGCAGCCTCAAGCACAACAGTGGCCTGAACCCCAACTTCACCTTCGAGACGTTCGTCGAGGGCAAGTCCAACCAGCTGGCCCGGGCCGCCTCCCGTCAGGTCTCCGAGAATCCCGGTGGTGCCTATAACCCGCTGTTTCTATACGGTGGTGTCGGCCTGGGTAAGACCCACCTGATGCACGCCGTCGGCAATGCGCTGGCCGGCCGGCGCGAAAACGCACGGGTCGTCTATCTGCACTCCGAGCGCTTCGTCGCCGACATGGTCAAGGCGCTGCAGCTCAATGCCATCAACGACTTCAAGCGCTTCTACCGTAGCGTCGATGCCTTGCTGATCGATGACATCCAGTTCTTCGCCGGCAAGGAGCGTTCCCAGGAGGAGTTCTTCCACACCTTCAACGCCTTGCTCGAGGGTGGCCAGCAGATGATCCTGACCTCGGACCGCTACCCGAAGGAGATCAGCGGCGTCGAGGAGCGCCTCAAGTCGCGTTTCGGCTGGGGCCTGACGGTGGCCATCGAACCGCCTGAGCTGGAGACACGCGTGGCGATCCTGATGAAGAAGGCCGACCAGTCCAAGGTCGATCTGCCCCATGACGCGGCGTTCTTCATCGCCCAGAAGATCCGCTCCAACGTCCGTGAGCTGGAGGGCGCCCTCAAGAAGGTCATCGCCGACTCCCATTTCATGGGTAAGCCGATCACCCAGGATTTCATCCGCGAATCGCTCAAGGACCTTCTGGCCCTCCAGGACAAGCAGGTCGGCGTCGATAATATCCAGCGCACCGTGGCCGAGTACTACAAGATCAAGCTGGCCGATCTGCTCTCCAAGCGACGTTCACGCTCGGTGGCGCGCCCGCGTCAGGTCGCCATGGCGCTGGCCAAGGAGCTGACGAATCACAGCCTACCGGAGATCGGTGACGCCTTCGGCGGACGCGATCACACCACCGTGCTACATGCCTGTCGCAAGGTTCAGGCGCTTCAGGAAGAGAACGCGGATATCCGCGAGGACTACAAGAATCTGCTGCGTCTGCTGACCAGCTGATTCCCCGAATGCGAAGGGCCGGGCGCGGCGCCGGCCCCAATTCCTCCAGGACAAGAGAAGTGGAGTCGACATGAAATTTTCCATCTCCCGTGAAGCGCTGCTGCGCCCGCTGGCGCTGGTCGCCGGCGTGGTGGAGCGCCGCCAGACCCTGCCGGTGCTGTCGAACGTGTTGATCCAGGTCGAGCAGGACCAGGTCTCGCTGACCGGCACCGACCTCGAGGTCGAGCTGATCGGGCGAACCGTGGCGAGTCAGGTCGAGGAGCCGGGTGGCATCACCGTGCCGGCACGCAAGCTGATGGACATCTGCAAGTCGCTGCCCGATCAGTCGGAGATTCAGCTGTCCCTGGAGGAGGGCAGGGCGGTGTTGCGCAGCGGTCGCTCGCGCTTCACGCTCTCGACCCTGCCGGTCGCCGAGTTCCCGAGCATCGAGGATGGCCAGAGCAGCGTCGAGCTGAGCCTGCCGCGTGGCACCCTCAAGCACCTCATCGATTCCACCTCCTTCGCCATGGCGCAGCAGGACGTGCGCTACTATCTCAACGGCATGTTGCTGGAATTCGCCACCAACCTGGTGCGCGCCGTATCCACCGACGGGCATCGCCTGGCGGTCTGCTCGCGGCCGGCCGAGATTCAGCTGGAGCCGTCGCAGAAGCTGATCGTGCCGCGCAAGGGCATCCTCGAGCTGGTACGCCTGCTCGATGACAGCGAGGAGCCGGTCAGCCTGACCCTCGGCGCGAATCACATCCGCGCCCACACCGGCGACTTCACCTTCACCTCCAAGCTGGTGGACGGCAAGTTCCCCGATTTCGAGCGGGTGGTACCGCGTAACGGCGACAAGGTGTTCATCGCCGAGCGTTCCGAGCTCCGCCAGGTGTTGTCGCGTACCGCGATCCTCTCCAATGAGAAGTATCGTGGCGTGCGCCTCAACCTGGAGGAGGGCAACCTTAGGGTGATGGCCAACAACCCCGAGCAGGAAGAGGCCGAAGAGAACGTAGGTATCGAATACGCCGGCTCGTCCATGGAGATCGGCTTCAACGTCGGCTACCTGGTGGACGTGCTCAACGTACTCGATCAGGAGCGGGTGCAGATGACCCTGGGCGACCCCAACAGCAGCGCCCTGATGGAAGAGCCGGGCGGCGGCGACGCCCTCTATGTCGTCATGCCCATGCGCCTCTGACCGCCCGGCATGCCCCTCGATCGTCTCACCTTCCAGGGCCTGCGTAACCTGCAGGCCCTGGAGTTCGCCCCCGGGCCGGGTATCAACCTCTTCGTGGGTGCCAACGGCAGCGGCAAGACCAGCCTGCTGGAAGGCATTCACGTATTGGGCATGGGGCGTTCCTTCCGCACCCGTCGGCTGCGTCATGCCATCGACCACGACGCCGAGAGCCTGACCCTGCATGGTCGCCTGATGGGCGAGCCCCCCGTGCCACTCGGCGTGCGCCGTCGTCGCGACGCCGAGGAGCTCGAACTACGGCTGGGTGGCGAGCGCCTGGAGCGAGTGTCCGGTCTGGTCGAGGCGCTCCCCCTGCAGTTGATCAACCCGGATGCCTTCCGATTGCTGGAGGGATCTCCCGCCGGCCGGCGGGAGTTTCTCGACTGGGGCGTGTTTCACGTGAAACACGGCTTCCTCGACGCCTGGCGGCGCTATCGCCGCGCCCTCAAGCATCGGAATGCCCTGCTCAGACATGGTAGAATGCACGATGCTTCACTGGATGCCTGGGAACAGGAGCTGGTGCTGTGGGGCGAGCGATTGGATACCCTGCGCCGTGACTGGATGGCGGACTTCCAGCCGGTGTTCAGCGAGACCCTGGCCGGGTTGATCGAGCTGCCGGGCCTGGACCTGCGTTACTCGCGGGGCTGGGACCGCAAGCGCTCCCTGGCCGAGGTGCTGCAACAGGGGCGGGAAACCGATCGACAGATGGGCTTCACGCAGCAGGGGCCGCAGCGGGCCGACCTGGGCATTCGCCTCGATCGCCGAGCGGCCGTGGAGGTGCTGTCGAGGGGGCAGCAGAAGCTGGTGGTAAGCGCCCTTAAGCTGGCTCAGGGACGACTGCTGGAGCAGGCCACGGGCCGCTCCTGCATCTATCTCATCGACGACCTTCCCGCCGAACTGGACGCCGCGCATCGCCGGGTCTTCTGCGCCTGGCTGGAACGCATGCGCTGTCAGGCATTCATCACCAGTGTCGACCCGGAGGCTCTGGCCGGCGCTTGGAGCCCGCAGACGCCGGTAGCGATGTTTCACGTGAAACGTACCGAATCGGGGCAGGGGCAGCTGCTGCCAACGGACAGACAGACTTCATGACGGAGTAGTCAATGAGCGAACAGGCTTACGACTCATCGAGCATCAAGGTCCTCAAGGGCCTGGATGCGGTACGCAAGCGGCCCGGCATGTACATCGGCGACACCGACGATGGCACGGGCCTGCACCACATGGTGTTCGAGCTGGTGGACAACTCCATCGATGAGGCCCTGGCCGGCTATTGCAGCGAGATCCGGGTGGTGATCCACCCGGATGAGTCGATCACCGTCAGCGATAACGGCCGTGGGATTCCGACCGACCTGCACGAGGAAGAGCACGTGTCGGCGGCCGAGGTGATCATGACGGTGCTGCACGCCGGCGGCAAGTTCGATGACAACTCCTATAAGGTCTCCGGCGGCCTGCACGGGGTCGGGGTCTCGGTGGTCAATGCCCTCTCCGAGGAGCTCAAGCTGACCATCTGGCGCAACGAACAGGTCCACGAACAGATCTATCGCCATGGTGTGCCGGTCGCGCCGCTCTCGGTGGTCGGCAAGACCGAGCAGAGCGGTAGCCGGGTGCACTTCCGGCCCTCGCCCGAGACCTTCCACAACATCGAGTTCCACTACGATGTGCTGGCCAAGCGGTTGCGTGAGCTTTCCTTCCTCAACTCCGGTGTGGCCATTCGCCTGATGGATGAGCGCTCCGGCAAGGAAGAACTGTTCCACTACGAGGGTGGCCTCCAGGCGTTCGTCGACCATCTGAACACCAACAAGACGGTGCTCAATCCGGTATTCCACTTCAATGTCGAGCGCGAGGATGGCGTCGGCGTCGAGGTGGCCATGCAGTGGAACGATACCTTCGCCGAGAATATCTTCTGCTACACCAACAACATTCCCCAGCGGGATGGCGGCGCCCACCTGGCGGGTTTCCGGGCCTCCCTGACCCGGACGCTGAATCACTACATCGAGGCCGAAGGGCTGCTCAAGAAGGCCAAGATCAGCACGTCCGGCGACGACGCTCGTGAGGGCCTGACCGCGATCATCTCGGTCAAGGTGCCGGACCCGAAATTCTCCTCCCAGACCAAGGACAAGCTGGTCTCCTCCGAGGTGAAGACCGCCGTGGAGCAGGAGGTTGGCCGGCAGTTCGCCGAGTTCCTGGTCGAGAAGCCTAACGAGGCCAAGTCCATCGTCAACAAGATGCTGGATGCGGCCCGGGCGCGCGAGGCGGCACGCAAGGCCCGCGACATGACCCGCCGCAAGGGGGCTCTGGACATCGCCGGCCTGCCCGGCAAGCTGGCGGACTGCCAGGAGAAGGACCCCAGCCTGTCGGAGCTTTACCTGGTCGAGGGTGACTCGGCCGGCGGCAGCGCCAAGCAGGGGCGTGACCGGCGTACCCAGGCGATCCTGCCGCTCAAGGGCAAGATCCTCAACGTCGAGAAGGCGCGCTTCGACAAGATGCTTTCCTCGGCCGAGGTGGGCACCCTGATCACCGCGCTTGGCTGTAGCATCGGCCGCGAGGAATTCAACCCCGACAAGCTGCGCTACCACTCGATCATCATCATGACCGATGCGGACGTGGACGGCTCCCACATCCGTACCCTGTTGCTGACATTCTTCTTCCGTCAGATGTCGCAGCTGATCGAGCGTGGTCACGTGTTCATCGCGCAGCCACCGCTCTACAAGATCAAGCGTGGCAAGCAGGAGAGCTACCTCAAGGACGAGCAGGCGCTCACCGATTACCTGACCACCACCGCCCTGGACGGCGCGCGCCTCCATGTGAACGCCGACGCCCCCGGCATCGGTGGCGAGCACCTGCAGTCGCTGGTGCATCAGTATCGCGATGTGATGCGTCGTATCGAACGCCTGTCGCGGGTCTACCCGGACGTGGTGCTGCGCAAGATCGTGCACGCGACCCGTGTCGAGGGAGAGGAGAGCCTGCGTGACCGTGCCGCCATGCAGGGCTGGATCGATCACCTACAGCGTGAGATGGACGCCCTGGTGGACTACGAGGGCGGGCCGCGCTACAGCTTCCGTCTGGAGGAAGACAACGAGCGTGGCTTCTACCTGCCGGCGGTGACGCTGCTCGCTCACGGCGTGACCAGCGATTATGTCTGGGGCGTCGACTTCTTCACCAGCGCCGACTATCGCGCCATCGCCGGTCTCGGCGAGACCCTGGACGGCCTGATCGAAGAGGGCGCCTTCGTGGCACGCGGCGAGCGTCAGCGTCCCATCGGCAGCTTCTACGATGCCCTGGAATGGCTGATGAACGAGGCGCAGCGCGGCCTCTCCATCCAGCGCTATAAGGGCCTGGGCGAGATGAACCCCGATCAGCTGTGGGAGACCACCATGGACCCCGAGACTCGTCGCATGCTGCGTGTCTCGATCGAGGACGCCGTGGCCGCCGACATGATGTTCAACACCCTGATGGGCGACGAGGTCGAACCGCGGCGTGACTTCATCGAGCGGAATGCCCTGGTGGCCAACCTGGACGTGTGACCGGATTCGGGGCGCTGTTTCACGTGAAACATCTCTAGCGCCGAGCGACAAGAAACCCCCGAAGGCGGTGACCTTCGGGGGTTTCTTTTGTAGGGATCATTCCAGCCTGCCGGTTGACCGCTATGGCGACTCGCCGAGCAGCCAATCGGTGAAGGCGGCCAGATCGTCGAACAGTCGAGTCTTGCCGTCGACGGCGAGCTCGGGGTGCTTGACCCGGGTCTTTTGCCCCTTGCCGGTGCGCACCAGGACCGGGTGGCAGCCCACGGCCTCGCCGGCCTGGAGGTCGCGCAGGCTGTCGCCGACCATCCAGCTTCCCGTGAGGTCTTCGATCTCGAGCCTGGTGCCCAGCCGCTCGAGGAGCCCTGGCAATGGCTTGCGGCAGTCGCATCCGTCGTCGGGGCCGTGGGGGCAGTGCACGATGTCGGCGATGCTGCCGCCCGCCGCGTCGACGAGATCGTGGAGCCGCCGGTGCATGGCCGCCAGGGTGGCCTCGTCGTAGTAGCCGCGAGCGATGCCCGACTGGTTCGTCGCCACGGCGACGGTCCAGCCGGCCCGCGTCAGGCGGGCGATGGCCTCGATGGCCTGGGGGTAGGGCTGGAACTCCCCGAGGCTCTTCACATAGTCATCGGAATCCTGATTGATGACGCCATCGCGATCGAGGATGACGAGTTTCCTGGCAAGCGGCATGGCAGGCTCCGGGGGAAGGTGGATCAGGGCGAGAGTGTTTCACGTGGAACAATGCATGCCAAGCGGCGGCGCATCGTGCTCAACGCGTCGTCTCCGATATGTGTCTCGTTTCCTTTCGCGATGAGGCGTCACCTAACCGCGCGGCCCGATGTTCCACGTGAAACATCGGGCCGGACAAGCGGAGTGCCGCAGCCGTCGAGGGATACCGGCGCACTCTGAGGCATGACTGGCGGCTCCTGGCGGCCGCGTCGGAGAAACTCAGGCGCCTGCCAGGGAAGGGGATGCGTGTTGCCGGTTCTTTTGGCGAGCCCGCGATGGAAGGCTCCGGGGTGGTGCTACCTCGTTGGGTGTCGGATGGGCGAGCGCCCCTGATATGACCGCGATATCCACGAGGCTCAGGAAGAGGGGAGTGGTAAGCGTGTCCGATAGCTTCATGCCGCTTACCTGGCCGGGTGCCTCGAGGCGACGGTGAGGCGGTTGAGGGTGTGGTGTTTCATGGCGACTGGACGAGAGGGATGTTTCATGTGGAACATCTTGCCCATGGGCGAAGCGTTCCACGTGAAACATCGGCGAGGGAACGGTGCATCAAAAAAGGGCCGGCGAGTCATCTCGCCGGCCCTTTTCATCGTATCGCGCCTCGCTTAGTGCTGGAGCTCGGCGATGTCCGCGACCTCGAGGAACAGCGCCTGAAGGCTGGCCAACAAGGCCAGGCGGTTGTGTTTCACCGCGGGGTCCTCGGCCATCACCATCACCTCATCGAAGAAGCGGTCGACAGGCTCGCGCAGGGTCGCCAACACATCCAGCGCATCGCTGTAGCGGGCCTCGGCGAATAGCGGGGCCACCTGCTCGCGGCAGCCGCTCAGGGCCTCGGCCAGGGCCTGCTCGGCACCCTCTTGCAGCAGGCCGGCATCGACCTCGGCGGACACCTCGCCGCCTTGCTTGGCGAGGATGTTGGAAACCCGCTTGTCGGCGGCGGCCAGGGCAGCGGCCTCTTCGCGACGTGCGAAGGCGCTCACCGCATGCAGGCGGCGGGCGAAGTCCAGCGGCTTGCTGACCGGACGGGCGCGCACGGCCAGGTAGGCCTCGGCACCGATGCCTTCGTCCTGGGCCCAGGCGCGGAAGCGGTCGAGCATGTAGGTCAGTACCTCGTCGACCAGGCCGTCGGCGCAGGGCAGTGCCTGATGCTGGGCGACGGCCAGTTCGAGTAGCTCACGCAGGTCCAGGTCCAACTCGCCGTGGATCAGGATGTTGAGCACGCCGATGGCGGCACGGCGGAGGGCGAACGGGTCCTTGGTGCCGGTAGGGCGCTGACCGATGCCGAAGATGCCGGTCAGGGTGTCCAGGCGGTCGGCCAGGGCCAGAGCCTGGCCGGCGCGGGTCTGCGGGATGGCGTCGCCGGCGAAGCGCGGCAGGTACTGCTCTTCCAGGGCCTGGGCAACCTCGGCATCTTCGCCGTCATGAGTGGCGTAGTAGCGACCCATGATGCCCTGCAGCTCGGGGAACTCCAGCACCATCTCGGTGACCAGATCGCATTTGGCCAGCTCCGCGGCGCGCCGCGCCTGGGGTACGTCGCCGTCGATATGCCCGGCGATGAAGGCGGCGATGGCGGCGTTACGGTGCGTCTTGTCGCCCAGCGAGCCGAGCTTCTGCTGGAAGACCACGCTTGCGAGACCCTCGACGCGGGCGGCCAATGGCTGCTGGCGATCGGTCTCGTAGAAGAAGACGGCATCGGCCAGGCGCGGGTGAATCACCTTCTCGTTGCCACGGATCACCTGTTCCGGCTCGCTGCTGTCGATGTTGGAGATGGTGATGAAGCCCGGCTTGAGGTGGCCCTCACCATCCAGCAGGTGGAAGTACTTCTGGTTGGCCTTCATCGAGGAGATCAGGCACTCGGCCGGCACCTCGAGGAAACGCTTGTCGAAGCCGCCGGCCAGTGCGACCGGCCATTCGACGAGACCGCTGACCTCGACCAGCAGGTCTTCGTCGATCACGGCCTGGGCCTCCTGGACCTCGGCCTCGGCCAGTACCTGCTCGCGGATACGCTCGCGGCGCTTGTCGCGATCGGCCAGCACCCAGGCCTGCTCCAGCGCCTGGACGTAGTCGTCGGCGTGGGCCAGTTCGAGGGGCTCGGGGGCGTGGAAGCGGTGGCCGCGGGTGGTGCGACCGGCCTCCAGGCCCAGGGCGCTGGCCTCGACGACGGCGTCGCCGTAGAGCATCACCAACCAGTGAGCCGGGCGCGAGAATTCGATCCGAGAAGTGCCCCAACGCATGTTCTTGGGTACCGGCAGACCGGCGATGGCCTTCTCGACGATGCCGGGCAGCAGGGCGGTAGTGGCCGAGCCTGGCTGCTGTTCACGATAGCCGAGCCAGGTGCCCTTGTCGGTCTCCAGGTGGATCAGCTGATCGACGCCGACGCCACAGGAGCGGGCGAAGCCCTCGGCGGCCTTGGTCGGTTCGCCGTCCTTGAAGGCGGCGGCCAGCGCCGGGCCACGGCGTTCGACGTCGCGGTCCGGCTGCTTGTCGGCCAGCTCGGCGATCTGCACGGCGAGGCGCCGCGGCGATGCGTAGGCGGTCACCTCGCCATGCCGGATGTCGGCTTCCTCGAGGCCACGGCGGATGCCGGCGGCGAGGGCGTCGGAGAGGTTGTCGATCGCGCCCGGCGGCAGTTCCTCGACGCCCAGTTCGACCAGAAAGGTATCGGCTGCCATCTCAAGCGTCTCCTTCGGCAAGCAGTTCGCGGCGCAGGGCCTCGGGAGCCAGCGGGAAGCCGGCGGCCTTGCGCGATTCGTAGTAGGCGTTGGCCACGTCACGGGCCATGGTGCGGACGCGCAGGATGTAGCGCTGGCGTTCGGTGACCGAGATGGCGTGACGGGCATCGAGCATATTGAAGGTGTGGGAGGCCTTGAGCACCTGCTCGTAGGCGGGCAGTGGCAGCCCGGCCGTGATCAGCTTGGTGCATTCGCCTTCCTGGTGATCGAAGGCCGCGAACAGCGCCGGCACGTCGGCGTGCTCGAAGTTGTAGGTCGACTGCTCGCGTTCGTTCTGCAGGAAGACATCGCCGTAGGTGACGGGGGTGCCGTCCGGGGCGACCGTCCATACCAGGTCGTAGACGCTGTCGACATCCTGGACGTACATGGCGATGCGCTCGATGCCGTAGGTCAGCTCGCCGGTGACCGGGTAGCATTCCAGGCCGCCGGCCTGCTGGAAGTAAGTGAACTGGGTCACCTCCATGCCGTTGAGCCAGACTTCCCAACCCAGCCCCCAGGCGCCGAGGGTCGGGGATTCCCAGTTGTCCTCGACGAAGCGAATGTCATGCACCAGCGGGTCGATGCCAAGACGCTTGAGTGAACCGAGGAAGCGTTCCTGGAGGTCGGCGGGGGAGGGCTTCATCACCACCTGGAACTGGTAATAGTGCTGCAGGCGGTTGGGGTTCTCGCCGTAGCGGCCGTCGGTGGGGCGGCGAGAAGGCTGCACATAGGCGGCATTCCAGGTCTCGGGGCCGATGGAACGCAGGAAGGTGGCCGGGTGAAAGGTCCCGGCGCCGACCTCCATATCCAGGGGCTGGAGAACCACGCAGCCCTGCTCGGCCCAGTACTGCTGCAGGGTCAGGATCATGCCCTGGAAGGTTGTCACGTCTGGTGTCGACTGTGTCATTGGCGGGTCACCGTTGGCCATGAATTCACGAGCCGTCAAGTATACAATCACGGGCAGATCGGTTATAGGCGCAGCCTGGAATACATGGGCCATCGTCGTCGAGCGGGGCTCGGGGCTGATCGTTCGACGGAGCAGCGAGAGGGGCTGCGTGCCTTCCCAAGGTGCAACCGACGCCACCCATGGCGTCGCTCCCTCTTCGCACCGTTCCCGGCGCCCCCCGTCATCGGCCGACCGCGGTGGCCCAATCGCATAGAGAGGAATTCCCATGATCGTAGTAACAGGCGGAGCCGGCTTCATCGGCTCGAATCTGGTCAAGGCACTCAACGAGCGCGGCCGCGACGATGTGCTGGTGGTCGACGACCTGAGCGACGGCACCAAGTTCGTCAATCTCGCCGACTGCACCCTCGGCGATTACCTGGACCAGCATGACTTCCTGGCCCGGGTGCGGGCCGCCTTGAACGGTGAGAACTCGCACCTGCCACCCATCGAGGCGATCTTCCACGAGGGGGCCTGCTCGGACACCACCGAGTGGGACGGCCGTTTCATGCTCGAAAACAACTTCGAGTACTCCAAGGAGCTGCTGCACTTCTGCCAGCTCAAGGGCATTCCGTTCATCTACGCGTCTTCGGCGGCCACCTACGGCGGTAGCGAGGTGTTCCGCGAGGACCCCGAGCATGAGCAGCCGCTCAACGTATACGGTTACTCCAAGCTGCTGTTCGATCAGTACGTGCGTGCCCGCCACGACGAGTTCGAGAGCCAGGTGGTCGGCTTTCGCTACTTCAACGTCTATGGTCCGCGCGAGCAACATAAGGGCAAGATGGCCAGCGTCGCCTACCATCATCACACCCAGATCAGCGGCGGTCAGGACGTCAAGCTGTTCGGCGCCTGGGACGGTTATGAGGCGGGGATGCAGAGCCGTGACTTCATCTATGTCGGCGATGTGGTCGACGTCAACCTGTGGTTCCTCGACCACCCCGAGGCCTCCGGCATCTTCAACCTCGGCACCGGCCGTGCCGAACCCTTCAAGGCGATCGGCGAGGCGGTGACCGACTACTACGGCAAGGGCAAGATCGAGTACATCGACTTCCCCGACGCGCTCAAGGGCCGCTACCAGAGCTACACGCGCGCCGATATCGAGCGACTGCGCGAGGCCGGCTACGAGCGCGAGTTCCATACCGTCGCCGAGGGCGTGCGGGCCTATCTGGAGTGGCTGAATGCCTGACCGGGGGGAGCGTATCCTGGTCGTCGGCCCGTCCTGGGTCGGCGACATGGTCATGGCCCAGAGCCTGTTCAAGACGCTCAAGGCCCGTGACCCGGCGGCGCGTATCGGCGTGGTGGCGCCGGCCTGGTCGCGGCCGATCCTCGAGCGCATGGCGGAGGTCGACGAGGTGGCCGCCCTGGAGGTTGGCCATGGCGAGTTCGGCTGGGCCGCACGGCGCCGGCTGGCCGCCGGGCTGCGCGGGCGCTTCGATCGTGCCATCGTGCTGCCGCGCTCCTGGAAGTCGGCGCTGGTGCCCTTCCTGGCGCGCATCCCGCGGCGCGTCGGCTTCCACGGCGAACAGCGCTTCGGGTTGCTCAACGAGCGTCGGCGCCTGGACAAGACGTTGCTCGACCAGACCGTCAAGCGTTTCGTGTCGCTGGGCCTGCCGGCCGCGGAGGCGGCGCAGGGAGACTTCGCGATCCCGCGCCCGGCCTTGCGCCGCGACGAGGCCAGCCTGGCGTCGCTGCACGAGGCGCTGGGCCTGGGCCGGCGGCCGGCCATCGCCATGATGCCCGGTGCCGAGTATGGCCCCGCCAAGCAGTGGCCGCTGGCCCATTTCCGCACCCTCGCCGAGGCGCTGGTGGCCGAGGGCTTCGAGGTGCGGGTGATAGGCGGGCCCAAGGACGATACTGCTGGGGAGACGATCGCCGAGGGCATCGAACATGCCCATAACCTGTGTGGCAAGACCCGCCTGGCGGATGCCGTGGACCTGCTCGCCGATTGCCGCCAGGCGGTGACCAACGACTCCGGGCTGATGCACGTGGCCGCCGCCGCGGGGACCCGGGTGCAGGCGATCTACGGCTCCTCGTCGCCGGCCTACACGCCGCCGCTGACCGAGGAGGCCCACATCCACTACCTGGCGCTGGACTGCTCGCCCTGCTTCGCGCGGACCTGCCCGCTGGGCCACACCAACTGCCTCAAGCAGCAGCCGCCCGAACGGCTGCTGCGTGCCATGCTCAGCGACTAGGGCGGGCGGCGGCAGCCCCGCCTGGAGGCGTCTCCGTGAGGGGCAGGTCCAGCCCCTGCCATAGCCGGCGCTGCAGGGCGGTTTCTTCCTTGAGCCGGGCGTTGAGTGGCTTAAGACCATGGCGTTCGACCAGGGTCGGCTCCGTGGAGAGCAGCGAGACGCCCAGCCCCGCCCGGTGGTGTTCGAGGCCGAAGCCCATGGCCTCGAGCACCGTGGGCAGGGTGTCCATGGTCGAGGCTTCGCGGCGCAGGCGCCGCGGCACCAGGTCGTTGTGCAGCAGCATCAGGGTATTGGCCCGAGGGCCGGCGATCAGCGACTCCCAGGCCGAGACGCGCATGCTCAGGTGGTCGCTGGCGATCACCACCAGGGTATTGGCCAGTAGCCCCTCGGCCTCCAGCCGCTCGACCAGTCGCTTGACCAGCCAGGCCGAGCACTCCACCGCGTAGAGGATGTCCTCGCCGTCGTGTTCGCCCTGACGTGCCTCACAGGCGCGGGCCGGGTGGCCGGCGGGGGGATGGGTGCCCAGGCTCAGCGCGATCACGCCCCAGGGACCGCCTTCGGCCTCGCGGCGCCGGATCTCCTCCAGGGTGAAGTCGTAGAGACTGTCGTCGTACAGCCCCCAGCTATTGAGGTAGTCCGGGTCCTCGAGCCGTGGGGCCAGGGTCTCGCGGCCGCTCACCCGCGCGACGCCATGGTCGGTGTAGAAACGGCCCTTGCCGGCGAAGCGGGTACTCGCGCCGCCCAGATAGCTGAGGTCGTAGCCCCGTGCGGCGAGCAGGTCGCCCAGGCAGTCCACCCCGGGCACGACTCGCTCCAGGGGGTCGAACTGGCTGTCGTGGAGCAGGCCCGCCGGCATCAGCGGTGTGCCGCACTGGCTGGCGATCATCCCGGCCATGGTCCAGCCGGTGTTGTCGAGCTGGCGGACACCCTCGAAGACCACGCCACGTCGGCCCAGCTCGGCGAGCGGCGCATAGGCATCGCCGAAGCGCTCGCGGTCGGCATAGGTGCGTTCGAGGCTCTCCAGGTAGAGCACCAGCAGGTTGGGGGGATCGTCCGCCGCCGAGTGGATCTCCGGTGACACGTAGTGGCGTTCCAGCCAGGCCCCGTCCTCGGTGATCAGTGCCGCGCCGCGTTGTCCGAGGCCCAGCAGCAAGGGGTTGCCGACCAGCAGCACTACGGCCAGCAGGCGCTCCCAGCGTGCCCAGCGGGAGTCGGCGCGTACCAGCCAGATGAAGGCCGCCAGCACCGCCAGTATGCCCAGGGTATAGAGCGTGGCGGCGACCAGTCGCCCGTGCCCGCCATGTTCCTCGATGCCCGCCTGAAGGTGGAAGAACACCGCCCCCAGATCGACGCTGCCGAAGCTGCCGGCCAGGTAGGCGTAGAGGCCCCACAGGATCAATGGCCCTAGCGACCAGGGCCAGCGGCGTCGCGGCGGCGAGGCGGCGGGTTCGTCACCCCAGCGCCAGGCGTGGGCCAGCCACAGCCAGCCGGCGGCGATCGGCCACAGCGCAAGCGCCGGCAGGCGGCTGACGGTGACGGCGGTGAATCCCAGGGCCAGGCCCAGGACCAGCAGGGCGGCCCATCCGCGCGGCCGCTGGAAGCTCGCGAGACGCTGGCGGTCAGGCATCGTCGGCGTCGGAGGGCGCGCGCTCGTTCTCGTAGAGCTCGTTGAGCTTGGCGTATTTCATGTAGGCGTGGAACGCCGTGGTCATGGCCACGGTGAAGCCGTCCGCGCCCTGGAAGAGGCCGCCCTTGAGGATCAGCTTGCGCAAGGTGGCGGTGGCCGCATGCAGCGCAGGCCGGACCGCGGAGGGCCGCTTGCCACGCTCCTTCATGGCCCAGGCATCGCGGCTGGAAAGGGCGTCGATGCGGCTGATCCAGTGCGACAGGTCGCGATAGGTGAAGTGGCGAAGGTGGGCGTCCAGGTCGACCACCGAGGGGGCTTTCACCGAGGAGTGGGCCTTCTTGGGCAGGTAGCCCGAGGTGGTGCGATTATAGAGCCGGGTGACCGGGTCCGGGTAGAAGCCCGCGGCACGGATCCAATGGCGCCCGGCGAAGTTGCGGCGGCGCAGGCGATAGGCCTGTTGCGGATCGTCCAGGGGAAGGCCCTGAATCGCCGCGACCGCGTCGTCGTCGAGGCGTTCGTCGGCGTCCAGCGCCAGGATCCAGTCGTGCTTCGCCTGTGGCACGGCGAAGGCCTTCTGGGGGCCGTCGCCGAGATAGGGTTGATGGATGACACGGGCACCGGCGGCCTCGGCGAGTGCCACGGTGTCGTCATGGCTGCCGGAGTCGACGACGATCACCTCGTCGCAGACCCGCTGCAGGGAGGCGATGCAGTCGGCGACGTTGTCGGCCTCGTTGAGCGTGATGATGATGCCGGAGAGAGGCGTCATGGGCGTAACTCGCTGATCGAAGAGGGTGACAGGCTTTCGGCGATGGCCTCGGCGGCCATCGTCAGGTCGATGGTCGACATGTCCGCCTCGTGGGCGTCGTCGGGGGGGCAGAAGGCCAGGCGGCGTTCCGCGGCGTTGCAGGTCTGCCAGCGCAGCGGGGTCGCCGAACGCCGCGATGGGTAGAAGCCGGCGGTGGGCCGGTCCAGGCAGGCGGCGATGTGCAGCGGCCCGGTGGAGCCGGCGATGAACAGGTCGGCCGCCGCCAGGCGGCGGGCGAAGGTCTCGAGCCCGGGGCTCGGCGGCAGGCGCCGTGCCTCGAGGCCATCGGCGGCGAGCGTCGCGCACAGGGCATCGGCGTTGTCGGCCTCGCCGGGGCCGGCGGTGATCACCCAGGCCGGCGTCGTGTTCGCGGCACGCAGCCGGGCATCGATGTCGCCGGCCAGCCGCGCGTAGGCCTCGGGCGTGAGGTTGACCGCCGAGCCGCCGCTGCCGGGATGCAGGAACAGCCAGGGCCGGTCGTCGTCGGCCGCGACCCCGGCCTCCTCGGCGACGGCCGCGCGCTGGCGGCGGGACTCGTCGATGGCCAGCGGCCAATAGGGGGGAGCGGGTCGTGGCGGCACCGTGAGGCCCAGGGCGTCGAGCAATGTCTCGGCGAGCTCCAGGTTGTAGACGTGCTCGGGCTTCTCCGAGCGTGACCTGCGCTGGGTGACACGGCGATGGTAGAAGAGCTGTGCCCACTTGGTGGCCGGGGCGAGGCGCAGCGGGATGCCGGCCCGCCAGCCCAGCCAGCCGATGCGCGGCGTGGAGAACAGCGTCAGCAGCGCATCGAAGCGCCGGGACTTCAGGTCGGCCAGCAGCGTGCATCGACCCTCGCGGCCGGCGGCGTCGCCCGGGTCGAGGATCACCTCGTCGATCCAGGGGCAGGCGCGGGCCAGCGGCGCGGTATAGTCGGGCACCAGCACGCTGACATGGGGGCTCGGCGAGGCGGCCTTGAGGGCCGCCAGGGCCGGCCAGGCCAGCATGAAGTCGCCGAGCTTGTCGTTGCGAACCACCAGCAGGCGTGGCGGCCGTTGAGCGGTGAAACTCGTCATGGGGCTCCCGAGCCCCGACAGCGCATGGAGGATGCCGTGAGCCCCAGGCTCATGCGGCGCGGCCTCTCGAACGGCCGGGGCGGACTGGTAATGTATCCTGCCCGGATTATACCCGAGCTGGCACGCCAAGGGTGGGGCCACGGCCGGGCGTCGGCCGGTTCCGGGGGCGGCGCTCGGCGAGGCTGGCGTCGGGGGCGCCTAGGCGTGAGACGCGTAGCCGCGGCGGATGGCCGCCATGGCAGGGGCGGCGTTGAACTTGGTCAGCGAGCGGTCTAGCCGCTCGAGGTTCGCCGCTTGCCATTTACCGGGGCGGCGCAGCCGGCAACGGTCGAAGTCGATCAGCCAGACGCGCTCGGCGTCGTCGACCAGCAGGTTGCGGGCGTTGAGGTCCACGTGGTCGAGGCCGGCGTCGTGGAAGCGACGCACCGTCGCGCCGACCCGCGCCAGCAGCGCCTCGTCGGCATCGTGGAGGCGTTCGGCGAGGGCTCGCGCCGCCGGCAGTCGCACGGTGACGAGGGCCGCCTCGTAGGTCGGGCCATGGCGAGTCGCCACGGCGGCCACCGGGCGGGGCGCCGGCAGGCCCAGCGAGAAGAGGTGCGCGGTCAGGCGACACTCGTGGAAGGAACGGCTGCGTTCGACGCCGGTCCATAGGTAACGCGAGGCGCTGACCCGGGCGGCCAGGCCGCCACGACGATAGGGGCGCAGTACCCATTCGGCGCCGCCGACGTCGAGGAACAGGCTGGCGCCGCGGCCGGGAGCCTCGCCGGTGATGAGCCCCTGCCGCCGCCAGTGGTCGGGATCGAAGGTTGACGGGGCGATTTGTGGCGCCCCATTGGCGTCACATAAACTGTCCGCATCATATAAAATGAAAACCTTTCCCGTTCGAAACGTTGCCAATCGCATGAAGCATCCTCTGCCCGCCCGCCCCGCCCATATCGGCGTGCTGCGCCTCTCCGCCCTGGGCGATGTCTGTAACCTGGTGCCGACGATCCGTGCCCTGCAGCGCCAATGGCCGGACGCGCGCATTACCTGGATCATCGGAAAGGGCGAGCACAGTCTACTGGCCGGCATGTCGGGGGTCGAGTTCATCGTCTACGACAAGTCCACAGGCCTTGCGGGGATGCGCGAGCTATGGCGGACGCTCTCGGACACCCGCTTCGACGTGCTGTTGCACATGCAGCAGGCGCTGCGCGCCAGCGTGCTCTCACTGGGGCTCAAGGCCGACCTGCGCATCGGCTACGATAAGGCGCGTGCCAAGGATGCCCAGCACTGGTTCACCCATCGTCAGCTGGCGCCGCACCCCCGGGCCCATGTGCTCGAGTCGTTCCTCGATTTCGCCCGCCTGCTGGGTGTCGAGGACCTCTCCCTGGCCTGGGACATGCCGATCCCCGATGCCGCCCGCCAGGAGGCGACGGCGCTGACCGGCGATGCGCCCTATGTGCTGATGAGCCCCTGCGCCAACCCGCGGCTGCGCAACTTCCGCAACTGGTCGGCGGAGGGCTATGCCAGCGTGGTCGAGCACGCCTGGGTGCAGCATGGCCTGAAGACGGTGCTGACCGGCGGCGGAAGCACCCAGGAGCGTGAGCTGGGCAGTCACATCCAGGCCCTGGCCCAGCCCGGTGCGGTGATCGATGCCATCGGCGGTTCGTCGTTGAAGGGCCTGCTGGCGCTGATCGATGGCGCCCGCGCCGTGGTGGCGCCGGACTCCGGCCCGGTACACATGGCCAACGCCCTGAACACCCCGGTGGTCGGCCTCTACGCCACCACCAACCCCGAGCGCGCCGCCCCTTACTGCTGGCGCGAGCAGGTGGTGAATCGCTATCCGGCCGCGGTGAGCCAGTTCCTGCACAAGGACGCCAAGACGCTGCCCTGGGGGCAGCGGGTCCGTCACCCCGACGCCATGTCGCTGATCCAGGCCGACGACGTCATCCGCAACCTCGAGGCGGTGTTGGACATCGCCGCGTCTCGTCAGGAAAGGGAGCCTTCCGATGAAGCTTGATCTGACCGCCCTCGAACATTCACGCCTGCTGGTGGTGGGCGACGTGATGCTCGACCGTTACTTCCATGGGGGCACCTCGCGGATCTCCCCCGAGGCCCCGGTACCAGTGGTGCGGGTCGAGGAGGCCGAGGACCGCCCCGGCGGTGCCGCCAACGTGGCGCTCAACATCGCCTCGCTGGGCGCTCAGGCGGCGCTGGCCGGACTGGTCGGCGACGACGACAACGCCGACCTGTTGAGCCGCCGCCTCGAAGACTCCGGGGTAAGCACTCACTTCGCCCGTAGCACCGAAATTCCGACCATCACCAAGCTGCGCGTGATGAGCCGCAACCAGCAGCTGATCCGCCTCGACTTCGAGCAGAGCCTCGGTGACGTGGATACCGGCCCGTTGACGGAGCGCGTCGAGGCGGCCCTGGGCGGTGCCGACCTGGTGATCCTCTCCGACTACGGCAAGGGCACGCTGGCCGACGTGCAGGGCCTGATCGGGCGCGTGAGGGCCGCCGGCAAACGCGTGCTGGTCGATCCCAAGGGCAGCGACTTCGGCAAGTATCGGGGAGCCAGCGTCATGACGCCTAACCTGGCCGAGTTCGAGGCCGTCGCCGGGCCTTGCCCGGACGATGCCACGCTCTCCGAGCGTGGCGAGGCACTGCGAGTCGAGCTCGAGCTCGAGGCGTTGCTGATCACCCGCAGCGAGAAGGGCATGACGCTGATCCGCGGGGGCCATGAGCCGCTGCACCTGCCGACCCGCGCCCGCGAGGTCTTCGACGTCACCGGCGCCGGCGACACCGTGATCGGCGTGCTGGGCCTGGCGCTGGCCGCCGGCCACGGTTTCCCCGAGGCCATGACCCTGGCCAACCTGGCCGCCGGCCTGGTGGTCGCCAAGCCGGGTACCGCGACGCTGTCGGTCGCCGAGCTCTACACCGCCCTGCACGGCGACAAGCTGGCCGAGTTCGGTGCCATCGGCGAGCCGGCGCTGGTCGAGGCGGTACGCGCCGCCCAGGCGCGCGGCGAGCGGGTGGTGATGACCAACGGCTGCTTCGACATCCTCCACGCCGGCCACGTGGCCTATCTGGAGCAGGCCCGGCGGCTCGGCGACCGGCTGATCGTGGCGGTCAACGACGACGCCTCGATCGGCCGCCTCAAGGGGCCCACGCGGCCGATCAACCCGTTGGTCCGGCGCATGCAGGTGCTGGCCGGGCTGGGCGCGGTGGACTGGGTCGTGCCCTTCGCCGAACAGACCCCGCAACGGCTGATCGAGGCGGTGTTGCCCGATGTGCTGGTCAAGGGCGGCGACTACCAGCCCGAGGAGATCGCCGGCGGCGAGGCCGTGTGGGCGGCCGGCGGCGAGGTGCGGGTGCTGGACTTCGAGGACGGCGTCTCGACCACGGCGATGATCTCCACCATCCTCGACCGCGAGGCCTGATGGCCGGCCATCCCTGGGTGCGGCGCGGCTATTCCTCCGCCCTGCTGGCGCTCTCGCCGCTGGTCTGGCGCCGGGTCTGGCGGGAACATCTCCCCGGGCGCTCGCGCGCCGAACGGCTGGGCCGCATCGCCGCCTCGCCCGCGGGCGTGCGCAGCCTGTGGCTGCATTGCGCCTCGGTGGGCGAGGTACAGGCCGCCCGGCCGCTGATCGAGGCCCTGGCGCGTCGCCATCCCGACGCCCGTCTGGTGATCACCACCATGACCGCGACCGGTGCCGAGCGCGCCCAGGCCGTCGCCGATCGCCTGCGGAACGAGGCCGATGTAGGCGAAGTGAGTCATCACTTCGTGCCGTTGGACTTCCCCGGTGCGGCGCGTCGATTCCTCGAGCGCCTGCGCCCGGACCTGGCCATCTTCTTCGAGACCGAGCTGTGGCCCAACCTGCTGGCCGCCTGTGAGCGGGGCGGCGTGCCGGTGGCGGTGGTCAACGGCCGGCTCTCGGCGCGGGCCTTCCAGGGCTACCGGCGCCTCGGGTGGCTGATGGCCGAGGCGCTGTCCCACGTGAGCTGGCTGGGCGCCAAGTCGCAGGCCGATCTCGAGCGCTTCCAGGCGCTGGGCATGGCGGCCGCCAAGGGCGAGGTGACCGGCTCGCTGAAGTTCGACATGAGCCGTGATGATGAGGCTTTCGAGGTGAGTAAGCGCTTGCGCACTCGGTTCGGAAAACGCCCGGTCTGGGTGGCGGGCTCGACCCACGAAGGCGAGGACGAGGCGCTGCTCGAGGCCCATGCGCGCCTGCTCGAGCGCTATCCCGAGGCGCTGCTGATCCTGGTGCCGCGTCATCCGCGGCGCTTCGAGGCGGCGGCGGAGCTGTGTCGTGGCGAGGGCATGAGCGTGGCACGGCGCTCGCGGGACGAGGCCGTGAACGCCGATACCGCGGTCTACCTGGGAGACTCCATGGGCGAGCTGTCGGCGTTCTACGGGGCGGGCGACGTGGCCTTCGTGGGCGGCAGCCTCGTGCCGGTGGGGGGCCACAACCTCCTGGAGCCGGCCGCCATGGGCGTGCCGGTGCTGAGTGGCCCCGAGCTCGCCAACTTCAGCGACGTGGCCGAGGCACTGCGCGAGCGCGCGGCGTTGGTGGAGGTCGCCGACGCCGCGACGCTGGCGGTCGAGCTGGAGCGGCTGTTCGGCGATGCGGCGGAACGCCAGCGGCTCGCCAGCGCCGGTCGGGCGGTGGTCGAGGCCAATCGTGGTGCCCTCGAGCGTACGCTGGAAGGCCTGGAGCAGCTCCTACAAGAGAAGTGAGCGCCTACATACCGGATTTTCCGGTATACATCGTTTTCCCGGCGACAAGCCTGCGCGAGGACGCTATAAACCCATCCTTGGGCGCTCTACTTTGACCCTGTGTCGCTTAAACTTCCTGGGACGCTTGCAGAGCCTGGGATGGCCATCCGTGGCCATCCCGCTCGGCGGGGAGAACATTCACTGGAGGTTCTTCTCAGCCCGCCTCGCCCAGGGTCAAACCCCCTCGCTGCGACTTATCCCCGGCGCTCGCTCTATTGAGGGGTCAGCCGCTCGACGCCCTGCTCGGTACCCAGCAGCAGCACGTCGGCGCCGCGGGCGGCGAACAGGCCGTTGGTCACCACCCCGACGATGGCGTTGAGGCGTGCCTCCATGGCCAGCGGATCGTCGATCATGAACTCATAGCAGTCGAGGATCTGGTTGCCGTTGTCGGTGATCACGCCCTCGCGGTAGGCCGGGTCGGCGCCCAGCTTGACCAGCTCCCGCGCCACGTACGAGCGGGCCATGGGAATCACCTCCACCGGCAGCGGGAAGTCGCCCAGCCGCTCGACCCGCTTGGAGCCATCGGCGATGCACACGAAGCGCTGTGCGCAGGCGGCGACGACCTTCTCCCGGGTCAGCGCCGCGCCGCCGCCCTTGATCATCTGTAGGTGAGTGTTCACTTCGTCTGCGCCGTCGACGTAAACCGGGACGGTGCCTGTCTCGTTGAGCTCGAAGACGTCGATGCCGTGGCCGCGAAGGCGCTGCGCGCTGGCCTCGGAGCTGGCCACGGCGCCGCGGAAATCGCCACTCAGCGCGGCCAGCTTGTCGATGAAACGGTCGGCGGTGGAGCCGGTGCCGATGCCGATCACGACATCTTGGCCGAGCAGGGGGCGGATCTCATCGAGGGCTGCAGCCGCGACGGCGTCCTTGAGTTCGTCCTGGGTCATGGGGGGCTCGTCTGGTTGGGGGAGAAATGCGGCGACATTATAGGCCATGGCGCCTTGCCGTGCTGGACGCCATGGCGGCGCGAGTGCTACCAATAGAGGTTCCCCACGCGCCGCGTCTCGCGGCCCCTCGCGCTACTTATCGGAATGTCAGGATGCTCGAAGATACCGTCAAGAAGATTCTCCAGGCTCGGGTCTATGAGGCCGCCCGGGAAACGCCGATCTCGCCGGCTCCCTTCCTGTCTCGCCGCTTCGACAACCAGATCCTGATCAAGCGCGAGGATCTTCAGCCGGTCTACTCCTTCAAGATTCGTGGCGCCTACAACAAGATGGCCCAGCTCAGTGAGGAGCAGAAGGCCAAGGGCGTGATCGCCGCCTCGGCGGGCAATCATGCCCAGGGGCTGGCCATGGCGGCCCGCCAGATGGGCGTCAAGGCGGTGATCGTGATGCCGCGCATCACGCCGGAGATCAAGGTCGCCGCGGTGCGCGCGCGCGGCGCCAAGGTGGTGCTCAAGGGCGATGCCTTCGGCGAGGCGGTGGCCCATGTGCAGGAGCTGATCGCCGAGCACGGCTACACCTACATCCCGCCCTTCGATGACATCGATGTCATCGCCGGTCAGGGCACCGTGGCGGTGGAGATCCTGCGTCAGAATCCCGGCCATCTGGATGCCATCTTCGTGCCGGTGGGCGGCGGCGGCCTGATCGCCGGGGTGGCGGCCTACGTCAAGTATCTGCGCCCCGAGATCAAGGTGATCGGCGTGGAATCCGAAGACAGCGCCAGCCTCAAGGCGGCGCTGGATGCCGGGAAGCGTGTGGTTCTGGACCAGGTGGGCGTGTTCGCCGAGGGCGTGGCCGTGGCCCAGGTCGGCGAGGCGCCCTTCGCGGTGATGCGTGAGCTGGTGGACGAGGTCATCACCGTCAACACCGACGAGATGTGTGCGGCGGTGAAGGACATCTTCGAGGACACCCGGGCCGTCTCCGAAACCTCCGGCGCCCTATCGCTGGCCGGTCTCAAGAAGTACATCCAGCGTAGCGGCGCCAGCGGCGAGACGCTGGTGTGCATCAACTCCGGTGCCAACACCAACTTCGATCGCCTGCAGCATATCGCCGAGCGCACCGAGCTCGGCGAGCAGCGCGAGGCGATCCTGGCGGTGACCATTCCCGAGCGGCCGGGTAGCTTCAAGAAGTTCTGCCGCACCATCGGCAAGCGCATGGTCACCGAGTTCAATTACCGTTATGCCGACCCGGAGCAGGCGCATATCTTCGTCGGCGTGCAGGTCAAACCCGGCGGCGAGGATCGCCAGGCGGTGATCGAGCGGCTGCGCGATGCCGGCTATCCGGTGGAAGACCTCACCGACAATGAGCTGGCCAAACTGCATATTCGCCACCTCGGCGGGGGGCGCCCCAAGGAGCACTTCGAGGAGGAGGTCTATCGCTTCGAATTCCCCGAGCGCCCCGGGGCCTTGATGAACTTCCTCACCCACCTGCCCCACGACTGGAACATCTCGCTGTTCCACTACCGCAACCATGGCGCCGCCTACGGCCGGGTGCTGGTGGGCATGCAGTTGCCGGGCGGCGACCGCGATCACGTCGAGGAGCACTTCGACAGGATCGGTTACCGCTACTGGCAGGAATCGGCTAACCCGGCCTATCGGCTGTTCATGGCCTGATACCGGTGAGCCAGGTGAGTGAACGTTTGCTCCCTCGCTAGCACCGACCACCACAAGGCCGTGGTCGTCATGCTTTCGAAGGGGGCGGTTGTCATACCCGAGGGCTTTCGCTAGGCTATGGCCTCGCTCTAGAGAGCCCACCGGACCGCCGTCCGGTCACCCACAATATCGCAGGGAGTCGATGATGAAGCGCAAGCCTGACCTGGTCATGATCCTGGTACTGATCTTCGGTAGCGGCGTCGTGGCCACCGGCTACGCCCAGGCACTGGTCGGGCAGTGAATGCCGTCGGCCGAGACGATTCCCGCAAAGAAGCGCTCGATGCCTGGCATCGGGCGCTTTTTTTTATGTCGTGTGAGTGACGAAGGGCCTGGCGTCAGGGGCGCACGACGCGCTGGTCGCTGACGATGGCGTCCAGCGGCACGTCCCAGGGGGCCACCGGCAGGCGCTCGACGCGTTGACCGTCGTGGGCCAAGCCGATCAGCCGGGGCCGCGGGCCGATGCCACGGGTGAAGGCCAGGGTGCGGTCGTAGAAACCGCCGCCCATGCCGATGCGCTGGCCGTCGTCGTCGAAGCCCACCAAGGGCATCAGGATCAGGTCCAGCGCCCAGGCCGGCATGCGGCGAGCGCGATGGGCACCGTAGCGTGTGCAGGGCTCGGCGATGCCGAAGCGGTTGGTCACCATCGGGGTGCCGGCATGGTAGTGAACGAACCACAGGGCGTTGTGGCTCAGCGGGCGTAGCACGGGTAGATAAACGCGGGCGCCACGACCGTTCAGCCAAGGCATCAGCCGGGTCGGGTCGATCTCGCCGTCGTTGGGCAGGTAGAGGGCCACGCGTCGGGCGCGTCGTACCTCGGGAAGGTGGCGCAGCCGGTGGCAAAGCCGCTGGGCGGCCCGATATCGCTCACGCAGACTCAGCTGGCGGCGGTGACGACGCAGGTCACGGCGCAGCCGGCGTCGCTCTTCGTCGCGCGGGATGTCGGCGGAGGTATCTTGCTGGTCGGTCATGCGGAAGGCGTTCCCCAGAGTGCCGCTGTCATTCTGGCCCTTGAACCCTGTGGTTCAAGGTGGGTGGCCGCAGCCGGACCGTCAGGCTTTCCGTCGCACGGACATGCACACGGGTCCGGACTAGCTAATGGCCCCCTGGGTAATGCGCATAGGCTCGAGGGACTTAACGACTGGCGAACACCCCAGGGAACGTCTCTATCCTAGCAGAGCGATGGACTCGCCCAAAGCGAAGAATCCTCAGCGCGAGGGCGCGTCGGCCAGTGCTTTCTCCAGGCGTTCGCTCAGCTCACCGAGGCTCTGCTCGCCGGCGCGGCGCTCTTCGAGGGTCTCGAGCAGTTCATGAGTGATATTCAGGGCCGCCATGATGGCGACCCTTTCCCGGTCGACCACCTTGCCCTGGGCGTGGATGCCTTGCATGGCGCGGTCCAGGTAGCGGGCGGTGCGCTCCAGCTTGTCCTGCTCGTCCGGAGGACAAGCGATGACGTACTGGCGTTCCAGCAGGGTGATCTCGGTGGTGGGCCGCGAGGCGTCGGTCATGGGGGGCTCCGGCGGGCCCGGACGAACGCGCAGGATGCGGCGCCATGGGGGCCCGATGCGTTAACATCGTGGGGAATACGTACGTCAAGTCACTATAAGAGAGCCGTTTGCGGCCGGTCAACGCGCCGCGCGGCCCTCGCACCGGATGGTCCCATGTCTCTGATCAATGAACGCCAGGATTTCTCCGATATCGCCGACACCTTCCTGCTGCACGGCAGCATGCAATCGCCGGCCTTCCTGGATGGGCGGCTGTGCGCCCTGCTGGCGCTGCACGACCTGAGCGCCGAGGGTTGGCTGGAGGCGGTCTGCCTCCACCTGGGCGTCGAGCAGCCCCGTGACGAAGCTTCCGCCGAACGCCTGCTGGGCTGGCGCCGCCAGACCTCGGAGGCGCTGTCGGCCAGCGAGATGAACTACGAGCCGCTGCTGCCCGATGAGCTGTTCTCCCTGGCCGAGCGTGCCCAGGGGCTCAAGGATTGGACGCTGGGCTTCCTCGAGGTGACCGACGATGTCGGCGAGGCGGCACGCAAGCAGTGGTCCGAGGCGCTCACCGAGGCGGTCAGCGACCTCAAGGGTCTGACCGCCATCGAGACCGACCTCGACGACGACCCGGAGAATGAGAACGACCTCTTCGCGCTCTCCGAGCATGCCCGCATGGCCGCCATGCTGCTCTACACCGAGCAGCACCCGGGCCTGCCGCAGGTCGAGAAGGTCGACGACCCCGAGGCCCAGACCAAGCACTGATGCGGGCCGCCCCGTCACCCCGGCCCCGCTCGTCGGCGGGGCCGGGTCCCGCCCAGCCCAGAGGAGTTGCCATGCCGCCCGAGCCCCTTCCCCGCCCCGCCGCCATCGCGACGGGCGAATATCGTGAGCGCCGCCGGCGCCTGATGGCCGGGTTGCCCGGCGATGCCGCCGTGTTGCTGCCCGGCGCCGCGCTGACCCCCCGCTCCCGGGACAGCGAGTACCCCTTCCGACAGGACAGCGACTTCCACTACCTGACCGGCTTCCCCGAGCCCGACGCCTTGCTGGTGCTGCTGCCCGGCCGCGAGGCAGGCGAGAGCGTGCTGTTCTGCCAGGATCGTGATCCGCACCTGGAGGCCTGGACCGGACGGCGCTGCGGCGCGGAAGGAGCGGAGCGCGAGTATGGCATCGACCAGGCCTTCGCCAACGCGGAGCGTGACGAGCGGCTGGCGACGCTGCTCGATGGCCGTGCCACGCTCTACCTGCCGCTGGACGACAGCGCGGCCCTGCACCTGGCCGAGGCGCTGCGCGCCGAGCTACAGGACGGCGCTCGGCGCGGTGCCCGGCCGCCGCTCGCCTTCGCCGATGTCGCCGTCCGGCTCCACGAGGAGCGCCTGATCAAGAGCCCGGCGGAGCTGGCGTTGCTGCGTCATGCCGGCGCGGTCAGCGCCCGGGCTCATCGTCGGGCGATGCAGGCCAGCGCCCCCGGCATCATGGAGTATCAGCTGCAAGCCGAGCTCGAGCACGAGTTCCTGTGGCAGGGCGGCAGCGGGCCGGCCTATGCCAGCATCGTCGCTGGCGGTGGCAATGCCCGTGTGCTGCACTACATCGAGAACGCCGACACCCTGCGAGACGGCGACCTGGTGCTGATCGATGCCGGTGCCGAGTTCGACCTCTACGCCGGTGATATCACCCGCACCTTCCCGGTCGGCGGTCGCTTCGGCGAGGCGCAGCGTGCCCTCTACGAGGTGGTGCTCGGCGCCCAGCAGCGCGCCCTCGAGGCGGTGGGGCCCGGCACCACCCTGGCGGCCATTCATCGCGGCGTGCTGCGTGACCTCACCGCCGGGCTGATCGAGCTCGGCCTGCTGGCGGGGGATCTGGAGGCCTGCCTAGAGAACCAAGCCTGGCGACGATTCTACCTCCATGCCACCTCCCACTGGCTGGGGCTCGATGTTCACGATGTCGGGCAGTATCGCCGGGACGGCGAGCCCCGTCCGCTGGTGCCGGGCATGGTGCTGACCATCGAGCCGGGCCTCTATGTGCCCGATGACGACGACATCCCCGTCGCCTACCGCGGGCTCGGCATTCGCATCGAGGACGACGTGGCGGTGACCGAGGAAGGGCGCGAGGTGTTGACGGCCGATGTGCCCAAGCGGGTGGCCGATATCGAGGCCTTGATGGTCAAGGGTTGATCGCCAAGGATCTTGCGGGATATTGGATTACGTAAATTACATTATGATACTTGGGAGCCAGCCATGAGCGACCTGACCGGGGCCGAGCCCCTGCGTCGTGTGGATATCGCCATCGTCGGCGGTGGCCTGGTCGGGGCGAGCCTGGGCTGCGCCCTGGCGCCGTTGATCGAGCGGTGGGGCCTGACGGTGGCGGTGATCGAGGCCGCGCCATTGCCGGCGGATCTCGATACCCCTTGGCAGCCGAGCTTCGATGCCCGGGCCAGCGCCATCGCCCAGGGGTCGGTGTCGCACTTCCGGGACCTGGCGCTATGGGAGACCCTCGCCGAGCAGGCCTCGCCGATCCGGCGTATCCACGTCAGCGAGCGAGGCCGCCTGGGCGCGACCCGGCTGAACGCCGAGGAACTGGGCGGCGAGGCCTTGGGCCAGGTGATCCCCAATGCCTGGCTGGGGCGGGTGCTGCATCGTCGGCTGGCCGAGCTACCGCTGGCCTGGCATTGCCCGGCCCGGGTGGAGCATATTCGGCCGCAGGCCGGCGGCCATCGCCTGACCCTCTCCGACGGCGCCTGCCTCGAGGCCGGGCTGACGGTGCTGGCCGATGGCGGCCGTTCGGGGCTCAAGGAGCGGCTGGGCATCGAGAGCGATGCGCGGCCCTATGATCAGGTCGCGCTGATCGCCGGGGTCGAGCTCGATCGCCCGCATGACGGCTGGGCCTATGAACGCTTCAGCGGCGAGGGCCCGATCGCCCTGCTGCCCCTCAAGGGGCAGTCCATGGAGCTGGTCTGGACCCACGAAGCGGGGCGGGAGGAGGCGCGTCTGGCGCTGTCCGACGGCGACTTCCTGGCCCAGCTCCAGCGCACGTTCGGCGATCGTGCCGGGCGTTTCCGCCGGGTCGGCCGGCGCCACGCCTATCCGCTGTCGTTGGTCACGGCACGCGAGACCACCCGACCCGGGCTTGCGGTGATGGGCAACGCCGCCCATGCCCTGCACCCGGTAGCCGGCCAGGGCTTCAACCTGGCGCTGCGTGGGGTCATGGATCTGGTGGCGGCGATCGAGGCCCGTGCCGCGCGCGGTGACACCGCGGGTAGTGCCGCCACGCTGGGCGATTTCGAGGCCCGGCGCGGCGGCGATCGCCAGGATGTCATCCGCTTCAGCGATGGCCTGATACGCTTGTTCGGCCTCGACCATCCGCTGCTGTCCCACGCTCGGGCCGCGGGGCTGGTGGGGCTCAACCTGCTGGGGCCGCTGCGCCGGACCCTGGCTCGCCGGGCCATGGGAGTCGAGCGATGAGTCATGAAGAGACGAGCGACATGAGGCGAGAAGCCTTGGAGGCCGGCGAGGCGATCATCGTCGGCGGCGGCATGGTCGGCGCCACCCTGGCGTGCCTGCTGGGCGAGGCCGGAGTGGCGGTGACGCTGCTGGATGCGCGGCCGGCGCCGCTGGATGCCGAGGCGGTGGGGCGGGG
Organism: Halomonas borealis; assembly: GCF_004798905.1. Lineage (GTDB taxonomy): Bacteria > Pseudomonadota > Gammaproteobacteria > Pseudomonadales > Halomonadaceae > Halomonas > Halomonas borealis. The sequence continues at coordinate 177,231 of NZ_SDMO01000002.1, read as the reverse complement.
CCTGCCCGAGCGCCGGGTCAGCGCCCTGACGCCGGTTTCCCAGCGCCTGCTCGAGGGTCTAGGAGCCTGGGAGGGCATGCGGGCGCGGCGGGTGACACCGTATCGAGGCATGCGCGTGTGGGACGCCGAGGGCACCGGCGAGGTGGCCTTCTCCGCCGAGCAGGCCGGCCTGCCGGTGCTCGGCCATATCGTCGAGAACGATGTGGCGGTGGCCGCCCTGGAGGCACGGCTGGCGAACCTGCCCTGCGTGACGCGCCGCTTCGGGGCCCGGGTGGTCGGCCTCGAGGAGCGGCCGGCGGGCCGCGAGCTGGTGCTTGCAGGCGGCGAGCGGCTGGCCGCCCCGCTGGTGGTGGCCGCCGATGGCGCCCGCTCGCCGCTGCGCGAGCTGGCCGGCATCGGCGTGACGAGCCGCGAGACCGGGCATTCGGCGGTGGTGACCACGGTGCGCACCGCCGAGCCCCATGGCGGCGTGGCCCGCCAGGCCTTCCTGGCCGATGGCCCGCTGGCCTTCCTGCCGCTGACGGTGGACGGCGACGCCCATTACTGCTCGATCGTCTGGTCGACCACGCCGGCGGCGGCCGAGCGGCTGTGCGGGTTGCCCCGCGAGGCCCTGGGCGAGGCGCTGACGACGGCCTTCGCTGGGCGGCTCGGTGAGGTGACGGCGGTCGACGAAGCCCAGGCGGTGCCGCTGACCCAGCGCCACGCCGAGCGCTATGTGCTGGCGGGGCTGGCGCTGGTGGGCGATGCGGCCCATAGCATTCATCCGCTGGCCGGGCAGGGCGTCAACCTGGGGCTGATGGACGCGGCGGTGCTCGCCGAGGAGCTGCTGACGGCCCGCCGCCGCGGCGCGGGCCTGGCAAGCGAGGCTTGGCTGGCGCGTTATGCGCGTCGCCGGCGTGGCGATAATGCCGCCATGCTGGCGCTGATGGATGGGTTCCAGCGCTTGTTCGGGGCTCGCCATCCGGCGTTGACCCTGGCGCGGAACCTGGGCATGGCGAGCGTGGACCGCGTGTCACCGCTCAAGCGGCTGTTGATGCAGCAGGCGGCGGGGCGCCGCGGTCGACTACCCGGCTCTTGTCGCTGAGGGCGGTCGCCCTCGGCCGAAGGCTCCTGTCGCCGAGGGCCCAGGTGGCCCTCGGCCTCAGCGGAAAACAAGGACCTTCCGCCGAGACCGGTGCGCGCTGCTAGCCGTCGTCGGAGGCATCGACCGAGGCCGCGGCGCCCCGCTCGCCCAGCACGTTCAGCGCCTTGAGCAGGTTGAGCGCCTCGCCGAGCTGGTAGTCGTCGCGTAGCCGCTCGCTGAGCTCGTCGCGCGCGTCGCCTTCGCCGTCTCCGCTCAGGTGGCCTTCGAGGTCGGCCTCGCGTACCCGCAGGTTGGTGTCGTCGGCGACCTCGAGGCGGCCGCGCACCACCTGCACGTCCGGTTCGATGCCCAGCGCCTGGATCGAGCGCCCGCTGGGGGTGAAGTAGCGCGCGGTGGTCAGCTTCAGTGCCTCGTCATCGCCCAGCGGCATGATCTGCTGCACCGAGCCCTTGCCGAAGCTCTCGGTGCCCATCACCACGCCACGCCGTTGGTCCTGCAGGGCGCCGGCGACGATCTCCGCCGCCGAGGCGCTGCCGCCGTTGATCAACACCACCAGCGGCACGTCCGGCGCGGTGGTGTCGCGATGGGCGGAGAAGCGCATCGCGCTGTTCGCCAGCCGGCCCTCGGTATAGACGACCAGGCCGTCGTCGAGGAAGGCGTCGGCCACGTCCACCGCGGCCTGCAGCACGCCGCCGGGGTTGTTGCGAAGGTCGAGCACCAGGCCTTGCAGCGGGGCGTCCTCGCGCAGCTCGCCCAGGGCGTCGACGACCTGCTCGCCGGTACGGGTCTGGAACTGGCTGACGCGCAGGTAGCCGTAGCCCGGCGCCAGCAGCTCCTGCTTGACGCTCTCGGTGCGGATGATCTCGCGCTCGATGTTCACCTCGCGGGGCGCGTTCTCGCCTTCGCGCAGGATGGTCAGGCGAATGTCGCTGCCGGGCTCGCCGCGCATCAGCTCCACCGCCTCCTGCAGCGACATGCCCTCGGTGGGGGTGTCGCCGATGCGCAGCACGGTGTCCTGGGCCTGCAGGCCGGCTCGCGACGCCGGGGTGTCGTCGATGGGGGTGATCACGGTGAGCTGGCCGTCGCGCTTGCCGACCTCGATGCCCACGCCGCCGAACTCGCCCTGGGTGGATTCCTGCAGGCGCTGGTAGTCCTCGGCGTCCAGGTAGGTGGAGTGTGGGTCGAGTTCGCTGAGCATGCCGCGCATGGCGTTGCGCATCAGGGTCGCGTCGTCGACGTCCTCGACGTAGGCCCGCTTGATGCGCTCGAACACCTCGGAGAAGGCCTGAATCTCGGCCACCGGCAGGGCGTCATCGGCCGATGAGCGATCGGTGTCGGCCGGCGCGGATAGCGGCAGGGTCAGCAGGGCGACCGGCAGCAGGGCCGTTGTCAGATGCCGCAGCGGGGCGTTCGTCGGGAACATGCGCTCTCTCGCGGTGTGTCGCAGATGGATTTCCAGCATAGCGTGGCGGCGGACGCGATGGGAATAGCGTGGCGGCGGACGCCACTGGAATCCGCGCAGGGCGATCCGGCGGCGCGCCGGTGATGAGCCCCTGCGCCCAGGACGGCGCCGGGGCGCATGCAGGCGTCTGCCCGAGGCTGTCTGCCGGGCGGTCATCGCCCGGGTGTCGGCATGCACGCTAGCGCCGGGCGATCCAGCGGCTGGGGTCGATGGGCTCGCCGTTGCGGCGAACCTCGAAGTAGAGCCCGGCCGATGACTGGCCGCCGCTGGCGCCCACCGCGCCGAGGGTCGCGCCGGCCTTCACCGCCTGGCCGACCTCGGTCGTGAAGCGTTGCAGGTGGGCGTGCAGGGTCATCACGCCGTCGCCGTGGTCGAGGATCAGCAGGTTGCCGAAGCCGCGCATCCAGTCGGCGAAGACGACGCGGCCGGCGTGCACCGCCTCGACCGGCGTGCCCTCGGCGGCGCGGATCACCAGGCCGTTGCGATGCACGCCGTCGCCGCGCCCGAAGCGTGATGCCACGCCGCCCTGCACCGGCCAGGGCAGGTCGCCCTGGGTGGCGGTGATGTCGGTAGAGGGCGGGGGCTGCTCGAGGCGGGCCAGGCGCTCCTGCACCCGGTTCAGCACCCGCTCGGCATGGGCACGGTCCTGGTCGAGCTCGCTCAGCCGAGCCTGCTCGCTGGCGAAACGATCATCGAGCTTGGCCACCAGGCGTTCGCGTTCGTCGACCTGATCGGCCAGCTGGGCGCCGCGCTCCTCCACCTCCGTGGAGAGCTTCGCCAGCCGTTCGCCGCGTGCCTCGAGGGCCTGGCGATTGTCGGCGAGTGCCGCGTCGAGCCGCTCGAGCTCGTCGAGGCGCGCCTGGCGGGCGTCGGTGAGGCGATTGAGATAGGCCTGCAGGCGATCCAGGCGCGCGGGGTCGTCCTGGTTGAGCAGCAGCTTGAGCTGCGGCGTCAGGCCCAGCCGGTAGAGGGCGTCGAGCTGCTCGCCGATGGCCGTGCGCTGATCCTGGCGTTCGGCCTCGAGCTGCCGGCGGCGTTCCTCGAGCCGTTCGACGTCCTGGCGCAGGTCGCGCTTCTGAGCCTGGAGGTCGTCCAGGCGCTGGTGGGTCTCGGCCAGCGAGGTCTCGACCTCGCGCAGCGCCTGATTGGCGTCGTCCCGGGCGTCACGGGTGTCGGACAGGTCCGCCGTCGCCGCCTGGATGCGCTCGCCGATGGCATCCACGCGTTGCTGGGCCTCGCGCTCGTCGTTCGGCGCGGCCTGGGCGACACCGAGGGCGACGCCCAGCAGCAGCCCTAGCCAACGGGCCTGGCGTGGCCGCCGGCTCACGCCTCGATCAGCACGCGGCCGGTCATTTCCTCGGGCACCGGCTGATCCATCAGCGTCAGCAGGGTCGGCGCGAGGTCGCACAGTCGGCCGTCGTCGGCCAGGGTCAGCGGGCGGGCGCCGACGTAGATCAACGGCACGTCGAAGGTGGTATGGGCGGTCTGGGCGACGCCGGTCTCGGGGTGGACCATCTGCTCGGCGTTACCGTGGTCGGCGGTGATCAGGCAGGCGCCGCCGGCCTTCTCGATCGCCTCGGCCACGCGACCCACGCAGGCGTCGACGGCCTCGATGGCCTTGACCGCGGCGTCGAAGTCGCCGGTGTGGCCGACCATGTCGCCATTGGCGTAGTTGCAGACGATCAGGTCGTGGGCGCCGGACTCGATCGCCTCGACCAGGCGGTCGGTGACTTCCTGGGCGCTCATCTCCGGCTTCTCGTCGTAGGTCTTCACGTCCTGGGGCGAGGGCACCAGCACGCGGGTCTCACCCTGGTATTCGGCCTCGCGGCCGCCGGAGAAGAAGAAGGTGACGTGGGCGTATTTCTCGGTCTCGGCGATGCGCAGCTGGGTCAGGCCACGCTTCTCCATCACCTCGCCCAGGGTGTTGTGCAGGTCCGCCGGCGGGAAGGCGGCCGGGGCCGGAATGTCGGCGGCGTACTGGGTCATGGTCACCAGGCTGCCGCCGGCCAGCCGGGGGCGCGCCTGGCGTGCGAATCCGGCGAAGTCGTCCTCGACGAAGGCGCGGGTCAGCTCGCGGGCACGGTCGGCGCGGAAGTTCATGAAGATGGCGGCGTCGCCGTCCTCCATGCGCACCGGCGCGCCGTCGGCGGTCACGGCGGTGGCGGTCACGAACTCGTCGCTTTCGCCCCGGTCGTAGGCCGCGTCCAGGCCGGCCTCGGCGCTCTGGGCGAGGTGTTCGGCGGTGCCCTCGGTGGCCAGGCGATAAGCCTGCTCGACGCGATCCCAGCGATTGTCGCGGTCCATGGCGAAGTAGCGGCCGATCAGCGAGGCCACGAAGCCGTTCTCGGCGCCGACCAGCTCGGCGAGCCGGGCGTTGGTGCGCTCGATGGAGGCGCGGGCGCTCTTGGGGGCGGTGTCTCGGCCATCGAGGAAGGCGTGGACGTAGATGCGCCTGGCGCCGCGCTGCGCCGCCAGCTCGGCCATCGCCAGGAGGTGGTCCTCGTGGCTGTGCACGCCACCCGGCGACAGCAGGCTCAGCAGATGCACGGCGCGGCCGGCCTCGACGGCGGCATCGAGCGGGCCGGTGAGGATGGCGTTGTCGGCCAGCTCACCGTCCTCGACGGCCTGGGTGATGCGGGTGAAGTCCTGGTAGACGATGCGCCCGGCGCCGAGGTTCATGTGACCGACTTCCGAATTACCCATCTGCCCGTCCGGTAGGCCGACGTAGCGGCCATCGGTGTGCACGCGGGTGTGCGGGCGCGTCTCCCTGAGCCGGTCCATCACCGGGGTGTTCGCGGCCAGGATGGCGTTGTCGGTGGGGTCCGGGTTGTCGCCATAGCCATCGAGGATGATCAGGGCCACCGGGCGGGGAGTCGGGGTCGATGAATCGGTCATGCGTCGAAGCCTCTTCGTTGGGTCGTTGCCACCTCGGCTCTGCGACCTCGTGCGGGGTCGCGACTTGTCTCTGCTTGCGGCATCATATCGCACGGTCCCGCCGGGCGTCATATCGCGCGCCCTCGGCGGCCCCTTGGCATCATGTATACTGGGTGCCGCCGGCCCGGCCGGTTTCGTTCACCGCGTACCCGCAGAAGAGTCTTCCGAATCATGATCGATCAGCTGTTCGAATTCGTGCAGAACCACCCGCTACTGGTCGCCGCCTTCGCGCTGGTGTTGGTCGCCTGGATCGCCTATGAGATCCGCAGCGGCGGTGCCAACGGCGTGACCACCAGCGAGGCCACTCAGCTGGTCAATCGCGAGGACGCCGTGGTGCTCGACATCCGCGAAAAGAAAGACTTCAAGGCTGGCCATATCGCCGGCGCCCGCAACATTCCCCAGGGCAGCCTCGACGATCGCATCGGCGAGCTCGAGAAGTCCAAGGACAAGCCGATCGTCGTGGCCTGCAAGCATGGCCAGACCTCCGGCGTGGCATTGGCCAAGCTGGGCAAGGCCGGCTTCGAGCGTGTCTACAAGCTCAAGGGCGGCATGACGCAGTGGCAGGCCGACGGCCTGCCGCTGGTCAAGAAGTGATCACGCCCTGTTAATACCCCAACGACCAAAGGATTGCTTTCCATGGCGGAAGACAACAACCCGAACGGCGGCGCCAATGGCGAGGCTGCCGGCCAGCAGGACAAGCCTCAGGTACAGTTCGCCCTGCAGCGCATCTACGTCAAGGACATATCCTTCGAGGCGCCGAACTCTCCGGCGGTGTTCCAGCAGCCGTTCAAGCCCAAGGTCGGCCTGGACCTGAACACCACCCACCAGCAGGTCGGCGAAGACCTCTACGAGGTGGTGATCAAGGTCACCGCCCAGGTGACCCACAGCGAGGAGGGCACCACCTCCTTCCTGGCCGAGATCGAGCAGGCCGGCCTGTTCCGCATCGGCGGCATCGAAGGCTCCCAGCTCGACCACACCCTGGGGGCCTTCTGCCCGAACATGCTGTTCCCCTATGCGCGGGAATGCATCGACAACCTGGTCAATCGGGGTGGCTTCCCGCCGCTGATGCTGTCGCCGGTCAACTTCGAGGCGATCTACGCCCAGAAGAAACAGCGCGAAGCCCAGCAACAGCAGGGTGAGCAGGCCACCCAGTAAGCGGCCGCGCCACCACCGGATCGCGCCGGGACGGGTCGCGCGAGGGGTATTCACCCCTCGCCCGGCCTGCCCCGGCGTTCATCGTTTCGTCCTTGCCCGAGAGAGCGTCTCGTCCATGGCCATCAAAGCCCCCCGTATCCATGTCGATGCCGAGCTGAACGCCGGCGGCGATGTCGTCTTGCCGGAAGGCGCCGCGCGCCATGTGGCCCGGGTGCTGCGCCTGGGTGAGGGCGCGCCGCTGGTGCTGTTCGACGGCCACGGCATCGAGGCCTGGGCGGTGCTGGTCGAGGCCACGCGCAAGCGCGTGGTGGCCCGCGTCGAGGCCCTCCATGAGGGGCGTGGCGAGTCGCCGTTGGCGGTGCATCTGGGTCAGGCGATCTCCAAGGGGGATCGCATGGACTATGCGATACAGAAGGCGGTAGAGCTGGGCGTGGCCGCGATCACCCCGCTCTACACCGAGCACGGCGATGTGCGCCTCAAGGGCGAGCGCGAGGCCAAGAAGCTGGCGCACTGGCAGGCGGTGGCCGCCAGTGCCTGCGAGCAGTGCGGCCGCGCCAGCGTGCCGCCGGTTCACCCCCCGGTGGCGCTTGCCGATTGGTTGGCGGCGCGCGAGGAGACGCTGCGACTGGTGCTGCACCCCGGCACGCCGGGAGCGCTCGATCGCCGAGACGAGGTCGCCAGCGCGGCGTTACTGATCGGCCCCGAGGGTGGCCTCTCGGATGCCGAGGTCGAGGCCGCCACCGCCGCCGATTTCGCCGCCCTCACCCTCGGGCCGCGTGTCCTGCGTACCGAGACCGCGCCGGTGGTCGCCCTGAGCCTGCTGCAGGATCGCTTCGGGGATCTGTGAGTTCCGTGTGCCCCGGACGATGTGACGAGCGGCCCTGGTTCGTTCCTCGCGTTCGGCGCCTTTCCCTGCCGTCGGGCTGCGCCCATAATGACGACACACTCGTAGTGGAATCCCGATCATGTCCGACTCCCGCCGTTCCGCCCCCCAGGCGGCTCATGCCCGCCGCGAGCCCATGCGCCGTGCCCGCGAGCCCCGGGCGAATGTCGGTGAGGTCGCCTACCTGCCGGTGGTGACGCTCAACGAGACCGGCGCCTTCCTCGACTGGGGCCATGCCCGGGACCTGCTGCTGCCCTTCGGCGAGCAACACTTTCGTCCCATGGTGGGTCGCCGAGTGCTGGTGATGATTCGCGAGGACGACCGCGGTCGGCCTTTCGCCACCCAGCGCCTCGATCGTTACTTGTCCGATTATGCCGAGGGGCTGGACGCCGGCAGCGCCGTGTCGTTGGTGATCGCCGAGGCGACCGATCTGGGCTACAAGACGGTGGTGGATGGGCGCTTCTGGGGGCTGCTCTATCACGATGACGTGACCCGGCCGCTGCGTCGCGGCCAACGCCTGGAGGGCCACGTGAAACGAGTGCGCGACGACGGCCGCCTCGATCTGTCGTTGCTGCCGCCGGGTCCGGCGCGGCTAGACGTGGTGGGTGAGGCGGTGCTCAAGGCGCTGCGCGAGAGCGGCGGCTACCTGCCGATCTCCGATGCCAGCCCGGCCTCCGAGGTCAAGGCTCGGCTCGGGGTCAGCAAGAACGCCTTCAAGCAGGCCATCGGCCGGCTCTACAAACAGCGTCGTATCACCATCGAGAGCGGCGGTATCCGCTTCGCGCCTGATAGTGAGCGGGACTGAGCTCGGGACGGGCGCCTGACCGGCGACGGGCCTACGAGGGGGCGCCGTGCCCCCTCCCTGGGCGCTCACGACGCCCTACAGCGCTCTTGCATCCTGCTCCGCTTGCAGGGCCAGTGCTGGCCTTCCATGGCCAGCCCGTTCGGAGCGGTGCTCCTCACCCTTGGCGTAGGGCCCCGCTTCGCCTTGTCCCCGGTGCACCTCACCATGGCGATGCCTGCGGGACTGAGCGCCTTGGAGTCCATGGCGGCCCTGCGGCATACTGCCAGCCATCATTCCCCGCCGGGGCCGCCCGGCGCAGACGAGTAGACCGATGAGCCAACGCCCCCTCAAGGTCGGCGTGGTGATGGATCCCATCGCCGACCTCAGCTTCAAGAAAGACACCAGCCTGGCCATGCTGTGGGCCGCCCAGGATCGCGGTGCCTCGCTGTACTACATGGAGCAGGAGGACCTGTTCCTGCGCGATGGCCGGGCCCACGCTCGGCTGCGTGACCTCGAGGTGTTCCGTGACCCCGAGCGCTGGTATGCGCTGGGCGAGGCCGAGTCGCGTCCGTTGGCCGAGCTGGACGTCGTGCTGATGCGCAAGGACCCGCCGGTGGATGGTCACTTCCTCAACGCGGTGCACCTGCTGGGCTTCGCCGAGCGCGAGGGCGTGCTGGTGGTCAACCCCACCCGGGCACTGCTGGAGTGCAACGAGAAGCTGTTCGCCCAGCAGTTCCCCGAGTGCTGCGCGCCGACCCTGGTGTCCTGTGACGAGGCCGAGCTGCGCGCCTTCCACGCCGAGCACGGCGACGTCATCCTCAAGCCGCTGGATGGCATGGGCGGCAGCGGCATCTTTCATGTCGGCGCGGACGGCCGCAACCTGGGCGCGGTCATCGAGACCCTCACCGAGCGTGGGCAGCGCCAGATCATGGCCCAGCGTTACCTGCCGGAAATCAAGGAGGGTGACACCCGCATCCTGCTGGTCGACGGCGAGCCGGTCGACTTTGGGCTGGCGCGTATTCCCAGCGCCGGCGAGACCCGTGGCAACCTGGCCGCCGGCGGCCAGGGCGTCAGCCGCGAGCTGACCGACCGCGACCGCTGGCTGGTCACCCAGGTACAGCCGATGATCCGTGAGAAGGGGCTGATGTTCGTCGGCCTCGACGTGATCGGCGACTACATCACAGAGATCAACGTCACGAGCCCGACCTGCGTGCGCGAGATCGACGATCAGCGTGGCACCGACATCGCCGGCCAGCTGATGGACGCCGTCGTGCGCCGCCTCGCCGAGCGTCGCGGCTGATTCGGTAACCGCTGCCATGGTCGCCCCCGTGCATGCCCCGCCCCGTCATGTGCCGGTGACGCGTCGCCATCGCTGGTGGCTGGCCGGGGCGGTATCGTTGCTGTTGCACCTGGCGGTGATCGGCGTGCTGGCGAGCCTCACGCCGTCTTCCCGAGCGCCGGAGCGTAGCGGCCTCGACGTGGTGCTGATGCCCCGGTCCGCCTCGGTAGCGGCCACCGCCGAGACGCCGGGCGAGGCCGCCCGGGAGACGGCGAACGAGTCGACCGAAACGCCGCCCGCGGCGAGAGTTCCCGATCGGCCACGGGAGGCATCATCGGCGTCGCCGGCGAGCGATGGGGCGGAGGCCTCGGTGGAGCCTGAGCCTGAGCCGCCGGCCGTCGCCGCAGACGCAGACGCAGACGCAGATAAGGTCGCCAACGCGCCCGAGACCCGCCCCGAGCCGGCCCCGCCGCAGGCGCCGGAGGCCACCGGGGAGCCCGGCGGCCAGGTGTCGGGGCGCGACCTGCTCGCTCAGGCCACCACCCGTATCCGTGAGCAGGGGCTCTCCGCCGAGGCGGTCGGCGACACGCCTGAGGCGGCACGGCCGGCGGCGCAACGAGCCGCCGAGGCGCGCTACATCGACGACTGGACGCGCCGGGTCGAGGACTACGGCAATCGGGTTCACCCGGCGCCGCCAGGGCTTTCGGGCCGGCTCCAGATCCGCGTGGTGATCGGCCGCGACGGTCAGCTTCGCCGGGCGGAAGTGGTACAATCCTCGGGACATCCCGAACTCGATCAAGCGGCCCTGGACACCGTCCGCGACGCCGCGCCGTATCGCCCCTTCGATGCGGGCATGGGCGATCTGGACAGCCTGTCCATCAGCCGCTTCTGGCGGTTCGGTGAAGGTAATGATTACGGCGTGCGCTAGGCACCGGACGACGGCGCACGCAGACACACGGCGGCCGCGCCCGTTGCGCGCCCGCCTTCCGCTGGGGAGCTCCATGCAAAGCTTGAAAAATCACTTCCTGATGGCGATGCCGCACCTGGAAGATCCCAATTTCGCCGGCACCCTCAGCTACCTCTGCGATCACGATGACAAGGGCACCATGGGCGTGGTCGTCAATCGTCCCATGGACGAGCTGACCCTCGAGGCGCTGTTCGAGCAGCTCGAGCTGGAATGCAGTGCCAGCGCGAACCTCAGTGCCCCGGTCTACTACGGCGGCCCGGTCCACAAGGAGCGCGGCTTCATCCTGCACGAGGGCGACAGCCAGCAGTGGGACTCGAGCCTGCAGGTGACCGACGACATCGCCCTGACCACCTCGATGGACGTGCTCGAGGCGCTGGCCGCCGGCCGCGGCCCGGAGAAGTTCCTGGTCTGCCTGGGCTGTGTCGGCTGGGAGTCCGGCCAGCTCGAGCAGGAGCTGATGGACAACACCTGGCTGACCGTGGAAGGCCGTCCCGACGTGCTCTTCGAGGTGCCCCCGGAGCAGCGCCTGGGGGCCAGCGCCAACCTGCTGGGCGTGGACCTGAACCTGATGACCCGTGAAGCCGGCCATGGTTGATCCATCGGGAACGGCCGACGCGGTCGCCGTGGCCGGGAGGTGGCGATGAGTGGCCAGCGTCTGATCCTGGGCTTCGACTTCGGCACCCGGCGCATCGGCGTGGCGGTGGGCAACGAGCTCACCGCCAGCGCCCGGGTCCTGGAGCCGTTGCCGGCCCGCGATGGCATCCCCGACTGGGAGCGGGTCGCGCGGCTGGTCGATGAATGGCGGCCGGACCTGTTCGTGGTCGGCCTGCCGCTCAACATGGACGGCAGCGAGAGCGTGATGAGCACCCGCGCCCGCAAGTTCGGCAAGCGGTTATATGGCCGCCATGGGGTGCCCTGCGAGATGGCCGACGAGCGTGGCTCCACCCGTGAGGCCAAGAGCATCGCCCGGGAGGACGGCCACCGCGGCAACTACCGCGAGGATGGCGTCGATGGACTGGCCGCGGTGTTGATCCTCGAAGCCTGGCTGGCCCGCGCCGAGGGGCTGCCGCCCCGCTAGGCCCGTCAGCCAGGGGCCGTCGCCGAGTCGTCGCCCGCCGATTCGCCAGACGCGCCTCGGGCCGTCTGTGCCCCCTCCCGGTAACGGGCCACGCCATCCTGCACGTCGATGCCGGTGAAGGCCTCGATGAAGAAGGCCAGCGTGGCGGGGCGTGCGAAGCGTTCCTCGAAGCGTTCCGCCGCCTCGCCCCGGCCCCGCACCACGCGTGCCAGATAGCGCTCGCCGTCGCGGCTGAGGTGGACGCTGGCGGGGCGCGGGGCGTCGTGTGTCTCCAGCGTCACTTCCCGTTGTTGTTCCAGCAGCTCGCCCAGGGCCTGGCCGCCCGCGAGCTCGCCCGGCGTGGCCCACAGGTCCTGGTCACGATCCCCATAGCGGAACAGCAGCAGGGCCGGCAGCGTGGTGAAGATGATGCCGGTCAGCAGCCAGGTCAGCTCGATGCTTGAGGGGGCCATCGTGGCCAGCCATCCGACACTGGCCGCGATGCTGGCGACCAGCACCCCGCTGAACGGCCGCCAGGTCCGCCGGTTCATGGCCTGGCGGCCGAGGCAGTAGCCCCAGAGGCCGATCACGGCCACCGCGCCGATGGCCAGCTGCACCAGCGACAGCGGCGTGCCGCCGCCCATCACCACGGCGAGGACGCCGATCGCCAGTAATGCGGTATAGAAGAGCGCCAGCAGCGCATAGGCCCGTTGCAGGTTCATCGGCTCGCCTCCCCATCATGCGATGTATCGCCTGTCTCTCGGCAAGCTTAGGCGAAACTCGTCGATCGGGCCGCCGATGCGCGGCGATTCCGTGTTACGCGTCGTCCACGCCGAGGCGCTTCGGCACGAACCAGGGCACGGCGCGCAGGTCGCGCTCGATCTGATCATCGACCTCGAGCAGGGTGGCGAAGATCGCCATGCGCATCGGGATGCCGTTGTCGGTCTGGCGGAAGATCGCCAGGCGCGGATCGCCGTTCAAGTCGACGTCGAGGTCGTTGGCCTCGGGGCGGCTGTCGCGCGGCAGGGGGTGCATGACGATGGTGGAGGCGTTGCAGCGGCTGTCGAGGAAGGCGCGGTCGACGGTGAAGTCGCGGGAGAGGTTGAAGCCCTCGCTCATCTCGGCGGTGAAGCGCTCCTTCTGGATGCGCGTGGTGTAGACCACGTCGACGTCGGAGAAGTCGCCGGCCAGGCTCTCGCGCACCTCCACGGTGAGCCCCTGGTGGCTGACGCGCTCGATCAGATGGCGGGGCATCTCGAGCCCGGGCGGTGCCACCAGGGTGATGCGCATCGGCGCATAGCGCGCCAGCAAGCGGATCAGCGAGTGCACGGTGCGCCCGTACTTCAGGTCGCCGGTCATCAGCACGTGGGCATCCTTCAGCGCCTTGCCCTGCTGGGTGAACTCCTTGTCGATGGTGTAGAAGTCCAGCAGCGCCTGGCTCGGGTGCTCGCCGGGCCCGTCGCCGGCGTTGATCACCGGCACATGGGTGGCGGCGGCGAACTCGGCCACCGAGCCCTGGTCCGGGTGGCGCATCACGATGGCGTCGCAGTAGCCGCTCATCACCCGGCTGGTGTCGTAGAGCGACTCGCCCTTGGCCATGGAGGAGAAGGTGAAGCCGGTGGTGTCGCAGACGCTGCCGCCGAGCCGCGAGAAGGCGGCGTGGAAGCTGACCCGGGTGCGGGTGCTGGCCTCGAAGAACAGGTTGCCGAGTACCGCGCCCTCCAGCACCCGGGTGATCTTACGCCGCTGGGCGACGGGCTCCAGGCGCGCCGCCACCCGCATCAAGTGGTCGATCTCGTCGCGGGAGAGGGAGTCGATGGAGAGCAGATGAGAACTCATGCACGGGCCTCGGCTGGCGGTGGGTAGCAGGTGCCCTAGTGTACTCCGCGCGGCGCCTGGCTTCAGCCTTCCCGCGCCAGGATGTCCTCCTCCGGCGCAGGCATCGAGGCGCACTCGTCGAAGACCCTCAGGGTGCAGGTCCGGCACACCTCGGGGTCCAGGGTCGGGACGATGGCGGCGAGCGCCGCCGCGGTGGACTCGAAGAAACGCGCCTCACCGAGCCGCGCCAGGTCGCCGCGCCGGCGCAGTTCGTCCAGCACCGTGCCCTTGAGCGAGCTGATCATCAGGTCGCCGCCCTGGCCGCGCAGGCGTTCGGTTTCCTGAAGCAGCAACTCGACCCCGGCGGTATCGATGAAGTTGATGCCCTTGCCGATGATCAGCACCCGCGTGCCCGGGGCGGCGCTGAACACCCGCAGGCGGCGTTGCACATGGTCGGTGGCGCCGAAGAACAGCGAGCCATCGATGCGTAGCATCTTCAGCTGCGGACACTGGGTGAGCTCGTAGCGTGAGACGTTGCGGACATGACGGCGCGGATGATCCTGGCGCGGTGCCACCTCCATCACGGTCGGCCGCGAGGTGCGCTTGAGATACAGCACCAGCGACAGCAGCACGCCGATGTAGATGGCGAACTCCAGCGCCACCAGCAGCGTGGCGGCGATGGTCGCGGTGAGCACCAGTGCCTCGTGGCGGCTGGCGCGCACCAGCTGGACGATATGCCGGAAATCGATCAGGTTCCAGGCGATCAGCAGGATGCCGCCGGCCATGGCGGGCAGCGGCAGGTAGGCGGTGATGCCCGGCACGAACACCAGGATCAGCACCAGCAGGATGGCGGCGAACACCGCGGCCAGCGGGGTGCGGGCCCCGGCATCATAGTTGGCGCCGGAGCGAGTGAAGGAGCCGGAGCTGGCGTAGCAGGAGAAGAAGCCGCCGACGATATTGGACAGCCCCTGGCCGATGAACTCTTGGTTGCCGTCGATCACCTGGCGCGAGCGCAGGGCGATGGAGCGGGCGATCGAGACCGCCTCGATCAACCCCAGCAGGGCGATGGCGAAGGCGCCGGAGGTCAGGGTGCGCAGGCTGTCCGGGGACAGCTCGGGCAGCGTCAGCGGCGGCAGGGTGCCCGGCAGGGCGCCGACCAGCGCGACCCCGTGGGCCGCGCCGTCGACCAGCCAGCAGGCCAGGCTGCCGACGGCCAGGCCCAGCAGCAGGTGCGGGGCGCGGCGATTGAGTCGGCGTACCACCAGCGAGGTGGTCAGCGAGATCAGCCCGATGGCCAGCGCAAAGGGGTTGGTCTCCGGTAGCGCCCGGATCAGTGCGGCCAGCTCCACCAGGAAACCCTGCCCCGTGACGGAGACGCCGAGCAGGTGCTGCAGCTGGCTGGTCACGATCAGGATCGCCGCCCCCGAGGTGAAGCCGATCACCACCGTGTGGGAGATGAAGCTCACCAGGTTGCCGAGCCGCAAGAGCCCCATCGTCAGTTGGATCAGGCCGACCAGCAGGGTGACGGTCAGGGCCGCCCCCAGGTAGGCCGCGGGCGACAGGGGGCCGAGGCTGCCGACCACGCTGGCCAGCACGATGGAGAGCGCGGCGGTGGGGCCGGAGATCATGTGCCAGGAGCTGCCGAACAGCGCGGCGACGGTCGCGGCGACGATGGCGGTGTAGAGGCCCACCTCCGGCGGCAGGCCGGCGATGAAGGCGTAGGCGACGCCCTGGGGCAGCACCAGGACGGCGCCGGTGAGCCCGGCCATCAGGTCGGCGGAGAGCGTTCGGCGGTCGAGCGTGCGTCCCCAGCTCAGGAAGGGCAGGCAGCGCAGGAGTCGGGACGCCATGAAGGACAACCTCGGGTGAGCGTGGGGCAGCCAGCCTAGGGAAAAGCTGGCATGCTGCAAAACAAATTTTTTTGGCTTTCATGAACAGCAAAACCGAAGGTGAGCGCCTTGGATACGCAACTGCTGGAAACTTTCCTCGAGGTCGGCCGGCTGCGCAACTTCGGCAAGGCCGCGGAGCGCCTCTGTGTCTCGCCGTCGACCGTCAGCGCCCGCATCCGCCAGCTCGAGGAGCATCTCGGGCTGGCCCTGTTCACGCGTGGCCACCATCGCATCGGCCTGACGCCGGCCGGGGAGCGCATGGAGCGCCATGCGCGCTTCATCCTCGGCGCCTGGGAGCGGGCCTATGAGGACACCGCGCTCAGCGAACGGCATCAGCGGCGCCTGGTGGTGGCCGGGGTCGCCAGCCTATGGGATATCTTCCTCGAGGACTGGCTCACCCATCTCTATCGTAGCTACCCGACGCTTGGGCTGCGCGCCGAGGAGAGCACGCCGCGGCGGGTGGTCGAGAAGCTCGAGCAGAACATGATCGACGTCGGCTTCCTCTACGATACGCCGCATCTTCGCGGGGTGGGCGTCGAGGAGGTGGCGGCCATCCCCTTGGTGATGGTGTCGAGCCGCCCCGACGACCGCGCGGAGCGGGCGGTGGGCGATGGCTACATACGCGTCGAATGGGGCACCGCCTTCGCCAGCGTCCACGAGGGTCACTTCCCTCAGCGGCTGTTGGCCCGAGGGCGGGTCAACAGCGGGCGCATCGCCCTGAAGCTGCTGCTGGAATGCGGCGGTGCCGCCTATCTGCCGAGGGATATCGTGGCGCCCTGGTGTCGGCGGCAGCGGCTGTTCGTCGTCGAGGATGCGCCGGTGATCGAACTCAAGGCCCATGTCGCCTATCACCTGCACGGCGAGCACAGAGAGCTGATCCGCGAGCTGCTGAAGCGGCCTGCGTGAGGCAGATCGACGACGCCCACCCGCCCGCAACGTCGCGGGAAGATGGGCGTTTGCGGCGGGGGTCAGCGCGCGTCGGGTTGCTCGCCGGGAGCCGCGCGCTGGAAGGCCGACAGCTTGCGGGCGTTCTCGCCGATGCGGCGGATGCGCGGGTAGGGCGCGAGATCGCACTCGAAGCGCTCGGCGTTGAACAACTGAGGCACCAGGCAGGCGTCGGCCAGGGTCGGGGTGTCGCCGTGGCAGAAGTCGCCGCTGCCGTCCTCGCGGCTGAGCATCGGCTCCAGGGCGGCGAAGCCCGTGTCGACCCAGTGGCGATACCAGGCGAGCTTGGCCGCTTCGTCGGCCCCCAGCTCGCCGGTCAGGTACTTGAGCACCCTGAGGTTGTTGACCGGATGCATCTCGCAGGCCACCAGCTGAGCCAGGGCCCGCACCCGGGCGCGCTCGGAGGGCGTCTCGGGCAGCAGCGCCGGTTCGGGGTGGCATTCTTCCAGATACTCGCAGATGGCCAGCGACTGGGTCAGTCGTCGGCCATCATCGGTGACCAGCATCGGCACCAGGCCCTGGGGGTTATCGGCCAGGAAGGTATCGCCGCGCTGCTCCCCCGCGACCAGGTCGACCGGGGCCGTCTCAAAGGCCAGGCCCTTGAGGTTCAGCACGATACGTACTCGATAGGCAGCGGATGAGCGGAAGTAGCCGTGTAGCGTGGTCATATGCCGGCGTCCTTTGTCGTGGGCTCGGTATCAGTGTGGCTGCTGTGCCACCACCTGCTGGTCGATGGCGCCGAAGATGCTGTGGCCGTTGCGATCGAGCATCTCGATGCGCACCCGGTCGCCGAAGCGCATGAAGGGCGTCTTGACCTCATCATGCAGGATCTTCTCGACCATGCGTATCTCGGCCAGGCAGCTGTAACCCACGCCGCCATCGGCGACCGGCTTGCCGGGGCCGCCGTCGGCATCGGGGTTGGAGACGGTGCCCGAGCCGACCACGGCGCCGGCGCCCAGCTGACGAGTGCGGGCGGCATGGGCGACGAGCTCGGGGAAGCCGAAGATCATGTCCGGGCCGGCCTCGGGCGCGCCGAACTTGTCGCCGTTGAGGTGCACGGTCAGCGGCAGATGGACGCGGCCGTCCTTCCATGCCTCGCCCAGCTCGTCCGGGGTCACGCAGATCGGCGAGAAGCTGGAGGCCGGCTTGGCCTGGAAGAAGCCGAAGCCCTTGGCCAGCTCGCCGGGGATCAGGCCTCGCAGGCTGACGTCGTTGACCAGCATGATCAGCTTGATGTGGCCGGCGGCCTGCTCGGGCGTCACCGCCATCGGTACATCGTCGGTGATCACCGCCAGCTCGCCCTCGAAGTCGATGCCGTGCTCCTCGCTGACCGCCTCGATGTCCTCGGTCGGCGCCAGGAAACGGTCGCTGCCGCCCTGGTACATCAGCGGGTCGGTCCAGAAGGTCTCGGGCATCTCGGCGCCCCGCGCCTGGCGGACCAGCTGAACGTGGTTGAGGTAGGCGGAGCCGTCGGCCCATTGATAGGCGCGCGGCAGCGGTGAATGCAGGCTGGCCATGTCGAGGTCGAAGGCGGCCTCGACGCGCCCCTCGTTGAGCGCCGCGTAGCGCTCTTCGAGGCGCGGGGCGAGCGTGTCCCAGCGCTCGATCGCCTGCTGCAGGGTGGCGGCGATCTCGGTGGCGCGCACGGCGCGGGTCAGGTCGCGGGAGACGACGATCAGTTCGCCGTCGCGGCCGGTGTTCAGGGTGGCGAGTTTCATGATGGCGTTCCTGTTATGGGAGAAGTGTCAGGGGAAGCGGTCGATGGTGCGGCTCAGCGCCGATTCGGATCGAAGTGCGAGGTCAGCCCCTGCCAGACGTCGACATAGTCGCGCTGGCGGAAATTCGCCGCCAGCGCCGTCTCGGTGGGCTGGAAGACGTAGCGGCTCTCGAACATGAAGGCCAGGGTATTGCCCAGGTAGGTCGGTTCGAGGGTGGCCTGGGTGGCCTTGTCGAAGGTGTCCGCATCCGGGCCATGGGGCGACATGCAGTTATGCAGGCTGGCGCCGCCGGGCACGAAGCCTTCCGCCTTGGCGTCGTACTCGCCGTGGATCAGGCCCATGAACTCGCTCATCAGGTTGCGATGGAAGTAGGGCGGGCGGAAGGTGTCTTCGGCGACCATCCAGCGTGGCGGGAAGATCACGAAGTCGAGGTTGGCGGTGCCGGCGGTGTCCGAGGGCGAGGTCAGCACGGTGAAGATCGACGGGTCGGGGTGATCGAAACTCACGCTGTTGATGGTGTTGAAGTGGGCCAGGTCGTACTTGTAGGGCGTGACGTTGCCGTGCCAGGCCACCACGTCCAGCGGCGAGTGGTCGAGCCGGGTGCGCCAGAAGCGCCCGGAGAACTTGGCCACCAGCTCGAACTCGCCCTCGAGTTCTTCATAGGCGGCCACCGGGGCCAGGAAGTCGCGTGGGTTGGCCAGGCCGTTGGCACCGATCGGCCCCAGCCCCGGTAGTTCGAAGGGGCTGCCGTAGTTCTCGCAGACGTAGCCTCGGGCGGCCTCGCAGCCCTCGGCCAGGCGGACCTGAAACTTGACCCCCCGCGGGATCAGCGCGATCTCGCCGCCGCGAATCTCGAGCTCGCCGAACTCGGTACGCAGCCGCAGGGCGCCGAGCTGGGGCACGATCAACAGCTCGCCGTCGGCGTCGTAGAAGAAGCGCTCGGTCATGTCGCGGTTGCAGGCGTAGAGGTGCACGCCGCAGCCGGTCTGGGTGGCGGCATCGCCGTTGACGGCGAGGGTCAGCAGGCCGTCGAGGAAGTCGCGGGGCGCCTCGGGCAGCGGCAGCGGGTCCCAGCGCATCTGGTTGGGATCGGCGGCGGGATGGCTCGGCGGAGCGGTCGCGACATCCCCGACATCGAGAGGCTGGTAGGCGCTCTGGGCCACCGAGGGGCGGATGCGATACAGCCAGCTGCGCAGGTTGTGGCCACGCGGCGCGGTGAAGGCCGAGCCGGAAAACTGCTCGGCGTAGAGCCCGTAGGGGCAGCGCTGGGGAGAGTTCTGGCCTTCGGGCAGCGCGCCGGGCAGGGCCTCGCTGGCGAAGTGGTTGCGAAAGCCCGGCTGATGGTCGAGCGATGTTGTCATTATGTGACCTCACGGGAGCATTGGTTTCAAATGAAACTATATGGCAGGCTAGGCGCCTTTGGTTTCATATGCAACCATTACGCGACCTTGGTATGACGCCCTCCTCCGACGCCGCAAGAGACTCATGATGCCCCACGATGCCCCGGCGGAACGCTTCGATCTCGAACGCTTCCTGCCCTATCGCCTCGACAGCCTGGCCGATCGCATCAGCCAGGCCCTGGCGCGCCTCTACGAGACGCGTCACGACCTGAGCGTGGCTCAGTGGCGGGTGCTGGCCTGGCTGCATCACCGCGAGCAGCTGACCGCCAAGCAGATCCGCGAGGCCACGCGCATGGACAAGGCGCGGGTCTCCCGGGCGGTGCAGGCGCTCGAGGATCGCGGCCTGATTCATCGCCGAGCGGCGCGTGAGGATCAGCGCCGCCACGAACTACGGCTCAGCGAGGCGGGGCATGCGCTGCTGGCGGCGCTGGTGCCCGAGGCTCGGGCCTGGGAAGCGGAGCTCGTGGCGCCGCTGTCGATCGCGGAGTATCGCCAGCTGTTCGAACTGATGGATCGGCTCGAAGGACAGCTGGCGCGGCTGGAGTCGTGAGGGGGGTGGCCCGGCGTCGCCGGGCCCGGGTCAGGCCGGCAGCTCGTCGGCGGCGGGGATGCGCCCGCCCAGCCGGGCGGTGATCTCCTCGGCGGCCTGGCGCACCTGCTCGCCGAGCTCGGCAAGGCGCTCCTCGGGGATCCGCGCCATGGGGCCGGACACCGAGATGGCGGCGAGCGGGGTGCCCTGCTCGTCGTGGATGCAGGCGGCCACGCAGTGCAGGCCGATGGCGTGTTCCTCGCGGTCGCAGGCGTAGCCCTGGCGGCGGATCTCGGCCAGGCTCTCGCGCAGCGACCCCGAGTCGTGGAGCGTATTGACGGTCACCCGGGCCAGGCCGCGCTCGTCGAGTACCCGCTCGAGTTCGTCGTCGGGCAGCCAGGCCATCAGCGCCTTGCCGACTCCGGAGGCGTGTAGCGGCGCGCGGGAACCTAGGCGGGTGATCATGCGCATCATCTGCGGCGACTCGCTCTGGGCCAGGAACACCGCCGTGCTGCCGTCGCGCATGCCGAGGTTGGCGGTCTCGCCGGTCTGGGCCGTCAACCGTCGCAGGAAGGGGCGGCTGGCGGCCACGAAGTCGCGGGCCTCGAGGAAGCTGTTGCCGATGCGGAAGGTCTTGACGTCGATCTTCCACACCCCGAGCTCGTTGTCCTGGGTGATGAAACCCTGGCTCTGCAGGGCCTGGAGGAGCCGGTGGGTCGTGGAGGGGGCGAGCTCGGCCTGCTCGGCGATCTCGGACAAGGCCAGGCCGCCGGGATTGCCCGCCAGGCGCTCCAGCAGGTTGAGTCCGCGCACCAGGGACTGGCTATGGCCGCCGCCGCTCTTGCCGGTGGCCGGGCGTCCTGCCGTTCTGCGCTTACCTTCGCTCACTGCCTGATCTCCTGCTGCGGCTGCTCGAATCGATCAGCATACCGTGTCGGGCGCGAGCTGTCTTGCCTGCGGAAATGGTTTCCACCAATGGTCGAAGTCGCGCCGCAGACACAGCAGGAAGCGGCCACCCCGGGCGGGGCGGCCGGGGGCTCAGACGTCGTCGCGGAAGGTGCGGTCGTGCTTGGGCAGCACCAGGTTGAGGAGGATGGCGCACAGGGCGCCGGGAATCAGCCCGGATTCGATGATCGCCTGGACGTTCTCGGTGTAGCCGGCGTAGAGCCCTGCCTGGGCCGGCAGGCCGATGGCCGCCGACAGCGAGATGCCGATGATCACCATGTTGCGCTTGTTGAACTCGATGTTGGAAAGCATCTTGATGCCGGCGCTGGCGATCATGCCGAACATGATCAGCACGGCGCCGCCCAGCACGGCGCTGGGGATGCTCGAGACCAGCCCGCCCAGCTTGGGAATCAGCCCGGCCAGCAGCAGGAAGCCGCCGCCGATGGCCACCACGAAGCGGCTGACCACGCCGGTCAGGGCGACGATGCCGACGTTCTGGCTGAAGCTGATCTGCGGGAAGGCATTGAACACGGCGGCGAACACGCTGGACAGGCCGTCGGCCATCACCCCACCGGAGAGCTCCCGATGGGTGGGCTCGCGGTCCATGCCGCCGGCCGTGGTGCCGACGATATCGCCGATCGATTCGGCGCAGGTGACCACGGCCAGCAGCACCACCGGCAGGATCGCCGAGAGGTGGAACTCCACGCCGATGGCGAACGGCGTCGGCAGGGCGAACCAGCCGGCCGAACCGATGCTTGAGAAGTCGACGAAGCCGAACACCAGGGCGGTACCGTAGCCCGTCAGCAGGCCGATCAGCGGAGCGGTCTCGGACCAGATGCCGCGGCCGAACTGGTGCAGGCCCAGGGTGACCAGCAGCACCAGGGCGGCCAGCAGCAGGTGGTGGGGGGCGCCGAAGTCCTCGGCGCCGAAGCCGCCGCCGGCGTAGGCGAAGCCCACCGGCATCAGCAGGGTGCCGATCATCACCACGAAGACCCCGGTGACCACCGGCGGGAAGAGGCAGCGGAACCAGGGCAGGAAGAGCCCTACCAGGGCCATGGCGACGCCGCCGCACAGCGCCGCGCCGAGCGCGGCCGGAACCCCCATGCCCACGGCGATGGGGATCAGCACCGGCACGAAACCGAAGCTGGTGCCCATGACGATCGGCAGCCGCGCGCCGATGGGCCCCAGGCCCAGCGACTGCACCAGGGTCGCGACCCCAGCCACGAACATCGCCGCCTGGATCATCAGCGTCGTCTGCGCCTCGGGCAGATCGGCGGCGCCGGCGATGATGATCGGCACGGTGACGTTGCTGACGAACATCGCCAGGATGTGCTGAATGCCCAGCGGGATCGCTCGCCCGAGGGGCGGCATGGCATCGACGTCGCGGGTGCTGCGCACCCGCGGCGTGTTGGCCTCGGGGGAGGAGTCGGATGTCGACATGGGTGTTTCTCCTGTTGTCGTTATGGAAAACCCGTGTGCCTGGCGATGTCGGCCCGCGGCCTAGACGGCGGAGCGCAGCGCCTGGGCGGCGCGATCATGACGCGCCAGCAGGGCGTCGAGATCGACGCCGACCGGCCGGCCCTCGGTCACTCGCCACCGCCCGGCGACCATCACCCGGTCGGCCCGATGAGCGCCGCACAGCAGCAGGGCGGCGAGAGGATTCTCCGCTCCCGAGAAGCGTGGCTCGTCGAGGCGGAACAGTGCCAGGTCGGCCTGCTGGCCGGCTGCCAGGCCGCCGATGTCGTTGCGCCCCAGGCAGCCGGCGGACCCCCGGGTCGCCCAGCGGATCACGTCATCGTGAGTGATCTGGCTTGGGGCATAGCGTAGTCGGCCGAGCAGCAGCGCCTGGCGCATTTCTTCGGCGAGGTTGGAGTGGTCGTTGGAGGCCGAGCCGTCCACGGCCAGGCCCACCGGGCAGCCGGCGGCCTCCAGCTCCAGGGTGCGGCACAGCCCCGAGCCGAGCACCATGTTCGACGATGGGCAGTGGGCGATGCCGGTGCCCGCGGCGCCGAGCCGGGCCACCTCGTCATCGTTGAAGTGGATGCCGTGGGCCAGCCAGGTGCGCTCGGACAGCCAGCCGGTGGCGTCCAGGTAGTCCAGCGGGCGCATCCCGAACAGCCGCTCGCAATAGGCGGTCTCGTCCTCGGTCTCGGCCAGGTGGGTGTGCAGGCGCACGTCCTCCGCCTCGGCTAGCCGCGCGCTCTCCTGCATCAGCTCGCGGCTCACCGAGAACGGCGAGCAGGGCGCCAGGGCGATGGTGGTCATGGCGCCCTCGCCGCGCTGGTGATGGGCGCCGATCAGTCGCGCGCTCTCGTCGAGGATGGTGCGCTCGTCCTGCACCACCGACTGTGGCGGCAGGCCACCGTCGTCGCGGCCCACGCTCATCGAGCCGCGGGTCAGGGCGGCGCGTACGCCGAGCCGGCGGGCGGTCTCGACCTGCACATCGATGGCCTGGGAGAGCGCTCCGGAGAACACATAGTGGTGATCGGCCACGGTGGTGCAGCCGCTCATCAAGAGCTCGATCATGGAAAGCTCACTGGCCGCCGCCAGCTGGTCCTCGGTGAGGTGGGCCCAGACGTCATACAGGGTGGTCAGCCAGGGGAAGAGGGCCTTGTTCAACGCCGGCGAGTAGGCGCGGGTCAGGGTCTGGTAGAAATGATGGTGGGTATTCACCAACCCGGGAAGCAGCACATGCTGAGAGGCGTCGAAGCTGGCATCGATCGGCGTGGCCGGTGTGGCCCCTGCCGGCACGGCCTCGATGATGCGGTCGTCGCGGATCACCACGCCGCCGGCGGCGGCGGGGTCGCTGCAGGCGCGGGGATGGCGGATCCACAGGGTCTGGGCGTTGGCGGTCATGTTGTCCTTCCGAAGCGCCGCCGGTGGCGGCATGGTGGACAAAGGGTTACCCAAGCCTCGTCAGGGCCTGCCTGAGAAGGGATGGCGCGCCGATAGGGCAGACATGGGCCGGGAACCGACGCCTTGGTTCAGGTGCCTTTGTGATTATGTATACGGCATATGAATCGTCATTGATGAGACGATTGTGTACAAAATGGGAGCCTTTGGCATGACTGTCAAGGCGAGGTGGCGTCGCCGCGTGGCGGGTCGAGCGGTTCGCGCCGGCCTGCGGCGGCGAAGCGGAGTCGCTGGCATGACGACGCGGCCCCGGGGCGCGCCGTCGCCGTCGGGGATCGCCTGGCGGGAGATTAGCTGCCGGTCTTCAGCTCGCGCGGGTCGCGGCCCAGGGGATGGGGCTCGCCGCGCTGCTTGGCCAGGCGGATCTGCTTCTGGCGCTCGCGGGCCGCGGCACGTGTCTTCTCCGGCAACGAGTCCCAGCAGTGGGGGCAGCTGACGCCGGGCTCGTAGCATTCCGAGCGCTGGTCGTCGGCGGAGATCGGCATGCGGCAGGCATGGCACTGCTCGAACTCGCCCTCGCTGAGGTCGTGGCGCACCGTGACCCGGTTGTCGAACACGAAGCACTGGCCGCGCCACAACGACGCCTCCTCGGGCACCTTCTCCAGGTAGTTGAGGATGCCGCCCTTGAGGTGGAAGACCTCCTCGAAGCCTTCGTCGAGCATGAAGCTCGAGGCCTTCTCGCAGCGGATGCCGCCGGTGCAGAACATCGCCACCTTCTTGTGGCGGCTCGGGTCGTAGTGAGCCTTCACGTACTCCGGAAACTCGCGGAACGACTGGGTCTGCGGGTCGATGGCCCCCTCGAAGGAGCCGATGGAGACCTCGTAGTCGTTGCGGGTGTCGATCACCAGCACCTCGGGGTCTTGGATCACGGCGTTCCAATCTTCGGGGTCGACATAGGTGCCCACGGTATCGTTGGGATCGACGCCCTCGACGCCTAGGGTGACGATCTCACGCTTCAGCTTGACCTTGGTGCGATAGAAGGGGGGAACGTCGCAGTAGGATTCCTTGTGATCGATACCGGCGAGCCGCGGGTCCGCGGTGAGCCAGGCGAGCAGGGCATCGATGCCGTCTCGGGAGCCGGCCACGGTGCCATTGATGCCCTCGCGGGCGAGCAACAGGGTGCCTTTCACGTCATGCGCGAGCAGGGTCTGGCGCAGGGGCTCGCGCAGCTCCTGATAGTCCTCGAGGGTCACGAACTTGTACAGGGCGGCAACGACGGTGCCCCCCGCGTGATGGGGTGTTGTCATGGTGATCTCCTGGTTGTCGTCCTCGCAAAGGACGGACCGGGGTGGGAATGGCGGCATTCTACCCCTCACGTGGCCCATTGGCACCCCGCGGGGGAGGGGGGCGTTCTAGCCCCTCGGACGCGACGACCCCGGCACGGGGCCGGGGTCGTCGCTGGGGCAAAGGCCGTCTCAGCCCTCGAAGCTGGTCTCGGAGTAGAGCACCCGCACCCGATTGGTGTGGGCGACCCGGCTCAGGGTGTCCAGCGCCCGCTGGCCATATTCCTTGTCGACGTCGATCACCACGTAGCCGATGCGCTCGTTGGTCTGCAGGTACTGGCCGAGGATGTTGATGCCGCTCTCGGAGAGTACCCGGTTGATCTCGGACATCACGCCCGGCACGTTGTCGTGGATATGCAGCAGACGATGCTTGCCCGGGTGCGAGGGCAGCGCGACCTCGGGGAAGTTGACCGAGGTGATGGTGGTGCCGTTGTCGGAGTAGGTGACCAGCTTCTCGGCGACCTCGAGGCCGATGTTCTGCTGGGCCTCGAGGGTGGAACCGCCGATATGCGGGGTGAGGATGACATTGGCCAGGCCGCGCAGCGGGCTGACGAACTCCTCGTTGTTGCCCTTGGGCTCGACCGGGAAGACGTCCACGGCGGCACCATGCAGGCGGCCGGCCTCGAGTGCCTCGGCCAGCGCCTCGATGACCACCACGCTGCCGCGGGAGGCGTTGATCAGGATGCCGCCGGGCTTCATCAGCGCGAGTTGTTCCTCGCCGATCATCCAGCGGGTGGGCGGCAGGTCGGGTACGTGCAGGCTGACGATGTCGGCGCGGGCCAGCAGTTCCTCGAGGCTGCCCACCTGGCGGGCGTTGCCCATGCCGAGCTTGGTCACCACGTCATAGTAGATGACGTCGAAGCCGAGCGACTCGGCGAGTACCGAGAGCTGGGCGCCGATGCTGCCGTAGCCGACGATGCCGAGGATCTTGCCGCGGGCCTCGTGGGCGTTCTTGGCCGACTTCAGCCAGCCGCCCTGGTGGGCTGAGGCACTCTTCTCGGGGATGCCGCGCAGCAGCATGATCGATTCGGCCAGCACCAGCTCGGCCACCGAGCGGGTGTTGGAGTAGGGCGCATTGAACACCGGGATGCCGCGCACCAGGGCCGCGTCCAGGTCCACCTGGTTGGTGCCGATGCAGAAGCAGCCCACGGCCACCAGCTTCTCGGCGGCACTGAAGACACGCTCGTTGAGTTGGGTCCGCGAGCGAATGCCGATGAAGTGGACGTCGCGGATCTTGTCGATCAGCGTCTCCTCGTCCAGCGAGGTCGGCAGGTGCTCGATGTTGGTGTAGCCGGCATTGAGGAAGTGGTCCACCGCGCTCTGGTGAACGCCTTCGAGCAGCAGGATCTTGATCTTGCTCTTGTCCAGGGAAGTCTTGGCCATGGTCGAATCAACCCTTGTTCGGTGTGCGCCGCATGCCGCTTCAGGCCATGGCTGGGGCCCTCGAAAAAGGGGGGAAAGCCTGAACCGCTGCTGGCTCGAAAATGAGGGGGAACATGCTACCACAGCCCGGAAATGGCGGGATGAAAATGCTGCGTCGCCGACTTGAGTCGCCTGCATGATGAGCCGCCCGTCGTGCGGCCTCGGGGCGGACTTCGTCGGGGCAGACGACCCCCGGGGGGGAGCGTGTATACTATCGCCCTCATGGTGGGAGCGACTAACGAGGAAAGCCATGGCGGAACAGCATAGCTCGTCTCGGGACGAGGCCGCGCCGACGGACTTCGCCGCAACCGTCGAGCGCCTGGAGGCGCTGGTGGAACGGCTTGAGTCCGGCGAACTGACGCTCGAAGGCTCGCTTGCGGCCTTCGAGCAGGGCGTGAGCCTGACCCGCGACGCCCAGCGCCGGCTCGACGAGGCCGAACTCAAGGTGCGCACCCTGACCGAAGGCGAGGGCGGCGGCATCGACCTGCGGCCCTTCGCCCCGCCCGCGGAGGACGATGGTGAACGCTGACACCCTGGTGGCGCGACTGGCCGCCGACCGGGCGCGGGCCGATGCTCGCCTGGAGACGCTCTTCAGGCGTCGAGAGACGGCGGATGCCCGCCTCGATGCGGCGATGCGCCACGGCGTGCTGGTCGGTGGCAAGCGGCTGCGGCCGGTGCTGGTCTACGCCGCGGGCCGTGCCCTGGGGGCTGCCGATGCCGACCTCGACGCGGCGGCGGCGGCGCTGGAGCTGGTCCACGCCTACTCGTTGGTCCACGACGACCTGCCGGCGATGGACGATGATGACCTGCGGCGCGGTCAGCCGACGGTGCATCGTGCCTATGACGAAGCCACGGCGATACTGGCCGGCGACGCCCTCCAGACGCTGGCCTTCGAGGTGCTCGCCGCGACGGCCCCCCCGCGGTTGCCGGCGATGATCACGACCCTGGCCCAGGCCGCCGGTCGCGATGGTATGGTCGCCGGCCAGGCGCTGGACCTCGCCGCGGTGGGTGGCCACCCTGACGTCACGGCACTGGCCACCATGCACCGCCACAAGACCGGCGCGCTGATTCGTGCCGCGGTGCGCCTGGGCGGCCTGGTCGCGGTCGACGAGGATGATCCTCGGCTGGCCGCGCTGGAGCGCTATGCCGAGGCGATCGGCCTGGCCTTCCAGGTCCACGATGACGTGCTCGACGTCACCGGCGATACCGTGACTCTGGGCAAGGCCTCGGGGGCCGATGCGGCTCGCGACAAGCCCACCTATCCCAGCCTGCTGGGGCTCGAAGGGGCACGGGCGCGGGCCGTCGAGCTGGTCGAGGAGGGCGTGGCGGCCCTGGCGCCGCTGGGCGCCGCCGCCGCCCCCCTGGCCGAACTGGCCCGATACATGATCGAGCGTGACCACTGAGGAAGCCCACGGGCTTCCCTGACAGATAGAGCCTTCATGAAGCTGTTCGATGACATTCCGGTCGAGCGTCCGGCCACGCCGCTGCTCGACACCCTGGAAACGCCGGCCGCCCTGCGTGCCATGGACGATACCCAGCTCGCCCAGGTCGCCGACGAACTGCGCGCCTACCTGCTCTACAGCGTGGGCGTCTCGGGCGGCCACTTCGGCGCCGGGCTCGGCGTCGTGGAACTCACGGTGGCGCTGCACCATGC
This sequence comes from Halomonas borealis, assembly GCF_004798905.1. Lineage (GTDB taxonomy): Bacteria > Pseudomonadota > Gammaproteobacteria > Pseudomonadales > Halomonadaceae > Halomonas > Halomonas borealis. Next base: position 149,110 of record NZ_SDMO01000002.1, on the reverse strand, counting down.
CCTGGAGACCCCCTACGATCGGCTGGTCTGGGACGTCGGCCACCAGGCCTACCCCCACAAGATCCTCACCGGGCGACGCCAGGCGATGACCGGCATCCGCCAGTACGGTGGCCTGGCGGCCTTCCCGCGGCGCGCCGAATCCGAGTACGACACCTTCGGTGTCGGCCATTCCAGCACCTCGGTCTCCGCGGCGTTGGGCATGGCCCTGGCCGCTCGTGCCCGTGGCGATAACCGCCGGGCCTGCGCGGTGATCGGCGACGGGGCGCTGACCGCGGGCATGGCCTTCGAGGCCCTGGCTCACGCCGGGCACGTCGATGCCAACCTGCTGGTGGTGCTCAACGACAACGAGATGTCGATTTCCGAGAATGTCGGCGGTATCGCCAGCTACCTGGCGCGGATACTCGCCAGCAAGCCCTACACCAGCATGCGTGAGGGCGGCAAGAAGGTGCTCTCGCACCTGCCCGGGGCCCTGGAGCTGGCGCGGCGCACCGAGGAGCACATGAAGGGCATGGTCAGCCCGGCGACGCTGTTCGAGGAGATGGGCTTCAACTACATCGGTCCCATCGACGGGCACGACCTGACGGCGCTGGCCCAGACCCTGCGCAACATGCGCGACCTGGATGGCCCGCAGTTCCTCCACGTGAAGACCCGCAAGGGGCGCGGCTTCCTGCCCGCCGAGGCCGATCCCATCGGCTATCACGCCATCACCAAGCTGGAGAAGCGCGAGCCGGGCAAGAGTGAGGCGCCGCCGCTCAAGCCGGCCAACCCGGTGCCGGAGGGTCCCAAGCCGCAGAGCGATGTATCGCGCCCGAAGCCGAAGAAGTATTGCGCGGTGTTCGGCGACTGGCTGTGCGACATGGCGGTGGCGGACGACCGGCTGATCGGCATCACCCCGGCGATGCGCGAGGGCTCGGACCTGATTCGCTTCTCCCAGGAACATCCGACGCGCTACTACGACGTGGCGATCGCCGAGCAGCATGCGGTGACGCTGGCCGCCGGCATGGCCTGTGAGGCCATGAAACCGGTGGTGGCGATCTACTCCACCTTCCTGCAGCGCGGCTATGATCAGTTGATCCATGACGTGGCGGTGCAGGAGCTGGACGTCACCTTCGCCATCGACCGTGCCGGGCTGGTCGGCGAGGACGGCCCGACTCACCACGGCGCCCTGGACCTGTCTTACCTGCGCTGCGTGCCCGGCCTGGTGGTGCTGGCGCCGGCCGACGAGGCCGAATGCCGGGCCATGCTCAGCGCCGCCTATCACCATGCCGGGCCGGCGGCGGTGCGGTATCCGCGCGGCACCGGCCCCGGCGTCGAGATACCCGAGCACCTGGAGCCCCTGGCGATCGGCGAGGCCCAGCGGCGTCGCCGTGCCGGTGGCGATGGGCCCAGGGTGGCGCTGCTGGCCTTCGGTAGCCTCAATGGCCCCGCCGCCGAGGTGGCCGAACGGCTCGACGCCACGCACCTGAACATGCGCTCGGTGAAACCGCTGGATCGCGAGGCGGTGCTGGCCGCCGCCGCCGAGCATGACCTGCTGGTGACGCTCGAAGAGAACGTGATCGCCGGCGGCGCCGGCAGCGGCGTCAACGACGTGCTGATGGCGGCGGGGCACCCGGGGGTGACGCTCAACCTCGGGTTGCCCGACGCCTTCGTCGAACATGGCAAGCCCGCCGAACTGCTGACCGAGTGCGGCCTCGACGCGGCGGGTATCGAGGCGGCGATTCGCCGCCGACTGGCGGCCGACGCCGTCGAACAGGGAGAAACGTCATGAGAGTGTTGTTATTCATCGGCGCCCTGCTGGGCTACCTGATCGGTGGCTTCGTGGGGCTGCTGGTCGGTGGCGGGCTGGGTTACTGGCTGGCGCATCGGCTGCGCAAGAGCATGTTGGGGCGGCTGGCCGGGGTGCAGACGCAGTTCCTCGAATCGACCTTCGCGGTCATGGGGTGCCTGTGCAAGGCCGATGGTCAGGTCTCCGAGGACGAGCTGGCGGCCTCCCGCACGCTGTGGGATCGCCTGCGGCTCAACGAGCAGCAGCGCGCCAAGGCGCGCGCCGATTTCACCCGCGGCAAGAGCGCCGACTTCGATCTGGACGCCGAGCTGGCCAAGGTGCGTCAGATCGTCGGCACCCAGCCGGCGCTGCGCCAGGTATTCCTGCAGGTCCAGCTGGCCGCCGTGGCCGCCGATGGCCAGCTGCACCCCGCCGAACACGAGATGCTGACACGGGTCATGCGCGGGCTGGGTTGCTCCGATGCCGAGATCGCCCAGATCGAGGCGATGCTGCGTGGCGGCCCCGATGCGGCGGGCGACTCGGGCCCCTCGCTGGAGGATGCCTACCAGGTGCTGGGAGTCTCCGCCGAGGCCAGCGATGCCGAGATCAAGAAGGCCTATCGGCGCCTGATGAGCGAGAACCATCCCGACAAGCTCGCCGCCAAGGGCATGCCCGAGAGCATGCGCGAGGTGGCCAAGGAACGCACCAGCGAGATCGGCAACGCCTACGAACGCATCCGCAAGGCTCGCGCCGCCTGACCCCGCAGCGATACGCGTGATGCACGACGAGGCCCCATCCGCTGGGGCTTCGTCGCGTCTGGGGCGTGTGCCGATGCCGCGATTCGACGGTGTCTTGTCGGAATGTGACATCAAGCTTGCCGGAACGAGCCGGGGAGCCTAGGATGCCCGGCTGCGCGCCGGCTCGTCCGGATGATCGGCGCCATTCGCGCCGGGCACGCCGGTGGAGGCCTACAATAATTTCCAGGAGACCCCCCTGATGTCATTCGGAATCCTTTCCTTGTTGCCGCCGGTGCTGGCCATCGTGCTGGCGCTGGTGACGCGCAACGTCATTCCGGCGCTGTTCTGCGGCGTGTGGCTGGGTGCCACCATGCTGGCCGGCGGCAACCCCGCGGCCGGTCTCTACAATAGCTTCGGTGATTTCATCATCCCCAGCGTCGGCGACGAATGGAGCGTCACGGTACTGATCTACTGCGGCCTGTTCGGGGTGCTGATCGGCGTGCTGCAGCGCACCGGTGGCGCCCAGGCCATCGCCCGTGCCATCTCGGCCCGGGTGGCCTCGCGGCGCGGTGCCCAGGGCGCGACCCTGGGGCTCGGCGTGCTGATCTTCTTCGAGGACTACTTCAATGCCCTGACCGTGGGCAGCGTGATGCGGCCGATCAGCGACCGGTTGAAGGTCTCGCGGGAGAAGCTGGCCTATATCGTCGACTCGACGTCTGCGCCGATGTGCCTGCTGGGTCCGGTCTCCACCTGGGTGGTGTTCGTGATGGGGCTGATCGGCACTCAGCTGACCGCGATGGAGATCGATGGCTCCGAGTATCTGATCTACCTGTCATCGATTCCGCTGAACTTCTATGCCTGGCTGGCCCTGGGGATGATCGTTTACATCGTCGTGACCCAGCACGATTTCGGCCCCATGGCCCGCGCCGAGGAACGCGCCAAGACCACCGGGGCGGTGATGGCCGATGGGGCCCAGCCGCCCTCCGGGCATGAGGCCGAGGAGATGAGCCCTGTGCCGGAGGCGACGGCACGCAAGCGCAACATGCTGGTGCCCATCGCGGTGCTGGTGGGGATGATTCCGCCGCTGTTCCTGTGGACCGGCAACTTCCCCGAGAATGACCTGGTCACCGCCGTGGGCGAGGCCGACGGTGGGCAGTCGATCCTGATCGCCACGCTGGTGGCGGTGGCCGTCGGCCTGACCATGGGCATGACGCAGAAGCTGTTCGACTTCCGCGAGGCCATGGATATCGTGGTCGATGGCATCAAGAGCATGACCCTGGTCTACATCATCCTGACCCTGGCCTGGTCGATCGGCAGCGTGACCTCCGAGCTCGGCACCGCCGACTATCTCGTGACGCTGGCCCAGGCGAATATCTCGCCGAGCGTGGTGCCGGTACTGCTGTTCCTGATCGGTGCCCTGGTGGCCTTCACCACCGGGACGTCCTACGGCACCTTCGCCATCCTGATTCCCATCGCCATGCCGGTGGCGGTCGCCATGGATCTTCCACTCGGCCTGGCCATCGCCGCGGTGCTCAGTGGCGGTATCTTCGGCGATCATTGCTCGCCGATCTCGGATACCACCATCCTCTCCTCGGCGGGCTCGTCGTGCGATCACATCGATCATGTGCGTACCCAGCTGCCTTACGCGATCACCGCGGGGGTGTCCGGCATCCTGGCGTTCTTCATCGCCGGCCTGTCGGGCAGCGCCTTGGTCGGCGGGGTCTGTGGCATTCTGACCCTGGTGGTGATAGCCCAGGTGTTACGCTACTTCTGGCGTGCGCCGGGCGACCGATCGTCGGCCCAGCAAGGCTGACCCTCGCCTTCGATAGACGCAGAAGCCCTCGGCCAAGGCCGAGGGCTTCTTGCATCGGGCCGCCGGAAGGCGGCCGCGATCAGGCGTGAGGCGTGTGCCTCAGCCCTGGGTGGCCTGGCGGGCCAGCTCGTTGGCACTGCCGCTGGAGGCGATACGGCTCGGCTGCGGCTGGGCATTCAGGCGCAGGCGGGCCTGGGCCATGGCCTCACTGCCGCCCCAGTCCATGGTCGTCTCGTGGGAGGCATCCTGGGTCGCGGTGTCTTGAGCGGTGGACAGCGACGCCTGGTTGAGCGTCAGGGCGCGCTCGCTGGCCTGGTCGGCCTGGGCGGCGATGGGCAGGGCGGCGAGTAGCAGGCTGGCGGCGATCATCTTGGTCTTCATGGGGAGCATCCTCGTTGGTGCGATTTGATAACGAGTATAATAATAGCACGTTAAAGATAAGCCAAAACATAGATGCCTATGGCGGCGATAACGTCGGCCTATGTCGTCGCTGAGAGGAGGTGTGCGGCGGCGAGGTGATCGCCCAGGCGCGGCCGTGAGCGGGAGGTCGGGCGGTGGGCCCGAAGGGCCAGGCCCCGCGGCGGCGTCGCTGCCGCGGGGCTCGTCGATGGGAGGCGGGCTCAGGGCTTGCGTTCGTCGTCCACGTCGCCGGCCGGGGTGAAGTCGTCCAGCGCCATCATGTGGCCGAGCTTGCCGGCCTTGGTGGAGAGATAGTGCTCGTTGTGGGGGTTGAGACCGGTGGTCAGCCCCACTCGCTCGCTGACCTCGACGCCGACCTGGGTCAGGGAATCGACCTTGCGCGGGTTGTTGGTCATCAGCCTGAGCGAGCCGATGCCCAGCGCCTCGAGCATCGGCAGGCAGAGGTCGTAGCGGCGCAGGTCGGCGGCGAAGCCGAGGCGCTCGTTGGCCTCGACGGTATCGGCGCCCTGATCCTGCAGGTGGTAGGCACGGATCTTGTTGAGCAGGCCGATGCCGCGGCCTTCCTGGCGCAGATAGAGCAACACGCCGCGGCCTTCGGCCGCGATGCGCTTGAGCGCCTCCTGTAGCTGATAACCGCAGTCGCAACGCATCGAGAACAGGGCGTCGCCGGTCAGGCACTCGGAATGCACGCGGCCGAGGACCGGCGCGCCATCGTCGACGTCGCCCAGGGTCAAGACGACATGGTCCTTGCCGGTGGCCTCGTCTTCGAAGCCGTGCATGGTGAAGGTGGCCCAGGGGGTGGGCAGCCGGGAGGCGGCGATGTAGCGAATCGTCACGGGATACCTCGATGCATGACCATGGCATGGCCGATGGAGATGTCCCCATTCTATCAGGACGATGACGGCCTCACGAGCAGCCCGAGTGGTTCCTATGGGTTACAATGCGCCCACATTTTCCGTGGATGAGCGCCCGCATGGAACTCAACAACGATCGCCTCCTGCGCGCCTTGGCGCGGCAGCCCGTGGACCGCACGCCGGTGTGGATGATGCGCCAGGCCGGTCGCTACCTGCCGGAATATCGTGAGCTGCGTGCCCAGGCCGGCAGCTTCATGAACCTGTGTCGTGACCGCGATCGCGCCTGCGAGGTCACCCTGCAGCCGCTGGAACGCTATCCGCTGGATGCCGCCATCCTGTTCTCGGACATCCTGACCATTCCCGATGCCATGGGGCTGGGACTGTATTTCGAGACCGGCGAGGGGCCCAAGTTCCGCAAGCCGGTGCGCACCGCCGAGGCGGTCGACGCGCTCAGCGTGCCCGATGCCGAGCGCGACCTGGACTACGTGATGAACGCCGTCTCGACCATCCGCGGCGAGCTCAACGGCCGGGTGCCGCTGATCGGCTTCTCCGGCAGCCCCTGGACGCTGGCGACCTACATGGTGGAAGGCGCCTCGAGCAAGGACTTCCGCCACGTCAAGGCGATGCTCTACGACACGCCGGACATCATGCACCGGCTGCTCGACACCCTGGCCCGGGCGGTGACCGACTATCTCAACGCTCAGATCCGCGCCGGCGCCCAGGTCGTGCAGATCTTCGATACCTGGGGGGGAGCACTCTCCACGCCCGCCTATCGGGAGTTCTCGCTGCGCTACATGGAGCAGATCGTCGCCGGGCTGATTCGCGAACACGAGGGGCGCCGGGTGCCGGTGATCCTGTTCACCAAGAACGGCGGCCAGTGGCTCGAAGACCTGGCGGCGAGCGGCGCCGACGCCCTGGGGCTCGACTGGAGCACCGAGCTTTCCGGCGCCCGGGCGCGGGTCGGCGACCGGGTGGCCCTGCAGGGCAACCTGGACCCCAATGTGCTGTTCGCCAATCCTGCGGCGATTCGCGCCGAGGTGTCGCGCATCCTCGACAGCTACGGCAGCGGCCCGGGGCATGTGTTCAACCTGGGCCACGGCATCAGCCAGTTCACCGATCCGCAGCGCGTGACCGACTTCATGGAGGCGCTGCACGAGCTGAGCCCCGCCTATCACCAAGCGCCCCATGGCTGAGACGGGTCGACTCATGTGCCTGCTGCGGCGCTGGCACGACCGGCGCCGCCTGTGGGCCGGGCTGGCGCTGGTGGCGGCCCTGGTGATCGCCTGGGGCAGCCTGACGCCGGGCGATGAGCTGCCGAGCTCGTTGCCTTGGGACAAGGCCAGCCATTTCCTCGGCTATGCCGCCATCGCCGGGCTCGTTGGGCTGGCCGGCCTGCGTCTGCCGCTGGCCTTCGCCGCCGCCGTGCTGTTCGGGGTGGCCGTCGAGTTCGCCCAAACCCTGGTGCCGGGGCGCGTCGGCGGCGATCCCGCCGATCTCATGGCCAACGCCCTGGGGGCGGCGTGCGCGGTGCTGGTGCTGTGGGCGCTTCGCCGGCGTGCCCTTCGCTAGGCGTCCTTGCCGGCCGCCGCGGGCGGCCCGGGTTTTCTTTCACTCGTCACCCTGAGGGTTTGCGATGAGTTCCACGCACGATACAGGCTTCGACTCTGGCCACGGCCATGAGCTTAATGCTGGCTGGTTCACCGAAGTCTTCGCTAGCCACGGCAGTGCCTTCTCGCTGAAGGTGTCCGAGAAGCTACACGAGGTGCAGAGCCCCTATCAGCTCCTCGAGGTCTACGCGACCGAGGCCTTCGGCAACCTGTTGACGCTCGACGGCTGCGTGATGCTGACCGACCGCGACAACTTCCTCTACCACGAGATGATCGCCCACCCGGCGCTGTTCACCCACGCCGATCCCCGGCGGGTGGTGATCATCGGCGGCGGCGACTGCGGCACCCTGCGCGAGGTGCTGCGCCACCCCGGCGTCGAAAGGGTCACCCAGATCGATATCGACGAGGAGGTGACCCGGGCATCCGAGCGTTTCTTCCCGGCGCTGACCGCCTCGAACGACGATCCGCGCGCCGAGCTCAAGTTCGCCGATGGGGTGAAGTGGATCGAGGCGGCCGCCGAGGACAGCATCGACGTGCTGATCATCGACTCCACCGACCCGGTCGGGCCCGCCGAAGGTCTGTTCAAGACCGACTTCCTGCGCCGCTGCCATCGCGTGCTGCGCCCGGGCGGGGTGCTGGTGCAGCAGAGCGAGTCGCCGCTCTACCACAGCGGCTCGATCATCCGCGAGCTACGCCATGACATGCGCGAGGCCGGTTTCGACAGCGTGGCCACGCTGCCCTTCCCGCAGCCGGTCTACCCCTCCGGCTGGTGGAGCGTGACCCTGGCCGGCAAGCAAGGCGACGTCGCGACCTTCCGCGAGGCGGATGCCACGGCGCACGAGCTGCCGCTCGACTACTACACCGCCGAGGCCCACCGTGGCGCCCTGGCGCTGCCCCCCTTCATGCGCCGCTTGCTGGACGAACCGCACGGCTGAAGGCGGCGTCGCCAGGTGACACGATGACGAACCCCGGCCGCGGCCGGGGTTCGTCGTGGTTACCGAGCATGGCGGCCTAGGCCCTGTTCGCAAACTGGCTGCGCTCGGCCATACGGCGTTAAGAATCGACTCAACGTACGCATTCACACCCCGTAGACTCCGTTTCCCGCCGATTTTTCCTTGTCTGGCCTTCGCTCGTCGACTCTTCAGCAAGCCTAGAGGCGAGGCTCGTGGCGGGGAGCGGGCTCCGGCTGGCCCTCGGCCAGGTCCAGGCTCGGTTCGTCGCCACGCTGACGCGGCGTTTGGCGAGCGACACGGGCCGGGCTCAGCACGGTGTCCTCGGCATCGACCTCGCGGCCGCCGTCGGCCTGGCTGCGTTGAGGGTCGTGGATCGCCGGACGGCGCTCCACCGAGCGAGTGACCATGGCACCGGAGGAGAAGCCGGTGCGCTGAGTGGCCAGGTGATGAGGCAGCAACCACAGCTCGGCCAGCAGGCGTACGCCGACCATGGCCAGCAGCAGCGTACCACCACCCAAGGCCAGTGCCGGCCAGGCCGCCGCCCAGCCGACATCGGCCAGCCAAGGCGTGCGTGGGGCCAGCCACAGGCCGCCGGCGATCAGCAGGCCGAGCTGCAGGACGGCGTGGCAGAACAACAGGGTGCGACGCGGCAGGGGGTGTCGCGGGAACAGGAAGTGGCGCATATCGTGTCCTCCGAGGGTCGGCCTTCGAGATGCCGTGCGAGCGTGGCGGCGCGCCGCGCCGGTGAGGGCGGCATCCTACCCTAGCCGGCGGCCGTGCGGCAGTGTCCGCGGATGCCGACGCCGGGTGTCGCCGTTTGACGCTGGGCGATGCCTTGCCAATGCTGTGAGAGGAAGAGCGCCGAGGCTCCCTCGCGCTTTCTCATGCGTAGGCAAGGAGTGACTATGACGACCTATATCGTGGTGGCCGATGCCGCCAGGGCCCGGGTGTTCACCCGGGATGCCCTTCAACTCGAAGAGCAGGATAGCCTGGTGCACGCCGAGGGACGCCTGCACGAAGGCGACCTGGTGACCGATCGCGAAGGCGACGTGCACGAATCCTCGGCCACCGCGGCCCGGTCGGCCGGAGGCGAGGGCACGGCCTCCGCGCATCACCAGCATCTCTTCGCCCGCGAGGTGGCCGATCGTCTCTACCAGGCCCGTGTGGACAACCGCCTGGGCAAGCTGATCCTGGTCGCCCCGCCGCGCTTCCTCGGGCTGCTGCGCGACAAGCTCGATGGGCCTACCGCCAAGACGGTCATCCATTCCCTGGCCAAGGACCTCACCAAGGCCAGCGTCGCGGACATTCGCGAGGCCGTCAGCGAGCTGCGTTGAACGGGGGCAATGTTGCGTTGGTTTCCGCGCCCCCATCGCCCGGCGGTGGGGGCGCCTTGTGTGCGGGCGCACGAGGTAGGAAACATTGTGTTAGCCATTAACTATCAGAAAAATAATATCATTCAATTTAAACTATTGATGCGTTGCCGATATTCTCGTCCCTGTCTTCTTCACACACCGACCCAACGAGGACAGGAACGCCATGTCACTGCTCAACACCGAAGTTAAACCGTTCAATGCCACCGCCTACCACAACGGCGATTTCGTCGAGGTCAGCGAAGCGAGCCTGCAAGGCCAGTGGAGCATCTTCTTCTTCTACCCGGCCGACTTCACCTTCGTCTGCCCCACCGAGCTGGGGGACCTGGCCGACAACTACGACGCGTTCAAGCAGCTCGGCGTCGAGATCTACGGCGTGTCCACCGACACCCACTTCACCCACAAGGCCTGGCACGACAGCTCCGAGACCATCGGCAAGCTCCAGTATCCGATGCTGGCCGACCCGACGCATGTCGTATCGCGTAACTTCGAGGTGCTGATCGAGGAAGCAGGCGTCGCCGACCGCGGTACCTTCGTGGTCGACCCGGACGGCAAGATCCAGATCATCGAGCTGAATGCCGGCAACATCGGCCGTAACGCCGAGGAGCTGCTGCGCAAGGTCAAGGCCGCCCAATACGTGCGCGCTAACCCCAACGAGGTCTGCCCGGCCAAGTGGGAAGAAGGCGAAGAGACCCTGGCGCCGTCCCTGGATCTGGTCGGCAAGATCTAAGCCCATACCGATACGTGGGAGTCGCCGACTTCCGCTCTCTGTTACCCCGCCGTGGCGGTGCCGCGGTCGCCCAACCAGTCGCGCAAGCGAGATCGCGTCGACGCCGCGGCGGGGCCCTATTCCCGGGTTTTCCTGAGACACGCGCCAGGCGGCGAGCCGATGGCTCGCACGGGGAAGTCGTGTCCTTGAACCCCCCGCTATCGAGGATTGCCGCCGTCATGTTGGACGACTCTCTGAAGCAACAGCTGAAAGCCTATCTCGACAAGGTCACGCAACCCTTTGAGCTGGTCGCCACCCTGGATGACGGCGACAAGTCCCAGGAACTCCATGCCTTGCTCGTCGAGATCGCCGGGCTTTCCGACAGGATCACCCTGTCTACCGAGGGCAAGGATCGCCGCGTGCCGGCCTTCGCCCTGCACCGCGCGGGTGAGTCCACCGGCGTGGTGTTCGCCGGCATCCCCATGGGCCACGAGTTCACCTCCCTGGTGCTCGCCCTGCTGCAGGTGGGAGGGCATCCTCCCAAGGCCAGCGACGAGGTCATCGAACAGATCCGCTCGCTCGACGCCGACCTACACTTCGAGACCTACTACTCGCTGTCGTGCCAGAACTGCCCGGACGTGGTCCAGGCGTTGAACCTGATGGCGATCCTCAACCCGCGTATCTCCCACGATGCCATCGACGGCGCGCTGTTCCAGGACGAGGTCGAGGCCCGCGAGGTGATGTCGGTACCGAGCGTGTTCCTCAATGGCGAGACGTTCGATCAGGGGCGCATGAGCCTCGAGCAGATACTCGCCAAGGTCGACACCGGTGCCGTCGAGCGTGAGGCCGCCAAGATCCGCGAGAAGGGAGTCTTCGATACGCTGATGATCGGCGGCGGCCCGGCTGGCGCCGCGGCGGCGGTCTATGCGGCGCGCAAGGGCATCCGCACCGGCGTGGCCGCCGAGCGCTTCGGCGGCCAGGTGCTGGACACCCTGTCCATCGAGAACCTGATCTCGGTGCCGCATACCGAAGGCCCCAAGTTGGCCGCGGCATTGGAGGAACACGTCAAGGAATACGACGTCGACATCATGGACCTGCAGCGTGCCGTCGAGCTGGTGCCGGGCGAGTCGGGCGGCGAGCATGAGGTGCGCTTCGAGTCCGGCGCCAGCTTGAGGAGCCGGAGCCTGGTGCTGGCCACCGGCGCCCGCTGGCGCATGATGAACGTGCCGGGTGAGGCCGAGTACCGCAACAAGGGCGTGGCCTACTGCCCGCACTGCGATGGCCCGCTGTTCAAGGGCAAGCGGGTGGCGGTGATCGGTGGCGGCAACTCGGGCGTCGAGGCGGCCATCGACCTGGCCGGCATCGTCGGCGAGGTCACGCTGATCGAGTTCATGGATGAGCTGCGCGCCGACGAGGTGCTGCAGAAGAAGCTCGCAAGCCTGCCCAACGTCGAGGTGATCAAGGGCGCGCGTACCACCGCGGTCAACGGCGACGGCAGCCGCGTCACCGGGTTGACCTTTGAGGAGCGCGCCTCCGGCGAGCTTCGCGAGCTGGCCCTCGAGGGTGTCTTCGTGCAGATCGGCCTGGTACCCAATACCGAGTGGCTGAAGGACTCGCCCATCGAGCTCTCCGCGCATGGCGAGATCGTGGTCGATGAGCGTGGCATGACCTCGGTGCCCGGTATCTTCGCCGCCGGCGATGTGACCACGGTGCCCTACAAGCAGATCGTGATCGCCATGGGCGAAGGCTCCAAGGCCGCCTTGGGGGCCTTCGATCACCTGATCCGCAGCTGATCGCCCCGAGCGTTCATGCAGGACGCCCTCGCCGCCCCGCGGCGGGGGCGTCTTGCGTTGTGGCAGGGGGCAGGCCTTAGCCCGCGCGGCAAAGCCGCTGCATGCGCTGCTGGGCCTCCTCGAAGCCCGCCAGGCTGAAGACCAGGAACCAGTAGTCGTCCTCGGCGCGGTGCAGGCGCAGTCGCAGCGTCTCGCCGTCGCGCATCTCGTCGAGTGCGGCGTCGATATCGGGCAGGCTAAGGCGTGCGTAGAAGCCGCTGTTGCCGCGCTCGGTGATGAAGTCGGCCTGTCCCTGGTGGACCCAGCCCTGATCGATCAGCAGGTCCGCCGGCACTCGGTTGACGATGGCGCTCTCGGCCTGGAGCTCGCCGAGTTCGACGCGCAGCTCCAACCAGGGGGCCCCACAGGCGCCCGGGGTGGCGTTGAGACTGAATACGCTGTCGCTATAGCTGTGCTGTTCCAGCGCCCGCACATGATGCTCGTCGCCCAGCTGCAGGGCCAGTGAGTGCCAGTCGCCGTGGGCCTGGATGTCGGAGGTGTTGAGGCTGCCGGCGAGCGCGGGGGCGGCGAGGCCGAGGGCCGCCAGCGCGGGCAGGCGACGCTCGAGCGTCGTGCGGAGGGAAGAGCGGAGCATGTAGGCTTCCATGACCGGGAAATCGGCGAGGCTAGCACGTTCCGCCTTCGGCTGTCCGCGGGCTCAGATGCCGGCCCACCAGCGGTAGCCGCGATCCTCCCAGAACCCGCCGTGGCCGCCGCCCAGATGGGCGAAGCTTTCCCCCACTTCCAGGCGCATCACGTACTTGGCCATCTTGTAGCCCCGCTGACGCTCGGCGCACAGGCGCAGCGGGGCGCCGTTGGCGACGGGCAGGTCGGCACCATTGAGGGCGTAGGCCAGCAGGGTCTGGGGGTGGTGAGCCTCGCGCAGGTCCAGGCTCTCGTAGTAACGGTCCCCGCCTCGATAGCGGTCGGCACAGTGGAAGACCACGAAGCGCGCCGAGTCGTGAACGCCTACCCGCGACAGCAGCCCGCCCAGCGGTACGCCGGTCCGCTGGCCGATGCAGCTCCAGCCCTCGACGCAGTCGTGGCGGGTGATCTGGGTACGCGCCGGCATGGCGCGCAGCGCATCGAGAGAGAACTCGACCAGGCCGTCCACCCGCAGGCGCCAGTCATGGAAGCCGCCGTCGGCCAGGCGCCGGTACTCGGCTCCGTCGGGCCGGGTGGTGCCGTTGGGGCGAAAGGTCGGCGCGATGTCCGTGGCAGGATACTCGCGGTCCAGCGATTCGCGGGAGGCGAGCAGGCGGTGGGTGCGTTGGGTCAACGACTCGCTGGCGTCGAACAGTGGCTGTAGCGCATCGCTACGCGGCAGGCGGTCGCAGCCACCCAGCAGCGACGAACCACTGGCGACCAGGGTGCCGGCGGATGATCGTCTGGGGGCGGTCGCGGGCGGCATGGTGCATCTTGGCCATGGAGCCTCCCGGGTACGGCGTGGGCATGTCGCCGGCAGGCAAGACGAGGACCGAAAGGACCTCAGTGAGCCCCGTATCGGGAGGGCGGCCGCCGGGCTAGAGGCCCGGCGGCGGGTCAGGGGCGCGCCGAGCGTCACATCTCGTCGTCTTCCTCCATCATCTCGTCGTCGGCATCCTCGCCTGCTGATTTCATGGTGTCTTCCTCGTCGGCCATGGCATCGTCACCCTCGGACTTCATGGCAGCGTCGCCGTCCATGGCGCCTTCCTCGCCCATGGCATCGTGCTTCATGGCGCCTTCTTCTTCCATCGCCTCATCACTCATGGCGTCTTGCTGCATGCCATCGTCTTCGTGATGATCGGCCAGGGCGATCCCTGGCAACAGCAGGGCGCCGCCGAGCAGCAGGGCGAACAGGGTGGCGTGGGAACGGTTTCGAGTGAACATCGCATACCTCCATGCGTTGCTAGGCCGCCGGCGAAAAGGCGACGACATCCCCCAAGCTAGTTGGTCATCCAGAAGTTTTCATCATGGATTCATCGCGCAAGGCGCTTGAGGGGCGGGGCCGCTGAGACATCCGGTGCGGGGCCTCGAGTAGGGGGGAGCCGACGCCCGTGGCAAGCCGTCGATTGGATCGCGGCCGTGAGGCGATTCGATGGGGCTACGCGACTTAGGCTTTGTCTGAAGAGTCGGCGAACGAAGACCAGATGAGGCCTAGGAGGCCGGTCGCGCTTCGACGGCGGGAGGCAAGTCGTCCAGGTGCAGCAGCTGTTCCAGATCGTCTCGCTGTGGCCCCAGCAGGTCCGCCAGGGTGTAGCGGTCGAGCACCGCCAGGAAGGCGGCCAGAGCCTCGCCGAGGATCGGCCGCAGCCGGCAGGCCGAGGTGATGGTGCAGGTGTCGCCGTCGCGAAAGCATTCCACCAGGCCGAGGTCGGGCTCGGTATCGCGGACCAGCCCACCCAGCGAGATATCGGCGGGCGCATGGCGCAGCAGCAATCCGCCGTGTTTGCCGCGAGTGGCATGCAGGTAGCCGAGCCGGCTCAGCTCCCGCACGACCTTCATCAGATGGTTGCGCGAGATGGCGAAGCGCTCGGCGATTTCGGCGATGGTCGCACGCTCTTCCTGCTTGCCCTTCTTCACGGCCAGATAGGTCAATACTCGCAGCGAGTAGTCGGTGAAGTGGGTCAGGCGCATACGAGTCTCCAGGCGCGGCGGAAAGGCGGAGCATGCGGGTCATCCTATCATGTCACCATGATGCCGCCCCGGCCTGTCGAGGATCGGTGCCTGGGGGAGCCGTGGCCGCGGCCAACGCTCGAGGCGGATGTGCCGGGCGTGATGCGGGGCCGGCGAGACGACGATCGATGCCACGGGTACGAGTTTCCTGCTGTTGGCGGGGCATTCGTATGGCTGATTTTCCCGAGGCGATAATCAGCACTTCTTCCGATGGTGAAGCCCGCACTTGATGACGATGCTTGGGTTGTATGTAACAGAATGTTGTCTGGCGTCATGTGTCGTCGGCGGCTCCGGTCGGCGGCGGAGGAGGGGCGAGATGCAAGGGTTCAAGTTAGCTGCCCTGGCCGTCGCCGTGGGCTGCCTGTCAGCCTCCGGCGTTCAGGCGCAGTCGGAAATCGATCGGGCCGGGGGCAGTGCGCTCTCGGCGAATGAGATGGCAAACGTCGCCAACGACCAGATGACACAGCCGGCCGAGGCACTGACCGACGCCGAGGTCGCGGCACTGCTCGAGGACCTTCCGCCACCCGCGGCGGGCGGTGGTGGCGGCGGCTGCGGAGGGGGCTTCCTGGAGGGCTGTGATGGTTCCTCCTTCCTGAGGCTCGTAGCCGTCGTGCCCAACACCACAGGAGATGTCATTCCTGCACCGACCAGTCCACCCACGCCAATGGATGATCCCGAAGACGATGACGCCGATACCGGCGGCGGTGACGGCGGCGGTGATGGCGGCGGTGATGGCGGCGGTGATGGCGGCGGTGACGGCGGCGGTGACGGCGGCGGTGATGGCGGCGGTGACGGCGGCGGTGACGGCGGCGGTGACGGCGGCGGTGACGGCGGCGGTGATGGCGGCGGTGACGGCGGCGGTGACGGCGGCGGTGATGGCGGCGGTCCCGGTGGCGGTGATGGTGATGGCCCCGGTGGCGGCTCGGGAGCCGGTGGTAACGGCGGCAGCTCCGGTGGCGGTGGTGGCCCTGGCGGTTCAGGGTCGGGCGCCGGCGGAGGACCGGGAGGCGGTGCCGGCGGTGGCTCCGGCGGTGGGAGCGGTTCCGGTGGCGGCTCGGGAGCCGGTGGTAACGGCGGCAGCTCCGGTGGCGGTGGTGGCCCTGGCGGTTCAGGATCGGGAGCCGGCGGAGGACCGGGAGGCGGTGCCGGTGGCAGGTTCTAACGCGCGCTGATCTGCTGGCGTACCCATGGCGCCCGACCCTCGAGGTCGGGCGCTTTCTGTGAGCTGACCTTTCGTCTGTACGGCAGGGCCGAAGACGGTAACGGCTCACGGAATCGGTACGGCGCCGGGAAACGGGCTTTAGGGCAGTACCACATGAAAAGTCGAACCGAACGTTTAAAAGCGGCCCCGTGCACCGTTCCCCGGCTCTGTTATGTTCGTGCTTGCGGAATCACGAGCCCCGCATTCCTTTCACAGCTATGGAGTCAAGGATCATGCGCTACAACAACAAGACGCTGATCGCCCTGTCTGTCGCGACCCTCGGCCTGGGAGTGGCGAGTGCCGCCTCGGCCGCCACCCTCGACGAAGTCAAGGAACGCGGTAATCTGCGCTGCGGCGTCAACGTCGGGCTGTCTGGATTCTCCTCGCCGGACGAGAACGGCACTTGGCAGGGCCTGGATGTCGAGACCTGTCGCGCGGTGTCCTCGGCGATCTTCGGTGATCCGGAGAAGGTGGTCTTCACCCCGCTGACCGCCAAGGAGCGCTTCACCGCCCTGCAGTCCGGCGAGATCGACGTGCTCTCGCGCAACACCACCTGGACGGCGACGCGGGATAACTCCCTGGGCCTCAACTTCACCACCACGACCTTCTACGACGGCCAGGGCTTCATGGTCGCCAAGGATCTCGGCATCGAGAGCCTCGAGAACCTCGATGGCGCCTCCATCTGCATCCAGTCCGGTACCACCCACGAACTGAACCTCGCTGACTACTTCCCGTCCCGGGACATCGAGATCAACACCGTGACCTTCGATACCCCGGACCAGACGGCCCAGGGCTTCGCCAGCGGTCGCTGTGATGTGCTGACCTCCGATACCTCGCAGCTCAGCGCCCTGCGCCTGCAATTGCCGGAGCCGGACAGCGTGGAGATCCTCACCGAGCTGATTTCCAAGGAACCGCTCGGCCCGGTGGTGCGCCAGGGCGATGATCAGTGGCTGGATATCGTCAAGTGGACCGTGTTCGCGATGGTCAATGCCGAGGAGCTGGGCGTGAACAGCGGCAACGTCGAGGAGATGAAGCAGAACCCGCCCAACCCCCAGGTCGCGCGCCTGCTGGGGAATGACGGCAACTATGGCGAACAGTTGGGCCTCGAGGACGACTGGGCCCACGACATCATCGCCCAGGTGGGCAACTACGGCGAGGTGTTCGCCACGACCGTGGGCGAGGACTCGCGGCTCGCCATCGGCCGCGGCATGAACGCCCTGTGGAACGAAGGCGGCATCCTCTACGCGCCGCCCGTCCGCTAATCGGCATCGATCCTCCGTCTCCCCTCACCCTCGTTCGAGGGTGAGGGGTCGTTTCATCGTCTGCGAGGCTCGACATGCTGCGTTCTTCGTCTTCCGAGCGGGGGCCGCTATGGCGTGACCCCGCCGTGCGCGCCCTGGTGATCCAGGCCCTGCTGCTGCTGGGCCTGCTGGGGCTGATCCTGCTGATGGTGACCAACACCCTGGCCAACCTCGAGGCCCGGGGCATCACCACCGGCCTGGGTTTCCTCCAGGAACGGGCCGGCTTCTCGATCCCCCAGTCGCTGATCGACTACAGCGGCGACAGCACCTACGGCCGCACCTTCGTGGTGGGGCTGCTCAACACCCTGTTGGTATCCGGCCTCGGCATCGTCCTGGCCACGCTGATCGGCTTCGCGGTGGGCATCGCGCGGCTGTCCAGCAACTGGTTGCTGGCCCGCCTGGCGACCACCTACGTGGAGATATTCCGCAATATTCCGCTGCTGGTGCAGATCCTGTTCTGGTACTTCGCGGTGCTCCAGGCGCTGCCCAGCCCCCGCCAGAGCCTGTCGCTGTTCGAGGCGCTATTCCTCAACGTGCGTGGCCTGATGGTGCCGGCCCCGGTGGCCCAGCCGGGCTTCGAGGCCACCCTCTGGGCGCTGGCCCTGGCGTTGGCCGCCGTGGTGAGCCTGACGCTTTACGCCCGGCGGCTGCAGGTGCGCACCGGCAAGGCATTGCCGGTCTACCGGCTCGGGGCGTTGATCCTGATCGGGCTGCCGCTGGCGGTGTTCCTGATCACCGGACGGCCGCTCGCCTGGGACCTGCCGGCGCTTTCCGGTTTCAACTTCAAGGGCGGGATCACCGTCATCCCCGAGCTGATGGCGTTGTGGCTGGCGCTGTCGATCTACACCGCTTCCTTCATCGCCGAGATCGTGCGCTCGGGCATCCAGTCGGTGCCCCAGGGGCAGGTCGAGGCGGCGCGGGCGATCAGCCTGCCCGGCAACATCACCCTGCGTAAGGTCGTCATTCCGCAGGCCATGCGGGTCATCGTGCCGCAGCTGACCAGCCAGTACCTGAACCTGATCAAGAACTCCTCGCTGGCCACGGCCATCGGCTACCCGGACCTGGTGGCGGTGTTCGCCGGCACGACCCTCAACCAGACCGGCCAGGCCATCGAGATCATCGCCATGACCATGGCCGTCTATCTGCTGATCAGCCTGGTGGTGTCGGCGCTGATGAACCTCTATAACGCCCGAACCCTGTTGAAGGAGCGCTGACATGGCCGAGATGGCGACACGAAACGAGATGATCGAGGCGCGCCGGCCGCCCGACCAGCGTCGCGGAGCGCTCGGCTGGCTGCGGGCCAATCTCTTCGACGGGCCGCTCAACGGGACCATCACCCTGCTCGTCCTGGCGCTGCTGGGTTGGGGGTTGTGGCCGCTTGTGCAGTGGGCGCTGATCGAGGCCGACTGGCTGGGCTCCACCCGCGAGGCCTGCAGCGGCGAAGGGGCCTGCTGGGTGTTCATCAGCGCCCGCTTCGAGACCATCGTCTACGGCTTCTATCCCGAGGCCGCCCGCTGGCGGGTCGATGCGGTGTTCTTGATGCTGGCGCTGCTGATCGCCTGGCTGGCGATCCCCCGGCTGCCCGCCAAGCGCTGGGTGGGGCTGTTCGCCCTGGTGGGCTTCCCGGTGCTGGCGTATGGGCTGTTGATCGGCGGCCACTTCGGCCTGATGGCGGTGCCGACTCGCGAGTGGGGTGGGCTGATGTTGACCCTGACGATCGCCATCGTGGGGATCGTCGGCTCGCTGCCGCTGGGGGTGGTACTGGCGCTGGGTCGGCGTTCCAAGATGCCGCTGGTACGCGGCATCTGCGTGGTATTCATCGAGTTCTGGCGTGGCGTGCCGTTGATCACGGTGCTGTTCATGGCCTCGGTGATGCTGCCGTTGTTCGTGCCCACCGAGGTGGAGTTCGACAAGTTGTTGCGAGCGCTGATCGGCATCATGTTCTTCTGGAGTGCCTACATGGCCGAGGTGGTGCGCGGTGGCCTGCAGGCCATTCCCAGGGGCCAGGAGGAAGCGGCCAAGGCCCTGGGGATGGGCTACTGGCGGCGCATGGCGCTGATCGTGCTGCCCCAGGCCTTGAAGCTGGTCATTCCCGGCATCGTCAATACCTTCATCGCGCTGTTCAAGGACACCTCGCTGGTACTGATCATCGGCCTGTTCGACCTGCTGGCGATCATCCGCGCCGGGCTCACCGACAGCAACTGGCTGGGCTTCGCCATCGAGGGCTACGTGTTCGCCGCGCTGATGTTCTGGATCTTCTGCTTCAGCATGTCGCGCTACAGCCAGTATATCGAGAGGCGCCTGCACACGGGTCACAGGAACTGAGCCACGCGCATCGAAAGAGATTGAACAACAAGCACTTAACAACAAGGAATCACCGGCATGTCTTCCACGAACACGGCAAGTGCTCACGCCGACGGCCCGATGATCGAGGTCGCGGGGCTCAACAAGTGGTACGGCGACTTCCATGTCCTGCGCGACATCGATCTGACGGTGGCGCGGGGCGAGCGTATCGTCGTCTGTGGTCCCTCGGGGTCGGGCAAGTCGACCCTGATCCGCTGTTTCAATCACCTGGAGGAGCACCAGCAGGGGCGCATCGTCGTCAACGGTGTGACCATGACCCAGGACGTCAAACGCATCGAGCAGATCCGCCGCAACGTCGGCATGGTCTTCCAGCACTTCAACCTCTTCCCGCATCTCTCGGTGCTCGACAACTGCTGCATCTCCCAGACCTGGGTACAGAAGAAGCCCCGTGCGGAGGCCGAGAAGACCGCCATGGAGTTCCTCGAGCGGGTGCAGATCGCCGATCAGGCCCGCAAGTATCCGGGGCAGCTGTCCGGCGGGCAGCAGCAGCGGGTGGCGATCGCCCGCGCGCTGTGCATGCGTCCCGAGGTGATGCTGTTCGACGAGCCGACCTCGGCGTTGGATCCGGAGATGATCAAGGAGGTGCTCGATGTCATGGTCGAACTGGCCCGCGATGGCATGACCATGATCTGCGTGACCCACGAGATGGGCTTCGCCAAGACCGTGGCGGATCGTGTCATCTTCATGGACCAGGGGCAGATCATCGAGCAGGCGCCGCCGGAGACCTTCTTCAACCATCCGGAGTCCGAACGTACCCGCTTGTTCCTCAGCCAGATCCTGGGGCACTGAGCCGGCCAGCCTGCGCGATACGCCCTAAAGCGAGCGGCGAGTCAGGCGGCGTCGAGGGCGCGCGCCGGGCCGAAGTGCTCGTAGTGGCGGCGTTCGTCCGGCACGCCCAGCGTGCTCAGCGCCTGATTCACGGCGCTCATGAAGCCCTGGGGGCCGACGAAGTAGCAGCGCGCCCCCTCGGGCAGGTAGCGGGACAGCAGGTCGCGATCCACCCGGCCGGTGTGGTCGGCCCCCGCGCCGCGCTCATGCACGCTCACCGTGGTCAGCCGTTCGGGATGCTCGGCGGCCAGGGCATCGAGTTCGCCGGCGAAGGCGCGATGCTCGGCATCCAGGGCGGCGTGCAGATAGACCACCCGGCGGCCCGCGGCCAGGGCCTGGCGGGCGATCGGTAGCATGGGGGTCTGGCCGACGCCGCCGCTGGCCAGCAGCAGGGGTTCGTCGCCAT
The DNA here is from genome assembly GCF_004798905.1 of Halomonas borealis. Taxonomy (GTDB): domain Bacteria; phylum Pseudomonadota; class Gammaproteobacteria; order Pseudomonadales; family Halomonadaceae; genus Halomonas; species Halomonas borealis. The sequence goes on along the minus strand of NZ_SDMO01000002.1, from coordinate 128,295 downwards.
CCACCAGGGTCAGTTCGCCGGCGGGCGGCAGCAGTTCCAGGGTGTCGCCCACGCGCATGGCGTCGTGCAGGTGGCGGCTGGCCACGCCCTGTTCCTCGCGCTTCACCGAGATGCGGTAGCGGCGGCCATCGGGCAGCGCCGAGAGGCTGTAGTGGCGGTGCACGGGCCGGCCGTCGAGGGTCAGGCGTACGCCGATATACTGGCCGGGAGCGTGCTCGGCGACCGCGCCGCCGTCGCTGGGCTCCAGCACGAAGGAGCGGATCACCGCGCTCTCCTGATGGGTCTCGGCGATGCGGAACTCGCGGGGGCCACGCCAGCCGCCGGCGCACTGCTCGAAGGCACGATAGCGCTGCTCCTCCAGCTCGATCAGCAGCGCGGCCAGCTCTCCGTAGAGGGCGCCCCAGGCGTCGGCGATCTCCGGTGTAACCGCGTCACCCAGCACCTCGCCGATGGCCACCATCAGGCACTCTCCGACCAGGGGGTACTGATCGGGCTGAATGTTCAGCGACACATGCTTGCCTACCACCATGCCCAGGGTCTGACGCGCCCGTTCGGGGTCCTGACGCAGCTGTACGTAGGCGAGCACGGCGGCGGCCAGTGCCCGCGGCTGGCCGCCATCGGCCTGGTGGGCCTGGTTGAACAGCGGTGCGACCTGGGGATAGCGCTCGAACAGCAGCGGGTAGAAGCGCTGGGTGATGGTGTCGAGATGCTCGGCGACCACCGGGGCGGTGGCGGCGATCAGGTCTTCCTGGGCGTGGGTCAGCATGGTCGGGTTCCTCGCGAGTGGCGGCGTCTCTTAAAGATGCATTTAAAATACATCTAAAGGCCGTCGACCACCACTCCCGAGGGTGAGCAAGATTGTCGCAGGGGGCGTCATGCGCCCCGGCGCCAGGTTTTCCGCGTCGTCGGTCGGCTCGTCGTGCCGTTTCCGGGGAGAATCCGGCAAAGGATGAAAGAGGACGTCGCCTTTCCGGTAGGGGATCGTCGCCACCTCTGCTTACATGGAGGTCACGTCTTTTGCCATCTGGCGCTACCGCCGAGGATTCACCATGAATGCCACTGCCACGGACATCGTCTCCCGCGACGAGATCCGCGATCGCTTCTCCCGGGCCATGTCGGCCATGTATCAGGCCGAGGTGCCCCAGTACGGGACCCTGCTCACGCTGGTCGACGAGGTGAACCGCGAGATCCTCGCGGGCGACACCGCCCTGGCCGAGCGGCTGCGCGACCACGACGGTCTGGATCGCCTCGGGGTCGAGCGTCACGGTGCCATTCGCGTGGGCAGCGCCTCGGAACTGGCGATGCTGCGCCGTTTGTTCGCGGTGATGGGCATGTATCCGGTGGGCTACTACGACCTCACCGAGGCCGGGGTCCCGGTGCACTCCACGGCCTTCCGCCCCATCGACGACGCGGCGCTGGCCCGCAACCCCTTTCGTGTCTTCACCTCGTTGCTGCGCCTCGAGCTGATCGACGATGAGACGCTGCGCGAGCGAGCCGCGGCGATCCTCGCAGAGCGCGACATCTTCACCCCCGGCGCCCGCGAGCTGATCGAGCTCAGCGAACGCCAGGACGGGCTCGACGATGCTCAGGCGGAGCAGTTCGTGAGCGAGGCGCTGGAGACCTTCCGCTGGCACCGCTATGCCACCGTGGACCTGGAGACCTACGAGGCGCTGCACGCCGAGCACCGGCTGATCGCCGATGTGGTGTGCTTCCGCGGGCCGCATATCAACCACCTGACGCCGCGGACCCTGGACATCGATGAGGTGCAGCGGCGCATGCCGGCGGCCGGCATGAATCCCAAGGCGGTGATCGAGGGGCCGCCGCGTCGCGACTGCCCGATCCTGCTGCGCCAGACCAGCTTCAAGGCGCTGGAGGAGACGACTCTTTTCGCCGGCGAGCGCCAGGGCACCCACACCGCGCGCTTCGGCGAGATCGAGCAGCGCGGCGTGGCGCTGACCGCCGAGGGGCGGGCGCTCTACGACCGCCTGCTGAGCGCTTCCCGCGAGCGGACCGCGGGGCTCGCCCACGAGCAGCACCGGCGGGTACAGGCCGAGGCCTTCGCCGAGTTCCCCGACGACGAGGCCACGCTGCGCCGCGATGGTCTGGCGTTCTTCGAGTATCGGCTCACCGAGGCCGGGCGTGCGGCGGCGGGGGTCGACGCGACGGACCTCGAGGCGCTGATCGAGCGCGGGCTGGTGAGCGCTCGGCCGATCACCTACGAGGATTTCCTGCCGGTGAGTGCGGCGGGCATCTTCCAGTCGAACCTCGGCGAGGGCGGCGGCGCGGCCTATGCCGGTAACGCCAATCGCGAGGCCCTCGAAGCGGCCCTGGGCGTTCCGGTGACCGACGAGCTGGCCCTCTATGCCGAACGCCAGCGTGCCTCCCAGGCGGCGGTGCGCGAGGCCCTGGGCGGCGACACCGCATAGCGCGCCGCCCGGCGTCACAGCGTCATGGCGGCCGGGCTCCGCTGAGGGTGGGGCGGCACCGAGCGGGCCGCTGAGCGGTCGAGGGCTGCCCCCGATGCCGGCCCTCGGCTATGCTGGGGGCTCGCCCATGGATCGGGATGCCCCATGTCGTTGCTCGATGCTCTCTCGCCGCTGTCCGGCGGGCTCGGCCTGCTGCTGATCCTGCTGTCGGTGCTGACATCGGCCTTCACCGCGGCCTTCGGCGCCGGTGGCGGCGTGCTGATGATCATGGCGCTGGCCCAGGTGATGCCGCCGGCGGCGTTGATTCCGGTGCATGGCATGGTTCAGCTGGGCTCCAACATCGGACGTGCGGGCATGACCTGGCGCCATCTCGATCGCGCCACCTTGCTGGCCTTCCTGCCCGGTGTGGCACTGGGGGCCATGGCCGCGGCCTGGCTGCTGATCCGCCTGCCCGCCGGGGTGCTGGAGCTGTGCATCGCCGCCTTCGTGCTGTTCACCCTGTGGGGGCCGGGGTTGCCCGGGCGCGCCCTGGGGCGGCTCGGCACCCTGATCGTCGGCGCGATCACCACCCTGCTGTCGAGCCTGGTGGGAGCCAGCGGCCCGCTGGTGGCGGCCTTCATCAAGCAACGCCAGGCGGGGCGCCTGGCCAAGGTGGCGACCTTCTCCGCCTGCATGGTGGCCCAGCACCTCACCAAGGCCCTGGTGTTCGGGGCGGCCGGCTTCGTGTTTCATCACTGGCTGGGGCTGATCCTGGCCATGGTCGCGGCCGGCTTCCTCGGTACCTGGCTGGGGCTGCATGTGTTGGGGCGGCTCACCGAGCGCCGCTTCGACGCATTGTTCCGGCTGGCGCTGACGCTGTTGTCGCTACGCCTGGCCGGGCTCGGCGTCGCACGCCTGTGGGGGCCATGACGCGGCACTCGAGGATGTGACGGGCGGATCGACAGCGAAAAATGGAAATGGTGCGTCGGGCCGCGTTTCATCCTGTACAGGGCAGGCCGCTAGGTCATAATGCAGTCATGTAGAGTGTCATTTTTCAGGGGAACACCGATGCTACCGACTCAGGTCATCGACTGGCGGGCCAGTCTGCTCGCCGGTCTCGTCATGGTCAGCATGTTGCTGGCGCCTATCGCCCAGGCCGCGAACCCCCGCTATGCGGGGATCGTCATCGACACCGACACTCACGAGGTCCTCTATGCCGAGAACGCCGATGCCCCGCGCTTCCCGGCCTCGCTGACCAAGATGATGACGCTCTACCTGCTGTTCGAGGCCCTGGAGGACCGCAGCATGAGCCTGGGCCAGCCGCTGCCGGTCTCGACGGCGGCGGCGGCCATGCCGGCCACCAAGCTCTATCTGAAGCCGGGCGACAGCATCCCGGTGGAGACGGCGATCGAATCGTTGGTCGTGCGTTCGGCCAACGATGTGGCGGTGGTGGTCGCCGAGGCCCTGGGGAGCAGCGAGCGTCACTTCGCGCGGATGATGACCGAGCAGGCGCACGAGCTCGGCATGCGTCACACCACCTTCCGTAACGCCTCCGGCCTGCCGGACGACGCCCAGGTCACCACCGCCCGCGACATGGCGGTGCTGGCTCGTCGCTTGATGCTCGACTTCCCCCAGTACTACGACTACTTCTCGCTGCAGCGCTTCGAGTGGCGCGGTAATACCTACCGCGGCCACAATAACCTGCTGGCCGACTACCCAGGCACCGATGGCCTCAAGACGGGCTTCATTCGCGCCTCGGGCTTCAACGTCGCCACCTCGGCGGTGCACGGCGGCCGGCGCATGCTCTCGGTGGTGATGGGTGGCTTCACCGCGGCCTCCCGGGACGATCACATGGCCGATCTGCTGAATCGCGGCTTCGCGCGCGCCGCCCTGGCCGACGGCCACGGCTGGCTGGCGCGCACCGAGATCTCCGACGAACGGCTGATGCCGATGGGCGGGCAGCCGCTGCCCGCGAGCCAGCGGCTGGCGAGCCGAGACAGCGACGCATCCAGCGTCGTCTCGGCCTCCGTCTCATCGGCCACCGCGGTGTCGTCACGGCCGGCGGCAAGCGACGCATCCAGCGCCGCCTCGGCCTCCGTCTCATCGGCCACCGCGGTATCGTCACGGCCGGCGGCAAACGAGGCATCCTCCAATGCCGGGCCCGTGGTCCAGGACGTCACCTCGCCCTCGCCGGACGAGGCCATCGTGGCCTCGGCGCCGAGCGCGGACACGGCCGTCGGGGGCTCGGTCGCGGACCGCGACGATCCTCGGCCGACGGCGTCGAGCGAACCCGACGATGCCGCCGTGGGTGGCTGGGGCGTGCAGGTCGGCGCCTTCAGCGATGCCGGCCACGCGCGGCGCCTCGCCGACCGCGCCGCCGCGCGGTTGGCCGCCGAACGCCTCGAGGCCCGCATCGCCGTGCCTCGAGTGGAGGAGGCCGGCGTCTATCGGGCACGCCTGGTGGACCTGCACGAAGGGCAGGCACGGGATGCCTGCCAGCGCCTGCAGGCCGAGGGCATGGATTGCATGGTGGTCCAGGCGTCACTCTGACGGGGCGCTCCGGCAGCCGCCAGCGCCTCGACCCCCGTCGGCCCCGCCGTTGTCGTGCTCGACACTCGGCGTGAGGCTCACCACCCCGCCGGCTTCGCCGGCGGGGTTTTCGTTCTTTCGCGCACGCATGGAGGCGACGCATGACATCTTCTTTGAAGGGCATCCTGTTCATGTGCGGCGGCGTGCTGTGCCTGGCCCTGGGCGATGCCCTCACCAAGTGGTTGGGTCAGGTTCACTCGCCGTTGCAGATCATCTTCTTCCGGACCCTGGTGTCGTTGCCGCTGATCGTGCTGATCGCACGCTTCAACGGCGGACTGCGCACCCTGGCCACGCGCCGGCCGGGGGTGCACCTGATGCGTGGCCTGATCTTCACCGCCACCATGATCAGTTTCATGTCGGGGCTGGTACTGCTGCCGCTGGCCACCGCCACGGCGATCGCTTTCGCCGCCCCGCTGTTCGTGACGCTACTCTCGGTGCCGTTGCTCGGCGAGCGGGTCGACCGCGTGACCTGGCTGGCCACGCTGTTCGGCTTCGTCGGCGTGCTGGTGGTGGTCCGGCCCGGGGCCGCCGGCTTCCAGCCCGCCATGCTGATGGTGATCGCCGCGGCGCTGTTCTACGCCTTGACCATGATCACGGCGCGTCGCTACGGCGAGGGGGAACATCTCTGGGCGATGGTCTTCTACACCACCCTGGTGCCGTGTCTGAGCGCGTCCCTGGCCCTGCCCTGGGTATGGCAGACGCCGGCGCCGTGGCATTGGCTCGGCTTCCTGGTCGGCGGCGTGCTCGGGGTCGGCGGCATGGTGGGGCTCACCCAGGCCGTTCGCTATGCGCCGGCGGCCATCGCCGCGCCCTTCGACTACACGGCACTGCTATGGGCGGTGCTGCTGGGTTGGGGGCTGTGGGGCGAGATGCCGGACCCCTGGGTGTTCGCGGGCGGTAGCCTGATCATCGCCAGCGGCCTGGCGATTGCCTACCAGGAGCGTCGTGTCGCCCTGAATCGCCGCCCGTCGTTCTAGGCATGGCGCCTCAGCGGACGGCGCCGAAGCGAGGGAAGGCGCGGGCGGCCGCTTGAGGGTCGGGCGCGGCGCAGATCGCCGAGACCACCGCCAGGCCGTTCGCCCCGGCCAGCCGCACGGCCTCGACGTGTTCGGCCGTGAGGCCGCCGATGGCCACCGTGGGCAGTGGGCTCGCGGCGGCCAGTTCGGCTAGCCCGTCGAAGCCCAGCGGCGCGGCGTGATCGCGCTTGGTCGGTGTCGCGAAGACCGGGCCGAGGCCCAGGTAGTCGAGGCGCTCGGCGTCGAGCCGTGCCAGCTGTTCGTGGGTCTGCACCGAGAGACCGAGGAGGGCGTGCGGGCCCAACGCCGCCCGGGCGTCGGCTACCTCGCCGTCGTCCTGTCCGATGTGCAGGCCGTCGGCCTGGCTGGCCAGCGCCACTTCCAGGCGGTCGTTGATGATCAGCGGCACGCCGCTGCCGGCCAGGGCGCTCTTGAGGCGCCGTGCCAACGGCACCAGCTCGGCGTCGCTGGCGTGTTTGTCGCGTAGCTGGACGATGCTCACGCCGCCACGCACCGCGGCCAGCACGGTCTGCTCCATGCCATGGGCGGCGCACAGCTCGGGATCGGTGACCAGGTAGAGGGAGAGATCAAGGCGCATCGGTGAGCTCCAGGCTGACGCGGTCGGCGAGAGGACGAGACAGGGTGGCGGTGTCGAGGGCATAGAGGGCGTCGAGGAAGGCCACGGCGAAGCTGCCGGGGCCGGCGGCGGTTCGCCCGGCGGTTTCTCCGGCCACCGCGTAGGCGGCGAGTGCCGCCACCGTGGCCTCGAAGGCATCTTCGGCGCCGGACAGGAAGGCGCCAACCACGCCGGTCAGCGCACAGCCCAGGGTGGTGACCCGGGGCATCAGCGGGTGACCGCCGGTGACCTTCGCCAGGCGCCGCCCGTCGGTGACCAGGTCGACCTCGCCGGTGACTGCCACCACGGCACCGCTGTCCCGGGCCAGCGCCACGGCGGCCCGTTCGGCGCTGTCGGCAGTGTCGGTGCTATCCACGCCGCGTCCGCCGCCGCCCTGCCGCGCCAGTGCCAGGATCTCCGAGGCGTTGCCGCGGATCGCGGTCGGGCCCAGCGCCAGCAGCCGGGCGCCGGCCTCGCGGCGAAAGCCGGTGGCGCCCACCGCCACCGGGTCGAGCACCCAGGGCGTGCCGGTCGCGTTGGCGGCACGGGCGGCGTCGTCCATGGCCGCCAGCCAGTGGGGCGATAGGGTGCCGATATTGAGGGTCAGGGCGGCGGCCAGGTCGGTGAATTCGGCGGCTTCCTCACGGGCATGGATCATGGCCGGCGAGGCGCCCAGTGCCAATAGCGCGTTGGCCATGAAGGGCATCGCCACATGGTTGGTGATGTTGTGGACCAGCGGGGTGGTGGCGCGCACACGTTCCAGGTGGGAAACGGGGTCGAGGGATTGCATCGAGCCTCCTGGCGAGGGGAGGCGTGGCCGCGACGCAAGCGGCACGACTCCCTCCGCCGGCATTATCCGGGTCAGGTGGTGAGGGTGCCTCTCAGCCGTGGCGAGTCTTCGCCCGGCGCCCCTGTCGTCGAGCCTCACTATCCCGCTTCACCCGGAGCTTGTAAAGCCGGCTCAAGGTCCAGCACCGGCGCGGCTCGAAGGTGGGGCATCAGGCGCGTGGCAGGCGCACGCACACGCGCAGCCCGCCGCTGGGGGCGTCGTCCAGCGTCAGCCGGCCGCCATGACGCTGCACCAGACGATCGACGATGGACAGCCCGAGGCCGGCGCCGGCTCCCACGCCGCTGCGGTGGAAGCGCGCCAGCGCCTGCTGGCGGCCCGCCGCGGGGATGCCGGGGCCGCTGTCGTCCACCCGCAGCACCAAGGCAGTCGCTTCCCTGCACAGGGTCACGTCGATGCGACCCCCGGTGGGGGAATGCCGGATGGCGTTGCCGACCAGGTTCTTGATCAGCGTGGTGACGGCGCCGGGCTCGGTGCTCAGCATCCAGTCGGCGGCATGGTCGGCCTCCAGGTACAGGCCCTGGTCGTGATCGGTGGCCAACGGCATCAGCTCGGCCAGCGACTCACGTACCTCGTGCAGCAGGTCGACCCGCTGGTCCGGCGCGTCTTCCTGTTCGGGGTCGAGGCGCGCCAAGGTCAGCAGCTGGCCGACCAGCCGGGTCGCGCGGGTCAGGCCGTCGCGCAGCAGCGTCAGCGCCTCGCGTCGGTCCGCGGGTTCCTCGGTGGCCAGGGCGTTCTGGGCGTGCAGATCGAGCACCGTCAGCGGGGTGCGCAGCTCATGGGCGGCATCGGCGATGAAGCGTTTCTCGCGTGAGCGTAGGTCGCGGATGCGTGCCAGCAGTCCGTTGAGGGCACCGACGATGGTGGCAAGCTCGCGTGGCAACGGATCGTCGGGCAAGGGGTGAAGCCGCTGTGGATCGCGGGCCTCGATCTGAGCGGCCAGCCGCGACAGCGGCCGCAGCCCCCAGCCGATCGCCCACCACAGCAGCGCCGCGAGCACCGGCAGGCCGAGCAGATCGGGCAGCAGGGTGCGCAGGGCGATGCCGGTGACCAGTTCGTCGCGCGCATCGATGCGTTCGCCGACCAGCACCCGCAGGCCGTCGTCGCCGCCGAGGGCGAAGACCCGCCACGCGTGGCCGTTCAGCGTCTCGTCGCCGTAGCCCGCCTGGGAGCCGGTGAAGGGCGTGGCCGGGGCGTGGACGGAGCGCAGCAGCCGCCGCTCGCCACGCCAGGCCTGGAAGGCCACCCGGCCCTCGTAGCGGTGGCTGTCGTCGGCCGAGGGGCCGGAGGCGTCGCGGCGCAGGGCGCCATCGAGGCTCTTCAGCAGGGCATCGCGGCGATCCTCGGGTAGTGGTGTGCTGAGCAGCCCGTCCACCAGTCGAGCCTGCTGGGCCAGGCGGGCGTCGAACAGCGCTTCCACTTCCTGGGCGGCCTCGCGATAGCTGGTCACGCCGATCGCCAGCATGCACAGCGCGACCACCGTCAGCACGATGCCCAGGGTGCGGCGACGAATCGAGCTCATGGGGCCTCGTCCGCGGGCGTGTCGTCCATGATATAGCCGATGCCGCGTAGGGTGCGGATCAGCTCGGGCGCCAGCTTCTTGCGCAGGTGATGGACGTGGACCTCGATGGCGTTGCTCGCCACGTCCTCGTCCCAGCCGTAGAGCAGGCGGGTCAAGGTATCGCGGGTGAAGGCGTGGCCCGGATGGCTGAGGAATTCCTGCAGCAGGGTGAACTCGCGGCGTGACAGCGAGACCGGCTCGCCACGGTAGCTGACGCGGTGGTTCTCCGGGTCGAGCACCACGCCGCGATGGCGCAGCTCACTGCTGGCCAGCCCCTGGCTGCGGCGCAGCAGGGCGCGCAGCCGTGCCTTGAGCTCGGCGACCTCGAAGGGTTTGGTCAGGTAGTCGTCGGCGCCGGCATCCAGGCCCTGGATGCGCTCCTCGATGCCGTCGCGGGCGGTCAGTACCAGCACCGGCACCCGGTTGCCGGCATGCCGCAGGCGCACGAGCAGGTCGATGCCGTCGAGCCGTGGCAGGCCCAGGTCGAGGATGATGGCATCGAAGGGCTCCTCGTCGCGCAGGGCATTGAGGGCCTCGACGCCGTCGTCGAGGATGTCGACGGTGTAGTGCTCGGGCTTCAGCGCCAGGCGAATACCCGACGCCAGGCTGGGATCGTCTTCCACCAGCAGTATGCGCATGGGCGTTCCTTGTCGATGATCGAGCGGCGGGCAGGCCCCTCATGGCTGCCGATCATCGCCCTGCGGGTGGCGACTGTCGAGCCTTGTCCGCTTCAAGGCCGCGCCTGTGCGGCTCAGGCGCGGATATAGGCCCAGCCGTCGCGCTGATATTCGGCCAGCGTCACCACCGCGGCCTCGACCTCGGCGATGCCATGGGGGTTGTCGAGGCCCTGGGCGGCCAGCGAGTTGCGGCACAGCCGCAGGCGGTCGTCGCTCGCGTCGGGTTCGGCCAGGGCGGCGGCCACGGCGCCGCCGTTGGCGATGATCAGCACCTCGGCCGCGGGGCGGGCATGCTGGAGGTTGCGGGCGTTGCGCCGGGCCCGGGTCAGGGCCTCGGCGGTGGGGGCGTGGAGCAGCACGCGAAGATCGCTCATTGGCTCGTCGCCTCGTTCAGTGTTGGCCGATGGCGGCCTCGATGGCCTGCACCCGATCGGCGAAGTCGGGATGGTCGCGGCGCCCCAGGGCGGGCAGCGTCACCCGGTGATGGGCCACCACGCCGGCCGGGCGATCCGTGGTCTGGCCGCCCAGCACGACCACCTGGTCGGCCAGCAGCACGGCCTCCTCGATGTCGTGGGTGACGAAGACGATCGCCGCCTCGGTACGCTGGCGCAGGTCGATCAGCTCCTGCTGCAGGCGCCGCCGGGTGATGGCGTCGAGCGCCGAGAAGGGTTCGTCCATGAACAGCACCCGCGGGCGCACCGCCAGGGCGCGGGCGATGCCGACCCGCTGCTGCTGGCCGCCGGACAGGGTGTGGGGCCAACGCTCGGCATAGTCTTCCAGGCCGACCAGGGTCAGCGGCTCCAGGGCGCGGCGACGTCGCTCGCCGCGGGACAGCGCGAGCCCTTCGAGGCCCAGCTCGACGTTGGCGCGTACCCGTCGCCAGGGGAACAGCCGCGGGGCCTGGAAGACCATCGACCCCGCCCGGCTATCCGGGCCCTGGCCATGGGGGATGCTGACGTCGCCGGCCCGGGGCGGCAGCAGGCCCGACAAGGCGCGCAGCAGGGTCGACTTGCCGACCCCCGAGGCGCCGACGATGGCGATGAACTCGCGGGGCTGCACGGTCAGGTCGACGCCGTCGAGCACCGTGGTGTCGCCGAAGCCGAGGCGAATGCCGCGGGCGGTCAGCACGGGGCGGGTGTCGAGGGAGGCGTCGATGTCGGTCGCGGTCTCGTGTTGGCTCATGGCTGCCACCTCAGCAGGCGACGCTGCAGGATCACGAAGAGGAAGTCGAACAGCGCGTAGAGGCCGGCGATGGTGAGCATGTAGACCACCACGATGTCGGTGGCCAGCAGGCTCGAGGCCTCCATCATGCGTTGGCCGATGCCGGGGATGCCGAACAGCTCGGCGGCCACCACCGTCATCCAGCCCTGGCCGAGGCCGGCGCGCAGGCCGCCGAGGATGCCCGGCGCCGCGGCCGGCAGGCTGACCCGGGTGAGCCGTGCCAAGAAGCCGCCGTGGCCGAAGGCGCGCGCCACCTCATCGTAGCCCGGGTCCACCGAGCGCACCGCGCTGTGGCTGGCGAAGTAATTGATCCAGAACACCCCGATGCTGATGATGAAGGCCGCCGCCGACGGGTTGATGCCGAACCAGATGATGGCGAAGGGGATCCAGGCTAGCGGCGGGATGGGGCGCAGCAGGCGTGCCAGCCAGGCATGCACGGCGTTGAAGCGAGGCAGCAGCGCCGCCGCCACGCCGACGGCGATGCCGAGCGCCGAGCCGAGCAGCACCCCGACGGCGTAGTGGGAGAGGCTGGCGGTGACGACCTCGAGCCAGATGCCATCGGCGATCTCGGCCCACAACACGCCGGGGATCACCGACGGCATCGGCACCAGGCTGCCGGGCAACAGGCCGCTGCGCAGCGCCAGCTCCCACAACCCCAGGAAGCCGGCCAGGCCGCACAGGCTCAGCAGGGTGCGTGGGGCACGATTCATGGGGCGTCGTGCTCGTCGACCACCGCGTCATACAGCGAGGTGTCGAACAGCGCGTCCAGGTCCACGGCCTGGCGCAGCGAGCCTTGCTCGAGCTGGAAGTCGTGCATGCGCCGGGTGCCCTCGCGGATGGCATGCGGGTCGGCGACGTAGTTCGACGATGGCGAGGCCAGGGCCGTCTCGACGGCCTCCAGCGGAATCAGTCGTTTACCGACGAATTCACGCACCGAGGGCGCGGCGCCCGCGGGGTCCTCGGTGAGCTTGTCGGTGGCGCGTAGGTGCAGGGCCATCAGCCGGCGCATCGCCTCGGGATGCTCGGCAAGCGTCGCCTCGCGGGCGGCCAGCACGGCGCCAGGCTGGCCGGGCAGCATCTCCTCGGCGCGGGCCACCACCCGGGCGCCGTCGTCGCGCTGCTGCACCGTGGTCAGGATCGGCTCGAGGATCGAGGCGGCATCCACCGCGCCGGCCAGCAGGGCCTGCTGGACGCGGTCGGCGCCCATGGCGACGATGTCCACAGCGTCGATGTCGATGCCCAGCCGTTCCATCAGCCAGTAGCGCAGCACGGTGTCGGGCACCGAGCCCTGCGGGAAGGTGGCGATCTTGGGCGGGCGGCCCTGGGCCTCGGTGAAGCGGGCGATGGCCTGGGCGGCGTCGTCGCTGGCGGTGAAGTTCTCGGCCAGCGGGCCGCGGGCCACCACGCCGATCTGCTCGCGGATGCTCGAGGCCAGCACCTTGATCGGCACGTCGTTGGCGCGGGCGACCATGGCCGGCCCGATGCCGAAGTACATGACGTCCAGCTCGCCCGATGCCAGGGCCTGCACCATGGCCGGGCCGCTGGAGAAGCGCGTCAGCGCGAGGTCCAGCCCGGCCTCGTCGGTCCAGCCTTCGCTTTCCATCACGAACAGCTGGGCGACGGGCAGGATCGGCATGTAGCCGACCTCGAGCCTGGTCTCGTCGGCCTGTGTGGGGGCGGCCACGCCGAGCGCGAGAACGGCGAGCAGGGTCAGGCGATGGAGGTGTCGGAACATGCGGAAGGCCTCGACCGAAAAGAAAGAATTCCCATGCTAACCATCGGGTCCTTATTCCATAAGCACCGTTTAGGAATGTTTATTCATACTCATATGTTCTTTTCTTGCGGGCGGTATATCGAGGGGTAGAAACGACGACGCCGGCTCGAGGCCGGCGTCGTGGGGCAGCATGTCGCGGTGGACTTATTTGCCGGGCTGCTTGACCAGGCGAAGGTAAGGCTTCTGCTCATCCCAGCCCTCGGGGAACAGCTTGGCGGCCTCCTCGTTGCTGACCGCGGGCACGATGATGCAGTCATCGCCCGTTTGCCAGTTCACCGGGGTGGCCAGCTTGTGCGAGTCGGTGAGCTGCAGGCTGTCGAGCACCCGCAGGATCTCGTCGAAGTGGCGCCCGGTGCTGGCCGGGTAGGTCAGCGTCAGGCGGACCTTCTTGTTGGGATCGATGATGAAGACGCTACGCACCGTCAGGGTGTCGTTGGCGTTGGGGTGGATCATGTCATAGAGATCGCTGACCTTGCGGTCGGCGTCGGCCAGCAGCGGGAAGTTCAGGGCGCTGCCCTGGGTCTCCTCGATGTCGCCGCTCCAGGCCTTGTGATCCTCGAGCGGGTCTACCGACAGCCCGATGGCCTTGGTGTTGCGCTTGTCGAACTCGGGCTTGAGCCGCGAGACCTCGCCCAGCTCGGTGGTGCACACCGGGGTGAAGTCCTTGGGGTGGGAGAACAGGATTACCCAGCTGTCGCCGGCCCACTCGTGGAAGTGGATGGAACCTTCGGTGCTGTCCTGGGTGAAATCGGGGGCGATGTCGCCGAGTCGCAGTGACATGGTGTCCTCCTTGGGGTGGGGCGGTATCGGCATGGCGATACCGGACGGTCGAGACAGGATTGCATCCTCCGTGCGAGCGGGGAAACAATCTCTGGTCATATGCTTAGGGCGTGCCGCCGGGCTCAGGGGGCCGGTGCGGCGGCGCCCAGGAAGCGCTCTTGCCAGTAGTCCAGCGACAGCGAGGTCACGCTCACTTGGCGGCCACGCCCCGGGGCATGGATCATCTCGTCGTCACCGAGGTAGATACCGACATGGCTGGCGTCGCCGCCGGAGGCCGTGTCGAAGAACAACAGGTCACCGGGCCGTGCCTCGTCGATCGGCGGCAGGCGCGCAAACTGTCGGCTCGAGGTGCGTGGTACCCCGATACCCGCCCGGGCATAGACGCGCTGTACCAGCCCCGAGCAGTCGAGGCCGTCGGCCCCGGTGCCGCCATAGCGATAGGGCGTGCCCAGCGCCTGGCGGGCCTCGGCCAGGATCAGCGCCCGATCCATCGACAGCCCCTCGGCCTCGCGGGTGGCAAGCTGGGGACCGGCGCAGCCGGCGAGTATCAGCAGCATCGCCAGCATGGCGAGTGGCATCAGCCGCTCGAATCGGGCCGCGAGGGGCAGGGCGTGGGTCACGGGCATGGGCATCTCGCAGGGTATCCTTTCCCTGAGGGTGTTGCTGTCGTTATCCCCAGCCTAGCGGCCTTGAGCGTCGCTGTGAACATCAGCGGAAGGCGATGCGCGTGCCATGGGCCAGCATCTCGTCCGGCGTCATGGCATGGCCGGGCACGCCGATCATCTCGTCGCCGCACTGGTCCGACCAGGTCAGCACGCCGTGGCTCAGGCCCAGGCCACCCAGCAGGTCGCGGATCTCGCCGGTGCCGAGGAAGGTGCACGTCTGCCCCTGCTTGTCGGAGAGCGTGGTGATGCCGTTGGCGTGATGGAGGCGCACCGTGTAGATGCCGTCCATGGACTCCACCTCGACGATCGGCGAGAAGCCATGGGTCAGGGCGTGGGCGAGTTCCTTGAGGGTGATGTGATCCCCGAAGGATGGATCGGCGGTCTTCATCTCGCACTCCCAGGATGGTGAACGTTAGGCGTTGTCTGAAACGTCGGCGAGCAAAGGCTAGACAAGGCACACATCAGCGAGAAGCCGGCGTTTACGGAGTGCCAATGAGGGCTTGAGCTGATGTTTAACGCGGTATAGCCGAGCGCAGACAGTTTTCAGATATGGCCTAGGGAAAAGATAGGCTCTGGCCGGGGGTAGCGCCAGTCGCGATGAGGGCACGTAGGGTGGTGGTCGTTATGAACAGGCCTGTGCATAACGTGTGCATGGAAAACTCGGCCTCCCGGGGTGGAAAAGCGTGCGCCGTGCCTCCATACCTGAGGCATTCCCATGATCCAGGACGAGGAGGTTCGATGAGTTCCAACGGCTTCAACGGCGAGCAGCATCCCGGCGTCAAGACGACCACCGGCGACACCGATGGCTTTCGCCTCAACCACACCATGCTGCGGGTCAAGGATCCGGAAGTCGCGTTGGCCTTCTATTCGCGGGTCTTCGGCATGCGCGTGTTGCGTCGGCTCGATTTCGAGGAGATGCAGTTCTCGCTGTATTTCCTGGCCAAGCTCGAGGCGGGTGATCAGGTGCCGGACGATATCGACGAGCGTACCGTCTGGACCTTCTCCCAGAAGGGTTTGCTGGAGCTGACCCACAACTGGGGCACCGAAGATCAGGCGGACTTCGCCTATCATGATGGCAACGCCGAGCCCCAGGGCTTCGGCCACATCTGCTTCTCGGTGCCGGACCTGGACGCCGCCACGGCCTGGTTCGATGCCAACCAGGTCGAGTTCATCAAGCGCCCCGATCAGGGCAAGATGAAGGACGTGGTCTTCGTCAAGGACGCGGACGGCTACTGGATCGAGGTGGTCGAGGCCGCGCGCATGGCCGGCAAGGGCGACTGAACCCGGCGCCGGGCCGTCGACGAGCGTTGATGGCCCGGCTTGTCGATCAAGCTCGGGAAGATTAGGGTCAGCGGCGTGTCCCAACACGGCGCATCCCGCCAAGGAGCTTCAATGATCTTGCCCCATCGTTCGCTGTCTTTTGTGCTGGCCGGCTCGCTGCTGGCCATGAGTGGCCTGGCCCACGCCCAGGAGCCGGCCGAGGTCCGTTTATCCTCCCCCGCCTGGCCCGGCGTGACCGTCAAGACGTCGCTCGCCTCCACCCTGCTCGAAACCCTGGGCTATGAGCCCCGCGCGGAGGAGCTGGGTTCCACCATCACCTACGAGGCGTTGAACCAGGACGAGCTCGATGCCTTCCTCGCCGGCTGGCTCCCCGCTCAGCAAGGCATGTACGACACCGCCATGGAAAAGGGCACGCTGGTCGACTTGGGCAACAACGTCGACGGCGCGCGCCTCGGCTTCGCCGTACCGGTTTACGTCTACGAGGCCGGGCTGACCTCCGCCGAGCAACTGGACGACCCTGAATTCGCCGACAAGCTGGAGAGCACCATCTACTCCATCGAGGTGGGCTCGGGGATGAGCGACACCCTCAATGGCGCGGTAGAGGCCGACACCTACGGCTTGGGCGACTGGTCGCTCTCCGAGACCTCCACGCCGGGCATGCTCAGCGCGGCCGGCAGTGCCATCGACCGTGAGGAATGGATCGTCTTCGCCGGCTGGACGCCACACTGGATGAACATCGAGCATGACGTGCGCTACCTCGATGATACCCAGGACATGTGGGGCCCGGAGGGGGGACGCAGCGATGTGAAGACCCTGGTGACCACCGCGTTCGCCGAGTCCAACCCCAATGCCACCCGGCTGCTCGACCAGCTGAGCTTCAGCGCTGACCAGCAGAGCGAGATGATTCGCGGCTTCAGCTTCGAGGAGCGTGAACCCGAAGCGGTCGCCCTGGAGTGGCTGCGCGAAAATCCGGCGCAGGTCGAGACCTTCCTCGAGGGTGTGACCACCCGCGACGGCGAGCCGGCCTGGCCGGTGGTGCAGGAAGCGCTGGAGATTCCCGAAGCCTGATTTTCGGGTGCATCGGTACTACACGCGACGAGGCCGCCCTTCGGGGCGGCCTCGTGCGTTGGGCACGCTCATGGAAGCATGCGACGACGCGGGCGTCGGCTCAGTGCTCGTGATCGGTGTGTTCGTGATCGGTGTGTTCGTGATCGGTGTGTTCGTGATCGTGGTCGTGGGCCGCGTCGTCGGTGGCCAGGGCGCCGTGAAGCAGTTCGGCGTTGTGGTGCATCATGCCCAGCCAGGTGCTGGCCTCGCCTTCGGCCGCCAGGGCGCCGGAGTAGAGGGTGCCGGCGATCGGCAGGTCGGCCTCCTCGGAGAGCTGCTCGATCATCGCCGGGCTGGTCATGTTCTCGTGAAAGAGCGCGTGCACGTCGCTGTCGCTGATGACGTCGATCAGCCGTGCCATATGGGTCGCGCTGGGCTCGGTCGCGGTGGACAGCCCGGCCGGCGACAGGAAATCGATGCCGTAGGCGCGTGAGAAGTGGTCGAAGGATTGGTGGCCGGTGATCACCGAGGTGTGCTCGGGGAGTTCGCTCATCAGGCTGCGCACCTCGGCGTCCAGGGCGTCGATTCGCGTCTGATAGTCCGCCGCGCGCTCGCGGTAGGTGGCCTCGTGGGCCGGGTCGGCGGCGATCAGGGCATCGCGGATGTTGCCGACATAGAGCTCGCCGAGGCCCAGGTCCAGCCAGCTGTGAGGGTTCAGGCCGCCGTGCGCATGGTCATGGCCTGCATGCCCGTGCTCGTCGTGGCCGTGCTCGTCATGCCCGTGCTCGTCGTGGCCGTGCTCGTCATGCCCGTGTTCGTCGTGGCCGTGTTCGTCATGGCCGTGATCACCGTGCTCATGATCCTCATGCCCTTCATCGGGCTCTTTCGTCTCGTGAGCCGCATCGCCGAGCGTCTGCTCGATGCCGTCGGTGGCCACCACGGTCGGCCCCGCGTAGCCGCTGGCCTCGACCAGTCGTGACATCCAGCCCTCGAACTGCAGGCCGTTGAAGACCACCAGGTCGGCCTCGGATAGGGCGCGGGCGTCGGTGGGCCGTGGGGTGAACACGTGGGCGTCGCTGTCGGGGCCGACCAGCGAGGTGACCTCGACATGGTCGCCGCCGATCTGCTCGACCATGTCGGCGAGCACGCTGAAGCTGGCGAGCACGTGAACGCGGTCATCGGCCTGGGTGGCGGCGGGCAGGGCCAGTAGTGTGGCGGCGCCGGCGAGCAGCGTGAAGGGTTTGGCGAAGGGCATCGGGAGACTCCGAGTGTCGAGAAGCGGCATCAGGAAGAGGGCGTCGGCGGGGTCAGAGGCGCGGCACGACGCCGGAAGCGGGCGCTCAGGCTGTGCTGGCGGCCGAACAGCGCCGACCCCACATAGGCCAGGCCGGCCATCAGGATGATCGACGGGCCGGAAGGCAGGCTCAGGTGGTACGAGAGCAGCAGGCCGCCGGCACTGGCCACCATGGCGATGGCGATGGCGATGGCGATCAGGCCCTCGAGGCGATTGCTCCAGAAGCGCGCGGTGGTGGCCGGCAGCATCATCAGGCCCACCGCCATCAGGGTGCCCAGGGTCTGGAAGCCGGCGGTCAGGTTGAGTACCACCAGCCCGAGGAAAGCGCCGTGTACCAGGCCGCCGCGCACCCCTTGGCCACGCAGGAACAGCGGGTCGAGGCATTCGACCACCAGGGCGCGGAAGATCACCGCCAGGGCGACGACGATCAGGCTGGCGATGCCGGCGATCAGCAACAGCGCGGTGGTGTCTACCGCCAGGATCGAGCCGAACAGCACATGGGTCAGATCGACGCTGCTGCCGCCCAGCGACACCATCATCACCCCCGCGGCCAGCGAGATCAGGAAGAAGCTGGCCATCGCCGAGTCTTCGCGTTGGCCGGTCATCTGCGACACGCTGCCGGCCAGCACCGCCACCAGCAGCCCCGAGAGGATGCCGCCGAGGCTCATCATCGGCAGCGAGAAGCCGGCGAACAGGAAACCCAGCGCCACGCCGGGCAGGATGGCGTGAGACATGGCATCGCCGATCAGGCTCATGCCGCGCAGCATCAGGAACACGCCCAGCGGCGGGGCGGCCAGCGACAGCGCCAGGCCCGCCACCAGGGCGCGTTGCATGAAGCCATAGTCGAAGGGGGCGACGAACCAGGCGTCAAGCAGGGCCAGCATGGGAATCCTCGGTAAAATCGAAGGGCAGGCGCGGCGCGCGGGGCACCTGGCCGGTATCGTGTTTTAGCAGCGCCTCGGGGCCGACCCAGCGGCCGTGGCCGCCGGAGAGCATCAGCACGTCGTCGGCCAGGCGTGAGAGCTGCTCCATGTCGTGCAGCACCACGATCAGGGTGGCGCCTTGCCGGGCCATGTCGCGCAGCACCTCCATCAGCACCTCGACGGTCTCGGCATCGACGTTGGCGAAGGGCTCGTCGAGCAGCAGCAGCTCGGCCTCCTGCATCAGGGTGCGGCCGATCAGCGCGCGTTGGCGCTGGCCGCCGGAGAGCTCGCCGAGCGGGCGGTGGGCGAGGTGCGAGATGCCTAGACGCGCCATGATTTCACGGCCGCGCTGGTAGTGCGGGCCGCAGTAGCCCTTGAAGGCACCGTGGCTCGGCCAGGTGCCGCTCATGATCAGCTCCTCCACGCTCATCGGAAAGGAAAGATCGAGGGCCAGCTGCTGGGGCAGCCAGGCGCAGCGCTCGCGGGGAACCTGGCTGTCGACGCGACCGGCTACCGGCGTCAGCATCCCCATGATGGCGGCGATAAGCGTGCTCTTGCCGGCGCCGTTGGCGCCGATCAGCGCGGTGATGGCGCCATCCTGGAAGCGGCCGTCGAGATGCTCGACCACCGTCTGGCCGCCGCGGGCGAGCTGTAGATCGTGTAGTTGCAGGCGGGTCATCAGGCGAAGGCTCCCGTCGCCCAGGCCACCGCCAGCCACAGCACGACCAGCGGGGCGGCGACCAGCAGCAGACGGCGCGGGGCGGACAGCGACATCAGCGAAAAGTGACAGGGCCCCTCGGGGCGATGGCGGTGAGGTCGATGCGCCATGGTGAAACGTCTCCGCAAAAGTGGTAGGCGTTATAACATAACAATATCGTCCCCCGCCAGCGCTGAGTGCCCTCGTCTCGATGGCCCCGGGTGGCGTGGCCGCGAAGGCGCCCGCGGTAGCGCGCCGCTGGGCCTCCCCGGCACCCGCCGCCAGGCGGTGCGCCGCCCGTGACCTGACCCGGGCCCCCGCGGCGCGCTACACTGTCGGGCTTCACTCCTGTGCTCGGAAGGAATCGACATGCCCCGAACTACGCCCCTGCGCTCACTGCTCGCCGTCTCCCTGGCGACGGGCCTGGCCCTGGCTGCTGCACCCGCCCTCGCCACCGGTGCCACCGGCCTCTATCTGGGTGGCGGCGTCGGCCAGATGCACGGCGACAATGACTTCGACGACGAAGCGGACATGGTCAAGCTGACCGCCGGCTACAACTTCGGCTGGCTGCCATTCCTCGACCTCGGCGCCGAGCTTGGCTACATCAACGGCGACACCCTGAACGGCGAGGTGGACGGCCGTTCCGGAACGCTGGAGGTGAGCGCCGTCGAGGCCATGGGCGTGGCCGGGCTCAGCTTCGGCCCGCTGGGCTTCTACGCCAAGGCCGGCATGGCCGACTGGGACGGCGAGCGCCGCGGCCGCGGCCTGACCCGCGACTACTCAGGCACCGACCCGGTCTACGGCCTGGGCGCGCGCTTCGAGCTGCTCGACCTTACCGGCCGACTCGAGGTCGAGCGCCTCGACACCGACGAGATCGGTGACATCGACATGTTCACCGCCGGGGTCGTCTACACCTTCTAAGTCGCATCAGCCCGGAAGCGCCGGCCTGCGCTTCCGGGCCCTCAACTCCAGCGGATCCACTCGGCCAGGGCCTCGCGGTTGGCCACCTCGATCTGCTGGGCGCGGGGCTCGGCCTCCCCATGGTGCGGATTCACCCCCAGTTCGCGCAGGGCATAGAGCACCAGCGGCCCGCGGCAGTAGAGACGCAGCTCGCCGTCGCACATGCCGTAGTCGACGACCAGCATCTCCCGCTCCTCGGGCGGCAGGCGGCGGTCGGGAATCAGCCATACCGCGACGCGGGTCTGCCAGGCCTCGTCTCCCCGTTTGCCATGCTCGCCCAACATCTCGCCGGTGTCCTCCGGCACGCCGCGGAAGCGGCTCAGCACGAAGTCTCGATATTCGCGACGCTTCTCGCCGTAGGCCCGCACGTGCCGGCGGCCGGCGAAGCGTGCGCCGATTGGCGCGTCCATCGCCTGGCTACCCCAGGATGCCAGCATCTCGATCGACCGATAGCGGCCCCGGGTGTCCCTGGGGTACGAGTCGCGAGCGTCCGTCGAGTCTTCGTCCGCGGATGATCCGAAACAAGGCCGGGTTGAAGAATTAGGGGGGATGAATGCCCAGGCGTGGCAAGAGATGGCTAAGAATGATTGTATGGTGGTGAAGACACGGTGGTGCAGAGGAGACAGGGATGTCGTATTACCTGTACTGGGGCAAGGCCAAACCAGAAGGCGAAGGCGTGCCCTACCATCTCTTGCCCTATCACAGCCTGGACGTGGCCGCCGTGGGCTGGTTGCTGCTGGCCCCCGAGCGTCCCTTGACCCAACGCCTGGCGGCCCGGCTCGAGATGTCCCCCGAGGCGCTGCGGCGCTTCTTCGTCTTTCTTCTCGGTCTGCACGACCTCGGCAAGTTCTCGCGGACCTTCCAGGGGCTGGCCCGGCCGGAAGGAGCCAAGTTGGTCCCGGCGCTGCCGCGCTTCGAGTACACGGTACGCCATGACCGGCTGGGCGCCTTGCTGTGGCAAGAGTGTTGGATGGAATGGCTGCAGGACGGCACGCTCCGCTGGCCCGGTGGCATGCCGGAGCGCCAGACTCGCCGCCGGTTGATCGAGCCCATGACGGCATTATTCACTCCCATGTTCGGTCATCATGGCCAGCCGGTCACGGGAACCTCGCTGGACCTGGACCGCTTCTTTGGGCGCGATGACAGCGCCGATGATGTCGGCGTCGCACAAGCATTCATCGCCGATTGGGCTCGCCTTATCGAGGTCGAGTGGCCCGTCGAGAAACTGATCTCGGCCGAGTGGCTGGACGCCTTTCGGTCGCTGAGCTGGACCATCGCCGGCTGGGCGACGCTCAGCGATTGGCTGGGCTCGAATCAGGCGCATTTCCACTACTGTCGCAGTGAAATGTCGCTTGTCGACTACTGGCAGAATTATGCCCAGCCGCGAGCGGAAAAGGCGCTACGCGATACCGGCTTCGACCGCTTGCCGGAACCACTGGCCTATGCCGGGCTCGAGTCTTGGTTCGATGGCCAGCCGGTCACCCCGACGCCCCTGCAGCGCGAGGCCGAGACGCTTTCCCTTTCCGCGGGGCCGCAGTTGTTCATCCTCGAGGACATCACCGGCGCCGGCAAGACGGAGGCGGCCTGCATCCTTGCCCAGCGACTATTGGCCGCCGGGCATGGTGAGGGGCTCTACTTCGCCCTGCCCACCATGGCGACCTCCAACGCCATGTATGCGCGCCTTGGTAACCTGCATCGTCGCTTCTATAGCGCCGATTCCCGCCCGTCCTTCGTGCTGGCCCACGGCGCCAGCAAGTTGAATGACGACTTCGCCCTGGCGATCGACCGGCCACAGCCGGGAGATCGCGACTATGAGCCCGGAGAATCGACGGCCACGGCCCAGTGCAACCGCTGGCTCGCCGATTCGCGCAAGAAGGCGCTGCTGGCCGAGGTGGGCGTGGGCACCATCGATCAGGCATTGATGGGGCTGCTGCCGTTTCGCCATCAGTCACTGCGGCTCTATGGGCTGGCGCGCAAGGTGCTGATCGTCGATGAGGTGCACGCCTACGATCATTACATGCAGACGCTGCTCAGTCAGTTGCTGTGCTACCACGCGCGTCAGGGCGGCAGCGCCATCCTGCTGACCGCCACGCTGCCTCGGTCGATGCGCGAGTCCCTGGCCGCGGCCTGGCGTGCCGGGCTTTCCAGGGAACCCGCCAAGCTCGCTCGAGACGACTTCCCCCTGTTGACGCAGGTCGCGGAAGAATTGCCCCGCGAGGTGGCTTTGGGGGCGCGGCCGGAGGTGTCGCGGGCGGTCGACGTCGAGTGGCTGACCCAGGAGGAGCAGGCCGTCGAGGTCGTCATGGCAGCCGTCGAGGCCGGCGAGTGCGTGGCCTGGGTGCGTAACACCGTAGATGATGCCATTCGCGCCTTCGAGGCGGTTCGTGAGTGCCACCCGGCGCCCGAGCGTTGCCTGCTGTTCCATAGCCGCTTCGCCATGCTCGACCGTCAGCGCATCGAATCCGATGTCATCGAGCGGCTGGGCAAGGCCTCTACGCCGGAGCAGCGCCGTGGCCAGGTGTTGATCAGTACCCAGGTCTTCCAGGAATCCCTGGACTGTGACGTGGACATGATGATCAGCGACCTGGCGCCCATCGATCTGCTGATCCAGCGCGCCGGGCGCCTGCAGCGTCATGCTCGCGGTTCGCGTCGCCCTCCCACCCTCCGGGTGCTGGCGCCAGACTGGTCGGAAGAACCCGACGAGCAATGGCTGAAGCGAGCCCTGCCGGGCACCAATGCCGTCTACCGCGACACCTCGATCCTGTGGCTGACGCAACGCGTCCTGCGTGAGTGGGGAGCGATCCGCGTGCCCGGGGAGGCGCGGACGCTGATAGAGGGCGTCTACGGCGAGGTGGCCGACCTGGTGCCGGATGGCCTGCAGGGCGCGCGCTGGGAGCAACGTGGCATGCAGAACGTCGCGTCATCGATGGCAACCTTCAATGCGTTGGAGCTGGACAGTGGCTATGTCTGGGATCGCCACAAATGGCAGGAGGAACAGGAGATCGGCACGCGTCTGATCGACGAGCCGACGGTCAACGTGGTGCTGCTCAGGCGCGCTGCCGATGGCGACCTGTCGCTATGGGCCGAAGGCGAGCGCCACGCCGATATGCTGAGCCAGCTCAAGCTACGTCAGAGCCAGGCCGCCAAGCTAGCCGACCTGCCGAGCGCCGATCAAGCCCGGTGGGAGGCCTTGCAGGAACGCTACAAGGCGCTGCGTTTCACCCGCCCCTGGCTGGTCGAGGCCGACTCCGCCTGCGCTTATGACGCCCAGTGGGGAGTGAGGTTTCCAAGGGAAGGAGAAAATCCCCGCTGACGCGGGGAACGGGTTGGCGTATAGGCCAGTAACGGTTTATCCCCATTCAGATGGGGAGCAGCGCCAATGATCTCACTCTTCTGGTTTGGTCGTCCATGTGAGAGTCTTTTAGAGGAGAGGTTATTGTAAGGCGTATATGCAAGTAACTTGTATTTATGCGTTGAGTGAGGTTACCCTTAGGCCATCATGTGCTGATGAGGGGCTTTGGTCGTGCGCAACTGGCTTGAGGAAGTGTTCTGGAAGATTGGTGAGTGGGACTGGGTGAGCATCGTTGCGAAGGCTGTCTGTTTCTCTATCCCGCGAGTGATTGCTGGCCTAATAAAAAGGAGGGGAAAGAGGTAATGAACCTACTTAATGACCCATGGCTGCCTTTTCGCACCAAGGAAGGCGCCATCGACTACCGGCCGCCCAGCGCGGTGGCCGACCCCGATATTGTCGATCTGGCCCTGCCGCGAGCGGACTTCCAGGGCGCGGCCTATCAGTTTCTGATCGGCCTGCTGCAGACCGCCTGGCCACCCGAGGATTACGGTGAGTGGCTAGATCACGGCATCGAGCTACCCAGCGTCGAGGCTCTGGAAGCGGTTTTCGCGCCTTTCGCCGCGGCCTTCGCGCTGGATGGCGCTGGGCCGCGCTTTATGCAGGATCTCGACCCGCTCGAGGATGCCAAGCCCGGCCCGGTGGCCGGGTTGCTGATCGACTCGCCGGGCGCCAACGGACTCAAGCTGAACACCGATCACTTCGTCAAGCGAGGGCGGGTCGAGGCGATCTGCGAGGATTGCGCGGCGCTGGCGCTGTTCACCCTCCAGATCAACGCGCCGTCGGGCGGTGCCGGCTATCGGGTCGGGCTGCGCGGAGGCGGCCCTTTGACCACCCTGGTGATGCCGGATGACCCCGAGGCCAGCCTCTGGCGGCGACTCTGGTTGAACGTGGCCCCCATCGCCGCGATCGCGCCAAACGGCAAGCCCGGAGACGCACCGCGCGCCGATGACGATACCCTCTTTCCCTGGATGGGGCCGACTCGCGTCAGCGACAAGAAAGGCGCGGAGGTCCTGCCCGATGACATGCACCCCTTGCATGCTTACTGGGCCATGCCGCGGCGGTTTCGGTTGGAGGCCGAGGAGCGTCAAGGCTGCTGTGATCTCTGTGGCCGCCAGGCATCGCAGATGGTGATCGAGATCCGCGCCAAGAACTACGGCGCCAACTACGACGGCCCTTGGCAGCATCCCCTGACCCCCTATCGCCGTGACCCCAAGAAGCCCAGTCAGCCGCCGCTATCGACCAAGGGGCAGCCGGGCGGGTTGGGCTACCGGCATTGGTCGAACCTGGTGCTCAATGATGCCGAAGGTAGCGGCGCCCTGCCGGCAGGCGTGATCCATGACTATCTTACCCACAAGGTGGATTTCGTGGC
This sequence comes from Halomonas borealis, assembly GCF_004798905.1. GTDB lineage: Bacteria > Pseudomonadota > Gammaproteobacteria > Pseudomonadales > Halomonadaceae > Halomonas > Halomonas borealis. The sequence goes on along the minus strand of NZ_SDMO01000002.1, from coordinate 103,221 downwards.
TCAGGAGCGGCGTGCCGGCGAGGACATCGAGGCGTTGCTCAAGCCCCGGCTGTGGGCCTTTGGCTACGATATGGACAACATGAAGCCGCGGGGCTGGTATGGCGTGGAGCTGCCGCTGGTCGCGGTGCCTCCGGCGCAGCAGGAGCGGCTGCGTACCTGGGTGCAAACCTTCACCGAGCTGGCCCGCCAGGTGGCCTGGATGGTGCGCAACCAGATCAAGGTGGCCTGGTTCTCGCGCCCCGCCGATGCCAATGGGGACATGACACCCATCGATACCCAGTTCTTCGAGGCGACCCAAGCCGGTTTCTTTCGGGCGCTGCTCGGCATGCAGCAGGCGCTGGCCGAAGGCGAGGGGCCGCATATGCCGTCTGCCCTGGCGGAGCGCTGGTATCGCGAGTTGCGGCGCGAGGCGCTGGCGCTGTTCGAGGCGCAGGCGCTGAGCGGCCCGATGGAGGAGCTGGATCTTAAGCGCGTCATTCGCGCGCGTCGCCAACTGCTGGCGTGGCTCGCGGGGCGCAGCAAGGGTAGCAAGGTCGTCTCGAACTTTGCCAAGGACGGCGGCTTCGAGCTGACGACGACCCAAGGAACACCCACCGAGGAGGTCGCACCATGAGTGAGATGGAAGCACGGGAGGCGGCGGGAAAGGTGCCGGCGGTGCCGGAGCGCTTGTTGGCCCTCCAGAAGAATGACGCCGGGAGTGAAGCTTTCGAGGTGCGCCGCTGGTGGCAGCGCCTGACGCTGAGCCCCCAGGAACTCAAGGCCTTCACGAACGCGCCGCCTTGGCCCAAGGGCGTGAGGGCCAGGCTCCGGCGCTGTGCGTCGCCGGAGGCCGCCATGCTGACGGAAGGCTTTCGCCACCTGTGGCAGGGGCTACCCGACGTGCCGCAAGCGCACCGTGATGAACGCCTGCAGCAATGGGCCTGCATCGCCCTTGTGCTGGCCGAACTACGCCAGGAAACCCCGAACGCCACCCTGGGCAGCCGGCTGGGGAGAGAAAAGAACGGCACCGGCAAGCCCTGCATGAGCGAGCTGCGCTTCCAGCAGCTACTGGATTGCCGTTCGCCGGAAGAGCTGGTGCAACGCCTGCGCCGTGCCCTGGCGCTGATCGACAAGCGCGACGTCAGCGTCGTCCATCTGGCCGATAACATCGCCCTGTGGTGGCGCGAATACCGGGGCCGGCCGTATGCCGAGCCCTCGAAGCGCCTGGGCTTCGTGTGGGCCAACGACTACTTCGGCGAACTGTCCCGTTATCAGCGCGAGAACGCCTGATCGACCTCCATTGCCATCATCACGACAGGGAACTTCATCATGAGTCACTTCATCCAGCTTCACCTGCTGACCGCCTATCCGCCGGCCAACCTCAACCGCGACGACCTGGGGCGGCCAAAAACCGCCATCATGGGCGGCGCCAAGCGCCTGAGGGTCTCGTCGCAGAGCCTCAAGCGTACCTGGCGCACCTCGGCGCTGTTCGAGGAGGCCCTGGGGCAGCATCGCGGCCAGCGCACCAAGCGGGTGGGCATCGAAGCCGAAAGGCGGCTGAGCGAAAAGGGGATAAAAGACAAGGACGCCCGGGCCTGGGCCACGGAGATCGCCAAGGTCTTCGGCGATGTCGCCAAGAATGAGCTGGAAACCAGCCAACTGGTGCATATCGGCCCCGAGGAGCAGACGGCCGTGGATGCCCTGGTCGACACTCTGGCCGCCGAGAACCGGGCCCCCGACAAGGACGACCTGAAGCTGCTGCGCCACCGGCCGGCGGCGGCGGATATCGCCTTGTTCGGTCGCATGCTGGCGGCGGTGCCGGAATACAATGTCGAAGCGGCCTGTCAGGTCGCGCATGCCATCACCGTGCACGCCGCGGAAGTGGAGGACGATTACTTCACCGCCGTGGACGACCTGAACACCGGCGACGAGCATCGCGGCGCCGCCCATGTCGGCGAAGCCGGCTTCGGGGCGGGGCTGTTCTACACCTACATCTGCATCGATCGCCAGCAGTTGATCGAGAACCTCAGAGGCAACACCGAACTGGCCGAGTGCGCCATCGTGGCCCTGGTGGAGGCCGCCGTGCGTACCTCGCCCAAGGGCAAGCAGAACAGCTTCGGCTCCCGCGCCCATGCCAGTTACGTGCTCGCCGAGGCCGGCGACCAGCAACCGCGCTCGCTCTCGGCGGCCTTCCTGAAACCCGTCACCGGTCAGGATCAGGCCGACGATGCCGTCAGCCGGCTGGAGGCTCAGGCCAGGGCCTTCGATGCGGCCTATGGCGCCGGCGCCGAGCGACGCTTCGTCGTCTCCGCCTTGCCCGACTATGCCGAGCCTGCTCTCGAGGGAGGCGTGCGGACCGGCAATCTCGGCGAGTTGACCGAGTTCCTCAAGGGCGACGACTAAGGAGCCGACATGACGGAATATCTGGTCTTTCGGCTCTATGCGCCGCTCGCCAGCTGGGGCGAGGCGGCGGTGGGCGAGACGCGCCCCACCGCCACTCACCCTGGGCGCGGCGCGATCCTCGGGCTGCTGGGAGCGGCGCTGGGCATTCGGCGCGACGACGATGCCGGTCAGCAGGCGCTGGGCGACAGCGTGAGCATCGCCGTCAAGCAGCGCTCGCCCGGCACCCTGTTGCGCGACTATCACACCGCCCAGGTCCCCTCGACGCAGAAGGGGCTGAGCTACCGCACGCGTCGCGATGAGCTGAGCGCGCCACGCAAGGCGATCAATACCATCCTCTCCAGCCGTGACTATCGCTGTGACGGCTTGTGGACCGTTGCGATATGGGCCACCGCGGCGGCGTCGATCTCGATGGAGGCCCTACAGGCCGCCCTCGAGCGCCCCCGCTTCATGCTGTATCTCGGGCGCAAGTCCTGCCCCTTGGCGGCGCCGCTGGCGCCACAGCGTGTCACGGTCGCGCATCTGCGTATTGCCCTGGATAGCGAGTTCGAGGAAGTCGTCCCCGGCGAGAAGCGAGCCTTACGGCTGCCCGGTGACGTGATGTATGCCTGGGAGGGTGATGCCCAGAGGCTCGATGGCGAAGCCCACGGCGTGGAGTCCAGCGTTGTCTGGGATCAACCGCTCAATCGCCGCCGCTGGCAGTTCGGGCCGCGCGCCGAGCACCGACGCTTGTCCCGTGATGAGCCTTATAGGGAGGAACGCTGATGTATCTTTCACGCGTGCGAGTCGACCTCAACGGGCTGTCCCGCGAGACTCTATTCGAGATCATGGGCGGCGGCGCCTACGGAGCCCACCAGTTGCTATGGCGACTGTTTCCCGACCATGAGGGCGCGCGCCCCTTCCTGTTTCGCCAGGAGATGGAGGAAGGCGAGGCCGGGCAGGCGCCCAAGGGGTTGCCGTTGTTCTATGTGCTCTCCGATCGCGAACCCAACGCGGCGTCGGACCTGTTCGAGGTACAGTGCAAGCCCTTCGCCCCGGCGCTGGCCGCCGGCGACCGCTTGGCTTTCCGGCTTCGGGCCAATCCCACGGTGGCGAAGTCGGTGGCGGGCAAGCGTGGGCAGCGTGCCGACGTACTGATGGCGGCAAAGAAACCCTTCCCGCCCGGGCAGCGCACCGGTGCCGAATGCGTACAGGCGATGGATCAGGCGGCCCGCGATTGGTTGGCGACCCGCGCCGAAGCGAGCGGGTTTCATCTACCGGTGCCGCCGGAGGTGGGGACTTATCGGCAGCACACCCTGAAGAAGCCCGGGCGGAGCGAGGCTATCCAGTTCTCCAGCGTGGACTACGAGGGGCTGCTGGAGGTCACCGATTCAGGGCGGCTGATCGAGACCCTCGCTCACGGGGTGGGGCGGGCCAAGGCCTTCGGCTGTGGCTTGATGATGCTGCGCCGCCCATAGGGCAGGGCTCTTGCAAGGAGGCCGAGATGGGATTCATTCCGCTCAAGCCGATCCCAGAGAAAGACCGAATGTCGATGATCTTCGTCGGCATGGGCCAGATCGACGTGCGTGACGGGGCCTTCGTGGTCATCGATGAGGTCAACGGGGAGCGCATGCATATTCCCGTTGGTTCGGTGGCCTGTCTGCTGCTCGAGCCGGGCACCCGGGTTTCGCATGCCGCCGTCAAGCTGGCGGCGATCGTCGGCACCTTATTGATCTGGGTCGGCGATGCCGGGGTGCGGCTCTACAGCGCCGGCCAGCCCGGCGGCGCGCGCTCCGACAAGCTGCTTTACCAGGCACAACTGGCGCTGGACGACTCGTTGCGCCTCAAGGTGGTGCGCAAGATGTTCGAGCTGCGCTTCGGCGAGCCGCCGCCCTCCCGGCGCAGCGTCGAGCAACTACGCGGCATGGAAGGTGCCCGGGTGCGCAAGACCTATCAACTGCTCGCCAAGCAGTACGGCGTCAAGTGGCAGGGGCGACGCTACGACCCCACCCAGTGGGACGCCTCGGATGTGGCGAATCAGTGCCTGTCCGCCGCCACGGCCTGTCTCTATGGCATTACCGAGGCGGCGATCCTGGCTGCGGGTTACGCACCGGCCATTGGCTTTCTGCATACCGGTAAGCCCCAGAGTTTCGTCTATGACATCGCCGATATCATCAAATTCGAGACGGTCGTGCCCGCTGCCTTTCGGGTGGCGGCGCGCAGCCCCGCAGCGCCCGAGCGGGAGGTGCGTACTGCCTGTCGCGACGCCTTCAAGCAGACGAAACTATTGCAGCGACTCATCCCGATGATCGAAGAAGTGTTGGCGGCCGGCGAGATCGACCCGCCGCCCCCAGCACCAGAGGCCATGCCTCCGGCGATCCCCGAGCCGGATTCCGTCGGCGACCAGGGGCACCGGAGTAAATGATATGGCAATGCTGGTCGTAGTCACCGAGGCGGTGCCGCCGCGCCTGCGCGGACGACTCGCCGTTTGGCTGCTGGAAATTCGCGCTGGTGTCTATGTGGGTGACGTCACCAAGCGTGTGCGCGAGATGATCTGGGAACAGATCAATGCTCTGGCCGAGGGCGGCAATGTCGCCATGGCCTGGGCCAGCAGCCATGAATCGGGGTTCGAGTTTCAAACTTATGGCAAGAACCGACGCGAGCCCGTTGATCATGACGGGTTGCGGTTGGTGCGCTTTCTACCTCAATTGGATAACTAGCTGATATTACTCGCTCTTTAAAAATTTAGATTGATCAATTAATGAGCAAAATCGCCGGTGGAATTTCCGCCGGCGATTTTGTGTATGAGAAACAATCGACTACGATTAGTCTGGTCCCCGCAGGCGCGGGGATAACCCGCGATGAGAAGGTTTTAACAGATAATCCGGCGACTGGTCCCCGCAGGCGCGGGGATAACCCGTGCTCCGAAAGGGTGAATGCGGCCATTGCCTTCTGGTCCCCGCAGGCGCGGGGATAACCCGTGCTGACCGTCGCGGTAGCCTCGAGCCCATCACTGGTCCCCGCAGGCGCGGGGATAACCCGTTCACGCTCTATGCCGAGTCGATCCGCAATTTCTGGTCCCCGCAGGCGCGGGGATAACCCGACTGTGCGTTATAATCCTGACGATGTTTACCGCTGGTCCCCGCAGGCGCGGGGATAACCCGCGTGAAGAATTGGCTAACGCGATTTCGCTAGACTGGTCCCCGCAGGCGCGGGGATAACCCGCTGTATCAATTGATTGCTCGTCAGTTCATCGCCTGGTCCCCGCAGGCGCGGGGATAACCCGATACCGCGCGCTATCGACCTCGCCCGCCATGCCTGGTCCCCGCAGGCGCGGGGATAACCCGGTTCCGGTGTTCTACCCGGGCACCAAGATGAACTGGTCCCCGCAGGCGCGGGGATAACCCGCTGCAATATCCCGACACGGCCTTGGTCGGCCTCTGGTCCCCGCAGGCGCGGGGATAACCCGCCTCCAAGGGATGCGTCGAAGCCCATGATGAGCTGGTCCCCGCAGGCGCGGGGATAACCCGCAGGTGTTGATGGCCATGTCGGAGATCACCGGCTGGTCCCCGCAGGCGCGGGGATAACCCGGCATTCAGGTGGCCAGCGCCTGGTTGGCCGACCTGGTCCCCGCAGGCGCGGGGATAACCCGTCTTGATTAGGCGGCTCTTCTGTAGCACCTCGCCTGGTCCCCGCAGGCGCGGGGATAACCCGGTAGATATTCGCCCCTTCGGTCGCCGCGTTCTCTGGTCCCCGCAGGCGCGGGGATAACCCGCTGCTGGAGCAGATTCACGAGCAGATGGTGGACTGGTCCCCGCAGGCGCGGGGATAACCCGTATGTGCCGGCCACCAGGGGGCAGGTGGTGGGCTGGTCCCCGCAGGCGCGGGGATAACCCGTGGTACATCCCGCCTGCCGCAGCTCCGGCGATCTGGTCCCCGCAGGCGCGGGGATAACCCGATGGTGGTCGACACCCTGGCCGATGTGGTTCGCTGGTCCCCGCAGGCGCGGGGATAACCCGTCTCACAGCGGCGACGCCTGGGCGCTGACGCGCTGGTCCCCGCAGGCGCGGGGATAACCCGCGGTTAGCTGGGCGAGCGATAGGCGGGGAAAACTGGTCCCCGCAGGCGCGGGGATAACCCGACGAATGTGCTATCTGGATTTGCGCCCCTGGCCTGGTCCCCGCAGGCGCGGGGATAACCCGGTGATTGGGTGCTTGAGATTTGCGACGGGGCTCTGGTCCCCGCAGGCGCGGGGATAACCCGGCTCCACGATGGCTTGGCTTCAGACCCGCAAACTGGTCCCCGCAGGCGCGGGGATAACCCGATCGTGCGGGGGGTGATGACCAGGGCAGCGAACTGGTCCCCGCAGGCGCGGGGATAACCCGCACATACCCATGACACGGGCACCGTTGACGCCCTGGTCCCCGCAGGCGCGGGGATAACCCGTCTCGCTCCATGAAAAACCTCAATCCCGCCGACTGGTCCCCGCAGGCGCGGGGATAACCCGTTCAGCACAGTGATGGCACCGGCGTGGCGCATCTGGTCCCCGCAGGCGCGGGGATAACCCGGGAACCAGGATGAGAGGAGCAGCCCCGTATTCCTGGTCCCCGCAGGCGCGGGGATAACCCGCCCTCAAGAAAGCCATCAATTTGGGTGTAGGTCTGGTCCCCGCAGGCGCGGGGATAACCCGGAGCCGGTCAGCGCCTCGCCCGCGGAGACGCTCTGGTCCCCGCAGGCGCGGGGATAACCCTGCTGTTCGACCCGCCTCAATGGCCTCGGCGAACTGGTCCCCGCAGGCGCGGGGATAACCCGGACTCTCGCGCCATCTGGGCCCGCATCGTGTTCTGGTCCCCGCAGGCGCGGGGATAACCCGTCAGCGACATCCCTCTGCTTGCTTACGCAGAACTGGTCCCCGCAGGCGCGGGGATAACCCGGCGTAGACAGGCCGGTGCCTGATCGATAGATGCTGGTCCCCGCAGGCGCGGGGATAACCCGTTCGGGCGCATGATCCTGTCGAGCCTGTGGAGCTGGTCCCCGCAGGCGCGGGGATAACCCGATGTGTAGAGATTGCGCCCGGTGTAGGTCCAACTGGTCCCCGCAGGCGCGGGGATAACCCGAATGTGTCAATTATGGTTAAAGCACTCCAAACCTGGTCCCCGCAGGCGCGGGGATAACCCGACTCCTTCTGAGGGCTACATGCCTGGTTTCTACTGGTCCCCGCAGGCGCGGGGATAACCCGAAGTAGCCGCGCTAGATAAAAGTGGAAAAAAACTGGTCCCCGCAGGCGCGGGGATAACCCGCCCTTCAAGAAAGAGCTGGTCGAGGTGAATCGCTGGTCCCCGCAGGCGCGGGGATAACCCGGTGACCGAGGACGTCTTCTGGCGAGAGATGCTCTGGTCCCCGCAGGCGCGGGGATAACCCGAGCACCGCCCGCAGCGGGCGCAATCTTGCCCACCGGTCCCCGCAGACGCGGGGATAACCTGCGGGTTACCGGCCGTTTAGCGGGCCAGCAGCACCGGTCCCCGCAGACGCGGGGATAACCCGTCCACCGCTACGCTGATTGAGGATCGCTTTAACCGGTCCCCGCAGATGCGGGGGAGCTAACCAACTGAACTCACTGGATTCTGAAGCGCCTTACTCTACCAGCTCGCTTAACCGATCCGGGAAGTTGGTGAACATGCCGTCTACGCCCCAGTCGAGCAGGCGTTGCATCTGCTCGGGGTCGTTGATGGTGTAGGGGTGCACCAGCAGCCCGTTGTCGTGGGCCTGCTCCACGAAGCCGGCGTCGATGACGTCTTCGCCGTCATAGACGACGTTGGGGCCGATGCCCACGGCGTAGTCGGCGATGGCCTGGAGGTCGGCGTCGCTGATCTCGGCGGGCGGCGGGGTCACGCCGGTCCATTCGGTCAGGCCGTTGCCGTCTTCGGTGGGGGAGTACCACACCAGCTGCACCAGCGGGATATCGGCGTTGAGGTCGTGGATCTGCCGCAGGCTGTCCTGGCTGAACGATTGGATGGCCACCGAGCCGGACTCGACCAGCCCCTCGGCCTCGAGGGTCTCGACCAGCGAGTGCTGTAACTCGGGGTAGCGCTCGGGCGACTTGGTCTCGATGTAGTAGCGTACGTCGGTGCCGTAGCGGTCGATCACCTCGTCGAGGGTCAGCATCCGGGCGCCGGTGAAGGCTTCGTCGGCCCGTTCGGGGTGGGCCTGGTTGAACCAGCCGCCCACATCCAGCGCCTTGAGCTCGGCCAGGGTGTGGGCCTTCACCTGGCCCGTGCCGTCGGTGGTGCGGTCCAGGGTGTCGTCGTGGATCACCATCAGTTCGCCGTCGGCGCTCATGTGCAGGTCCAGCTCGAGGTAGTCGGCGCCCATCTCGCGCGCCTTCTCGTAACTCGGCCAGGTGTGTTCCGGCGCGTGGCCGCTGGCCCCGCGGTGGGCGATGATCTGGAAGTCCTGAAGGTCGTCGAGCTGCTGCTCGAGGGCGTCGGCCTGGGCCGCGAGCGGGGCGGTGAGCCCCAGGGCCAGGGTGGCGAGCGAGCATCGAATGGCGGTGTTCATGGGCGTCCTTTTATTGAATGTTCGTGCAATAACGTAACGTCCGGCGGCCCGGCTGGCAAACATGGCTTCGTGCCTGGCCGGCTGTCAGCGTCGTCTCGACATGCTTACATGGGGGAGATGACAGGACAGAGACGATGAGGAGAACACCCGTGAACAAGACCCCCTATGAGAAGGTGCTGGCCGCCCTGGATGCCCTGCACGCAGAGGACCCTCGCCGAACGGAGGCGGGGGGCGAGGTGCAGCCGCTGGAACTGTGGCATGCGGGGCGCATGAGCGGCTGGCTGGATGCGCTCGACGAGGCGCCGGACGAGCTGGTGCGGCTGGCGGTGCGCGGCCAGCACCTGCAACGCTGGCAGGTGCCGCGCGGCGACTACCCGGAGGGCCGGGTGGGGTATCTCACCTGGCGGCGCGATCAGGGCAAGCGCGCCGGCGAGACGACGGCGGCGTTGATGCGCGAGGCCGGCTATGCGGAGGAAGACGCCGAGCGCGTGGCGGCGATGATCCGTAAGCAGGGCCTGGGCCGTGATGAGGGCACGCAGGCGGTGGAGGACTGCGCCTGCCTGGTGTTCCTGGAGCATTACTTCGGCGATTTCTCGAGGCAGGTCGATCATGACCACCTGATCCGCATCGTGCAGAAGACCTGGAAGAAGATGTCGCCCCGGGCTCACGCGCTGGCCCTGAAGCTGCCGATGAGCGATGAGGCGCGGCGCTTGGTGGAGGAGGCGCTGGCGGCTTGACAGGAGGGCCGACAATGCCGATATTTGCAATTGATAATCGTTATTATTAATAGCCACTATCGGGAGGGTGACATGGCCCATCACATCCGGGCGGCGTTTCGCGGCGCCGCCCCCGTCCTGCAGATTTGCGACGTCAGCGCCGGTTCGGTACGCATGGCCTGGGCGTATTCCCACGAGTCGCCTGACGACGAGGATCCGGCGCTTGCCACGTTCCGCCGTGAAGAGGCCATCGCCGCGCACCTGCGACGTTTCCTGCGTACCACCGAGGAGTACTTCAAGGGCGAGCTGGAGGAGCCGCCGAGGCTCGGCGCCTGGCGGCGGCGCTGAAAGCCATCGAGGCCTGGGCGGCTGCGGGCCTCGTCACGCCTTGCCGCCGGGGGTCAGGCGGGGGTGAGCCGCGCCACGAGGGTATCTTCGCTGTCACAGGGCTTGCCGTGGCGCAGCGTGAGGCGTCGTTCATGGAGGTTCATGACCACCGCGAACAGCGTCTCCATGCGTTCCGCCTCCGGTTGTTGGGGATCGTCGTGCCGGCAGATGGCGGAGGGGGCGTTGTCGTGATCGGCCAGCATGGTGAACAGGGCCTCGGTGTCGAGCGCGGCGCTCGTCGCCAGCCGCTCGTGCAGCAACCGCTCGATGCGCGACAGCCGCAGGGCGGAGTCCGGGCGGGGGAAGTCCTGCACCTGGCATGTCGCGGCCTCGGCGATCAAGTGGTTGCTGTGGGTGAGCGTGCCGCCACGCGGTTCCAGCACGCCGGGCAATCCGGGGTGCACCTCGTAGCCGGCGGCGCGGCCGTCGCCGCTGGCGATCAGCAAGTGGGCCGGCGAGCAGACCCGGTCGTGGGTGGCCACCCGAGTTGCCGCGTCGAACGATTCGGCCTCGAGAATCTTGCGCAATGCCACGTGGATCGGCAGCCCCTCGCCACAGGTGCGTGAGCGAATGGCGTTGAGGCACACCCCCACGCCGTGGGCGTTCAGGCCGATCTTGGCCACCATGCCGGCTTCGCCGACGCTGACCAGCGCCGGTGCGTCATCGGGGTGCAGCTCCATGGCCACCACGTTGTGCCGCTGATCGCCGCGCCAATCCCAGTTCTGGGCCAGCCACTGGGTGCCGTCGCGGTGTGCCGCCAGGGCGGTGCAGCCGCCGCTGGCCTGGGTCAGTGAGATCTCGCTGCGGCAGTTGAGCGTCAGGATGTCCTCGAGCTCGAGGCCGGCGCCTTGGGCGATGCCGGCCATCTCGTCGAGAATCGCCGGGAAGCCACGCTCGATCATCGGCAGGAAGCGTTCGGCGCTGCGGCGGGCCTCGGCCCAGCGCAGTCCGACGAAGTCGTGGAACAGCCGGTCGTAGACCTCGAGGCTCGAGGCGATCAAGGCGGCATGGGCGCGGCCGTGGGCCGCCCCGATCTCGGCACGGGAGCCGGAGAAGACGCTGAGCATGCGGACCTCCAGGGAAAGAGGGTATGCACTCAGCCTAGCAGGGTGGGAGCGGCGCCGGGCGGGGTGTCTCGAGGGCTCTCCCGGCGCCGGGGATCAGCTCGTGCGGCGGGCGTTGTAGACGCTTTCGTCCAGCTCGCCTTCGCTCTTGCCGACCAGGGTGGTGACCATCAGGTCACCGGCCACGTTGACGCTGGTGCGTGCCATGTCGAGGATGCGATCGATGCCGGCGATCACCGCGATGGCCTCCAGCGGCAGGCCGATCTGAGACATGACGATGGACAGCATCACCAGGCCCGCGCCCGGCACGCCAGCGGTGCCGATCGATGCCAGGGTGCCGGTGACGATGATCATGCCGTAGTCGGCGAGGCTCAGGTCGACGCCGATCAGCTGGGCGATGAACACCGCGACCACGCCCTGATAGATGGCGGTGCCGTCCATGTTGATGGTGGCGCCCACCGGCAGCACGAAGCCGGACACACCCTCGGAAACGCCGAGGTTATTGCGCGCGCAGCGCAGCGAGACCGGCAGGGTGCCGGACGACGAGGCCGAGGAGTAGGCCACCACCAGCGCGTCGAGGATGCCCTGCAGGTAGCGTAGCGGGTTGAGCCGGCCGAGCAGCGCCAGCAGCCCGGAGTAGACCACCAGCACGTGCAGCGCGCTGGCCAGGTAGGCCACGCCGATCACCTTGGCCAGCGGCAGCAAGACCTCGAGGCCGTAGCTGCCCGCCACGTGGGCGATCAGGCCGAACACGCCGATCGGCGCGAAGGCCATGACGATGTTGGTCAGCTTGACCATCGCGTCGGCGAAGCTTTCGAAGACGCGCACCACCGGCTCACCCTTGTCCCCGATCAGGGTCAGCGAGATACCGAGCCCGATGGCGAACACGATGATCTGCAGGATGTTGCCGTTGGCCAGCGCATCGATGGGGTTCTGGGGCACCAGGCCGACCATGATCTCCGTCAGCCCCGGCGCCTCCTTGGGCTCGACGGCGGAGTCGAAGCTCATGTCCAGTCCCGTGCCGGGCTGGAACACCCAGGAGGCGAGCAGGCCGATGGCGATGGCGAAGGCGGTGGTCAGCAGGTACAGCAGGATGGTGCGGGCGCCGATGCGGCCCATCTTCTGCGGGTCGCGCATGGCCGTGATGCCGACCACCAGCGTGGAGAACACCAGCGGCACGATCAGCATCTTGATGGCGTTGATGAAGATGTCGCCGAGCGGCTTGAAGAGGCTGGCATCCTCGCCGAGCAAGGCACCGGTGAGCACACCGAGCGCCAAACCGGCGAGGATCTTCTGCCACAGCGGGATACGCCGCCACAGGCTGCCGCCGGCGGGTGTCTGGGAGTCGGACAAGGGTGGCTCCTTTCTGTTATTCAGGCTTTTGGTAGCAAGAAAACTTGCAGGGCCGCGATTCTACAGAAAGGAAGCGCTGAAGACTTATCATCATGCGACGCCACCGGGGCGTCGCGTGAAAGTCGTCGCAGGCCATCGCCCGACGGCCAGCGTTGGCAGGCGCGAGTTGTGTTTTGGGCGGCGGCCTTCCAGATTGAAGAGGTGTGATTCGCGCAGCGGATGATTCGAGCAACCAGAGCGAGACCAACAATCATGAAGAAACGCGTTCTAGTATCGGCAGTGGCCGCCTCCGCCCTGGCCCTGTCCGGCATGGCTCAGGCCGAGGTCAAGATCGGCTTTCTGGGTGGTTTCACCGGCGGCATCGAGAGCCTGACGCCGCCGATCTTCGACGGCGCCAACCTGGCGGTGGAGCAGATCAATGCCCAGGGCGGGCTGCTGGACGGCCAGGACATCGTCATGCCGACCGGCGACACCACCTGTTCCGACGCCTCGGCGGCCTCCAACGCGGCCGATCGCATGGTCAATACCGAGCAGGTCACCGCCATCGTCGGCGCCCTGTGTACCGGCGCCACCGTGGCCGCGGCCAACAATGCCGCCATCCCCGGGGGCGTGACCATGGTCTCCCCGGCCTCCACGGCGCCGGCGGTCACGGAGCTGGACGACAACGATCTGGTCTTCCGCACCGTGCCCTCCGATGCCTTCCAGGGCGAGATGCTGGCCAAGCTGCTGTTGGAAAAGGGCCTCGAGGAGGTCGCGGTCACCTACGTCAACAACGACTATGGCCGCGGCCTGTCGGAGGCCTTCGTGACGGCCTTCGAGAATGGCGGCGGCACGGTGCTCGATGACCTCGCCCATGAGGACAACCGCGCCGACTATCGCTCCGAGCTCGGCAGCCTGGCCGCCACCGGCGCCGAGACCCTGGTGGTGCTGGCCTATGCCGATACCTCCGGGCAGACCGTGGTGCGTCAGGCCTACGAGAGCGGTATGTTCACCCAGTACGTGGGCGGTGACGGCATGGTCGGTGACAGCCTGGTCGAGGCCATCGGCGCCGACGTGCTCGACGGCATGATCGCCACTCGCCCGGGCAGCCCGGAGCTGCCCGGCACCGACATGTTCCATCAACAGGCCGAGGAGGCCGGCATCGACCCCAGCGCGGTCTTCGCCGCCCAGGCCTACGACGCGACCTTCCTGCTGGGCCTGGCCATCGAGCAGAACGGCAGCGCCGACCGCGAGGGCCTGAACGAGGCGCTGCGCAGCGTCGCTTCCGCGCCGGGCGAGGTGGTATTGCCCGGCGAGTGGGAGAAGGCCAAGGAGCTGATCGCCGCCGGCACCGAGATCGACTACGAGGGCGCCTCCGGCACCCAGGAGTTCGATGCCAGCGGCGATGTGCCGGGCGTGGTGCAGGAGATGCGCGTCGAGGACGGAACCTTCACCATTCAAGGCTACGTCGACGCCGACGAGTAGGCATCCCGTAGGTGGCGAAAACGAAGCCCCCGGCGGTGACCCGCCGGGGGCTTGTCGTTGCGGCTTGCCGGGTGTGCCTCGCGGGAAGGGGAGCCGCCTAGCGCGATGTTCGGCAGGCAGTGGCGCACGTTGGCGCCATCTTGCCGTCATCGAGCATCGCGGCCGACCGCCGCCCCTTCGCGAGGCCGCGTCTCACGCGGCCAGGAACTCGAGGATCAGGCGCGAGGTTTCTTCCGGCTGCTCGTCGGTCACCCAGTGGCCGGCATCCTTGACCCAGACCAGCTCCGCACCGGGGATGGCATCCGCCAGCATCGGCGCATAGTCCGGCTTCTGGAAGTCGTCCTTGTCGCCCCACAGCACCAGGGTCCGGTGCGGGATGTGCTTGAGCTCGCCGGCGATCGCCTCGGTATATTCCTTGTTGAGACGACGCATGTTGCGGAAGAAGGCGGCCTTGCCTTCGGCGCTGTTCCACGGTTTGACGTAGATCTCGCGCAGTTCCTCGGTCATCGCATCGGGATTGTGCACGCCCTTGGGCATGAAGTCGCGCATGGTAGTGATGAACGACTCGACGCTGGTCGCTTCTTCCACTCCCGGTTCCAGCAGGCGCTTGAACTCCGGAATCGGCCAGGAATCGAAGCACACGCTGTCGATCAGCACCTGACGACGCACCCGTTCCGGGTGATTGACGGCGAGCAGCTGACCGATGCCACCGCCGATGTCGTGCGACACGATATCGGCGCTCGACACGCCGAGCGCGTCCATCAGCTGGACGATGATGCGCGTCTGGGCGTTGATGGAGACATCGGCATCCAGCGGCATGTCGGACTCGCCATAGTTGAGCATGTCCGGCGCGATGACACGGTACTTCTCGGCGAGCTTGGGCATGACGTCACGCCACATCAGCTTGTTGGTCGGGATGCCGTGAATCAGGATCAGGGGGCTTCCCTCGCCCATCTCCCGATAAGCAATGTGGTGGCCCTCGATTCTTGCATAGCGAGTCTCGACGTTTTCCATTCTGGCGGTCGCGTGGCTCATCTCAACCTCATCTTCTGCCTGATTGCATCGCTTGACGGCAAGCCATTTCACGGCTTTCCGCGTGTGACGCTGCCCACCCTAAACATTGCTGAGTGATCGCTCAAGATATTTTTGAGCGATCACTCATTTATGGCATGCCACCACGCCTCCGGCCCGGTCTCATGCCGGGCATCGGGGCGTTCAGGCGTGCGAATCTGGCTCGCGGGGAGGCGTCAATCCACGTGCTTGACCTTCTCGGGCAGTAGCCCCTTGGGCGCGAAGCGCAACACCAGGGTGATCAGCAGGCCGATCACGAACACCCGGGCCTGCAGGGCGCGGCTGTCCATGCTGGCCGGGGCCTCCCAACCGAAGGCGCCTTCGCCGAAGTGCACCGCCAGCTCCATCAACCACAGCGCCAGCGGCTCGGACATCAGCCAGATGATGTAGACCGCCACGGCGCCAAAGATCGTGCCCAGGTTGTTGCCCGGCCCGCCGAGGATGACCATCACCAGCACCAGGAAGGTGTGGTTGAGCGGCAGGTAGCCCTGGGGGTCGAACAGGCTGTTGAAGCTCGCCAGCACGGCGCCGCCGATGCCCATCAGGATGCAGCCCAGCACGAATATCTCGAGGCGGCGCCGGTTGATGCTCTTGCCCATGGCCGCGGACGAGACCTCGTTGTCGCGGATGGCGCGGATCATTCGCCCCCAGGGGGCGTGATAGGCGCGGTGCAGCAGGAAGAAGATCGCCGCGATCAGCACCGCCGTCACCGACAGGTACAGGGCCCGGGCCAGGGTGAAGCCGACCTCGGCGGGGCCGGGCACCGGCCAGGGCAGCGGCGAGACGGTGGCGGTGCCGCGGGTCAGCCAGTCGGAGTTCTTGAGGAACGCCTTGATGATCTCGGCGATGCCGATGGTGGCGATGGCCAGGTAGTCGCTGCGCAGGCCCAGGCAGATGTTGCCGATGAAGTAGCCTACGCCGCCGGCCAGCGCGCCGCCGACGATCCAGCCGACCCAGGGCGGCAGGCCCAGGCCGCCGACGAAGCCGGCCCGGGACTCGATCTGCCCGGCCACCTCGCGGAAGGCGCTGATCACCACCATGTACAGCACCACGGCCAGCGCCACGGTGATGACGGTGCGCAGCGTCTTCGGTACGCCCAGGCGATCGAGGCGTGAGGCGCCGAACACCACCAGCACGGCGCCGACGATGTAGGCCAGCACCACGGCCAGCTGGCCGGGCAGCTCGGAGTCCCAGAAGGCGTCGTTGACCGGCACGCTGAAGAACATGGCGCAGAAGCCGCCCAGCGCGACGAAGCCCATGACCCCGGCGTTGAACTGGCCGGCGTAGCCCCACTGAATGGTCAGCCCCAGGGCCAGGATGGCGTAGCAGGCGGCCTCGACCAGCATGCGGGTGCTGTAGGCGGCCCCCATCATGGCGTAGACGCCGAGCACGGCGGCCAGCAGGGCCACGAAGAGGATGACCTCGCGCAGCGGGAAGCGGCGCGGGGCGGCGACGGTGTCGGTGCGTGTCGTGCTCATCAGATCACCTTGCCCTTGAACAGGCCGGTGGGGCGCCACACCAGGATGGCGACGAGGATGAAGAAGGGCACCACGATCTTGTACTCGGTGCCGACGAAGGCCAGGTTGCCGGCCTGGGCCAGCCACTCGGGCAGGCTGTCGCGGAAGGGCCTGAGCAGGATGCCCCAGTTGAACACCGCCAGGGTCTCGGCGAAGCCGACCACGAAGCCGCCGGCGATGGCGCCGTAGGGGTGGCCCACGCCGCCGACGATGGCCGCGGCGAAGATCGGCAGCAGCAGGAAGAAGCTCAGGTCGGGCTTGAAGGTCACATCCAGCGACAGCAGGGTGCCGGCGATGGCGGCCAGGCCGCCGGCGAGCACCCAGGTCACGGCGACGATGGTGTTGGTGTTGATGCCCGAGGCCTGGGCCAGCGGGGGGTTATCGGACATCGCCCGCATGGCCTTGCCCAGCCGCGAGCGCGACAGGAAGAAGTGCAACGCCACCACGCTGATCAGGGTCAGCGCGAACAGGTAGAGCTGGGGCTCGGTGATCACCACCGGCACCCGCACGCCCTCGAGGGGCACGGTCAGGCGGAAGATCTCCTTGCGGTCATCGACGTAGAGGCTCTCGCCGCCGGTGCCGGCGAACAGCCGGATCAGCCCCTGCAGCATCAGCGTCACGCCCAGCGAGGCGATGACCATGACGATCGGCTTCACGCCGTGGGCGCGCAACGGTTTGTAGAAGGCGCGGTCGATGCCCACCGCCAGCAGCGCGGTCAGTGCCATGGCCAGCGGCAGCATGATCAGCGGCGTGGGCACGCCGATGGCGTTGCCGGCGCCGGGGAACAGCGTCGTGAGCAACAGCACCATGAAGGCGCCGAAGGTCATCATGTCGCCGTGGGCGAAGTGGGCGAAGCGCATGATGCTGAAGATCAGCGTCACGCCCACCGCGCCGATGGCGTAGATCGAGCCGGCCACGCTGCCGGCGATCACCACGTTGTTGATGAAGAAGACGAGTTCGTTCACGGGGTCTCTCCGATGATCCGTCGAGGCGGGCTCAGCCGCCCAGGAAGCTCTTGGCGACCTCGGGGTCGGCCAGCAGGGCCGCGCCGGTGTCGGTGAAGCGGTTCTGGCCGGCGGCCAGCACGAAGCCCTTGTCGGCGATGGCCAGCGCCTGCTTGGCGTTCTGCTCGACCATCAGGATGCTGACACCGGCGGCGTTGATCTCCTTCACACGGGCGAAGATCTCGTTCATGTAGCGTGGCGAAAGCCCGGCGGTGGGCTCGTCGAGCAGCAGCACCTCGGGCTCGGCCATCAGTGCGCGGCCCATGGCGACCATCTGGCGCTGGCCGCCGGAGAGCTCGCCGGCGGGCTGGTGACGCTTGTCCTTGAGCGGCGGGAAGAACTCGTAGATTCGCTCGAGCATGCGCTTGACGCTGCCAGGCTTGAGGTAGGCGCCCATCTGCAGGTTTTCCTTCACCGAGAGGCTCGGGAAGACGTTGTACTCCTGGGGCACGAAGCCCATGCCCTTCTGGACGAGCCGGTTGGGTGGCAGGTTGTGGATGGGCTCGCCGCGCAGCAGGACCTCGCCCTGGCTGACCTGGAGCAGGCCGAACACGGCCTTGAGCATGGTCGACTTGCCGGCGCCGTTGGGGCCGACGATGACGCCGATCTCGTCGGCCTCGATGGCCATGTCCACCCCGTTGAGGATGTTCATGCCGCCGTAGCCGCCCTGCACGTCGCGTGCGTCGAGTAGTGGCATAGGGAGTCTCTGCGTTGTTGTTATCGGGCGGCCCGGCCGCCCTGTCGTTATTGTCGGTGCCGGAGTACGCCTCAGGCGGCGGGTGAGCCGAAGTAGGCCTCGATGACCTCGGGATTGTTCTGGATCTCCGCGATGCTGCCCTCGACCATCACGCTGCCCTGGGCGAGCACGATCACCGGGTCGCAGAGCCGCGCGATCATCTCCATGTCGTGTTCGATGACCAGGAAGGTGTAGCCCATCTCGCGGTTGAGACGCTCGATGTTGCCGATCAGGTCGCCGAGCAGGGTGCGGTTGACCCCGGCGGCGATCTCATCGAGCAGCACCACCTTGGCGTCGGTCATCATGGTGCGACCGAGCTCGAGCAGCTTCTTCTGGCCGCCGGAGAGGTTGCCGGCCAGCTCGTTGCGCACGTGATGCAGCCCGATGAAGTCGATCACTTCCAGCGCCCGGCGCCGCACCTCGTCTTCCTCGCGGCGTACCTGGCCCGGCTTGAGCCAGGTCGCGAACAGGCTCTCGCCGGCCTGCCGGGGCGGCACCATCATCAGGTTCTCGAGCGCCGTCAGGTTCGAGAACTCGTGGGCGATCTGGAAGGTCCGCAGCAGACCGCGATGGAACAGCTGGTCGGCGGGGCGGTTGGTGATGTCTTCGCCGTCGAAGCGAATCTCGCCGCTGTCCAGCGGCAGGGCGCCGGCCATGATGTTGAACAGCGTCGACTTGCCGGCGCCGTTGGGGCCGATCAGGCCGGTAATGGCGCCTTCTTCCACCTGCAGGGAGCAGTCGTTGATGACGCGCAGGCCACCGAAGGCCTTGTTGACGTGTCGGACGTCGATGATGGCTGACATGTCGCACCTGTAAGCAGTTGTTCATTGTTATGGGGCGGCGCGAGGCGTCTCATGAGGCGTTGCGCTCCGCCAGGAAGCTGCGGCCGGCGGCGAAGGTGCCGACGATGACCAGGGCGCCGATGGCGGGTATGCCGTAGCCCTGCACCTGAGGCAGGCTGCGCAGGAACACGAAGGCCACGGCGGCCGGGGCCACGAAGTGCACCAGCAGTCGCCAGACCCGGAACCAGGTCTCGCCGGTGCGCATCTCCTTCATCACCTCGCCATGGGTCAGGGCCCAGCCGGCGAACAGCGAGATCAGCAGGCCACCGAGCGGCATGGCGATGTTGGTGGCAAGCTCGAGCAGGCCGAAGGCGCTACGCCCGAACAGCGCGTGGAAGGGCGAGTCCAGGGCCCAGCGATTGAAGCTGAACACCGTGAGCAGGCCCAGCGCCCAACTGGCGATGACCATGGCGGAGACCGCCTGGGGGCGGTTGAGGTCGAAGCGCTCGACCAGGTAGGCGGCCACCGGCTCGATCAGCGAGATCGCCGAGCTCAGCGCCGCCCCTAGCACCAGCAGGAAGAAGATGGCCCCGAGCAGCGTGCCGCCGGGCATTTCGGCGAAGGCCAACGGCAGGGTGACGAACATCAGCCCGGGGCCCTCGCTCGGGTCGAGGCCGGCGCCGAATACCAGGGCGAAGATCGCCAGGCCGGCGATCAGCGCCACCGCGGTGTCGATGAAGGCGATGGTGAAGGCGGTGGTGGTCAGCGAGGCGGCGCCGGACATGTAGGCGCCGTAGGCCATGATCGCCCCCATGCCGAGGCTCAGGGTGAAGAACGACTGGCCCATGGCCGCCAGCCAGCCTTCCAGGCTGAGGCTGGCGATGTCGAAGGTGAACAGGAAGTCGGCGGCGGCGGCCAGGTCGCCGATCGTCGCGGCGTAGGCCAGCACCACCATCAGGATCGCGAACAGCGCCGGCATCAGGATGCGCAGGCCGTTCTCGATGCCGCGATGGACGCCCAGTCCGACCACCAGCGCCGAGGAGCCGATGAACAGGCTGTGATAGAGGGTCAGCAGTGCCGGCGAGGCCAGCAGGGCATCGAAGCTGGCGGCCACGCCCTCGGCATCGGCAGCGGACAGCGTCCCGGCGATCATCTGGCCGGTGTAGTGGATCGCCCAACCGGCGATCACCGAGTAGAAGCTTAAGATGATGAAGGCCGAGGCGGCCCCCAGCCAGCCGATCGATTCCCAGGCCCGCGAGGTCCGATGGGTGCGGGTCAAGAAACGCATGCCCATGATCGGGCTGCGCCGGCTGTTGCGGCCGAGCATGGTCTCGGCGATCAGGATCGGGATGCCGACCGCGAAGATGGTCAGGGCGTAGACCAGCAGGAAGGCGCCGCCGCCATTCTCGCCGGCCAGGTAGGGAAAGCGCCACAGATTACCCAGCCCCACCGCCGAGCCGACGGCGGCGAGCAGGAAGGTGCCCTTGTGCGTCCAGACGTTGTTCGTGCTCATCGGTTCCCGGAGTGCGCGTGGCCTCGTGGCGTATGCCATCGAGAGCGGGCCGCGGTGTGCTGCGCTAGGATGCCCAGCCCCAAGGCCTTCACTGTGCGCTAGATCCGAGGCGCTTGACCAGATGGCTAGCGTTTAGGAGCCGTTGGCGAGGCGGATGGCAATCCCGGCGTCGCTTCAGTCGCGATCGTCGTCCGCCGCCGGGTGGGGAGGTTCCATGGCGCGCCGGGCATCGGGCAGGCGCACGGTGTCGCCGATCGCCAGTTCGCCGACGCGCTGCTCGCGGCGGCCGGTGTCATCGGCGATCAGCGCGACCACCTCGCCGGTGCTGGTGCCGTCGACCCAGGCATCGACCCTCACGCGTGCGGTGAAGCCGCTCAGGCGTGCGCTGATGATGCTGCCTGTGTAGGGCTCGGGATAATCATGGGGGTGGTCCTGGTAATAGCGCAGCACGCTGGCGCTGCCGGGATCGTCCCATTCGACATGCTTATGCATCGGGTCACCTCCAGGGTAAAGGATCAGGCTTTCAGCATAGTCCCCGGCGGGGGGAAGAGGCCACAACGCAGGAGCCCGCCATGATGGCGGGCTCCGGGGCGTGCGGCGAAGGCGCTTACTTCTTCTTGGCGCGCTTGCGCTCGTTCTCGGAGAGCAGCTTCTTGCGCAGACGGATGTGGTGGGGCGTGACTTCCACCAGCTCGTCGTCGTCGAGGAATTCGACGGCCTGCTCGAGGGTGAAGCGCACCGGCGGCGTCAGGATCAGGGCCTCATCGCTGCCGGAGGAGCGCATGTTATCGAGCTTCTTGGCCTTGGTCGGGTTGACGACCATGTCGTCGGCACGGTTGTTGATGCCGATCAGCATGCCTTCGTAGACCTCGGTGCCGTGCTCGACGATCAGCTTGCCGCGATCCTGCAGGGCGAACAGCGCATAGGCCAGCGCCTTGCCGGAGACCATGGAGACCAGCACGCCGTTGTGGCGCTCGACGGAGGCCTCGGGGCGCAGCGCGCCATACTGGTCGAAGCGGCTGGTCAGGATGCCGGTACCGGAGGTCAGGGTCAGGAACTGACCGCGGAAGCCGATCAGGCCACGCGCCGGGATGCTGAAGTCCAGGCGCACGCGGCCCTTGCCGTCCGGGTTCATGTTCTGGAGCTCGCCCTTGCGGTAGCCGAGCTCTTCCATGATGGCGCCCTGGTGCTGCTCCTCGCAGTCGATGATGACTTCTTCGTAGGGCTCCTGGGCGACGCCGTCGATCTCGCGGATGATGACCTCGGGGCGGCCGACGGCCAGCTCGAAGCCTTCACGGCGCATGCTCTCGATCAGCACCGAGAGGTGCAGCTCGCCGCGGCCGGAGACGATGAACTTCTCGGGGCTGTCGCCTTGCTCGACACGCAGCGCGACGTTGTGGATCAGTTCCTGCTCGAGGCGGTCGCGGATGTTGCGGCTGGTGACGAACTTGCCGTCCTTGCCGGCGAACGGCGAGTCGTTGACCTGGAAGGTCATCGACACGGTCGGTTCGTCGACGGTCAGCGCCGGCAGCGCCTCGACGTTGCTCGGGTCGCAGAGCGTATCGGAGATCGCCAGGTTCTCGATGCCGGTGATGCAGACGATGTCGCCGGCGGTGGCCTCATCGGTCTGCACGCGCTCCAGGCCGAGGTGGGTCATCACCTGGCCGATCTTGCCGCGGCGCTCCTTGCCTTCCTTGGTGACCACGGTGATCTGCTGGCCGGGGCGCAGGGCACCACGCGTGATGCGGCCCAGGCCGATGACGCCGACATAGCTGTTGTAGTCCAGTGCCGAGATCTGCATCTGCAGCGGGCCGTCGAGCTCGACCTTGGGCGGTTCGACGATGTTGGTGATGGCCTCGAACATCGGGCGCATGTCGTCGCTGAGCTCTTCCGGCTCGGTGCCGGCGATGCCGTTGAGGGCGGAGCAGTAGACGATCGGGAAGTCGAGCTGCTCGTCGCTGGCGCCGAGGTTGTCGAACAGATCGAAGATCTGGTCGATGACCCAGTCCGGGCGCGCGCCGGGGCGGTCGATCTTGTTGACCACCACGATCGGCTTGAGGCCCTGATCGAAGGCTTTCTGGGTGACGAAGCGAGTCTGCGGCATCGGGCCGTCGACGGCATCGACCATCAGCAGCACGGAGTCGACCATCGACATGACGCGCTCGACCTCGCCACCGAAGTCGGCGTGTCCGGGGGTGTCGACGATGTTGATGTGGTAGTCGCGGCCGTCACCGTCATCCCAGCGGATCGCCGTGTTCTTGGCCAGGATGGTGATGCCGCGTTCCTTCTCCTGGTCGTTGGAGTCCATGATGCGCTCCTGACCTTCGGCTTTGCGGTCCAGAGTGCCGGACTGCTGGAGAAGCTTGTCGACCAGGGTGGTCTTGCCGTGGTCGACGTGAGCGATGATAGCAATGTTTCTAAGATTCTCGATCACGACGGGATCCTGCTGGGAAAAGTGGGGCCGCATTATAGAGTCAGGACCTCGACGCTACCAGCCTTGTCGACCGGAAACCGCGGGCGCGACTCGTTCGGCCCATGGATTCAAGGGGCTGCGAAAGGAGGGCGGCGTCGGCGAGCGGCGATTCTCGGCCGCCTCGGTCGTTGAGACTTGGCCCCTTGGGTAGAATGATACCCCTGTTGATCAGGTGAGCTCTGCCATGCTGGATATCAAGTTCTATGTGCTGATTGATGCCATCGCTACGCATGGCACGGTCCATGATGCGGCGGCGGCGATTGGTGTGACGCAGCCGGCGGCCACGCATCGTATCCGCGAGATGGAGCGGCGTCTCGGGATATCCTTGTTCGTGCGCGAAGGGCGTCGATTGGTGCTGACGGCCTCCGGCGAACGCCTGGTGGCCGCCGCCCGGGATACCCTGCCGAGGCTGCGCAGCGCGGAAATTGAGGCATGGCAGCTGGCGCGCCATGGGGAGCCGCCCATCCGCTTGGGCATTGGGCCTTATGATATGTTCTCGCGGGTCGTGCCCCATCTTTATGACCCTCCGTATGGCGACATCGACCTGGTGAGCCTGTCGATGCCCGAGATGACGGGCGCCTTGCTGGCCCGGCGGGTCGACATGATTCCAATGATCGAGGTTCCTGCTCAGCGGGGCCTCGATTACCGCGAGCTGTTCGAGGAGCCGCTAATGGCGGTGCTGCCTCTGTCTCATCCCTATGCCGATAGCGATGCGGTGCCTCCTGAGGTATTCGATCAGGAGCGTCATTTCACCTATAGCGTGGCGCCGGAGGCGGGACATGAGTTCGAACACTTCTTCCAGCCCGCTGGGGTCTACCCATCGCGGATGGTGCAGGTCGAATCCGTGAGCCTGATTCTCGACCTGGTGGCTGCTGGTAAGGGGGTGAGTATCCTGTCGCGTTGGGCGGTGCGCGATGCCGAGGCGAAGGGGCGGGTGGTGATGCGGCCATTGGCCGGAGACATGCCTCGCATCCCTTGGTACTTAGCCTTTGCCGATGAACCACGTATTGCCGAGGTGGCGATTCCGCTGGCCTCGCTGCTGCGCGAGCTATATCGGCCGCCTTCTTGAGGGGCATTCTCAACCACCTGAATCAATTGATAAAAATTTCATGACATCGGCGACGGAATTCTGATTGTAGCTGGTGAGCGGGGCCGCCTAGCCTAGGCCGCAGTATTCATCCCGCTACCCGAGAGGAGGCAAGCCGATGCCATCTTCCGCGCTCCGCGAAGAATCTTCACCGACCCCGCAAGCACCCGCGGACACTCCCCTGGCGAGGTTGGTCGACCTGCGGCAATACCCGATTGACCAACAGGAAGGCGACGCCTATCGCGATGCGGTGGCAAGAGTGCGTGCCCAGCTGCGACAGGACGGCTGCGCACTGTTGTCCCAGTTCATCCGTGACGATGTCGTCGAGGCGCTACGCCGCGAAAGTGAGGCCCTGGCGCCCTTGGCCTACTATTCCGATAACAACGTCAATCCGTATATCACCCCGGATGACCCCGACCTGCCCGACGATCACCCGATACGCTGCTTTCAGCACTATACCAACGGGTTCGTGGCCAAGGACCACATTCCCGAGGATGCCATCGTCAAGGCACTCTATCGCGACCCGGCGTTTCAGCGTTTCATTGCCGACTGTCTCGAGGAGCCGGTCATCTACGAATTCGCCGATCCCATTGCCGGCCTGGTCATCAACGTCATGCCCGACGATACCGAGCTGCCATGGCACTTCGACACTAACGAGTTCATCGTCAGCCTGATGACGCGACGGCCTCACAGCGGTGGGGAATTCCAGTATGCGCCCGGCATCCGCCGGCCCGGCGAGGAAAACTTCGCCGGTGTGCAGCGCATCCTCGAAGGCGACCATGCCGAGGTCGAGTCGCTGACCCTCAATACGGGTGACCTGCAACTCTTCAAAGGGCGCTACTCGATGCACCGCGTGGCGGCCGCCAAGGGACAGCGTTTGTGCACCCTGCTGGGCTACGCCAAGAGCCCGAACATGATGGGGAGCCTGGAGCACACCGAGAAGATCTATGGTCGCGTGACCCAGGCTCATATCGATGCCCACAATCAGCGTCGCCACGACGACCTCATGGGCTAGGCGAGCGCCGAGGGAATCCCTCGGCGCTCATGCCTGACCGATCCATTTGCCTGCCCACCAACGAGAATTTTTCCATGAGTCAGATTGTGGCCCTGGCCGACGCGTCTCGCGACGACCGCCTCTACAGCGACGGTGACTTCCGCCGTCAATCTATCGATGGCGAGCTGATCGCTCGCGTCGAGCGCTACCGCCTAGAGCGCCTGCGTCAGCAGATGCGCCACCATGAGATGGACGCGGTCATCCTGTTCGACCCGATTAACATCCGCTATGCCTGTGGTTCGCGCAACATGCAGGTCTACTCGCAGCGTAATCCCGCTCGTTATCTGTATGTGCCTCTTGAGGGTCCGGTGGTGCTCTTCGAGTTCAGTGCCTGCTTGCATCTGGCCAAGGGTTCCCAGTTACTCGATGAGGTTCGGCCGGCACGGGCGGTGATGCCGCAGTACAGTGGTCCGCACTGCGCCCGCCACACAGCGAATTTCGTCGATGATATCCGGGCTCTGTTCGAACGCTCTATGACCCAGGGGAAGCGTCTCGGTATCGAGTCTGCCCCCACCGCCGCGGTGTCCGCTCTCGATGAAGCTGGTTTCGAGCTCATGGATGCAGCGGTGGTCATGGAGGGGGCCAAGTCGATCAAGAGTATCGATGAGCTGAGCTTGATCCATCGCTCGGTGACACTGACCGAGTCCGCCATGGCGCGTATGGAGGCTAGCCTACGTCCGGGCATGTCGGAAAACGAGCTGTGGTCCATCTTCAACCAGCATGTGCTGGCCACGGGAGGTGAGTACGCTGAAACTCGGCTGCTCACTTCCGGAGCGCGTACCAACCCGTGGTTCCAAGAGTGCTCCGATAAGATTATCGCACCGGGCGAGCTCGTGGCCTTTGATACCGATATCGTCGGCTGCTTCGGCTATTACACCGACTTCTCGCGGACCTTCCATGTGCCCGGTCGCGGTGGACCCACCCAGGAACAGCGGCGGCTCTATCGGATGGCGGCCGATCAGCTGGAAAGTAATATCGCCCTGCTCGAGCCTGGTATGAGCTTTCGCGAGTATTCGCGTCGCGCCTGGCCGATTCCTCAAGGGTATCGCGAGAACCGTTACCTGGACATCGTGCACGGTTGCGGGATGACCGGTGAATGGCCGCTGATCGCTCACGACATGGACTGGGACGATGTCGGTTACGACGGCCATCTCGAGCCTGGTATGACGCTGTGCGTGGAAGCCTATATCGGGCATCGCGATGGCAGTGAGGGAGTCAAACTCGAAGAGCAGGTGTTGATCACTGAACGAGGTATCGACCGTCTGTCGACCTACGGCTATGACGAAGAGTTGCTAGGCTCTTGATCCTTATTTCCAACTCGCCAAGGAGACCCATGAAAGCGATCGCTTCCTTTACCTTTTGTACCGCCCTTGTCGGCCTAGGCGTTGGTAGCGTGGCGGCGGATGACAAGTCGTTGACCATCGGCACCAACAACTGGTCGGAGAACATTGCTGTATCTCACCTGTGGCAACAGCTACTGGAAGAGCGTGGATACGACATCACCCTGACCACGACCGGCAAGAGCATCATCTTCAGTGGGCTGGCCCAGCGCGATATCGACATATCGCTGGAAGTCTGGCTACCCCATGGCGATGCCCAGTACCTAGAGCCCTATCAGGATCGCATCGATGTTCATGGTACCTGGTACAACGGTGCTCAAGACGAGCTGGTGGTGCCTGCCTATCTCTCCGATATCAATACCATGGCGGATTTGAAGGCCAATGCGGAGCGGTTCGTATATCAGGGCAAGCCGACGATCATGGGCATCGAATCGGGATCCGCCATCGCCGGGGAAACGGATACCGCCATCGAGCGCTACGATCTGCCGTTTCGTCAGTTGAACAGTTCGTCACCCGCCATGCTGGCTTCGCTTGAGGAGGCGTATCGCAAGGAGGCCCCCATCGCGGTCACCCTTTGGCAACCGCATTGGGCCTATGCCGAGTATGACCTCAAGGCCATCGAGGATCCCGAGGAAGCCTATGGCGGTGGCGACGACATCAAATGGATGTCCAAGGCCGGATTTGCCGAAGAGCATCCCGAAGTGACAGGCATCCTTAATGGCTGGCACATGAGCCATGCCGAGCTATCGGACCTGATGTTAACCATCGAGGATGTCGGCAATCCTGAAGAGGGTGTACGTCGCTGGGTCGAAGACCACCCAGCGCTCATCGATCAGTGGCTGGGCGACGACGACGGCGTCGATGCCTAGGGTGACAGGCCTGTACCGGGTGGTGGATCTGTCCGAGTGGACGTGATGCGAAGCTTCTAACATTGTCCATGTCAGCAGCTCATGCTCTTGGGCAGTGCAAAAGGCCAAACAGCGCACCATCGTGGTGCGCTTTCGGGCATCAGGGTAGCGTCATGAGTGGGCATGCGGCGGGGCGCCGATTTTGCACTCTTGTGGCGCTACTTTTTTCTCCATTTCTTTCAGCATGTTATGAATGTTTTGGTGAGAGGGTCTACTTTGGCACGCTGCTTGCTTTGTTCTGATCAGTGCCATGCTCTCGTGCATGGCGGCGTGGGCAACGTGCCTGCAGCATGCTACAACGTCGGCGGAGCCTCATCGCGGCCGGCGACAGAGACGCGCCGAGCAGAAATAGCCGAATCAGCCACCATTGCTTTCCTGGAGGACCTCATGTCCGAGAAGACACTCGCCCTGATCGAAGAACACGACGTGAAGTGGGTCGACCTGCGCTTCACCGACACCAAGGGCAAGGAGCAGCACGTCACCATTCCGGCCCGTGACATCGATGAAGAGTTCTTCGAGAACGGCCAGATGTTCGATGGTTCCTCCATCTCCGGCTGGAAGGGCATCAACGAGTCCGACATGATCCTGCGCCCGGAAGACGGCAGCGCCTTCCTCGACCCCTTCACCGAAGACGCCACCCTGGTGCTGCGCTGCGACATCATCGAGCCGGCCACCATGCAGGGCTACGAGCGCGATCCGCGCTCCATCGCCAAGCGCGCCGAGGCCTATCTGCAGGCCACCGGCCTGGGCGATACCGCCTTCTTCGGCCCCGAGCCCGAGTTCTTCATCTTCGACGAGGTACACTGGAAGGCCGACATCGAAGGCGCCATGTACAAGATCACCTCCGAGGAGGGCGCCTGGGCCACCGACCGTCAGGTCGAGGGCGGCAACCTGGCGCACCGGCCGCGGGTCAAGGGCGGCTACTTCCCGGTACCTCCGGTCGATAGCTTCCACGACATGCGTGGCGCCATGTGCAACACCCTCGAGGCCATCGGCCAGTCCGTCGAGGTGCACCACCACGAGGTCGCCAACGCCGGCCAGAACGAGATCGGGGTCAGGTTCAACACCCTGGTCAAGAAGGCCGACGAAGTGCAGGAAATGAAGTACGTGATCCACAACGTGGCCCACGCCTACGGCAAGACCGCGACCTTCATGCCCAAGCCGCTGGTCGGCGACAATGGCTCCGGCATGCACGTCCACCAGTCGTTCTGGAAGGATGGCCAGAACCAGTTCGCCGGCGACGAGTACGCTGGGCTGTCGGAAATGGCGCTCTACTACATCG
Source organism: Halomonas borealis (assembly GCF_004798905.1). Classification (GTDB taxonomy): domain Bacteria; phylum Pseudomonadota; class Gammaproteobacteria; order Pseudomonadales; family Halomonadaceae; genus Halomonas; species Halomonas borealis. The sequence continues at coordinate 74,554 of NZ_SDMO01000002.1, read as the reverse complement.
GCGGCATCATCAAGCACGCGCGTGCCCTGAACGCCTTCGCCAACGCCTCCACCAACTCCTACAAGCGTCTGGTGCCGGGCTTCGAGGCGCCGGTGATGCTGGCCTATAGTGCCCGCAACCGCTCCGCTTCCCTGCGTATTCCCTACACCGCGAGCCCCAAGGGCAAGCGCGTCGAGACCCGTTTCCCGGACCCGACCGCCAACCCCTACCTGTGCTTCGCGGCGATGCTGATGGCCGGCATCGACGGCATCAAGAACAAGGTTCATCCCGGCGATGCCATGGACAAGAACCTCTATGACCTGCCGCCGGAAGAGGGCAAGGCCATTCCCACCGTGGCCACGAGCCTCGAGCAGGCGCTGGAAGCCCTGGACGCCGACCGTGGCTTCCTCGTCGAGGGCGGCGTCTTCACCGACGACACCATCGATGCCTACATCGAGCTGCTCTCAGAGGATGTCGAGCGCCTGCGTATGGCGACTCACCCCCTCGAGTTCGACATGTACTACAGCTGCTGAGGCCGCGCGGCGCAGGCGCCGCGCTCCGCTGCAAAAAGAGGCACGCCTTCGGGCGTGCCTCTTGTCATGTGGGGCGAGGTCCGTCAGCCGATCAGCATGTGCCCGGCGATGCCCAGCGCGAAGCCCAGCACCGCGCCGAGCGGTGGCCCCCAGTGGCGCTCGAGCCGCGCCTGGGGCGCCAGATCCTGGAATACCGAGTAGAGGATGCCGCCGGCGGCGAAGAGCATGATCGCCGCCACCGCGGCGGGGTAGTCGGACAGCCACCACAAGCCGCCGAGGCCGGCCAGTGGCCCCAGCCAGGCCATGGCGAAGAACATCGTCAGCAGGCGGCGCGCCGAGTAGTGGGTGCTCTCGCGTAGCTCGCGATAGGCGTTGAAGCCTTCCGGCAGGTTCTGCAGCGTCATCAGCAGGGCCAGCAGCACGCCGCTGCCGCCGCCATAGGCGAAGGCCGCGCCCAGGGCCAGGGCCTCGGGCACGAAGTCGGAGAGCATGGCGACCAGCTGGCTGGCGGAGGCGCCGCTGCGGTTGAGGGCGATGTCGATGCCCATGAAGGCCAGCCCGCCGGCGAGGAAGCACAGCATGGCGGGCCCCAGCTCCAAGGCCTCGACGCCATCGGGCACCAGCACCAGGGCCACCGCCGAGAGCAGCGCGCCGCCGCCGAAGGCGACGATGCCGTGGCGCAGCTCGTTCTCCAGCCCGTGGGGGCCTAGCCTCACCACTCGGGCGATCCCGCCGCCCAGCGGCATCGCCATGCCGGCCAGCAGTGTCAGTGCGATTACCTTCTCCCACGCGTCCATGCCGAGGCTCCTTGGCTTGCCATGTCGATGCCTCATCCTACCCGTCCGCGTCCGGGCCGCGAATGTGGATTCCGTTTCGGGGGCGCGTTGGGCTAGGCTGGATCCTGGCGACGGCGCGCCATGGCGGTCGTCACGGGATCCTGGAGGCACGCATGTACACGATCATCACGATACTGGCGTTGGGGCTGGCGACGAGTCTGCCCGTCGCGGCACAACCCATCTACCGCACCACCGATGCCCAGGGTAATGTTGTCTTCACCGACGACCCCCAGAGCGGCGGTAAGGCGGTGGAGCTCGACCCACTCACCGTGGTGCCGTCCCGGTCGGTTGAGCCGCTGCCGAGCGCCACGTCAGAGCCGGCCGACGGCGCCACGCGCTTCGGTGAGCCTGGCCAGCCCTTCATGCCCTACGACGCCTTCGCGATCGCCTCGCCCGAGCCGCAGTCGACGCTACCCACCGGCGCCGCCGGCAACCTCCCGGTGCGCCTCACCATTCGGCCCGCGCTGCGCGCCGACCATCGCGTGCGGCTGCTGGTGGACGGTCGGGTCAGCCAGTCCGCCCTGCACACCGACACCTTCCTGCTCTCCAACCTGGTGCGCGGCGAGCATCGGGTGCAGGCCGAGCTGCTCGACGCCGCCGGCGCGGTGCGTCACCGCACCTCGCCGCTGACGCTCTATGTGCAGCGGGCAAGCGTCAACCTGCCGAGCAATCCCAACAATCCCGCCAACGATTAGCTGCCCCCGCGCCGGCCACATCGACCGCTGTGTCCGGACGGATCGTCGAGGCCTTGCGTCCCACCCACGGCGCATGACGACGCGCCCTTCGATGCCTTCGACCACGCCGACCGGGTCGTCGAGGGGCGTGCCTTCCGCCATGCCGAGCGCCTGCGCGGCGATCAGCCGCGACGCGAGCATGACGCCCGAGGCGAGCGGCCGCATGCCCAGCGGGAGGCGCGATCGGGACGCTGAGTGTTATTCGTCAGTGCGTGGCGTCGAACGGTGCACTAAAATGGTGCATGATCCCGTGTCGGACCACCGTGGGGGCGCCGTGAATCGCCCCATCTAAAGATGGCGCGCTTCTTGCAGCTATTCGGTGTGGCCACTGTGGCCGTCGCCGTCTGGGCCAGATGGGCGGTGCCGAGACCGTCTGGCGGTCGCCGCCCCGCGGAGATCCGGTGGGCCACGTCACTTCATTGCCGGGAATGACCCCATGTATCAACGCCTCATGGAACACCTCACCACCGCCGTGCTGCTGCTGGATGGCCAGTTGCGGCTGCGCTGGATGAATCCGGCGGCGGAGGCGTTGCTGGCGCTGAGCCGCGCGCGGGTGAGTGGCCAGCCACTGCCGGCGCTGGTCAACGCCGATGGCGACATCGGTGAGCTGCTGGCCAAGGCCCGCGACGAGCTCCATCCCTACACCCAGCGCGAGGCCCGCCTGAGCCTGCCGACCGGCGAGCTGCTGACCGTGGACTACACCGTCACGCCGCTGTCGGCGGACGAACTGCTGCTGGAGATCGAGCCCCGCGACCGGCTGCTGCGCATCTCCCGTGAGGAGGCGCTGCAGACTCGTCAGGAGACCATCAAGGTGCTGGCGCGGGGGCTCGCCCATGAGGTCAAGAATCCGCTGGGCGGCATCCGCGGGGCGGCGCAGCTGCTCGAGCGCGACCTGGGGGACTCCCGGCTCACCGAGTTCACTCACATCATCATCGAGGAAGCCGACCGGCTGCGTGACCTGGTGGATGCCATGCTCGGCCCCACCCGGCTCAATCGCCCCGAGCCGATCAACATCCACCGGGTGCTGGAGCGGGTCCGTTCGCTGGTCGCGGTGGAGCGCCCGGAGGTGACGATCATTCGTGACTATGACCCCAGCCTGCCCGACCTCAGCGGCGACGAATCCCAGTTGATCCAGGCCATCCTCAACGTGGCGCGCAACGCCGAACAGGCGATGACCGAGGCCGGTATCGAAGCGCCCACCCTGACGCTGCAGACCCGTGCCCGGCGCCAGTTCACGCTGGGCGCCGAGCGCCATCGGCTGGTCTGTCAGGTGTCGATCCTCGACAACGGCCCGGGGGTGCCCGAGGCGCTCAAGGAGACGCTGTTCTATCCCATGGTGTCCGGCCGCGCCGAGGGCAGCGGGCTGGGGCTGTCGATCGCCCAGTCGATCCTGCATCGCCATCAGGGGCTGATCGAATGCGATTCGCTCCCGGGGCATACCGAATTCCGACTGCTGATACCGCTGGAGACCTGCCATGACTGACGCCGGCCGCGTCTTGATCGTCGATGACGATCGCGCCATTCGTTGGGTGCTGGAGCGCGCCCTGGCCCAGCCCGATCTGGAAGTCGAAAGCGTCGAGCGCGCCGACCGGATCCTCGAGCGGCTGCTCGAGGATCCGCCCGATGTGCTGGTCACCGATATCCGCATGCCGGGGATCGATGGCCTGGACCTGATGGCACGGGTCCGCGAGGCGCACCCCGACTTGCCGGTGATCGTGATGACCGCGCACTCCGATCTCGAGAGCGCGGTGGCGTCCTATCAGGGCGGGGCCTTCGAGTACCTGCCCAAGCCGTTCGATGTCGACGAGGCCCTGGCGCTGGTGCGCCGTGCCGTCGCCCATGCCCGGGAGCGCCGGCGCCCGGTGCATGCGCCCGAGGGGCTGGATGCCGAGATCATCGGCGAAGCGCCGGCCATGCAGGAGGTGTTCCGTGCCATCGGCCGGCTGTCGCAATCGCATATCACGGTATTGATCAACGGCGAGTCCGGCACCGGCAAGGAGCGGGTCGCCCAGGCCTTGCACCAGCACAGCCCACGGGCCGGCCGGCCGTTCATCGCCCTGAACATGGCGGCGATCCCGCATGACCTGATCGAGTCCGAGCTGTTCGGCCACGAGAAGGGGGCCTTCACCGGCGCCACCGCCAGCCGTCAGGGGCGTTTCGAGCAGGCCGATGGCGGCACCCTGTTCCTCGACGAGATCGGCGACATGCCCGCCGAGACCCAGACCCGCCTGCTGCGGGTGCTGGCCGACGGCGAGTTCTACCGGGTGGGCGGACACACCTCGGTGAAGGTGGACGTGCGCATCATCGCCGCCACTCACCAGAACCTGGAGGGGCTGGTCGACGAGGGGCGCTTCCGCGAGGACCTCTTCCACCGCCTCAATGTCATTCGTGTCCACCTGCCGCGGCTCGCCGACCGGCGCGAGGACATCCCCCGCTTGGCCAGCCACTTCCTGGCCGAGGCCGCCAAGGAGCTCGCCACCGATATCAAGGTGCTGACCGCGGAGGCCGAGGCGCACCTGACGCGGCTGGCTTGGCCGGGCAACGTCCGCCAGCTGGAGAACACCTGCCGTTGGCTCACGGTGATGGCCTCCGGCCGCGAGGTGCTGGTCGAGGACCTGCCTCCGGAGCTCGGCCAGGCCGCCGAGCAGGGCGCCGCCGGCGACTGGCGCGCCGCCTTCCGCGACTGGGCCGACCGGGCGCTCGCCGCGGGGCATACCCATCTGCTGGAAGAGGCCGTCCCCGACTTCGAGAAGATCCTGGTCGAGACCGCGCTCAAGCACACCGGCGGGCGCAAGGGCGAGGCCGCCGAGCTCTTGGGCTGGGGCCGCAATACGCTGACCCGTAAGCTCAAGACCTTGCTGCCGGAGATGGTGGAGGATTGACCCACGAGCCGTGAGTAGAAGACGCAACACGCGCTCTCTTCCAGGGCTGGCAAGCCGGGCGGCGAACAAAGAAGCGGGGCGCCGGCCATGCCGGCGCCCCGCTTTCATGTCGGCTTCAGCTCAAGGCTGAAGCGACATCCGCTCAGCCGCGTTCGAGCGGTTGGGTGCGTTGCTCGAGCCAGGCCAGGGCCTCGCCTTCGAGCTTGGGCGCCAGCCGGCTGCGCACCTCGGCGTGGTAGGCGTCGAGCCAGTCGGCCTCGCCGGCCTCGAGCAGGGCGACGTCGATGGGCCGGGTGTCGATGGGGCACAGGGTCAGCGTCTCGAAGCGCAGGAAGTCACCGAACTCGCTCTCCGCGGCGGGGCGGTTGGCGGCCAGATTCTCGATGCGGATGCCCCACTGCCCCGGGCGATACACGCCGGGCTCGATGGAGGTGATCATGCCCGGCTGCATGGCGGTGTGCGGCGCCGCCGGCGCGGACCAGGCGATCACCTGGGGCCCCTCGTGCACGTTGAGGAAGTAGCCCACGCCGTGGCCGGTGCCGTGGCCATAGTCGCGGCCGCTGGCCCACAGCGGTGCCCGGGCGATGGCATCCAGGTGCGGCGAGGGAATGCCGAGCGGGAACTGGGCCCGAGACAGCGCGATGGTGCCCTTGAGTACCCGGGTGTAGTCCTCGCGGTGGGCCGCCGAGAGGGTGCCCACCGGTACCATGCGGGTGATGTCGGTGGTGCCGCCGTGATACTGGCCGCCGGAATCGATCAGCAGCAGGCCGTCGCCGGCGATGGTGGCGTGGGCCTCCGGGGTGGCGTGGTAGTGGGGCAGCGCGCCGTTGGCGTTGAAGGCGGCGATGGTGCCGAAGCTGCGGCTGACGAAGCCGGGGCGGCGGGCGCGGGCGGCGGTGAGCCGCTCGTCCACGGTCAGCTCGGTGACCGTCTCGTCGCGCGCCAGCGCGGCCTCGAGCCAGGCGAAGAACTCGCACAGCGCCGCACCGTCTTCCTCCATGGCTTCGCGCACGTGGGCCAGGTCGGCGTCGCTCTTGCGGCCCTTGGCCAGGGTGCTGGGCTGCACGGCCTCGGCCAGGTGCGTGCTCTCCGGCAGTGCCTGGCGGGTGCCCAGGGTCAGCTTGGCCGGGTCGAGCAGCACGCGGGACTCGGCCGGCAGATCGTTGAGCCGGGGCTGCCAGTCGGCGTAGTCCGCCACCGCGATGCCGTCGGCGGAAAGCGCCGTCGCAAGCGTCTCGTCGAGCTTGCCCGGGGCGACGAACAGCGTGGCCTCATCGCGACCCACCAGCAGGTGGGCGAGGAACACCGGGTTGAACTCGACGTCGTCGCCGCGCAGCTGGGTCAGCCAGGCGATGTCGTCCAGCGTCGAGATCGTGTGCCAGTCGGCGCCGTGCTCGGCCATGGCCGAGCGTACCCGGGCCAGGCGCTCGCCGCGAGACTCGTCGAGGTAGGCCGTGGGGTGGGCGTAGAGCGGTGCGGCGGGCAGCGCCGGGCGGTTCGGCCAGATGACGTCGAGCAGGTCCCGATCGCCGCGCAGCCGGATCCCCGCCGGCGTGAGATGGTTCTCGAGGCGGCGCACGTTGGCCAGCGTCACCACGTCGGCATCGAAGCCCAGGGTCGCCCCCTCGTCGAGCCGCTCGGCCAGCCAGCGCATCGGCGCGTCGGCCTGGCCGGGCTGGAGCTTCTTGAGCTCGATGCCGCTGCCGGCCAGCTGTTCCTCGGCCTGCACCCAATAGCGGCTGTCGACCCACACGCCGGCGGCGTCCTGGGTGACCACCAGGGTGCCCACCGAACCGTCGAAGCCGGACAGCCAGGCACGGCCGGCCCAGTGCTCCGGCAGGTACTCGGAGTTGTGCGGGTCGGAAGACGGCAACCACCAGGCATCGATGGCATGTTCGCGCATGGCCTCGCGCAGGGCGGCCAGGCGATCGGCGGGGGTATGGGCGTGGTGGGACATATCAGGCTCCGGAGGTGGGAGTGGAGGGACGCGTCTCGGCGTCATCGTCGGTGGACGAGCCGCCCTTGAGCATACGCGTGATCAGTGGGGTCAGCAGCGCCAGCACCAGGGCGCACAGCACCAGGGCGATGGCCGATCGGCCGAACAGCGCCGGCAGCTCGGCGAGCTTGTCGGCGCTGACGTTGCCGCCGATCAGGCCGGCCACCAGGTTGCCCAGCGCCAGCGAGGTGAACCACAGGCCCATCAGCTGGCCGCGGATACGCTGAGGCGCCAGGGTGCTCATGGTGGAAAGCCCCACCGGGCTCAGGCACATCTCGCCGAGGGTCAGCAGCAGCAGGCTGCCGGTGATCCACAGCGGTGAGACCAGGCCATCGGTGATGACCTGGCGCGCGGCGAGCACCATCAGGCCGAAGCCGGCGGCGGCGAACAGCAGGCCCATCACGAACTTGATGGCGCTGCCCGGCTCCAGGCCGCGGCGGCCCAGGGCCGGCCATAGCCAGCCGAACAGCGGGCCGAGGATGACGATGAACACCGCGTTGAGCGACTGGAACCAGACCGTGGGGATCTCCCAGCCGAACAGCCCGCGATCGGTGTAGTCGTTGGCGAACAGGTTGTAAGAGGTGGGCTGCTGCTCGAATGAGGCCCAGAAGAAGGCCGAGGCGACGATCAGCATGAAGGCCACCACCATCCGCGCGCGCTCGCGGCCATTGAGGCCGGCGAAGGCCATCAGGTAGACGAAGAAGCCCAGGGCGCAGACGATGATCACGCTGGTCATGGCTTCGGCGATCGCCACCGGGTTCAGCTGGATCACGCCGATGGCGGCGAGGCTCACCAGGGCGGCGACGAGGATCGATAGACCCATGACCGCCAGACCGACGCCGCGGCGTTTGACGGCCGGGGCATCCCAGCTTGAGTCGCGGCCCTGCTGGCGGTCGGCGCGGCGCATGGCGGGGATCGCCCACAGGCGGAAGATCAGCAGGGCGACCAGCATGCCCAGCCCACCGATGCCGAAGCCCCAGTGCCAACCACCGCTTTCGATCAGCAGCCCGGTCATCAGTGGGGCCAGCAGGGCGCCCAGGTTAATGCCCGTGTAGAAGATCGCGAAGCCGCCGTCGCGGCGCGCATCGCCCTCGTCATAGAGGCTGCCGACCATCACGGTGATGCAGGTCTTGAACAGCCCCGAGCCGAGCACGATCAGCAACAGGCCGATGAAGAAGGCGGTGGCGCCCCACAGCGCCGAGAGAGCGATGGCCAGGTGGCCCAGGGCGATCAGGAGTGAGCCGTACCACACGGCGCGGCGCTGGCCGAGCCAGTTATCGGCCAGCCAGCCGCCGGGCAAGGCCGAGAGATAGATGGCGCCGGCGTAGATGCCGACGATGGCCGCGGCGTCCTCGCGGCTGAAGCCCAGACCGCCTTCGGCGAGGCCGGCGGCCATGAACAGCACCAGCAGAGGGCGAATACCGTAGTAGGAGAAGCGTTCCCACATCTCGGTGAAGAACAGCGACCCCAGTGGTCGGGGATGGCCGAAGAAGCCGTGATCCTGCTGGGAGGACGCGGCGTCGGGGGTGGAGGTCATGAAACGTCTGCCTTGTCGCTTGCTTGTGGTGTTGTCGACCGCGCCAAAATGGGAGCTGACGACGCTGTATGCGAGATAACAGTGTTGTCAATGTGGCCTTTGCATTAGCTTCTTGCTGTCAGGCGCGAAGATCGCGGTCGATTTTATGGAATTTTGTTAGATGGCGAAATGCCTGCTCGACGGCATTCGATGACGATGACGCGATCCTGTAAACCCGAGAGCCCCCGGCTCCCGGGCGTGGGCGGTCAACAAAAGGCTAATGTGAGTCCTGCGGGGGGCTGTCTATAGTGAGGCATTGCCATACCGGCGCGTCGCATTCGGCAGGGAGTCCGTTGTCATGCCTAGGGTCGAGGGTTTCGAGCAGTGGCCCCAACGGGTCAGCGTGACCGAGGTAGGGCCTCGGGACGGGCTGCAGAACGAGCCGACGGTGCTGGACATCGCCGAGAAGCTCGAGCTGGTTCATGCCCTGGTGGCGGCGGGGGTGACCTCCTTCGAGCTCACCTCCTTCGTCAGCCCCAGGGCCGTGCCGGCGCTGGCGGATGCCGGTGAACTGGTGGCGGCGTTGCGTGGCCTCGACGGGGTGCACCTCTCGGCCCTGGTGCCCAACCCGCGCGGCGCCGAGCGGGCGCTCGAGGCCGGCGTCGATGCCGTGGTGCTGTTCGTTTCGGCCTCCGAGACCCACAACGCCAAGAACGTGAACCGTTCGGTGGCGGCATCGCTGTCGGGGTTCGAGGATGTGGCACGGGTGCTGGACGGCAGCGGCATCGCGCTGCGCGGGGCGATCGCCACCAGTTTCGGCTGCCCCTTCGAGGGCGATGTGGAGGCGGCCGCCGTAGGGCGGATCGCCCAGCGCTTCGCCGAGCTGGGCATCCGCGATGTCTCGCTCGGCGATACCACCGGCATGGCCACGCCGCCGCTGGTCGCCGAGCGCATTCGCCACCTGCGCGAGGCCGCCCCGCAGATCGCGCCCACGCTGCATTTCCACAATACCCGCGGCCTCGGCCTGGCCAACGTCATGCAGGGCCTGGCACTAGGCGTGGATCGCTACGAGAGCTCCATCGGCGGGCTGGGGGGCTGTCCCTTCGCGCCTGGCGCCTCGGGCAACATCGCCAGCGAGGACCTGATTTACCTGCTCGACGAGATGGGCATCGCCACCGGCATCGATCTCGACGGCATGATCGAGGCCGCCCGAGTCGCCTCGCGGTTGATGGGCCGGCCCCTGCCGGGCCAGGTATCCAAGGCCGGGCCGCGCCTGGCGCTCGGCGACTGTTCCGCCGTACCCACCGCAAGAGGATGAGCATGACGGATATCGCGCCCCACGCCGAGGGCTCCCTGCAGGGCATCCGGGTCATCGACCTGACGCGGGTCATCTCCGGGCCCTTCTGTACCCAGATGCTCGGCGACCACGGCGCCGAGGTGATCAAGGTAGAGCCCCCGGGACGCGGCGACATCGTGCGCTCCCAGGGCAACATGGTGAACGGCTTAAGCTGGTACTTCGCCCAGTTCAATCGCAACAAGCGCTCGCTGACCCTGGACCTGCGCCGGGAGGAGGGCAAGGCGATCCTGTACCGGCTACTGGATGACGCCGACGTGCTGGTGGAGAACTTTCGCCCCGGGGTGATGGGCAAGATGGGGCTCGACGATGCCACCCTACGCGAGCGTTTCCCGCATCTGGTGGTGGGGCGCATCAATGGTTTCGGCTCCACCGGCCCCTATCGCGACCGTCCCGCCTACGACTTCATCGCCCAGGCGATGAGCGGTTTCATGGGCGTCAACGGCAGCGCCGGCGAGGCCCCGATGCGCGCCGCGCCGCCGATCAGCGACATGGTGGCCAGCCAGAACCTGGCCTTCGGCATCAGCGCGGCGCTGGTGCGCCGCGAACGCAGCGGCCAGGGCGACATCGTCGAGACGGCGCTGACCAACGGCCTGATCGGCATGATGGGCTACCTGGCGGCGGAGTATTTCGCCACCGGCGAGGTGCCCACGCGCACCGGCAACGACCATCCTATGCTGTATCCCTATGGCCTGTTCCAGGCCAGCGACGGCGAGGTGGCCATCGCGCCGAGCAACGACACCATGGTCGAGCGCTTCCTCGGCGCCCTGGACATGCTGTCGCTGCTGGACGATGAACGCTTCGCCGACAACCGGCGGCGCATGACCCATCGTGAGGCGCTGCGCGAGATCCTCGATCGGGCGATCGCGCGGCGCAGCGTGGCGGAATGGATCGAGCACTTCAATGCCGCCGGCGTGCCCTGCGGGCGGGTTCACGATCTGCGCGAGACCTTCGACGACCCTCAGGTCCGCGATCAGCAGATGGCCATGGAGCTCGATCAGGGGGCGCATGGCAAGGTGCCGACCACCGGCTTCCCGGTGAAGATGCGCGATGCGCCGGCGGCGATACACCATCCCGTGCCCGGACTCGGCGAACACACCGAGGACATCCTCGCCGAACTGGGGCTGGTGGACGCCGAATATGGCGATCTGCGCGAGAAGGGCATCATCTGAGCCTGTCCCTGCGGGGGCGAACACGACAACAACAAGCACCAGGAGCGACGACATGCCGAGCAAGGTTTTCATGACACCACGCCGTCTGATGGCGCCCGCCCTGCTGGGCCTGGGGCTGGCGGTCAGCCTGCCCAGCCAGGCGCTGCCCATCGACGAATGCATCGCGCCCGCCGATCCCGGCGGCGGCTGGGACTTCACCTGCCGCTCGGTAGGCAAGCTGCTGCGCGATCTGGAGCTGGTGGAGGGTAACGTCCAGGTCACCAACATGCCGGGCGGTGTCGGCGCCGTGGCATTTTCCAACGTGGCCGGCAAGCGGGCCGACGACAGCAACCTGATGGTGGCGACCAGCACCGTGGGCATGACCCAGATCGCTCAGGGGCGCTATCCCGGGGACGCCGATACCATGCGCTGGCTGGCCATGCTGGGGACCGACGTGGGCGTCATCCTGGTCGACGACGACAGCCCCTACGAGAGCCTCGACCAACTGCTCGAGGCCATCGTCGATGACCCGACCGCGGTGGCCATGGCCGGCTCCAGCGGCGCCGGCGGCTGGGACCATATCCGCGCGCTGCGGCTGGCCAAGGCGGCCGGGTTGCCGGGTGATCAGATCAGCGCCTTGCGTTGGGTGCAGTTCGATGGTGGCGGCCCCGCGGTGACCCAGATGATGGGTGGCCATGTGGATGCGGTGTCCACCGACCTGGGCGAGATCGCCGGCTTCATCGAGTCCGGCGATGTGCGCCCCCTGGCGGTGCTGTCCGACGAGCCACTGCCCGAGCCTTTCGAGGAGCTGCCGACGGCGGTGTCCCAGGGCTATGACGTGACCGGCTACAACTGGCGCGGTTTCTATACCGGCGGCGAGGTATCCGACGCCGACTATGCGGCCATGGTCGAGACCCTCGAGGCCCTCTACCAGAGCGACGAATGGAAGGAGGTCGCGGCGCAGAACGGCCTGGTGCCGCTGTGGCGGGGTGGCGAAGACTTCAACGACTTCGTGCGCGAGTCGATCGATAATGTCGAGGCCATCTCTCGGGAGATCGGGGTCATCCAGTGAGCGATGACGCGGAGACGTCCCATGCCGCCCTGGGCGATCGCATCGCCGGGGCGGTATTGGCGCTGCTGGCGCTGGGCGCCTGGTGGCATGCCCAGAGCTTCGTGACGGGCTTCATGCAGCCCGTCGGCCCTGGGGTGTTTCCGCAGCTGGTCAGCGTGCCGCTGGGCCTGCTGGCGGTGTATCTGATCGCTCGACCGGGCCTCAATCAGCGCTGGCCGGATGCGGCGGCGCTATGCCGCCAGCTCGGCGTGTTGCTGCTGCTGGGGACCTATGCGGCCTTCCTCGAACCCTGCGGTTTCATCCCTTCGACCCTGGTGGCCACCGTCGTGCTGATGCGTCTGTTCGGGGCGCATTGGCGACAGGCCTTGCCTTACGGGCTGCTGCTGGGGCTGGCGCTCTACGCGCTGTTCGAGTTCGCCCTGGGGATTCCCCTGCCCGATATGCCCGGCCTGAAGGTGTAGCGTTTCGCTATGGATATTTTCGATTTCCTCGTCCACGGCTTCGCCGTGGCGCTGCAGCCCCAGCACCTGCTGCTGGCGCTGATCGGCTGCACCATCGGCACCCTGATCGGCGCCCTGCCGGGACTCGGCCCGGTCAACGGCGTGGCCTTGCTGATTCCGCTGGCCTTCAACTTCGGCCTGGCGCCCACCGCGGCGCTGATCCTGCTGGTCAGCGTCTATTATGGCTGCATGTACGGTGGGCGGATCAGCTCCATCGTGCTCAACATCCCCGGCGACGAGCCGGCGATGATGACGACCCTGGATGGCTTCCCGATGGCCCGTGCCGGTCGCGGCGGCGAAGCGCTGGGGCTCTCCGCCGTGGCTTCCTTCGTCGGCGCGACCGTCGCCACCATCGGCCTGACGCTGTTCGCCCCGCTGCTGGTCACGGTGGCGATCCGCTTCGGCCCCGCCGAGTACTTCGCCTTGTTCGTGCTGGCCTTCGCCACCATCGGCGGCGTGACCACCGGCAGTTTCACCAAGAGCTTCATCGCCGCCAGCCTGGGCCTGCTGCTGGGGACGGTGGGCATCGACCCGGTCTCGGGTGTGGCGCGCTATACCTTCGGCTGGTACGAGCTGTATGACGGCATCGACTACATCGTCGCCCTGGTCGGTCTGTTCGCGGTCTCCGAGTGCCTGCTGTTCCTCGAGCGCGACCGAGATAAGGCCGACGCCGCGATGCGCATCGGCTCGGCCGTGCCGGGCATGCGGCGCTCGCTCGACTGCGCGCCGACCATCGGGCGGGGCTCGGTGATCGGCTTCATCTCCGGCGTGCTGCCGGGGGCCGGGGCCTCGCTCGGTAGCTTCCTCTCCTATGTGCTGGAGAAGCGCTGGTGGGGCGCCAAGGGTAAGTTCGGCGAGGGCGACCCGCGTGGCGTGGCGGCGCCGGAGGCGGGTAACAACGCCGCCGCCGGGGGGGCGCTGATCCCCATGCTGTCGCTGGGTATTCCCGGCAGCGGCACCACGGCGATCCTGCTGGCGCTGTTGTTGTCGATGAACATCACGCCGGGTCCGCTGCTCTTCGAGCAGCAGCCGGATATGGTCTGGGGGCTGGTGGCGGCGCTGTTCATCGGCAACGTCATGCTACTGGTGTTGAACATCCCGTTGGTGGGGTTCTTCGCCAAGGTGCTGCAGGCGCCGTCCTGGTTCCTGATGCCGATGGTGACGCTGGTGGCCTTCGTCGGCATCTACTCACTCAACAACAGCGCCTTCGATCTCTACATGATGCTGGCCTTCGGGGTGCTCGGCTATGGGCTGCGCAAGCTCGAGATTCCCACCGTGCCGGTGGTGCTCGGCCTGCTGCTGGGTGGCCAGATGGAGTTCAACCTGCGCCGTGCGATGTCGATCTCCGGCGGCGACTGGAGCATCCTGGTGAACAGCGGCATCTCCATCGGCATCTACCTGTTCGCCGGCACCCTGTTGCTCGCCGGCCTGATGTACGCGCTGCTGCTCAAACGACGGCTGGGGTGAGCGAAAACTGCTCCGTTCGCTTGGGCGGGGCGCCGCCCGGTGCCAGAATGGGTTCCTCAAGGAGGAATGCCCATGACGCAGATGACCTGGGAGCGGCTGCTCGACCCGGCTCGGCTCCACGACCGGCGTGGCACGATCCGCGAGGAGGTCGGCCGTAGCCCCTTCCACAAGGATCATGACCGCATCGTCTTCGCCGGTTCGTTCCGTCGCCTGGGGCGCAAGACCCAGGTGCATCCGCTCACCGACAACGACCATATCCATACCCGCCTGACGCATTCCCTCGAGGTGGGCTGCGTGGGCCGTTCGCTGGGCATGAGCGTCGGCGAGGAGCTGCGCCACCGGCTGCCCGAGTGGATCACTCCTGCCGACCTGGGGGTGATCGTCCAGGCCGCCTGCCTGGGCCATGACATCGGCAACCCACCCTTCGGGCATGCCGGCGAGTATGCGATCCGTGACTGGTTCAAGCGCGCCGAGAGCGACGGCAGCGGCCTGCTCGAGGGGCTCTCCGACGCCGAGCGCGCCGATCTCCTGACCTACGAGGGCAATGCCCAGGGCTTTCGTATCGTCACCCAGATCGAGTACAACCAGTTCCGCGGCGGCATGCGCCTGACCGCGGCGACGCTCGGCACCCTGCTCAAGTATCCCTGGACCGTCGAGCATGGCGGCGCCGCCGGCAAGTTCGGCTGCTACCAGAGCGAGGCGCCGTTGCTGGCCGAGGTGGCCGAGCGGCTGGGGCTGCTGCCCCAGGGCGAGCAACGCTGGTGTCGGCACCCGCTGGCCTGGCTGGTGGAGGCCGCCGACGACATCTGCTACGCGCTGCTCGACCTGGAGGATGGCCTGGAGATGGGCATCCTCGGTTTCGATGAGGTCGCCGGCATCCTGACGCAGATCGCCGGCGGCGAGCCCGGCGACTTCCCGGCCATGCAGCGCGAGGGCGTCTCCCAGCGGCGGCGCATCGCCGCGCTGCGGGGCGCGGCCATGGAGCACGCGGTGACCGAGGTGGCCAAGGTGTTCGTCCAGCACGAGGGCGAGCTGCTCGGTGGGCGATTGCGCGACGACCTGCTCGAGCTGTGCCATCCGGACCTGGACTGGGGGGTGAAGGCGGCCAAGCAGCTGGCCCGCGAGCGGATCTTCCGCAACGAGCGCAAGGCCAAGCTGGAGATCGGCGCGCACACGACGCTGGGCATCCTGCTCGAGGCCTTCATCGGCGCCGCCCATGAGCTGCATCACACCGGGCATTCCACCTTCAAGCACCAGCGGGTGCTGGCGCTGATCGGCGAGAACACCCCGCTGCCCTCCTGGTCGCTGTATGACAGCTATCGGCGCATGCTCGACTTCATCGGCGGCATGACCGATCACTATGCCGTGAACCTGGCCCAGGAAATGGGTGGGCGGCTCAAGGGCGATTGACCCCGGTGCCGTGTCGCATGGGGCCGGACCCGACTTGAACGGGATGCGGCCCCGGGAGCTATGCTGGGGAGTCATGCCATGGCGAGAGGAGGGCGCGATGATCATGGAGCTGATCACGGCCTGGGCCGGGATGGCCTGGGAAATCACCTGGGGGTTGGCGCTGGGGTTCCTGCTGTCGGGCCTGATCCGCGCCTGGGTGCCGGCCTCGCTGTCGCTTTGCGCCTTCCTGTGGGGCCGTCGCCAGGGGGGAGGGCACTGCCATTGACTCTGATGATCCGCCGCGCCGGTCGGGCGGCTCTGCTGCTGGCGTCTCTGCTGCTCGGCGCCTTGGTGACGGCATCCGTCTGGGCGGCGCCGCCGCTTGCCGCCGAGGGTGTCGAGCGCTATACCCTGGCGCTGACCTGGCACCCCGGCTTCTGCGCCAGCCGCTCGCAGCCACCCCGGGAGTGCCGCGAGTCGCGCCTGCGCCGCGCAGCGGAGGACGGTTTCGTGCTGCACGGGCTGTGGGCCTCATTGCCCGCCGACTTCCGGAAGCAAGGCGTGACGCGCCGCGAATGGCGGCGCAAGGGGTGCTTCCTGGAGGCACCACGGCCGGATGGTGGCTTCTGCCGAGCCCATGCGCCGCTGGCGCTGCCCGAGGCCTTGGGACGGCGGTTGGACCGCGGCATGCCGGGGCGTGCCAGCTGCCTGGATCGCTACCAGTATGCCAAGCACGCGGCCTGCCTGGCGCTGCCCGCCGAGACGCTGTTCGCCACCTCGCTGGCGCTACGTGAAGCGGTCAACGACAGCGCCTTCGGCGACTTCGTGGCGTTGCATCGCGGCGGCGAGGTGGGGCGCAACGCCTTGATCGATGCCTTCGAGGCCGCCTTCGGCGACGATACCGGGCGCGCGTTGCGGCTCGAATGCCGTGGACGCGGCAATCGCCTGCTGACCGAGGTGCGCATCGGCATCGACGCCGATGCGCTCGAGCGCTTCCCGGGCGCCGACAGCCTGGTACGCCTCGACCGGGGACGCTGTGCGTCCCGAGTGAGGATCGCGGACTTCGATTGAGGGATGGTCGCCAGTGCGGCGCGCCACGTCCGGGTCAGGAGGGTGCGCGACGGTGGATGGCGGCGATCACCGCGCCGTGGGTGGCGTCGTCGAGGGTGGCCAGGCGTTGTTCGGGCAGCCGGTCGGCCAGGGCCTCGCCGCTGACCACCAGCAGGTCGTCGGCGGCCTCGGCCTCTTCGATGCGCCAGCCGGGCAGGGCCAGGATGCCCTTCACCGGCACCACCCGACCCAATTCCTTCTCCAGCCACACGCTCAGCCAGCGGACGGCGCGACGAGTGTCGCGCAGCGGGCGTCGCTCGAACCCGCCGGGGAAGCGCAGCCGTTCGCGTTCCACGATGACCCGGTTGTCTTCCTCGCCACTGGGCCGTATCGCCGGGCTGCGTGCCCAGGTCTCGATGACGAAGACCCCATGGGGCGTCACCGCCACGTGATCGAGGGTGTCATCGGCACCGGGCACGTCGTGGAAGACGAAGTAGGGGTGTGATTCGGGGCGAATCAACCGTTCGAGCTCCTGCCCGACCGCCAGTTCACAGGCGAGCCCCCGCTTGAGGCGGCGGATGCGCTGGAAGTCATGGATCAGTCGGAAGCAGAACACCAGCACTAGGGCCGAGGAGAGGGCCCCGTAGAGGGTCCATTCCAGCCAGTTATGTTGGCTGGCGAACAGCATGCGTCCCATGCCGTAGACCAGCGGGGTCATGATCACGATGGGCCCCAGGGCACCGTTGAGGAACAGGTCGGCGAAGGCCCGGTCGAGGCGGTCGCGCAGCGACTGGCCGGGTTCGCGCAGCGGATGGGCATCGAAGGGCGAGCTGACGCGAGCGTCGTGCAGGTTGCGCAGGGCGATCACGATCACCGCGGTCGCCGCCAGGGGGAACAGGAAGATGAGGGGGAGCAGGTATGCCAGCCAGGCCATCGGGAGTCCTTGCCCGTGGGATATGCTGCCTATTCTAGACAACCTTGTGCCCTCGGGGCCATGCTCGGTTCGTGCAAGGGACGAGGGCGCAAGGCGCCGCCGTGGATGAAGGCATGAGGAGCGAGGAGTCGGGAGTGACGAGCGAAATCGGCGACATCGAGGCCCTGGCGAGTTTCGTGACGCGTACGCCGCGCCTCGCCGTACTCACCGGGGCCGGGGTCAGCACCGCCAGCGGGATCCCCGACTACCGCGACGACCATGGTGACTGGAAGCGTTCGCCGCCCATGCAGCATCGAATGTTCATGGACAGCCACGCCGCCCGCCAGCGCTACTGGGCCCGGGCGCTGGTCGGCTTTCGCACCCTGCAGCAAGCACGGCCCAATGCCGCCCACCGGGCCCTGGCCCGGCTCGAAGCCGCGGGTCGGGTGTCTGGCCTCATCACCCAGAACGTCGATGGCCTGCACCGGCGGGCCGGCTCGCGGCGGGTGATCGAGTTGCATGGGCGCGCCGATCGGGTGCGTTGCATGGGCTGCGGGGCGACGCGCATGCGCCACGACCTGCATGCCGAGCTCGAGGCCCGCAACCCGCACTGGCTGACCCTCGAGGCCCCGGTGGGCCCGGATGGCGACGCCGACCTGGAGGCCGCCGACTTCTCCGGTTTTCGCGTGCCGGACTGCACGCGCTGCGGCGATGGCATCTACAAGCCCGACGTGGTGTTCTTCGGCGACAGCGTGCCGCGCACGCGGGTGAGCGAGGCGTTCACGATGCTGGCGGAGGCCGATGGGCTGCTGGTGGTGGGGTCGTCGTTGATGGTCTTTTCGGGCTTTCGCTTCGCCCGCGAGGCGGCCCGGGCCGGCAAGCCGCTGGCCTGTATCAACCTGGGGCACACCCGCGCCGACGACCTCTATGCGCTCAAGGTGGCGGCCGGCGCCGAAGCGGGCTTAATCGCGCTGGTCGAGGCGCTGGAGATAACGCCCGATCCAGCGCCTTCGGATTCATTCGACGAGTCGGCGAGCCACGACACGTTTTCGACTCTGGGGAAGCGCTGATGTATGTCGCGGGCGATGAGAGGCTGGCCGCCGCCGGAACGCAGCGCCGAGCGAAGCGACCAACATCCGAAGGATGGCCCCGTGGGGGTGGGGCCCCCGAGGGGCCGAATCACCCGGAGTTCACATGTCCGTCAATGAGGCTTTCGAGTACCGCCGGCGGCCAGGATCGCTAGGTTCGTTCCCGACGAACCTGTGCACTTGCTGCGGTCCTGCGGGGCGTCGAGCGCAGCCATAAATCCGTGTTTCCTTAGCCGCCGGCCAGCTTGACCTTGAACCCCCGCTTCTCCAGCTCGCCCTTGAGCACCTCACGCTGGTCACCCTGGATCTCGATCACGTCTTCCTTGAGCGCCCCGCCGGTGCCGCAGCGTTTCTTGAGGTCCTTGGCCAGGCTCTTGAGCTCGTCGGCCTTGAGCGGCACGCCCTCGACCAGGGTCACGCCCTTGCCCTTGCGCCCCTTGGTCTCGCGGCGCAGGCGGACGATGCCGTCCAGGCCCGCTAGGCGATCTTCCTCGGCGGCGTCGGCGCAGCGACAATCGTCGATGGGCTGACGGCAGTCGGGGCAGGTGTCGCCGTGTTCGGTGGAGTAGACCAGGCCACGCAGCTGGTCGTGCAGGGATGCCATGAGGCCTCCTGGGCGGTACGAATGAGCCTCGATGATACGGGGGGAGGATCTAGCGGTCGATCCAGTCGATGAAGATCGCGAACAGCTCGGCCTGGGAGCTCACCGCGAACTTGGCGTAGAGGTTCTTGCGGTGCATGCGCACCGTTTCCGACGAGATGTCGAGCTCCCGGGCGCTCGACTTGGCCGAGTGGCCGCGCAGCAGCAGCCGGCATACCTGTTGCTCGCGCTCGGTGAGGCGATCGGCGCCGAAGCGCCGGAAGGCGCCGCGCAGCAGGTCGGTGAGGGGGTTCGGTGAGGCATCGATCGGCGGCGGGTCGGCGGGCTGCCAGTGGCGATGCCCCAGGTTCAGGATCATGGGGGCCAGGGCACGCAGGGTCTCGAGCTCCGGGCGCGTGAAGGGCGTGGCGCTCAGGCCGTGATAGAGGCAGAGGGAGATGCGTTGCCCCGGTGCCAGGTCCAGCAGGAAGTAGCAGTCTTCCACCGCGCCCGCCTCCAGGTAGTAGACCCGGTAGTATTCGCTGTGAAAGAAGTCGTCCGGGGCGATCTCGCCGAGATGGTGGAAGCCTTCGGCGAGCCCCTGATCCACGGCCAGGCAGAAGGGATCGAGCAGGTAGCCGCGGGAGAAATAGCGCCCAAGTATCCGATCGTGGCCCTCGGCGGGGATGCCGCGTTGGTACAGCAACCGGGGCGCCTGACGGGCATCCTCGAGAATCACCAGGGCCGATTCGGTGGGTACCAGGCAGTCGATGGCCGCGATCAGAGCCTCGGCGAAGTCCGGCTCATGACACCGCTCATCGGCCTCGGCGAGGGCGTGATGCCAGCGCTCCAGCGCGGCGAGGGTGAGCTCCGGCGGGGGTGTGTCCGCTGTATCGCGGGGCGATGGTATCGCGATGGTAAATCTCCGGGGCGAAGTGACGAGGCGCATGGCGATGTCGGCGACCCACCCAATTGGGGTATGGGGGTAGCGATGAGGGGGTGCCTATACTGCTGCGACTCTTTGCCGCTGACAGGATGCGTATGAATAATATTACCGAATCGAAACGTTTTTCCAATGTTGACAACGCCCGCCTCACCGGCGCCGACAAGGCGCACTACATGCACGGCTACCACGTCTTCGACGAGCATCGCGAGCGCGGCTCTCTCAACATCGTCGACGGCGACGGTGCCCATATCCAGGATGCCGAGGGTCAGCGCTACCTGGATGCCGTCGGTGGCATGTGGTGCACCAACATCGGCCTGGGCCGCGAGGAGATGGTCGAGGCCATCGCCGACCAGACCCGCCGCCTCGCCTACTCCAACTCCTTCGCCGACATGGCCAACGATCGCGCCATCGAGCTCAGCGAGAAGCTGGCCGAGCTGGCGCCGGGCGACCTGAATCGCGTCTTCCTGACCACCGGCGGCTCTACCGCGGTCGATACCGCCATCCGCCTGGTGCACTTCTACCAGAACTGTCGCGGCAAGCCCGAGAAGAAGCAGGTCATCACCCGCATCAACGCCTACCACGGCTCGACCTACCTGACCATGTCGCTGGGCGGCAAGCAGGCCGATCGCCCACCGGAGCTCGATTTCCTCTCCGAGGGCATCCATCACCTGAGCTGCCCCTATCCCTACCGGGAGGCGCGGGGCCGCAGCGAGGCGGAGTTCCTCGACGCCCTGATCGCGGAGTTCGAGGCCAAGATCGCCGAGGTCGGTGCGGAGCGCATCGGGGCCTTCCTGGCCGAGCCGATCATGGGCTCCGGCGGGGTGATCATCCCTCCCGAGGGCTATCACCGCCGCATGTGGGAGGTGTGTCAGCGCCACGATATCCTCTACATCTCCGACGAGGTGGTGACTTCCTTCGGTCGCCTCGGCCACTTCTTCGCCTCCGAGGACGAGTTCGGCGTGGTGCCGGACATCATCACCACCGCCAAGGGCCTGACCTCCGGCTATCAACCGCTGGGCGCCTGTATCTTCTCCGAGCGGCTCTGGGAGGTGATCGCCGAGCCCGGCACCGGGCGCTGCTTCAGCCACGGGTTTACCTATTCCGGACACCCGGTGGCTTGCGCCGCGGCGTTGAAGAACATCGAGATCATCGAGCGCGAGGCGTTACTGCCCCGGGCCCGCGAGGTAGGACGCTACTTCGAGGAGCGCCTGGCTACCCTGGCCGAGCTGCCGATCGTCGGTGAAGTGCGCGCCCGCCGCTTCATGGCCTGCGTGGAGTTCGTCGCCGACAAGGCCTCCCGCGAGCTGTTCCCCGAAGACCTCAACATCGGCGAGTGGGTCCACCTGCGCGCCGAGAAACGTGGCCTGCTGGTGCGGCCCATCGTGCACCTCAACGTCATGTCTCCCGCCATCACCCTGACCCATCAGGAGGTCGACTTCATCGTCGACGTGTTGCGCGACAGCATCCTCGAGACCGTCGAGGACCTGCGCGCCGCCGGGCACTGGTGAGGCCTCCTCGCGCGGCATGAGGCCGCGCGAGCCCCTCGTTGCTACCCGCTTCGCGTGTCGGGCGTTCGATGCCCGACACGCGCCTCACGATGCTGTCCTCCTTTTGGAGTCTTTCTTTATGGAAGTTAATAAAAACAAGGTGTTGCGGCTTAGAGACGTGACCCTCTATACCGTCTCGGCGATGCTGTTCATGGACCAGATTGCCCTGGCCGCCTCGTTGGGGTCGAGTAGCCTGTTCTGGTGGGCCTATGTGCTGGT
Source organism: Halomonas borealis (assembly GCF_004798905.1). Taxonomy (GTDB): domain Bacteria; phylum Pseudomonadota; class Gammaproteobacteria; order Pseudomonadales; family Halomonadaceae; genus Halomonas; species Halomonas borealis. Next base: position 52,802 of record NZ_SDMO01000002.1, on the reverse strand, counting down.
GCTGCTGTTCCTGCCCATGGCCATGATGACCTCGGAGCTAGGCACCACGTACCCGAACAATGGTGGCGTCTATCACTGGGTGCGCCTGGCCTTCGGCTTTCGCTGGGGGGCCCGGGTGTCCTGGATGTACTGGGTCAACAATGCCCTGTGGATGCCGTCGGTCTATATCCTGTTCGCCGGCATGCTCAGCGCTTTCTACTTCCCCGGCATGAGCCTGTGGCTGCAGATATTCATCGGCTGCAGCCTGGCGCTGGTGACGTCGTTGTGCACCAGCGCGAGCCTGCGCATCGGCAAATGGCTGCCCAACCTGGGGGCGGTGCTGAAACTGTTCTCGGTACTGGTGTTGCTGGTCGGCGGCCTGCGCTATGGCTTCAATGAGGGCTTCGCCAATCCCTTCACCCTGGACGGGATCCTGCCCACCTCACCGGCGTCCATCGCCGCCCTGGGCGTGATGGTGTACGGCATCATGGGGACCGAACTCGCCTGCTGCAGCGCCGAGGAAATGGTCGCCCCGCGCCGTGACATTCCCCGGGCGGTGCTGGCCTCGGGCCTTTTGATCGCCGCCTTCAATGTGTTGGGCACCATCGGGGTGCTGGCCGCGGTGCCCACCGATCAGACCGATGTCACCACCATCTTCGCCGAGTCGCTGTTCAACATGTACGGCCACGACGGCTGGGGCGGGCTGCTCGCCAATCTGGTGGGCGGCTTCGTGCTCTTCACCTTCTTCACCAACATGGTGACCTGGAGCATGGGCACCAATCGTGCCGCGGTGGAGGCCGCCCGTGCCGGCGAGTTCCCCAAGGTGTTCGGCATCGTGCATCCGCGCCACGACACCCCGGTAGGCTCGGCGTTGCTCGCCTCGACGGTGAGTATCCTGGTGATGGTGGTCTATGGGCTGGTGGCTGACACCGCCGAGGGCCTGTTCTGGACCCTGCTGTCGATCTTCGCGATGATCTTCATGATGCCCTACGTGCTGATGTGCCTGGCGTTCATCAAGCTGCGCCTGAGCAGTGACGCGCCGCGGCCCTTCCGACTACCGCTGGGTAACCGCCTGGCCTGCCTGTGGGCCGCCGTGGTGGGGCTGCACGTGGTCGCCGGCATCGTGCTGTTCGTGGTGACGCCCGGCGAGCCGATGGACTGGGACTATGCGGGCAAGATCCTGGTCGGCGTCGGCCTGGCACTGCTGGTCGGCGAGGTCATGATCAGCCGCGGGCGGCGCAAGAAGCGCCGTCGAAGCCAAGCCGCCACCCAGGTGCTACCGAGCTAAGGCATCTTCCTACCGCACGCAGAAAGGGCTCACCCCGCCGGGGGTGGGCCCATTTTTTCGATACGCGGCGGTGGGGCGTCCGCTATCCGCGCTGGGCGCCCACCAGGGAGCTCGCTTCCAGGTCGCCGATTCGGTCGACTCCCAGCAGGCCGATCGTGCGGTCGATTTCTCGTTGCAGGATATCCAGGGCGTGCTCGACGCCTGCTTGTCCGCCCGCGGCCAATCCGTACAGGGTGGCGCGCCCTAACCAGACCGCATCGGCGCCCAGAGCCAGTGCCTTGACGACGTCTGTTCCCCGCCGAAAGCCGCTATCGACGAACAGCTGACAACGCTGGCCGATGCGCGCCCTGGCCTCGGGCAGGACGTCGAACGGCGAGCGGGCGTGATCGAGCTGTCGACCGCCGTGGTTGGAGAGCACGACGGCATCCACGCCGAGTGTCGCGGCTCGCTCGGCTTCTTCGGGGGATAGGAGTCCCTTGATGATCAACTTGCCCCGCCATTGATCACGTAGCCAGGCGATGTCATCCCAGTTGAGAGTCGGATCCAGCTGCTCGCCGATGATCGCCGAGGCGCCTTGCACCGATTGTTTTCCGGGCGGCAGGAGGTCGCCCAGGTTCTTGAAGGTTGGCATGCCATCGGGAATGAGTACGTCGGTGATCCAGCGTGGTCGCGATAGCAGATGAAGGAAATTACACAGGGTGGGCTGCATGGGTTTGCGAAAGTTGCGGCGGTCCCATTCCCGATTGCCGTAGATGGCGCTGTCGGTGGTGACCACGAGGGTTTCGTAACCGGCTTCCCGGCAGCGCTCCACCAGCTTCCTGACATAGTCTCGATCACGATAAAAGTAAATCTGCATCCAGGCGCTGAGGCCCGCGAGGTTGGCGATGTCTTCCAGGGACGTCGTGGCGACATTGCTGAGCACGAACGGGATGTCTTTACGGGAGGCTGCCGTTGCCATCTTGATGTCGCCATCTTGCGTTAATAGGCCGTTATAGCCGGTCGGCCCAATCACCAGGGGCATGGCGGCAGGCTTGCCTAACAGGGTGGTCGAGAGATCGCGGGTACCGACCCGAGTCAGGGTCCTTGGCTCGAATAGATAGTCGTCGAATACCTCGCGGTTGCGCTTCAGGGTCCGTTCGTCATCGGCACCCCCCTGCAGGTATTCGAACACGAAGTTGGGTAGGCGGCGCTGGGCAATGCGCTCAAGGTCGTGGATGTTGAGTGCCTTTCTATAGTCATTTCCAGCATATGGACGTCGTTTCACGCAGGCCTCCAACGATCATAGTTAAACCAAAGTCTAGCGCTTAGGTCCTTTTTGTTTTCTCACCATACTACCATACTAGTTTTATCGAAAAGGGGCGGCCAGGCTTTCAGCCCGCCGAGTCGAGGGGAAATACATGAACACGACACTGCAAGCGCTGTGGAGCGACACGCCCGTCGGCGACCCGGTGCGTCAGCGGCTCTATCGGGTTCTGCGTGAGTCGATCATTCAGATGGTCCTGGTGCCGGGGCAGGCGCTTTCGGAGAAGGAGCTTGCCGACACCTTTGCGGTGAGTCGCCAGCCGGTGCGCGAGGCCTTCATTCGACTGTCGGAAGCCGGGTTGGTCGAGGTACGACCTCAGCGCGGCACCTTCGTCGTCAAGATTTCCCAGCAGGCGGTTCTCGAGGCACGTTTCGTGCGCGAGGCCATCGAGTTGGCTGTCGTTCGCTTGGCGGCGACCAAGGGGCTGACGGCCGATACTCTGGCGGAGCTGCATGACCTGCTGGAGCGTCAACGTCGCTGCATCGCTCCACATGATCATGCTCGCTTCTACCGCCTCGACGAGGCCTTCCATCGCACACTGGCTCTGGGCGTCTATCAGCAAGCAGCCTGGAAAGTCGTCGAAGGAGTCCGAGCGCAGTTCGATCGGGTGCGCTACCTGAGCGTTCCCGACAGCACTCCCATCGAGACGTTGATCGATCAGCATGCGCATATCGTCGCTGCCATCGAGCATGGTGACGCCGATGCCGCCGGCCTCGCTATGCAGGCCCATTTGCGTGAGGTTCTCATTTCGTTGCCCGACCTGGTGCGTCGCTACCCCGACATGTTCGAGGACCAGCAGACCCAGTCACTCATCGAGGAGGCGAGCTCATGAGAATCGAGCGGGCCTACACCATCGTCACCGCGCCGGGGCGTAACTTCGTCACCCTCAAGATTGTCACCGACGAGGGGACTTACGGCATCGGCGATGCGACCCTCAATGGTCGCGAGCAGGCGGTGGTCGCTTACCTCGAAGAGCATGTGATTCCCGCTTTGATCGGCCGTGACCCACAGCGCATCGAGGATATCTGGCATTACCTCTACCGCGGTGCCTATTGGCGGCGGGGGCCGGTGACCATGAGTGCGATTGGCGCCGTAGACATGGCGCTGTGGGACATCAAGGCCAAGGCTGCCGGCATGCCGTTGTATCAGCTGCTGGGCGGTAAAAGTCGTGAGCGGGTGATGGTCTATGGTCATGCCACCGGCAAGGACATCGAAGCCTGCCTGGATGAAGTTGCTCAGCACGTCGAGAAGGGTTACCGCGCGGTGCGCGTGCAGGCGGGGGTGCCGGGCATCGCCAGCATCTATGGCGTGGCGAAGAACCCTGGTGAGCGCTACGAGCCCGCTGACGCCGAGCTGCCTGCCGAACACGTCTGGGATACCACCAAGTACCTCAACCATGCACCCAAGCTGTTCGCCGCCGTACGTGAGCGCTTCGGTGAAGACTTGCACGTGCTACATGATGTGCACCATCGGCTGACGCCTATCGAGGCGGCACGCTTGGGCAAGGAGCTCGAGCCCTTCCACCTGTTCTGGCTAGAGGATTGTGTGCCGGCGGAGAATCAAGAGAGCTTCCGGCTGATTCGTCAGCACACCACCACGCCACTAGCGGTGGGTGAAGTCTTTAACAGCCTGTACGACGCCAAGGCACTGATCGAGAACCAGTGGATCGATTACATCCGAGCCACCCTGACCCATGCCGGCGGCATTACTCACATGCGACGGCTGGCCGACCTGGCTGGGCTCTATCACGTGCGCACCGGTTTCCACGGCCCCACTGACTTATCACCGGTGTGTCTGGGGGCGGCGATCCACTTCGATACCTGGGTACCCAACTTCGGCATCCAAGAGTATATGCCCCACGACGCCGTCACCGATGAGGTCTTTCCTCATGATTATCGCTTCGAGGATGGCCACTTCCTGGTCGGCGAGACGCCAGGACATGGCGTCGACATCGATGAAACTGCCGCCGCCCAATACCCCTATCGCCGTGCCAGCCTGCCGGTCAATCGGCTCGAGGATGGCACCCTATGGCACTGGTAACGAGGTAAATCAATGAAAGCCTTTCAGGTCAGCGCTCCCCAGGATTATCGCCTGGTCGATACCGAGGTTCCCATGGCCGCTCCCGGTGAGGTGTTGGTAAGGGTGGCCTTCGCCGGCATTTGTGGCTCGGACATGCACATCATCCATGGCGATAACGCCTTCGTGCGCTTCCCGCGCATCACCGGCCATGAATTCGCCGGCCGGATCGAGGCCGTGGGGGAGGAGGTCGAGGGCGTCGCCATCGGCGACCGGGTGTGCATCGATCCGGTGGTCAGCTGTGGCCACTGTTACCCCTGCCGTATCGACCGTCCCAATGTCTGCAACGCGTTGGAGGTGGTCGGCGTGCATCGCAACGGCGGCTTCGAGGAGCGGGTCAACGTGCCGGCGGCCAACGTGCACCGTCTTCCCGAAACGCTGGGGCTGGATGCCGCCGCTCTGGTCGAGCCTTATTCCATCGCCGCCAACGTGCTGGGACGCATGCAGCCCCTCCCCGGCGATCGCCTGTTGATCCTCGGTGCAGGGGTGATCGGATTGACCATCCTGCAGGTCGCCCGTGCCCTGGGCATCGAGGACATTACCGTCAGCGACGTGATCGATGCTCGCCTGGCCACCGCTCGAGAACTGGGGGCCACTCGTACCCTCAACGGCGCGCAGCAGGAAGTCGAGGCGGAGATCGAAGTGCTGACCGGCGGTGAGGGCATACCGTTGATCGCCGATGCCGCCTGTGTGCCGGCCCTGTTGCCACAGATGCTGCGCATGGCCTCGCCGGCAGGGCGCATCGGGCTGCTCGGTTTCAACCCCACGCCCAGCGACCTAGTACAGCTGGAGGTGATCAAGAAGGAGCTGACCCTGGTCGGTTCGCGACTCAATAACCGCAAGTTTCCGGAGGTGATCGAGCTGATGGCGTCCGGGCGCCTGGATCCGCTGGCGCTGGTGAGCCATCGCCTGCCTTTCGATGACATGCCTGATGCCATCCAGATGATCGATCAGCATCCCGAAAAGGCCCGCAAGGTACTGATAGAGGTCGGTGCCTGACGGGACGTGCACGCAAGCCAACAACATACAAAGCAAGTGCCAGGAGAACACACCATGATCAAACGACTCGTGACCAGCGCTGTGCTAGGCGTAGCCATCCTCGGTAGCCAGGCTAGTCTGGCCGCCGACTACACCCTGAAATTTGGCCATCTAGCCAATGAGCAGCACATCTGGAATCAGGCTGCCCTCAAGTTCAAGGAGCTCGTCGAGGAGAACTCCGACGGGCAGATCGAGGTGCAGGTCTACCCCAATGAACAACTCGGCAGCGAGATGGATGTCATCAACAGCATTCAGCTTGGCACGGCCGACATGACCATCACCGGCGAAAGCCTTCAGAACTGGGCGCCCAAGGCGGCGATGATGGCCGTGCCCTATGCCTTCCGTGACTCTGAGCATCTTGAGCGGGCCGTGGAAGGGGGTATCGGCGATCAGATCGAGTCTCAGATCACCGAGCGTGCCAAATTGGTGCCGCTGGCCTGGTTCGAGCGTGGCCCCCGGCAACTGACCAGCAACCGGCCGATCACATCTCCCGAGGATCTGGATGGGATTCGTTTGAGGGTGCCCAACGTTCCGTTGTTCGTCGACACTTGGGAAGCGCTGGGTGCACGGCCCACGCCCATGGCCTTCAGCGAGGTCTTCACCTCGCTTCAGCAAAGCACCATCGAGGCCCAGGAAAACCCGCTTAGCCTGATCGAGAGTGCCAGCTTCAACGAGGTCCAGGATTACGTGAACCTCACCGGGCACGTGCGCAGCTGGATCTATGTGGTGATCGGCAAGAATCGGCTCGAGGCGATGCCCGATGACCTACAACAGGTCGTCCGCGATGCCGCCCAGGACATGCAGTCCTATGAAGCCGATCTGTTCGCGGCGGACCAGGAACGTCTGCGTCAGAGCCTGGAAGATCTCGGCATGGAATTCGTCGAGGTCGATACCGAGGCCTTCGCCGAGAAAGCCCGTCCGGCGGTGCTGGAGGCGCTCACCGACGAGCAACGTGAGCTCTACGACGCTATCCAGGACCTGTAAGCCTCCGAGGCGGGCGGATGTTATGCCGCCCGCCGTCTCCCTGCTCTCCACGGGGGAGCGTTGCCCCCCATGAGGTGTAACCATGGATGCCTCTGAACACCGGATCGTCGAGGAGCTTGACGCCCCGCCGACGGTTCCGCGCCTGACGGGCGTCGCCGGCCGCGTGATTGGCTGGCTGGACACCCTGCTCATTACCTTGGCCACTCTGGCATTGGTAGGCATTGCCGCGACCGTACTGCTACAGATCGCCGGGCGTGTGGTGCTACCTTCCTCGCCGCCCTGGACCGAAGAGCTGTCGCGCTATCTGTTCCTCTACATGGTGGCGCTGTCGTCGGGAGTGGTGATCCGCCGGCATCGCAACGTCAACGTGGAACTCTTCCATCACTGGATGGGTCCTCGCGCCAGAGCGGGTTATCAGGCCCTGATCGGCCTGTTGACGGGCGTTTTCGCCCTTATCGTGCTGCCTTATGCCTGGCAATACGCTGCTAATGGTGTCTGGCAGACTTCGCCGACGTTGAAGGTCCCGATGCTCTATATCTTCTTCTCCACCGTGGTGCTGTTCGCACTGGTTCTGCTGTACAGCGCTCTTGGTCTCGTCGAGGGCCTGCTGGCCATCCGCCGCTCGCCCTCTCAAGCCGATACGGAGACCCCATAATGGAAGTCATCGTGCTGTTCGCCGTCTTCCTGGTACTGCTGGTGATGGGGATGCCGATCGCCTTCTCGCTGGGCCTCGCCTCGCTGAGCTATCTACTGTTGGCGGGGATTCCGCTGACCATCGTTCCACAGCGCCTCTACGCCGGCATCGATACCTTCGTGTTGTTGTGCATTCCCGGTTTCGTGTTGGCCGGGAATCTGATGAATGTCGGTAATATCACCGAACACATCGTGCGTTTCTCCAACGCCCTGGTCGGCCATATCCGCGGTGGGCTAGGGCTTGCCAACGTCGGTGGGTCGATGATCTTCGGCGGCATCTCCGGCACCGCCGTGGCCGATGCCGCCAGCATCGGCTCGGTGATGATCCCTGGCATGGCTAGGTCCGGCTATGACAAGCCGTTCTCTGCGGCCGTCACTGCGGCATCCTCGACCATCGGGCCGATCATTCCGCCTAGCGTGCCGATGATCATCGCCGGCTCGCTGACCGGTGTTTCGGTGGGGCGCATGTTCCTGGCAGGCGCCATTCCCGGCCTCCTGTTAGGCGTGGCGATGATGGTCACCGTCTACCTGCTGGCCGTCCGGCGCGGCTACCCCAAGGAGCAACGTGTGCCGCTACTTGAGCTGTTGCGCGAGGGGCGCACCGCCTTCTGGGCGTTGCTGATGACGGCTATCATCCTCTACGGCATCATCGGCGGTTTCTTCACCCCCACCGAGGCTTCCATCGTCGCCAGTCTCTACGCGCTGGTGGTCGGCATGTACGTCTACAAGGGGCTCTCCTGGCGCAAGCTGCCGGGTATCCTCAGCGATACTGTGCTGACCTCCTCGGCGCTGTTGCTGCTGGTGGGGCTGGCCAATCTGTTCGGCTGGATCCTGACTAGCCAGCAAATCCCGCAGATGGTGGCCTCGGGGATCCTGTCGATCAGCGAGAACCCGCTGGTGGTGATCCTGATCCTCAATCTGATTCTGCTGTGTGTCGGCGCCTTCATGGAGACCATCGCCGCATTGATCATCCTGTTCCCGGCGTTGCTGGGAGTGGCCACTGGGGTGGGCATGGATCCGGTCCATTTCGCGGTCATGGCGGTGCTTAACCTGATGATCGGCCTGACCACGCCACCGGTGGGGGTGTGCCTGTTCGTGGTCGCGGGGATTGGCAACCTGCAGATGCTGACTGTGGCCCGAGCCATCCTGCCGTTTCTGGCCTGCAACCTGGTGGTGTTGTTGCTGGTGTCCTATCTGCCGTTCATCTCGCTATGGCTGCCCAACCTGATACTGGGCCAGTGAGGTGGAGATACCCTCTGACATGGAGATCGTGATGCCGGATGTCACACGGTTGCCGGTCGGCGCCGCCAGCGGGCGCATCGCCATCGTCCACCTGGGGCTGGGTGCCTTCCATCGCGCCCACCAGGCGATCTACCTGGAGCGCTATCGCCAACGCAGCGGCGACGCCGCCTGGGGGGTGAGCAGCGCCAACCTGCGCTCAAGCGTCGGGCTGGTCGACGCTCTGCGCGAGGCCGGCCACCGCTACCACGTCGTCGAGTACGCCAATCGCGAGAGCGTCACCGTCCGTGAAATCGGCGTGATCGAGGAGGCGCTGTTCACCGGTCGTGACGAACACGGCCAATGGGGACGCGACCGCGAGGCGCTACTCGCACGCATGGCCTCTCGCGAGACACGTATCGTGACTCTCACGGTGACCGAGAAGGGCTACTTCCTGAGCCCGGCCAGCGGCGAGCTGCTGGCCGACGCGCCGATGATCGCCGCCGATATCGCCACGCCCGCGGCGCCGCGCACCGCGCCCGGGATCCTGGTCGAGGCGCTGCGCCGGCGCCGCGATTCGGGGCTGGCACCCTTCACGGTACTGAGTTGCGACAATATGCCGGACAACGGCCAGCGCACCCGCACCGCCGTCATCCAGCTGGCCGAGCGGGGTGATGCCGCCCTGGCCGAGTGGATCGCCGCCGAGGTGGCCTTCCCCTGCAGCATGGTCGATCGCATCGTGCCGGCGATGACCGATGCCGACTTTGCCCGCTTGAGTGAGCTGGGTGTCGAGGACCCCAATGCCGTGGTCTGCGAGGCCTTTGCCCAGTGGGTGATCGAAGACGACTTCCCCCAGGGTCGCCCGGCTTGGGAAGCCGACGGCGTGGAGATGGTCGCCGAGGTGGCCCCCTTCGAGACCATGAAGCTGCGCATGCTCAATGGCAGCCACTCGCTGCTGGCCTATCTAGGCGCCCTGGACGGGATCGAGACGGTCTTCGAAGCCGTCAGCCACGATGACCTCAAAGTCCTTCTGCGCCGCTACATGCTGGAAGAGGCCGCGCCGACCCTGACCATGCCCGAGGGTACCGACCTCGCCGCTTATGCCGAGCAGCTGCTCGCGCGCTTTGCCAATGACAGCCTGCGTCATCGGCTGCAGCAGATCGCCATGGACGGCAGCCAGAAGCTGCCCCAGCGCTGGCTGCAGGGTGCAGAGGCTCGCCTGGCGGAGGGAGAAGGTGCGCCCTGCATTGCGCTTGGTGTGGCCGCCTGGATTCGCTATACGGCGGGTGCCGACCTGGGCGGGCGGCCTCTCGCGGTGGACGATCCGCTGGCCGGCCGCCTGGCGGCCTTGCATGCGCGCTATGGCGACGATATCCCGGCCCTGGTCGCGGCCTTCCTGGCCGTGGAGGCCGTTTTTCCACCGGCGCTGGCGGTCGATGCCTCCTTCGCCGAGGCGGTCACCAACGCTTATACCACCCTGACGCAACATGGGCTCGCCGGGGCGTTGATCTCCCTCGGGCGAGCCTGAACAAGAGGATATTATCATGGAGCATACTTGGCGCTGGTTCGGTCCGGCCGACCCTATTCGCCTCGACGAGATCCGTCAGACCGGAGCGACCGGGATCGTCACGGCGCTGCATGAGCTACCTAACGACCAGGTGTGGTCGGTGGAGGCGATTCGTGAGCGCCAGGCGATGATCGAGGCCGCCGGGCTGACCTGGTCGGTGGTGGAGAGCGTGCCAGTGCATGAGGCGATCAAGCTGGGCCTGCCCCAGCGCGATGAGCTGATTGCCACCTACTGCCAGACCCTGCGCAACTTGGCCGCCTGCGGCATCGATACCGTCTGCTACAACTTCATGCCGGTGCTTGACTGGACTCGCACCGACCTGACCTGGGCGCTGTCGGACGGCGCCCTGGCGCTGCGTTTCGATCAGACCGCCTTCGCCGCCTTCGACCTCTACCTGCTGGCCCGCCCTGGCGCAGAGGCCGAATACAGTGATGCCGAGAAGGCCGCGGCTCGGGAGCATCTCGACCATCTGGATGCGGCCGGCCGCGATAAGTTGGTCAATACGTTGATCGCCGGGCTGCCGGGGGCCGAGGAGCACTATACCCTGGAGCAGTTTCGGGGGGTGCTGGCCGAGTACGCCGAGATCGACGCCGATCGACTGCGCGAGCATCTGGGTGACTTCCTCGCGGCGGTGGTTCCGGTGGCCGAGGAGGTGGGCATCCGCATGGCGATCCACCCCGACGATCCGCCCCGTCCACTGCTGGGGCTACCGCGGGTGGTCTCGACCGCCGAGGATGCCCGGTGGATCCTCGACGTCGTGCCCAGCCCGGCCAACGGCCTGACCCTGTGCACCGGCTCCTATGGCGTCAGCGCCGATATCGACCTGGTCGCGATGGCAGGGCGCTTCGGGCCGAAGATCTACTTCGCCCACCTGCGCTCGACCCAGCGTGAGTCGCCGGATCCGAGGTCCTTCCATGAAGCGCCGCACCTCGACGGCGACGTGGACATGGTCGGGGTCGTCCGGGAACTGGTCGCCGAGGAGCGTCGTCGCGAACGGGAAGGCGGCCCACGCCTGCCGCTACGTCCCGATCACGGTCACCATATCCTCGATGATCAGCATCGTGATACCGCGCCCGGTTATCCGCTCTATGGTCGCCTCAAGGGGCTGGCCGAGTTGCGTGGCGTGGAGCTTGCGGTACGGTCGCTAATGGCCTGAGCCCGAAGATGCGCACTCGAGACGACAGCGCCCCGCCGGTATGGCCGGTGGGGCGCTGTCGTTCAGGGGAATCATTCAGCAAGAGCGGTCGACTCAGGCCGGCTGCGTCGCCTTGGCGGCTAGCTCGGCGATCGCCGCCGGCAGCTCGCCGGCCTGATGAATGGTGATGGCGCCGTCCGGCGTGCTTTCCTCTTCCGGGAAGCGGTTCAGATGCACGACCCGCATGCCGGCGGCGAGCCCGGCCGCCACGCCCACCGCGGCATCGTCGATCACCACGCAGCGCTCGGGCGCATGGCCCATGGCCTCGGCGGCCTTGAGGTAGAGCGACGGGTCGGGTTTCCACACGCCGAGGGTATAGGCGCTGAACAGCCGCTCGCCGAAGTGGTGCGCCAGGTCGGCGCTGTGCATGGCGCAGCGAATCTTGCGCTCGGGGCCGTTGGAGACCACCGCCTTGGGGTACTCGGCCAGGGCCTCGAGGGCCGCCGGCATGCCATCGATGGCATGGAGCTCCTCGCGCATGCGCGCCTCCATGCGGCTGCGCAGGGTGTCTTCCATGGATCGCAGCCGCTCCTCGTCGAGGGCGCCGTAGCGGCCTTCCAGCTCGCGCACGATGGCCAGGAAGCGTACGCCACGAAACGCTTCCATGTACTGTCGCGCGGTGAAGGGCAGGCCGCAGGACGTGAGCGTCTCCGCCATCACCTCGGCGAGCAGGATCTCGCTGTCGACCAGGGTGCCGTCGGAATCGAAGAGCAGGCAGAGGGGGGCAGTCATGGTGTCCTCGCGTGTCGGGGAAGGTGAGGGTCGGCGGGGCGTCAGGCGCGTGGCCAGGCCGCCGCGTTGACCAGGCTGATGGGCCGCTGGCCGTTGAGCGCGCGGGTGATGTTGTCGACCGCGCGCTGTGCCATGGCGGTGCGGGTCTCGTGGGTCGCCGAGCCGATATGCGGCAGCGCTACCACGTTGGCCATGTGCGGCAGCGGCGAGTCCTGGGATAGCGGCTCGCGCTCGAAGACGTCGAGCCCCGCGGCGCGGATCTCACCGGCCGTGAGGGCCGCGATCAGCGCCGCCTCGTCGACCACCTTGCCGCGGGCGATGTTGACGAAGATCGCCGAGTCGCGCATCAGCGCGAACTCCCGGGCGCCGATCAGCCGCTCGGTCTCGGCGCTCAGCGGCACCGTCACGCACACGAAATCAGCCTCGCCGAGTAGCTCGTCGAGCTCGCGGCGCCGGGCGCCCAGTTCGTCCTCCAGCGCCGGCTTGGGCGAGGCGTTGGAATACAGGATGCGCATGCCGAAGCCCAGCGCCCCGCGTCGGGCGATGGCCGCACCGATGCGCCCGAAGCCCACCATGCCCAGGGTCTTGCCGTGAACATCGGAGCCGAACTGCGCCGCGCCGATGCTGGTTTGCCATTCGCCGTGCTTGATGAACTCGGCGAGCTCCACGGCGCGTCGCGCCGCGCTCATGATCAGCAGGAAACCGGTGTCGGCGGTGGTCTCGGTGAGCACGTCCGGGGTGTTGCACAATAGGATGCCGCGTCGCGTCAGCTCTTCCACCGGGTAGTTGTCATAGCCCACCGAGATGCTGGCGATGGCCTCCAGCTGGGGCGCCGCGTCGAGCAGCGCGGGGGTGATGCTGAGGCTGGCGCCGACCAGTCCGTGTGCCTCGCCCAGGGCCTCGCGGAAGGCCGGGTCGTCGGCGGACTCCAGGTTCGTGAAGACGTCGACGTGGAAGTCGCGGCGCAGCTCGCGCAACTGCTCGTCGTTGAGGCGGCCGTAGGCCAGGATGCGTTTCTTCATGTCGGGCTCCTTGTGCGATGGACGTTGGGCGCGGCCGGCGGCCGGGTCACGCGGTGGAAGGTGATGCATCGGCCTCCAGGACCGTCAGGCGCTCGCGGGAGGGCAGGCCCTCCATGTCGCCGCGCACCTGCACGGCCTGGGCGCCGATCAGGTTGCCGCGACGCACCGCTTCCCGGGGCGAGCGGCCATCGAGCAGCGCGCTGACCACGCCTACGGCGAAGCCGTCTCCGGCGCCCACGGTGTCCACCACCTCGGCTACCGGCACGCCGGGCACGCTGAAGCTTTCCTCTCGGCCGCCGAGCGCACCACGGTAGTAGCTGCCCTCCGGCCCCAGCTTGATGATCACCGCCTTGGCGCCGCGTTCGAGATAGAAGCCGGCGATGTCGTGCGGCGTCTCCAGGCCGGTCAGCCGGCGTCCCTCGGTGAGGCCGGGCAGCACCCAGTCGGCGTGGCCCGCCAGCGCATTGAGGGTCTCGCACATCTCGGCCTCGCTGGCCCACAGGGCGGGGCGCAGGTTGGGGTCGAAGGAGATGCTGGCGCCGGCCGCCCGAGCCTGGTCGAGCATGTGCTGCGACAGCGCACGCGCGGAGCCCGACAACGCCGGAGGAATGCCGGTGGCGTGCAGGTGGCGAGCGGCGGTGAACTCCACCGTCGCGGCGTCCGCCGGCGACAGCTGGCTGGCGGCGCTGCCGCGGCGGACGTACTCGACGTGGGGGTCGGCGCCCTCCGCGGCGCGTTCCTTGAACACCAGGCCGGTGGCGTGGTCGGGATCGCGGGCCAGGTGGCGGCAGTCCAGGCCTTCGGCCTCGAGGGTATGGCGAATGTAAGTGCCGAAGCTGTCGTCGCCGACCCGGCTCAGCCAGCCGACATGAAAGCCTAGCCGCGCCAGGCCGATGGCGACGTTGGTGTCGGCTCCGGCGATGCCGCGGCTGAAGGCGTCGACCTCGGCGAGGGCGCCGGGGGTCTGGGCGACGAACAATGTCATGGCCTCACCGAAGGTGAGGATCTCGGGAGCGGATGTGTGCATGGCGGGCCTCTCGGGTTGGGAACGTTACCATTGGGGTGTCGGGCGTCGAGTTGGGCGGCCTGGCGGCGCCGCTCAGCGCCGCGTGGAGCCGCGGGCGATCAGCCGCCCGCCGTAGTCGCTGCGGCGTGGCGGGGCACGCTCGCCGGGGGCGTCGAGGCGTCGCAGCAGGCGGTCGACCGCCGCGCGGCCGATGTCCTCGGTGGGCTGGGCGAGGGTGGTGATGCCCGGGGCGACCAGCTCGCACCAGTCGAGCTCGTCGATGCCCATCAGGCCCGTCTCGCCGAGGCCCACGTCGAGCGCCTGCAGGGCGCGGGTGGCGGCCAGGGTGACGTTGCCGTTGGCGCACAGCAGCGCCTTCGGCGCCGCGCCCGGGGCGGCCAGGAAGGCGGCGATGGCGGCGTTCAGGGCAGGTGCATCGCCTGGCTCCAGGCAGCAGGCCTCGCCGCTAAGCCCCGCGCCCTCGCCCAGGCGTTGCTCGACCCGCGCCAGGCGGGCCTGGCGGGAGCTGGCCCGGGAAGGCGGCTCGCTGAGGTAGAGCACCTCGCCGTAGCCCTGGGCCAGCAGGTGATCGAGGGCCGTGTCGATGGCGTGGGCGTTGTCGAGGCCCACCACGTCGGCCTCGAGGTCGCCGAGGGTGCGGTCGAGCAGCACCAGTGGCAGGCCCTGGTCGGCCAGCTGACGCAGCTCGTGGCTGGGTTGGCCGGTGGGATTGATCACCAGCCCCTCGACCCGATAACCCGCCAGCAGTGCCAGGTGCTCGCGTTCCTGGGCCGGGTCGTTGTCGGTGTTGCAGACCATCAGCGAGAAGCCGCGGGCCCGGCAGGCCTGCTCGAGGCCATGCATCACCGCCACCGAGAAGGGGTTGCGGATATCCGCCACCAGCATGCCGATCAGCCGCGAGCGCCCGCCCTTGAGGCTGCGGGCCATCTGATTGGGGCGGTAGCCGAGCCGCTGGGCGGCGCCTGCGATGCGCGCCTGCAGGTCGGCGGACAGCCGCTCGCGCTCGCCGCCGAAGTAGCGCGAGACGCTGGTCTTGGAGACGCCGGCGTCGCGGGCGACCTCGAGCAGGGTGGCATCGGTGCGGGAAGAGGCGCTGTGCATGAGCGAATATCGAGTAAATGGGAACGTTCCCAAGCTACTCGTAGACGTCGCCGCATGGCAAGTCGAATAGGGTTAGACCATGGTGGGGGAGCGTCTCAGGCCTGCGAGATCATGCGCTGCCGGTGATGCGCCAGGCGAGCGATCACGGTGGGCAGCTGGGACAGCCTGGTGATCATGATGGCGCCTTCCGGCGTCTCCTCGGCATCGGCGAAGCGGTTGAAGTGAATCACCGTCATGCCGGCGCTAAGCGCGGCCTGGACGCCGACCAGGGCGTCATCGATGGCCACGCACTCCTCGGGGGCATAACCCATCAACGCCGCGGCGTGGCGGTACAGGCAGGGGTCGGGTTTCCAGCACTGCGCCTCGTAGCCGCTGAACAGGTGATGATCGAAGACCGGTTCGAGGTCGGTGGCGAGCAGCGAGGTGCGGATCTTGTTGACCGGCCCGTTGGAGACCACGCCCATGGGGTGCCCGGCCAGGGCGGCCAGCGCTTCGGGGGCGCCGCTGATGGGCATCAGGTCGGTCGCCAGGCGACGGTTGAGGTTGGCGCGCATGTCGCGTTCCAAAGCGTCGAGGCGCTCGGGGTCGATGCGGCCATGGCGGCGCTCAAGCTCGGCGACGATATGCCGGAAGCGCGCGCCGCGAAATTCTCCGACATAGTCGCTGGCCTGGAAGGGCAAGCCCACGGCGGTGAGGCTGGCTTCCATCTCGGCGGCGAGCAGGGGCTCGCTATCGACGAGGGTGCCGTCGCAGTCGAAGAGCAGGCAGAGTGGGCGGGCCATCACCGGTAACCTCGCGGGCGTGTCATTCGGTTTTAACGCTATTGTGTCATATCGCGGCGTCCTCCTTTAGTTTAAGACGCTTTTCACCACTTTGTGAACACTGTTTTTCAATTCAACTCTTGTTGCACATTCGGCGCCAGGGTTCGGTGCTCAGTGTGAGGTCGCCACCAGCATCGCTACCCCGGCCAGGTAGCAGCCGGCGATGGCTAGGCTCTCGAAGCCGATGCGCCCCGGCCCCAGGCGCTCGCGGTGGATCATGCCGACCATCAGGATGGCGGTCATCAGCAGTGACAGGGCCACCCACAGCGCCACGCCGTCGGGCATGGCGTGATAGATCGAGCCGCCGCGATAGGCGACGTCCGAGGCGGCCACGAACAGGGTGTCGAAGGCGTTGCCGCCGATGATACCGGCCACCGCCAGGGTCAGCGCACCACGCCGCACCGCCGCCACCGAGGTGACCAGCTCCGGCAGCGAGGTGACCACCGCGGTCATCAGCACGCCGACGATCGACTGGCCGAGGCCGGTGTCCTCGGCGATCACCGAGGCGACGCCTTCCAGCAGCCAGCCGCTGGCACCGAGCACCAGCGCCAGGCCCAGGAAGCTCAACCACAGTCGCGCCGACGAGCGTGACGCGACCTGTGCATCCGGCACGTCCGGGGTGGTCTCCCGGGTCTGGGCCGGGCGCCACATGGGGCGGTCGCGGGTGCGCTCTGCCAGCCGCAGCCCGAACAGGTAGACGATCACGATCAGCGGGGTGACGGGGTGAACCTGCCACAGCGTCCACTCCGGGGCGAAGCGGCCCACCAGCACCAGGGCCAGCAGGCACAGCAGCAGGCCGCCCTGCATCAGGTTGCCGATGGAGGCGGCGGCGTGCTCGAGGTTGGCGCGACGATGGGTCAGGTCGGCGATGGTCAGGAACAGGGTCTGCACGGCGATGCCGCCCAGGGCGTTGCTCATCGCCAGGGTGGGGTGGTCGGCCAGGGCCGCCGAGACCGACAGCACCAGCCCCGACAGCGAGGTGGCCATGCCCAGCAAGACGGCGCCGGCGATGGCCTCGCCGAGGCCGGTGCGGTCGGCCAGTTCATCGACGATGCGGGTCAGGCGCGTGCCCACCACGCCGATGACCAGGGTGCAGGCGACGAAGGCCGCGAGGGCGAGCGGCAGCGAGAGTGTGCTCAACATGGCCGGCAAGCGTGGGGCGTGAAGACGATCGGGGCTGCGGCGCGCGGCGAGGCGAACACGAGCGATGGCGGTGCGGGCATGCGGGCTCCTGGCTGAGCGTGAGCGTCGCCCACGGGTTTCGCCGTGGCGCGGGGCGTTCAGTCCAGCGCGAAGCCGGGTGTCGCGTCAAGGTGGCGTGACACGCAGCGGCCCCGCCGAAGCGGGGCCGCAGGTGCGATGCGAGACGCCGCAGGCGCGGATCAGTGCCGGGCGTTGCCCAGCGTCTGGTGGGCGCGCTCGAGGTCTTCGGGTTCGAGCTCCCAGGACTTGGGGTCCAGCCCCAGCGTCGGATGGTCCTTGGCGTTGAAGACCGGCTGTTCGACGCCGTCGCGGATCTGGCCGTCGAAGTCACTCAGGATGCGCAGCCCGGGCTTGAACAGCATGATCAGGGCGATCAGGTTGGCCACCGCCAGCAGGCCCATGGTCACGTCGGCGAAGCCGAACGCGGTGCCAAGATCGGTGGTGGCGCCCCAGCAGACCAGCAGCACGATGGTCACGCGGAAGACGTTGAACAGGCCCTGATTGCGGCGGCTGAAGAAGTTCAGGCTATTCTCGCCCAGGTAGTAGTTGTAGAGGATGGTGCTGAAGGCGAACAGCAGCAACGCGATGCTGACGAAGGTGCGGCCCCATTCGCCGACATGATCGGCCAGCGCTTCCTGGGTCAGGGCGATGCCCGCGACATCGACGCCGGAAGCCGGGTCGTAGGCGCCGCTGAGCAGGATCAGGAAGGCGGTGGCGGAGCAGATGACCACGGTGTCGATGAACACCGAGAAGGCCTGCACGATGCCCTGGTTGACCGGGTGCGGCACATAGGCCACCGCCGCCACGTTAGGGGCGCTGCCGAGGCCGGCCTCGTTGGAGAACAGCCCGCGCTTGACGCCCATCAGGATCGCCGCGCCGATACCGCCGCCGATGGCGGGCTCGAGCCCGAAGGCGCTTCTCACGATCAGCCCGATCACCTCGGGGATCTGGGTGATGTTCAGGGCCAGCACCAGCAGCGTGACCAGGATGTAGCCGACGGCCATGATCGGCACCAGGAACTCGGTGATGCGCGCGATGCGCTTGATGCCACCGAAGATGATCAGGCCCACCAGCAGGGCCAAGCCGAGGCCGCTGTAGAGTACTGGCACCCCGAAGGCGTCGCTGAAGGAGGTGGCCACGGAATAGGATTGCAGGGCGGTGAAGGCTAAGCCGAAGGTGGCCAGCAACAGCACCGAGTAGAGCCCGGCCAGCCAGTTCCAGCGGCGGCCGAGGCCGCGGGCGATGTAGTAAGCCGGGCCGCCGCGGTAGGTACCATCGCCTTCGGACTGCTTGTAGGTCTGCGCCAGGGTGCACTCGAGGAAGCTGGTGGCCATGCCCATCAGGCCGACCAGCCACATCCAGAAGATCGCGCCCGGCCCGCCTAGGGTGATGGCCACGGCGACGCCGGCGATGTTGCCACCGCCGACCCGGCCGGCGACCGACAGCACCAGCGCCTGGAAGGAACTCAGGTGGTCATGCTTGTCGCGCCTGAAGGCCTGGCTGGCACCGAGAATGCGGAACATACGGCCAAAGTAGCGGAACTGTACGAAGCGAGAGGCCACGGTGAAGCCGATGCCCACGGCGATCAGCAGCACGATCAAGACCTTGCCCCAGAGCAGGTCGTTGAGAAAAGCCAGCATTTCAGTTGTCTCCATTTTGGCCTTATTGGTGGTATGAGGGATTTAAGCAGCTGGGAGGCGCGCTGGGATTTGACGCTATGGTGCACTCTGGCGCACTGTTAGGCGCACCCAGTGCACCCTTGTGCGCCATCGCGCGGCAAGCGCTCCCCCCGAGGACTCCGTACGACATGCATGATGACTTCGCGGCCAACCTGCGGCTGATGTGCAGCTACTACCGCTCCATCGCCGAGGTGTGCCGTCGGCTCGATATCAACCGGGCGCAGTTCAACCGCTATCTCAGCGGTCGCTACAAGCCTGCCAGCAACACCATGCGTCGGATCTGTGACTTCTTCGGCGTCGAGGTCCACGAGATCCTGCTCTCCCACGGGGCGTTCCGCGAGCTGGTGCGGCTGCATCCGGAACAGGGCGGTGCCACCCGGCGAGCCCCTTCGCTTGCCTTGCCTCCCACGCTGCTCGAAAGGGGCCGGCAAGGCATGTCGCGCTACCTCGGCTGCTACCACGAGTATTACCTGGCGATGTCGCGGCCCGGCCAGGTGCTGTGCACCCTGGTCTGCCTCGAGCGGCGTGGCGAGGACATCCTCTACCAACGCATCGAACGCATGCCACCGCGTACCGGCGGACGTTACTGGCACAACCGCTACCGTGGTGCGGCGATGCTGCTGACCGACCGCCTGTTCCTGGTCGATCATGAGTCGCTCAACGGCCACGAGATGACCCAGACCGTGCTTTTCCCCAGCTTCAAGAGCCATGTGGCCCGGCTCAACGGGATCCGTCTGGGGGTGGCGGACAGCAGCGAGCGGATGCCCTGCTGCACGCGGGTGGTCTACGAGCGCATCGCCGACACGCTCAGCACGCCTCAGGCGTTGTCGGCGTGCGGGCTCTATGCCCTGGACGATCCGGCCCTCGACCCCGATATCGTGGCGGCGATCCACAACGACATGGCGCCCGGCGAGTGGCACTTCCGGGCGCGCTATTCCTAGGCGCCTGACGATGGGTGTCAGGGCATGTGGCGGGTGCAGTGCTCGCGGTAGAGTGAGGCATCGGCGCCCAGCGCCAGCCGCTCGGTGACGCTGTGGTAGTAGAACGGCACGGCGGTTCGCTCGCCGCCTACGGCCTCGCCGCACAGCCCGTAGCCTTTGTTGACCTCGAGCAGGCGCTCGATCTCGAGCGTGTCTGGCGCCTCGAGACGTTCGGCGATGCGCGTGGCGATCGCGTCGTTACGCTGGGCGTCGGAGACCGCCTGGCCGCCGAAGATCAGCCCGGCGACGAGCAGGATCGCGACGACGGGAATCCAGAGATTATGCATGACGGGGCTCGCAGGGGGGGGCCACCGGCCGAGGGCCGGTGGGCGGCGTCGCTTACTTGACGCGCGGGTCCAGCTCGCCACGCTCGTAGCGCAGGAACATCTCTTCGAGGTTGATCGGCTTGATCTTGCTGGCCTGGCCGGCGGTGCCGAAGGCCTCATAGCGGTCCTTGCAGACGGCCTTCATGGCCGCAGTGCTGGCCTTGAGGAACTTGCGCGGATCGAACTCGGCCGGGTTCTCGGCCATGAAGCGACGCACCGCACCGGTGGAGGCCAGGCGCAGGTCGGTGTCGATGTTGACCTTGCGCACGCCGTGCTTGATGCCCTCGACGATCTCCTCGACCGGCACGCCGTAGGTCTCGGGGATGGCGCCACCGAACTCGTTGATCACCTTGAGCCACTCCTGGGGGACCGAGGAGGAGCCGTGCATCACTAGGTGGGTCTCGGGGATGCGCGCGTGGATCTCCTTGATACGCGAGATCGACAGGGTGTCGCCGGTGGGCGGTTGGGTGAACTTGTAGGCGCCGTGGCTGGTGCCGATGGCGATCGCCAGGGCATCGACCTGGGTGGCCTTGACGAAGTCGGCGGCCTCTTCGGGGTCGGTCAGCAGCTGCTCGTGGTCGAGCTTGCCCTCGGCGCCGACGCCGTCTTCCTCGCCGGCCATGCCGGTCTCGAGGCTACCCAGGCAGCCCAGTTCGCCCTCGACGGAGACGCCACAGGCGTGGGCCATGTCCACGGTGCGGCGGGTCACGTCGACGTTGTAGTCGTAGCTGGCCGGGGTCTTGCCGTCGCTGCCCAGCGAGCCGTCCATCATCACCGAGGAGAAGCCCAGCTGGATGGAGCGCTGGCACACCGCGGGGCTGGTGCCGTGATCCTGGTGCATGACCACCGGGATGTGCGGGAATTCCTCGACGGCGGCCAGGATCAGGTGGCGCAGGAAGGGCGCGCCGGCGTACTTGCGGGCACCGGCGGAGGCCTGGATGATCACCGGCGAGTCGGTCTCGTCGGCGGCCTCCATGATGGCGCGCATCTGCTCGAGGTTGTTGACGTTGTAGGCCGGAACGCCGTAGCCGTGCTCGGCGGCGTGGTCCAGCAGTTGGCGCATGCTGATCAGTGCCATGAAGTCACCTTGTAGTCCGTGAGGGGCGCGGCGGGCCGGCGCCGCGCCCGGTATCGATGGAGTGGGTTAACGGGCCGCCGCTTGCAGGGCGACCACCGCCGGCAGGGCCTTGCCCTCGACATATTCGAGGAAGGCGCCACCGCCGGTGGAGATATAGGAGACGCGGTCCTCGATGCCGTACTTGTCGATGGCCGCCAGGGTGTCGCCGCCGCCGGCGATGGAGAAGGCCTCGCTCTCGGCGATGGCGTGGGATAGCGCCTCGGTGCCGTGACCGAACTGGTCGATCTCGAACACGCCCACCGGGCCGTTCCACAGGATGGTACCGGCGGCCTTGAGCTGCTCGCCGAGCCGTGCCGCGGTCTCGGGGCCGATGTCGAGGATCATCTCGTCGTCATTCACCTGATCGACCGGCTTGACCTCGGCGGTGGCGGAGTCGGAGAACTCGGTGGCCACCACCACGTCGGAGGGCAGCGGGATCTCGACCTTGTCCATCAGCGTCCGGGCGACGTCGACCAGGTCGGCCTCGTGCAGCGACTTGCCGACGTTGTAGCCGGCCGCGGCGATGAAGGTGTTGGCGATGCCGCCGCCGACGATGATCCGGTCACACTTCTCGGACAGCGCGTTGAGCACCTCGAGCTTGGTGGACACCTTGGAGCCGCCGACGATGGCGGCCATCGGCCGCTTCGGCGTGGCCAGCGCCTGCTCCAGCGCCTCGAGCTCTTGGGCCAGCAGCGGGCCGGCGCAGGCCGCGGGGGCGAAGCGTGCCACGCCGTGGGTCGAGGCCTGGGCACGGTGGGCGGTGCCGAAGGCGTCCATCACGTAGACGTCGCACAGCGCCGCGTAGGCCTTGGCAAGCGCCTCGTCGTCCTGCTTCTCGCCCCGGTTGAAGCGCACGTTCTCGAGCAGCACGACCTCGCCGGCGGCGAAGGCAGGGGCCTCCGTCAGGTAGTCCTTGGCCAGGCGCACCGGGCATCCGAGCAGGCCGCCGAGATGGTCGGCCACCGGTGCCAGGGAGAACTCCGTGGCCGGCTCGCCCTCGGTGGGGCGGCCGAGGTGGCTCATCAGCATCACCTGAGCGCCGGCTTCGAGCGCCGCCTGGATGGTCGGCAGGGCCGCCCGCAGGCGGGCATCGCTGGTCACCTGACCGTGCTTGACGGGTACGTTCAGGTCCTCGCGGATCAGGACTCGCTTACCGTCGAGGTCGAGGTCGGTCATCTTGCGCACGTTCATGGAAGCAGATTCCTCGTCTGGGAAGGCCGAAGGGGTCTCAGGCATCGGAGGGCGGCACCGGGCCCAGTCGGGCGATGCGGCCGGCGACGTCGAGCATGCGATTGGCGAAGCCCCACTCGTTATCGAACCAGCACAGCATCTTGATCAGGCGGCCGCCGGCCACCCGGGTCTGGGTGGCGTCCACGATACCGGAGCGCGGATCGTGGTTGAAGTCGACCGAGGACATGGGCGTCTCGGTGTAGCCGAGCAGCCCCGAGAGGCGCTGGGTGCTGGCCTCGCGCAGCAGGGCGTTGACCGCGTCGGCGTCGGTGTCGGTGCGTACCGAGAGTGCCAGGTCCATGGCCGAGACGTTGATCGTCGGCACGCGCACGTGCAGACACTCGAAACGCTCGGCGAGGTGCGGCATCAGGCGGTTGATGCCGAGCGCCAGGCCGGTGTCCACCGGCACGATGGAGTGCATCGCCGAGCGGGTCAGGCGCAGGTCTGTCTGGTGATAGGCATCGATCACCGGCTGGTCGTTCATCGCCGAATGAATGGTGGTGGTGACGCCGTGTTCGAGGCCCAGTGCCTCGTCGAGCACCGTCAACACCGGCACCAGGCAGTTGGTGGTGCAGGAGGCGGCGGAGATCACCCGGCAGGCCGGGGTCAGGTCGGCGTCGTTGATGCCGCTGACGATGGTGGCGTCGACGTCGCTCTCGGCGGGCTGGGAGAACAGCAGACGCCCGGCGCCGGCGGCCAGGTGGGTCTCGGCGGTGGCGCGCTCCTTGAAGCTGCCGGAGCATTCCAGCACCAGGTCGATGCCGAGCTCGGCCCAGGGCAGGTTGGCCGGGTCGGCCTCGGAGAGCACGCGGATGGGCCGCTCATCGATCATCAGGTACTGGTCGTCCACCTCCACGCGGCCGGGGAAGCGGCCGTGGGTGGTGTCGAAGCGGGTCAGGTAGGCGATGGTGTCGAGCCCGGACAGCTCGTTGATGGCCACCACCTCCAGCTCCGGCATGCCTCGCTCGACGAGGGCGCGCAGCACGCATTGGCCGATGCGGCCGTAACCGTTGATGGCGATACGTAGGGCCATGGCCTGTCCGAGACTCCCGATTCCGGTAGATACGAGGCGGCGATTCTAGCCTATTTCGCGATCGTCGTCGCGAGACGGTCACCGGCGCCCGCCTAGAGGCCCAGCAGCCGCCAGGCCAGCGGCAGGCACAGGGCCGTGAGGATGCCGGTCAGGCTCATGCCCAGAGACGCGAAGGCACCGGCGGTGGGGCTCATCTCGAAGGCGCGTACGGTGCCGATGGCATGGCCGTTGACCCCCAGGGCGAAGCCGAGGATACGGTGGTCGCGAATGCCCAGCGGCGGGGCCAGCAGGCTGACCGCCAGGGTCGCCATCACGCCGGTGACCAGGAGCCCGCCCATCAGCAGCGGCACCGAACCGCCGAGCGCCTCGACGATCCCGAGCGCGATCGGGGCGGTCACCGACTTGGGCGCCAGCGAGGCCAGTACCTCGGGACTGGCGCCCATCACCCAGGCCAGCGCCAGCGAATAGCAGGAGGCTAGCGCCGCCGCCGGGGGTAGGCTCAGAGCCAGCGGCCTCCACAGCGCGCGGATATGATGAAGCTGCTGGTAGAGCGGCACCCCAAGCGCCACCGTGGCCGGGCCAAGCAGCAACATCAGCCAGTCCGCGCCGCGTCGGTAGTCGGCGAAGTCGATGGACAGCCCCCACAGGGTGGCGGCGACCAGCAGCGCGGCCAGCAGCACCGGTGGGCACCAGCTGGGGCGCCCCAGGCGCTCGACAGCCCACAGGGCGGCGAGATAGGCGGCCAGCGTCATGGCGATGGACGATAGCGGGGTGATCAGCAATGCCTCGCGCAGTTCTATCAGGGCATCGCTCATGAGCGGGGCTCCTTCGGCGTCTCCGGCTCGGGACCGGAAGGCATGCAGCGGCGCATCAGCAACAGCGTGGTCAGCACGCTGGCGAGCGTGCCGCCCATCAGCGCTACCGCGACGGCCAGCCATTGGCCGGCGAAGTCGTCGGCGAGGAAGAACACCCCCACCACGCCGGGCATGATCAGCATCGCTAGCAGGCCGATCAACGGCTGGCCGGCGGCGGCGATGTCATCGAGTCGCCCGATGCGCAGCATCAGCAGAGCGGTCATCAAGAGCATGCCCACCACCCCGGCCGAGACCGGGAGGTCGAGCAGCACGACCAGCGTCTCGCCGGCCAGCCACACCCCCGTGAGCCACAGAAATCCGCGCAGTAGTGCGATCACGTCGTTCCTCCTGAATGGCCCCTTCCCAGGCGTCATCATGCCAGGGAGGCGGGGGGAAATCCGTTGCTCTTTCGCCGGGGCGAGGCATTCGTGTCGGCGTCGGGCGGGCATTGTAGGCAGCGAGAGACGGATGCCGGCGGGAAGCGCTGACAAGTCGAGTTCGGGATAGCCAATATGGCGGTGTTCTCGTTGCATCGGTGGGCTGTTGTGGGCCGCCGCTTGCTCTAGGCTAGGGGAATACCGTCAGTCAATCATCAAGGAGAGAGGGTGCGATGACCGATATAGCGCAGTTGCTCGGCAGTGAAACGGACAGCCTGCTGACCCATGAGTGCCGCGGCATCCCGGCCGCGTCGATCCACGCGCCGGGCCCCGATTACATCGATCGAGTGATGGCCCACGGCGACCGCCGCCCCCAGGTCCTGCGTAACATGCAGGCGCTGTTCGACCACGGCCGGCTCGGCGGCAGCGGCTACCTGAGCATCCTGCCGGTGGACCAGGGCGTGGAGCACTCGGCCGGCGCCTCCTTCGCCCCCAACCCGGCCTACTTCGATCCGGCCAACATCGTCGAGCTGGCCATCGAGGGGGGATGCAACGCCGTGGCCTCGACGCTTGGCGGCCTGTCGTCGGTGGCGCGACGCTATGCTCACAAGATCCCCATGCTGCTCAAGCTCAACCATAACGAGACGCTGAGCTACCCGGCGATGTTCGATCAGACGCTGTTCGCCCAGGTCGAGCAGGCCTTCGAGATGGGCTGTGCGGCGGTCGGCGCCACCATCTACTTCGGCTCCCCCGAGAGTCGCCGCCAGATCGCCGAGGTCAGCGAGGCCTTCGAGCGCGCTCATCAGCTGGGCATGGTCACGGTGCTGTGGGCCTATCTGCGCAACCCGGCCTTCAAGCACCAGGGCCACGACTACCATACCGCCGCGGACCTCACCGGCCAGGCCATCCACCTGGCGGCGACCCTCAAGGCCGATATCGTCAAGCAGAAGCTGGCCGAGACCAACGCCGGCTATCGCGACATCGGCTTCGGCCACACCCACGGCAAGGTGTATGACGAGCTGACCTCCGATCATCCCATCGACCTGGCCCGCTACCAGGTGGCCAGCAGCTACATGGGCCGAGCCGGGCTGATCAACTCCGGGGGTGGTTCGAAGGGCCATAGCGATCTGGGCGAGGCGGTGCGCACCGCGGTGATCAACAAGCGCGCCGGTGGCATGGGGCTGATCTCCGGCCGTAAGGCCTTCCAGAAGCCCATAGCCGAGGGCGTCGAGCTGCTCAACGCCATCCAGGATGTGTACCTGTCGGAAGACGTCACCCTCGCTTGAGACGGGCCCACCCCGGGCGGCTCGAGTCGCGGGTAGCGGGGCCTATAACGACGAAGGGCACGGCGAATGCCGTGCCCTTCGTCGTGACGCGTGGCGTCGGGATGACGATCAGTCGTCGTCGGCGTCGTCCAGCAGCAGCTCGGCCTCGGCGACCAGGTTCTCCACGGTGAAGCCGAAGTGCTTGAACAGGTCGCCGGCCGGGGCGGATTCGCCGAAGCTGTCCATGCCCAGAATGCGGCCCTCGAGGCCCACGTACTTGTACCAGTAGTCGCGGTGGCCGGCCTCGACGGCGATGCGGTTGCCCACTTCCGCCGGCAGCACGGCCTGGCGGTAGGCGGCATCCTGCGTGTCGAAGACGTCGGTGGCGGGCATGGAGACCACGCGCACCGCACGACCCTGTTCGCCGAGCTCGGCGGCGGCGTCCATGGCCAGGCCGACCTCGGAGCCGGTGGCGATCAGGATCAGCTCGGGGGTACCCGTGCAGTCCTTCAGCACGTACCCGCCGCGCTGGATATCGGCCAGCTGCTGCGAGTCGCGCTGCTGATGCGGCAGCCCCTGGCGCGACAGCACCAGGGCGGTGGGGCCGGCGTGGCGCTTGATGGCCGCGTTCCAGGCCGCCGCGGTCTCCACGGTGTCGCAGGGGCGCCAGGTGGAGAGGTTGGGCGTGGTGCGCAGGCTGGTCAGCTGCTCGATCGGCTGGTGGGTCGGGCCATCCTCGCCGAGGCCGATGGAGTCATGGGTGAACACGTAGGCCGCACGCTGGCCCATCAGCGCCGCCATGCGCACGGCGTTGCGCATGTATTCCATGAAGATCAGGAAGGTGGCGCCGTAGGGGACGAAGCCGCCATGCAGGGCCAGGCCGTTCATCACCGCGCCCATGCCGAACTCGCGGACGCCGTAGTGCAGGTAGTTGCCGCCGGGGGCTTCGGCGGAGATCGCCTCGGCACCCTTCCAGAAGGTCAGGTTGGAGGGCGCCAGGTCGGCGCTGCCGCCGAGCAGTTCGGGGAGCTGCGGGCCGAGCTCGTTGAGGCAGGCGAGCGATGCCTTGCGGCTGGCGATCGAGTCGCCCTTCTCCTGGGCCTGGACGATCATCGCCTCGCTGGTCAGCTCGGCGGGCAGATCGCCCTGCTGGCGGCGCGAGAACTCGCGGGCCAGCTCGGGGTGGGCCTCGGTGTAGCGCTCGAAACGCGCCTGCCACTCGGCCTGGCGGGTGGCGCCGGCCTCGTTGGCGTCCCAGCCTTGGTAGATGTCTTCCGGCACGTGGAAGGGGGCGTGGGGCCAGCCGAGCTGCTGACGGGCCGCGGCGACCTCGTCCTCGCCCAGGGCGGCGCCGTGGCACTCTTCCTTGCCCTGCTTGTTGGGGGCGCCGAAGCCGATGATGGTCTTGCAGACGATCAGGCTGGGTTTGTCGCTATGGCTCCGGGCCAGCTCGATGGCCGCCTTGACCTCCTCGGGCTTGTGGCCATCGACGACGGGCACCACGTGCCAGCCGTAGGCCTCGAAGCGCTTGGCGGTGTCGTCGGTGAACCAGCCTTCGACCTCGCCATCGATGGAGATGCCGTTATCGTCGTAGAAGGCGATCAGCTTGCCGAGCCGCTGGGTGCCGGCCAGCGAGCCGACCTCGTGGGAGACGCCTTCCATCAGGCAGCCGTCACCCAGGAAGCAGTAGGTGTAGTGATCGACGATGGTGTGGCCGGGGCGGTTGAACTGAGCGCCCAGGGTGCGTTCGGCGAGCGCCATGCCCACGGCGTTGGCCAGGCCCTGGCCCAGCGGGCCGGTGGTGGTCTCGATGCCCGGGGCGTAGCCGAGCTCGGGGTGGCCGGCGGTCTGGGCGTGCAGCTGGCGGAAGTTCTGCAGCTGTTCCAGGTCGAGGCCGTAGCCGGAGAGGTGCAGCAGGGAATACAGCAGCATGGAGCCGTGGCCGTTGGAGAGCACGAAACGGTCGCGGTCCGGCCAGTGCGGGTCGGCCGGGTTGTGCTGGAGGTAGTCGTTCCACAGCACCTCGGCGATGTCGGCCATGCCCATGGGGGCGCCGGGGTGGCCGGAATTGGCCTTCTGAACGGCGTCCATGGACAGGGCGCGAATGGCATTGGCCAAATCGAAACGGGACGGCATGGGGGTCAGCTCCTCGCCTGCGGCAGATAGTAGCAATGACGCAGCCCGGTCGGGGATGGCCGGGCATGGATCTCGGCTGGAATGTGCCGCGAAAGGGAGCGGCACGCTCGAATCAGGGGGCTTATTGTCGCCGAATGGGCCGCGGCCTTCAAATTCGCCGCCGCGCGGGCCGTCCTCGGTGATGGCAAGGCGCTAGGAAGCCCCGCGGCGAGCGTGTAAAATCCGCAGCCAGCCGGTCCGCCCGGGCCTCGGCGCCATGCCACCCGCCCGTGCCTTGGGGCCAGATGCCTTCCTCCCATTTCCTGAGGGCCGAGGACGCCATGAGCGAATACTCCCTGTTTACCTCCGAATCCGTCTCCGAGGGGCACCCGGACAAGATCGCCGATCAGATCTCCGACGCGGTGCTCGATGCCATCATCGCGCGTGATCGCAACGCCCGCGTGGCCTGCGAGACCATGGTCAAGACCGGCGTGGCGATCGTCGCCGGCGAGATCACCACCTCGGCCTGGGTCGACCTGGAGGACCTGGTGCGTCGGGTGATCCTCGATATCGGCTATACCTCCTCCGACGTCGGCTTCGACGGCGATACCTGCGGCGTGTTGAACCTGATCGGCAAGCAGAGCGTGGAGATCGCCCAGGGCGTCGATCGTTCGAAGCCCGAGGACCAGGGCGCCGGCGACCAGGGGCTGATGTTCGGCTACGCCACCGACGAGACCGACTCCTACATGCCGGCGCCGATCCACTACTCGCACCGCCTGGTGGAGCGCCAGGCCGAGCTGCGCCGCAACGGCATGCTGCCGTGGCTGCGCCCGGACGCCAAGAGCCAGCTGACCTTCCGCTACGACGAGCAGGGCAAGCCCTGCGCCGTCGATGCCGTGGTGCTGTCCACCCAGCATGATCCGGAGATCGATCAGCAGGACCTGCGCAAGATGATCCGGCGTGAGATCATCGAGCAGGTGATCCCCGCCGAATGGCTGACCGAGACCACCGAATACCACATCAACCCGACCGGCAAGTTCGTGATCGGTGGCCCGGTGGGAGACTGCGGCCTGACCGGACGCAAGATCATCGTCGACACCTACGGCGGCATGGCGCGTCACGGTGGCGGCGCCTTCTCCGGCAAGGATCCGTCCAAGGTCGACCGCAGTGCCGCCTACGCCGGCCGCTACGTGGCCAAGAACATCGTCGCTGCCGGCCTGGCCGAGCGCTGCGAGATCCAGATCTCCTATGCCATCGGCGTGGCCGAGCCGACCTCGGTGTCGGTGAACACCTTCGGCACCGGCAGGGTCAGCGACGAGCGCATCATCGAGCTGGTCCGCGAGCACTTCGACCTGCGGCCCAACGCCATCACCTCGATGCTCGACCTGCTGCACCCGATGTACCGGCTGACCGCGGCCTACGGCCACTTCGGTCGTGAGCCGTTCGAGTCCTCCTACACCTGGACCGACACCCAGGGCGAGCCGCACACCGAGACCTTCACCGCCTTCCCCTGGGAGAAGACGGACCGCGCCGCCGGGCTGCGCTCCGCCGCCGGGCTGTGAGCCGCTAGCGGGATCGGCGATCTCGCACACGTCACGAGGGCCCCGTCCGGCAATGCCGGGCGGGGCCCTTTGCTAGGCTCGAGACAGGCCCCGCCGGAGTGCTCGTCATGCCTCGCCGTCTCACCGTGTTCCTGCTCTGTGTCTGCCTGCATGTCGGGTCTCTGCCGGCGCTTGCCGCCTGCCCGGATTGGCCCGGCGCCCGCGCCGAGCGTGAAATCGTCGCCCTCCACGCCCGCCTCGAAGGCTGGAACGACGCCTACCGTCGCGACGGTGGCTCGCCGGTCAGCGACGCCGTCTATGACCAGGCGCGCGAGCGCCTCGAGGCCTGGCGGGGATGCTTCCCCGGGCGGGCGCCCGAGGCTTCGCCGCCCCAGGCGGGCTCGGCCGGCGAGCGCGTTCATCCCGTCGCCCAGACCGGGCTTGCCAAGCTCGATGGCGAGCCGGCGGTCCGCACCTGGCTGGCACGCCGCGACGACGCCTGGCTGCAGCCCAAGGTGGATGGCGTGGCGGTCACGCTGGTCTTCGACGACGGCCGGCTGGTACGGGCGATCAGCCGTGGCGATGGCGAGAGCGGCCAGGACTGGACGGCCCGCCTCCGGCGCCTGCCGGCGGTGCCCGAGCGATTGACGGAGGCGCCACCCGGGCGTGTGGTGCTGCAGGGCGAGCTGTATCGGCGCCTCGACGACCACATCCAGGCACAGGCCGGTGGCGCCGGGGCGCGCAGCGAGGTGGCGGGATGGCTGGCCCGGGAACGGTTGGCACCGGCCCTGGCCGCGGAGATCGGCCTGTTCGTGTGGGCCTGGCCCGACGGCCCCGCCGCCATGAGCGAACGTCTCGCAGGACTCGCGGCGATGGGCTTCGCCGATACCGGGCGCTGGAGTCGAGCCGTGGAGGGCCTCGAGGACGCGCGCCGCCTGCGCGAGCGCTGGTATCGCGGCCCGCTGCCCTTCGCCACCGATGGCGTGGTGCTCAAGCGGGGTGGGCGGCCGGACGGCGCTGGTTGGCGTGCCGAGGCCCCGGGCTGGGCCGCGGCCTGGAAGTATCCGCCTCGCGAGGCGCTCGCCGAGGTGCGCGGCGTCGAGTTTCGCATCGGCCGCACCGGTCGCATCACGCCGCTCTTGCAGCTGATGCCGGTGCGCCTCGACGGCCGCACGCTCCGCCGGGTCTCCGTCGGCTCGCTGTCTCGCTGGCAGGCGTTCGATATTCGCCCCGGCGACAGCGTGGTCGTGGCTCTGGCGGGGGCGACGATTCCCCGCCTCGAGGGTGTGGCCTGGCGGGCCGCCGAGCGCCCCGAGGTCACGCCGCCGTCGCCCGCTGACTATTATGCGCTGTCCTGCTGGCACCCCGAGCCGGGCTGTGAGGGCCAGTTCCTCGAACGGCTGGCGTGGCTCTCCGGCGAAGCGGCACTGGACATCCCCGGGCTGGGGCCCGGCACCTGGCGGTCGTTGATCGACGCCGGGCTGGTGGAAGGCCTGCTCGACTGGCTGGCGCTCGCGCCCGCCGAGCTCGAGCGCGCATCCGGCATCGGCGATATACGTGCCCAGCGCCTCGCCACGCGTTTCGGGACGGCGCGACAGCGCCCGTTCGTCGCCTGGCTCGAGGCGCTGGGGCCTCCCCCCGGCTGGGCCGCCGGCCCGTCGAACGGATGGGCGGCGTTGGCGGGGCGCAGCGAGGCCGAGTGGCGGGCCCTGCCCGGCGTGGGGCCGACGCGCGCCGTTGATCTGGCCGCCTTCTTCGACGACCCCGAGGTCTTGACCCTGGCGAGCCGACTGAAGGAGGTCGGCATCGCCGGTTTCGCGGGCGTCGCCTCGCGTTGATTGTCCGCCGCTCGCGAGGCTGCCTATAGTGAAGGCACGCTTTTCGTCGAGAAGAGGTGACGCATGAACCAGCCCGCCGTATCCGCGCCCACCGGGGATCACAAGGTGGCCGATATCGCCCTAGCCGACTGGGGGCGGCGCGAGATCCGCATCGCCGAGACCGAGATGCCGGCGTTGATGGCGATCCGCGAGCAGTATCGACAGCGCCAGCCCCTGGCCGGGGCGCGCATCGCCGGCTGCATCCACATGACCATCCAGACCGCGGTGCTGATCGAGACCCTCATCGACCTGGGCGCCTCGGTGCGCTGGTCGTCGTGCAACATCTTCTCCACCCAGGATCATGCCGCCGCGGCCATCGCCGCCACGGACATACCGGTGTTCGCCTGGAAGGGCGAGAGCGAGGATGAATTCTGGTGGTGTATCGCACAGACCGTGGAAGGCCCCGACGGCTGGGTGCCCAACCTGGTGCTCGACGACGGCGGCGATCTTACCGCGCTGCTCCACGAGCAGCGCCCCGAACTGCTCGACGCCGTCCACGGCCTCAGCGAGGAGACCACCACCGGCGTGCACCGGCTGCTGGAGATGGCCCAGGCGGGCTCGCTCAGGGTGCCGGCGATCAACGTCAACGACGCGGTGACCAAGTCCAAGAACGACAACAAGTACGGTTGCCGTCACTCGTTGAGCGATGCCATCAAGCGCGCCACCGACCACCTGCTGGCCGGCAAGCAGGCGCTGGTGGTCGGCTACGGCGATGTGGGCAAGGGCTCGGCGGCATCGCTGCGCCAGGAAGGCATGATCGTCAAGGTCGCCGAGATCGATCCGCTGTGTGCCATGCAGGCCTGCATGGACGGTTTCGAGGTGGTCTCGCCCTATCGCGACGGCGTCAATCACGGCATGGAGAGCATCGACCGCAGCCTGATGGCGCGCCTCGACCTGGTGGTCACCGCCACCGGCAACATCGATGCCTGCGACGCGGCGATGCTCAAGACCCTCAAGCGGGGCTGCGTGGTGTGCAACATCGGCCACTTCGACAGCGAGATCGATACCGCCTACATGCGCCGCCAGTGGCACTGGGAAGAGGTCAAGCCCCAGGTCCACAAGGCCTATCGTGACAGCGATCCCGGCGAGTACGACCCGGAAAGCCGCGACTACCTGATCCTGCTGTCCGAGGGGCGGCTGGTGAACCTGGGTAACGCCACCGGCCACCCGTCGCGGGTGATGGATGGTTCCTTCGCCAACCAGGTGCTGGCGCAGATTCACCTGTACGAGCGGCGCTTCGCCGAGCTCGACGCGGCCGAGCGGCGTGCGATGCTCGGCGTCTCGGTGCTGCCGCGCCGGCTGGACGAGGAGGTGGCCCGCTACATGGTGGAAGGCTTCGGCGGGGTGGTCACCCACATGACCGATGCCCAGGCCGAGTACACCGGCCTCGCGCCGGAGGGCCCGTTCAAGCCCGACGGCTATCGTTACTGACGCTCACTCACGGCCGAGCGCTCCCGCCGGGGCCATGGCGAGCACGAGAGCCTGCCGCTAGCCGCCGACCAGCGGCAGCATCCAGCCGAGATAGAGCGGAATCAGCAGCGGCGCGGCCAGGGTGGTGAGCAGCACCGCCAGCGCGCCCTTCTCCGGGGCGATGCCGAGTTCCATGGCCACCACCACCACGTTGGCGGCCATGGGCACCACGCCGATCAGCAGTAGCGCCGTGGCGAGGGTCGGGGCGAGCCCGACGGTTGCCTGTAACGCCAGCACCACGCCCAGCGCGAGCAGCGGCCACAGCGCACAGCGCACCGCCACGCAGGCGCCGATGAAGCGCCAGTCGAACTGGCGCACCGAGACGCTTCCCAGCGTCATGCCGATGATCATCATGCCGAGCAGGGTGTAGGTGGGCGGGAACACCTCGAGCCCCTCCATCACGGCCGCCGGCACCTCGAGCCCGGCGCCCTCTACCAGCAGCGCCGCCAGGAAGGCGTAGATCAGCGGCAGACGCAGGATCTTGGACAGGCTTTCGCGTACCGAGAAGCGTCCCCGGGCGCTCAGGTAGAAGCCCAGGGTGAATTCATAGAGGGTCACGCCCAGCACCCCGAACAGGTATAGCGTCACGCCCTCCGGCGGCAGCAGCACCAGCGCCACCGGCAGGCCGAAGTAGCCGGTATTGCCGGTGCCGGCCGAGAATGCCAGCACCGCGGCCTCCTCGCCGGGCAGGGTGCGTCGGGCCACCGAGCTGACCAGCAGTGCCACCAGGCAGGCGGTGGCGAACAGCGCCGCGGTGAGCAGCAGGTAGGCGGGCGTCGGCCCACCCAGGGTCAGGCCGCGGAAGAAGGTCAGCGGGGCGATCAGGTAGATCAGCAGGGTGGCGATGGGGCGGGGGTCGACGGCCAGGCGTCGCGCCGCCAGCCAGCCCAGGCCGACGAAGGCCAGCAGCGTCCACAGCGGACCCATCAGGGTGTCGGGGTCGAGCGTCATGCGTCGTCGCCTTGCGTGTCGAGCGGAGCCTCATGATGCCTCGCGCGAGGCGGTGTTGTCAGTCGGCCGTGGGGGGCAATCGGAAAATGAGTCATGGGGACTCCGGCCACTACATGAAAGAAATCGATACAGCGGCGACGAAACTTTCATTGGTCGGCGCGCCGCCGGCTGGTCACAATGTGGTCATTCATCAGCCGCCCGCCGCCGGCGCGTGGCTCCTTCACCGCTCCACCAAGAGGACTGGATCGATGAGCGCACAAGAGCATCCGCTGGGTATCAGCTTCGAATTCTTCCCGCCCAACACCGAGGCCGGGCGCGACAAGCTGATGCAGGCCCGGGATGCTCTGGCCACTCGCGGGCCGCGTTTCTTCTCCGTCACCTACGGCGCCGGCGGCTCCACCCAGCAGCGCACCACCGAGACCGTGCGCCAGGTGCGCGAGTCCGGTTTCACCACCGCGCCGCACCTGTCCTGCATCGGCAGCGAGAAGGCCGCGCTGCGCGACCTGCTGGCCCAGTATCGTGAGGAAGGCATCGACAGCCTGGTGGCGCTGCGTGGCGACCTGCCTTCCGGCATGGGCGGCGTCGGCGAGCTGCGTTACGCCAACGAGCTGGTCGAGTTCATCCGCGAGGAAACCGGTGACCACTTCGAGATCGCCGTGGCCGCCTATCCGGAGGTTCATCCCCAGGCCCCCAGCTTCGATCGTGATGTGGAAAACTTCGCCCGCAAGATGAAGGCCGGGGCCAATTTCGCCATCTCCCAGTACTTCTTCTCCGCCGACGCCTACTTCCACTTCGTCGAGCGGGCCCGCGCCCTGGGTGTCGAGGCGCCGATCGTGCCGGGCATCATGCCGATCACCAACTACACCAAGCTGGCGCGCTTCTCCGATGCCTGCGGCGCCGAGATACCGCGCTGGATCCGCAAGCAGCTGGAGTCCTACGGCGATGACAGCGAGTCGATCGCCGCCTTCGGCGAGGAGGTGATCTCGCGGCTGTGCCAGCGCCTGCTCGACGGCGGCGCGCCGGGGCTGCATTTCTACACCTTGAACCAGGCCACGCCGGCCCTGCGGGTGGTCGACAACATCCGCGGCTGAGGCGACGCCGGGCTAACGCAAAGGCCCTGCCATCCGGCAGGGCCTTTTTGCGTCGGTGGGGAGTCTGTGTCAGCTCGATGTCGCCGCGCTGGGCGTGCCGCCGCTGTGGCCACGTTGCATCAGCAGCAGGGCCGCGCCGATGGCCAGGCCAGCCACATCGGTGATGACGCCGCCGTAGATCATGCACAGCGCACCGACCAGCATCGCCAGCCGTTGCCAGGCCTTCACCGGGCCGAAGAACCAGGCCTGGACGGTGGCCGACAGCAGCACGATGCCCAGCGTCGCGGTCACGCCGACCCGCAGGATCTGCAGCCAGGAGCCTTCCATCAGCATCGCCGGGCTGTAGAAGAACATGAACGGCACGATGAAGGCGGCCAGGCCGATCTTGAACGAGGCCACCGAGGTGCCCATGGCGTTGTCCCCGGAGATGCCTGCCGCCGCATAGGAGGCCAGCGCCACCGGCGGAGTGATCGCCGACACCACCGCGAAGTAGAACACGAAGAAGTGTGCCACCAGCGGCTGGATGCCGATCCCGATCAGCCCCGGCGCCACCACCGAGGCGGCCACCGCATAGGCGGCCGTGGTCGGCATGCCCATGCCCAGCAGGATCGAGATGCACATGGCGAAGAACAGCGCCAGCAGCTGGCTGACCCCGGCCAGGCCGAGCAGCAGCGAGGAGAAGCGCGCGCCCACGCCGGTCAGCGCGATGACGCCGACGATCAGGCCGGCGCAGGCGCACACGGCGATGATCTGGATCGACATGGTGCCGGCCAGCTGCAGGGCCTGGAGAATCGCGCGGATGCCCATCTTGTGGGGCGAGATCCAGCTCACCACGGCGGCCGAGGCGGTGGCCAGGGTGCCGGCGCGGATCACCGAATAGCCCATGAACAGCGCGGCGATCAGGATGATGATCGGGGCGAACAGGTAGACCTGCTTGACCAGCTTCGAGAACCGCGGGATCTCATCCTTGCGCATGCCACGCATGCCCTTGCGGGCCGCCTCGAAGTCGACCATGCAGTAGATCGACAGGAAGTAGAGGATGGCCGGGATCAACGCCGCCACGGCGATATCGGTGTAGGGGATGCCGGTGACCTCGGCCATGATGAAGGCGCCCGCGCCCATGATCGGCGGCATGATCTGCCCGCCGGTGGAGGCGGCGGCCTCGATGGCGCCGGCGCTGCGCGCCGGGTAGCCGACCTTCTTCATCAGCGGGATGGTCAGCGAGCCGGTGGAGACCACGTTGCCGGCGCTGGTGCCGTTGATCATGCCCATCAGGCCGGAGGCGAAGATCGATACCTTGGCCGGGCCGCCGCGGGCGCGGCCGGCGGCGGCGAAGGCGAAGTTGACGAAGTAGTCGCCGACCTTCGAGGCCTGCAGGAAGGCGGCGAAGATGATGAACAGGATGATGTAGGTCGAGGACACCGCGGTGGTCGGGCCGAGCACGCCGGCGTCGGTGTAGACCTGGCTGAAGAAGCGCCCCACCGAGAGCCCTGGGTAGCCGAGGAAGCCCGGCAGGTAGGGGCCGGCGAACACGTAGGCCAGGAAGATGGCGGCGATGATCACCAGCGCCAGGCCGGCGACGCGGCGGGTCAGCTCGAGGATCAGCGCCGCGCCGGCGATCGCCGCGTAGGAGATGCCCATCGGCGCGAAGGGCGTGCCGGTGGAGGCGCGCAGCGGGCTGTTGAACATCACCAGCAGGTAGCCGGCGCTGGCCACGGCGCAGACCATCAGCACCAGGTCGGCCGGCGAGATGCGGTGGCGATACTGGCGGAAGCTCCACGAGAGCACGATGCCGGCGGCGGTGGAAAGCAACAGCGGATAGCCGTAGTGGAAGGCCTCGATCTCGGGCGCGATGCGCATGGCGCCATCGTTCATGGCGGCCTGCATCATGAATACCTGGTACAGCGCATAGCCCGCAGGGATCAGCAGCGCATAGCCAAGCCAGCCCAGCCAGGCGGGCGAGGGACGCCGGTCGTCGTCGGCGAAGCGGGTGCCGGCATAGAGGCCATAGCCGAGGATCAGCGCGCCGCAGATGTGCACGATGCGAAACGACCAGGTCTCCATCGGGTAAAGGTTGAGCGACACCAGATGGAAGCTGGAGTAGGCGATGGCAATGGCGGCGAACAGCAGCCATTGCCAGCCGGAATAGAGGCGGCGGTTGGATTCCGCCGCGTCGTCGTCGACGCCCTCGGCGACAACGGCGGTGATCTCCTCGTCGTCACGCTCGGTGTGACGGGGATCGGGATGCTGGGACATGGGAGTCACCCTTGGAGGAGAGGCGAAGGTGTAACAGTCGCCCCCGCACCGGGACGGGGCGGGGGCGCGGGACGGTCAATGACTCAGAGCTGCTGTTCGGCGGGGATCTCGTAGCCGTTCTCTTCGAACCAGCGCACGGCGCCCGGGTGGAACGGCAGGACGGTGTTGTACTCGAGGTTCTCCGGCACGCTGAACTGGGCGCTGCGGTGGATGTCACGCATGCGGTCGTTGTTCTCCATGCTCAGCTTGGTGATCTCGTAGACGAAGTCTTCGGGCAGGTCACAGCCGGCGATGGTGAAGTTCCACATGGATACGGCGCGCGCATCTTCCTCGAGGATCTGGTAGGTGCTGGCCGGAATCTGGAACGGTGAGACCGGGAAGGCGTCGACGATCCGCTGCTGTTCGTCGGCGGTAAACTCGATGATGTTGACGTCGGTCTGCACCTCGAGCTGGCTGACCGCCGGGATCGGGATGCCCGCGGCGAAGGCGATGACGTCGATCAGGCCGTCCTGCAGCTGGCCGCCGAGATCGTTCCAGCCGCCGTTGCGGCGCTCGAAGTCCACGCCCAGCTCCTCGAGGATCTTGGGGAAATAGGTGTCGGAGGTGGAGGCCGCCGGCCCGAAGCCGATGGTGGCTCCGTCGGGGATGTCGGCGATCGTGTCGATGCCGCTGCCCTCGAGGGTG
Organism: Halomonas borealis; assembly: GCF_004798905.1. Classification (GTDB taxonomy): domain Bacteria; phylum Pseudomonadota; class Gammaproteobacteria; order Pseudomonadales; family Halomonadaceae; genus Halomonas; species Halomonas borealis. Next base: position 14,709 of record NZ_SDMO01000002.1, on the reverse strand, counting down.
GTGATGGAGAACGGCGTCTCATACATCGGGAACAGCGCGCAGACGTTATCCATCGCCACGCCGGGAGCCAGCGGGCTCTTGCCGGCCACGGCCTCGGCGGCCGGGCCCATGGTGCTCAGGCCCAGGGCCAGGTCGCCGGTGTGCACCAGCGCCAGGTTCTGGTTGGGCCCGCCGGTGACCTCGCCGCCGCCGGACACGCCCAGCTCGTCGGCGATCATGTTGGCCCAGCCGGAGCCGTAGACGAAGTAGGTGCCGCCCTGGCTGGCGGTGCCGACGGTGAAGTTGTCCGGCCAGTCGCTGCGCTCGGCCTGGGCGCTGCCGGCGATCAGCATGGCGCCGGCCAGGGTGCCGGTGAGGATCCGGGTCGTGGTGGTCATGGCGTGTCTCCCGTGGCGAGAGGCCGACATGGTGCGAGTCGGCCTTTCGAGGTGTTGTTGGTAGTGGTCGGCCCGGCGACGGTCGCGCGGGCCATCTTGCGACACTCAGGAAGCAGCAAGGGGTGTTCCATGACGAAGGTAAGGTTTTATATTCAAATACTTGGCAGGAATTTGTTCGACCAAGGTCGAGGCCTTTCGACGACATCGATTCCGAGAATCCGCACGCCTATACGCCCGGGTTGTGCGATTTTCCGCACGGCGAGTGGCGTGGCGATGGTGGTTGGCGTCGGCGATGGTGTCGATTAGCCTGGAAGGCTCCAGTACATCCCCAAGGAGGATCGCGATGATGCGTATAGGTATGTTGGCACTGGGGCTTGGTGCTTCGTTGTGGCTGGCCGGGACGGCCCAGGCCGCTTCCGAGGTCGAGCTCCACTCGGTCGATGCCGAGGGCGTCGGCGAGTCCATCGGCACCCTGAGCCTCGAGAACAGCCCCCATGGCCTGCTGGTGACACCGGACCTCGGTGGGCTCGAGCCGGGCCTGCATGGGTTGCATGTCCACCAGACGCCGAGTTGCGAACCGGCGGAGAAGGGCGGTGAAACGGTGGCCGCGGCATCGGCGGGGGGCCACTACGACCCGCAGGATACCGGTACCCATGCCGGCCCCTACGGAGAGGGTCATCTCGGCGACCTGCCGGTGTTGGCGGTGGATGCCGAAGGCGAGGCCACCACGCCGTTGCTGGCGCCGCGTCTCGAGGTCGCCGACCTGGCGGGGCGCGCGGTGATGGTGCATGCCGGCGGCGATAACTACTCCGACGAGCCCAAGCTCGGCGGTGGCGGGGCCCGCGTCGCCTGCGGGGTCATCGATGGCTAGGCCATCGCGTCGATAAAGATACCAGGGGCCTCCTACGGGAGGCCCCTTGTGCATTGGGTGAGGTGCCAGGGGAAGCGCTGCACCCATGTCTGCGCGGGCGAATCGCCCTGCCGGTGCATCAACCCGGAGCAAGCCTCGCCTATCTCTCATAGGCGCCGAATTCGCTCGCCGACGTGTTCGGCGCTCCTGTAAAGAGCACCGGCCCCGTGCGCTCGATTCGGGGTAGTAGGAACGACGGGCGGGATCAGCCCTTGGGGTCGAGGATCTTCACGGTCTGGAAGTCGTCGGCCTGTGGCGCCTCGTGCTCGCGATTGACGCGGGTCTCGAGCTCGGCCTGGCCGTCGTCTTCGATGGGCAGCTGTTCGAAGAAGTCGCAGCTGACGCAGTCGCGGTAGCGCACGCCGTTCTGTTCCCAGGCACGGATGCGATCCATCTCGGCGCAGCGCGGGCAGATGGCGCCGGCGATGAAGCGTTTCGGGGTAGCCATGAGGCCTCCTGGTCGATGGGGTCGGGTGTGTTCAGGCGGCGCGGATGCGCTGCCGTGCGATGTCACCTTGGTGGGTATCAGGCGGCGCGGATGCCGCTGTGGCGCAGTAGCGGTTCGACGCTGGGCTCGCGGCCGCGGAAGGTGCGGAACAGCTCGGCGGCGTCGCGGGAGCCGCCGCGTTCGAGGATCTCGGTGCGGAAGCGCTGGCCGGTCTCGGCGTCGAAGATGCCGGCTTCCTCGAAGGCGCTCCAGGCATCGGCGGACAGCACCTCGGCCCACTTGTAGCTGTAGTAGCCCGCCGCGTAGCCGCCGGCGAAGATGTGCCCGAAGCCGTTCTGGAAGCGGTTGAAGGTAGCCCGTGGCAGCACCGAGACGGCGTCGCGGACCTCGTCGAGCAGCGCCTGAATGTCGTCGGCGGAAGGTGCGGAGAGCTCGCGATGCAGGCGGAAGTCGAACAGCGAGAACTCGAGCTGGCGCGCCATGCCCATCGCCGACTGGAAGTTCTTGGCCGCCTGCAGCTTGTCGAAGAGCGCCTCGGGCAGCGGCTCGCCGCTGTCGACGTGGCCGGCGATCAAATCGAGGCCTTCGCGTTCCCAGCAATAGTTCTCCATGAACTGGCTGGGCAGCTCCACCGCGTCCCAGGCCACGCCGTTGATGCCGGAGATGTCGGCGACGTCCTGACGGGTCAGCATGTGATGCAGGCCGTGGCCGAACTCGTGGAACAGGGTGGTGACCTCGTCGTGGGTCAGCAATGCCGGGGCGTCGCCCACCGGACGGGTGAAGTTGCAGGTCAGGTAGGCCACCGGCAACTGCAGCGTGTCGCCCTCCTGACGACGCACTCGGCATTCGTCCATCCAGGCGCCGCCGCGCTTGCCTTCCCGGGCATAGAGATCCAGGTAGAAGCCGGCGATCGGCGCGCCGGCGTCGAGGATGCGGAAGTAGCGCACGTCGGGGTGATAGCGGGGCGCCGTCTCGTGTTCCTCGAAGGTCACACCGTAGAGCCGCTCGACCACTTGGAACAGGCCATCGACCACGCGCGGCGCGGGGAAGTAGGGGCGCAGCTGCTCATCGGAGATGGCGTAGCGCGCCTCGCGCAGCTTCTCACTGGCATAGCCCACGTCCCAGGGCTCGAGTGCGTCCATGCCCAGCTCATCGCGGGCGAAGGCGGCCAGCTCGGCGAATTCCTCGCGGGCCTGGGGCACGGCACGGTTGGCCAGGTCCTCGAGGAAGCCGATCACCTGGCCGGGGGAGTCGGCCATCTTGGTGGCCAGCGAGTAGTCGGCGTAGGTGGCGAAACCCAGCAGTTCGGCGAGCTCCTGGCGCAGCGCCAGGGTTTCTTCCATCACCGGGGCATTGTCGAATTCGCCGGCGTTGGGGCCCGCGTCGGAGGCACGGGTGACGAAGGCGGTGTAGACCTGGTGGCGCAGCTCGCGGTCGTCGGCATGGGTCATCACCGGCAGGAAACTGGGGAAGTCCAGGGTGATGCGATAGCCCTCGATCCCCTTGGCCTCGGCGTTGGCCTTGAGGGTCGCCAGCGCGCTCTCGGGTAGCCCGGCCAGGCGGGTGTCATCCCGAAGGTCCAGGTGCCAGGCCTGGGTGGCGTCGAGCAGCTGATTGGAGAAGGTGTTGGTGAGGCTCGACAGCCGCGCCTGGATCTCGCCGTAGCGGCGTTTCTGCTCGGTGGGCAGGTCGACGCCGGCCAGGCGGAAGTCACGCAGGGTGTTGTCCACGGTACGCCGCTGGCCTTCGTCGAGCTCGGCCCAGGCCGGGCCGTCCTTGAGGGCCTGCCAGGCGCGGAACAGCCCTTCGTGCTGGCCGAGCCAGGTGCTGTACTCGGACAGTTGCCCGAGGCTGGTCTCGAAGGCCTGGCGTAGCGCTGCGTTGTTCATGGTGCCGTTGAGATGCGAGACCGGCGACCAGGCCCGCGACAGGCGGTCGTTCAGCGCCTCCAGCGGCGCGGCCAGGGTCTCCCAGCGGGGTGTCTCCCGTTCGGCCCGGGCCACCAGGGCCTCGATGGCCTCGCGGTTCTCCGCCAGCAGCGTCTCGATCGCCGGCACCACGTGCTCGGGCTTGATCTCGGCGAAGGGCGGCAGGGTGTGGGCGTCGAGCAGGGGATTCGTGGACATGCGCACCTCGAGGGAAAAGGATGACGGTGAAAAGGGTCATAGCGCTTAGATGCGGGCGGTCGAGGCGGGTTTCAATGTGCTAGGCTTGGCGCCATTTTTCACTTCAGGCCGGAGACGAGGCGATGAACGAAACCCTGGAGCGCTGGAGCAGCCGCCGCGCCTTCATCCTGGCGGTGACCGGTGCCGCGGTGGGGCTGGGCAATATCTGGCGCTTTCCCTATATCGCCGGCGAGAACGGTGGTGCCGTCTTCATCCTGCTCTACGTGGCCTTCGTGGCGCTGCTGGGGCTGCCGGTGATGATGGCCGAGATCCTGATCGGCCGCGCCGGGCGACGCAGCCCCATGCAGTCGCTGAGCCATCTGGCCGCCCAGGCCGGGCATAGCCGTCACTGGCGCTGGCTGGGGCTGTTCGGCGCCTTCACGGTGTTCTGCATCCTGTCCTTCTATTCGGTGGTGTCGGGCTGGTCCATCGAGTTCCTCGTCTCGGCGATCAATGGTGACTTCGCCGGCCAGGATGCCGCCCAGGTCGGTGCCGGCTTCAATGCCTTCCTCGCCGACCCGGGGCGCATGACCTTCAACCATACCCTGTTCCTGGTGCTGACCATGCTGGTGGTCGCCGCCGGGGTGACCAAGGGCTTGGAGCGGCTCAACAACCTGTTGATGCCGCTGCTCTACCTGTTGTTGCTGGTGCTGGCCGGCCACGCCGCCACCACCGATGGTTTCGGTCCGGCGCTGGCCTGGCTGTTCACTCCGGACCTGTCGGCGGTGACGCCCTCGGTGCTGTTCGCCGCCATGGGGCACGCCTTCTTCACCCTGGCGGTGGGGGCTTGTGCGCTGATGGCCTACGGTGCCTACATGCCCGATCATCAGAGCCTGCCGCGGGCGGCGCTGGGCGTCGCGGTGCTGGATATCACCGTGGCGCTGCTGGCCGGCATCGCGATCTTCTCGGTGGTCTTCGCCCAGGGCATGGACCCCGCCGAAGGGCCGGGACTGATGTTCGTGACCCTGCCGGTGGCCTTCGCCGACCTGCCGTTCGGGGCCTTCTGGTTGTCGCTATTCTTCCTGCTGCTGCTGCTGGCGACCTGGACCTCGTCGATCAACCTGGCCGAGCCGATGGTCGCCACCCTGCAGGGCTGGGGGCTCAAGCGCGCTCAGGCCGCCGCCGCGGTGGGCGTGGCGGTGTGGCTGGTGGGGCTTTTGTCGGTGCTGTCCTTCTCGACGCTCGCCGACGTCGAGGTGCTGTTCGGGATGAACGCCTTCGACCTGGTGACCACCATTCCACCGGAGATATTCCTGCCCGTGGGTGGCGCGCTGATCGCGGTGTTCGCCGCCTGGGTGCTGCCCGAGGTGGTGGCGCTGCGCGCCCTGGACGCCGGCCCCACCGGCTTTCGCCTGTGGCGTACCACGGTGCGCTGGGTGTCGATTCCGCTGACGCTGGTAGTATTGGTGTCTGGACTGATCTGACGATGGGAGCGGTGTGATGAGCGAAGCCAAGACACTGAGGCCCTGGCAGGGCACGAGCCCGCGGCTGGGCGAGCGCGTCTATATCGATCCGGCCTGCCTGGTGCTGGGCGACGTGGTGCTGGGCGACGATTGCTCGGTGTGGCCGATGGCGGTGATTCGCGGCGACATGCACCGCATCCGCATCGGGCGCCGGGTGAGCATCCAGGACGGCAGCGTGCTGCACATCACGCATGCCAGCGACTTCAATCCCGAGGGCTTCCCGTTGACCCTTGGCGACGATGTCACCGTCGGCCACAAGGCGATCCTGCACGGGGCCACCCTGGGCAGTCGCATCCTGGTCGGCATGGGAGCCATCGTCATGGACGGTGTGGTGGTCGAAGACGAGGTGATCATCGCCGCCGGCGCCGTGGTGCCGCCGGGCAAGCGCCTGGAGGGCGGCCATGTCTACGCCGGTAACCCGGCCAAGGCGCTGCGCCCGATCAAGGACAAGGAGCGCGCCTTCTTCCCCTATACCGCCGGCAACTACGTCAAGCTGAAGGACGAATACCTGGCGGCGCAGGGCTGAGGGGCCAGGCGGATGAGGGGCGATTCCGGGCCAGCGCACTCGCGCGAGGTGCAAGAAACGCTTGATCCGCCAACTGATTGTTTTCTTTGGCCATGTCGAGCGCTAAACTGATGTTTTATCCAGTCAGTGAGGCGCCGCGGTCATGGCCGACTTTCGAACCCACCTCGGCGTGGCCGCGTCCCTAGGCGCGGTGGTCGCCCATGTCGGCTGGCAGGCCGGGCTATGGGGGCTGGCCGAGGGGCTGCCGATCCTGGCGCTGGTAACCTTCGGTGGCATCCTCCCCGATATCGACGCCGACCGTTCCAAGGCGATCCGCCTGATCTTCAACCTGCTGGCGATCCCCGCCGTGGTGGCCGGGGCGCTGTGGCTGCAGCGTCGCCTGGAGCCGGGGCCGTTGATGGTGGCCTGCGGCGGCATCTACCTGGCCGTGCGCTACCTCGGCGGGGCGTTGTTCTGTCGTTTCACCGTGCATCGCGGCATCTGGCACTCGCTGCTGGCCGGGGCACTGTGCGGGTTGATCACCACGGCCCTCGGCCATCGCCTGTTCTCGCTGTCCGACCAGCTGGCCTGGAGTTACGGCGCGGCGCTGGCGGTCGGCTTCGTGATCCACCTGTCGCTCGACGAGTTGTATAGCGTCGACCTCACCGGGGCGCGCCTCAAGCGCTCCTTCGGCACCGCTCTCAAGCCCTTCGATTGGCGCCAACCGGGCAATTCCTTGGCCATGCTGGTGGTGGCGGCGAGCCTCTTGCCCTGGCTGCCGCCGTGGCAGCCGTTGGCCGATCTGCTGGCTCAGGGCTCGGCGCTCTGGCGGTAGTCCTCGGCCTTGAGGCCATGCTTCTTCAGCTTGTCGTAGAGCGTCTTGCGTGGCACATCCAGCGCCGCGCAGGCCTCGCTGACGCGGCCCTGATGACGGGCCAGCGCCTGGCTGATCAGGCTCTTCTCGAACAGCTCCACCTGGCGGGGCAGGGACGGCTCGCCGCCCTCATGCTCGTCGCCTGCCAGCAGCGTCTCCAGCCGATAGTCGCAGGTCACGCCCAGCAGCACGTAACGTTCGGCGAGGTTACGCAGTTCGCGCACGTTGCCGGGCCAGTCGTGGGCCAGCAGCGCCGAGGTGCCGGTGGCGTCCAGCGGTGGGGCTTCCAGGCCGCTGCGGTTGGCGGCGATCACCGCGAAATGCTGGAACAGCAGGGGGATGTCCTCGCGGCGCTCGCGTAACGGAGGAACCGGTAGGGTCACCACGTTGAGCCGGTAGTAGAGGTCCTCGCGGAAATGGCCGGCCTCGGCGGCGGCCTTGAGATCGACCTTGGTGGCGGCGATGACGCGGATGTTCAGCCCGACCGGTTGATTGGAGCCGAGCCGCTCGATGCTGCGTTCCTGTAGCACCCGCAGCAGCTTGACCTGCAAGGCCAGCGGCATGGACTCGATCTCGTCGAGGAACACGGTGCCGCCCTGGGCATGTTCGAACTTGCCGATGCGCCGCTCCACGGCGCCGGTGAAGGCGCCCTTCTCGTGGCCGAACAGTTCCGATTCGATGGTGCTCTCGGGGACCGCGCCGCAGTTGATGGCGACGAAGGGGCGGCCGCCGCGGGCGCTGCGTTCGTGAATGGCGCGAGCCACCAGGTCCTTGCCGGTGCCGGTCTCGCCGAACAGCAACGCGTCGGTCTCGACCTGGCTGATGCGTTGAGCCATGGAGGCCAGCCGTTGTAGCGCCGGGGTGCGGCCGACCAGGCGGGGCCCCGGGGCCGACTGCTGGGCCTCGAGTTCGGCCTTGAGGGTGCGGTTCTCGAGGCTCAGGCGGCGCTTGTCGATGCCGCGTCGTACCACCTCCACCAGATGCTCTCCGGCGAAGGGTTTCTCGAGGAAGTCCCAGGCGCCGTCGCGCATCGCCGTCACGGCGGTGGAGATGTCGCCGTGGCCGGTAATCAGCACCACCGGCAGGTCCGGATCTCGCTCGCGGATGTCGCGCAGCAGCGCCATGCCATCCATGCCGGGCATGCGGATGTCGCTGATCACCACGCCGGGGAAGTCGGGCGTCAGCGCCGCCAGGGCGTCCTCGGCACGCTCGAAGGCGTGGGGCTCATAGCCGGCCAGCTCCAGGGTCTGGCCGGCGGTGATGCGCAGGTGCGCCTCGTCGTCGATGATCATCACCGGGGTCGCCGGGAGTTCAAGCATGGGGAAGTCGCTCCTCACGGAATGCCGGGGTGTCGGTGCCCGTGTCGCGGGGCAGGCTGATGGTGAAGCGGGCGCCGCCTTCGGCACCGTTGGCGACCTCCAGGCGGCCGTCGAGGTCGTCGATGATACGCGCCGAGATCGAGAGTCCCAGCCCCAGGCCGCTGCCGGCGGCCTTGGTGGTGTAGAAGGGCTCGAAGATGCGCGACAGCCGTTCCTCGGCGATGCCGGGGCCGTTATCGGCGACCACCAGGTGCACGCGTTGGTGATCGGCGGTGATGGCGAGCGTCAGGCGCGGTGAGTGGCCCTCGGCGGTCGCCTGCAGGGCGTTGCCGATCAGGTTGACCAGCACCTGTTCGAGGCGTACCGGGTCGGCGCGTACCCAGAGCTCGTCGTCGGGCTGATGGCGCTCCACCGTCACATCGCCCTCGCCGAGCCGAACCTGGAACAGTCGCAGGGCGTAGTCCAGGCAGGAGGCCACCGAGACGGCGGTCAGGTTGTCGCCGCTCTTGCGCGAGAACTGCCGCAGCTGGGCACTGATCTCGGCCATGCGCTCGGTGAGCTCGATGACCTGGCCGAGATTCGCGTCGGCGGCCTCGACCCGGCTGCGGGCGATGAAGGCGCGGGCATTTTCGGCGTAGGCGCGGATCGCCGCCAGCGGTTGGTTGAGCTCGTGATTGATGCCGGCGGCCAGCTGGCCGAGCACCGCCAGCTTGGCGGCCTGGACCAACTCGTCGCGGGTCTCGCGCAGGCGCTGTTCGGCGCGGCGGCGTTCCTCGATCTCATCGGAGAGGCGTCGATTGGTGGCGGTCAGGTCGTGGGTGCGTGCCTCGACGTGGCGCTCCAGCTCGTCGCGGGCCCGGGCCAGGGTGCGGCGTTCGCGCTCGGCGAAGCGTTCGCGCTCACGGCGCAGCCTCAGCCGTTGCCAGCCGATGCCGCCGCCCAGCACCACCAGGCCATAGAGCCCCCCGGCCAGGGCGGCGGCTAGCCATTGAGCATCGATCACCGGGGTGAGCGGCTTGAGGATGTGCATGTCCCAGCCGAAGCCAGGCACGGGGCGAGTCAGGCTCAGGTAGCGCTCGCCGACCAGCGGGCCGGCGGTGAAGTCCACCAGCCGGGCGCGCTCGTCGCGCCGTTCGAACGCGCGGATGCCGGCCGGTGGCAGCGCGGCGTCGGCGTAGCGTCGCGAGGCTCGGAGGGCCGCCCGCTCGGCCGCGTCGAGCGGTTCGGTGGCGGTGAGGCGCAGCTCCGGGCGGCTGGCCATGAAGATCACGCCGTCGCCGTCGGTGACCAGCAGCTCGGCATCCTGCTCGGCCCAGCTCTGTTCGACGGCATGCAGTAGTATCTTGAGCACCATGACGCCGTCGGGCCGGGCGCTGGGGGCGGTGTCGTCGAGCCATACGGGGGCCGAGAAGTAGTAGCCGCGCTCCCGGGAGCGTAGGCCGAGGCCGAAGAAGCGGCCCTTGTGGCCCTGGATGGCCTGCTGATAATAGCGCCGGAAACGGTAGTTCTCGCCGATGAAGGTGCTGTCGCGATGCCAGTTGCTGGCCGCCAGGGTGTCGGCATGGCGGTCGAGCAGGTAGATGTCGGAGACGTCGGCGGTGGCGCGGAAACGATCGAGCAGCCGGTTGAGCGGCATCGGGTCCTGCTGCGTGGGGGCCGCCAGGAAGCGTTTGACGGCTTCGCGGGAAGCCAGCAGTTCGGGCAGGTAGTCGTGACGCGACAGGTGCCCGGTGAGGCCGGCCACCGACAGGCGCAGCTCATTCTCGGCGTCGTCGCGCAGCGCCTGAAGCGCTTGCTCGCGGGCGACCTGGGCGGTTTGCCACAGGCATAATGCCAGGCCGGCCAGGCCGATGAGGGCCAGCAGGGCGCGCAGTCGGCGGCGCCGTGAGGGCGTGGGCGAGGCGTGCGTCATGCCTCGGTTGGCGGTGTCGGCATGGACTGGGCGCGACGCAGCGAGCGCTGGGCGCGGGTCTCGGCCCGGGCCGCGGCGAGCAGGTTCTCTTCCACGTAGACCAGGTGGTCGTGGGAGCAGGCGCGGGCTTCCTCGGCGCGCCCCTGGAGGATGGCGTCGAGCAACGCGCGGTGCTGGGTCATCAGGCGCTCGCGGGCATCGGGCTTGGCGAACAGCTGCTCGAGGTTGTCGACGATGCTTCGCTCCAGCAGGTGGAAGATGCCACGGATGCTGTGCAGCAGCATCACATTGTGGGCGGCCTCGGCGATGGCCAGGTGGAAGGCGGCATCGGCCTTGGCTTCCTCGGCCGCGTCGCGGGCCGCGAAGCGGGCCTCGAGCTCCTCGAAGCGTTGCAGCATCACCGCCTTGTCGGTGGGTGTGGCACGCAGCGCGGCATAGTAGGCGGAGAGGCCTTCCATGGCATCGCGGAACTCGAGCAGGTCGAGGTGAAACTCGCCGTGCCGCGAGAGCATCTCCAGTAGCGGGTCGCTGTAGCCGCTGTGGAGGTCCTCGGTGATGAAGGTGCCGCCGCCCTGACGGCTTTGCAGCAGGCCGCGCGCGGCGAGCTTCTGGATCGCCTCGCGCAGCGAGGGGCGCGAGACACCGAAGCGCTCGGCCAGTTCGCGCTCGGGCGGAAGGCGTTGGCCGGGCTTGAGGCTGCCTTCGAGGATCAGTGCTTCGAGGCGTTCGGTGATCACGTCGGCAAGGCGCGGCTGGCGCAGGGTCGGGTAGGACATGGGGCATTCCTGGGCGGAAGATCTATGCTCACATGGTAGCGTTTTTGAATTGGTATTACCAATGTTATGTCGTGAAGGCGCCTGGGCATTACGGTGATTTTTCAAGGGCTTGCGGCTCTGTATTCCTGCCTTAATACCAAGGTATGGGGAGGTTGGGCGAGCGGAATTTTGACACCCTGATAGTCGAGCCATAGGCTATCGACATCCTTAAGGGTTAATTGGTTTTACCAATTTTTCTTCGTCGGGCATCCATCGTCATAGGCGTCGAGAACCGGCCCATGCTTTCCACCGACGTCCCTCGTTGCGCTCGAACGGTGGGCGGCTGCGCTCCACCCGTTCGGCCGGGCATCGCTTCTCCGGCGTGCCGTGTCAGTGGGGGCTCGACGAGAGGCGCCGGCCGGGTGTCGATGGCCCCGAAGTGGGGCCACGGAGCCTGCGTTAGCCATTCATTGACCGCTCATCCACTGTACAGGGCTCGCCATGATCATTTCCGCCGCCACGGACTATCGCCAGGCCGCCAAGCGTCGCATTCCGCCCTTCCTCTTCCACTATGCCGATGGGGGCGCCTATGCGGAGCACACGCTGCGGCGGAATGTCGAAGACCTCGCCGGGGTCGCATTGCGTCAACGCGTGCTGAAGGACATGTCCTCGCTATCGCTTGCGACCGAGTTGTTCGGTGAGTCCCTGGCCATGCCCGTGGCCCTGGCCCCCGTGGGGCTGACGGGTATGTATGCGCGGCGTGGCGAGGTGCAGGCGGCCCGGGCGGCCGCCGGCAAGGGGATACCGTTCACGTTGTCCACGGTGTCGGTATGCCCTATCGATGAGGTCGCCTCGGCCGTGGGGCGCCCACTCTGGTTCCAGCTCTATGTGCTGAAGGATCGCGGCTTCATGCGCCATGTCCTGGAGCGTGCCAAGGCGGCGGGCGTCAAGACGCTCGTCTTCACGGTCGATATGCCGGTGCCCGGGGCGCGCTACCGCGATGCCCATTCCGGCATGAGCGGCAAGCATGGGGGGATTCGACGCATGTTGCAGGCCGCCACCCATCCGCGTTGGGCCTGGGACGTGGGCGTGCATGGGCGCCCTCATGATCTGGGCAATGTGTCGGACTATCGCGGTCAGCCGACGGCGCTCGAGGACTACATCGCCTGGCTTGGCGACAATTTCGATCCCTCCATCTCCTGGAAGGACCTGGAGTGGATTCGCGAACTCTGGGATGGACCGATGATCATCAAGGGCATCCTCGACCCCGAAGATGCCCGCGATGCCGTGCGCTTCGGGGCGGATGGCATCGTCGTCTCCAATCACGGCGGCCGTCAGCTTGATGGGGTCCCTTCCACCGCGCAGGCCTTGCCGGCCATCGCCGATGCGGTCAAGGGCGACCTGGCTATCCTGGCCGATTCCGGGGTGCGTAATGGGCTCGACGTCGTCCGTATGATCGCCATGGGGGCCGATACCGTCTTGCTGGGCCGTGCCTTCGTGTATGCGCTCGCGACCGCCGGCGAGGCGGGAGTGACGCACCTGCTCGAGCTGATCGACAAGGAGATGCGCGTCGCCATGACTCTCACCGGGGCGCGCAGCATCGCCGATCTGGGGGCGGATTCTCTGGTCTCGTGAGGCGTCGTGACGGGAGTCGTGGCTCGATGCACGGCGTTTTCCGCTATAGTGCGCTTGCCCCGCCGATGCGGGGCCGCCGCCACTTCGTAGGGAGACAACACGTGGATACTCAAGAAACTCGGCGCTTCTGCGCTTCATCGGGTCGCCTGCTGGTGGGCCTGGCTGGGCTCATCCTGCTGGCGGGTTGCAGCGACGACGAGGCGCGCTTCGCCTCGGCGCCTGAGGTGTCGGCCGGTGTGGGCATCGAGGGGGAGCTGACCTCGACCAGCCCGGTCAACCTCAATAACGGGACTCGCTATTCGGCGCACTGGCTGTGCGGCGATGACGGTGCCAAGCGCTATCGCTATACGCTGGAAGCGCCCTTCGACGCCTCGTTGTCGGCCTTCGACGATCAAGGCCACTGGCTGGGGTCGGCCGAGGCAGGCGCCGATGGCCAATCGGCGATCCTGCTGACCGCTCCCGAGGCGCAGCGTTGCACCCTGGTGGTGGTCAATGGCCGCGATGGTGCCGCCTTCGGGCCCTATGCGCTGGAAGCCGAGGCGGCCGACGAGGCAAACGCCCTGACGGCCGGCGATCCGCTGGTTGGCCGGCTGGAAGACGGCGCGGCCGAGTATTCGCTCAGCCTGGATGCCCCCGCGCACCTCGAGCTGGCCCTGTCCGGTGAGGAGGGGCTCGACATGCGTCTCTTGGGTGAGGACGTGAACCAGCGGGCCGAGTCGTGCGCCGCCGGCGAGTTGCGCCTCGATGCCTATCTGGAAGCGGGCGACTATCGTGTCCAGCTGGGGCAGGCGGCCAAGCCCAACATGGCCGCGACGGAGTGTGCGAGCCACCTGCTGAGCACCGGGGGAAGCTATCAACTGCTCGCCGAGCAGCGCGATCTCGCCGAGGGGCGTCGCAACGGCGGGCCGCTGCGTGATGGCGATCGCATCGGCGGCAGCCTGGACGGCGAGTCGTCGAACTTCTATGCCCTGCATCTCGACGAGCCTTCCGAGGTGACCGTAGAGCTCGGCTCATCGGACTTCGATACCGTGCTCAGCGTGAGCGGCGATGGCACCGAGATCCGCAACGATGATAGCGGTCGCAATACCGATTCGCGCATCCAGACGGTGCTGATGGCCGGTGACTATCGCGTCGAGGTGGCGAGTTACGGTAACAGTCGCGGTGACTATGAACTGGCGATGCAGCGTGGCGAGTTCAGCGGCGAGTTTCGCAACGATGGGCCGATCGCCAGCGGCGACGAGGTCCAGGGGCAGTACGGTGGTATCGGCAACAACCGCTATCAGTTCACCGTCGAGGAAGTTGCCGAGGTGAACCTGGCGCTCGCGTCCCAGGATTTCGACCCGGTGCTGCGCCTGCAGGGCAATGGTGTCGATCTCAGCGATGACGACAGCGGGGGCGATCGCAATTCGCTGATCAGCACCGTGCTGGAGCCCGGTGATTATACCCTGGATGTGCAGAGCTACAGCGGGAATGGCGTCTATACCCTGAGTGCCAATACCGCTGCCTTCGAGGGCCGCATGAGCGACGGGGGCGAGATGGCGCCGGGCGAGACGATCTATGGCGAGATGTCGGCCGGTGGGCACCTCACGTATCAACTGGTGGTCGACGAGGCGCGTGAAGTGGTGCTGGAGAGTACGTCGAGCGCCGTGGATACTATCCTCAGCCTGAGTGGAAACGGTGTCGACGCGCAGAACGACGATGCCGCCGACCTGGGGCTTGGTTCGCGCATCGTGCGTCGCCTGGAGCCGGGCACGTATGAAGTTAGCATCAGTGCCTATGGCAGCAGCAACGGCATGGTGCGCCTGTCCTCCGGAGAGTAAAGCCTGCGCCGGGGTGTCGCATCGGCGGCGCTCCGGCGATTGCGCGAAGGCGGTCAAAAAGCCCTTGCGTCCCTCCGCCGTAGCCCGTAAAGTACGCATCCGCTGCCGGCGACGGGTAACGTTGCAGGCGGTGATGGGTGGTAGAAGCACTTGTTTTCTTTGAGGTTTTTCGGCGTTATCGAAAAATGCTCGGTTGACAGGAACGCCGGAATCGGTAGAATGCTCACCACTCGATCGGACGTCGCCTTGGTTGTTCAGGCGATGGCGCGGTCGCCCACTCGGCGCTTTCGAGCCGCGAGATCACGGGTTGACACGACGCACCGATCGCGTAGAATACGCCTTCCTTGCGAGGCGCTGGCCAAGTGGCCGGTAACGCAAGATGCTCCGCTCCTTATCGAGTGTGAGTGGCTCTTTAACAATCGATCAGATAATTCATGTGGGCGCTTGTCGGGATGTCGGTGACTAGTCACTGAATATCAAGACAAGCGACTCGTCAAGAGAACGTTTGAATCTTGAACCAAGTTTG
>NZ_SDMO01000029.1 GCF_004798905.1 Halomonas borealis | reverse complement strand
CCGGCGGTGATCGACTTCACCCATGAGGAGGCGCTGTCGGCGCCCTTCCACCTGCGGGTGCGTTTCGCCAGCCGCGCCGCCGACCTCTCGCCGGAGGCGCTGCTCGACCGCCCGGCGAGCCTCACCGTGTGGCAGGACGGCGTGGCTCAGCGGCGCGTGCACGGCATCGTCGCCGAGTTCGGGCGCGGCGACCGCGGCCACCGCCGCAGCCACTACGAGGTGGTCATCCGGCCCTCGCTGTGGCGCCTCTCGCTGCGCCACAACTCGCGGATCTTCCAGCGCGTCTCGCCGCTGACCATCCTCAATACCCTGTGCGAGGAACGCGGCCTCACCGACGTGGCCTTCGCGGTGACCCGCGAGCCCGCCGAACGCGAGTACTGCGTGCAGTACCGCGAGACCGATCTCGCGTTCGTCGAGCGGCTGGCCGCCGAGGAAGGGCTGTTCTACTTCCATGAGTTCGAGGACACCGAGCGCGGCGC
>NZ_SDMO01000028.1 GCF_004798905.1 Halomonas borealis | reverse complement strand
GACGTCACCAATGACAGCGCCACGGTGGTGATCCCCAGCGATTCGCTGGTAGACGGCGATTACAGTGTCGAAGCGGTAATCACCGATGACGCCGGCAACAGCTCGGTGGCTTCCAACAACATCGACTTCACTGTGGATGCGACCAGCCCGGGCGGTGATGACGGTAACGACGCTCCGACGCTGGCGATTGCTGAGGCCGCTGACGGCGCCATCAATGCCGACGAGCTAGCCGATGGCGTGCAGGCCAGCGTTGGCCTGACCGCCGGCACCCAGGCCGGCGACACCATCACGCTGAGCATCGATGGGGCCGAGGACGAGACCTACACCGTCACGCCTGAGGACGTCACCAATGACAGCGCCACGGTGGTGATCCCCAGCGATTCGCTGGTAGACGGCGATTACAGTGTCGAAGCGGTAATCACCGATGACGCCGGCAACAGCTCGGTGGCTTCCAACAACATCGACTTCACTGTGGATGCGACCAGCCC
>NZ_SDMO01000027.1 GCF_004798905.1 Halomonas borealis | reverse complement strand
GGCTGTTCTACTTCCATGAGTTCGAGGACACCGAGCGCGGCGCCCACCGGCTGGTGTTCGCCGACGACCCGCAGGTGCTCACCGGGCTCGGCGAGCGCGCCTACCATCACCGCGCCGGCGGCAGCGCGCCCGAGCGCCACCTGCGCCGGCTGACCCAGACCGCCCGGGTGCGCCCGGCGCGCGCCCAGCTCAAGGACTACTCGTTCAAGCAGCCGGCCTACGGCCAGCTCCATGACCGCCAGGGCACCGGCCTCGACGACCACGCCCAGCGCGCCGACTACGAACACTACGACTACCCCGGGCGCTACAAGGCCGACGCCTCGGGCCAGGCCTTCACCCGTCACCGCCTCGAGCACCTGCGCAGCGACGCCCTGACGTTAGACGGCGAGAGCGACCTGCCGGAGCTCTCGCCGGGCTCGCGTTTCACGCTGGCCGATCACGATGTCGGCGAGTTCAACCGCGGCTGGCAGGTCATCCGGGTCGTCCACGAGGGCGAGCAGCCCCAGGCGCTGGCGGAGGACGCCGCCCAGGCCGATGGCATGACGCGCTATCACAACGCCGTCACGCTGACCCCGGACGACGGCGCCTGGCGTCCCGAACCCGAGCCCAAGCCGCGGGTCGACGGCCCCCAGGCCGCCTTCGTGGTCGGCCCCGAGGGCGAGGAGATCCACTGCGACGCGCATGGCCGGGTCAAGGTGCAGTTCCCCTGGGA
>NZ_SDMO01000026.1 GCF_004798905.1 Halomonas borealis | reverse complement strand
AAGAATAAAAAAAGCATTCATCTGAATGCTTTTTTTATTCTTTCATTATGTCGGCCCAATCTTTCATTCCATCTAAAAACTTTTTAGATTTCAAATGAATACCGACATACTCGTCGTAGATACCATCAATAAATAAACGTATCTTTTCTTTCATCTCTCTTTTAACAGATATTTTCTCGAGTTGATCTAAAGATATTTCCTGAAAGAGATTGACCAAATAAAGAACGTTTGGATCCAGATGTAAGCGACGCATATCCTCATCAAAATGATTTTTGCAAAGGCAAGCGTTGAATTTATAGGAATAATCAAAAGGACCTTGCTTACTATGGCAAAAAGCACATTCCGTACAATTTAGAGCAACTCCAAAACGACTTAAAACTTGGATTTCAAAAATATTGGTAATGATTTCTTTATCAAAACCTTGATCCAACAAGTCCATACACTTAATCACGAAAGCATAAAGAGAAGAATCATATTGGTTATCCGGAATTGCTGCATCAGCTAGACTAATAATGTAAGAAGCATGAGCATTAAGGAAAATATCCTCACTGATACGCTTATAAGTTACGGCTTCACTTACATCATCAAGAAAGGAAAAACCTTCATCATTGATTGTTCCCATCAAACTTGCAGCTGTAAAGTTTTGTAAACTGCTGGCATATTTAGAACGTGCAAAATTTTTAACAAAAAACATACGCTTGCCAAAAGACTCAGTAAAAATCTTGACCAACTTATCCTTTTCACGATAATTTGTAGTATACAGGACAAGC
>NZ_SDMO01000025.1 GCF_004798905.1 Halomonas borealis | reverse complement strand
TGGGCCCCGCCAGCGACCGGGAGGGCGTGCTGGAGCGGATGATCGCCGCCGGCGTCGACGTGGTGCGCCTCAACTTCTCGCATGGCTCCCCGGATGATCATGGCCGCCGGCTGGCCGCGGTGCGCGAGATCGCCGCCCGCCAGGGCAAGAGCGTGGCCGCCCTGGGCGATCTGCAGGGGCCCAAGATCCGCATCGCCCGCTTCGCCGATGGCAAGGTCACCCTCGACGAGGGCGCGCCCTTCGTCATCGACGTGGCCCTCGAGGGCGAGGCCGGCGACGCCACCCGGGTCGGCTGCGACTATGCGGCGCTGGCCGACGACGTCACCGCCGGCGATCGCCTGTTGCTCGACGACGGCCGGCTGGTGCTCGACGTCGAGCGCGTCGACGGCAGCGCCATCCACACCAGCGTGGTGGTGGGCGGCGAGCTATCCAACAACAAGGGCATCAACAAGCAGGGCGGCGGGCTCTCGGCCCCGGCGCTGACCGACAAGGACCGTGCCGACCTGGAGACCGCGGTGGCCATCGGCGTCGACTACCTGGCGGTGTCCTTCCCGCGCGGCGCCGCCGACATGATCGAGGCCCGCGAGCGGCTCGGCGAGGCAGGCCAGGAGATCGGCCTGGTGGCCAAGCTCGAGCGCGCCGAGGCGGTGGCCGATGACGCCACCCTGGATGGCATCATCGAGGCCAGCGAGGCGGTGATGGTGGCGCGCGGCGATCTCGGCGTGGAGATCGGCGACGAGGCGCTGATCGGCACCCAGAAACGCATCATCAAGCATGCCCGCAGCCACAACCGCGCGGTGATCACCGCCACCCAGATGATGGAGTCGATGATCGAGGCGCCGCTGCCGACCCGCGCCGAGGTGTTCGACGTGGCCAACGCGGTGCTCGACGCCACCGACGCGGTGATGCTGTC
>NZ_SDMO01000024.1 GCF_004798905.1 Halomonas borealis | reverse complement strand
CGACTGGCAGGACGAGGCCGACTCCCTGAAGGCGAGCCTCGAGACCCGCGCCTATATCGACGACGCCTTCGTCGATGCCGAGGGCGGCGCGACCCTGACCACCATCAACCCGGCCACCGGCGAGGCGCTCGCCGAGGTGGCGAGCTGCGACGCCGCCGATGCCGAGGCGGCGGTGGCGGCCGCCCGGCGCGCCTTCGACGGCGGCGAGTGGTCGCGGCTGGCCCCGGGCGGGCGCAAGGCCGTGCTGCTGCGCCTGGCCGACCTGATGGAGGCCCACCAGCACGAGCTGGCGCTGCTCGACACCCTGGACATGGGCAAGCCGGTGAATAGCTCGCTGGGCGACATGGCCGGCGCCATCGGCTGCCTGCGCCACCACGCCGAATCCATCGACAAGCTCTACGGCGAGGTCGCGCCCACCGGGGATGACGCCCTGGGCCTGGTGCTGCGCGAGCCGCTGGGCGTGGTGGCCTCCATCGTGCCGTGGAACTTCCCGCTGATGATGACCGCCTGGAAGATCGCCCCGGCGTTGGCCGCCGGTAACAGCGTCATCTTGAAGCCCTCGGAGAAGTCGCCGCTCTCCGCGCTGCGCCTGGCGAGCCTGGCCCACGCGGCCGGGCTGCCGCGCGGCGTCTTCCAGGTGCTGCCGGGCTTCGGCCACAGCGTGGGCAAGGCGCTGGCGCTGTCCATGGGCGTCGACTGCCTGGCCTTCACCGGCTCCACCGGCGTGGGCAAGCAGCTGATGCAGTACGCCGGCCAGTCCAACCTCAAGAAGGTGTTCCTGGAGTGCGGCGGCAAGAGCCCCAACCTCGTCTTCGCCGACTGCAAGGACCTGGACCGGGTGGCCGAGCACGCCGCCGGGGCGATCTTCCACAACCAGGGCGAGGTGTGCATCGCCGGCTCGCGGCTGCTGGTCGAGAACTCGATCCGCGAGGCCTTCGTCGACAAGGTGCTGGCCGCCACCGAGGCCATGCAGCCCGGCGACCCGCTGGACCCCGAGAGCTTCATGGGCGCGATGGTCGACCAGGCCCAGCACGCGCGGGTGCTCGACTATATCCGCCGTGGCGTGGAGGAGGGCGCGACCCTGCGCAGCGGCGGCGAGGCCACCGAGGTGGATGGCAAGGGGCTGTTCATCCCGCCGACGGTGTTCGATGGCGTCACCGAGACCATGGCCATCGGTCGCGAGGAGATCTTCGGTCCGGTGCTCGCGGTGTTCGGCTTCGACGGCGAGGACGAGGCGGTGCGGTTGGCCAACGACAGCGACTACGGCCTGGCGGCCGGACTGTGGAGCCAGGACATCGACCGCATCATGCGCGTCACGCGCCGGCTGCGCTCGGGCCAGGTGTTCGTCAACAACTGGGCGGACATGGACCAGACGGTGCCCTTCGGTGGGGTCAAGCAGTCGGGCAACGGCCGCGACAAGTCCCACCACTCGCTGGAGGAGTACTCCGACCTGAAGAGCGTGTGGATGACGCTCGCGCCCTGA
>NZ_SDMO01000023.1 GCF_004798905.1 Halomonas borealis | reverse complement strand
CGCCTCGATCATCGTTACGGTGCCCTCCATCGCGCTGTTCGGGATCATGATCCCGGTGCTGTCGCTGATCGGCCAGGGCATCGGCTATCTGCCGGCGGTGATCGCCGTACTGCTCTACTCGCAGCTGCCGATCATCCGTAACACCTATACCGCCATCCACAACGTCGACCCGGCCCTGCGCGAGGCCGCGCGTGGCATCGGCATGAGCCAGAACCAGCGCCTGCGCATGGTGGAAATCCCGCTGGCGGTGCCGGTGATCATGGCCGGGGTGCGCACCGCGGTGGTGCTCAACATCGGTGTCATGGCGATCGCCGCCTACATCGGTGCCGGGGGCCTCGGTACCTTCATCAGTCGCGGTATTTCACAGTCCGATCCGCGCCAGCTGATCATCGGCGCGGTGGCGGTCAGCCTGCTGGCGGTCATCGTCGACTACACCCTGCTGGCACTGCAGAAACGCCTGACGCCCCTGGGCATGGAGCGCGCCGCCGAGACGGCCTGATGCCGACCCTCATGGCCTCGCCTACCAACAAGGATTCTCTCGAATGATTCGACTCGACAACCTGACCAAGGTCTTCGACACCCCCAAGGGCGCAGTGACCGCCGCCGACCACATCAACATGGAAGTGCCCGCCGGCGAGATCTGCATCCTGCTCGGCCCCTCCGGTTGCGGCAAGACCACCAGCCTGAAGATGATCAACCGCATCATTCGTCCCACCTCGGGCAAGGTGTTCATCAATGGCGAGGACACCACCGACCTGAACACCCAGGAGCTGCGCCGCAACATCGGCTACGTGATTCAGCAGATCGGCCTGTTCCCCAACATGACCATCGAGGAAAACATCTCCGTGGTGCCCAAGCTGCTGGGCTGGGACAAGGCCAAGTACAAGCAGCGCGCCCGTGAGCTGATGGACATGATCGCGCTGGATCCGGACGCCTTCCTCAAGCGCTACCCGAACGAACTCTCCGGTGGCCAGCAGCAGCGCATCGGCGTGGCCCGGGCGCTGGCCGCCGATCCGCCGGTGATGCTGATGGACGAGCCGTTCGGCGCCATCGACCCGATCAACCGGGCGGTGATCCAGGACGAGTTCCTCAAGATGCAGAAGGAACTCAACAAGACCATCATGTTCGTCAGCCACGACATCGACGAGGCGGTCAAGATGGGCGACCGCGTCGCCATCTTCCGCGCCGGTCGCCTGGAGCAGTACTCCACGCCCGACGAGCTGCTGGCCAACCCCAAGGATGAGTTCGTGGAGTCGTTCCTCGGCGAGGACCGCGCGCTGAAGCGCCTCAACCTGGTCAAGGTTCGCGACGTGATCTCCGACGAGATCGGCACCGTCGCCCCCGGCGACACCCTGGAGACCGCCCTGGCTCGGATCGACGACTTCGGCTACCAGAACGCCATCCTCGGGGTCAACGACCGCCGCCAGCCGGTGGGCCTGATCACCCGCGCCCAGGCGCGCACCACCAAGGGCTACTGCCGCGATCACTTCCAGAGCATCGTCGCCACGGTGTCGCTCGACGACGACCTGCGCAAGGTGGCCTCGCTGATGTTCTCCAACGACATCACCTGGCTGCCCTGCGTGGACGATGCGGGGCGTGTCTGTGGCCAGATCACCCAGCGCGCCATGACGCACCACCTGGGCTCGCGGTTCCGCCCCACGGAGCCAGCCGCGACCGCCGACCCGGCCACCAAGGAGTAAGCCGATGCCGATTCAGAGCCTGAAGGGGGCCCTGCGCATTGCGCTGCTCATCGCCATCTTCTTCGCCGGCGTATGGAGCCAGTCCAGCGGGGTCATCGACGATTTCATCTTCTACCTGCCCGACGTTCAGTTCCTGATCGTCCAGCACCTGTGGCTGACCGTGATGTCCGGCGGGCTGGCCATCCTGACGGCGATCCCGCTGGGTGTCGTGCTGTCGCGTCCCAGCATGGCCCGGTTCGCCGAGTCCGCCATGCAGTTCCTCAATATCGGCACCACCATCCCGACCCTGGCGGTGCTCGCGCTGTCGATGAGTTTTCTGGGCATCGGCACCGTGCCGGCGGTATTCGGGCTATTCGTGGCTACCCTGCTGCCGATCACCCGTAACACCTATGCCGGCCTCAAGGGCGTCAACCCGGCGCTGATGGAAGCCGCCGCCGGCATCGGCATGTCGCCGACTCAGCGGTTATTCCGGGTCGAGCTGCCCAACGCCCTGTACGTGATCTTCGCCGGCATGCGCACGGCGTTGACCATCAACGTGGGCACCGTGCCGCTGGCCTTTTTGATCGGTGCCGGTGGCCTGGGTGAGCTAATCTTCACCGG
>NZ_SDMO01000022.1 GCF_004798905.1 Halomonas borealis | reverse complement strand
GGGATGTCGGTGACTAGTCACTGAATATCAAGACAAGCGACTCGTCAAGAGAACGTTTGAATCTTGAACCAAGTTTGGTCCGCTTCCTTCTTTGAAGGTCAAGGACTATCAAGCTTTTAACTGAAGAGTTTGATCATGGCTCAGATTGAACGCTGGCGGCAGGCCTAACACATGCAAGTCGAGCGGAAACGATCCTAGCTTGCTAGGAGGCGTCGAGCGGCGGACGGGTGAGTAATGCATAGGTATCTGCCCGGTAGTGGGGGATAACTTGAGGAAACTCAAGCTAATACCGCATACGCCCTACGGGGGAAAGCAGGGGATCTTCGGACCTTGCGCTATCGGATGAGCCTATGTCGGATTAGCTAGTTGGTGAGGTAATGGCTCACCAAGGCGACGATCCGTAGCTGGTCTGAGAGGATGATCAGCCACATCGGGACTGAGACACGGCCCGAACTCCTACGGGAGGCAGCAGTGGGGAATATTGGACAATGGGCGAAAGCCTGATCCAGCCATGCCGCGTGTGTGAAGAAGGCCTTCGGGTTGTAAAGCACTTTCAGCGAGGAAGAATGCTTGTGGGCCAATACCCTGCAAGAAGGACATCACTCGCAGAAGAAGCACCGGCTAACTCCGTGCCAGCAGCCGCGGTAATACGGAGGGTGCAAGCGTTAATCGGAATTACTGGGCGTAAAGCGCGCGTAGGCGGCTTGATAAGCCGGTTGTGAAAGCCCCGGGCTCAACCTGGGAACGGCATCCGGAACTGTCAGGCTAGAGTGCAGGAGAGGAAGGTAGAATTCCCGGTGTAGCGGTGAAATGCGTAGAGATCGGGAGGAATACCAGTGGCGAAGGCGGCCTTCTGGACTGACACTGACGCTGAGGTGCGAAAGCGTGGGTAGCAAACAGGATTAGATACCCTGGTAGTCCACGCCGTAAACGATGTCGACTAGCCGTTGGGGTCCTCGAGACCTTTGTGGCGCAGTTAACGCGATAAGTCGACCGCCTGGGGAGTACGGCCGCAAGGTTAAAACTCAAATGAATTGACGGGGGCCCGCACAAGCGGTGGAGCATGTGGTTTAATTCGATGCAACGCGAAGAACCTTACCTACTCTTGACATCGAGCGAACTTTCCAGAGATGGATTGGTGCCTTCGGGAACGCTCAGACAGGTGCTGCATGGCCGTCGTCAGCTCGTGTTGTGAAATGTTGGGTTAAGTCCCGTAACGAGCGCAACCCTTGTCCCTATTTGCCAGCGATTCGGTCGGGAACTCTAGGGAGACTGCCGGTGACAAACCGGAGGAAGGTGGGGACGACGTCAGGTCATCATGGCCCTTACGAGTAGGGCTACACACGTGCTACAATGGTCGGTACAATGGGCTGCAATCTCGCGAGAGGGAGCGAATCTCATAAAGCCGACCTCAGTTCGGATCGGAGTCTGCAACTCGACTCCGTGAAGTCGGAATCGCTAGTAATCGTGCATCAGAATGGCACGGTGAATACGTTCCCGGGCCTTGTACACACCGCCCGTCACACCATGGGAGTGGACTGCACCAGAAGTGGTTAGCCTAACTTCGGAGGGCGATCACCACGGTGTGGTTCATGACTGGGGTGAAGTCGTAACAAGGTAGCCGTAGGGGAACCTGCGGCTGGATCACCTCCTTAAACGACCCGTCATCGCCACCCGGCAAGTGTCCACAATGAATTATCTGATCGGTCAGAGCAAAGACTGTTTGGGTCTGTAGCTCAGTTGGTTAGAGCGCACCCCTGATAAGGGTGAGGTCGGCAGTTCAAGTCTGCCCAGACCCACCAAATTTTATCCAGTCCTGCGTTGCTTCGGCACTCGTGTAGCAGGCTACACATCGCGCCAAAGCGCCTTGGCATGAATAAAATTCCTGCCAAATGCACGGACAGGATATCAGAGGGGCCTTAGCTCAGCTGGGAGAGCGCCTGCCTTGCACGCAGGAGGTCAGCGGTTCGATCCCGCTAGGCTCCACCATCTCCCCAACAGTCTGTTTTTTTTGTTTCGATGCCAGTGGCAAGCGTTAGTTTTAGCGTTTCTCACTGTTTTCTGAACAGTCGCTCTTTAACAATGTGAATCATGCTGACAAAGTCCCTTCCCTACCCGGGGAAGGGCATGAGATACGTCTCAAGCGTATCCGGCAATTGTCGTTGTTGTCATCGCGGATCAGACCCCTTGGGGTTATATGGTCAAGCGATGAAGCGCATACGGTGGATGCCTAGGCAGCCAGAGGCGATGAAAGACGTGGAAGCCTGCGATAAGGTTCGGCGAGGTGGCAAACAACCTGCGACCCGGACATTTCTGAATGGGGAAACCCACCTATCATCAGATAGGTATCGTGCACTGAATACATAGGTGTACGAGGCGAACCGGGGGAACTGAAACATCTAAGTACCCCGAGGAAAAGAAATCAACCGAGATTCCCCCAGTAGCGGCGAGCGAACGGGGACCAGCCCTTAAGCATGTGACTGATTAGGCGAACGAGCTGGGAAGCTCGGCCATAGCAGGTGATAGCCCTGTAGCCGAAAATCTGATCATGTGAAATCGAGTAGGTCGGGGCACGTGAAACCTTGACTGAAGACGGGGGGACCATCCTCCAAGGCTAAATACTCCTGGCTGACCGATAGTGAACCAGTACCGTGAGGGAAAGGCGAAAAGAACCCCGGAGAGGGGAGTGAAATAGATCCTGAAACCGTATGCGTACAAGCAGTGGGAGCAGACACGTTCTGTGACCGCGTACCTTTTGTATAATGGGTCAGCGACTTATTTTCAGTGGCGAGCTTAACCGACTAGGGGAGGCGTAGAGAAATCGAGTCTTAACTGGGCGACCAGTCGCTGGAAATAGACCCGAAACCGGGCGATCTATCCATGAGCAGGTTGAAGGTTGAGTAACATCAACTGGAGGACCGAACCAGGAACTGTTGAAAAAGTTTTGGATGACTTGTGGATCGGAGTGAAAGGCTAATCAAGCCCGGAGATAGCTGGTTCTCCTCGAAAGCTATTTAGGTAGCGCCTCACGTATCACCGCCGGGGGTAGAGCACTGTTTCGGCTAGGGGGTCATCCCGACTTACCAACCCGAGGCAAACTCCGAATACCGGTGAGTGCAGCGTGGGAGACACACAGCGGGTGCTAACGTCCGTTGTGAAAAGGGAAACAACCCAGACCGTCAGCTAAGGTCCCGAAATCCTGGTTAAGTGGGAAACGATGTGGGAAGGCTCAGACAGCTAGGAGGTTGGCTTAGAAGCAGCCATCCTTTAAAGAAAGCGTAATAGCTCACTAGTCGAGTCGGCCTGCGCGGAAGATGTAACGGGGCTCAAACCAGGTACCGAAGCTACGGGTTCATCGAATGATGAGCGGTAGAGGAGCGTCGTGTACGCCGACGAAGGTGAGTCGAGAGGCTTGCTGGAGGTATCACGAGTGCGAATGCTGACATGAGTAACGATAAGGGGAGTGAAAAACTCCCCCGCCGGAAGACCAAGGGTTTCTGTTCGACGCTAATCGGAGCAGAGTGAGTCGGCCCCTAAGGCGAGGCCGAAAGGCGTAGTCGATGGGAAACGGGTCAATATTCCCGTACCTCACTGTATTGCGATGGGGGGACGAAGAAGGCTAGGTGAGCCAGGCGTTGGTTGTCCTGGTGAAAGTCAGTAGGCTGGGAAATCAGGTAAATCCGGTATCCCAAGGCCGAGAGACGAGACGAACAGACTACGGTCTGGAAGTCATCGATGCCACGCTTCCAGGAAAAGCCTCTAAGCTTCAGATACAGTGAGACCGTACCCCAAACCGACACAGGTGGTCAGGGTGAGAATCCCAAGGCGCTTGAGAGAACTCGGGTGAAGGAACTAGGCAAAATGGTGCCGTAACTTCGGGAGAAGGCACGCCGGTATTAGGTGAAGCCCCTTGCGGGTGGAGCTGACGCCGGTCGAAGATACCAGGTGGCTGCAACTGTTTATTAAAAACACAGTACTCTGCAAACGCGTAAGCGGACGTATAGGGTATGACGCCTGCCCGGTG
This sequence comes from Halomonas borealis, assembly GCF_004798905.1. Lineage (GTDB taxonomy): Bacteria > Pseudomonadota > Gammaproteobacteria > Pseudomonadales > Halomonadaceae > Halomonas > Halomonas borealis. The sequence continues at coordinate 1,288 of NZ_SDMO01000022.1, read as the reverse complement.
CCGGAAGGTTAATTGATGGTGTTAGCTTCGGCGAAGCTCCTGATCGAAGCCCCGGTAAACGGCGGCCGTAACTATAACGGTCCTAAGGTAGCGAAATTCCTTGTCGGGTAAGTTCCGACCTGCACGAATGGCGTAATGATGGCCACGCTGTCTCCACCCGAGACTCAGTGAAATTGAAATCGCAGTGAAGATGCTGTGTACCCGCGGCTAGACGGAAAGACCCCGTGAACCTTTACTATAGCTTCACACTGGACGCCGATGTTGCTTGTGTAGGATAGCTGGGAGGCTTTGAAACGTGATCGCCAGATCACGTGGAGCCACCCTTGAAATACCAGCCTGGCATCATTGGCGTTCTAACTCTGGTCCGTGATCCGGATCGAGGACCGTGTGTGGTGGGTAGTTTGACTGGGGCGGTCTCCTCCCAAAGCGTAACGGAGGAGCACGAAGGTACCCTCAGCACGGTTGGAAATCGTGCATTGAGTGCAAGAGCATAAGGGTGCTTAACTGCGAGACAGACACGTCGAGCAGATACGAAAGTAGGTTCTAGTGATCCGGTGGTTCTGTATGGAAGGGCCATCGCTCAACGGATAAAAGGTACTCCGGGGATAACAGGCTGATACCGCCCAAGAGTTCACATCGACGGCGGTGTTTGGCACCTCGATGTCGGCTCATCACATCCTGGGGCTGAAGTCGGTCCCAAGGGTATGGCTGTTCGCCATTTAAAGTGGTACGCGAGCTGGGTTTAGAACGTCGTGAGACAGTTCGGTCCCTATCTGCCGTGGGCGTTGGAGATTTGAGAAGCGCTGCTCCTAGTACGAGAGGACCGGAGTGGACGACCCTCTGGTGTTCCGGTTGTCACGCCAGTGGCATTGCCGGGTAGCTAAGGTCGGACGGGATAACCGCTGAAAGCATCTAAGCGGGAAGCCTCCTTCAAGATGAGATCTCCCCGAGGCCTCGAGCCTCCTGAAGGGTCCAGCAAGACGAGCTGGTTGATAGGTCGGGTGTGGAAGCGCTGCAAGGCGTTGAGCTAACCGATACTAATGGCCCGTGAGGCTTGACCATATAACACCCAAGTGGTCTGTGACTGACAACAGACGACAGCTGGATACGATGAGACATATCTCGTCAGCATGATTCACATTGCCTTTTTCGCCTGACGACCATAGCGTGCGGGAACCACCTGATCCCTTGCCGAACTCAGCAGTGAAACCGCTCAGCGCCGATGGTAGTGTGGGAGTTCCCATGCGAGAGTAGGTCATCGTCAGGCACTTATTACGAGAAAACCCCG
>NZ_SDMO01000021.1 GCF_004798905.1 Halomonas borealis | reverse complement strand
GCCTGCAACGTTACCCGTCGCCGGCAGCGGATGCGTACTTTACGGGCTACGGCGGAGGGACGCAAGGGCTTTTTGACGACGACTCTCGTCAAGTGTCCCGCGCCCTCTCCGGCGACTCCGCCCGCCCCGCCCTGAACACTCGAGCTGGCCTTCGCGGAAGCCCTGCGGCTCGATGCGTATCGGCAAGATGATGGCGTTACAGCGCCTCGCCATGCTCCACCATCAACTGCAGCGATTCGCGGCCACGCCAACGATTGCGATTGAGCTTGTAGGCGCAACGCAGCCGATCGCCGACGCCGAAGGTCGGCAGTTCCCCCGGGCTCAACGCCCGGAACCAGATGGCCCTCGTCGCCACCGGGCCGGACGACAGCTCCATCATCAGGTGATTGCCCTCGGCGCCGACCGGGCGCAGCGACTCCACCAGGAATTCGCCTTCGAACAGCGGCGCATCGAATTCACGCCCGTAGGGGCCCAACGCCTCCAGCTCATCGAGGGTGGCAAGCGACAGTTGACCCTGGGCCAGCTCACCATCGGTGAACACGCTCGGATAGAGCTCGCACTCGCCGAGCTGCTCGCCGACGGCCTGCAGGAAGGACGCCCGGAAGCTCTCGAGCGCCGCCATAGGCACACCGACACCGGCGGCGCCGCGGTGGCCGCCGAAGCGCGGCAGCGCCTCGGGCGCCAACGCGAAGGTCCGCTGCAGGGCGTCGCGCAGGTGCAACCCCTCGATGGAGCGTCCCGAGCCGGTCAGCATGCCCGCCTGGGCGGCCGGGGTCAGCACCAGGGTCGGCCGGCCGAAGGCCTGCACCAACCGTGATGCGACGATCCCCTGCACGCCGGGATGGCCATCCTCCAGGTAGATCACCAGCGCCTGCTCGCCCGCGGCGAGCCGAGGCCGGGCCAGCCCCCTGGCCTGCTCGGCCATGTCCGCCTCGATGGCCTTGCGCGACTGGTTGTCCTGATCCAGCGTCTCCAGGTGGCGCGCCGCCGTGGCGTCATCGGCCGCCAGCATGAAGTGCAGCGCGGCATAAGGATCGTCGAGCCGCGAACGAGCATTGATGCGCGGCCCCATCTGGAAGGCCAGGGTCTCGGCATCGAAAGGCACGCTGTCGGCCCCCAGACGCTCGGCCATGGTCCGCCAGCAGGCCGCCTCCATACGGTTGATCAGCGCCAGCCCTTGGGTGACCACGGCGCGGTTGGCGGCGCTGGCACCGAGCGACACGCAGTCGGCCACGGTGCCCAGCGCCACATAGGAGAGCCACGGCGAGAGCTTGGGCGTGGACGCCGCCAGCACACCCCACTCGATCAGTACCGAGCGGGCCAGCGACATGGTCAACCAGGCGACCATGCAGCCGGCGATGGTCGGGTCAGGGTAGTCACAGTCGTCGCGAGTCGGGTTCACGGTGGCGAAGGCCGAGGCCGGCGGCCCCTCCTCCGGCAGCGCATGGTGGTCGCTGACCACCACGTCGAGGCCGGCGGCCTTGAGCCGAGCGATGCGTGGCTCGTCGCTGCTGCCGCAGTCGGCGGTGATCACCAGGCTCGGCCGCGGTGATAGCTTCAGCGTCCGCTCCACCAGCGGCAGGCTGATGCCGTAGCCATCGAAGATGCGGTGGCCGATCAGGCTGTGCAGCTTGGCCTCGGGCACGCCGAACAATTCATTCAGGGTGCGGCGAATCACCACGTGGGAGGTGATGCCGTCGACGTCGTAGTCGGTGAGGATGCCGATATGTTCGCCCTCGACCACCGCCTGGGCGATGCGCTCGGCGGCGCGGCGGGCATCCGCCAGCCGCTCGGGATGCGCCAGGTGGCGCAGGCTGGGCGACACCAGCGGCGCTAGCTCATCGGTATGGCCGGGCAACCGCCCGGCCAGCACTCGGGCCTGTAGTGGCGTCAGCCCTTCCGCCCGGGCGCGGGCCTCGAGGGCCTCGTCGCGGGGGCGCGGTTCGATACGCGGGCGCGGCGCGAGACCCTCGCTCGGATCGGCACACGCCGTAGAAGACTGAGACATCGGATTCTCTGGGAGGTTGAGGCGGGTTGGCGCGGATAAAGATGGCACCAGGGCACGGGCGGGTCGGCGTCACACGGCGTACGGGCCGCCGGGTACGCCGACCTTCACGAGAGCCGGCCTGGCGGTAGGCGTCAGCTGATCGGCAACATCACATGCTCTCGGTAGGCGCTGCGCTGAGTCAGCTTCTCGTACCAGGCCCCCACGTTCGGCAGTTCCGGACGCTCGATATCCAGCGTAAACCACAGGTAAGCATAGGCGCCCAGCGGTATGTCACCGACCCCGAATGTCTCGCCGGACAGCCACGGCTGGCGAGCGAGTGTGCCATCGGCGATACGCAGGGCCTGCTCGAACCCGGCCAGGCCACGCTCGATCGCGGCCTCATCGCGAGTCTCGGGCGTGCCGCGCACCAGATTCATGATCAAGTCCCGATAGGGCTCCGCCATCTTTCCGAGCGCCCAGTCCATCCACATGCCACAACGCGCCCTGGCGGCGGCGGAGTCGGACGCAAGCCGACCGGCACCGTGGGCATCGGCCAGATAGCGAACGATGCTATGGGACTCCCACAGCACCAGTTCGCCGTCCTCGAGACAGGGAATCAAACCATTGGGATTCTTGGCCAGGAACTCCGGCGTACCGAGTCCGCCGAACGGACCTCCCAGGTCGACCCGTTCGAGTTCGACGCCCAACTCGGCGGCACACCAGGCGGGCTTCTTCACGTTGACCGAGTTCTTGCGTCCCCACAGCTTCATGACAATCTCCCTGTCGGGATGCCCGGCGTCGGACATCCTTGGCAAAAATCGATGACTAACCCTGCGTCGATGGCGAGCAAGAACGAACGCCGCGAGACATTCGGCCGCGACGCAAGGACCTCAGCGACGACGATGCGCGGCGACGAACCGCTGCACCTCGGCGAGCTCTGCCGGCAACACGCTGTAGCGCTCCTCACGCTCGAGCAGGTCGTCCATGTGCGGCGGCAGCGGCACGCCGGGGAAACCGGCCTTGACCACGGCCTCGGCGAACTTGGCCGGATGCGCGGTGGCCAGGGTGATCATCGGCACACCCGGGTCACCTCGCTCGCGCTCGGCGGCACGGTACCCGGTGGCGGTGTGCGGGTCGAGGATCTCCTGGGTGCGGTGATGCGCCTCGCGGATCACCTCGAGGATGGTGGCGTCGTCGATGCTGTGGCTCGCGAACAGCTCGCGTAGCCGCGCCAGCGGTGCCTCGGCCAGCGCCGAGGGCTGGTCCTGGAAGCGCTCGAGCAGCGCACGCACCGCCTCGCCATCGCGATCGTAGGCATCGAACAGCAGGCGTTCGAAGTTGGACGACACCACGATATCCATGGACGGCGCCAGGGTCGCCGCGAGCTCCTGCTTGGAGAAGTCGTTGTCGGCCAGCGTGCGGTGCAGGATGTCGTTGGCGTTGGTGGCGATGACGAAGCGCTCGACCGGCAGTCCCATGCGATGGGCCATGTAACCGGCGAAGACATTGCCGAAGTTGGCCGAGGGCACGCAGAAGCCGACCTTGCGATGCGGCGACCCCAGTGCCACGGCGGAGGCCACGTAGTAGACGATCTGGGCCATGATGCGCGCCCAGTTGATCGAGTTCACCGCCACCAGCCGCGCGCCGTTCAGGAACGACTGGTCGGCGAAGCTGGCCTTGACCATCGCCTGGGCATCGTCGAAGTTGCCCTCGATGGCGACGTTGAAGACGTTGTCGGCCAGCACGGTGGTCATCTGGCGACGCTGGACCTCGGACACCCGCTGGTGCGGATGCAGGATGAAGATGTCCAGGTTGTCGCAGTGGCGGCAGCCCTCGATGGCGGCCGACCCGGTGTCACCGGAGGTGGCGCCCATGATGACCGCGCGCTCGCCACGCTTCTCGAGGAAGTGGTCGAGCAACCGACCGAGCAGCTGCAGGGCCACGTCCTTGAACGCCAGCGTCGGACCATGGAACAGCTCGAGCAGGAAGTGGTTGGCGTCGAGCTGGTTGAGCGGCACCACGGCGTCGTGGCTGAAGGTCGCGTAGGCGTCGCGGACGATCTCGCGGAAGGTCTCGTCATCGATCTCGCCGCCCACGAAGGGCTGCATCACCCGGAAGGCGATCTCGGCGTAGGAACAGCCGGCCATGTCGGCCAGCTGCTCGTGGCTGATGCGAGGGACGGACTCGGGCACATAGAGGCCACCATCACTGGCCATGCCGGTGAGCACGACCTCCTCGAAGGACAGCGCGGGTGCCTGTCCACGGGTACTGATATAGCGCATTGTTCGATTCCTTTGCTCGCGCGGGCTGCTCCGGCGAACAGCCCCTCGCTACCGGCGATAACCTCGCGGCCTACCCGTCTTCGTCAAGCGACTCGACACGAATGCGGGTGACGGAGCCGGCGATGTCGGCCATGGATTCGATCTTGCGGATCGCCTCGTTCATCTGACGCTCGCGGGTACGATGGGTCATCAGGATGATCGGCACCAGCTCGCCTTCGGTGACCTCCTTCTGGATCAGCGCCTCGATGGAGATGCCCTCCTCGGACAGGGTGCTCGCGACCCGTGCCAGCACGCCGGGGCGGTCGACCGCCAGCAGGCGCAGGTAGTAGGCCGTGCTGATGTCCTCCATGGCGAGGATCGGCGGCTGATCGGCGTTCTCGCCGATGCCGCTGAAGGCCAGGTAGGGCACCCGGTAGTGATGATCGGTGGTGATGTCGCGGGCCACGTCGAGCACGTCGGCCACCACCGCCGAGGCGGTCGGCTCGGCGCCGGCGCCGGCGCCGTAGTAGAGCGTCGGCCCCACGGCATCGCCCATCACCGAGATGGCGTTCTTGACGCCATGCACGTTGGCCAGCAGCCGCTCCTTGGGGATCAGGGTCGGGTGCACGCGCAGCTCGAGGCCATCGTCGGTGCGCCGGGAGATCCCCAGGTGCTTGATGGTGTATCCCAGGTTATCGGCCTGCTCGACGTCCTCGGCGGTGATCCGCGAGATGCCCTCGGTATAGGCCTTCTCGAACTGCAGCGGCACCCCATAGGCGATGGACGCCAGGATGGTCAGCTTGTGCGCGGCATCGATGCCTTCCACGTCGAAGGTCGGGTCGGCCTCGGCATAGCCCAGCGCCTGGGCCTCGGCCAGCACGTCCTCGAAGGCCCGCCCCTCGTCGCGCATGTGGGTGAGGATGAAGTTGCCGGTGCCGTTGATGATGCCGGCCAGCCACTCGATGCGGTTGGCGCCCAACCCCTCGCGCAGCGACTTGATCACCGGGATGCCCCCCGCCACCGCGGCCTCGAAGGCCACGATCACGCTCTTCTCGTGGGCCGCCTGGAAGATCTCGTTGCCGTGCACCGCGATCAGCGCCTTGTTGGCGGTGACCACGTGCTTGCCGTTGTCGATGGCCGCCAGCACCAGCTCGCGGGCCACGTCATAGCCACCGATCAGCTCGACGACGACATCGATATCGGGATTGGCGGCGACCTCGAAAACGTCCTGGGTCGACTTGATGCCGGTGACGTCACACTCGGGGTTAGGCGTGCGGAAGGCCACCTGCTCGATGACGATCGGGCGCCCCGCCCGACGGGCGATCTCGTCGGCATTGCGCGTCAGTACGTTGAAGGTCCCGCCACCGACGGTACCCAGGCCACAGATTCCCACTCTCACCGGTTTCAATGTCTTCCCCCTCGTGACGGCTTAGATGTCTCAGCGATATTCGGCCTCAAGGGCCCACGCACGCTTGATGGTGCGTCTATTGATTGTTCAGGCCTAACAGCGACGCCAGGCGTTCTGCCGGCACATAGCCGGGCACCATGCGCCCATCGGGCAGCACGATGGCCGGCGTGCCCTGCACGCCGAGCTGCATGCCTAGATGATACTGTTCCTCGACCGGATTGTCGCAGCTTCTATCGCCCTCCAGGCCCTCATCGTGCCAGGCCGTCGACATCGCCTCGCTCGGGTTGTCCGCACACCAGACCTGCTGCAATTCACGGGCGCCCTGCGAGCTCATGCCGCCCCGCGGGAAGGCCAGGTAATCGACCTCGATGCCCATCTCGTTGAGTCGTGGCACCTCCTCGTGGAGACGACGACAGTAAGGGCAGGTGGTATCGGTAAACACCGTGATCCGCGCCTTGGGCTCATCGACGCCGCGAAAGATCACCCGCTGCGAATCGGGGATCGCTGCCAGACGCTCGGCACGCTCGGCGTTGCGCGCCTGGTCGGAGAGATTCACCAGCCCGCCCTCGGCGTTCTCGTAGAGGTCGCCGACCAGCAGATAGCTACCCTCGACATCGGTGTAGAAGCGCTCGCCGGTCTCCAGCCGCACCTCATAGAAACCGTCCAGCGGCGTTTCCTGGATATCCTTCACCGGCATCGACCGGCCATCGACCGCCAGGTTCTCGGTCAGCCGCTCGATGGCCGGATCCTGGGCCAGGGCGGGGAATGACAGGGCGGTGAAGATGCCGCCGGCGAGCACACGGGGGATTCGTTTCATGGTTCAGCCTCGGGGATGATGGTCGGCGTGCAGGGCCTCGAGCCGGGCCTGCGCGACATGGGTATAGATCTGCGTGGTCGACAGGTCACTATGACCGAGCAGCAGCTGTACGACACGCAAATTGGCCCCATGATTCAACAGATGGGTCGCGAACGCATGGCGCAGGGTGTGCGGCGACAGCGAGCGATCGATGCCGGCGACTCGCGCATGGGCCTTGATGCGGTGCCAGAAGGCCTGGCGCGTCAGGCAGGCATCGCCGCGGCCGGGGAACAGCGCCGGCCGCGTGGGGTCACGCATCAGCGCCGGCCGGCCGGTGCGCAGATAGCGCGACAGCCAGTCCACGGCCTCCTCGCCGAGCGGCACCAGGCGCTCCTTGTCGCCCTTGCCACGCACCCGTACCACGCCCTGACGCAGGTTGACGGCGTCGGTGGTCAGCCCGACCAGCTCGCTGACCCGCAGGCCGGCCGCATACAACACCTCGAGCATGGTACGGTCGCGCAGGCCGAGCTCGCTGTCGAGGTCGGGGGCGGCGAGCAATCGCTCCACCTCCTCTTCCTCCAGGGTGTCCGGCAGCGACGGCCGTGAGGGCGGCAGGCGGACCTCGGCGATCGGGTCATGGTCGATCCGCCCCTCGGCCAACGCCCAGCGATAGAAGCGCCGCAGGCTGGATAGCAACCGGGCGTTGCTGCGCAGCTGATAGCCGGCCTCGCGCCGCTCCTCCAGCCAGCCCGGCAGGGTCTCGCCGCCGGGGGCTAACAGCGACGCATCACGCGCCTCGAGCCAGGTCGCCCAGGCACTCAGGTCTCGCCGGTAGGCCGCCAGGGTATGGTCGCTGGCGCCCTCCCCCAGCCACAGATCATCGAGGCAGGCCTCGATCAGCACCAGGGCATCGTCACCGATCGTCATCGCACCACTCCTCGCCCTCGAACGACGAAACCCCGCCCCGCGGCTGCGGTGACGGGGTTTCGATGTCACGCGGGCTGATAAGCCGCGTCACCACTGGCCGGCGGGGGCGTCCCGCCTCAGCCCAGCTTTTCCTTGATACGCGCGGACTTGCCGCTGCGCTCACGGAGGTAGTACAGCTTGGCCTGGCGCACGTCGCCGCGACGCTTGACGGCGATGGAGTCGACCTGCGGGCTGTAGGTCTGGAAGGTACGCTCGACGCCGATGCCGTGGGAGATCTTGCGCACGGTGAAGGCGGAGTTCAGGCCGCGGTTACGCTTGCCGATGACCACGCCTTCGAAGGCCTGCAGACGCTCGCGAGTGCCTTCCTTGACCTTGACCTGAACGGTCACGGTGTCGCCCGGGGCGAATTCCGGCACTTCCCGGCTCATCTGCTCGGTTTCGAGCGCCTGGATCACCTTGTTCTTGCTGCTCATGACGATAACTCCTCGGTAACATACCTGATCCGCCGATCCGGCAATGGGTGGCCGGCGAATCGTGATCCCGGCGCTCGAATCGCTCGACGCGCGGGAGTGCTGTTGGTGACACAGGTGCGGCCCTTCGGGACACGCCCTGCACCTCCGCCCTGACCTATTGCGTGGACAGTGCGTACTCCTCGATGAACTCCTTGAGCAAGGCCTGCTGTTCGGCGCTCAATGTCCTGCCCTCGAGCAGGTCGGGTCGCCGGAGCCAGGTCCGCCCCAGGGACTGCTTGAGCCGCCAGCGCCGGATGGCACCATGGTGGCCGCTGAGCAGAACGTCCGGCACCTGTCGCCCGTCGATGACCTCGGGGCGCGTATAGTGCGGACAATCCAGCAGTCCGTCGTTGAAGGAGTCCTCGATCGCGGAATCCTGATGGCCCAGCACACCGGGCACCAGCCTTGCCGCCGTATCGATCAGCACCATGGCCGGCAGCTCGCCGCCGCTCAGCACATAATCCCCGATCGACCATTCCTCATCGATGTCGGCTTCAACGACCCGCTCATCGATGCCTTCATAGCGTCCGGCCACCACCACCAAGGGTGGGCCTTCCGCCAGCTCCTGCGCGCCACGCTGATCGAGCTTCCGCCCCTGGGGCGAGAGGTAGATCACCTTCGGACGCTCTCCGGTGGCCTGCTCGGCCCGCGTGCGAGCATCCTGAATCGCCGAGCGCAGGGTATCGACCTTCATCAGCATCCCGGGGCCACCACCATAGGGGCGGTCGTCCACGGTGCGATGCCGGTCGGTGGCGTAGTCCCGAGGGTTCCAGAACTCCACCGCGACGGACCCTTTGTCCACCGCCCTGCCCGTCACGCCCTGACGGGTCAGCGCCTCGAACATCTCGGGGAACAGCGTCACCACGCCGACCCACATGGAGGCCTCGCTGCGACTCAAAAGTCCGGATCCCAGTCGACGGTCATCACGCCGGCCTCGAGATCCACTACCTGCACGACATCGTCGGGCAGGAAGGGCAGCAATCGTTCGCGATCGTCGATGGCGTCGTCATCATGCCCCTTGACGACCATGACGTCGTTGGCGCCGGTCTCGAAGAGGTAGTCGACGCGGCCCAGTGTCACACCCTCGCGAGTCACGACTCGCAGGCCTTCCAGCTGGTACCAGTAGAACTCATCGTCGCCATCGAGCTCAGGCAGCTCGGCCGTGGGCAACAGCACCTCGGCGCCGGCCAGGGCCTCGGCCCGATCACGACCATCGACACCCTCCAGGCGGACCACCAGGCCCTTGCCCTGCGGGCGCCCCTGGACGAGGCGACAGCGCTCGAGACGACCCTGATGACGCAGCACCCATTCGTCATACTCGAGGATGCCCTCCATCGGGCTGGTGTACGAATACACCCTCAGCCAGCCCTTCACGCCGTAGGGGCTGGTCAACTTGCCCAGCACCACGTGTTCGTTGGCCTGACTCGGCTCGGCACCTGCGTTCATCGCGATCCTGCCTCAGACATTCGGGGCATCAGGCGACTCAGGCCTGCTTGCGGGCTTCCTTGACCAGCTCGGCGACACGGTCGGAGAGCTGGGCGCCCTGGTCCTGCCAGTGCTGGATGCGGTCGAGGTCGATGCGCAGACGCTCTTCCTGGCCGCGGGCCACCGGGTTGAAGAAGCCGAGACGCTCGATGAAACGACCGTCGCGCGCCTTGCGAGAATCGGTCACGGAGAGGTGGTAGAAGGGACGCTTCTTGGCGCCACCACGTGCCAGACGAATGGTAACCATGCGTTGACTGTCCTTCGGTTGAGTTACGGAGGTTGTCGGTCGGGGCGAGGCCCTCGACAATCGGATCGACCGCACACCGGAGGATGTGCCGCCGGGGTGTTCGGTCACGACGCTGCCCGCGACGAAACGCGGACCTGCCAGTGAAGACGCCGCATTCTACGGAAATCTCCCTGGCTTGGAAACCTTTTTGGCGCGCGAGCCGGGGGCCTCAGCGCGGCGGCAGGCCGCCACCGGGGCCACCCATCCCGCCGGGACCGCCCATTCCACCGGGGCCTCCCGGGCCGCCGCCGCCCATCATGCCGGACATACCGCGCATCATCTTCTGCATGCCGCCCTTCTTGCCGGCCTTCTTCATCATCTTCTGCATCTGCTTGTGCTGCTTGAGCAGACGATTGAGGTCGGGCACCTGCAGGCCGGCACCGGCGGCGATGCGACGCTTGCGCGAGCCGTTGATGATCTCGGGCTTGCGGCGCTCCTTGGGCGTCATCGAATTGATCAGCGACTCGAGCTTGCCCATCTCCTTCTCGGGCCCCGGGCCCTGGGCCATCTCGGCCATCTGCCCCATGCCGGGCAGCTTGCCGAGCATGCCGCCCATGCCGCCCATCTTCTTGAGCTGCTGGAGCTGGTCGCGGAAGTCCTCGAGGTCGAAGCCGTCGCCCTTCTTGACCTTCTTGGCCAGCTGGTCGGCCTTGCCCTTATCGACGGTGCGCTCGGCCTCCTCGATCAGCGACAACACGTCGCCCATGCCGAGGATGCGCGACGCCACGCGATCCGGGTGGAAGGGTTCCAGGGCATCGACCTTCTCGCCCATGCCCATGAACTTGATCGGCTTGCCGGTGATGTGGCGCACCGAGAGCGCCGCGCCGCCGCGGGCGTCGCCATCGGCCTTGGTCAGGATCACGCCGGTCAGCGGCAATGCCTCGTGGAAGGCCTTGGCGGTGTTGGCGGCATCCTGGCCGGTCATGGAATCGACGACGAACAGCGTCTCATCCGGCGAGACGGCGGCGTTGAGCGCCTGAATCTCGTCCATCATGGCCTCGTCGATGGCCAGGCGACCGGCGGTATCGACCAGCACCACGTCGTGGAACTGGATCCCCGCATGCTTGATCGCCGCCTCGGCGATCGCCACCGGCTGCTGATCGCTGCTCGACGGGAAGAAGTCGACCTCGACCTCGCGGGCGAGCGTCTCGAGCTGGTCGATGGCCGCCGGACGGTAGACGTCCGCGGAGACCACCAGCACCTTCTTCTTCTCGCGCTCACGCAGGTAGCGGGCCAGCTTGGCTACCGAGGTGGTCTTGCCCGCGCCCTGCAGGCCGGCCATCAGCACCACCGCCGGGCGACCCTTGAGGGACAGGCCCTCGTTGGCCTCGCCCATGATCGCCTCGAGCTCCTGCTGGACGATCTTGACGAACTGCTGGCCCGGCGAGAGGCTCTTCGAGACCTCCTGGCCCACGGCGCGCTCGCGCACCCGGTCGACGAAGGCCTTGACCACCGGCAGGGCGACATCGGCCTCGAGCAACGCGCGCCGGACCTCGCGCAGGGTGTCCTTGACGTTGTCTTCGGTCAGGCGCGCCTGACCCTTGATCGACTTGAGCGTCTGGGACAGACGATCACTGAGATTCTGAAACATGGGGCCTCTCCGCAAACGATGGCCTGGGAAGCCGCTCTGGCCCCGGCATGGCGTGTCCGGGCGGGCCTTTCCCACAATGGGGCGAAATTATACGCCTTGTGGCCGCGAGTCTCCATGCCGTCCGTCTCGCCCGGCTGGGCGATGCGCGGCGGATTCGGTATAGTGGCCTTTCCATTTCCCCCTTGCTGGACGCTGGCGAAGGCACACGGAAGCCATCGATGTACGCGCTCCCCCTGGCCCTTGTGGCCTGCATCTTCTATATCGCCGCCGCCTCGTGGCAGGGCCTGACCCTGGCCCGGCGAGTATCGCCCCGCGACACCCTGGTGCGAAGCCTCGGCGTGGGCGGCCTGCTCTGTCACCTGCCGCTGGCCATAGGCCTGCTCGACAAGGGCGATTCGCTGCTGCCGGGGCTCTCCACCAGCGTGGTGCTGGCCGGCGCCCTGGCGGTATCGATGCTGCTGGCCATCAGCCTGTTCAAGCCGGTCCTCAACGTCGCCACCGGGCTCTTCCCGTTGACCGGCATCATGCTGCTGCTGGCGGTGGAATGGCCGAGCCCCGAGAAGGGTGCCACCATGACGCCTGGCATCGCCCTGCACGCCCTGAGCGCGGCGCTGGCCTTCGCCCTGCTGGCCATCGCCGCCGTCCAGGCGGTGCTGCTCGGCGTGCAGAATCATGCCCTGCGCCGACACCACCTGCGCGGCGTGGTCCAGTCGCTGCCGCCGCTGACGACCATGGAGCGCGTGCTGTTCGAGCTGCTCTGGGCCGGCATGATCCTGCTGACGCTGTCGATCGCCAGCGGTTTCGTCTTCGTCGATAACATGTTCGCCCAGCACCTGGCCCACAAGACCGCACTCTCGCTGGTCGCCTGGGTGATCTTCGCCGCCCTGCTGACGGGGCACCATCGCCAGGGTTGGCGCGGCCTGCGCGCCGTGCGCTGGACACTCGGCGGTTATCTCATGCTGCTGCTGGCCTATTTCGGCACCAAGTTCGTGCTCGAGATCCTGCTGGCAAGCGCTTGACACCGAAGACCCCCATCCCTACAACTCAAGCCTTAATACGCGATTGAGGACCCTTCGACTTGAACGACGATTTCCCCCTGGGATTGCTGTTCGGCCTGCTGCTGCTGCTCATCTGCCTGTCCGCCTTCTTCTCGAGCTCCGAGACCGGCATGATGTCGCTCAACCGCTACCGTCTGAGCCACCGGGCCAACGAAGGGGAGCGCCGAGCCCAGCGAGTCATGCGCCTGCTGGGGCGCCCCGACCGCCTGATCGGTGTGATCCTGATCGGCAACAACTTCGTCAACAATCTCGCGGCCTCGATCGCCACCATCATCGCGATCCACTTCTTCGGCGATGTGACCGGACCGGCGGTCGCCACCAGCCTGCTGACCATCGCCATCCTGATCTTCGCCGAGGTCACGCCCAAGACCTATGCCGCGGTGAAGCCGGAGCGCATCGCCTACCCGGCATCGCGGGTGCTGGAGCCGCTGCTCAAGCTGCTCTACCCGCTGGTATGGCTGGTCAACGCCATCTCCAACGGCCTGCTGCGCCTGCTCGGCGTCCGGACCCTGGAGGGCGGCGGCGACAACCTGACCCGTGATGAGCTGCGCACCGTGGTTCACGAGGCCGGGCCGCTGATCCCGCGCCGCCACCAGGCCATGCTGGTCTCGATCCTCGATCTCGAGAACGTCACGGTGAACGACATCATGGTGCCTCGCCACGAGGTGGTCGGCATCGACCTGGACGACGAGCTGGACGCCATCCTGTCGCAGATCCGCACCAGCCAGCACACCCGGATGCCGGTCTACAAGGGCGACATCAATAACATCATCGGCATGCTGCACCTGCGCAATGCGGCACGCTTCCTGTCGCGTGGCGAGGTGACCAAGGCGGCCATCGTGCAGGAGGCCCGCGAGCCCTACTTCATCCCCGAGTCGACGCCGCTGCACACCCAGCTGCTCAACTTCCAGAAACAGAAGCGCCGTATCGGCATCGTGGTAGACGAATACGGCGACGTGGAGGGCCTGGTGACCCTGGAGGATATCCTCGAGGAGATCGTCGGCGAGTTCACCACCGACGTGGCCGGCCAGGACCAGGAGATTCACCCCCAGGACGACGGCAGTCATGTCATCGACGGCACCGCCAACATCCGCGACGTCAACAAGTCGCTGGGTTGGCAGCTGCCCACCGATGGACCCAAGACCCTCAACGGCCTGATCCTCGAGCATCTGGAGGCCTTCCCCGACGGGCCGGCCTGCCTGGAGATCGACACGGTGCGCATGGAGATCCTCGAGGTACGTGACAACCTGGTCACCTCGGCACGCTGCTGGCAGGCCGTACGCCTCTCGGGCGCCTCTTAGGCCTGCATCAGCGCCCCCGCCCCATCGCCCACTCGTCGGCCTCGGCCTTCAGCGCCCTCACGCGCGCCTCGACTCGCTGGCGGCCGGCCTCGGCCGGGGCCAGCGGGGCGCCGAAATACAGCGCCACCCGGGCGCGGAAGCGCCGCGGCGGCTTGCTCAGCGCCCGGCCACCGCAGTGCGAGGTCCATGACCCCCAAAGCCCTGCCAGCCCCGCCGGCACGACCGGCACCGGGTCGCGCGCCAGGATCAGGTCCAGCCCACGGCGGAAGTCTTGGATCTCCCCGTCCGAGGTCAAACGCCCCTCGGGGAACAGCATCACCACCTCGCCGGCGCGCAACGCCTGGCTGACCTGCTCCAGCGCGCGGCGCAGCTCCCCCGGATCGCGGCGATCGGAGTCCACCGGGATCGCCCCCACCAGCTTGAACAGCCAGTGCAGCCAGGGTGACTCGTAGATCGGCCGGTCCATCAAAAAGCGCAACGGACGGGGGCTCGCGCCCCCGACCACCAGGGCATCGACGAAGCTGACGTGGTTGCAGACCACCAGGGCGGGGCCATGAGCGGGAATATGGCGGCGGCCGCGGAAGCGCAACCGGTAGAGCAGGTGGATCATCAAGAACACCAGCCGCCGCAGCATCCGCCGCGGCGAGCATAGCCACCCGCCCAGAGCGACTACCACCAGCGCGAGAAGGCCCCAGGCCATCAGCGGGGTCAAGGGGCGTCGGGCCTCGCCTTCAGGCCGGCCAGCAGGGTCGTCAGCAGCTGATCGATCAGCTCCGTCACCTCCAAAGGCTCGCTCTGCCAGTATCCGAGACGCTCGTTGAGCCCCAGCTGCACCAGGCCATGCACGCTTCCCCACAGGGTACGCCCCATCCGGCGCGCCTCCAGGTCGCCGAGCGCCGGCTGGTATTCCTTGAGCGTGACCTCGATGCGCAGGAACAGCGCCTCGATCATGTCGCTCTGACGCCGATCCAGCTCGCCCTCCTGGGCCAGCGGATAATCGAACATCAGCTGCCAGCGGAACGGCTCATGGCGAGCGAATTCCCAGTAGGCCTCGGCCAGCGCCTTGATCCGGCCCTCCGGCGCCGTCTCTTCGAGTAGCGGCTCGATGGCGGTACGCAGCCGTGCGAGCGACTCGATGTTCACATGCTGCAACAGGTTGCCGAAGCTGCCGTAGAGCTTGAGTAGCGTGCTGGGGGCGCAGCCGACGTCACGCGCCAGCGACCGCAGCGAGAGCGTATGCACGGGCTGCTCCTGCAGCCAGGCATCGCAGGCGGCCATCACCTGGGCATGAAGCGCCTCGGGGGCGTGCTGTCTGGGACGAGCCATCGACTTCCTCGCGGGCCGGGGACGGCGCGGCGTCTCTAGGGACGAGCGCCGGCCACGATCTCAAATAAAAACACTGTTTCCGCTAGCATATCGCGCCTGAGGCGCAACGCAAGCCCGCCGACTCGGCGCTTTCCACACCCGAGTGTCTTGGGTACCCTGACGCTCCCCTGTCCGCGGAGTCTCCATGGCCGGTCGTCTCTATATTCCGCCCCTCGACCTCATACGCCTGCTGCCCGATCTGAGCGTGGACGAGACGCCGATCACCGGCGTCAACCTGGCCCCACGCCGTCCGCTGTCGATGATCCGCCTCGACACCGGCCGGCCCCGACTCTGCCAGGCCTTCTGGGGGCTCACGCCTCCCTGGCTCGACGTGCTCGACCACGCCCCCCACTGCGCCCGGGCCGAATCGCTCACCTCGCGCCCCATGTTCCGCGAGGCCTTCGCCACCCGACGCTGCCTGATACCGGCGAGCGGCACCTACGTCTGGAAGACCCAACCACGGGCCAAGCAGCCCTTCCTGGTGACCCGCGCCGACAGGGGGCCACTGCTGCTGGCGGGCCTGTGGTGTCGTTTTCACACCGACCTCAGCGCCTTTCACGACTCCCTGGCGCTGATCACGGTGCCCACCAACGCGCTGTTGTCGCCGCTCACCGACCGCCTGCCGGCGGTGATTCCCCCCTCGCACGCCGCACGCTGGCTCGATCCGGAGACGCCGTCGGACGCCCTGCATGAACGGCTCGAGCCGGCACCCGAGGAACTCTTGGGCGCCTTTCCGGTATCAAGACGTGTGAACGACCCCGGCTGCCAGGAGGCCGCCTGCGCCCATCCCACCGGCCCCATGCTGCGCCGGACCGCCAAGGAGTGATGATGATCCGCCCCCCTCGCCCGCGCCCGGCGTTACCCCTCATCGTGGCCGGCGCCCTGCTGCCGGCACTCGCCACCGCCCCGGCGGCGGCCGATGCCACGGCCACCGATGGCACGGCGCCGCCGACCACACTCGCAAGCCCGCTCGCCAGCCCCACGGACCAGCGTGACTACCGCAGCCTGACGCTGGACAACGGCCTCAGCGTGCTGCTGGTCAGCGACCCCGAGGCCGACAAGGCCGCCGCCTCGCTCAACGTGGACGTGGGCAGCGCCCAGGACCCGGATGACCTGGCAGGCCTCGCGCATTACCTGGAGCACATGCTGTTCCTGGGCACCGAAGCCTACCCCGAGGCCGATGCCTACCAGAGCTACCTGTCGCGCCACGGCGGTCAGCACAATGCCTATACCGCCGCCCAGGACACCAACTACTTCTTCTCGGTGGACCCGGAGGCCCTGGGCGGCACCCTGGATCGTTTCAGCCGCTTCTTCGTCGATCCGCTGTTCAATGCCGACCGACTGGCCAACGAGCGCCAGGTGGTGCACTCCGAATATCAGGCGCGCAAGCGCAACGCCAGCCGCCGCCACGCCGCCGTCCTCGAGGAGCTGTTGAACCCCGCGCACCCGACGACCCGCTTCTCGGTGGGTAGCAATGCCACCCTGGCCGAGCGGCCGGAAGGCGAGGTGCCGCTACGCCAACGCGTGGTGGACTTCTACGAGCACCACTACGGCGCCAACGTCATGCACCTCTCGGTGGTCGCGCCCCAGCCCCTCGATGAACTCGCGGCCCTGGTGCGTGGCGACTTCGACGCGGTGCCCGACCGTGGCCTGTCGCGCCCCGCGATCACCACGCCACTGACCACGCCGGACACCCTACCCGCCGCCGCCGAGCTGCATTCGCTACGCGACGATCGTCGGCTGACCTTCTACTTCCCGACCCCGGACCCCGAGACGGCCTATCGCCTCAAACCGGCCAGCTACCTGGCCAACCTGCTCGGCCACGAGGGCCAGGGCAGCCTGCTCGACGCCTTGCGCGAGGCCGGCTGGGCCGACGGGCTGTCCGCCGGCACCACTCGCGGCGATGGCCAACAGGCGCTGTTCAGCGTCGACATCAGCCTGACGCCGGAGGGCGCCAAGCATCGCGAGCGCATCCAGGCCAGCCTGTTCGCCGCCATCCGGGCGATCCGCGAGCGGGGCGTCGAGGCCTGGCGCTACGACGAGCAGGCCCGCCTCGCCGAGCAGGCCTTCCGTTTCCAGGAGCACGGCAGCGCCCTGAACACGGCCATGCGCCTGGCCACCAGCCTGTCCCGCTATCCGGTCGAGGACGTCAACTACGCGCCCTACCGCATGGACGGCTTCGACGCCGAGCGCATCGACCGCTGGCTGGCGGCCCTGCGCCCTGCGAACATGTTGCGCCTCTACAGCGCCCCCGAGGTCGAGGGCGACGCACAGACACCCTGGTTCGACGTGCCCTGGTCGCCGGCCGCAGCCGGCATCGGCGACGCCGCGCCCCTCGACGGCCTGGTGCTACCCGAGCCCAACCCCTATGTCGCCCAGGACCTGACGCTGCTGGACGGCCAGGACGAGGCCCCGGTACAACGCCTCGACACGCCGACATT
Organism: Halomonas borealis; assembly: GCF_004798905.1. Lineage (GTDB taxonomy): Bacteria > Pseudomonadota > Gammaproteobacteria > Pseudomonadales > Halomonadaceae > Halomonas > Halomonas borealis. Next base: position 19,672 of record NZ_SDMO01000021.1, on the reverse strand, counting down.
CGACTTCTGGCAGATGCGTGACGCCAGCTTCGAGACACCGCGCGTCGAGTGGCGCTTCAGCCTGCAGCATCCCGACGCCAGCCGGCATGCCCGCGACGCCGTCCTGTCGCGCCTGCTCGCCGGCTGGCTGCAGGACAGCCTCAACGAGGCCCTCTACCCCGCCCGGTTGGCCGGCCACGGCTTCGAAGCCTACGCCCATGCGCGCGGCATCACCCTGTCGTTCTCCGGCTGGCGGGATGGCCAGCAGGCGCTGATCGAGCGGGTCATCGAGCAGCTGCGCGGCGGCGAGATCGACTCCTCCGATGTCGCCCGCGTTCGCCAGCAGCTGCGCCAGCAATGGCGCAACGCCCCTCAGGACGATCTCTATCGTCAGGCCGGCCGCACCCTGGCCGAGGTCTTGATCCGCCCCCAGTGGTCACCCCAGGCGCTGCTCGACGCCAGCGACGCGCTGGATAGCGAGGCGCTGCGCGACTTCCGCGAAACCTTCCTCGACGGCCTGCACCTGGAGGCCATGGCGGTCGGCAATCAGGATGCCGAGGCCGCGAGCGACCAGGCCCGAGCGGTGGCCGAGGCCCTGGCCCCGCGGCTCGACGACGCGGCGATCCCCACGCTGACGCCGCTGCAGGCGTCCCATGACCTGCCCACCCTGACGCCCGATACCGCACGCGACGAACACCTGGTGATGCGCTACCTCCAGGGACCGGACCGCTCGCTGGAAAGCCGCGCACGGCTGGCGGTACTCGGCCGACTGCTGGAAACGCCTTTCTATCAGCAGCTGCGCACCGAGCAACAACTCGGCTACGTGGTCAATGCCGGCTACCGGCCGCTGCTCGACGCCCCCGGCATCGCCCTGCTGGTGCAGTCACCCGACACCGAGAGCGCCACCATCCAGGCACGCATCGACGCCTTCCTGGCGGGCAGCGGCGAACGGCTCGACAGCCTCGACGACGAGACCTTGGCGCCCTATCGCCAGGCGGTCCATGACGACCTGCTGACCCGCGACCCCAGTCTCGCGGCCCGTACCAACCGGCTGTGGCAGACGCTGGCCATCGGCGACGGCGACTTCGAGCGCCGCCGGCACCTGGCCGAACGCGCCCTGGCGGTGACCCCCGAGGCATTGCGCACGCTGTGGCCGGGGCTGATCGATGACGCCGTGGTGCGGATCGCCCACGACCCCGACGACGGCGCCAGCGATGTCATGGCCCTCAAGGCCGACCTGCCCCCGCTGCCCGACGGCGACGACTGACCCCGGCAACGACGATGCCCGGCCGATTGGCCGGGCATCTCGCTTGGGAGCCGAGCTCCCCGTCGCAATGAAAAACGGCCCTGCCGTCGCGAGCGACGGCAGGGCCGCCGGCGGCCCGCGGCAGACACGCGTCCCGGCGGTCAGCCGAACGCCTGGGGCGGCATCATGGCCTCCACATGCATCACCAGCTCCTCCAGCACCTGTCGCTCGCGGTCGCCGAGCGAACCCTGATTCAGGCGATCGATCTCACGGGCGAACTCCTTGAGGGTGAAACCGGCGACGGCGGCGTCATTCATGCGCTCCCAGCGGAAGGCCTCCCAGCGCTCCTGCTCCTCGCCGCTCAGGGTGTCGGGGTAGCTGCGCGCCCGATAGCGGAACAGCATCTCTTCCAGGCGCGGATCCTGGAAGGCGAAGCTCGCCCCCACCAGGTCCCAAGGCTCGGCGGCCCGCACCCGCTCCATCTGCTGGCGATCCGACGGCGAGAAGAAGCCTCCGGAATAGAGCATCAGGTCCGGATCATGGGGCGGCTCCGGCGGCGGCGCGGCGAACACCTCGGCGACCCGGGCGGCCACCTCGGGCTGCGCCGCCAGGGTCTTCCAGTGCCCACGACAGGCCTCCACGTCCAGCGCGAGGCGCTCGACGATATCGCCGTACTCGCCCTGACGGGGGCCGGCGACGTCCTTGAGCGCATTGGCCGGCAGCACCACCGGGCACTTGTTGATGTGGATGACCTTGAGCGGAATGCGCGACTCGCCCTCGGCCAGGTCGTCGTTGCTGACGAAGACCCGCTCGCGAATCTGCTCGGCCGACAGCGCCAGCAGCGGCTCGGGGTCCACCGAGAGGTCGTAGACGATCACCCCGTTGGGGTTCGTGGGGTGTTCGGCCAACGGCATCACCAGGGCACTGCAGCCCCGGCTGGCCGGATAACGCCGCGAGACGTGCAGCACTGGCTTGCGACCCGGCACGTCGAGCTGACGCGCCACCTGACGCTTGCCGCGCTGGGCCAGCAGGTAATCGAAGAGATTGGCGTTGCAGCGACGCAGCAGCCGCGCCAGGGCGATGGTCGCCCGCACATCGGCCAGGGCATCGTGGGCACCGGCGTGCTCGATGCCGTTGGCCGCGGTCAGGTCCTCGAGCCGGAAGCTCGGCGAGCCATCCTCGCGGGTCGGCCACTCGATGCCCTCGGGGCGCAGGGCATGGAAGGCCCGCACCACGTCGATCAGGTCCCAGCGCGAGTTGCCGTTCTGCCACTCCCGGGCATAGGGATCGAGCAGGTTGCGATAGAAGAGGTGGCGGCCGATCTCGTCGTCGAAACGCACGTTGTTGTAGCCCAGCACGCAGGTGCCGGGCTGGCTCATTGCCGCCATCACCCGGCCGGCGAATTCCGCCTCGGGCAGGCCACGCCGCAGCGCCCGCTGCGGCGTGATACCGGTGATCAAGCAAGCCTGGGGATGCGGCAGGTAATCATCGGCGGGCTTGCAGTACAGCTCGATGGGCTCGTCGAGCTCGTTGAACTCGGCATCGGTGCGAATCGCTGCGAACTGGGAGGGCCGGTCGCGGCGCGTATCGGCGCCGAAGGTCTCGTAGTCGTGCCAGAGAAAGGTCAGGGGGGCGGCTTGCGACTTCGCCATGGGCGAGCTCTCCGAGCGGGCATAGAAAAACGGCCCCCAAGCCTAGCACAGGGGGAACGGCGGCTCAGCCGCCGCTCAGTCTCTGGGCAGGGTGACGTTGAGCTCCAGCACGGAGCAGTTGTCTTCGCTGTCGAGGGAAATATTGACCGCCTCGTCGTCGACCTGGACGTAGCGGCGAATCACTTCCAACAGCTCCTTCTCGAGCATCGGCATGAAGTCCGGCTGGCCGCGCTGGCTGCGTTGGTGCGCGACGATGATCTGTAGCCGCTCCTTGGCGACGGAAGCGGATTTCTTGCGCTCGCGCTTCAGGAATTCGAGTAGCTTCACCTACGACCTCCTCCGAACATGCGGCTGAGCAGCCCCTTCTTCTGATACTCATGGAAACGCAGCGGCACGTCTTCGTCCATCAGCCGCGCCACTGTATCGGCATAGGCCTGGCCGGCATCGCTGCCCTCGTCGTGGGTCACCGGAACGCCCTGGTTCGAGGCACGCAGCACCGCCCCCGACTCGGGGATCAGCCCGGCCAGCTTGATGGCCAGGATCTCCTGGATGTCCTCCAGGTTGAGCATGTCACCGCTGTCCACCCGGTTCGGGTTGTAGCGTGTGATCAGCAGATGCTCCTTGATCGGGTCTTCACCACGCTCGGCGCGCCGGGTCTTGGACGCCAGCAGGCCGAGGATGCGATCGGAGTCGCGCACCGAGGACACCTCTGGATTGGTGACCACGATCGCCTCGTCGGCGAAGTACATGGCCAGCTGGGCGCCGCGCTCGATCCCCGCCGGGGAGTCGCAGACGATGTAGTCGAACTCCTTGTTCAGGGCGTTGAGTACGGTCTCGACGCCTTCCAGGGTCAGCGCGTCCTTGTCGCGAGTCTGCGAGGCCGGCAGGATATGCAGGTTATCGACCCGCTTGTCACGGATCAGCGCCTGATTGAGCCCGGCCTCTCCCTGGATGACATTGACCAGGTCATAGACCACGCGTCGCTCGCAGCCCATGATCAGGTCGAGGTTTCGCAGCCCCACGTCGAAGTCGATGACTACGGTCTTCTGGCCCCGCAGCGCCAGGCCCGTCGCGATGGCGGCCGCACTGGTTGTCTTGCCGACCCCACCCTTGCCGGAGGTCACAACGATGATCTTGGCCAAGTGTCACATCCTGTCTGTCATGTAATAGAAAGGACGGCCCACCGAAGGGAGCCGCCGAGTCGTCGCCAGCGCGTCAGTCCAGCGTGGCGATGCCCAGCTGACCGGCGTCCAGGCGCACCTGGACGCCGGTCCCCAGCAGCCGGGGGTCGATGTCTTCCAGGCGCTTGTAGTTGCCGGCCACCGACAGCAGTTCGGCGCGCAACTCGCGACAGAAGATCGCCGCTTCCGGGTCGCCGTGAATACCGGCCAGGGCCCGGCCGCGCAGGGCGCCGTAGACATGGACACTGCCCCCGGCCAGCACCTCGGCGCCGGCGTTGACCGCGCCCACGACCACCAGATCGCCTTCCGGCGCGGTGACCTGCTGCCCGGAACGCACCGTGCCACGATAGATGCGCCCGACCGCACTGGCGGCCGGCGTCGGCTCGTCGGCAACCGTCGCCTCGGGTGCCGGTTCGGCATCGGTGGTCGGCACGCTCTCCAGGGTACGCGGCCGCGCCGCCTCCTGTGGCGGGAACCAGCCGAGCCCCAGCGCCCAGGACGACTGCTTGACGGGATCCGTCCCGCCGCGCACCGCCACCGGCAAAAGCTTATGGGCCCGGCACACCGCACAGATCCGCTCGAGGGCAAGGTGCGGTTCGTCGAGCTGTTCGACGCTGAGCACCACCGGGGTATGCTGGAAGAAAGCGGGTGACTGACTGAGCTTGCCGGCGAGTTGCTCGCGAATGTGTTCGGGGTCGGCACTGGCCAGTTCCATGACCGTCATCGGCAGCATGCCGCCCTTGAAGGTGAATGCCATCCCATCCCTGTCCACTTTGAGGCTCATGGCCGAACTCCACGTCGGATGATGATCGGGGACCTGCTCACAAGCTATGCGAGTCCCCCCGATCCCGCAACCGATCATATGTCACGCCCGGGTGGCTTGTCAGTGTCTCGTAACGGCTACAGTCGACCATCATGCCCTTTTCTGCCGGCACGCCGCATGCTTAGATAACTCCATGATACCGCGTCATCGTGACGCGTCTCACGTTTCAGCGCGCCGGCACGCCATCTTAGCAGGGGCGCCGGCCCACCTCAGGACCCCCCATGCCAGGACTCCTTCGCCGTCTGTTCGCGCCTCGCTGGCAGCACCCGGCCCCCGAGGTGCGCCGCCAGGCCATCGCCCGCCTCGACCCCACGCAACCCTCACAGCTCGCCCCGCTCGAGCGCCTCGCAACGGATGCCGACCCCGGTGTCCGCCGCGAGGCGCTGGCCCGGCTCGAGGACCCGCAGCGACTGCTGACCCTGCGCCACGAACGAGGTGACACCCTCGAGCTTCGCGAGCGCATCATCGTGCTGCTGTGCGGCCGGGATGGCGATATCGACCTGCCCCACCGCATCGCCCTGGTCGAGGCCCTGGACGACCTCACGCTGGCCGAGCGCATCGCCCGGGAAGGCGACAACCAGCAATTGCGCCTGGCCGCCCTGGCATGCCTCAGCGAGGAAGACGCCCTGATTCGCCAGGCCTGCGACAACGGCATCGCCGCCGTGCGCCAGGCGGCGGCGGCCCGAGTCGAGAGCGAGAGCGGCCTGCAGCGGCTGATCCAGGGTGCCAAGCGCGACCGCCAGGTGATGCGCCAGGCCCGCGAACGCCTCCAGCGATGTCGCGCCGACGCCGCCTCGCTGGCCGAGGACCGCCAGCGGCGCGAGACCCTGCTAGGCAAGCTCGAAGCCCTCGGCCACGCCACCTGGGAGCCCCACTACGGCGATCGCTTTCGCCACCTGATGCGCGAATGGTCGAACCTTGGCACCCCGCCCGACGCCGAGCAGGAGCGCCGTTACCAGGAGGCCTGCCTGCGCTGCCGCAAGACGCTTAGCGACCATGAGGCCCACGAACAGGCCCAGGATGCCGCCGAACAGCGCCGCGAGGATGCCGACCAGGCCCGCGAGTCGTTGATCGAATCCTTGGAGGAAAGCCTCGACGGGCTGCATCACGGGGACCGCCTCGCCGACCAGGACATCGCCACACTGCGCGCCCAGAAACAGCTGTTGGCCAGCCGCTGGCAGGCGCTCTCCGAGCAGCACCTCGCCGACGACTCGCTGCGCCAGCGCTACGATGCGGCGCTGGCCGACTTCGCCCGCATCGTCGAGGCCCGGGAGCGGCTGGATGAACGCGCCGAGGCCATCGAACAGGCCTTGCGCGACGAAGACGACGACAGCCTGGCCGACCTCATCGAGGCCTGCGACTGGCCCGATGACCTGCCCCCATCGCCGCTGCTGCAACGCGCCGGCTGGCGCCTCGCCGACGAGGCCGGAGAGGCCGCCGACGCCGACGATCTCGAGGCTCGCCGGGCTCGCGTCGGCGACGAGCTGGCGCGTCTCGAGCGCCTGCTCGACAACGGCGCCTTCAAGGGCGCCAGCCGGCTTCACCAGAGCCTGCGCCAGCAGCTCGAGCAGCTGCCCGCCGCCGGCCGCGCTGAGCACGCCGCCCGGCTCAAGCGTCTCGGCGCGCGACTCGCAGAGCTGCGTGACTGGCGCGGCTTCGTCGCCGGGCCCAAGCGCACCCAGTTGTGCGAGGCCATCCAGGCCCTGGCGGGAGACGACAACCTCGACGACGCCGAGCTCGACCGCCGCCATCGCCGGCTGGTCAAGGAATGGCGAGACCTCGGCGATGCCGCCGCCAATCGCGACCAGTCGAACGCCTTTCGCGCCGCCTCGGACCGCATCCACGAGCGTCTGCGTGCCTGGCGCAGCCATCAGGACCGCCAACGGCAAGACAACCTCGCGGCCCGCCAGGCCCTGTGCGACCAGCTGGCACCACTGCTCGACCAGCCCGCCGCCACGGCCGACCCGGACGCCCTGCGCGAGATCCGTGATCGCGCCCGCCAGCAATGGCGGCGGTTGTCGCCGGTGCCACGCGACGAGGCCGACGCCATCGGCCGGCGTTTCAGCCGCATCCGCCACGCCCTCCAGGCGCTGATCGAGAAACGCGCCGGTGAGATCGCCGAGGCCAAGCGCGAATTGATCGAAGAAGCCCGAACCCTTCGCGACCGGGAGCAGCCCCCCCAACGCCGTGCCGAGCAGGCCAAGACCCTGCAGCGTCGCTGGCGCGAGCTGGGCCGCGCGCCCAGGGGCGAGGAGCAGGTGCTATGGCGCGAGTTTCGCCATCTATGCGACGACATCTTCGCCCTGCGCGACGCCGACCGCAGCGACCAGGCACAGCGCCAGCGCACCAGGCTGGATGCCATGCAGGCGTTGATCGAGCGCATGGACGCCTGGCAGCCGACCTCCAGCGACGATGAAGCGCGGCTCGAGGAAGCCCTGCAGGAGGCCGCCGCGCTGGAGCCTTTGCCCACGGGGCGCCGCAGCGAGGGCATGCGGCGCCGCTGGACGGGCATCGTGCGCGCCCGGCGCGAACGGCTGGCACGCCTGGCGCTGGCCGAGGTCGTCGAGCGCTGGCGCAAGGCGCGCCCCCTGCTGGACGCCCATCTCGAGGCGGATGCGGCCTCACAGCGAGACGCCGCGGTGGAAGACGTGGCGGCACCAGAAGCGCTGCCGGCCGCCCTGCAACGCGCCCACGCCACCCGCAACGCGGCCCGCCGCCAACCGCCACCGGCCGCCGAGGTCGCGGAGCGCCTGGCCCGCCTGCGCGTCCACCTGGCCCTGCTGGCCGGCGACACCAGCCACCGCCAGGACGATCCGTTACGGCTGGCCATCCAGGTCGAGCGCCTCAACGACAACCTCGGACACACGCCCACCCGGACCGAGGAGCTGCGCGGCGTGCTGCTCGAGCTGCTCGCCACCGGCCCCGTGTCGCCGGCCCTCTGGGAGCGCGAGGTCAGCGAGCTCGACCATACCCTCGACACCCTGACCCGCCTGCCTCCGCCCTGATCCCACTCGGCACGCCCCTGTGCGAGGCCCTGCGGCCTCGCACAGTGCGGAACCTCTCAAGGCAGGGTTGACGCTGGGCCATCTCTCTGTATAATACGCCTCACGTTGATGCGGGGTGGAGCAGTCTGGTAGCTCGTCGGGCTCATAACCCGAAGGTCATCGGTTCAAATCCGGTCCCCGCTACCAAATATCGAAAAAGGCCAAAACCTTCGGGTTTTGGCCTTTTTCATGTGTCACGCCATCGCCAGCCGCCGCCTTCACGCGGCGGCTCTTGCATGCCGGCTCCCTCTCGAACGCCCCTTGAATCTCCCCCGCCCCGCCCGCATAAATAGGCCAAACCCATTTCGTTCAAGGCCAGATCACCATGCCGATCGTCGATCCCCGTACCGGTGAGCCGCTCACCTCCGATGGCCAGGCCGAGGCTGCGCCCGGCGGCGCCCAGGGCGAGAGCCAGGGCGCCCAACGCGATGACCTGATCATCGACGTCGACCGTAACAACATCCAGCAACTGCTCGAGACCTCCATGCAGGTCCCGGTACTGCTCGACTGCTGGGCCCCCTGGTGCGAGCCGTGCAAGAATCTGATGCCGGTGCTGGAGAAGCTGGCCCGGGAATACAACGGCGCCTTCCTGCTGGCCAAGCTCAACATCGACGATAACCAGGACATCGCCGGCCAGCTGGGGGTGCGCTCGGTGCCCGACGTCAAGCTGATCAGCCAGGGCGGGCTGGTGGATCACTTCCAGGGCGCCCTGCCCGAGAAGGAGATCCGCGAGTGGCTCGGCAAGTACTTCCCGGAACCCGAAGGCATCCAGCCGGGGCCCGAGGATCAGGCCGCGGCCGCCCTGGAAGCGGGCGACGCCGACACCGCCAGCCAGATCTACGCGGAGCTGGTCCAGCAGTGGCCGGACCATGCCCCCTACAAGATCGAACTGGCACGCACCCTGGTGGCCGCCGGCCAAGCGGACGAGGCGCGCGCCCTGCTCGACGCCCTGCCGCCGGAGGAGCGTGACGCCGCCCCGGCCCGCGGCGTACGCGCCAGCATCGAGTTCGGCGAAGAGGCACCGTCCCACGAGGCACTCGCCGCCCTGGAGGGCCGCGACGACAGCGAGGCTCACTTTCAGCGCGCCCTGCGCCAGATCGCGGACGGCCAATACGAGGCCGGCCTCGAGGCACTGCTGACGCTGATGAAGCAGGACCGCGCCTACGCCGACGATGCCGCCCGCAAGACCCTGCTGCGGGTCTTCGATGCCCTGGGCAACGAGCATCCGCTGACCGTGACCTACCGCCGCAAGCTGTTCGCCCAGCTCTACTGATCGATACGCCCGGCGCCTTCCCGACACCCGGGGAGGCGCCCTCTTCGCCGCCGCCCTTCCCATGAAGAAGCGGCGGCGCGTCAGCCCCTTAGCACGTCGTCCAGCCGCACCAGCGCGGCTTCCAGCTGCGTGGCGGTGGTGCCGAAATTGAGCCGCACGAAGCCCGGCCAACCGAAGGCCGCCCCGTCGGAAAGCGCGACGCCAGCCCGCTCGAGCAGCGCCTGCTGGGGTGAGGCCACATCCCGCAGCGCCGGCGCCTCACGCAGGTCCAGCCAAGCCAGGTAGGTCGATGCCGGCGGCGCCATGCGCACGCCGGGCCAGCTCGCCACCCGTTCGGCCAGCCGCCGGCGATGGCCACGCAGCGTCTCGAGCAGTGCCTGACGCCAGGGATCGCCGTGACGATAGGCGGCCTCGGCGGCCACCAGGCCAAGCACGTTGCCATCCGGCTGCAGCCCCTTGGCCATGTTGGCGAAGCGGCGCCGCAAGCCGGCATCGGGAATCACCGCGCAGGCGGCGGTCAAGCCGGCCAGGTTGAAGGTCTTCGACGGCGCCCAGAGCGTCAGGGTACGCTCGGCGAGCCCCGGGTAAGCCGCCGCCAGCGGCCGATGCCGCGCCCCTTCGTCGAGCAGCAGGTCGCAGTGCAACTCGTCGGAGACCACCAGCAGGTCATGGCGCTCGACCAGCGCGGCCAGGCCATCGAGCTCGTCGGCGCGCCATACCCGGCCGGTGGGGTTGTGCGGCTGGCACCACAGCAGCAGCCGTGTCTCCGGGGTGATCGCCGCCTCCAGGGCCTCGAGATCCAGCCGCCAGTCATCGCCTTCGGCCTCGGGCGGCCGCAGGGCCGCCTGCTGAGGCACCCGGCCGGTACGCTCCGCCACCTGCAGGAAGGGCGGGTAGATCGGCGTCACCGTGAGCACGCCATCGCCCGGCGCGGTCAACGCCAGGCTCGCCAGATGCAGCGCCGGCACTACGCCCGGCAGCCATAGCTGCCAGTCGGGCTCGATGGCCCAGCCGTAGTGCGCCGCGCTCCAGTCACACAGCGCCTGGCGCAGGCTTTCCGGCACCAGGCCGTAACCATAGACGCCGTGCGCGACCCGCTCGTGCAGCGCCTCGGTCACCGCCGGCGGCGAGCGAAAATCCATGTCGGCGACCCATAGCGGCAGCACATCTTCCGCATACTGGTGCCATTTCTGTGACGGCCAGTCACCTTGCGCCGGGTGGCGTCGTTCCACGGACGTGGCAAAATCGAATTCCATCGCGTTTCCTGCTCCAAAAGGCCCTGAACCATGACCGAAACGATGCCGCAAGACGGCTTCTATGCCAAGGTGCTCCGCGGCCTGCCCGCACTCATCGCGCGCTGGCGGGATCTCGGCTGTGATGCGCCGGATCGCCTGGCGTTGATCCTCGCCGAGACCGCCCGGGTGGCCAAGCTGGGCGAACCCGAGGCCACACCCGACGCCGCGACCCTCCACGCCTGGGCCGATCCCGAGGCCGCCGACGAGGTGCCGCTATGGGCCGGCCGCACCGCCCTCTTCCTGCTGGTGCAGATGCCGGCCCGGCCGTTGCCGGCCGACGATGCCGAGGCCTGCGCCTGGGCCTACTGCTGGCTGCGCAATCGTGCCCCAGAAAGCTTCGAGGCCGCCCGCGACGCCCTCCCCGAACACCTCCGCCAACCGCTAGGCGCCGCCCTCAAGGCGGCCTGGATCGATCAACAGGGCCTGCGGCTGGTGTAGACGACCGAACACCCAGGCGCACGCCTCTAACGGCTCACGGGCCATTCGCCGACGGGCGTCTGCCCGCAACGCCTCCGGCCTGAGCGAGACGGGCCCCAGGATCAAGGAGAAACACATGGACGTCCCACTCGCTTGGCAACTGGCCAAGCTGCTCGCCTCGATCGGCGTGGTGCTCGGCCTGTCGATGATCGCCGAACGGGTCAGCACTCGCGTCGCCGGGTTGCTCTCCGGCTATCCGCTGGGGACGGCCATCGCGCTGTTCTTCATCGGGCTTGAGCTATCGCCCGAGTTCGCGGCCGAGAGTGCGGTCCACACCCTGGCGGGCTTCACGGCCACGCTCGCGCTGGGCGGCGGCTATCTGCTCGGCGGGCGCCGCGAGGGGCTCGCCGGCGTCGTCCTCGGCACGCTCGCGGGGCTGGCCGCCTGGTTCGTCACCAGCCTGGCGCTGACCCAGTTCGATCTCGACCGCATCACCGGCACGCTGACGACCCTGGTGGCCATCGCGCTGTTCTCCTGGCTCTACCGCCGTGTGCCAGACACCAAGGCCGCCCCCCGCGGAGGCACTTCCTGGCCCGCCCTCGCGCTGCGAGCCGGCCTTGCGGCAGGCATCGTCTTCTTGATCACCGGCCTCGCCCACGTGGTTCCCTCGGCCTGGGCCGGCGTGATGGCCGCCTTCCCGGTGACCCTGTACCCCTTCCTGGTGATCCTGCACCTGACCCAGGGCCCCGCGCCCACGGCCACCGTGATCAAGCACTACCCGGCAGGGCTCGGCTCGTTGCTGTGCTATGCGTTATGCGTCTCGCTGACCTACGACCGCCTGGGGCTGGTCGCCGGCACCCTGATCGGCTTCGCCGCCGCCACCGCCTGGCTGCTGGCCTGGACGCGCCTGCGCTCCTGGTATGCCTCGCGCCCGGCCCGACAGCCCAACGCCGACACGGGACCCAGCACTTGACCGAGCGCTTGCTCGAGACAAAGCTGTCCCCCTTGAGACGCTCACAAGGAAACCGCCGATGTTCACGCGCACCATCGAGCCCGCCTTCTACGACACCGACGCCCTCGGGCACATCAACAACACCCGCCTGCCGGCCTGGTTCGAGCTGGCCCGTAACGACCTCTTCCGGCTCTTCACCCCCGACCTCGACCCAGGCCAGTGGCGGCTGATCATGGCGCGCATGGAGATCGACTACCGCGCCGAGCTTTACTACGGCCACGATATCGAGATCCGCACCTACCTCACCCGACTCGGCGGGAGCTCCTTCACCGTGACCCAGGAGGCCTGGCAATCGGGTCGGCTGGCCAACCTGGGCCACGCGGTGATGGTCCACTACGACCATCGGGACAAACGCGCGGTGCCTCTCGAGGGCGAGCTGCGCGAGGCGCTTGCCGCCCACCTGCAGGATGCGGAGGCCGTCGACGCATGACCCCTGCCGTCAAGGCGCTGGAGAAGGCCAACGTGACCTTCGACACCGCCAGCTATGCCCACGACCCGCGCCGACCGGCCTACGGCGAGGAAGCCGCCGAGGCCCTGGGGCTACCGCCAGCGACGGTGTTCAAGACGCTGCTCGCCCAGCTCGATGATGGCCGTCTGGCGATGGCCATCGTGCCGGTCCCCGCCCAGCTCGACCTCAAGGCCCTGGCGCGGGTGGCCGGCGCCCGCAAGGCGCGCATGGCCGAGCCCGCCGAGGCCGAACGTGCCACCGGCTACGTGGTCGGCGGCATCAGTCCGCTGGGGCAGAAGAAACGCCTGCCGGCCTTCATCGATGCCAGTGCCGAGGCCCTGCCGCGGATCCATGTCAGCGGCGGACGACGCGGCCTGGAGATCGAACTCGCACCGTTCGATCTGGCGCGCCTGCTGACGGCGACCTTCGCCCCGCTGGCGCGTGACTGAGCCGAATCTCACCGCACGCGGTCACAACCGTACTTGCGCCCACCCACTCGAGGGAGCCGTCATGGGCATTCGCTACGACCTCTGGATCGATCCCGACGACGTCGCGCGTCATCGCGCCGTCGAGTCTGAGCTTGAGCGCTTCTTCCTGGAGCGCTTCGCCGACTACCCGCATATCCGCTTGTTCGGGGCCGACCCCTACGATTATGATGCGCCCTTCAACCGCCTCTACGATGTCCTGATCGCGCGCGGCGCTGAGTACTGCGAACGGCACTGGCACTACGTGCCCACCCCCGAGCAGCTCAACCGCACCTTCTTTCGCGCCGTGGGACGCTCGACCAAATTCATACGAGACAACCCCGACGATGGTGACCCACCCCGACACGATGCCTGACGAGCGCCAGCTCGCCGTCATCGCCACACAGCTCGACCGCGCCCCGCGCGGCATCGAGGCCCTGGCCGCCGCCGACGGCGAAGGCACACCGCTGGTCCTGCGCATGGCCCCCATCGTCGACGGCACCCCCTTCCCGACCCTCTACTGGCTGAGCGACGAGCGGCTCAAGATCGAGCTCTCGCGCATCGAGGCGGCCGGGGTGATCAAGACCCTCGAGGCCCGGCTCAAGGAAGATCCCGACTTCCTGGCCGCCTACCATCAGAGCCACGAGGACTACGTGGCCGCTCGTTGGCGTCACATGAGCGAGGCCCAGCGCCACGAACTCGAGCGCCGCGGCTACGCTGACATGCTGCGCCAACGCGGCATCGGCGGCATCGCCAACTGGGACCAGGTACGCTGCCTGCATACCCAATACGCCCATCACCTGTGTGGCCACAACGTCATCGGCCAGTGGGTCGACGCCGAGTATGGCGTCATCGACCTGCTGCCCTGAGCCGCCAGCGCGGCCGGCGGCCCGACACCACCGCATGAGGGCGCCGACCGGCGCCCTCGTCGTTTGCGCCACGCTTCGGCGGTAACCTTCAAGGAGGAGAAGATGTCGAGTTTCTGCGTCTACCTGGGCTCACGCGACGGCCACGACCCACGCTTCCTCGCCGCCGCCCGGGCACTGGGCGAGGCGCTGGCCCGGCGCGGTCACTCGCTGGTCTATGGCGGCGCCCGAGTGGGCATGATGGGCGAACTGGCCGACAGCGTGCTGGCGGCCGGCGGCGAGGTGACCGGCGTCATGCCAGACCACCTGGTGGAACGCGAGCAGGCCCACCTGGCGCTGACCCGGCTGATCCGCGTGCGCAACATGCACGAGCGCAAGGCCAGCATGGCCGCCCACTGCGATGCCTTCATCGCCCTGCCCGGGGGCATCGGCACGCTGGAGGAACTGTTCGAGGCCTGGACCTGGCGCTACCTGGGGCTGCACGACAAGCCGATCGGCCTGCTCGACACCGGCGGCTTCTACTCGCCGCTGCTGACCTTCCTCGACAGCACCGTGGAGCACGGCTTCCTCGACGCTCACACTCGCCAGGACCTGCTCGCCGCCGAGGCACCCGCGGCCCTGCTCGATGCCCTGGAGACCCGGCTGGGCGCCTGAGCCGGAGTCGCCGAGGCCACGACACACGCCGCCCGGCGCGAGGCCGGGCGGTCGTAGGCTGGGCGGTGGGTAGTGCTACGGCGTCAGTCGGCGCCGCCCAACGTGCGCTGGTAGGTGAGCTGCAGCAGCAGGGCGTCTTCCCCGGCGCGATGACGCTGGATGCCGCGCTCCGCGATGATCGCCTCCTTGGTCTCGCTCCAGCGAATCAGCTGGGCCTCGCCGAGCAGGCGGCGCAGCGCCTCGAGGCGGAAGGCCGGCAACATGCCGGCATGATGGAAGAGCAGCGACATCCAGGTATTGTCGTAGCCCCAGCTATCGCTGTAGGCCACACCGACCTCGACGAGCTCGTCATTGAGCCAGCGCGCCACCTCGCGCACGGGGTAGCCCTCGCGGGCCAGGCGATTGCGCGAGATGCCATGCAGCAGTTCCGCCTTGGGATCCCAGTGTGTCCACTCATCCAGGGGCTGGATCAGGAAGGCGCAGGTACTGCCGTCCGCACGAGCCAGACCGACCTCGATGGGGTAGCTGCCGCGTCCGAATCCGGACGCTTCGATATCCAGCAGTGTCGGTAACGTCACGGGCTGCTGAGTCCTTGATGATGTAGGGCCACCGTGCAGGGTGGCCAGAGTCACTGCCTTGGGGGAGGCGCCATCATCCTAGTGTCGCGTCCCGACTTCATCGCTGTCCAGTGATGCGATCGGCACGGCGTTGCGCTCGGCCAGGGCCGCCCAGTGTGCGGTACGCTCGTGGTCTTCCGGCAACCCCAGCTCGCCGTGGCGATAGGCCCGGGCCAGGCGCTCCGCCGCCAGGCAATGCCCGGCCTCGCCGGCCCGCGCATACCAGGTGACCGCCCGGTCGTCGCGATGCGGGTACTGGGCGCAACCGTACTCATAGATCTGCCCGGCCTGATACTGGGCATGCCAATCGCCGCCCTGGGCGGCCTCGAGGACATAGCGGGCGCCACGGGCCTTGTCCTGTGGCGTGACGGCACGCCGAAACAGCACATGGCCGTACAACGACAGGGCGGCCGGGTGTCCGGCATCCGCGCAGCGCTGGAACAGATGCATAGTCAGGCGCTGCGTGCGCGGCGAGCGAGGCAGCCAGCGTGTATGGAACAGCTGGCACGCCAGTTGGTACTCGAGCCGAGTGAACAGTGACGATGCCTGCGGCATGACAAACAACCTTGCGTCCGGGGGTCGGTTGATGACGTCGAAGCAGCCTCCTGTGCCCGGCGTCCTGTACGGAAAAAGCGGCCGCCTTGTGGGCTCCTCCCAGGCAGCGGATGCGCAGCATACGCCCGCCCCGACGGCGACTCAACCCCCCGCCATTTACGATCTCGCTTCCCCGGCGCTACCATGCCAACGCACTGCCCACCCCTTGATGAGGAAACACGGATGCAGACCCGCCCTCTAGGCCAGACTGGCCTCGACGTCAGCCGGCTGTGCCTCGGCACCATGACCTTCGGCGAGCAGAACAGCGAGGCCGAGGCCCATGAGCAGCTAGACCGCGCCACGGCCTTCGGCGTCAACTTCATCGATACCGCCGAGATGTACCCGGTGCCGCCCAGGGCCGAGACCCAAGGGCTGACCGAGTCCTACGTCGGCAGCTGGCTCAAGGCCCGCGGCGCGCGAGACGACGTCATCCTCGCCACCAAGGCCGCCGGGCCGGGGCTGGCCCACATCCGTGGTGGCCCGCGACTGACCCGCGAGCACCTGCATCAGGCCATCGACGACAGCCTTACGCGCCTGCAGACCGACTATGTCGATCTCTATCAGCTGCACTGGCCCGACCGGCAGGCGAACTATTTCGGCCGCCTCGGCTACGAGCACGACGAACAGGAAGACGACGCCACGGGCCTCGAGGAGAGCCTATCCGCGCTGCAGGAACTGGTGCAGGCCGGCAAGATTCGCGCCGTGGGGCTGTCCAACGAGACACCCTGGGGGGTGATGCACGCCCTGCGGCTGGCCGAACGCCAGGGGCTGCCGCGCGTCGCCTCGGTGCAGAACCCCTACAGCCTGCTCAACCGCAGCTTCGAGGTCGGCCTGGCCGAGATCGCCCATCGCGAGGACGTCGGCCTGCTGGCCTACTCACCGCTGGCCTTCGGCAAGCTGTCCGGCAAGTACCTCGACGGTGCTCGACCGGAGGGGGCACGCCTGACGCTCTTTGAGCGCTTCCAGCGCTACAACACGCCCGCGGCCGACGAGGCGACCCGCGCCTATGTCGAGATCGCCCGGGAGCACGGCCTCGACCCGGCCCAGATGGCGCTGGCCTATGTCAATTCACGCTCCTTCCTGACCAGCAACATCATCGGCGCCACCAGCATGGCGCAGCTGGAAAGTAACCTGGAGAGCGAGGCGCTGCGCCTCGACGACGAGGTCCTCGCGGCTCTCGAAGCCGTCCACCGGCGCATCCCGAACCCCTGCCCCTGAGCCCTGCCGGCCGACACGCGCCGGGGCTATGAACCCGATAGCCCCGGCGCAAGGGCGCGCCTGATATACTCGCTGGCGACTCTCTACAGGCACAGGAGCGCCCCATGCTGAGCGTGATCTCGCCCGCCAAGACGCTGGACTTCGAGACCCCGGCGACCACCTCCCAGGCCACCCGGCCCGACTTCCTCGACCACAGCCGCGAGCTGATCGACATCCTGCGCGAGCTTTCGCCTCAGCAGATCGGCGAGCTGATGGGCGTCAGCGACAAGATCGCCGGGCTCAACGCGGCCCGCTTCGCCGAGTGGCAGACCCCCTTCACCCCGGATAACGCCAAGCCCGCCGCCCAGGCCTTCCAGGGCGACGTCTACGTGGGGCTAGAGGCCGCCTCCTTCGACGACGGCGACAACGCCTTCGCTCAGGGCCATCTACGCATCCTCTCCGGCCTCTACGGCCTGCTGCGCCCGCTGGACCTGATCCAGCCCTATCGCCTGGAGATGGGCACCAAGCTGACCAACCCCGCGGGCAAGGATCTCTACGCCTACTGGCGGTCGACCCTCAGCGCGGCCCTCGAGCGTGCCATCGCCGATAGCGGCAGCAAGGTGCTGGTCAACCTGGCCTCCAACGAGTACTTCAAGGCCATCGACGCCAAGCGGCTCGACGCCAGGGTGATCGCCCCGGTGTTCAAGGACGAGAAGAACGGTCAGCACAAGATCATCAGCTTCTACGCCAAGAAGGCCCGCGGCCTGATGGCGGCCTGGATGGTCCACCAGCGCCTCGACGACCCGGAAGGCCTCAAGGACTTCGATGTGGCCGGCTACCGCTACAGCGCCGCCATGAGCGAGGGCAACAGCCTGGTGTTCTGCCGCGCCGAGCAGGACCGCCCCTGATGCCCGGCCACGCCGTGCCTCAATCGAAGAAACGCAAGGGGCGCGGCGAACGCGGCTTGAGGAAGCGGCGGTGCAGGTCCTGGAAGTCGGCATCATCGCCGCGCTCCAGCCACTCATAAGCCGCCATGTCGGCGCTCACCGTCCAGCCACCGGCCCGCTCGATGCGCCGACGGGCCAGGCCCGCCTCAGCGCGGCGCCGACTCACCGTGGCCTCCGCCAACCAGAAGACGTCATAACCGGCCTCACGCAGGCCGAGTCCCGTCTGCAGCACGCAAACATGCGCCTCGGCCCCGCATAGCACCACCTGCCGCCTCCCGCCGTCCTCCAGCGCCGCCGCGAACCGCGCCTGCGCATGGGCATCGAAATGCGTCTTCTCCCAGCGCCGCGGGCCCTCGAGCGCCGCCAACAGGCCCGCATCGGTGCCGCCGAGCTTCATCGGCGACTGCTCGGTCAACCATACCGGCACGCCCAACGCGCCGGCCACACCGCCCAACCAGCTCGCTTCACGAACGGCCTGTTCACCATCCTCCAGCACCGGCAGCAGCCCCGCCTGCAGGTCAACGATCAGCAGCACACTCTTCTCACGCACCAGACGCATCGACGATCCTCTCTCGGTAGACGGTGTCGGAGGCCCACTTAGTCGCTAGAATGAGCGCTTCGACTCTTCTCGGCGGCTCCTTCGCCACACTCTCTGGAGACACACGATGCGTCAACTCCTTGTCATGCTCGTCGTCGGCCTGCTTGGCTTCGGCCTCGCCGTCGACCACGCCGACGCCCGCCGCATGGGGGGCGGCAAGAGCTTCGGCAGCTACTCCCGCTCCGCCGACGGCCCGAGCGCCACCAGCTCACGCACCAACAGCACCGCGGGTGCCGCCTCAACCCGGCGCAAGCCATCCAGCGGGCTCTCGCGTTTCGCCGGCCCCTTCGCCGGCCTGCTGGCCGGCGGCCTGCTCGCCTCGCTGTTCTTCGGCGGCGCCTTCGACGACCTGCGCTTCTTCGATATCCTGCTGATCGGCGGCGCGCTCTTCCTGTTGTTCAAGCTCTTCGCCCACAAGCGACGAGCCGCCACCTCCGGGGGGCCGAACATGGCATCCCGCGACGCCCGGGAACCGTCCCAGGCACAGCCCCAGGCCTTTACCGGCAGCCTCGGTGGCGGCCTCGCCAAGGAACCGACGTGGTTCGATCGCGAGCGTTTCCTGGGCGGCGCCAAGGAACACTTCATGACCCTGCAGCGGGCCTGGGACAACAACGACTTCTCCCAGATACAGGACTACGTGACACCCGAGCTCTACAACCTGTTACGCACCGAGCGCGATCAGCAGCCGGCCAACAACCATACCGAGGTCGTGCGCCTGTTCGCCGAACTCGGCAGCATCCAGGAAATCGGCACCCAGGCCGAAGCCACCGTGCTGTTCCACGGCATTCTCGACGAGAACGGTGAACAGAACGCCTTCAACGAGACCTGGCACCTGATACGCGAGCTGCGTGAGGATGCCCCCTGGCACGTCCAGGGGATCGAGCAGAACCCCGCCTGATCAGTCACCGCCACGAGAAAGGCCGGGCTTCTTGCCCGGCCTTTTCGTATCGGTCACGCCGTCCACCGACGGCCACAGGGGCTGCCACTTGAAGGTGCTCGGCACCTCTTCGCCGCTCTCTCTCCCACGTACCACCCTGCGCGCTGATTTCCGCCATGCTGGCGTCTAAGCCATCCCGCCTCCTACTTGGTCGGCACTCGAGTGCCGAGTGCCATAGCCCCAGCGTGACGCATCCCCATAGGGTCAGGGCACTGGGGAAGAAGCGCGGGATTCACCTCGACACGGCGACCCACTACCTCTCCAACGCCGATACGACAACACCCCATCCTCACAAGAGGACGGGGCGCTCGTTCTGGAAACCGGCCCGGCATAGTGCCGGCGCCTAGCACCCGACATAGCCAGGCACAAAAAAGCCGAGCCCGGAGGCTCGGCTTTCACGTCGTCGGATGCGGGGCTCGGGCAGGCCC
>NZ_SDMO01000020.1 GCF_004798905.1 Halomonas borealis | reverse complement strand
CGTTTCATCACACGTGGCCCGGCAAACAGGAAGGAATTCAGTGCATGAACACCACGGCACAACGGACCGACGGTCGTCCATTCGTCGCCTGGGGGCATGGAAAGCCGGCAGTGGCCGCGGTGGAGCCGCACGTTTCATCACACGGGATCCGACAAACAGGAAGGAATTCAGCTCATGAAAGCCACAGTGAAATGGACCGATGGTCGTCAATTCGTTGCCGAATCCGGCAGTGGCCACAGCGTGGTCATCGACGGCCCGCCCGACCATGGCGGCCGCGACACCGGCCCCCGCCCGATGGAAATGCTGCTGATGGGCATGGGCGCCTGCACCTCCTTCGATGTGCTGGAGATCCTCGAGAAGTCTCGCGCCCCGGTCACGGACTGCGTGGCGAGCATCGAGGCCGAGCGCGCCGATAGCGTGCCCAGCGTCTTCACCAGGATCCACATCCACTTCACGGTCAGCGGCCAGGGGCTCAAGGAGAAACAGGTCAAGCGCGCCGTGGAACTCTCCGCCGACAAGTATTGCAGCGCCTCGATCATGCTGGCCCAGGGCGGCGTCGAGGTGACGCACGCCTTCACCATCGTCGAAGAGTGACTTCTCCCGCGCCGGGGCGACTGTCCATTCGGCCTCCGGCGGGGCGCAAAAAAACCGCGGCGGCGGGTGCGCCGCCGCGGTGGGCTGTGCATAATACGCGCCTTTCGATCGTCTGGGTTCCGGCACCGCGCGTCGGGATGACACCATCCGCCACACTAGGGAGGCTCGGACATGACCGACACTCTCCGGCTCCACGGGTTCAACAACCTGACCAGCTCCCTGAGCTTCAACATCTACGATATCTGCTACGCCAAGACCGAAGAGCAGCGCCAAGCCTATATCGACTATATCGACGAGCTCTATAACGCCGAGCGGCTGACCCAAATCCTCAAGGATGTCACCAATATCATCGGCGCCCATGTGCTCAACATCTCGCGTCAGGACTACGAGCCCCACGGGGCCAGCGTGACCATCCTGATCGCCGAGCACGAGCTGGAGGAAGCCGCGCCCGAGCAGATGGAACCCGGCCCGGGGCCGCTGCCGGAGACCGTAGTGGCACACCTCGACAAGAGCCATGTCACGGTACACAGCTACCCCGAGTCACACCCGGACAACGGCATCAGCACCTTTCGCCTGGATATCGATGTCTCGACCTGCGGCCATATCAGCCCGCTGAAGGCGCTCAACTACCTGATCCACAGCTTCGATTCCGACATCGTGACCATGGACTACCGGGTGCGCGGCTTCACCCGCGACGTGAACGGC
This sequence comes from Halomonas borealis, assembly GCF_004798905.1. Taxonomy (GTDB): domain Bacteria; phylum Pseudomonadota; class Gammaproteobacteria; order Pseudomonadales; family Halomonadaceae; genus Halomonas; species Halomonas borealis. The sequence goes on along the minus strand of NZ_SDMO01000020.1, from coordinate 37,926 downwards.
AAGAAACTGTTCATCGATCACGACATCGCCTCCATCCAGGACTACCTGGCCGATGACACCAAGCAGGCCTACCAGATGATGGATGTGAACGTGTATCAGGAGAACATGTTCCACACCAAGATGCTGCTCAAGGACTTCGAGCTGGACAACTACCTGTTCGGCACCTCTCGGCGCGATATCAGCTTCGAAGAAGCGCGCGACATCGAGGGCCGGCTGCGCAAGGAGATGCTGGAGATCTTCTACTCGCGCAACATGGACTGACGCGGCGGAGCTTTACGCCGTAAGCCGTCAGAAACGTCAAAAACCCCATCGGTCGGACCCGATGGGGTTTTGGGTGATGGGGTGACTCGCCGCTTATGGCTCACCCCACGGGGGCAGTTAAAGCCTGTAGACCGAGCGGGTCATCACCTTGGAGGCGAGCGACATGCCGGCCTTGACCGGCCCCGGAAAGCGCGCGCCACCGGCGGCCAGCGCCTGCTCGGCGTGCTGCGCCTCGTCGATGGCCATCTGGCGCAGCACCGCGCGGGAGCGATGATCCCCCGCCGGCAACTCATCCATATGGGCATCGAGATGGCGCCCCACCTGCTCCTCGGTAGCCGCCACGAAGCCCAGGCTGAGCCGATCGCCGACCGCACCGGCCAGCGCCCCCATGCCGAACGAGGCGGCGTAGAACAAGGGATTGAGGCGGCTGGTCTGGCCGTCGAGCTCGGTGAGCCGCGCTTCGCACCAGGCCAGGTGATCGATCTCCTCCTGGGCGGCCTCCTCCATCTGAACACGAATCTCGGGCAGCTTGGCGGTCAGCCCCTGCCCCTGATAGAGGGCCTGGGCACAGACCTCACCGGTATGGTTGATGCGCATCAACCCTACCGCATGGCGGCGCTCCGCCGGGGCCAACGCGTCGTCACGCAGTTCCGGGGTGGCCGGCGAAGGGCGCGACGGCTGGGCGGCGCCCGGCAGCAGGGTGCGCAATACGGCATCGCCCTGGCGCACCAGTCGGTCGGCACGGGAATACTGACGGTTCATGACACCCCCTGAATCGATGATGGCCGCATTGTAACCGAGTCGCCCCGGGGCCGGCAGTTTCCCCGACGCGCGGAGCCGACTAGCCCGCCGGCCAGGTGAAGCGCCGACCGCCCATCAGGTGCATGTGAATGTGGTAGACGGTCTGGCCGCCCTGTTCATTGCAGTTCATCACCACCCGGTAGCCGTCATCGGCGAAGCCGGCCTCGCGGGCCAGCCTGGCGGCGGTGAACTGCAGCCGCCCGACCAGCGCCAGATCGTCTTGCTCGATGTCGTTGAGGGTCGCGATATGGCGCTTGGGCACGATCAGCTGGTGAGTCGGCGCCTGAGGATTGAGGTCATTGAAGGCCAACACCTCGTCGTCTTCATAGACGATGTCGGCGGGTATCTCGCGATGGATGATCTTGCAGAACAGGCAATCCATGGGGAAGGCTCCTCGACGGGTGACGAACGCGGATGGTAGAAGCGGCTCAGCGAAAGCGTCGCTGGGCCAGCAGGTGGCGCACCAGCGGCCCCAGGATCAGCTCCATGGCCAGCGGCATGCGCGAGCCCGGCACCACCAGGGTATGCGGGCGGCTCATGAAGGCATCCTGGATCATCGCCAGCAGGTAGGGGAAGTCCACCGTGGCCGGGTCGCGGAAACGGATCACCACGAAGGACTCGGCATCGACGGGGATGTCCTGCACCTCGAAGGGGTTGGAGGTATCCACCGTGGGCACCCGCTGGAAGTTGATATGAGTGCGCGAGAATTGCGGCTGAATGTAGCGCACATAGTCGTCCATGCGCCCCAGGATGGTGTCGATCACCGCCTCCTGGGAATAGCCGCGATACCGAATGTCGCGGTCGATCTTCTGGATCCACTCCAGATTCATGGTCGGCGCCACGCCGACCAACAGGTCGGCGTGGCGGGCGATGTCGTGCTCGGCGGTCACCAGGCCACCGTGCAAGCCCTCATAGAACAGCAGATCGGTACCCGAGGGCAGCGGCTGCCATTCGGTGAAGGTGCCGACCTGATAGCCGGCCTCGATCATCGACTTGTCTTCGGCGTGGATGTAGTGGCGATAGGTGCCACGACCGTGTTCGCCGTATTCCTGGAACAACCCCTCCAGCTCCTCCAGCAGGTTGGCCCCGACGGAGAAGTGCGACAGCTCGTCCTTGCGCTCCGGCTCCTCGCGAAAGATCCGCGCCAGCTCCTGGCGGGTATAGCGATGGAAGGCATCGCCATCGACGAAGGCCGCATGCAGGTCCTCGCGGGCGAACATGCGCTCGAAGGTGCGCTTGACCGTGGTGGTACCGGCCCCCGAGGAGCCGGTCACGGCGATGATCGGATACTCGCGCGACATCAGGCCGCCCCCTCGAGGCATTCGCGCACCACCGCGGGCACCGCCGCCGGGCGCCCGGTGGCGGGGTCCAGCAGCATCAGGTTGATGCGTGCCGTGGCCACGGCACGCTCATCGGCGACCCGCCGGATACGATGATAGACGGCGATCACGCGGCGCCCGGGCGCCGGGATGGCGGTGTCCACCATCAGCGCCTCGGGCCAGTGCGTCTCGGCCTGGTATTGCACCGCGAGGTCGGCCGCCACGCACGCATAGCCGCCCATGTCGCCCTCGCTGAGCGACAGGCTGGCCAGGGCCTGGACGCGGGCCTCATGCATCATCGATACCACGGCGTCATGGCCGAGGTGCTGGCCATAGTTCATGTCGGTGATACGCACCGACAGCGGCTGCCGGTGGAGAATATCCGCTTCGGGGAAATCCAGTTTCACGCGTTCCATGCCGCCTCCTCGTGGTGAATGTCGGCCGGCCATTCAGCCGGCACCGCCCTCCCGGGCGATGGCGCGGTGGGCGATATCGCGCCGATGGAAGGCATCCTGCCAGCGGATCTCGGCCACGCCTCGATAGGCCAGGTCACGCGCCGCCGAGACACCCTCGCCCAAGGCGGTGACGCACAGCACGCGGCCGCCGGCGGTGAGCACCTCGCCGTCCTGGCCCGTGGCGGTGCCGGCGTGAAAGACCTTGCTACCGATGGCCTCGGCGGCCTCGAGCCCCTCGATGGCATCGCCCTTGCGGTACTCGTCGGGATAGCCGCCGGCCGCCAGCACCACGCCTACCGCGACACGTTCGTCCCACTCGCAGGCGTGGCCGGCCAGCGCACCACGGGCACCGGCCAGGCACAGCTCGGCCAGGTCGGACTCGAGGCGCAGCATGATCGGCTGGGTCTCGGGATCGCCGAAGCGGCAGTTGTACTCGATCACCCGCGGGTTGCCCTGGGGGTCGACCATCAGCCCGGCATACAGGAAGCCGGTGTAGGGGTGGCCTTCCTCGGCCATGCCCCGCACCGTGGGCTGGATGACCCGCTCCATGATGCGCTCGTGGACCTCGTCGGTGACCACCGGTGCCGGGGAGTAGGCGCCCATGCCCCCGGTGTTCGGCCCCTGGTCGTCATCATAGGCGCGCTTGTGATCCTGGCTGGTGGCCATGGGTAGCACCGTCTCGCCATCGACCATGACGATGAAGCTGGCCTCCTCGCCCTGCAGGAAGTCCTCGATCACCACGCGGGCGCCGGCATCGCCGAAGGCGTTGTCCTCGAGCATGTCGTGGACCGCGGCCTCGGCCTCGGCCTGGTTCATGGCCACGATCACGCCCTTACCGGCGGCCAGGCCGTCGGCCTTGATGACGATCGGCGCGCCCTTCTCGGCGAGGTATTCAAGCGCCGGTGCCACGGCCACGAAGGTGCGGTACTCGGCGGAGGGGATGGCATGGCGAGCCAGGAAATCCTTGGCGAAGGCCTTGGAGCCCTCGAGCTGGGCGGCGCCGGCGGTGGGGCCGAAGATCGCCAGGCCGGCCTCGCGGAAGCGGTCGACCACGCCTTCCACCAGCGGCGCCTCGGGGCCGACGATGGTCAGGTCGATGGCCCGCTCACGCGCGAAGGCGATCAGCCCGTCCAGGTCCTCGGCGCCGATCGCCACGTTCTCGAGCCCGGCCTCGCGGGCGGTGCCGGCATTGCCCGGCGCCACGTGGACGCTCTCGACACGCGGCGACTGGGCGACCTTCCAGGCCAGGGCATGTTCGCGGCCACCGCCGCCGATGATCAGAACCTTCATCCGCTGCTCTACCTCACTACACGGGGAAACACGGGAAAAATGTCGCGGCATTATGTCAGAAAGCGGCCGCGGGCGCCGCCTCCGGCCTCCTCGAGCGCCCCCGGCGACCCGGCTCGGTCGCATCGCGGCGACGATCGGCAGGCTGGCGCATCCCACACACGGCCCTCTTGGGGCGATTCGGCTGGGCGAAGACCTGCCGATGCAGGTATTGTGCACCGCCCACCCCTTCATGCAAGGCATACCGGCACCACGAGGCCCCATGAACCTGATCCTGCTCTCGCCCGACGACATCGAGAACGACCGCCTGGCTCGGATACGCGACCCACGGCGGCTCGCCCACCTCAAGGAGGTCCACCGGGCCCGCGCCGGCGACGACATGACGCTCGGCATCGCCGGCGCGACCCTGGGGCGTGGCCGCCTCTTGACCCTCGACGAGTCCGAGGCGCTGTTCGACGTTTCCGGCCTCGACCAGGCCCCGCCGCCGCCGCTGCCGGTCCACCTGGTGCTGGCCCTGCCGCGGCCCCGGATGCTGGCGCGCACGCTGGAGCACGTCACCGCGCTGGGAGTGAAGGAGCTGACGCTGCTCAACACCCGGCGGGTGGAGAAGAGCTACTGGCAGTCGCCGGAACTTGGCGACGACAAGATCCGTCGCCACCTGGAGCTGGGCCTGGAGCAGGCCCGCGACACCCGCCTGCCGCGGGTGACCCTGGCCAAGGGCTTCCGGCCCTTCGTCGAGGACACGCTGCCATCGCTGATGGCAGGCCGCCGTGGCCTGCTGGCCCATCCCGGCATGCCCGACGCCTGCCCGCGTGGCGTCGAGGACGAGACGCTGCTGGTCGTCGGCCCCGAAGGCGGCTTCATTCCCTGGGAAGTGGAGCGGCTGGTCGAGGCCGGTTGCCGGGGTGTCCACATGGGGCCGCGCATCCTGCGCGTGGAAACGGCGGTCACCGCCCTGCTGGCGCGGCTATTCTGACGCCTCGGCGGAGGCCGTATCGGCATCCGCGTCGGCGGCCCCCTGCCCGCCCTCATCCGGCCGATGCGCCACCCGCCGGGCATCGCCGGAACAGCCAGGCTCGGTCAGATGCTGACTGGCCGCGTCGAGACGCCCCAGGTGGCCGATGGTGCGGCGCCCCAGCAAGATCGGATAGGTCATCTCCGAGCGGTCGCGCAGGCTGAACTCCTCCTCGTAACGCACCCCGTCCACGCAGACCTCGAGCAACACCACCGGGCGATCGTCGGTACCGCCGGCACCGCGCACCGTGAGGCGCCGCTCGCGCGGCCGTTCCAGGTGCATGGCGAAGGTCTCCCCCTTGTCATCATCATCGAAGCGCAGCCGGAAGCGCACCCAGGGCTCGCCCTCGCGCTCGAAGGTCTCGATGTCCCGAGCGTCCAGCGACGAGGTCAGCGCGCCGCTGTCGAGCTTGGCCTCGAAGGGTAGGTTCCAGGGCATCAGGGTCACCGATTCGACCCACCCCACCGTGCGCTCGGGGGATTCGGCCACGGCCAGCCCCGACGACCACATCAGCGCCGTCAGGCACCACGCCATGCGCCTCATGAGCTCACCTCACGCAACCGTTCCAGCAGGGCCAGGGTGGCGAAGCCATCCGGCGTCACGCCGAGGTCGCGCTGGAAGGCCCGCAGGCCACGCCGGGTGTTGGGCCCGAGGATGCCATCGGCCTCGCCGACCTCGTAACCGCGGGCAGCGAGCCGGCGCTGCAATTCCAGCACCTGGGTGCGCTTGAGCGCCGGTTCCTGACGGGGCCAGTCGCCCTGAATCGCGGCACGCCCGGCGATGGCATCGCTCAACGCGGCTACCGCCAGGGCATAGCTGGTGGCGTTGTTGTAGCGCCGAATGACCCGGAAGTTGTGACCGATCAAGAAGGCCGGACCACGCACGCCAGCTGGAGCGATCAGACCGGCATCCGCAAGGGTCGGCAACGCGCCGCCGCCGCGGCGGCTGACACCGGCGGCCGCCCACCCGTCTGCATCGCGCCGGGTCGCGGCATCGGTCAGCGCATAGTCGAAGCCGTCCGGCAACACGACCTCGACGCCCCAGGGCTCGCCCTCTCGCCAGCCGGCATCGGCGAGATAGCCCGCGATCGAGGCCATGACGTCGGGGACACTGCCCCAGATATCGCGGCGGCCGTCACCGTCGCCATCCACCGCGTGGGCCAGATAGCTCGATGGCAGGAACTGCGGGTGCCCCATGGCGCCGGCCCAGGAACCGACCATGCGCTCGGCGGGTACCTCGCCGGCCTCGAGAATACGCAACGCCGCCAGCAGTTCACCGCGTGCGAACTCGCGACGGCGGCCGTCATGGGCCAGGGTCGCCAGCGCATCGAGCGTCGCGACCTCGCCCTGGTAGCCGCCGTAGCTGCTCTCGATGCCCCAGATCGCCACCAGCACCTCGGCCGGCACCCCGAAGCGTCGCTCCGCACGCCGAGCGGTCTGGCGATAGTCGGCCAACCGCGCCTGCCCGGTGCTCACCCGGCTCGACGAGACCGCGCCGTCGAGATACGCCCAGATCGGGCGCACGAACTCCGGCTGGCGACGGTCCAGCTCGATCACCCGGGGCAGATAGCGCAGCGCGTCGACGCGTGCCAGCGCGGTCTCGCCGAGGCCCGCCTGCCGGGCCCGACGGCGGAAGTCGTGCCGCCAGTCGGCAAACGTTCGATCGGCGCCGACGCCCCGGGCGGACGAGGCCTCCGCTCCCTCATCGGGCGTCGCCGAGGCCGATACGTCGGTCGATGGCGAGGCGGCTTCGGCACGCGGCGTGGCAAGCCCCTGGCAGCCGGTCAGGCCGGCGCACAGCAGCATGAGGAGCAATAACGGGGGCAACATCGACGGCGTTCCTTGACGAAAAGAGCCCTCGATGATGGCGCAGATCGCCCCGCCAGGCCAGCCCGACGGGCAGGCAGTCCCTCCCGGCTCGCAAGCGGCCAGGCCCCTGAGCGAGCCGCGCGTCGACGATGGGCGGTCAGTCGCCGTGGCGTGATCCGCTGGCCGGATCGTCTTCTTCCTCACGCCCGCTGCGCAGGCGGTGTGTCAGCGGGTCGTAGTGGGGGCGCAGTTCGTCCTTGACGGTGCCATTCCACAGACGGGCGCCCACGAAGTAGCCGGCCCGGCCGATGATGTGTGCCGCCACCGGCGCCGTCAGCAACAGGAACAGGATGATCCCGAAGGCCCGTGCCACTACGGCCGTCTCGGCGAAGTGCAACGCCACCGACAGCATGATCAACGTCACACCCAGCGTCGCCGCCTTGGTCGTCGCATGCAGGCGCGTCAGCAAGTCCGGCAGGCGGACCACCCCCAGGGCGGCCAATAGCATGAAGGTCGAGCCGCTGAGCATGCCCACCGCGGTCAGCACGTCAGTCATCTCGCGGTCCTCCCCGCTCCAGGAATCGGGCAAAGCCGATCGTCGCCATGAAGGCCATCAGCGCCATGACGATGGCCACGTCCAGCAGGATCGCCACGTCGGTGGCGATGGCCACCACGCCGATGATGCCGACGAGGATCGACGAGAATAGCTCCAGCGCCACGACCCGATCCGGCAGGCTCGGCCCGCGGAAAAGGCGCGCGAACGCCAGGCAAAGCGCCAACGACATCAGGGCCAGACTGAACAGGATCACGATCGACACGGGATAGGCCTCGACTGGTTAGTGAAAGAGTTCCAGGGCACGCCTCTCGAGCTCGGCCAGGCTTTGGGTCAGCGCCGGCTCGTCGTCGAGGAACATCGCATGGATGTAGAGCACACGACGGTCGTCGGAGACATCCAGGCTCAGTGTCCCCGGGGTCAGCGATATCAGGTTGGCGACGAAGGCGATCTCGAACTCGGTACGCGCCTTCAGTGGCATGGCGATCACCCCCGGCTTCATGTACCAGGGCGGGGTGACGATGTCGTAGGACACCCGCAGGTTGGAGACCACCAGCTCCTTGAGGAAGAAGCCGACGAAGCGAACCAGCCGCGGCAAGCGCTGCGCGTAACCGTTCAGCGCCGGGACCTGAGGCTGAATCAGGGCCAGCACCAGGTAGCCGAACACCAGCCCGGCGAACAGGTTGCCGCCGCTGAAGTCGCCGGTCAGCACCACCCAGGCGACGCCGAGTAACAGGTTCCAGGCCGCCCCGATCATACGCCTCCTCCGGGTGTCCCGAGCACCGCTTCGATGTAGCGTTCCGGCGCCAGTAGCTGCGCCGCCGAGGCCTCGGCCAGCGCATAGAGCGCGTCGGGTTGCAGACCGATCACCAGGGTGCAGATCGCCAGGCCGACCACCGGCGCGCCCATCAGCCACAGCTCGCGCTGCCCGACCTGCCGCGGCGGCACCCTGTCCGCCTCATCGTCGGGCGGCGCCTTCCAGAACGCCTCGTTCCAGATCTTGGTCATCGAATAGAGGGTCAACAACCCGACCAGCAGGGCGATCGCCGTCACCCCATAGGCCTCGGCCTCGAGGCCCGCGCGAATCACGATGAACTTGGCGAAGAAGCCGGATAATGGCGGCATCCCGGCCAGCGACAGCGCGGACACCAGGAACAGTACCGCCAGCCAGGGATGGTCGCGATAGACGCCGCCCAGCGCCTCGAGGCGATAGCTGCCGCGCAGCCGCTGGACGATGCCGCTGATCAGGAAGAGATTGGTCTTCACGATGATGTGGTGGACGATGTAGAACACGCCCCCGAGGATCGCCAGCGGCGTGAACAGCGCAAGCCCCAGGATCATGTAGCCGATCTGGCTGACGATGTGGAACGACAGGATGCGCCGGAACTCGAACTGAGCCGCCGCCCCCAGCACGCCGGACAGCATGGTCAGCGCGGCACCCCATTGCAGGATCTCGTGGGTATAGCCGGGGCTATGATGGAAGATCAGGGTAAACACCCGGAACAGGGCATAGACCCCGACCTTGGTCAGCAGGCCGGCGAACAACGCCGACACCGCCACCGGCGGGGTATGGTAGGAAGCCGGCAGCCAGAAGAACAACGGGAACGCCGCCGCCTTGATGCCGAAGGCGACCATGAACATCATCGCCAGCACGTCGACCATGCCGGTGTCCTCCAGGCTCGCCAGCCGACGGGCGATGTCGGCCATGTTGAGCGTGCCGACCATGCCGTACAGCAGGCCCACGGCCACCAGGAACAGTACCGAAGACACCAGGTTGAGAGTGACGTACTTGATCGCCCCTTCCATCTGCGGCTTCTCGCTGCCCAGGATCAGCAGCGCGAAGGACGCCACCAGCATCACCTCGAACCACACGTAGAGGTTGAAGATATCACCGGTCAAGAAGGCCCCGGCCACCCCGGCCAGCAGCAGATGCATCAGCGGGAAGTAGCCGTAGTCCTGATGACCGCGGCCGATCGAGGCCAGCGAGAAGAGTGCCACGGCCAGGCCGATGACGCCGGTGAGCACGACCATGATGGCGCCCAGCAGGTCGGCGACCAGGCTGATGCCGAAGGGGGCCGACCAGCCGCCCACCTGCATCACCTGGATCCCCTCGCGGTTGACCGTCATCAGCAGCCAGCAGCTCGTGATCAGCAGTCCCGCGGTGCCGCCCACCGCGATCAGGCGCTGCATCGTGCGGGAACGCCAGCACACCAGCGACAAAGCACCGGCGAACAAGGGAATGAGGATGGGGAGCGCGATCTGCGGGGTCACGTGTCGGTATCCTTCATCTGATCCAGGTCGTCGGCCCGTACGACCTCCCAGGCGCGCCGCACCAGCACCACCGCGAACGAGAGCACGCCGAAGGCGATGACGATGGCGGTCAGCACCAGCGCCTGAGGCAGCGGGTCGGCCACCGCCGACGTCGGCGCGCCGAGCCCCTCCGGCACCAGCGGCGGTGCCCCACGACGCATGCCGGCCGTGGTGAAGATCAGCAGGTTGGCGGCGTTGGACAGCAGCATCAGTCCGATCACCAGCTTGACGATGGAACGCCGCAGCATCATGTAGATGGCGGTGGCGAACAGCACGCCGATACTCACGGCCATTAGCGATTCCATGGGCTATCCCTCATCGTGTCGATCGTTGTCCACCAAGGCGGTGATGGCGGTGAGCACCACACCCACGACCGCCAGATAGACCCCGATATCGAAGATCAGCGGTGTCGAGGCCTTGAAGTCGATCACCGGGATCGTCCACCAGTGGGCGGTGAAGAAGGGCTCGCCGCTCCACCAGGCCGGCAGCGTCGAGAGCATGCCGAGCAGCAGACCGACGCCCACCAGATCGCGCGGCGAGACTCGCAGGACCTGACGCAGGGCATCGCGCCCGAAGGCGAACAGGTAGAGCGCGAACCCCCCCGAGGCCGCCAGGGCGGCGATGAAGCCCCCGCCGGGCTCATCGTGACCACGCAGCAGCAGAAACACCGAGAACAGCAGCTGCAGCGGCAACAGCAGACGGGCGGCGACGCTCAAGATCAGCGTCCCGGACTTCATCGGCCCTCCCGAGCCTCCATCATCGCCGGCCGGGTTCCCGCGAGCATGGAACCGCAGCATGGCATGGACACCCACGGCCGCCAGGGCCAGGACGAAGATCTCGCCCAGGGTGTCCAGGGCGCGGAAATCAACCAGGATGACGTTGACGATGTTATGCCCGTGGGCCTGCGGCTGACTGTTGGCGACCATCCAGTCGGAAATGCGCGGCAGGCGCTCGCCGGACAGCACCGAGAGCATCAGCAGCGTGATCATGCCGCCGGTCAGCGTCGCCACCACCAGATCACGAAGCCGCTCGATGGGCGTCGACAGGGTGGCGAAGCGCGGCAGGCGGAACAGCACCAGCGCCAGCAGCACCACGGTGAGGGTCTCCACCAGCAACTGGGTGATGGCCAGGTCCGGCGCACTGAACAGCACGAAGGTCAGGGCGATGCAGAAGCCCATCACCCCCACCGCCGCCACCGCGGCTAGCCGCGCCCGCATCACGCAGGCGGACACCGCACCGGCGACCATCAGGCCGGCGACCACCGCCTCATGGATGTAGACCGACACGCCGAGCTCGATCGCCAGGCCATGGCGGAAGAAGAAGGCATGCCCCACCAGCCCCAGCATGACCAGCAGGGTCATCACCAGGTAGTTGCGAATGTAGCCGTTCTGCAGGAAACGCGTCTGCCAGGCCGCCAGTGCCACCAGGCCCGCCATCAAGGCATCGTAGCCGGCCTCCGGGCCACGCGTCATCAGCGGGTCGAGCCGCCGTAACATGCCACGCAGCCCATCCCAGTATCGATACACCAATCCCCCCAGCACCAGGCTCGCCAACGACAGCCCGAGCGGCAGGTTGATGCCATGCCACAGCGCCAGCTTCACGTCGGCCCCGGAGGCGCCGATGTCTGCCAGGACGGCGCGGGTCAGGCCATCCAGCCCACCCGGCGCGAGCCCCAGCAGCAGCGACAGCGAGGTCAGCAGCAAGGGCCCTGCAAGCATCGCGAGGGGCGGCTCCCGGGGCGTGCGCGGCGTCTCCTGCCGGGCGCCGAAGAAGGGGCGCAGCGCGACGATCGCCGCCACCGAAAGCGTCAGGAAGGCAGCCACGAAGGCCGGCACCAGGAGGCTTTTTTGCCAGCTCGAGGCCTCCAGCAGCGAGACGAACATCAGCTCCTTGCCGACGAAGCCCAACAGCGGCGGCAGGCCGGCCAGCGACAACGCGGCCAGCATGGCCAGCGCCGCGGTCAGCGGCATGACCCGGCGCAGCCCGCCCATGGCGGTGACGTCCTTGGTGCCGGTCTCATGGTCGAGGATGCCGGCGACCAGGAACAGCGTGCCCTTATAGAAAGCATGCGCCAGCAGGAAGATCACGAAGGCGCTCAGCGCCCCGGGCGTGCCGATACCCAACAGCAGGGTCAGCGTGCCCAGCGCCATCACCGTGGAATAGGCCAGCAGCGTCTTGATGCCGGTGTGACGAATCGCCAGGAAGGCGCCGGTCACCATGGTCAAGGCGCCGACCAGCGACAGCGTGAACACCCAGGCCTCGCTGCCGGAAAGCGCCGGATGCAGCCTGGCCAGCAGATAGATGCCGGCCTTGACCATGGTCGCCGAGTGCAGGTAAGCCGAGACCGGCGTCGGCGCCGCCATGGCGTTGGGCAACCAGAAATGGAAGGGGAACTGGGCCGACTTGGTGAAGGCCCCGAGCAGGATGCAGATCAGCAACGGCGTGTAGAGTTCATGCTGGCGCAGGACGTCGCCACGCTCGACCAGCGCCTGCAGGGACCAGCTGTCGCCGGCCTGAGCGAGCATGACGAAGCCGGCCAGTAGCGCCAGGCCACCGCCCACGGTCACCAGCAACCCCTGCTGGGCGGCCTTGCGCGCGGCAGAATCGGTATGGTTGAAGCCGATCAGCAGGTAGGAGGTGATGCTGGTGAGCTCCCAGAAGACGAACAGCGCCACCAGGTTATCGGACAGCACCAGGCCCAGCATCGACATCATGAAGGCGGTGATCACCACCAAGAAGCGCGGCAGGTCGCGATGACCACGCAGATACTCGCCGCTATAGACCAGCACCACGGCGCCGATCACGCTGATCAGCAGGGCGAACATCAGCGACAGGCCATCGAGCAGGAAGGTCAGGCTGATATCGAGCCCCGGGGCCCAGGCCCACTCCAGCCGCAGCGCACCACCGGCGACGACCATCGGCCACTGGGCCAGCAGCCAGGCGGCGATTCCCGCCGGCAATGCTGCCATCAGTAGCGGGGTACGCGCGGCGAACCAACGGTGCAGCAGCGGCGCCATGCCGGCGAGCACGAAGCCTCCCAATACAGCCAGTTGCATCGAGCATCCCTCCTTGGCGTCCGTACGGGCTCACCGGATGAAAGCGTGGCTCAACCTTAAAGAGCCCGATTTTGAAAGGCAAGGAGGCGCGAGCCGCCGCCCGATGCGTTAAGGTATTGCGATTCAATCACTTCATGGAGCTCGACCGGCCCTGGGACGGATGCAACGCCCTACCACTAGCGTGCGCCCCCTCGGCATGATGACGCTCCGACATGACGCAACCGAGCAGGATGACTGATCGATGACCTTGTTGTGGATAGCACTGCTACCCCTTCTCGGCGTTCTGGTGCCGGCCTTCGGGGCCGGCCTGAGACGCCGGGAATGCTCCCTGGCCACCGCCGCCCTGCCCGCCCTGGCATTGTTGCTGATGCTGGCGGAAGTGCCTGCCCTGCTCGATGGCGAGACGCTGCGTTTCGCCGTCGACTGGATACCATCTCTGGGCCTGGAGCTGGCCTTCCGGCTGGACGGCCTGTCGCTGCTGTTCAATCTGCTGATCCTCGGCATCGGCCTGCTTATCCTGCTCTACGCGCACTTCTATCTGGACCCGGACGAACCCTATGGGCGCTTCTACGCCTACTTGATCCTGTTCATGGCCTCCATGGTCGGCATCGCCATGGCCGACAACCTGCTGCTGCTATGGGTCTTCTGGGAGCTCACGAGTCTCTCGTCCTTCCTGCTGATCGGCTTCTGGTCCCACCGCAGCGATGCCCGCAAGGGCGCACGCATGGCGCTGACGGTGACCGGCGCCGGCGGCCTGGCGCTGCTGGCCGGCTTCCTGCTGCTTGGCGATATCGTCGGCAGCTACGAACTCGACACCGTGCTGGCCAGTGGCGAGACGATCGTCGCCGACCCGCGCTACCCGCTGACCCTCGCCTTGGTGCTGCTGGGCGCCTTCGCCAAGTCGGCCCAGTTCCCCTTCCATTTCTGGCTGCCCCACGCCATGGCGGCGCCGACACCGGTCTCGGCGTATCTCCACTCGGCGACCATGGTCAAGGCCGGCATCTTCCTGATGGCGCGCCTGCATCCGGCGCTATCCGGCAGCGAGCTGTGGACCCTGACGGTTTCCCTGGTGGGCATGACCACCATGCTCTATGGCGCCTGGTTCGCGCTGATGAAGACCGACCTCAAGGGCATCCTGGCGTTCTCCACGGTCAGCCACCTGGGCCTGATCACCGTGTTGTTGGGCATCGGCAGTCCCATGGCGGTGCTGGCGGCGCTGTTCCACATCATCAACCACGCCACCTTCAAGGCGGCGCTGTTCATGGGCGCGGGGATCATCGATCACGAGGCCGGCACCCGCGAATTGTCGCGCCTGGGTGGGCTGCGCCGTGCCATGCCGCTGACCGCCGTGCTGACCACGATCACCGGCGCCGCCATGGCCGGCGTGCCGCTGTTCAACGGCTTCCTTTCCAAGGAAATGCTGTTCGCCGAGACCCTGACGTCGCCGGTCCTCGGCGGCCTGAGCTGGCTGATGCCGGTGCTGGCGACCGCCGGCGGCGTGCTATCGGTGGCCTATTCGCTGCGCCTGGTACACGCGGTGTTCTTCAAGGCACCGACCCAAGAGCCACCTAAGACGCCCCATGAGCCGCCGCGCCTGATGAGCGCCCCGATGGCGCTGCTGGCCACACTGTGTGTGCTGGTCGGCGTGTTCCCGTCGGCGCTGGCCGGCGGCCTGCTCGACCTGGCCAGCCGCGCCGTGCTGCTGGCGCCGCTGGACTTCCACCTGGCGCTCTGGCATGGCATCAACCTGCCGCTGGCGATGAGCGCCGTGGCGCTGGTCGCCGGGGCCGGGCTCTACGCCGCCCACGCTTATCTGCGTCGCTTCCTGCGCGGCTTCAAGCCGGTGGATGCGCGCCTGGTGTTCGAGGCCGGCGTACAGCGCGCGGGGAATCGCGCCGAGGCCCTGCTGAAGCGCCTCGACAACGCTTCATTGCAACGTTACATGGGGCTGCTGTTGCTGGTCTCGCTGATCTTCGTCGCGCTGGGCCTCGGCAAGATGCCGAGCCTGGCCGGCGAGGCGCCTCAGCGGCCGGTGGACGGCATCCTGCTCACCGGCGCGGCGCTGCTGATGTTCAGCGGCTTGGCCACCGTGGTCACCCACCGCTATCGCCTGATCTCGCTGCTGATGCTATCGATGGTGGGCCTGCTCGTCTCGCTGACCTTCGCCCGCTTCTCCGCCCCCGATCTGGCCCTGACCCAGCTGTCGGTAGAGGTGGTGACCATCATCCTGTTGATGCTGGCGCTGTTCTTCCTGCCCCAGCGGACGCCGCGCGAATCCTCGCTGCCGCGCAGCCTGCGCGATACCGTTTTGGCCGGGGCCCTGGGCATGACCGTCGCCAGCCTCAACTACGCGGTACTGACACGAAGCAACGCCAGCATCTCGGATTTCTTCCTCGACAATAGCGTCTCCGGTGGCGGCGGCCACAACGTGGTCAACGTCATCCTGGTCGACTTCCGTGGCTTCGATACCCTCGGCGAGATCACGGTGCTGGCCATCGCCGGCCTGGCGATCTTCAAGCTGCTCAACCGCCTGCGCCTGTTCATGCCGCACAGCGACACCGAGGGCCGGCTGTGGTGCCCGGATCGCTATCCGATGATCCTCACCACCATCTCCCAGACGCTGCTGCCGCTGGCCCTGCTGGTCTCCGCCTTCATCTTCCTGCGCGGCCACAACCTGCCGGGCGGTGGCTTCATCGCCGGTCTGATCACCGCCGTGGCGCTGATCCTGCTGCTGATCGCCCGCGGCGTGGAGTGGGCCCAGGCGCGCCTCGACTTCCCCTATCAACCGGTGGCCATCGCCGGCGTGGGGCTGGCGACCCTGACCGGCCTGGGGAGCTGGCTGTTCGACCGGCCCTTCCTGACCTCCGCCTTCGGTCATTTCCAGCTCCCGCTGATCGGCGAATTCGAGTTGGCCACGGCGCTGATCTTCGACCTCGGCGTCTACCTGGCCGTGGTCGGGGCGACACTGATGATCCTGGCCAACCTCGGCAAGGTGACCACGTTGCACCGCCCGGTGAAGGACGCACATTCCCCCGCCACCAGCGGCAAGGAGAAACGCTGATGGAAAGCCTCTATGCCATCACCACCGGCGTGCTCAGCGCCTGTGGCTTCTACCTGATCCTCCGGGGACGCACCTTCCCCGTGGTGATGGGACTGACCCTGCTGTCCTATGCGGTCAACCTGTTCCTGTTCTCGATGGGCGGGCTGACCACCCACGGCGCGACGATCATCGACGGCAAGACGTCGTATGCCGACCCCTTGCCCCAGGCGCTGGTGCTGACCGCTATCGTCATCGGCTTCGCGATGACCGCCTTCGCGGTGATCCTGGCGATGCGCGCCCGCGGCGACATGGGTAACGACCACGTCGATGGCGGCCGCAATCGCGAAGATCGAGAGGAGACGCGCCGATGAGCCCCCACCTGATCGTGCTGCCCATCGTCCTACCGCTGATCGCCGGCGTACTGCTGCTGCGCACGCGCCAAGGCAACCCGCGCATCAAGCGTTGGCTCGGCGTGGGCGCCACCCTGGCGCTGGTGGTGATCTCCGCCTTGCTGGTCGAACGCGCCTCGAGCGGCGAGATCGCCTACTACGCCCTGGGCGACTGGCAGCCGCCCTTCGGCATCGTGCTGGTGCTCGACCGACTCTCGGCGCTGATGGTGCTGCTCACCTCGGTGCTGGCGCTGGGCTGCGTGATCTTCGCCTGCGGCGGCGACGACGAGCAGGGCAGCAACTTCCATGGCCTCTTCCAGCTGCAGCTGATGGGCATCAACGGTGCCTTCCTGACCGGCGACCTGTTCAACCTCTTCGTGTTCTTCGAGGTCCTGCTGCTGGCCTCCTACGCCCTGCTGCTGCATGGCGGCGGCAAGTCGCGCACCCAGGCCGCCGTGCACTACGTGGTCCTCAACCTGGCCGGCTCGTCGCTGTTCTTGATCGCCGTGGGCACCCTCTACGGCGCCACCGGCACCCTCAACATGGCCGACATGGCGGCGCGGATCGCCGAGCTTCCCGACGATCGCACCGGGCTGGTGACCGCCGGCGCGCTGCTGCTGCTAGTGGTATTCGGCCTCAAGGCGGCCATCCTGCCGCTGTATTTCTGGTTGCCACGCGCCTATGCCGCGGCCCCGGCCCCGGTGGCGGCGCTGTTCGCCATCATGACCAAGGTCGGCATCTACGCCATCCTGCGTGTCTTTTCGCTGATCTTCGGTGAGCAGGCCGGCGGCCTGGCCGCCCTGCAGCAGCCCTGGGTGTGGTGGCTGGCGCTGGCGACCCTGGCGGTGGCGACCCTCGGGGTGATGGCCGCCCGCGACCTGCGCCTGCTGGTGGCCTATCTGGTCCTGGTCTCGGTGGGCACCCTGCTGGCCGGCATCGGCATGGGCACGACCGAGGCGACCGCCTCGCTGCTCTATTACCTGATACACAGCACCCTGGTCACCGGTGGCCTGTTCCTGCTCGCCGAGATGATCGGCCTGCAGCGCGGCAAGGCCGGCACGCGTATCGTTCGCGGTCGCCCGCTGACCCAAGGTGGTGCCCTGGCGATGCTGTTCCTGGCCGGTGCCGTGGCCGTGGCCGGCCTGCCGCCGCTGTCCGGTGCCATCGGCAAGGCGCTGCTGCTCGACGCCGCCACCCCCGAGCAGCAGCCCTGGCTCTGGCCGTTGCTGCTGATCAGCGGACTGGCCGCCATCATCGCCCTGTCGCGGGCCGGCTCGACGCTGTTCTGGCGGAGCCAGAAGGGCGAGCGCGACGGCGAACCGCTGCCTCGCCAGCACTGGGTTGGGGCGACCCTGCTGCTGGCTACCTCGCCGCTGCTGGTGGCATTGGCCGGCCCGGTGAGCGACTACACCCAGGCCGCCGCCGAGCAGCTGGCCAACCCCGATGCCATGGTTCGCACCCTGCTGTCCGACGCTGGAGACGCCTCATGATTCGCTCTCGTTCCTGGCTTCCGATTCCGATGCTGTCGCTGCTGCTGCTGGTGGTCTGGCTGCTGCTGGTGCGCAGCCTGGCCTTCGGCCAGTTCCTGCTGGGCGGCGCCCTGGCCATCGCCATCCCCTTGCTGACCTATCGCTTCTGGGACGTGCAGCCCAGCGTCAAGCGGCCCGGCCTGCTGCTACGCTACGTGCTGCGGGTGCTGGGCGACATCGTGGTCGCCAACTTCCAGGTGGCCTGGCTGATCCTCAACCCGCGTCAGCGCTCGCGGCCCCATTTCGTGGAATACCCGCTGATGCTCGAGGAGCGCTTCACCATCACCCTGCTGGCCAGCACCGTCAGCCTGACCCCGGGGACGGTATCGGCCAACCTGCGTATGGACGGCCGGACGCTGCTGATCCATGCCCTGGATGTGGAGGATGACGAGGCGCTGATCGAACAGATCCGCGAACGCTACGAGCGCCCGCTCAAGGAGATCTACGAATGCTAGACATCGCCCTGAAGATCAGCCTGACACTGGTGATGTTGGCCCTGCTGCTCAACACCTTCCGCCTGACGGTGGGGCCCACCCTGCCCGATCGCATCCTGGCGTTGGACACCATGTACGTGAACTCCATCGCGCTGATCGTGCTGCTCGGCCTGTGGCTCGGCACCAAGACCTACTTCGAGGCGGCGGTACTGATCGCCATGCTCGGCTTCATCAGCACCGTGGCGGTATGTAAGTACTTACAGCGCGGCGACATCATCGAATAGGAGAGCCCAGCATGTCGTTCTACGTGATTCTCGAGGCCATCATCTCGCTGCTGCTGATCGCCGGCGGAGCCTTCGCCTTCATCGGCTCGCTGGGCATGGCCCACCTGCGCGACTTCTACATGCGCCTGCACGGGCCGACCAAGGCCACCACCATGGGCATCGGCTGCACCCTGGTGGCCTCGATGCTCTACTTCGGCATCGCCGACAGCGAACCCGTGGTGCAGGAGATCCTGATCGCCCTGTTCCTGTTCATCACCGCCCCGGTGAGTGCTCACTTGCTGGCCAAGACGGGCCTGCACCTGCAGCTCAAGTACGTCGACAAGACCCGCGGGCACCCCGTGGAGCTGCAGGAGGAAGAGGTCGGCCAGACGCCGGTGCCCCACGGCTCGCCTCCCGACCGCGGCCCCATCACGCTCGACAAGCGCCCGCCCAGCCAGTGACACCCCCCAGCACTTGCCATACCCAACATGCGACAGGCGGCCCCTTGAAGGGCCGCCTGTCGCGTTTCGGTGCGCCTTGTCTCGGCGTCGACGACGGCTACAACCAGCCCGCCAACTCTTGGCGCGCGATCGCCTCCAGCGCCGTGACATGATCGTCACGGGCGTTCAGGCAAGGAACGTAGGTGAAGGTCTCGCCGCCGGCCTCGAGGAAGGCATCGCGGATCTCCTGCTGGACCTCTTCCAGGGTCTCCACGCAGTCGGCCGAGAAGGCCGGCGAGATCACCGCGATATGACGACGCCCCTCGCGGGCCAGCTCGGCGACCCGCTCGACGGTCGCCGGGCCCAGCCATTCCTCCGGCCCGAACTTCGACTGGAAGGTGGTCTCGATCGCCGCGTCCGCAAGGCCCAGCCGCTCCTTCAGCAGTCGGGTCGTCTGGTGGCAATGACAGTAGTAGGGATCGCCCTGGTCGAGGTAACGCTTCGGTACACCATGATAAGAGGCCACCAGCACCTCCGGCGTCGACTCGACGGCCTCGTAGGTCTCGCGCACCGAGGCGCCGAGCGCCTCGAGATAGGACGGATGCCGATAGTAGGCGGGCACGGTACGGATCGCCGGCTGCCATTTGAGCCGCATCAGGGTACGGAAGGCCTGGTCACAGGCGCTGGCGGTGGTCGGTGAGCCGTACTGGGGATACAGCGGGAAGAACAGGATGCGCTCGCAACCGCGGGCCTGCAGGCGGCGCAGCACGCTGTCGGTGGAGGGATTGCCATAGCGCATGCAGAAGTCCACCTCGACTTCATCGCCATAGGCCGACACCAGCCGCTCGGTTAGCTTCTCGGTCTGCTCCCGCGTGATGGTCAGCAGCGGGCTCTCGTCGCGTTCCTGGTTCCAGATGCTGCGATAGGCCTTGCCCGAGACGAAGGGGCGCCGGGTCAGGATCACCAGCTGCAGCAGCGGCTGCCACAACCAGCGGGGGTAGTCGACGACTCGACGATCGGACAGGAACTCGCCGAGATAACGACGCAGCGAGCCATAGTCGGTGGCATCCGGCGTGCCGAGATTGACCAGCACCACACCGACCTTGGCGCGGGGCAGCGATGGATGTTCGGCGCCCGCGTGTCGCAGCCGCCCCTCCCCCGATGAGTCCCGCTCGGAATCGGACAAGTGCTCGAAGGCTGCCATGGCGCGCGCTCCCCGTGATCGGCATGAGACGAAACTGATGGCGTCAGCCTATCATCACGAGCGATCAGGAGAAATAAAGTTGTACTATCAACGCCATTTGTACAGCTTTTCGAGAGCCTGCCTGACCCTCGATGACGCATCAGCCGCTATCGGCCCGCCGGCCGCGAGGGGCTCAACGGTCGTGTGAGGCACCTGGAGGATGGCCGGCCAGCCGAAGGGACAGGCCCCGGCGTGATGACACGGCCATCAGAACACCAGCGGCATGCGCGACGCCAAGGGTTCATGGTAGTGGGCCGCGCGACCGATCATCTCGTCATGGGGCACCCGATGCACCAGGTAGGCGCGATGGATGCCGGCACGCTTGAGCTCGAGATAGATATCATCCAGGGCGCGGAAGAGCATCGGCTTGCCGCGCCGGGTCAGCAGACGACGCCGACCTTCGACGTCTTCCAGCTCGATCTGATAGACGCGACTGCCGGCATGGCTGATCACGCGGATCTCGAAGTTCTCGTGCCGGGCCGTGAAGGCCTCGAGCTCATTGATGTCCATGCTGCCCTCCATCGAGGTCGTTCAGGGGGAATGCGCTGCAGTCTGCCCCGCTCAGATGACAGGACGATGACAGGCGCGCGCCGCCCTGTCGGCGATGGAAGGCGCCGGTGGGTCTTACTGGTAGTCGGCGGGGTTGAGCGCCTTGCCCAGCGAATTGCGGTCGACCCAGTTGCCGGCCTTGGTCTCCTTGTAGCGAAACACCACCCGATCGCCGACGGCCACCGGCAGCTCGGTGTCCTCGGTCTGATAGCTGTAGTCCACGCCATCCACCACCAGCTGGTAGCGGTAGAGATCCGGCATGCCCAGCCACTCCTTGAACGGCCCTTCGCGCTCCACGGACTGCAATTCACCGCGCGCCTCGAGTTTCGGGGTGCGCCGTCGGTTACCACGCTGAAATCCGCCTGCCATGGTGCTCCTCCAATGTTCTGTTCGGGGGGTGGGGATTATACGGTGCCGACCGCCCCGCTCAAGGGGTCACTCGCCGAAGGAGTCGCCGTAGCTGTCCGGCGCCAGGTCCTCGAAGCGTGTGTACTTGCCGATGAAGGCCATATGCACCGTGCCGATCGGCCCGTTACGCTGCTTGCCGATGATGAATTCGGCCAGCCCCTGGTTGTCGGGGTTATCCGGATTATAGACCTCATCGCGGTAGACGAAGCCAATCAGGTCGGCGTCCTGCTCGATGGCGCCGGACTCACGCAGATCCGACATCACCGGGCGCTTGTTGGGTCTCTGCTCCAGCGAGCGGTTGAGCTGCGACAGCGCCACCACCGGGCAGCCGAACTCCTTGGCCAGGCCCTTGAGCGAGCGCGAGATCTCCGAGATCTCACCGGTACGGTTCTCGGAGAAGCCCGGCACCTGCATCAGCTGCAGATAGTCGATCATGATCACCGCCAGGTTACCGTGCTCGCGCACCACCCGGCGAATCCGCGAGCGCATCTCGTTGGGCGACAGGGCCGCGGTGTCGTCGATGAACAGCTGCTTGTCCTTGAGCAGGTTGACCGCCGAGGTCAGACGCGGCCAGTCCTCGTCCTCGAGCTGGCCGGTACGCACCCGGGTCTGGTCGATGCGGCCAAGGGACGAGAGCATACGCAGCATGATCGACTCGCCGGGCATCTCCATGGAGAACACCATCACCGGCTTGTCGCTCGAGATCACCGCATGCTCGACGAGGTTCATGGCGAAGGTGGTCTTGCCCATGGAGGGACGCCCGGCGACGATCACCAGGTCCGACGGCTGCAGCCCGGAGGTCATGTCATCCAGGTCGCGGAAGCCGGTCGACAGGCCGGTCATCTCGCCCTGCATGTTGAACATCTCGTCGATGCGATCCACCGCCTTGGCCAGCAGGTCGCTCATGCCCACGGGGCCACCTTCCTTGGGCCGCTCCTCGCTGATCTGGAAGACCAGCCGCTCGGCCTCGTTGACCAGCTCGTCGGCGGGCCGCCCCTGGGGGGCGAAGGCGCTATCGGCGACCTGGCTGGCGGCATGGATCAGCTTGCGCAGGGTGGCGCGCTCGCGAACGATGTCGGCATAGGCGCGGATGTTGCTGGCGGACGGCGTGTTGCGCGCCAGTTCCGCCAGGTTGGCCAGCCCGCCGACGGTCTCCAACTGGTCACGCCCCTCCAACGCCTCGGACAGCGTCACCACGTCCAGCGGCCGCGTGCCCTCGGCCAGCTCCGCCATGACGTTGAAGATCAGGCGATGCTCATAACGATAGAAGTCGTTGGCCACCAGACGGTCGGCCACGCTGTCCCAGGCCTGATTGTCGAGCATCAGCCCGCCGAGCACCGATTGTTCGGCCTCCAGCGAGTGAGGCGGCACCTTCAGCGCCGCGGTTTCCCGATCGAGCTCGAGGGGTTCGTTCATAGGGGCGAGCACCTTTGCAACATGAGCCGGCACATTCTACCGCGAAGGACGCCTCGCGCCCCAGCCGGGGGAAAGATATGCCACAGGCAAGCAAAAAGGGCGCGAGGATTTCTCCTCGCGCCCCTGGTGTCCGCGGGGGAGTCGGGCTTATTCGGCCACGACCACCACGCGCACGGTGGCGTCGACTTCGGCATGCAGGCGCAGCACGATGTCGTATTCGCCGGTCTGACGGATCGGACCTTCCGGCATGCGGACTTCGCTCTTCTCTACCTCGATACCGGCAGAGGAGATCGCGTCGGCCAGGTCGCGCGGACCGATGGAACCGAACAGCTTGCCTTCGTCGCCGGACTTGGCGACCAGTGACAGCTCGATGTCGTTGAGCTGTTCGGCGCGCGCCTCGGCCTCGGCCTTGCGCTCGTTGGCCTGGGCCTCGAGCTCGGCACGCTGGGCCTCGAAGGCCTCGATGTTGCTCTTGGTGGCCGGTACGGCGAGGCCGTAGGGCACCAGGTAGTTACGGCCATAACCGGGCTTGACGGTGACCTGGTCACCCAGACCGCCCAGCTTGCCAATCTTGTCGAGCAGAATGACTTCCATCTCGTAAACCTCTTGTCAGTCGCTGCGGCCGAGTCGTCCGCGGATATCCACGAACGCATCGATCAAGGCCGCAAGCAGCACGATGAGAATCATGGGCCAGGTGGTGATCAGCAACACATAGAAGGCGACCAGCCACAGCCCGTTCATTCCCTTCAATCCGATAACACCGTGCACCAGCGCGATGCCGGCCACCAGCGGCGCCACCCAGAGCATCAGGCCCACACCGGGCAGCACCAGCAGTGCGCCGACGATGAGCATCGCCATCAGCACCAACAGCTCGCGCGGTGTCAGGCGCAGCGCATGGAACTCCTCGCGAAAGCCACCGGGGTTGTAGAGCCCCGCCTGCCAGCTCCTGGCCAGGGCCAGGCAAGCCACCGCGGCCAGCATCACGATCAACCCGGTGATGCCGGCGATCAGCAGCTCGGCCAGCGGTTCGCTCTCGACCCCTTGGCGCGACAGCTCCTCCAGCATCGAGGCGAACTCCGGCGAGCCCTGGCGGAGCTGCTCCAGCAGCGGGCCGACCCCGCCCGGTGGCAGGAAGAGTCCCAGCTGGATCATCGCCGCCCCGGCGAGGGCGCCGACGATCAGCGCCTCGCTCCAACGCATGCGCGAGCGCAGCACCACGGCCATCAGCGTGACCAGCAGGATGCAGGCCAGCGGGATGATGTCGCCCCGGGTCCACCACCAGCCCGCCGGTACGGCGGCGGCGGTGATCACCGGCAAGGCCGGTGCCAGGCCGCGGCGTAGCGTGACCAGGCCGGCGATCGCCGCGCCCAGCCAGAACAGCCAGGGAACCAGGCTGGCCACGGCCGCCCCGGCAGCGGCCTGGGGCATGCCGCGCATCATCCAGCGAGCGACGGGCAGCATCACGCTAGCGTCTTACTGGTGGCTATCGGTGTAGGGCAGCAGCGCCAGGTAGCGAGCCCGCTTGATGGCGGTAGACAGCTGACGCTGGTAACGGGCCTTGGTCCCGGTGATGCGGCTGGGAACGATCTTGCCGGACTCGGTGATGTAGGCCTTGAGGGTGTCCAGATCCTTGTAATCGATCTGCTTCACGCCTTCAGCGGTAAAACGGCAGAACTTGCGGCGACGGAAAAAGCGTGCCATGGGAAAGACTCCTTAGCGTGCGATGGTGTGGCTTAGGCGGACTCGGCGGGACGCGACGGCTTCTCGTCACGACGGGCGCGCTTGTCTTCCACCGGCTTCATCATCGGGGAAGCCTCGGTGACGACTTCCTTACAACGCACGACCAGGCTGCGGATGATGGCGTCGTTGAAGCGGAAGATGTTCTCGATTTCCTCGAGAGTCTCGCCGCTGCACTCGACGTTCATCAGCACGTAGTGAGCCTTGTGGATCTTGTTGATCGGGTAGGCCAGGTGACGGCGCCCCCAATCTTCGAGGCGATGCACGGTGCCGCCGTTCTCGGTGACGATGCTGGTATAGCGCTCGACCATCGCCGGGACCTGCTCGCTCTGGTCCGGGTGGACCATGAACACGATTTCGTAATGACGCATGGATTCTCCTTGCGGTTTGACAGCTTCCAGAGAGACAGGAGGGCCTCAGGGGAAGCAAGGAGGTGATTATCGAAATACACGACGCCCGCTCGTCGGACGAACGGGCGCCAGTATCTTAAAGACTACGCGACGCAAGCGCAAGCCAAAGGGCCGAATGCCTCGACGATCCGCCGCCAGCCGGCTTCCCGGCACGCGGCGGCGCGCCTCAGGCGCCGGGCGTCGAGTGTCGCTGCCTGACGGCTTCGAACAGGCCGATGCCGGTGGCCACCGAGACATTGAGGCTCGAGACGCTGCCGGCCATCGGCAACTTGACCAGCTGGTCGCAGGCCTCGCGGGTCAGCCGGCGCATGCCCTTGCCCTCGGCCCCCATCACCAGCGCGGTGGGCCCGGCGAGATCGACCTCGAACAGGTTCGCCTCGGCCTCGCCGGCGGTACCGGTGATCCACACGCCAAGCTCCTTGAGCTTGCCGAGCGACCGAGCCAGGTTGGTGACCTGATAGACCGGCACGCTCTCGGCGGCGCCACAGGCCACCTTGCGCACCGTGGCGTTGAGCGGTGCCGACTTGTCCTTCGGCACCACCACGCCGTGGGCACCCGAGGCATCGGCGCTGCGCAGGCAGGCGCCGAAGTTGTGCACATCGGTGACCCCGTCGAGCACCAGCAACAACGGCGCCGTGGCGCCCGACCAGCCCTGGAGCCGATGCCAGAGCGCGGCCTCGGCCTCGAAGGCCAGCGGCCGGCAGAAGGCCACGATGCCCTGGTGGGCGGCCCCCTGGGCGAGTCGATCCAGATCATCGCGGGGATGCGCGATCACCCGGCTGCCCTGGGCCCGGGCCTGGTCGACCAGCTCGGCGAGGCGACCGCCGGCTTCACCTTCCTGCCACCAGAGTTCACGCGGCGCCTCGCCTCGTTCGAGCAGGGCTCGCACCGCATGCACGCCATAGACGACATCCAGCCCACCCGGCGCCTTGGGCCCGCGACGCGGCGCGGGCTTATGTTTCGCTTTCATCGACATCTCATCATCTGCCTCAACGACGGCGCGGGCCACGGCGGCGGCGCTTGTTGCGACCGTTATTCTCGCCGTCGCCTGCCGGCTGGCTCTGGGCGTCATCCTTGGCCGGCGCCTGGCCACGAGGCTTGCGCGACTTGCGTTTCGGCTTAGGCTTGGGCTGGTCGGCATCCAGCTCGAAGTCGATCTTGCGATTATCCAGATCGACCCGCGCCACCTGCACGGAGACACCGTCGCCGAGGCGATAGCTCGTGCCGCTGCGCTCCCCCTTGAGGCGATGCTTCTCCGCCTCATAGTGGTAGTAGTCGGAGGGCAGCGAGGTGACATGCACCAGGCCCTCGACATAGAACTCGTCGAGGCGCACGAAGATACCGAACTGGGTCACCGAGGCGATGGTACCGCTGTAGACCTCGCCGAGTTTGTCGGACATGAACTCGCACTTCAGCCAGCTCTCTACGTCGCGGGTCGCGTCATCCGCGCGACGCTCGGTCATCGAGCTTTGCTCGCCCAGCTCGAGCATCTGCTCGAAGGTATAGGGGCACCACTTGCTCGGCGGCTCGACCGGCGCACCCTCGGCACGCAGCACGGTGTTGGTCTGGCGCGGTCCACGGATCACCGACCTGATCGCTCGGTGCACGATCAGGTCGGGATAGCGGCGGATCGGCGAGGTGAAGTGAGCATAGGCCGGATAGGCCAGGCCGAAGTGCCCTTCGTTTTGCGGCGAATAGACCGCCTGGCTCATCGAGCGCAGCATCACCGTCTGGATGATATCGGCGTCGTCGCGACCACGAATGCTCTCGGCCAGCGTCCGGTAATCCTGGGGCGTCGGCTCGTCACCACCGGGCAACTCAAGCCCCAGCTCGCTGAGGAACAGGCGCAGCTTGTCGAGACGCTCCGGCGAGGGGCGCTCGTGGATACGATACAGCGCCGGCAGGTCGTGCTTGTCGAGGAAACGAGCGGTGGCGACGTTGGCCGCCAGCATGCACTCCTCGATGATCTTGTGGGCCTCGTTGCGCGAGCGCGGCACGATCTTCTCGATCTTGCGTTCGTCGTTGAAGACGATCGCCGTCTCGGTGGTCTCGAAGTCGAGGGCGCCGCGCTCCACGCGGGCACCACGCAGCACCTCATAGAGGGAGTGCAGGTCCTTGAGCGGCTTCACCAGCGCGCTGTACTGCTCGCGCAGGGCATCCGCCTGCTCGTCCTCGCCATCGAGGATCGAGGAGACCTTGTTGTAGGTCAGGCGAGCATGGGAGCGGAACACCCCTTCATAGAAGCGGTAGCGGCTGATCGCCCCTTTCTGGGAGATGTTCATCTCGCAGACCAGCGCCAGGCGGTCGACATCGGGGTTCAGCGAACACAGGCCGTTGGAGAGTAGCTCCGGCAGCATCGGCACGACCTGCCCCGGGAAGTACACCGAGTTGCCACGGCTGATCGCCTCCTGATCCAGGGGGCTACCCGGACGCACGTAGTGCGACACGTCGGCGATGGCCACCAGCAGCTTCCAGCCACCGGACTTGGTCTTCCAGGCGCAGACGGCATCGTCGAAGTCGCGGGCCGATTCGTCGTCGATGGTCACCAGCGGCAGGTCGCGCAGGTCGACGCGGTGAGCCTTGTCTTCCTCGGCCACCTCGGCGGACATGCTGGCGATTTGGTCCTGCACCTCAGGCGGGAACTCACAGGGGATCTCGTAGCTGCGGATGGCGATATCGATCTCCATGCCGGGATCCATACGCTCCCCCATCACCTCGGTCACCTCGCCCACCGGCTGCACCCGGGTCGCCGGCTGCTTCACGATCCGGGCCGAGATCACCTGGCCATCGCGGGCGCCACCGTTGGCGTTGTGAGGAATGATGACTTCCTGGGCGATGCGCGGATTCTCGGGGATCAGCACGCCGAACTCAGGCGTGTTCTCGCGATAGACGCCGACGATGTGCTGGGTATTGCGTGCCAGCACCTCGGCGATAGTGCCCTCCTCACGGCCACGGCGATCGCGACCGCTGACGCGCACCAGCACATGGTCATTATGGAAGACCCGGCGCATCTGCCGGGGCGGCAGCACCAGGTCAGGCTTCTTGCCGTCGTCGCGCAGCAAGAAACCGATGCCGTCGCGATGACCGAGCACCCGCCCCTTGATCAGGTCGAGCTTGTCGATCAGCGCATAGGCCCCTCGACGATTGCGCAGCACCTGACCGTCGCGCTCCATCGCCGACAGCCGGCGGCGCACCGCCTCCTGCAGATCCTCGTCCTCGAGGCCCAGCATCTCGCTCATGGCCTCGTGGGTGACCGGCTTGCCACACGCCTCGAGTCGCGCCAGCAGGTATTCGCGGCTAGGCGCCGGCTTGTCGTACTTGTGTGCCTCGCGGCTGGCGTGCAGGTCGTCGCTGAGCGTCCAGTGATTCATGCGGGGAGCATCCTTGGCAGGGTCGGGGACGGCATGGAGGGCGTGGCACTCGCGCGCCGCGGGCATGTGATGATGCAGTCTGAGTATCGTGTCATGGCGGCAGTATAGCGTCGCGAAGAGATGCACCCAACCATGTAGCGCCGCGGGAAGCACAGAAGGCGACAAAAAAGGTCGCTGTGACCGACATCGAAGCTTGCATTTTCGAAGATATGCGGTAATATACGCGCCACTTGCCCAGATGGCGGAATTGGTAGACGCGCTAGCTTCAGGTGCTAGTGTCCTTACGGACGTGGAGGTTCAAGTCCTCTTCTGGGCACCATTTAGATAGACTGTCAGCGGTTTTGTCAGCTATCACGCTCTTTAATAGCTCGAATCGCTCGTGTTTCGCCCAGGTGGCGGAATTGGTAGACGCGCTAGCTTCAGGTGCTAGTGTCCTTATGGACGTGGAGGTTCAAGTCCTCTCCTGGGCACCATTTCGCGTTATGCAGAGCACGGTTCGCCAGAACCTCCCTTCCTCATTGTTACTCGCTAGATATCCCCGGCCGCACACGTTGCGGTTTTTCGCGTGCCCATGAATCGCATGCCGCCACGTCGGCGCAGCCTTACGCCTCTCACTCGAAGCGTCCCGGCAGCTCGGATACCGCCTCGAGCCCCCAGCCCGCCGTCGCCACCCGACCTTCCAGGGTGCGTTCGCTGGCATCCGCCAGGTTCGGGAAGAAGTCGAGCCCGGTCAACGCCTCGATGCGATCGATGCTGACCACGAAGCGATCGAGCGGCTCGTCGCCGTGCACTTCCTGCGGCATCACGAAGGCCAGCGCCCGAGGCCGCTCCCCCGGCACCACCAGAATCTTGTAGAACGCCTCGGGCACCTCTATCAGCCCGACCCGATGCAGCATGCCGCTCGCGAAGTCGGCATCGAAGATCGGTCCGACGATGACCTGCAGGGCCCCGTGTCGTGGCACGAAGCGATCGATCACCACCTCCTCCAGGCGCTGCCAGAGACGGCGATTCAGGTCCGGGCGCTGGGGCACCATGTTACTCATCAGGAAGGTGTCGTACTGGGCGGAGGCGCCATGCACCCGGGCGATGGCATAGTTCGGCGCCAGGTGGCCACGGTCATAGCCGCTGCGTCGGTAGCTGTCCGGCGTCACCGGCCATAGGGTACGCCAGTCGCGGCGGAAGCCCGGGCGGTCGCCGACCTCGGCCGCACGATCGCCGCGCAACACATAGCTGGCCCACAGCGGGCTGACCCTCACGTCTGACCAGCCGACCAGGAAGCCGTCGTTGCGCAGCACCCGGTGCAGGCTCAGCGGCGTCAATCGCTCCCAGGTCGGTACGCCCATCCAGCTGAGGCGCTCGCGCACCTCACGCTCCTCGGCGTACCACAGCCCGCTGCCCACCGCCGCGAAGAGCGCGGCGATGGCCAGTCGGCGCAGCGAGCCGCGCCAGGAGAGCAGGCGTCTCGGCATGACCGCGAGGCGGACCGGCCGCCTTACCAGCCCAGCGCGAACATGGTCTCGAGATCGTGGCGCGAGTGCACCTGCATGGCATTGAGAGTCTCGGTCTCGCGGAGGCCCTCGACGTCGTCGAGGCGCCCGGTCACCAGCTCCGCCAGGCTCTCGAAGTCCCGCGTCCGAGCGATGGCGACCAGGTCGTAGCGGCCACAGGTGGAGAACACCTCGCTGATGCCATCCACCTCGGCCAGACGCTCGGCCACGGACTTGACCTGGCCCTTCTCGGTGTTGATCAGGATCACGGCATTCTGCATGGGGCTCTCTCCCTCTGGCATCGGCTCTCGGCGGCGGGCCCGCCGTCACTACGGCGAGTATAACAGCGTCCACGCCGGGGCAGCACCACCGGCACACGACGCCTCGAAGGCACGGCAACGAAGAAGGCCAGCGCATGCCCACGGTCACACGACCCGGGAGGCTGTCGCGGACGGCGCGACTCGAAAAAGTGTATACATTTCACCCTGGATAAATGTATACAGCTATCCTAGGCTAGAGGGAGGAGACCGGGCCTCCGCCGTGACGTCGAGAACGACGCCGCCCGACGCAAGACCACAACCATAAACCGTGACCCGAACCACCTAAAAGAATGAGGAGCCCACATGGCCAATCATAGCCGTCGCGATTTCATCCGCCACAGCCTGCTGGGCCTGGCGGCCCTGCCGCTGGGAGCAGGCCTGCTGTCCCAACGCGCCCTGGCCAAGGACCTGCCACGACTGGACCCGCAGAACAGCCAGGCCAAGGCACTCAACTACGTGGAAGAAGCCAGCGAGGCCAGCGATCACCCGGCCTATGCCGAGGGCGAGACCTGCGACAACTGCATGTTCTACCAGGCCGATAACCAGGGGTGCCAGCTGTTCCCGCAGAACAGCGTCGCCCCCGCCGGCTGGTGCCAGTCCTGGACCGCCCAGGGCTGACCGCCCCGCCCCTTCCGAACGGCCCGCACCTCCCGGCGCGGGCCGTATCGCCGCCCGACTCGCCTTATCCCTCCTTCTGCTCTGCCTCGGGCAGCGGCCACTGGTAGCGTCGCACGGCCTCCCCCTCTTCCATGGACTCGAGCTGCACCGGGAAGCCCCACAGCTGATGCAGGTGACGCATCACCGGATAAACGCTGCGGGCCAGCGGGCGCCGCCCATCCTGAACATGACGCAGGGTCAGCGAGCGGTCACCACGGATATCCGCCGACCAGACCTGGATGTTGGGCTCACGCACCGACAGCGCATACTGGACGGCCAGCCCGTCTCGGATCCGCTGATAGCCGCGATCATCGTGAATGGCGCTCACCTCGAGCATCTCGTCGCGGTCGTCATCGAGCACCATGAACAGCTTGAGGTCGCGGATCACCTTGGGCGACAGATATTGCTGAATGAAGGACTCATCCTTGAAGTTGCGCATGCCGAAGTGCAGCGTTTCCAGCCAGTCGCTACCGGCGATATCGGGGAACCAGCGGCGATCCTCCTCGGTGGGATGCTCACAGATCCGCCGCAGGTCGGTGAACATGGCGAAGCCCAGTGCGTAGGGGTTGATGCCGCCGTAGTGCGGACTGTCGAAGGGCGGCTGCTGGACCACCGCGGTATGCGATTGCAGGAACTCCAGGATCACCCCCTCGTCCACCAGTCCATCGTCGTACATCCGGTTCATCAGGGTGTAGTGCCAGAAGGTCGCCCAGCCTTCGTTCATCACCTGGGTCTGGCGCTGGGGATAGAAATACTGGGCGAGCTTGCGCACGATGCGCACCACTTCCCGCTGCCAGGGCATCAGCAACGGCGCGCTCTTCTCGATGAAATAGAGCAGGTTCTCCTGGGGCTCGGGGGGATAGCGCCCGCCGGCGTGCAGGCCGAGCGGGTCTTCCTCGTCGCCAATGGCCTGTCGCCCCTCCTCCTGCGGGCGCCCGGGAATGGTGCTCCACAGCGTGTTGACCTGGGCCTGGAGATACTCCGAACGTTCCTGCTGACGACGCACCTCTTCCTCGGCGGAGACCGGGGAGGGTCGCTTGTAGCGATCGACGCCATAGTTCTGCAGGGCATGGCAGGCATCGAGCAGTTGCTCGACCGCGGTGACGCCATGGCGCTCCTCGCATTCGGCGAGATAGCGCCGGGCGAACAGCAGGTAGTCGACGATGGAGCCGGCATCGGTCCAGGTACGAAACAGGTAGTTACCCTTGAAGAAGGAGTTATGGCCGTAGCAGGCGTGGGCCATCACCAACACCTGCATCATCAGGGTGTTCTCTTCCATCAGATAGGCGATGCAGGGGTCGGAGTTGATGACCAACTCGTAGGCCAGCCCCATCTGGCCGCGACGATAGGCCTGCTCGACGGCCAGGAACTGCTTGCCGAAGGACCAGTGATGATAGCCCACCGGCATGCCCACGCTGGCATAGGCATCCATCATCTGCTCGGTGGTGATGACCTCGATCTGGTTGGGGTAGGTGTCCAGCCGATACTCGTCGGCCAGCCGCGCGATCTCGGTCTCGAACTGCTCCAGGATCTCGAAGCTCCAGTCGGAGCCACTGGCGATGGGCTTGCGTTCGGTCATGCTGCCTCCTTGGCCTCGCCTCAGGACTGGGCCGTGCGACGCTGAAACAGGTCGCGGAACACCGGGTAGATGTCACCGGCTTCGACGATCTGACGCATGGCGAAGCGCTCGGGGTACTCGGCCTCGACCTTCTCGTATTCCTCCCACAACGCCTGGTGCGCATGGGGCGTGATCTCTACATAGGTGAAGTACTGCAGGCGAGGCATCAGGGTCTTGGCCAACCGGTCGCGACAGGTCAGCGAGTCGTCGTCCCAGTTGTCGCCATCGGAGGCCTGGGCCACATAGAGGTTCCACTGGGTCGGCGGATAGCGGTCGTCGATGATCTCGTCGACCAGCGTCAGGGCGCTGGAGACGATGGTGCCGCCGGTCTCACGGGAATAGAAGAATTCCTCTTCGTCGACCTCCTTGGCGGCGGTATGGTGGCGCACGAAGACCAGCTCGACCTTCTCGTAGTTGCGCTCCAGGAACAGGTAGAGCAGCAGGAAGAAGCGCTTGGCGATGTCCTTGTGGGCCTGGGTCATGGAGCCCGAGACATCCATCACGCAGAACATCACCGCCTTGCTCGACGGCTGCGGCTGATTGACCAGGTTGTTGTAGCGCAGGTCATAGGTATCGATGAAGGGTACCGCCTCGAGGCGCTTCTCGAGGCGCTCGATCTCGGCCTTGAGCTCGCCGATCCGCGCCGGGTGGCGCAGCACCGGATCCTTGCGCTCCTCGACTTCCAGCGCCTCCTGCGCCTCGCGCAGGGCCCGCCGGATAGGCCCGCGCATGGCGATGCGTCGGGCCTGGGCCTCGCGCATCGAGCGCACGATGTTGATCCGCGCCGGCACCCCGTCGCGAGTGAAGCCGGCCCGCACCGGACGCACCTCGTCGAGGTCCACCAGGTTCTTGCGCTCCAGGTGGGGTAGCTCCAGGCCGTCGAAGACGAAGTTCAGGAACTCCTCGCGGGACAGGGAAAAGGCGAACTCGTCCATGCCCTCCCCCTGGTTGGAGGCACCGCCTTCGCCGGCCCCGTCGCCGCCTCCACCACCTCCACCGGGACGGCGCAGGCGATCCCCCTCGACGAACTCCTTGTTGCCGGGCGCGATGATGCCACGCCGGCCGCCGGGGCCGTGCTGGAAGACCGGTTCGGAGATATCCCGGGCGGGAATCGATACCTTCTCGCCGCGCTCCATGTCGGTGATGGAACGGCGGTTGATCGCCTCCTCGACGGACCGCTTGATATGGGTGCGATAACGATCGAGGAAGCGCTGGCGATTGACCGCGCTCTTGTGCTTGGCATTGGCACGACGGTCGATGAAGTAGGTCATGTGGACCTCCTGGGCTGCCCTTCGCCCGCGCCAGGCGTCCTCCAGGGACGCCCCGCGCGACCCTCGATGGCTACTGTGACTTGCGCACCCGCAGATACCATTCGGAGAGCAGGCGTACCTGCTTCTCGGTATAGCCGCGGTCGACCATGCGGGCCACGAAGTCCTCGTGCTTCTTCTGGTCCGCGGTGGAGGCCTTGGCGTTGAAGGAGATCACCGGCAGCAGCTCCTCGGTGTTGGCGAACATCTTGTGCTCGATCACGCCACGCAGCTTCTCGTAGGACTGCCAGCTGGGGTTCATGCCGTTGTTCTGGGCACGGGCCCGCAGCACGAAGTTGACCACCTCGTGACGGAAGTCCTTGGGATTGGAGATGCCGGCCGGCTTCTCGATCTTCTCCAGCTCCTCGTTGAGCGACTGACGATCGAACAGCTCGCCGGTCTCGGGGTCGCGATACTCCTGGTCCTGGATCCAGAAGTCGGCGTAGGTGACGTAGCGGTCGAAGATGTTCTGGCCATACTCGGAGTAGGACTCGAGATAGGCGGTCTGGATCTCCTTGCCGATGAAGTCCACGTAGCGTGGCGCCAGGAACTCCTTGATGAAGCGCAGGTAGCGCTCGAAGGCTTCCTTGGGCAACTGCTCCTGCTCGAGGCGCTGCTCGAGCACGTACAGCAGGTGCACCGGGTTGGCCGCCACCTCGACGTTGTCGAAGTTGAACACCTTGGCCAGGATCTTGAAGGCGAAACGCGTGGAGAGTCCATCCATGCCCTCGTCGACCCCGGCGGCATCGCGGTACTCCTGGATCGACTTGGCCTTGGGATCGGTATCCTTGAGGTTCTCGCCGTCGTAGACCCGCATCTTGGAATAGACGCTGGAATTCTCCGGCTCCTTGAGCCGCGAGAGCACCGAGAACTGCGCCAGCATGCGCAGGGTATCCGGCGCACAAGGCGCCTGGTTGAGCGAGGAATGCTCGAGCAGCTTCTTGTAGATGTTGATCTCTTCGCTGACCCGCAGGCAGTAGGGCACCTTGACGATATAGACCCGGTCGAGGAAGGCCTCGTTGTTGCGGTTGTTGCGGAAGGCCTGCCATTCGCTCTCGTTGGAGTGCGCCAGCACGATGCCATCGAAGGGAATCGCCCCCATGCCCTCGGTGGGGTTGTAGTTGCCCTCCTGGGTGGCGGTCAGCAGCGGATGCAGCACCTTGATCGGCGCCTTGAACATCTCGACGAACTCCATCAACCCCTGGTTGGCCCGGCACAGGCCACCGGAAAAGCTGTAGGCGTCCGGATCGTCCTGGGAATAGAGCTCGAGCTGGCGGATATCCACCTTGCCGACCAGCGAGGAGATGTCCTGATTGTTCTCGTCACCGGGCTCGGTCTTGGCGATAGCGATCTGGTTGAGCCGCGAGGGATAGAGCCGCACCACACGGAACTCGCTGATGTCACCGCCGGTCTCCTTGAGACGCTTGGCGGCCCACGGCGACATCACGCTCTTCAGGCAACGCTGGGGGATGCCATACTCCTTCTCCAGCAGCTCGCCGTCATGTTCCGGCGAGAACAGCGACAACGGCGACTCCTGCACCGGCGAGCCCTTGATCGCGTAGAAGGGCACATATTCCATCAACAGCTTGAGGCGCTCGGCGAGCGACGACTTGCCGCCGCCGACCGGGCCGAGCAGGTAGAGGATCTGCTTCTTCTCCTCGAGCCCCTGGGCGGCATGGCGGAAGTAGGCGACGATCTGCTCGATCGCCTCCTCCATGCCGTAGAACTCGGCGAACGCCGGATAGCGCCGGATGATCTTGTTGGAGAATATCCGCGACAGGCGCGGGTCCTTGGCCGTGTCGATCACCTCGGGCTCGCCGATGGCCGACAGCATTCGCTCGGCCGCACTGGCATAGGCCGAAGAATCCTCGCGGCAGAGTTCCAAGTACTCCTGCAGGCTCATCTCCTCCTGCCGGGTTCGTTCGAAGCGGTTCTGCACATGATCGAAGATGCTCATCGATGCCTCCTTAAAGCCCGGGGCCCCGGCCTGGCAATCCTGCCCTGGGTGGCCGGGTCGGTAGCTTCAGCGTAGCCAGCTCAACCGGACGATGGCGCCCGGAACCTTCAACGCAGGGCCACACCTTCCTATGAGCCCCCGAACCCGAAGCGGTTCACCGCGAGAGACACGCCGCCTGAAACGCCGATGACCCGCCACCGGCACCGCCTCACTAGAGGCTGGCGGCCAACCGCACCCCCTGGTCGATGGCACGCTTGGCATCGAGCTCGGCGGCCTTGTCGGCGCCACCGATGACATGCACCGACACGCCGGCCTCGCGCAACGGCTCCAGCCCGTCACGCACCGATTCCTGCCCGGCACAGATCACCACGCTATCGACCTCCAGGCACCTCGGCTCGCCGTCGACACGCAGGTGCAGGCCGGCATCGTCGATCCCCACGTAGTCACAGCCGGCCAGCATCTCCACGCCGCGATGGCGTAACGAGGCGCGGTGTACCCAGCCGGTGGTGACCCCCAGGCCGCGGCCGGGCCGGCTGGTCTTGCGCTGCAGCAGGGTGACGCGGCGCGCCACCGGCGGCCTCAGCGGCGCGCGCAACCCACCCGGCGAGGCCACCGACAGGTCCACGCCCCACTCATCGCACCAGGCATCGGCATCCAGGGCCGGATGGCCGGCGTGGGTCAGCCGTTCCGCCACATCGAAGCCGATGCCACCGGCCCCGATGATCGCCACCCTTGCCCCCACCCGTTCCGGCTGCTGGATGGCCAGCGGATAGGAGATCACCTTGGGGTGATCGATGCCCGGCAGGTCGAGGCGCCGCGGCCGCACCCCGGTCGCCAGCACCACCGCATCGAAACCCTGCAGCTCGTGAACGCTCGGCTCGACGCCCAGCCTCACCGTCACGCCATGCTTATCGAGCATCACCCGGTAGTAACGCAGGGTTTCATCGAACTCCTCCTTGCCGGGAATGCGTCGCGCATGATTGAACTGGCCGCCGATCGCCGCCTGGCGCTCGAACAGTGTCACCGCATGGCCGCGCTCGGCGGCGGTGACCGCGGCGGCGAGCCCCGCAGGGCCACCTCCCACCACGGCGATACGCCGCGCCACCTCGGTCGCGATGATGTGAAGCTCGGTCTCGTGGCCGGCACGCGGATTGACCAGACACGAGGTCGGCTTGCCCTGAAAGGTATGATCCAGGCAGGCCTGGTTGCAGGCGATACAGGTATTGATCTCTTCGGCCCGCCCCTCGTGGGCCTTGTCCACCCAGCCCGGGTCGGCCAGGAAGGGCCGCGCCATGGAGACCATGTCCGCATAGTCCTCGGCGAGCAGCCGCTCGGCCACCTCGGGCATGTTGATGCGGTTGGTCGCGATCAACGGCACCTCGAGCTCGGCGCGCATGCGTCTTGCGACCTCGGCGAACAGCGCCCGCGGCACACTGGTGACGATGGTCGGCACCCGCGCCTCGTGCCAGCCGATGCCGCTATCGATCGCGTCGGCCCCGGCCTCGACCACCGCACGCCCCAGGGCAACCACCTCATCATGGGTGCTGCCCTCCTCCACCAGGTCGATCATCGATAGCCGGAACAGGATCAAAACGTCGGGCCCGAGGGCCTCGCGAATACGTCGCACCACCTCGACCGGGAAGCGGATGCGGTTGTCGAAGCTGCCGCCCCATTCGTCCTCGCGCCGATTGGTGCGCCGGCACACGAACTGATTGATCAGGTAGCCTTCGGAGCCCATCACCTCCACCCCGTCGTAGCCGGCCTCCCGGGCCAGGCACGCGCAGCGCACGTAGTCGCCCAAAGTACGTTCGATGTCCGCCGCGCTCAGCGCCCGCGGCGCCTGCGGGTTGATCGGCGCCTGAATCGGAGAAGGGGCCACCGGCTCGGCCGTATAGGCGTAGCGGCCGGCATGCAGGATCTGCAAGCAGAGGTGCCCTCCCTCGGCATGCACCGCCTCGACCAACTGTCGGTGCTCGGCCACCTGCTCGACGCGCTCCAGGGTCGCGCCGCCGGCGAAGACCGCCCCCTCGGCATTGGGCGCGATGCCGCCGCCGACAATCAACGAGACCCCGGCAC
The DNA here is from genome assembly GCF_004798905.1 of Halomonas borealis. Taxonomy (GTDB): domain Bacteria; phylum Pseudomonadota; class Gammaproteobacteria; order Pseudomonadales; family Halomonadaceae; genus Halomonas; species Halomonas borealis. The sequence goes on along the minus strand of NZ_SDMO01000020.1, from coordinate 410 downwards.
GAGCGCGCTCGGCATAGAAGGCCGCCAACCGGGAAAATCCGTCGGGCGCCTCCTCCAGGTTGGTGTGCATCGAGCCCATCACCACGCGATTGGGCAGCTGCAGCGGGCCCAATTCAATGGGGCGAAAAAGATGCGGGAAGTCAGTCATGCTCGGGAGCCCTCAGACCGTCAACAGGAATTAAAACAACTGTATGATAGTCTTGCGGGAAGCGCAAAAACCGCCGGCTGTATCGGCCGGCAAAGCGCGGCACATGAAGCGGGCGAAACGCGTGAAAGGCGAACACGAAAAGGCCCCGTGGCATGAGCCACGGGGCCTTGGGAATTCTGAGCAGATGGCGGACCGGACGGGACTCGAACCCGCGACCTCCGGCGTGACAGGCCGGCATTCTAACCAACTGAACTACCGGTCC
>NZ_SDMO01000001.1 GCF_004798905.1 Halomonas borealis | reverse complement strand
CTCGAACCTCGAACCTCGAACCTCGAACCTCGAACCTCGAACCTCGAACCTCGAACCTCGAACCTCGAACCTCGAACCTCGAACCTCGAATCCGTCCTTCCTCGAGCGTCGTTCCATGACTCCCCAGCCGGCCTATCTGCTGCACAAGCGCCCCTACCGTGAGACCAGTGCCCTGGTCGAGCTGTTGACGCTCGATCATGGGCGGGTGCGTGCGGTGGCGCGGGGAGTGCAGCGTCCGGGCAGCCGCGCCCGGGCCACCCTGCAGCCGTTCGCCCCGCTGCACCTGACCTGGAGCGGTCGAGGCGAGCTCAAGCGACTCGCCCTGATGGAGAGCCGTGCCCCGGCGGCGATGCTGGTCGGCGAAGGCTTGTTGTGCGGCCTCTACGCCAATGAGCTGTTGGCCCGGTTGTTGCCGGTGGAATTGCCGGTGGGTGATGTCTTCGCCTTCTACGCTGCCGCCCTGGACGCCCTGCCGCGCCCCGAGGGCCGCGCCGGTGCCCTGCGGCGCCTGGAATTCTCGCTGCTCGAGGCGCTGGACGCCGAGCCGCGTTTCTGCACGCCGCAAGGGCAGTCCCTCGACCCCCAGACCCGTTATCGCTTCGAGAGCGAGACGCGTGCCTTCGTGCCCGAGGCTTCCGGCATCGACGGGCGTACCCTCAAGCTGCTGGCCGGAGGTGACTGGCGCGAGGCGGGGCTGGCCGGCCCGGCCAAGGCCGTGACTCGGGCGGCCCTGGCGCCATTGCTGGGTAGCCGTCCACTGCGCTCCCGCGAGTGGATGCGTCAGCTGGCCGAGCGCCGTCGCGCGCGTCAGGCGTGAGCCGAGGTCCTGACTCCGAAAGAGGGCGTGGCGACGCGGGTGGGTGGTAACATGCGCAGATTCAGCTTCTGAAGGAGACTTCTCATGCATCCTCCCCGCATCCTGCTCGGCGTCAATATCGATCATATCGCCACCCTGCGTCAGGCGCGCGGCACCCGCTATCCCGATCCGGTTCAGGCCGCGCTGCTGGCCGAGGAGGCCGGAGCCGATGGCATTACCGTGCATCTGCGCGAGGATCGTCGGCACATCCAGGAACGCGACGTGCGCCTGCTGGCCGAGGTGCTCAACACGCGGATGAACCTGGAGATGGCGGTCACCGAATCGATGCTGGCGCTGGCAGAGGAGCTGCGCCCGGCGCATGTGTGCCTGGTGCCGGAGAAGCGCGAGGAGCTCACCACCGAAGGCGGGCTGGACGTGGCCGGAAGCGCCGAGGCGGTGGCCGATGCGTGTCGCCGGCTCAATGAGGCGGGCTCGGAAGTCTCGCTGTTCATCGACCCGGAGCCGGCACAGATCGAGGCGGCGGCGAAGGCCGGCGCGCCGGTGGTGGAACTGCATACCGGCGCCTACGCCGAGGCCTCAGGCGCGGCGGCCAGCGCCGAGCATGCTCGCCTGGTGGCGGCCGTGGAGATGGCCGGGGAACTCGGCCTGACCGTCAACGCCGGCCATGGCCTGCACTACCACAACGTCGAGGCGATCGCCGCCATCCCGGGGCTTCACGAACTCAATATCGGCCACGCGATCATCGCCCGATCGCTGTTCGTCGGCCTCAAGGAGGCCGTCGCTGAGATGAAGCGTCTGACGATCGCCGGCCAGGAGGCGGGCTTCGTGGCGGCCCTCGACGAGCATGATCATGATCATGATCATGAGCACGATGCCGATGGTGGTTGCTGCGGATGATCCTCGGGGTCGGCACCGACATCGCCCGTGTCGCGCGCTTCGAGAAGGCCCAGGTGCGCCATGGCGATCGCTTCGCGCGGCGCGTGTTGGGGGTCGATGAACTGGCAGACTATCGGCAACGAGGGGCACCCCCGGCCTTCCTGGCCAAACGCTTCGCTGCCAAGGAGGCCTTCGTGAAGGCGCTGGGTACCGGGCTACGCCATGGTATGCGCTGGACCGAGATTCAGGTGGCCAACGACGCCCTCGGCCGCCCGACGCTCATGTTGGTGGGGCGGGCCCGGGAGCTGGCCGAGGCCGAGGGCATCAAGAAGCTGCATCTGTCATTGTCGGATGAGGCCGAATTCGCGGTGGCCTTCGTGATCCTGGAAGCCTGAGCCCGCAGAAGGCTAGGCCTTGGACGGCGTCACGCCGGAGCCGGGGTGGGCCGCTTGCCAGTCGCGCAGCGCGGCTATCGCCGCGTAGAGGTCGGGCAGCAGCGGGGTCACCGCCGCCCGCCCGCGGGAGCGCAAGCGAGTTTCTAGGGTCTCCACCAGCAGGCCGAGGCGCGGGACGCCACAATAGCGACAGGCGCCATTGAGGGCGTGGATGGCATCGAGCAGTGCCTCGTCGTCGGCATCATCGAGGGCGCGGCGGATGTCGGCCTCGCTTGCGTCGAGAGAATCGATCAGCTGACCTAACAACTGGCGGGCGAGGGCCTCGCGACCGCCGGCCAGCTGGCTACCCAGGGCCAGGTCCACCGAGGCCAGTTCGGTATCGCTGGCAGGATTGGCCTGCGGCGTCTCGTCGGTTTTCTCCAGGGCCAGGCCGCTGCCCAGATGGTGGCGCAGTAGGCTCGACAGCTGGGCGGTGTCCAGCGGCTTCTCGAGCACGCCGTCCAGGCCGTTTTGCAGCAGCTGGCGACGCTGTTCGCTCTGCACATGGGCGGTCACGGCGATGATCGGTACATGGCGCCAGGCGCCGCCTAGATCGCGCAGCGCCCGGGTCGTCTCCACGCCATCCATGCCGCGCATGCGGATATCCATTAGTACCATATCGAAGCACGTCTCCTTGCCCATGCTCAGGGCTTCCTCGCCGCTGGCGGCCAGGCTCACTTCCAGCTGCGGTCCGCTGATCAGCTCCTGAAGCAGCAGGCGGTTGGACTCGGTGTCATCCACCACCAGCAGCCGCGGCCCCTCAGCTTCGTGTGCCAGACGCGCGGAAGGCGATTCACGGCGTGCCTGGGGCAGGGCGTGGCTCACCGAATCTATCAGGGTGCGGCGCGAGAGCGGCTTGCTCAGTACCTCGCCACCGTGAGGCAGCGGCAGCGTCGGCAGGTCGGGCGGGCTGGCATTGACCAACAGCATTGCCGGGCAGGCCAGATGCTCCAGGCGTTGCTGGAGAGCGGCTTGGCCCGCTGGGGTAAGGTCGGCGTCGGTCAGCCCGAGCACCGCCAGCGAGGCCTCGTGGTCGAGCGTCGATTCACGCCCGATGATGAGGGCCTCCCAGCGGCCCAGTAGGTGATGCAGGGCGCGTCGGGTCGGGCCGTGGGGCTCCTCCAGCACAACGCGCTTGCCGCCAAGCGAGATCTCCGGCACGCGTTCCGGTGCGATGTCGGCCTGACAGGACAGCGGCAGGGTGAAGGCGAAGGTCGAGCCTTCATCCGGGGTGCTGTCGATGCTGATCTCGCCGCCCATCTGTTCCACCAGCTGACGGCTGATGGCAAGCCCCAGGCCGGTGCCGCCGAACTCGCGCTGGTGGCTGGCGTCGGTTTGGCGGAAGGCCTGGAACAGCCGGCGTTGGGCATCGTCGTTGATGCCGATGCCGGTATCACTGACCGCCACGCGCAGCATCACGCGTTCGTCGCTGCGTTGCTCGACCATCACCCGCACGATTACCTCGCCGTGTTCGGTGAACTTGACGGCGTTACCGACGAGGTTGGTCAGTACCTGGCGAATGCGCAACGGATCGCCGCTCATGGTCTCGGGCACGTCGTCGTAGACCAGGCCGAGCACTTGGATGCCCTTGGCCTGGGCCTGGGGTGCCTGCAGGCCGAGTACCTCGTCGACCAGCACCACCATGTCGAGCTCGGTATGCTCGAGCTCCAGCCGGCCGGCCTCGATCTTGGAGAAGTCGAGCACGTCATTGACCAACATCAACAGGTTGTCGCAGGCGCGTTGTACGTGGTCGAGCCATTCCCGCTGGCGGGGTACCATCTCGGTGCGGTGCAGGAGTCGACAGAAGCCGATGATGCCGTTGAGCGGGGTGCGGATCTCGTGGCTCATGTTGGCCAGGAACTCGGACTTGGCGCGGTTGGCCTCCAGGGCACGACGGTGGGCGAGGTCCAGTTCGATGTTCTGCACTTCGATGGTTTCCATGGACTCCTGCAGCTCGCCGGTGGCCTGTTCGATCTGGACCTGCAGGTCGTCCCGGGCCGAGGCCAGGTGATCGCCCAGCGCGTTGAGGCGCTGGGCGAGGCGCGCGAGTTCGGCCTCTCGGGGGACCGGCAGCGGCTGGGGCGTGCCGCCCGCGGTCAGCCATTCCAGCGAGCGGGCGGCGTTCTCCAGCGGCTGGATCAGTCGCCGGCACAGGCCGTGGGCGACCAGGAAAAGCAGCAAGCCAACGATCAGCAGCAGCAGGCCGCCGCTGGCCAGGTGGCGATAGTAGGTCAGCGCCAGTGACGAGGCGTCGATATCGAGGATCAGCAGGGCGTCGGAGGCGCCGGGTAACGGTGTCTGCAGCCGCCAGTGATGGCCATCTGTCTGGAACGCCGAGCCACTCTGGGGAGCAAAGGCCGGAGTTTGGCGCAGCCGACCCAGTTCGAGCCGGCGTTCGCCGTCGGTGTCGCGAATGCTCAGCGCGCGGATATTCTCCAGGTCGAGCAGGCGATCGGCGAGCAGGACGATCTCGGCGGTATCGTTGGATGCCAGGGCCCGGCCCAGGTTCGGCGCCTGCAGCGTGGCGATCTGGGTCAGGCGTTCGCGCATCTGCTGGCGGTGGTGGCGATCCTCCAGTTCCGTGACCGCCGCCACCATCAGGGCGATCAGCACCAGGGGCAGGGCGAGGATGGCCAGCATCAGGCGGGTCTTCAATGACATCAGAGTGGCTCGTCGGCTGGGGTGTCGTGGACCAGTATGCCACAGCCGGCCGGGATGCCTGTCCAGTGTCGGTGCCCGAGGATATAATGCCGAAAAGACCTTTCCAGAAGGACGGTTACATGCATTTCTCCACCCTGGAGGAAACCATCGGCAAGACGCCGCTGGTTCGCCTGAAGCGGATCACCGCAGGACGCAACAACACCCTGCTCGCCAAGCTCGAGGGCAACAATCCGGCCGGCTCGGTCAAGGACCGTCCGGCGCTTGAGATGCTCGAGCAGGCGGAGGCGCGAGGTACCCTCGCACCGGGGGATACCCTCATCGAGGCGACCTCGGGCAATACCGGCATCGCCCTGGCCATGGTGGCGGCGATCAAGGGCTATCGATTGGTCCTGATCATGCCGGAGAACGCCTCCAGCGAACGCAAGCAGGCCATGATCGCCTATGGCGCCGAACTGATCGAGGTCAGCCGCGAGGGCGGCATGGAGGAGGCCCGTGACCTGGCCGACAACATGATCGCCCGCGGCGACGGTAAGCCGCTGGATCAGTTCGCCAATCCCGATAACCCCCTGGCCCACTATGAAGGCACCGGCCCCGAACTGTGGGAGCAGACCGCTGGAACCCTCACCCATTTCGTCAGTTCCATGGGCACCACCGGCACCATCATGGGCGTCTCCCGAGCGCTCAAGGAGCGCAATACCGAGGTGCAGATCGTCGGTCTGCAACCCGAGGATGGCGCCAGCATCGCTGGCATCCGCCGCTGGCCGGAGGCCTACCTGCCGGGGATCTTCGAGCCCGCTCGGGTCGACCGGATGCTGGACATCGGCCAGGCCGAGGCCGAGCATCACATGCGTCGCCTGGCGCGCGAGGAGGGTATCTTCGCGGGGGTGTCTTCGGGTGGTGCGCTTGCCGGTGCGCTGCGCGTCGCCGCCGAGGTCGAGAACGCGGTGATCGTGTTCATCGTCTGCGACCGTGGCGATCGTTACCTGTCCACCGGCCTGTTCGCCGAGGAGTCTTGATATGGGGCTCGGCAAGAAGCGCCCCGCACGCAAGGGGAGCGGTGTTTCGGGGCTTCAAGCGCCCAGTCGCGGCAAGGCGCCGGCGCTTAGGGAGAGTGAAGGGGAGGACTCCACGCTGACCATCGACGGTCTCGCCCATGATGGACGCGGCGTGGCGCGCATGGCGGACGGCAAGACGCTGTTCGTGGACGGTGGCCTGCCCGGCGAGCGGGCCGCAATCGCGGTGCATCGCACCCGCCAGCGCTTCGATGAGGCCCATGTGCGCGAGGTGCTGGACGCCTCGCCCGAACGCGTCACGCCACCGTGCCCCCATTTCGGCACCTGCGGCGGCTGCGATCTTCAGCACCTGAGCCTGGCCGGGCAGCGCCGTCACAAGCAGGCGGTGCTGCGTGAGCTGCTGGCACGGCAGGGCATCGCCCCCGATGGCGAGCCCGAACGGCTGGTCGATGCCGGCGAGGGCTATCGTCGTCGGGCACGGCTCGGTGTCAAGGTCGATGCCGAAGGCGAGGTCCGCCTGGGCTTTCGCGCCCGCCACAGCCATCGGCTGGTGGATCTCGATGAGTGCCTCGTCCTGGTGCCGGCGCTGGCGGCCCTGCTGGCGCCCCTGCGCCGGCACCTGGCCGGGCTGGAGGCGCCGCGTCAGGTCGGCCATCTGGAGTTGTCCGCGAGCGACGCCGGCGTGACCCTGGTGGTCCGTCAGCTGCGCGAGCAGGGGGCCGATAGCCGACGCTGGATCGAGTTCGCCCGGGCCCATGGCGTGCATGTGGCCCGCTGGGTGGGACGCGAATCACCTCGTTTCGAGTGGCTGACGCCGGCACCGGATCTGCATGGCCGGCTGGCGGTGGGCGATCGCACGCTGACGCTTGGCTTCGCCCCCGGCGATTTCCTGCAGGCCAACGAAGCGGTCAACCAACAGATGGTGAGCGAAGCCCTGGCGTGGCTCTCGCCGCTGGCGCCCGGCGAGCGGGTGCTTGACCTGTTCGCCGGCGTCGGCAACTTCAGCCTGCCACTGGCCGCCCTGGGCGCACAGGTGACGGCCGTGGAAGGGAGTCCGGCGATGGTCGAGCGGCTGGCCGACAACGCCCGACGCAACGCCCTCGAGGTCACGGCCCGCCAGGCCGACCTCAACCAGGCCGATGCCGTCGAGGCGCTGTTCGACGCGCCGGCACCGCACAGCGTGCTGCTCGACCCGCCACGCGGCGGCGCCGAGGCGGTGTGCCGCGCGCTCGCCAAGCGGCCGCGGCCGAGGGTACTCTACGTGTCTTGCGATGCGGCGACCCTGGCGCGGGATGCGGCCCACCTGGTGAAGGCGGGCTATGTCATCCGGCGCTGGGCGATGGCCGACATGTTCGCCCACACCGCCCACCTGGAATCCATGCTGCTGCTCGAACACCCGGACGCCGAGCGGCGGCACGAAGGAGCGTCAAGCGATGGTTAAAGTGCGGGAGGAGCAGCCCTTGACCGAACGCGGGACGGTCGACATCCCCCGTTGGGTCGAGCGTCTTCAGGACGATGTCAGGCTGCGCGACGCCTGCGAGCTGCGTGAGGCCTGTGAGCTGGCCGAGCGCCTCGAACTCGAGTCGGAGCGTCCCCACAAGGCCTGGCTCAAGGACGGCTCGAGCTTCCGCATGGGCCTGGAAATGGCGGATATCCTCGGCGAGCTGCGCCTGGACCAGCCGGCCCTGGAGGCCGCGGTGCTGTATCGCGCGGTGCGCGAGGGGCTGCTCGACCTGGCCGCGGTCACCAAGCGCTTCGGCCAGGAGGTCGCGGGGCTGATCGATGGGGTGCTGCAGATGGCCGCCATCAGCACCTCCCAGATGCCAAGCCAAGGCCTGAGCCAGCACGATCAGCAGGACAACCTGCGCAAGATGCTGGTCAACATGATCGATGACGTGCGCGTGGCGCTGATCAAGATCGCCGAGCGCACCTGCGCGCTGCGCCAGGTGCGCGATGCCCCGCGCGACAAGCGCCTGCAGGTGGCCCGCGAGGTGTTCGACATCTATGCGCCGCTGTCCCACCGGCTGGGCATCGGTCACCTCAAGTGGGAGCTGGAGGATCTCTCCTTCCGCTACCTGCATGAGGCGGACTACAAGGCCATCGCCCACCAGCTGTCCGAGAAGCGTCTCGATCGCAATCGCTATATCGAGGACGTGGTGACGACGCTGAAGAGCCTGATGGAGGCCCAGGGCATCCTCCAGTATCAGGTGGACGGCCGCGCCAAGCATATCTACTCGATCTGGCGGAAGATGAAGCGTAAGCGCATCGACTTCTCCCAGGTTCACGATATCCGCGCGGTGCGCATCCTGGTCCCCGAGATCACCGATTGCTATACGGTGCTGGGCATCGTCCACTCGGGCTGGCACCACGTGCCTCAGGAGTTCGACGACTACATCGCCAATCCCAAGAAGAATGGCTATCAGTCGCTGCATACCGCGGTGTTCGGCCCCGAGAGCAAGGTACTGGAGATCCAGATCCGCACCTTCGCCATGCACGAGGAGGCCGAGCTCGGGGTCTGCGCCCACTGGCGCTACAAGGGCCACGACACCAACGCCAGGAGCGACAGCTACGAGGACAAGATCGCCTGGCTGCGCCAGGTGCTGGAATGGCAGGAAGAGGTCGGCGACTTCGGCGACCTCCGCGAGGGGCTGTCCAGCGACGTGGCGCCGGACCGCATCTACGTCTTCACCCCCGACGGCCACGTCATCGACCTGCCACGGGACGCCACGCCGATCGACTTCGCCTACCGAGTGCATACCGAGGTCGGGCACCGCTGCCGCGGGGCCAAGGTCAACGGGCGCATCGTGCCGTTGACCTATCGCCTCGGCACCGGCCAGCAGGTGGAGATCCTCACCGCCAGCAAGGGCGGGCCGAGCCGCGACTGGATCAACCCCAGCCTCGGCTATGTCTGCACCTCGCGGGCCCGGGCCAAGATCCAGGCCTGGTTCAAGTTCCAGGCGCGTGACCGCAACCTCGAGGAGGGGCGTACCCTGTTCGAGCGCGAGATGAAGCGTCTCGATGTGGGGGGGATGGACCTGACCCGGTTGGCCAAACAGGTCAACTATAGCGGCCCCGATGACATGTACGCCGCGCTCGGCGCCGGCGACCTGCGTATCGGCCAGGTCCTGAACCAGGCCCAGCAGCTGTTCGGCGAGAGCGACGACCAGGAGCAGCTCGACAAGCTGCTGGCCAAGCCACGCAAGCCCGCCGACAAGGCAGACGGCAATGGCATCACGGTGCTCGGGGTCGGCAACCTCAAGAGCAGCATGGCCAACTGCTGTCACCCGGTGCCGGGGGAATCCATCGTCGGCTTCATCACCCAGGGGCGTGGCGTCACCGTGCACCGCGAGGACTGCCCCAACATCCTGCAGCTGCGCCTCGACGAGCCCCAGCGGGTGATCGAGGTGGAATGGGGGGAGCGGGCGCGCACTCAATATCCGGTCGATATCGAGATCGAGGCCTGGGATCGCTCGGGGCTGCTGCGCGACGTCACCGCCGTGCTCAGCCACGAGAAGGTCAACGTGCTGTCGGTGAACACCCTCACCGATACCGAGGATGGCATCGCCCGCATGCAGATCACCCTGGAGGTGGATGGCCTGGAGACGCTCGGGCGGTTGTTCTCGCGCATCCAGCAGCTGTCCAATGTCCTTGAGGTGCATCGATTGCGCTCGGGCGGCAAGAGCAAGAAGAAGGACAAGCGCCAATGACCGAGCGACGCTTCGATCTCGACGACCTGCTGACGCTGATGGCGAGGCTGCGCGACCCTCAGCGGGGTTGCCCCTGGGACGCACAGCAGGACTGGGACAGCATCGTGCCGCATACCCTGGAGGAAGCCTACGAGGTGGCCGACGCGATCGAGCGGCGGGCCTTCGATGAGTTGCCCGGGGAGCTTGGCGACCTGCTTTTTCAGGTTGTGTACTATAGCCAGTTCGCCACCGAGGAAGGGCGCTTCGACTTTCGCGATGTGGTCCACACCCTCACCGCCAAGATGCTGTATCGCCATCCCCACGTCTTCCCCGACGGCACCCTGGCATCGCACCGCGAGGGCGTGAGCGCCACCGCGGTGGCAACCCACGAGGTGCATTCGCGTTGGGAAGCGCTCAAGGCCGAGGAGCGCGAGGCGCGCGCCGAACACACGCAAGCCGCCTCGGTACTGGCCGACGTGCCGGGTAACCTGCCGGCGCTGTCTCGAGCGGCCAAGCTTTCCAAACGCGCCGCCCGGGTCGGCTTCGATTGGCCGGATACGCGCGGTGTGATCGCCAAGCTGTATGAGGAGCTCGCGGAGGTCGAGGAAGCACTGGCCGAGGGCGATCACGAACACGCCCGGCAAGAGGTCGGCGATCTGCTGTTCGCCACCGTCAACCTGGCGCGCACCCTGGATGCCGATCCGGAGCGCTGCCTGCGTGCCACCAATGGCAAGTTCGAGCGCCGCTTTCGCCAGCTGGAGGCCGCCCTCGGTGAGGAGGGCGTGCCGCTGGCGAAAGCGGGGCTCGAGCGCATGGAACGGCACTGGCAGGCGGCGAAGCAACATGACAATCACAATGATATTCCGCCTACTCACGAGGAAGGAGAATCCTGGACATGAGTCACGACCTGCATGAATCGTTGCGCGATAACGTCCGTATCCTGGGCGACAGTCTCGGACGCACCATTGCCGATGACCTGGGCGAGGGCTTCGTCGATCGTATCGAAACCATTCGTAGCCTCGCCAAGCAGGGGCGCCAGCGCGAGGCCGACAGCAATCGACAGCTGATCGACTACCTGCGTGGGCTCCCGGACAACGAGCTGCTGCCGGTGACCCGCGCCTTCAACCAGTTTCTCAACCTCGCCAACATGGCCGAACAGCACTATCGGGCGCGCTTTCGCCGCGTCGAGGACTACAAGCCCGGCGCCCAGCCGGCGCTCGGCGAGCTGCTCGAGCGCGCGCGCAGCGAGGGCCATTCGTCGCGCAAGCTGGTCGAGACCCTTGCCAACATGCGCGTCGAGCTGGTGTTGACCGCCCACCCGACCGAGGTCATCCGTCGGACCCTGATCCAGAAGTACGATGCCATCGATGAATGCCTGAGCATCATCGAATCCTCCGCCGACTATCCTGAGCGCGCCACCCGTGCCCATGGTCGGCTCGAAGAGCTGATCAGCCAGGCCTGGCACACCGACGAGATTCGTCACGAGCGCCCGACCCCCGTCGACGAGGCCCGCTGGGGCTTCGCGGTGATCGAGAACTCGCTGTGGCAGGCGGTGCCCGACTTCCACCGCGACCTGGACAACCTGCTACTCGACACCGCCGGCGAGCGCCTGCCGCTGGATGCCGCGCCGATGCGCTTCGCCTCCTGGATGGGCGGTGATCGTGACGGCAACCCCAACGTCACCGCCAAGGTCACCCGCGAGGTGCTGTTGCTGGGCCGCTGGATGGCCGCGGACCTTTACGCCCGAGACCTCGAGCAGCTCAAGGCCGAGCTGTCGATGTGGAAGGCCAATAGTTCGCTCAAGGCCGAGGTGGGCGATGTCGCCGAGCCATATCGCGAGCTGATCAAGCGCCTGTTGACCAAGGTCGAGGCCACCCGCGATTGGGCTCAGACAAGGCTCGATGGCGATAACTATGCCGGCGGGCCGATCATCGAGACCCGCGACCAGCTGTATGCGCCGCTGCTGGCCTGTTATCGCTCGCTGTGCGATGTGGGGCTCGATACCATCGCCAACGGCGTGCTGCTCGATACCCTGCGCCGGGTATCGGTCTTCGGTGTCACCCTCACCAAGCTCGACCTGCGCCAGGAATCCACGCGCCACGAGCAGGTCATGGAGGAGCTCACCGACAGCCTGGAGATCGGCCACTATCGCGACTGGAGCGAGGAGCAGCGCCAGGAGTTCCTGCTCAATGAGCTCTCCTCGCCGCGCCCGTTGATCCCGCGGCGCTGGGAATGCTCCGCCGAGACCCGCGAGGTACTCGATACCTTCGGGGTGATCGGCTCCGAGCATGTCGAGGCGCTCGGCACCTACATCATCTCCATGGCCGGTCAGCCCTCCGATGTGCTGGTGGTGGCGCTGCTGATGAAGGAAGTCGGCAGCGAGGCCACCCTGCCGATTGCTCCGCTGTTCGAGACCCTGGACGACCTCAATCGTGCCGGCGACGTCATCGACCGGTTGCTGGCGCTGCCGGGCTATCGCCGGCTGACCGGGGATCGACAGGAGGTGATGATCGGCTACTCCGATTCCGCCAAGGATGCCGGCCAGTTGGCCGCGGCCTGGGCGCAGTACCGAGCCCAGGAAACGCTGGTCGAGGTGTGCCAGCGCCACGATGTCGACCTGACCCTGTTCCACGGCCGCGGCGGCACCGTGGGTCGCGGCGGTGGCCCGGCCCATGCGGCGATCCTCTCCCAGCCGCCGGGATCGGTGAACGGCAGCCTCAGGGTGACCGAGCAGGGCGAGATGATCCGCTTCAAGTTCGGTCAGCCCGATATCGCCCTGCGCTCCATGGAGATCTACGCCTGTGCGGTGCTGGAAGCCTCGTTGCTGCCGCCGCCGACGCCCGAGCCGGCCTGGCGCGAGGAGATGGAACGCCTCGCCGGGGTGGCGCATCAGGCCTATGTTGGCGTGGTTCGTGAGGACCCCGACTTCGTGCCGTATTTCCGCTCGGTGACGCCGGAGACGGCGCTGAGTCGCCTGCCGCTGGGCTCGCGCCCCGCCAAACGGCGTCAGGAGGGTGGCGTCGAGACGCTGCGCGCCATCCCCTGGATCTTCGCCTGGACCCAGACGCGGCTGATGCTGCCGGCCTGGCTGGGCAGCGGCGAGGCCTTCGCCAAGCGACTCGAGGAACCGGGAGGGCTCGAGATGCTGCGCGAGATGCGCGACCGCTGGCCCTTCTTCGGCACCTATCTCGATATGCTGGAGATGCTGCTGGCCAAGGCCGACGTCAGCATCGCCGCCTATTATGAACAGCGCCTGGTCGATGAGCCGGCGTTGAAGGCCCTGGGCGAGCGGCTACGCCAGCGCTGTGGCCGTCTCAATGAGGCGGTACTGCAGATCCTCGACCAACAGGAACTGCTCGAGAGCACGCCGCTGATCCGCCAGGCGGTCGAGGTGCGCAACCCCTATATCGACCCGCTGCATGGCCTGCAGGCCGAGCTGCTGCAGCGTAACCGCGACGCCGACGGCGCGATCAGCGGCGACCTGTCGCGGGCGCTGATGGTGACCATGGCCGGCATCGCGGCCGGGCTGCGCAATACCGGCTAGACCCGGCGGTACTGAGAGCGCCGAGCGACAAGAAACCCCCGAGGCCGAGGCCTTCGGGGTTTTCTTTTTTGCGTGCGGTTTCACGCTGCAGCTCGGCGCCTAGAAGGGCAGCTGGATCGAGGCGGTGACCATGTTGAGGTGCGCAAGCGTGGGATCGTCGACGCGCTCCACTTCCAGCCGGCTGATCCAGTCGTCGGCGAAGCCGAGCCGCGCACCGAAGCCGTCGATCCGCGTCAGGCCGCCCTCGGAGAGCTCGGGGGCCTGGCCGCCGGCGGCCTTGCCCTGCCAGCCGGCGAGCCCCGACTTGGCGTAGAGGCCGAGCCGGCCGAAGCGCACCCCGGCCAACAGGCTGCCGCCGAGGCTGGTGGTGTCGAGCAGGGTCTCGCCGGACACCAGGACATCATGACTCTCCTGATAGCGGATCTCGGCGCCGACATCGAAGCTCGGCAGCCCCTGCGGCGAGAGGCCTGCGGTGAGGCGAAACCCCGAGATCATGCCGTCGGGGCTCTCCAGGTCGCCTCCCAGTAGCTGCACGCCGTTGTCGAGGCGGGCGAGACCGGCGGCATCGCCGGCATAGGCGGGCTCGTCGGCGTCGGCTAGGGCCGGCACGGCGCAGAAGGTGAGGAGCAGCGGCAGGGCGATCAGCAGCGAGCGCGGGGGTGTGGGAGTCGTCATCGGTCGGGTCGGGTGGACAGGCTCGTCGGCTTCTTCAATATCATGAGGCTAGCAGGCGATATGCGACACGGCCAGGTCTTGGGTCATCGTCGGGTGCTCAGGCCATCCAGCCGGGCATGCAGCGCGGCGAGCCGCGGTGTCGCCAGGCCATGGCGGGCGCCGGCGGCGAGCAGCGAGCCGAGGATCGCCTCGTGCTCGGTGGGGCGGCCGGCCAGCACGTCCTGGAGCATCGAGGCGCGGTTGTTGGCGGTCGAGGATATCACCGACCAGACCAGAGCCGACCAGCCTGCGGGTGGTGCAGCGATGCCCTCGGCGCGCATCACGGTGGCGATCTCGTCGATCGTGGCCTCGACCATGGGGCGGAAGGGGCGGTCGCGCAACTGTCCGTTGCGGATGCGGAAGCGGGCCACCAGCGGGTTGATGGCGGCATTGACGGCGAGCTTGTGCCATAACCGCACGCGGATGTCATCGACGGCGGTCGTCGCGAGCCCCGCGGCGCTCAGTCGGGCGGCGATCTCGCCGGCGAGCCGGGTGTGGCGGCCGGCCAGATCGCCAAGCCAGGTATGCCCCCGACCGGCATGCACGACGCCGGCGTCGCCGGACAAAAAGGCGCCTTCGGTGGTGCTGGCGCACAGCACCGGGCCGCTCCAGCGCTCGCTCAGCCGTTGCTGGGCGCCGACGCCGTTCTGCCACAGGATCAGCGGTGTGTCCGGGGCGAGTCGCGAGGCGATCGCGTCGAAGGCGGCCTCGGCGGCATAGGCCTTGGTGGTCAGGTGCACGGCCTCGGCCTGCGCGGCGAGCGAATCGCTCAGTGGGAGGGTCGTGACGGTCCAGAGCTGGCGTGTTTGCCGCTCGCCGTCCGGGGTGGTCAGCGTCTGTCGAGACGGTAGGGCGCGGCGGCCGACCAACATCACCGGGCCCAGCCCGGTGAGACTCAGGGCGAGCAAGCGCCCCAGCGCGCCGGGGCCGAGGATCAGTGGGCTCATGTCGACGGGCTCCGTTTGCGTCGTGCGCCGGTCTTGGCGCCTTTCCCTGTGTCGCTCGTGCCGCCGCGCTGGCGGGGCGTCTTGCCGCCGGCCTTTTTCCTTTGCCCGGCCTGGCGACGCGTCCGGGAGCCGGGCTTTCCCGACTTCGCGCGGGCCGCCGGTTCGAGGCCTCTGGCACCGGCCAGCGCCTGGTGCATGCGGGCGGCATCGGCGTGGCCCAGGAGGTCGCGCAGGTCATGTACCAGCGCCTCGAGGAAGGGCGCCGGCGCATCGCCGCCCTCGGCGATGGCGGCGAGGCGTTGTTCCCACAAGGCGGTGCGTTCCGGCCGTCCCACGGCCTCGGGCAGCGAGGCGATCAACGCGTCGCCCAGGCGGGTGGCGCGCAGGGCCTTACCCTCGCGCACCAGGTAGCCGCGGGTCTCCAGGGTCTCGAGGATGCCGGCGCGGGTGGCCTCGGTGCCCAGGCCGTCGGCATCACGCAGGGTGCGGCGCACCGCCGGGTCGTCCACGTAGCGGGCGATGTTCATCATCGCCTTGATCAGGCTGGCATCGGTGAAGGGCTCGGGCGGGCGAGTCTCGCGGTCCTCCACGCCGCTGTCCTCGACGCGGCACGCCTCGCCTTCGTCGAGCGGCGGTAGCGGAGGCGCCTCGTCGCGCGTGGTGAAAAGCGGCTTCCAGCCGGCGTCGAGGATCTCCTGGCCGCGGGCGCGGAAGACTTCACCCACGATCGTGAACTCGGCCTTCACCTCACGGGTGGCAAGCGGCGGATAGAACTGGGCCAGCACGTTGCGCGCGATCAGCCGGAAGACGTCGGCCTCCTGGCGCGACAGCTTGCTCGGATCGGCGGCCTTGCCGGTGGGCGACAGCGCGTGGTGGGCACCGACCTGTTTGTCGTTCCAGGCCTTGGAGCGCTTGGTGAAGTCGGCGCCGGCCAGCCAGCCACGCAGGGTGTCGTCGGCGGCGCAGGCCCCTTCCAGGGTGCGCCGGGCGCCCGCCCAGTGCTCCTCGGGCAGGTAGCGGCAGTCCGAGCGCGGATAGGTGATCAGCTGATGGCGTTCGTAGAGGCGCTGGCAGATATCCAGCACCGCCTTGGCCGAGAGTCCATGGCGTCGGGCGGCATCCACCTGCAGGGCAGACAGCGAGTAAGGCAGGGGGGCGGCCTGGCGCTTGTCGCGGCGTTCGAGCTCGCTCAGGCGGCCCTCGGCGCCGGGCAGACGCTCGGCCAGGGCGGCCGCGGGGGCGCGTTCGAGCAGCCGGCCCTGGTCGTCCAGGCGATGGCCTTCGCCGGGCGCCCACCAGGCGCGCAGTCGGCCGCGGGCGAGGCCCAGGTCGGCCCACAGTACATAGAAGGGCTTGGGCGTGAAGTCGCGGATCTCGGCGTCGCGACGCACCACCAGGCCTAGCACCGGGGTCTGCACCCGGCCCACCGAGAGCACGCCGTCGTGGCCGGCCTGGCGGCCGATCAGGGTCCAGGCGCGGGTCAGGTTGATGCCGTACAGCCAGTCGGCTCGGGAACGTGCCTGGGCGGCCCGGTAGAGCGGCGCATAGCGGGCGTTGTCCTCGAGCCGCGCGAGTGCACGCTTGACCGCCGGGGCGTTGAGGTCGTTGACCAGTAGCCGTGCCACCGCCCCCTTCCAGCCCAGATGCTCGATGACCTCCTGGACCAGCAGCTGACCCTCGCGGTCGGGGTCGCCGGCATGCACCACCTCGTCGGCCTGCTTGAGCAGCCGGCGGATCACCGCGATCTGCCCTCGGGCCTTGGGCCGTGGCGTGAGCCTCCAGCGTTCGGGGAGGATCGGCAGGGTGTCGAGGCGCCAGCTCTTGAGGGCAGGGTCGTAGGCCTCCGGCGGGGCCTGCTCCAGCAGATGGCCGAGGCACCAGGTGACCGTGGTGTCGCCGGCCACCAGGGCGCCATCCTCGCGGCGGGCGGCGGCGGGCAGGGCCTCGGCGATGGCCCGGGCCAGGCTGGGTTTCTCGGCGATGATCAGGCGCATGGGACCTCGTCGGCGGCGTGCAATGTATGGGGATTCTTACAGTATTTGTCGCGGGTCGCCAGGGGCAAACGGGACGAGCCCGGTGGCGGGCCTGTCACGGGGGCGCGGGGCGGGGTGTGGCGCGGAGCGGCTGCCAGGTCGGCCTGCGGCTGGTAGACTGTGCGCTTTTTCGGTAGGGGAGACGGCCATGCTGGCGGTATGGGTAGAACAGCTGCTGGGGTTCGCCTCGGGCGCCCTCAAGGCGATTCGCGAAGATGAGCGTTATCCGACGCTGATGGCCTGGGCCCGCGAGGAAGGCCCCAAGCTGACCGGCGACCCGGCGCTGGCACAGGCGTTGGCCCCGGAACTGTGGTCGAAGACGCCGCTGGCCCGGCTGGATTTCGCCTGCGAGACGCTGGCCCGACCGGGGCGTAACGAGCCCTGCTGGTGTGATTCCGGACGCAAGACCAAGCACTGCTGCGGTGCCGTCAGCCTGCCCGGCGACGTGCCCGACCACCTGATGTGGATGCTGTCGTTGCGCGAATGGAAGGGTGACACCCTCAAGGCCGCGCTGGCCAGCGGTCAGGCTCCCGCCCAGGCACTGCTCGAGGCCGGCCTGATCGCCGCCGAGGCCGGCCAGCGCGGCCGTGCCCAGCAGATCCTCGAGTCGCTGTTCGAGACCGCCGACTGGTCGCGCCTGCCGGAGCAGGCCGAGCCGGCCTTCGAGATCCTCGTCGACCTCTACCAGGAGCGCGGTTTCCACCGCAAGCGGGAGGCGCTGCTCGACGCGGTTTTCGATCGTGGGCCGCTGTTCTTGCGCGGCGTGGCCCTCGAGCGGCTGTGCCTGCTGCATCTCGATAACGACGACCTGGACAGCGCCCGGGCGGCCTTCGTGCGTGCCCAGCAGGCGCTGCCCGACTCGCCGACCCTGGCCTACATCGAGGCCATGCTGCTGCTCCACGAAGGCCACGAGGACGAGGCCCGCGAGCGCTCGCGGTTCTGGTTCCGCCGGCTGTCCCGTCAGGGGGATCTCGACCCCGATCAGCTGCAGTTCCTCGCCGACCTGGCCGAGAATCCCGGGGCGACCCTGGCCGAGCAGCTGCTCAACGCCGAGGAGGACCTGGGCGAGCCGCTGGTCGCCCTGCAGTCGCTGTTCGAGTCGCTGGATGAGGCGCCGCGGCTGGATGTGCGCGCCGAGGATGGCCAGCTGACCTACCATCGCAGCGCCCGGGAAGACACGCTCTATGCCGCCTTCCGCGCGGTCTTCCCGGCCGAGGTCCAGAACGAGGCGCCGCTGGGCTTCGACGACGACCCCTGGCAGGGCGCCGGCGAATGGCTGCCGGCGCTGTGCGCCCATCCCGAGTGGCTGGACGCGCCGGCGGTGATGCAGTCGCTGGCGCTGGCGCTGACCAGCCGCTTCGGCAGCCTGCCCTGGATGGCGCCGAGCCTCTTCGAGCCGCTGGCCGAGCGCCTGGAGCATTGGCTGGACCAGGCCCGGGAAGCCGGCGAGGCGTCATCCGGCGAGGCGTCATCCGGCGAGGCGTCGCTGGGCTGGGAGGGTGCCGACAATGCCGTGCTGCTGCGCACCGGCCTGGCGCTGGTGGTCGGCATGGAGCGCGGCGCCCGGCGGCGTTCGCGGCGGTTGGCCGAGCGACTGCTCGAGCTTGATGACCGCGACAGCCTGGGGCTGCGTGAGCTGGTGCTCGACCAGCTGCTGCGCGAGGGGCGCGACGACGAGGCGCTGAGCCTGAGCGAGTCGGCGCTGGCCTTGCCGTCCGAGGATGAGGCGGTGCTGGGCCTGCTGATGGGCCGGGTGCTGGCACTCTATCGCCTGGAGCGCGTCGACGAGGCGGCCGAGGCGCTGAGCGAGTCGCACCACCACAATGGCTATGCCCTGGCGTTGCTGTGTGCCGAGAACCCGCGCCCGGCGAGCTCGTCGAGCGATGGCGCCGCGGCCCCCGGTTCACGGGCCGAGGCCTGGCAATACCGCACCCTGATGCGAGACCAGTGGCGCACCACCCCGGGCGCGCTTGGGTGGATCACCGAACGCCTGCCCCGCTGAGGGCCGTCAGGCCGTTGTCGGGGCCGGCGCCAGGCGCCGGTCGCGGCTGACCCAGACGGCCAGGGCGATGGCCGGTAGGCCCAGCACCGAGGCGGCGAGGAAGAAATCTGCATAACCGTGGGTGTCGACGACCAGGCCGCCGAAGCCGCTGAGGAACTTGCCGGGCAGCGTCATCAACGAGGAGAACAGCGCGTACTGGGTGGCGGTGTAGGCCTTTGAGGTCAGTCCCGAGAGGAAGGCGATGAACACCGCGCTGGCCAGGCCGTTGGAGAGGTTGTCGCCGATGATGGTGGCGACCAGCATCGGCAGGCTGTCGCCGGCAAGCGCAAGGGCTACGAACAGCAGATTGGTCAGGGCGGTGGCGCAGGCGCCGAGGATCAGGATCGGCCCCACCCCGTAACGCGCCACCAGCAGGCCGCCCAGCAGGCCGCCGCCGATGCTCATGGCGATACCGAAGATGTTGGTGATGCTGGCGATGGCCTCCAGGCTGAACCCCAGGTCGATATACAGCGGGTTGGCCATCGAGGCCATGGCCAGGTCGCTGATCCGGAACACCGCCACGAAGGCCAGCAGCCATAGCGCCTTCACCCCGTGGCGGGTGAAGAAGTCGGTAAACGGGCAGACCACCGCGCCGATCACCCAGGCGCCCAGGCGGCGCAGCCAGGCCGGCCGGCCGCGGCTGGCGCGCAGGAAGGCGCGCACCCGTGGCTCGTGGATCAGCTGGGTTTCGAGCGCCAGGCGCTCGGGCTCGGGGCGCATCAGCACCGTCACCATGCCCACCGCCATCAGCGCCGCCATCGCCAGGTAGGCGGCGTGCCAGGAGACCAGCGACGCCAGGTAGAGCGCGCCGGCGCCGGCGGCGATCAGCCCGCCGCGGTAGCCGATGATGTAGGTGGAGGCCATGGCCGCCTGCATATCGCCCGGCGCCGACTCGATGCGAAAGGCGTCGATGGCGATATCCTGGGTCGCCGAGCCGAAGGCCACCAGCAGCGCGAAGAGGGCGACCAACGGCAGCTGGGTCATGGGGTCGAGGCCCACCAGCGAGGCCAGCTCGGCGGCGACCGGGGGCAGCGGGCTCATCGGGTCCAGACCGGCGAGCCCGGCCAGGCCGGCGGCGATCATGGCCTGGGCCAGCAGCATCCAGCCGCGGCGCTGTCCGAGCCAGCGCGTCAGGCCGGGTAGCGCCAGGCGATCGACCACCGGTGCCCAGAAGAACTTGATCGAGTAGAGGATGCCGATCCAGGCGAAGAAGCCGATCGCCGCCACCTCGACGCCGTCGCTTCGCAACCAGGCCGAGAGGGTCGAGAATACCAGCAAGAAGGGCAGGCCCGCCGAGAAGCCCAGGAACAGCATGGTCAGCACCGGGGCGTGCAGATAGACCGACAGGGCACTGCGCCAGCTGCGGGGCGCGTTGGGGGTCGGCATGACGGGGCTCTCCTTGCGGTGGGCAGGCCACGCACCGAGCCATCGATGGTAAGATGGCGGCCTCTATCGGGGTCTGTCGACACGGGCGGCGCGCGCCGCCGATTGTTGCAGAGCCCCGGCGCCGACACCAGCCAGAGACGTTCGACGACATGTGTGACGACGACCCTTCTCTCGAGACCGCCGACGATGCGGTGCCCCGCTGGTATGCCATCCAGTGCAAGGGCGGCGAGTCCTTTCGGGCCGCCGAGCATCTCGGCAACCAGGGCTATGAGGTCTTCCACCCGGTGCTGGAGGTGCAGAAGAAGCGCGGCGGCAAGCTCGCATGGGTGACCGAGCCGCTCTTCCCCTATTACCTGTTCATCCACCTCGATCGCCTGGTCAGCAACTGGCGCCCGATCCGCTCGACGCGAGGCGTTCTCAAGCTCGTCACCTTCGGCGGCGGCATGCCGGTGCCGATCGGCGATGAGCTGGTGACCACGCTGCGTCGCCAGGCGAGCCAGGACGATGACGCAAGCGCCCATGTCTACTTCCGCGCCGGCGAGGCGGTGGAGATCACCGAAGGGCCCTTCCAGGACCTCCAGGCGATCTTCGCCAGCCACAAGGGCGAGGAACGCGCCATCGTGCTGCTCAACATGCTGCATCAACAGCAGCGCCTGGAGATGCCCGTCTCCCGCCTGCGGCGTCGCGACTGATGCCACTCTCCTGAATTTTCATTCCCGGTAACCGGAGGTCCCATGACCATCGCCCCCCAGCGGGTCGTGTCCCTGCATTACGTGCTGAGCGACGAGGACGGCCAGGTCCTCGACGATTCCCGTGCCCGCCAGACCCCGCTCGACTACCTGCACGGCCATGACAACCTGATGGCCGGGCTCGAACGGGCCCTGGCCGGTCATGAGGTCGGGGCCGAGCTCGACGCGACCCTGACGCCCGACGAGGCCTATGGTCGGCGCGACGAGGCGTTGGTCCGCGAGGTCGGCCGCGACGCCTTCCCGGTGCCCGACCTTGCGCCGGGCATGTGCTTCCAGACGCGCGGCGACGACGGCCCGGAGATCGTCACCGTGCTCGAGGTGGACGATCACAGCGTGCGCGTCGACACCAATCATCCGCTGGCCGGCCGGACCCTGCACTATCGCCTGAAGGTGCTCGAGGTGCGCGAGGCCACCCGGGCGGAGCTCGCCAAGGGCCACCCGCTGCCGCCGGGCACCACCGCGGACCAGGTGGAAGACAAGAAGGTCGTCTAACGCCGGGCCATGGGCCGGTGTCGCCGGCTGAGGGCAGGCGCCGTCGTCGCCCGACGACGCGGCACGCGCCAATATGCAGCGTTCGCGCAAGTCGGGGCCGCGGGCGCGCCGTCGCCGGCCGCGGCGGGTAGGCTAGGGCATCACTGTCCATCAGGAAGCCTGCTCATGCATGACAAGGAAGCCTCTTCTGCGCTGGGGCCTCGACGCCGGCGCCTGCTGGCGGCGCTCGGCCTGGCCGGCCTCGCCGCCTATGCGGCGCCGACCCTGACCAGCTTCGGCCAGGCCCAGGCCGACGGCTGGGACGATGGTCGCTGGCGCATCGTCTACGAGAGCGAGCCGCGGGCCCACGAGCGCCGCTACGTCGATGACTACCGCGAGCATCGGCGTCATCGCGATCGCCACCACAAGCATCGTCATCACAAGCATCACCGTCACTCGCGGCCCAGCCATAGCCGCCCCAGCTTCAGCCATCCTAGCTTCAGCCATCCCAGCCGTTGGTGATGGGCGAGTGCATCGAGACCCTGCGGCCGGCCGGGCTCGAGGTCGCCGTGCGCCTGCACGATGCGCCACGGCTCGGCGAGGCGCTGCGCACGGCCCTGCCGGGCTGGCCCTGTGCGCTCGAGTCGGAGACGGCCGGGCGCGAGCTGAGGGTCTGGCGAGACGGCGGAGACTATCATCGGGCGGCGTACGGGGAGATTCCCTCGTCGCGATGCTCAGGCGTCGCCGAGGCCACCTGCGGGCTGATCGCCGACCTGATCCCCGAAGCGCTGGCGGCTCGCCCCGAGGCGGTGGGGTTGCACGCCGCCGCCGTGGAAGTCGATGGCCGGCTGGTGGTGTTTCCGGCGACCCATCGTGCCGGCAAGAGCCTGCTGTGTGCGAGCTTCGCCGCCGCGGGCTATCGCGTGTTCGCCGATGATGTCCTGCTGCTGATGCCCGATGGGCAGGGCATGGCCCTGGGGATCGCCCCGCGTCTGCGCTTGCCGCTTCCGGAGGGCCTGCCGGCTGAACTGATGGACTTTCTGGCCGCCCACCTGGGCGTTCGGGACGCGCGCTATGGCTACCTGACGCCGGGCGCCGGGCGCCTGGCCGCACACGGAGAGCGGCGGCCCATCGCAGCCATCGTGATGCCGGATCGCCAGCCCGGCCTGGAGGCGCCGAGCCTGACGCCGCTCTCGTCGGGGAAGGGGCTAATGCGCCTGCTGGCGCAATGCCTGGCCGGAGACGACCGGGATCCGGCGGCGCGCCTCGAGCGGTTGCTGCCGATCCTGCGCGAGCGGCCCTGCCGGCTGTTGCGTTACGACCAGCCGCTGGCGGCGTTGCAGGCCGTGGTGACGGGAATGACGGACGCGCCGCCCGAGGTGTCGCCCCACCCGCAAGCGGGCCTGGCGCCGACGCCGGCCGCGGAACCGTCCGGCATCGGCGCATCGGCCACCGCGACGGTCTGGCGGCGCTCGCCGGTGGCGGCCGAGGTGCCGCTGGGCGATGAGCTCTTCCTGGTCGATGACGCCGGCGGCGTGCATGCCTGCAGCGCCCTGGCCGCGGCCATCTGGCGCCTGCTGGGCCTGGAGACACTGTCCGGCGACGAGATCGTGGCACTGCTAGCGGCGCGCTTCCCCGAGGTCGAACGTGGGCGTCTGGTGGCAGACGTGTCGGCGCTCTTCGAGGGGCTGGCGGCCTGTCGTCTGGTGGCCGCCGTCGAGGCGGCGTGAGCGAGGCCGCCCCATGCCAAGGCTCGTGGGCCGTTGGGCGAGTGCGTGTCGCTCAGCGCCCGGCGCTCAAGCGTTCCGGGTGGCCGGAGCCGGCGGGCAGCCAACGCCGGGCCAGGGCATCCAGCACTCGCTCGGGGTAGTCGGTCTGCCCCAGGCTGCCGTGGTAGCGGGCCAGCGCCCGGGTCAGGTCGCCGTCTTCCACCGCCAGGTAGTGGGCGAGGATGGTACAGCCGTAGCGCAGGTTGCGCCCGGGGGCCGCGAGGTCGTCGGCGGGCAGCCCCAGCTCATGCACCCAGAACGGCATGATCTGCATCAGCCCCACGGCGCCGGCGGAGGACACCGCCTGGGCGCGGAAGGCGCTCTCTACCTGGATCACCGCCAGCACCAAGGCCGGCGCCAGGCCGGCCAGGCGAGCTTCCTGGTGGATGCGGGTCAACAGCGTGCGGCGGCGTTCGGGGTCGGGCACCTCGCGGGTCAGGCGCGGCGCCATGTCGTTGACCCACTGACGGGCCGCCCACACCTGGGCGGGCGCCCGCGGCATCTGCCGAGCGGCCTCCAGGGTCGGGCGTAGCGTCGCCGGCAGCGGCGGCAGGGCCTTGACCAGCGGCGCCCGGTCCGGAGCCGGGCGCGTGGGGAGGGCGTCGAGGAAGTCATCGCCTTGCCGCTCGTCGAGAGGTTGGGCGACGAGTGGCGCCACCGGCAGCAGCGAGACGGCCGCCGCCAGGGCGACCGTCAGGCGCCGGCGATGACTAGGCGTCGATCTTCTCGCGCAGGAAGGTGAGGATGTCCGCGGCGGGGACCATGGTGGCATCGCTGTCACGGCGTCCCTTGTATTCCAGTTCTCCCTTGTCCAGGCTGCGGTCGCCGACCACCAGGCGATGGGGGATGCCCATCAGCTCCTGGTCGGCGAAGCGCACGCCGGGGCGCAGGTCGCGATCGTCGAGCAGCACGTCGAAGCCGGCGGCGCTGAGCTCTTCGTGGAGGCGTTCGCTTTCCTCGCGCACGCGTTGCGACTTGTGGGCGTTCATCGGCACCACGGTGATGTGGTAGGGCGCGATGGCGTCCGGCCAGATGATGCCCCCGTCGTCATGATTCTGCTCGATGGCGGCGGCCACGACCCGGGTCACCCCGATACCGTAGCAGCCCATCCACGGGTGGGCGGCGCGGCCGGAGTCGTCGAGCACGGTGGCATCCAGCGCCTCGCTGTACTTCTGGCCGAGCTGGAAGACATGGCCGACCTCGATGCCGCGTTTGATCGCGAGGGTGCCCTGGCCGTCCGGCGAGAGGTCGCCCTCGACCACGTTGCGCAGGTCGGCGACCCGGGGCAGCGCCAGGTCGCGCTCCCAGTTGATGCCGAAGTAGTGCTTGCCGTCGACGTTGGCGCCGGCGCCGAAGTCGCTCATCATCGCCACGCTGCGGTCGATGACGATCGGCATGTCGAGATTCACCGGGCCCAGCGAGCCCGGGCCGGCGCCGGCCGCCTGGCGAATCTCATCCTCGCTGGCCATGGTCAGCGGGCTCGCCACCTCGGCCAGGTTCTCGGCCTTGACCTCGTTGAGCTCGTGATCGCCGCGCACCAGCAGGGCGATCAGGCCGCCCTCGGCGCCGTGCACCATCAGCGTCTTGAGGGTCTTGTCGATCGGCAGGCCGTGCTGCTCGACCAGCGCGGCGATGGTCTTGGCGTGGGGCGTGTCGACCAGGCGCAGCTCCTCGCCGGGGGCCTCGCGCTCGCCCTGGGGCGCCAGCGCCTCGGCCTTCTCCATGTTGGCGGCGTAGTCGGAGGCGTCGGAGAACACGATGTCGTCCTCGCCGGAGTCGGCCAGCACATGGAACTCGTGGGAACCGGTGCCGCCGATGGAGCCGTTGTCGGCGATCACCGGGCGGAAGTCGAGCCCCAGGCGGGTGAAGATGCGCACGTAGGTGTCATACATCACCTGATAGGTGTCCGTCAGCGAGGCTTCGTCGATGTGGAAGGAGTAGGCATCCTTCATGACGAACTCGCGGGAGCGCATCACGCCGAAGCGCGGGCGGATCTCGTCGCGGAACTTGGTCTGGATCTGGTAGAAGCTGGCCGGCAGCTGCTTGTAGCTGGCGATCTCCTTGCGCACCAGGTCGGTGATCACTTCCTCATGGGTTGGGCCGACGCAGTAGTCGCGCTCGTGGCGGTCCTTGAGGCGCAGCAGCTCCGGGCCGTACTGCTCCCAGCGGCCGGACTCCTGCCACAGTTCGGCGGGCTGGACGGCGGGCATCAGCACTTCCTGGCCGCCGGCGCGGTCCATCTCCTCGCGGACGATGCGCTCGACCTTGCGCAGGGTCTTGAGGCCCAGCGGCAGCCAGGTATAGAGCCCCGAGGTCAGGCGGCGGATCATCCCCGAGCGCAGCATCAGCTGATGGCTGACCACCTCGGCATCGGCGGGAGTTTCCTTGAGGGTGGAGATCAACAGTTGGCTGGCGCGCATGGGTCCGGGGTGTCCTCGAAAGTCTGGTAGATAGGGCAGGCCGCCCAGCTATGAGCCGTATTGTACGATCAAGCGCCAGTGGCGGCAAAAGCGGCGCCCGGTGGACGTGGTTCACTGGCCGGGCGGATGACGCCGGTGACCGATCGCCAGCGCCACCAGCCCGGCTGCGAGGCCCCAGAAGGCTGCGCCGATGCCGCCCGGCGAGACGCCCGAGGCGGTGACCAGGAAGGTCAGCAAGGCGGCGTCGCGCTGGGTGGCATCGCTCAGCGCATCGGCCAGCGCCGCGCCGAGGGTCGGCAGCAGTGCCAGTCCGGCGATGGCGACCACCAGCTCGCCGGGCAGCGCCGCGAACAGCGAGCCGACGGTGGCGCCGAACAGCCCCAGCAGCAGGTAGAAGCCACCCGCCGCGACCCCCGCCGCGTAGCGGCGCTGTGGATCAGGATGCGCCTCCGGGCCCTGGCAGACCGCGGCACTGATCGCCGCCAGGTTGAAGGCGAAGCCGCCGAACGGCGCCAGGACCAGCCCGGCCAGGCCGGTGCCGCCGACCAGCGGCGAGATCGGCGGCTGGTAGCCGGCGGCACGCAGGGCGGCGACGCCGGGCAGGTTCTGGGAGGCCAGGGTCACCGCGAACAGCGGGATGCCGACGCCGATCAGGGTGTCGAGCGCGAAGCTCGGCGTCGTGACGGTCGGCACCGTCAGCGCCGGGGTGACCGCACCGAGATCGAGCAATCCCTGGCCCTGGGCCACCACGCCGCCCACCGCCAGCACCAGCGGGATGGCGTAGCGTGGCCACAGCCGCTTGGCCACCAGGTAGGTCGTCGCCATCGCCAGCGGCAGCACCAGCCGGTGTTCCACGGTCATCACCAGATCGAGGCCGAAGCGCAGCAGCACGCCGGCCAGCATGGCCGAGGCGAGTGCGCGGGGGAGGCGTTGCATCACACGCTCGAACAGCCCGCTCGCCCCGCACAGGGTGATCAGCAGCGACGAGAACAGGAAGGCCCCGATGGCCTCGCTCATCGGCAAGCCCGGGAGGCTGGTGGCGAGCAGTGCCGCGCCGGGCGTCGACCAGGCGGTGAGCAGCGGCATGCGGTAGCGCAGCGAGAAGGCCAGCGTCGTGATGCCGGAGCCGATGCCCAGCGCCCACAGCCAGGAGCCGATCTGGGCCTGACTGGCACCGGCCGCCTCGGCGGCCTGGACGATGATCGCCGCCGAGCTGGAGTAGCCGATCAGCACGGCGATGAAGCCGGCGGTCAGGGTCGACAGGCTGCTGTCACGCGCAAGCGACGGCCGCGTGGCGGTGGCAGGGCTCGGCGTTGGCCGACTTGACGTTGACATGCAGCAGGCTCCGGGCGGCTGTGCGCGATAGCGTACGGTTTCGGCACCCTAGCAGCGTGCGTTATAGCGCACAACTCGGGCGCTGCGCTACACTGGAGCCTTTCATCGCATGTGATCGGGAGAACCGTGGCCGATGCAGGACATCTCGCAGCATATCGTCGAGCGGCTCAGGGCGCTGCGTCGCGCCGAGGGCTGGAGCCTCGACCGCACCGCCCAGGCGACCGGGGTCAGCAAGGCCATGCTGGGCCAGATCGAGCGTGGCGAATCGAGCCCTACCGTGGCGACGCTGTGGAAGATCGCCAGCGGCTTTCGAGTGCCGTTCTCGAGCCTGTTCGAACCCACGCTCGTCGAGGGGGGCGAGGCGGCGACCGTCGCGTCCCGCCAGGTCGTGACAGGGGGCGCTGGGGGTGGCGATGCCGCGGGCATGACGGCGCTGCCGCTGTTTGCCTTCGATCCTGCGCTCGGCTTCGAGCTGCTGGTGGTCACCCTGGCCGCCGGGGCGAGCAGCGCGTCGGCACCCCACGCCCCGGGCGTGGTGGAGCATCTGGTGGTGGTCGAGGGCGAGCTGGAGGTCGCCGTGGATGGCGCCTGGCGACGCCTGGCCGTGGGGGAGGGGCTACGCTTCGCCGCCGACCGCCCCCATGCCTATCGCAACCCGGGGGCGGGCGCGGCGCGTTTCCATGATGTCGTCCACTACCCCGGTGGTCCCGGCGTCGCCCCCGCGAGGGCCGGCGAGGACAGCGCCTCGGGGCGATAGCGTGCCAGCAGCGACCACAGCCGGGCGGCGGTCTCGGTATCCGGGTGGCCACGATGATCGGCGGGTCGGTAGCGCATCTGGAAGGCGCGCAGCACGCCTCGGGTCGCGGCGTCGAGTTCGTCGCTGGGCGCCACCGTATAGCCCCAGGCCGTCAGCGCCCGTTGCAGGGTGGCGAGTGTCGGTGGGTCCGCAGCGAAGGCGTGGCGGAAGCGCGCCACGTCGGCCGCCGCCGGCCAGGTGCCGATGCCGGCGGCGTGCAGGCGGCGCCAGGGGAAGGCCGGCCCAGGGTCGATCTTGCGCGTGGGGGCGATCTCGGCATGGCTGAGGATGTCGGTCGGCGCAATATCGTGGCGCTCGATCAGCTGCCTGAGCAGGGCGATCAGCGCCTCGACCTGGGCATCGGGGAAGGGCGCCCAGGCGACTGGGCCGCCAGGCGGCGTCGTGGCGGGCTCGCGGTCCGGCCCCGCGTTGACCAGCTCGATGCCCAGCGAGCTGTCGTTGAGGTGGGTGCGACCGGCCCAGGCGCTGGCACCGGCGTGCCAGGCGCGACGCGACTCGTCGACCAGGCGGTAGACCCTCGGCGCACCGAGTTCCCGGTCGGGCCTCTGCGGCACCAGGTAGTGTGCGCTGACCCGTGGCCCGGAAAGAATCTCCAGCGAGGTGTCCTCGTCCTCGTCGGTGTAGTGCAGCACCAGCGAGCGTACCCGGCTGGAGTGGGCGCTGGACGGATGGCTCGCATCGATCGCGATGCCGTCGGCCTCGGGGGGACGCTCCACGCCGGCGCAGCCGCCGAGCAGCAGGGGAATCAACATGGTGATCAGTGGCAGGTATCGCATGGCCGTAGGCGGTGTCCGAGACGTCGACGAGCGAAGGTTGGGGTCAGGCCCGTTGCAGACGGGGCCACGCACTTCCCACATCCCACATCCCACATCCATGTGGGGCGCAAGGCAAGCATCAGCGACAAATCGGCAGGGATGGCCGATTCGGGCAGCCCTGCTGCGCGAAGAGCGAGTGACAGGATGTCGCTCGTCAACAGGCGGCGTTTACGAGGGGCAATATGCGCATGTTGAGCCGATGTTTAACGCCGCCTAGCCGAGCCGGCTAGCCTCCCCAGGGCAATTGGCGCACCGCCAGGCCGAGCGCCAGGGTGGCGGTGACGCTGAGCAGGGTGCCCAGCAGCACGTATTCGGTGAGCTTGCGGTCGCGGCGGGCGCGCAGGTCGCCGAAGCGCAGCACCGACTTGGCGGTCAGCAGGAAGCCCACCGCGGTCAGTTCGTCGAGCAGCACCAACGTCAGCACCAGCAGCCGCTCGAGGATGCCGATGCGCGCCCCGGCGGCGACCAAGGTGCCGGGGTCACCGACCTCCTCGCTCCAGGGACGCATGGACAGGGCGATGGCGATGGCCATGGGGCGGGTGACCAGCAGGTAGGCCAGGGCATGGCTCAGCACCTCGGGCCGGGCTAGCCAGTCGAGCGCCGCGGTAAGCGGTGCCAGGCTGCCCTGCCAGGCCAGCCAGACGCCCAGCAGCACGCTCAGGTGCAGGGCCTGGTCGACCAGGAACCCGCACAGTCGCCCGGGGTCCAGATGCGCCTTGCCCAGATCGATCAACGCATGGCTCGCGGCGATGGTCAGCGCCCAGGACGCCGCGGCCAGCGGATCGACGCCGGCGATGGCCAGCACCAGCAGTGCCAGCAGCCCGTGTAGCCCGGCATGCAGGTAGAGGGCGGCGGCGCGGGCCTTGTCGCGTTGGCGGGCCTCGACCCAGCGTCGCGGCTGTAGCAGGAAGTCGCCGGCCAGGTGGGCGATGAACAGGGCGAGCAGCGTCGTCACGGCCGTGGGCGTCATGGCGTCGTGTCCTCTTGTGCAGGAGGCGTGTGGCCGGTGCCGCCCAGGGTGTCACGGAAATGGGCCAGGCTGTCGGCCAGCAGCCCCCAGTGGGCGGCGCGCAACCGCTTGTGAACGCTGGGCTGGCGGATACCCAGCCGCTCGGCCAGTGCCTGCTGGGTCAGGTCGCCTTCCAGGCGCAGGACGACGACCTCGGCGGCGCGTGGCGACCAGCCATCGATCAGGGCGTCCAGGTGGCGAAGCAGCAGCGCCTGGCATGGCGCATCGGGGGCCTCATTGTGGCTCAGGGTGAGGTGCGCGTCGCCCTCGGACAGGGCGTCCAGCGCTCGGCCGGAGGCGATGAAGGCCGGTCCATCGGCGGAGGCCAGCGCGTCGCCGGGGCGCCAGGTGTCCTGGCCGATCGCGACGGCCAGCCGAGCGTCCCAGCGGTGTCCGGGCTCCGAGTGGGCGATCAGCGCGGCGCGTATCGCCACGGCGGCGTCCAGGGCCGCCTCGGCCCGGTCGAGGGCGAGCTGGAAGCCATCGCCCCGGTAGCGCTGATAGCCGCCTGCGTAGCGTTCGGCGAGGCCCGTCAGGGTGGATTCGAGCAGGCCATGCAGGCGCCGGCTGTCCGTGAGGCGGCGTGAGTCGATGATGTCGCCGGTGATCACGGCGATATGGTTGGCCATGGGGCGCTCTCCTGGGACGGCTGGCGAGGTAAGAATAGCTTCTCAAGGCTATTTTTCAACATAATAGCCTTATTGGGCTATAGATGAGGGTCGTATGGCGACCTCACGCCTCGCCTGATCCGCGTCGCGTGACGCATCCTTGGGCGGTCGGGTCTCGACCACGGCGGGGTGAGCCAGGTACTGCGGGTCGCTGCCGATGGCGCCACGTGGGGGCGAGGGTAGGGCGATGCGCCGACAGGGAGGGGGCTCAAGCCGGGGCGCTGGACTCGGTGAACGAACCGGCCTAGCGTAGCGTGATCCAGATTTCCCTCATCGAGATGCCTGCCAATGCTGGACTATACCCTGGCCCACTGGGCGACCTTCCTATCCGCCGCGGTGTTGCTGAACCTCGCGCCGGGACCCGACATGGCCTTCATCCTCGGTCAGACCGCGCGCCATGGCCGGCGGGGCGGAATGGCCGCCATGTTCGGCGTGTGGAGCGGTGCCGCTGGGCACGTGGTCATGGCGGCGCTGGGGTTGTCCGCCATCCTGGCCACGTCGGCGCTGGCCTTCTCGGTGGTGAAGTGGCTCGGGGCGGCGTATCTGGTGTGGCTCGGGCTGCAGGCCTTGCGAGGGGCCGGTGGCGAGGCGTCGGCGATGCCGGCTAATGGCCGCCGGTCGGGGGCGATCTATCGCCAGGGCGTGCTGATCGCGTTGCTCAACCCCAAGGTGGCGATCTTCTTCCTCGCCTTCCTGCCTCAGTTCGTGGTGGCCGGGGCCGGCCCGGCGAGCCTGCAGCTGGCCCTGCATGGGGCACTGATCATCGTCGTCGCGGCGTTGATCGAGCCGCCGTTGGTGCTGCTCGGGGCGCGGCTGGTCGCTGCCCTGAGTGACCGGCGGCGCCTGGGAGCCTGGCTCGAGCGGGGGCTCGGCATGCTGTTCATCGGCCTGGGCGTGCGGCTGGCCTTGAGCGAGTGAGGCGCCACGCCGCGTCTCCTCAGTGTTGCTTGAGCTGGTCGCGCAGCCCGTTCGGCACCTTCTTGATGATCAGCCGGTCGCCGTCTTCGTCGTACTCCACGGCGGCGCCGAGCAGGTGGGAGTCGAAGCTGATCGAGACGCCGGCGGCGCGGCCGGTGAAGCGCCGGAACTGGTTCAGGGTGCGCTTGTCCGGCGGAATCTCCGGGTTCAGCCCGTAGTCGCTGTTGCGGATGTGCTCGAAGAAGGCCTTGGGGCGTTCCTCGTCGACCAGCTCGGAGAGATCCTCCAGGGTGATCGGCTCGCCGAGTTTGGCCTGTTCGCTGGCGTAGTCGACCAGGGCGTCGGTCTTCTCGCGGCTGGCTTCCTCGGGCAGGTCCTCGTGTTCCACGTAATCGCTGAAGGCCTTGAGCAGGGTGCGGGTCTCCTCGCCGGCATCGCGCTTCTCCTGTGCGCCGAGCGCCTCGGCGAAGGCCTCGGACAGCTTCTTGCCGCCGCGGTCGCGGGTCCAGGAGAGGTAGGGGTGCGAGGTCGATTCCCCTTGCCACTGGTTGATGTCGAGGCGCGCGGCCAGCGTCATCTGGGTGAGATTGAGCTGGCGGGCGGGGACCACGCCGAGGGTGTCGTCGATGCCGAAGCCGTCGCGGTGGTGCAGCAGCGCGAGGATCAGGTAGCGCGCCTCGCCCTGGCGATGGTCGACGACCAACAGGTGGCCGCCGACCGGCAGGTGGTCATCGATCAGCAGGGTCAGGCGCTCGGCCAGCGTGCGGGTCAGGCTCGGGAAGTCGCGCTCGCCGGCGAGGAAGCTTGCCAGCTCGGCGGGGAATGCAGCGGGTTCGTCCTCGGCGAAGCGGCCCCAGTTCTTGGCCTTGCCGTGATAGGCGTCGTTGAGCCCGGCCAGCAGGTCGTCGAGAGCCGCCGACGCAGGCAGCGGCGCCTCGGCCGGCACCAGGCGGGCCGGTGCCTCGCCGTCGCCCTTGTCGATGCGGTGGATGATGCTGTGCAGGATCGGCATGACGGACCTCGCGGCTCGGATGAAGAGAAGGGCGGCGATGATACCTCAGCCTCCCCCTTCGCGGCTTCCCCGTGAAGGGTCATGGCTTGAGGCGATAGCCGCTACGGAAGATCCAGCTGACCACCGCCAGCGAACTGGCCAGGAACAGTCCGATCACCCCCAGGCTTGCCCAGATGCTGACATCGCCCATGCCGTAGAAGCTCCAGCGAAAGCCGCTGACCAGGTAGACCACCGGGTTGGCCAGGGTCACCGCCTGCCAGAAGGGCGGGAGCATGTCGATGGAGTAGAAGGTGCCGCCGAGGAAGGTCAGCGGGGTGATCACCAGCAGCGGCACCAGCTGCAGCTTCTCGAAGCCGTCGGCCCAGATGCCGATGATGAAGCCGAGCAGGCTGAAGGTCAGCGCGGTGAGCACCAGGAACAGCAGCATCACCAGAGGGTGGGCGATCGAGAAGGGCACGAACAGGCTCGCCGTGCCGAGCACGATCAGCCCCAGGATCACCGACTTGGTGGCCGCCGCGCCGACGAAGCCTAGCACCACCTCGAAGTAGGAGACCGGTGCCGAGAGGATCTCGTAGATCGAACCCGAGAAGCGCGGGAAGAAGATGCCGAAGGAGGCGTTGGAGACGCTCTGGGTCAGCAGCATCAGCATGATCAGCCCGGGCACGATGAAGGCGCCGTAGCTGACGCCCGCGACCTCGCTGATACGGGTGCCGATGGCGGCGCCGAACACCACGAAGTAGAGCGAGGTCGAGATCACCGGCGAGATGATGCTCTGCAACACGGTGCGCAGGCTGCGTGACATCTCGGCCACGTAGAGGGTCTTCACGGATTCCAGGTTCATGGGGCCTCCCGGACCAGGTTGACGAAGATCTCCTCCAGCGAGCTCTGCCGGGTGTGGAGGTCCTTGAAGTGGATGCCGGCGGCGTCCAGCTCGGCGAGCAGCTCGGCGATGCCGCTGGGGTCGTCGTCGCCGTTGGTACGAGCATCGTAGGTGTAGATCAGCGCCTGACCGTCGTCGGCCAGGGTCAGGCGGGAGGCGTCGAGGGAATCCGGCAGGCGCTCGAGCGGCTCGCGCAGTTGCAGGGTCAGCTGCTTGCGGCCGAGCTTGCGCATCAACTCGCGTTTTTCCTCGACCAGCACCAGTTCGCCCGCGCGAATCACGCCGATGCGGTCGGCCATCTCCTCGGCCTCCTCGATGTAGTGGGTGGTGAGGATGATGGTCACGCCGCGCTCGCGAAGCCCCCGTACTACCTCCCACATGTCGCGGCGCAGTTCCACGTCGACCCCGGCGGTGGGCTCGTCGAGGAACAGGATCTCGGGCTCATGGGCCAGTGCCTTGGCGATCAGCACCCGGCGCTTCATGCCGCCGGACAGGGTGATCAGGCGGTTGCGGCGCTTGTCCCACAGCGACAACGACGTCAGGACGCGCTCGATATGGGCAGGATCCTTCGGCTTGCCGAACAGCCCGCGGCTGAAGCTTACCGTGTCCCACACCGTGGAGAAGGCCTCGCTGGTCAGCTCCTGGGGCACCAGGCCGATCAGGCGCCGAGCCTGGCGGTAGTCGACGACGTTGTCGTGTCCGGCCACTCGCACCCGGCCCGAACTGGCATTGACCAGGCCGCAGATCACGCTGATCAGGGTCGTCTTGCCGGCCCCGTTGGGGCCGAGCAGGGCGAAAATCTCGCCGTGGCGTATGTCGAGGTCGATGTCCTTGAGGGCCTGGAAGCCGCTGTCGTAGGTCTTCGACAGCGCCTCCACGCGGATCACGTTGTGCTCATTCACTGCCGGTTTCCTCCCTGGTGATCGGCTCCTGCGAGGCGAGCGATGCGTTCCTGGCGGCTCTGACGCATGGCGACGGCCTGCGCCCACCTTAACGCCAACGCGTTCCTCGAGGGTACCGGCCGGCTTGTCGGGGCGGCGGCCACCAGGCTCATGGCATGGCCGCCCGACGACAAAAGGCCGCACCGAGAAACGGTGCGGCCTGAGTCATGACCTGGATGGCGTGATCACTCAGCCGCGGCGGGTGACCTCCAGCAGGTGGTAGCCGAACTGGGTCTGCACCGGGCCCTGGACCTGGTTCAGCTCGGCGGAGAACACCACCTTGTCGAACTCCGGGACCATCTGGCCGGGACCGAAGCTGCCTAGTTCGCCGCCCTGCTGGCCGGAGGGGCACTGGGAGTGCTCGCGGGCGACCTCGGCGAAGTCGCGGCCGTTCTCGATCTCGGCCTTGAGGGACTGGCACTGCTCTTCGCTGGGAACCAGGATATGGCGGGCGCTGGCCTGAGTCATGGAAATCTCCTTCGCGGGTAGGATAGGCTCTGGATGAGTCGGGAGAATAGCATGCCGGCACGGTCGTGGGGGCCGCTCCGGGGTCGGCGTCTTCCGGGGAGCCGCGTTCAAGGAGGCGCCCACATGCGCTGCATCTTCTGCGACATCGTCGCCGGCAGGGCACCCTGTCATATGATCTGGGAAGACCGGGAGCATCTGGCCTTTCTGTCCATCTTCCCCAATACGCCGGGGTTCTCGGTGGTGATTCCCAAGGCCCATCATGCGAGCTATGCCTTCGACCAGCCGGACGAGGTGCTGAGTGGTCTGGTGCTCGCCACCAAGCGGGTGGCCCAGCTGCTGGATGCCTCCCTCGACGGCGTCGCCCGCACCGGGATGTTCTTCGAGGGCTATGGCGTCGATCACCTGCACAGCAAGCTCTTTCCGATGCACGGCACCGGCGACGACCCCACCTTCCAGTCCGTGGAATCGCGGGTCGACAGGTATTTCTCGCGGTATGAAGGCTACCTGTCGTCGCACGATTACCGGCGAGCCGACGACACGCGTTTGGCCCGCCTGGCCGCGCATATTCGCGACTTCGCCTGACGCTTAACCCCAGAGCACCCCGGGTTGGTGATGGCGGATCGCCGGTCGCGCACCGTGGAACCACCGCCATGCGCCGCCTGCGTTATTTCTTGATGTCCAGGTGCAGGAGAACCCCCGGCGCGTCATGCTCGTAGCGATTGTCGGGCCGGGCAGGCTCATGAGGACAGCATCGCGGGCGAGACGAGCGGTTCTGCAGTCCGGCCTTGCCTTCTTTCCGGTAACGGCGCACCCACTTGTAGGTCGTCCGCACGCTGACGCCTTGGGCTTGAGCCGCCTTCTCGGGCCGCAGTCCATCGTCAACGACTCGGCGGACCGGCCTCAAGGGGAGGCGGGGGTGAGAGAAGGTGGCCCTCTGGCGTATCATCGGCTAGCCAATGGACACCGCCGAGAGCGAGAGGATGAGCAAGAAGGAAATCACCCGCGCACGCATTCGTGAAGCCGCCTGGGCGCTATTCGCCGAGCGCTCCTTTGCCTCGACCACCACTCGGGAGATCGCTCGTCGTGCTGGCGTCGCCGACGGCACGGTGTTCAGTCACTATCCCAACAAGATCGATATCCTGCGAGAAGGCATGGAAGGGCAGCTCAACGGCATCGCCAAGACGTTCCTGGCCAGTTGGACGGGCGGCAGCGAGCGAGAGGCATTGATCGAGCTGGCCTCCCTGTTCTATCGCTATTACTTCGAGCATATTGCCTTGAGCCGCAGCCTGCTGAAGGAGGCACTCTGGGATCTCGATCATTTCCGCCACTTCGACGAGTCCCTGCTGGCCCGCCTCTTGAGTGCGACGACGGCACGTGACGCCATCCGCATGCGTCTGATCGAGGACAGTTACTTCATGACGCTCGTCCGCCACCTCAGCCGTGACGAGCCTTGCCTGGAGTCGGCCATCGACGACTGGCGGGCCGGGCTGGCGTGCCTTCTCCCCGCCGACTGATCCTCTTCCCCCTGCAGGCCTCGCCCCGGTAGCTCAATGCTCGTCCCGTCCGCTCATTTCATGAGGGGGAAATGGATCGCTTGACAATTGAGCGCGCTCATTTATAAATTGAGCATGCTCAAAATATGGAGGTCTCCCATGCGCAAGATCCTCAAGACGCTCATCGGCCATCTGGTTGGCCTGCCATTTCTCGTGCTGTTCAGTTACGTCATTGGCCCCATCGTCGGCCTGACCCTGGGGTTCGGCGGCTTGCTCATGCTGACGCTGCTCGGGGGCCGAGCGGGAAGACAGGCCTTCTATCGCGGCATGATCCTAGGAGAGGGGCCCGACGCTTCTCCGGCCCTGGAAGAACGGCCGCAGGGCCATGAGATGCAGTGAGTCTCCTCGCGCCGCCGCTGCTCTGGCGGCCGGTGTGTTCCATCCTTCCCGAACTCGACACCTGGGGCCTGCGCCACGGCCTCGTCGCCGCCGCCCTCGTGGCCCTGGTGGTCTAGGCGGGGCATGCCCCGGGTGGTGCGCCTGGAGGCCTACTGTTGGATGTCCGAATAATGCCTCCCCTCAGCCGGGATCGATGGTCAGCAGCAGCCGCGGCTGGCCGGTGTCGCCCGCCGGACTGCGATGTACCTGGCCGCGCGTCTCGTTGCCGATCCAGCCACTCCCCTTGAACAGCGCCACGTCGCCGGCCTCCAGCCGACGGATGGCGCTTGGCTCTCTCACGATCGGTGGCTTGTCGGGGCGAGGGGCGCCCAGGCCGGCGCGATTCACCGCCGCCTCGGGCAGCCATTCGCTGGCTGGGCCCAGGTAGGTGGTGACCAGCCGCACCGGTAGGTTGTCGCAGTGAAAGCGCGGACACATGGGGGCGTCGAGGACACGCAGGCGCAGGCCCACGCTGTCGCTGTCGAACAGGAACGCCATGGCCTCTGCCAGGGTCGCGATGTCCTCCACCAGGGAGCTCGAGATGCCAGGCGCGTGCAGCGCTTTGAGCAGGTCAGCGCGCAGCGCCTCGCCGGGGGCGCCACGCCAGGAGAACGAGAGTGGGCGCTCGGGGCGTATCTGAGCCATGGCACCGGCCAGCAGGTCGCTGGACAGCGGTCGGCGCAATACCGCCAGGGTGATGGGGTCCTCGAAGATGCGCGGCAGCACCTCGATGCCTCCGCCTTCTACCCAATGAGGCGGTGCGTCGAGGTCATCGGGTAAAGGCGGGGCGGCGGCGATCATCGGCATCGTGAACTCCTGACAGGCACGAAAGACAGGTTTGCTTTTTTGTTACGTTATAACGTATCTTTTTTGCCGCTAGGAAGCCACCTCGTCTCAGGAGACCGCATGCCCCGCCACCCTTTCTTCGCCCTGATGCCGCTATCCGCCACGGTGCTCATGGGGGCTCAGTCCGCCATGGCCGCGGATCATGATCACGCCGCGGGGCATGCCCATGCACACGACGCCCATGGCACTCATGAACCCCATGAAAGCCGAGCATCGTCGCCCCTGGCGCTTTCCGCGGCCTTGACCCTGGAGGGCATCTATCAGTCTCGCGTTTCCGGCGCTGAGGCGGTGCCCGCAGGCTTCGCCGGTGGGCATGACGAGGCCGGCGGACATGCTCATGACCACGCGGGCCACAACCATGGCCTCGAGGACGGATTCAATCTCGGCCATTCCGAATTGGCTCTGCGTGGTGAGACGGCGCTGTTCGAAGGGGTCGCGATGGTCGCGCTGGACGAAGACGATATCCATCTGGAAGAGGCGTATCTCGCGACTCGGGCACTGCCGCAGGGGCTGCGTCTCAAGGCGGGGCGCTTCCTGTCCGCGATCGGGCACGTCAATGGTCGTCATCCGCATGAGTGGAATTTCGTCGAGCGCCCCCTGGTCAACGAATACCTCTTCGGTGACCACGGGCTGCGCGAGGAAGGCGTGCAGCTCAGCTGGTCGCCCTCGCCGCGCACCACCCTGGGCACGGAGTGGTTGCAGGGCGATGGTCAGCGTTTCAGCCGCTTCGATGAGGGAGGCCGTGAAGAGCAGGACAGTGGCCCGCGACTGGTGACCGTCTATGCCAAGCAGCGCGCCGAGCTGGGCGAGGGGCAGACCCTGCATTACGGCGCTTCCGCGGGTATCAATCGTCAGTATGCGCGTTTCGACGGCCACGGGGATCATGCGCACAGCGTCGAGGGTGATAGCTGGTTCGCCGGCCTGGATGCCCGCTACCAGCATCGAAGCGGTCGCCACGCTGGCCAGGGTGACTGGTCGCTGGGAGCCGAATACTTCTATACCGAGCGCGACCTGGCCGAGTGGGTCGAGCATCATCACGCCTGGGAGCGTCATGACGACTTCACCGAGCGTCAGGACGGCGCCTATGTGGAGGCCATCTACGGCATCGCGCCGCAGTGGGAGTTGGGCTTGCGTGGCGAGGCCCTGGGACTGACCAACGAGATCGTGCATGGGCATCCCAGCGAGCTGGAAAAGGCGGATACCTCCTACCGTCATAGCGGACAGGCGACGTGGCGCTTCCGCGATCATGCCTTCCTGCGCGCCCAGGTGAGCCACGAGGATTTCGCCGGCGAGGACGAGAGCTGGGTCGCCATGCTGCAGTTCAATGCCACCTTCGGTGGCCATGCCGGCCACGCCCACTGAGACACTCGGGCGACGCGAGAGCGTCGCCCGAGGCAGCGTGCCCGATCCCGGAGGCGTCATGCAGCGCAGGGGCGCCGCTCGTCGTGAGGCGTGGCCGCTACCGTGTCGGGACGAATTCGCCATTTTCAATCCGCCGAGGATCAGGACGCATATGCCACTCATCGACGTCGCCGAGGGCCACGCCCACCAGTCTGCCAGCCTGGCCTGGGTCGGCATGGAGGGGATCGACCTGCCGCTGAGGGTAGCCGGGCGCTCCCTGGCGGGCCGGGCCGACGCCGGAGTCAGCCTGGATGACCCCGACGCGCGCGGCATCCACATGTCGCGACTGTATCTGGCCCTGGAACGCCTGGCCGACCAGGAGCTCACGCCGGCTCGACTCCACGAGGTGCTGGCGCATTTTCTCGACAGCCATGCCGGGCTCTCCCGGGAAGCCTTCCTCGACCTGCACGGGGAGGTCCTGCTGCCGCGGCCCGCCCTGGTCAGCCCGTTGGCGGGCTGGAAGGCCTATCCCTTTGCGGTGCGTGGTCGACTCACGCCGGAGGGGTTCGAGGCACGCCTGGAGCTGTCCATCGGCTACTCCTCGACCTGCCCGTGTTCCGCGGCCCTGGCGCGCCAGCTCATCCAGGAGCGCTTCGACCTCGACTTCGCCGGGGAGGAGAGCGTCGACCGCCAGGCCATGAGGGACTGGCTGGGTCGCGAGCGAGGCATCGTCGCGACACCGCATAGCCAGCGTAGCCAGGCGCATCTTCGGCTGCGGTTGTCCGCGGATGTCGAGGCGTTGCCCGTGGTCGAGGTCATCGATCGGGTGGAGGCGACACTCGGGACCGCCCTGCAGACGGCGGTCAAGCGTGTCGACGAGCAGGCCTTTGCCCTGGCCAACGGCCAGAACCTGATGTTCTGCGAGGATGCGGCACGGCGGCTGGACCGTGCGCTGCAGGAGCAGGCCGGGGTGGCGGGTTTCCGGCTGCGGGTGGTGCACGCAGAGAGCCTGCATGCCCATGATGCCGTGGCGCATAGTCGCTGGAACTGGCCGGGGGAAGAGGCATGAACTTCTGGCAGGGTCGGGAGGCGGCCGCCATGGGCGAGTCCGTCGAGCTGACGGAGGCGCTGGCGGCGATTCCCTGGAACGAGGCCGGGCTGATCCCGGCCATCGCCCAGCAGCATGACAGCGGCGAGGTGCTGATGCTGGCCTGGATGAGTCGCGAGGCATTGCGCGAGACCCTCGCGACCGGCCAGGCCTGCTACTGGTCACGCTCCCGACGGATGTTGTGGCGCAAGGGGGAGACCTCCGGTCATCGCCAGCGCCTCGTCGAAGCCCGGCTGGACTGCGATGGCGATGCCATCCTGCTGCGCGTCGAGCAGCGCGGCGCCGCCTGTCACACGGGGCGTTTCCATTGCTTCTATCACGCCATCCGTGGTGGCCGGGTCGAGATCCTCACCTCGGCGCAGCGCGCTCCCGGCTCGGGCTGAGCCATACGGTCTCAGGAGCCTCGCCGGGGCGAGCATCAGAGGCGGCTCGCGCGGGACTGGCCCCTGGCCTTGCGTCGCAGGCCGACCAGGTTGGCCGCCAGGAACAGCAGGGTGGCCAGGCAGACGATGGTGGGGCCGGTGGGCGTGTCCAGGTGATAGGCGGCGGCCAGCCCACCGTTGGCCGAGAACACGCCGATGGCCGCCGCGATCAGCGCCATGCGTTCCGGCGTTCGGCTGAACGGCCGGGCCGCGGCGGCAGGGATGACCAGCAGCGCGGCGATCAGCAGCACGCCCACCACCTTGATGGCCACCGCTACCACCATCGCCAGGCACAGGGTGAGTACCAGCTGCTCGCGCCTCGGGTCGAGGCCGGCGGCATGGGCCAGGTCAGGGTTCAGGGTGGCGGTCAGCAGGGCCGGCCAGCGCCGACAGATCAGGGCCAGCACCAGCAGGGCGCCGCCCCAGATGATGGCCAGGTCCGTTCGGCTCACCGCCAGGATATCGCCGACGAGATAGCCCATCAGGTCGAGACGCACGCCGGACACGAACGACACCGCGACCAGCCCGAAGGCCAGCGCCGAGTGGGCCATGACGCCCAGCAGCGTATCCATGGCATAGCCCCGGTTGCTGAGCAGCGACACGCTCAGGGCCATCAACAACGCGGCCGTCAACACGCCGGCGAACAGCGAGGTCGACAGTACCAGCGACAGGGCCACGCCGAGGATGGCGGCATGGGCGGTGGCATCGCCGAAGTAGGCCATGCGGCGCCAGACCACGAAGCAGCCGAGCGGGGCGGCCGCCAGGGCCACGCCGGTGCCACCCAGGGCGGCGCGTATCAGGAAATCGTCGAGGATCATGCCGAGGCCTCCGCGGGAAGGGAATGATGACGGTAGAAGCCCACCGCGTCATGTTCATCGATGCCCAGCAGGTCACGGTAGGCGGAAGAGTCGGCCACCGTTTCGGGGCTGCCCTGGCAACAGATGTGACCGTTGAGGCAGACCACGCGATCCGACGCCTGCATCACCGCATGCAGTTCGTGGCTGACCATCAGCACCGTGCACCCGAGGTCTCGCCGTACGCGTTCGATCTGTCGATAGAAGGCCGCGGTGGCGCGATGATCGAGCCCCTGGTTGGCCTCGTCGAGGATCAATAGCTGCGGGCGGCCGAGCAGGGCGCGTGCCAGCAGCACACGCTGGAACTGGCCACCCGACAGGCTGGCCATCTGCTGCTCGGCCAGGCCGTCGGCACCGGCCTGTTCGAGTGCCAGGCGCACGGCATCATGCGGGTATCGGCGCGGCAGCGCCATGAAGCGAGTCACGCTCATGGGCAGCGTGGGGTCGATATGCAGGTGCTGCGGCACATAGCCGATCGACAGTGTGGGCGCGCAGGTCATCTCGCCGCGCGTCGGCATCAGGGCGCCGATGATCACCCGCATCAGGGTGGTCTTGCCCGAACCGTTGGGGCCGACGACCGTCACGATCTCGCCTGCCGCCAGGGAGAGATCGATCCCCGTCAGGATGGGGTTGCCGCGCCGGGAGACATCGACGCCGTGTAGGCTGAGCAGTGGCATGGAGGTTCCTGGAAGAATGCGCCGCCGGCCGCCCGTGGTGCGCGTGTGTCAACGTATCGCGCGGGAGGGAGTGCCGAGGCAATGGTGACTATTTATGTTATGTTATAACATATTTAGCTTCGCCATAAGAGCCATCTATCCCCCCAGGAGGTTTGTCATGCCCCGTCGTACGCGCGCACTGTTGCTACTGTTATCCACTGTTTCCCTCCCCGCCGTCGCCGAGGTACCCCGGGTGGCGGTGGACATTCCGCCGGTGCACGCCCTGGCGGCCCAGGTCATGGGCGAGCTTGGCTCACCGGAGATGGTGATTCGGCCCGGCGCCTCGCCCCACGGCTACTCGATGCGTCCCTCCGAGGCCGAGAGCCTCGACCGGGCCGAGGTGGTGTTCTGGGTGGGGGCGGCGTTGACGCCCTGGCTCGAGGACTCGATCGCTACCCTGGCCGGCGATGCCCGGGCGGTCTCGTTGTTGGAGGCGCCCGCCCTCACGCGTCATGACGTCCGCGAGGGGGCCACCTTCGAGGCCCACGACCACGATCACGGTGCCGAGCATCATCATGCGCATCACGGTCTCGATCCCCATGCCTGGCTGGACCCGCGCAACGCCCAGGTCTGGCTTGAGAGCATGGCCGAGGCGCTGGCCGAGGCCGACCCGGAACACGCCGCGACCTATCGCGACAACGCCCGTCGCGGTCAGGCGGAGTTGGAGCGGCTGATCGGGGAGGTGCGCGAGCGCCTGGAGGCGGCCGGGGAGCCTCGCTTCATCGTCTTCCATGATGCCTACCAGTACTTCGAGCGGCGCTTCGATGTGCCGGCGGCCGGAGCCATTTCGTTGGGCAACGCCTCCGACCCGAGCCCGTCGCGGATTCGGGGCATCCAGCGGGAGGTCGCGGAGCTGGGCATCGACTGCGTCTTCTCAGAGCCCCAGTTCAATCCCGACCTGGTGCGCAGCGTGTTCGGCGGCATGGCCGTGGACACCTCGACGGTCATCGATCCTCTGGGCGTGGGCCATGAGCCCGGTCCCGACCTCTATGCCGGGGTCATCCGTGACCTGGCGGCGAGCGTGGCGCAGTGCGCGGAAACACGCTGAAGGCCGTGCGCCAGGCGGGCATGCAGCAGACACGCGCGCGGCGGGCCTCGGCCCGCCGCGCGTCAAGCATCGTCAAGGCCGGCCACCCAGGGCCGGCGCGCCTTCAATGGAAGACGTTGAAGCTCTCTGCATTGATCCACAGGTGCATCAGCACGCTGGCGACATAGCCGAGGGCAATGACCGGCGCCCAGCGCATGTGGGCGGCGAAGGTGTAGATACCGCGAGCCTGTCCCATCAGCGCCACCCCGGCGGCGGAGCCGACCGAGAGCAGGCTGCCGCCGACCCCGGCGGTGAGGGTGATCAGCAGCCAGTTGCCCATGGACATCTCGGGATCCATGGAAATCACCGCGAACATCACCGGGATGTTGTCGACCACCGCCGAGATCACGCCCAGCACCACGTTGGCCCAGGTCGGGTCCCAGCCGGCGTAGAGACTCTGCGAGAGCAGGCCCAGGTAGCCCATGAAGCCGAGGCCGCCGACGCTCATCACCACGCCATAGAAGAACAGCAGGGTGTCCCATTCGGAGCGGGCGATCCGCGTGAAGACATCGAACGGCACCACGCTGCCCAACGACTCGAGCTTGCGCCAGTCGCCGCGCTGGCTATAGCGGGTACGCTTGCGCTCCAACGAGCGCGGCAGGCTGCGGCGCAGGTAGTAGCCGAAGAACTGCAGG
The DNA here is from genome assembly GCF_004798905.1 of Halomonas borealis. GTDB lineage: Bacteria > Pseudomonadota > Gammaproteobacteria > Pseudomonadales > Halomonadaceae > Halomonas > Halomonas borealis. The sequence continues at coordinate 584,065 of NZ_SDMO01000001.1, read as the reverse complement.
AAGCCGAGCCCGGTCATCATGCCAAGCGCCGGCGGCAGGTGCAGCACGGTGTGGCACAGCACCGAGATCACGATCGTCAGCAGGAACAGGCAGACGATGCGCCGCGCGCCACGCTTGAGCCAGATGTTCTCCTCGAGGGCGCTGGGCTTCTTGTTCTGGATGAACAGGCTCATCACGACGGCCGGCACCAGGTAGTTGACCAGCGACGGCCCCAGCAGCTCGAAGAACTCCTGGAACGCGACCAGCTTGGCCTGCCAGACCATCAGGGTGGTGATGTCGCCGAAGGGGCTGAAGGCGCCGCCGGCGTTGGAGGCCACCACGATATTGATGCAGCACAGGCTGATGAAGCGCTTGTCACCCTCGGCGACCTTGAGCACCACCGCGCACATCAGCATCGCGGTGGTCAGGTTGTTGGCGACCGTCGAGATCCAGAAGGCGAGGATGCCGGTGATCCAGAACAGGGCGCGATAGCTGAAGCCCTTCTCCACCATCCAGGCGCGCAGCTTGTCGAAGACGCGGCGCTCCTCCATGGCGTTGACATAGGTCATGGCGACCAGCAGGAACAGCAGCAGCTCGGTGTATTCCAGCAGGGTGGCCTTGAAGGCGTGCTCGGCGGCATCCGGCAAGCCTTCCTGGACATAGACCCAACCGATCAACGTCCAGATAAGGCCAGCCGCGACCAGCACGGGCTTCGACTTGCGCATGTGCAACTGCTCCTCGGCCATGACCAGGGCATAGGCGAGGATGAACAGCGTGACGGCGATGAAGCCGCTCAGCGAGTAGGTCAGGTTCAGCTCGCCGGCGCCGACGGCCAGCGCCTGAGGGCTGAACAACATCAGTGCGGCGAGCACGAGAAAACCTGGCCGCCGGGCGTGTTGCCGGAGCCAGTATTGCGAACGACATCTTGTCAGCATGACGAAGGCATCCCGAGGTAGGAGGGGGGAAGAAAGAGGGCGAAAAATCGTGCGAGATTTTACTACATCACCGGCCTGATCACTATGGACGCCGTGGTCGAATGAGATCTTTTGGCCTCAATGTACAGCGAGTAACGCAGGCATCGCGGCCACTCGACAGAGGCCGTCAGCCTGGACGAACTGGCTTAAGGAACCCTTAAGGATCGGGAAGCCTCGCCGACGGTGCGGTCGGGTAGCTATGCGCGGGGGGCTATGCCTGGGCGGCGATGACGACGGATGTGGGTTCCGGCGATCTGTCCTCTCGCCAGCCTATTCAGGGGCGAAGCCGTCGCGACGTTGGGAGTTTGGCCGTCGTCCTCGATTGTCCCCTTGGGGATATCGTGCCGCTCTGGGCGGCGGTGCTATCAATGCCCTGTCCACCAACAACAACAAGGGGATGGCAATGGATGAATCGACGCACTACCCACGCGCCCATGGCCTGGGGGGCGAACATCGGCTGCGCCGCGGCCTGGTGCTGCTGGCGGCCGTGGTGGCCGCGAGCCTGAGTGGCCATCTGCTGGTGGACGGCTCGACCTACGGCCTCTACGTGCTGCTGCCCACCCTGGTGGTGATCGGCATGGCGCTGCTCACGCGCCGCACCCTGGAGGCGCTGCTGGCGGGGTGTCTCAGCGGCTTTATGATCCTCTCGCCGACCACGGCGGTGCAGGACATGGCGGTGTCCGGCCTCGAGGTGATGCGGGATCCGACCATGGGTTGGATCATCCTGGTCTGCGGCCTGTTGGGCAGCTTGATCGGGCTGTTGCAGTTCGCCCGCGGCACCGAGGCCTTCAGCCTCAGCGCCGGTCGCTACCTCAAGGGGCGGCGCTCCGCCATGCTCGGCGCGACGGGCCTCGGGGTGCTGATCTTCATCGATGATTACCTGAACGCGATGACGGTCTCGGCGGCCATGAAGCGCCTGTTCGACCGCCTGGGCCTCTCGCGCTCAATGCTGGCCTATATCGTCGATTCCACGGCGGCGCCGATCTGCCTGCTGATTCCCTTTTCCACCTGGGCGATCTACCTGGCGGGGCTGCTGGAGAGCCACCAGCTGGCCGAGGCCGGCCAGGGATTCGGCTACTATCTCGGGCTGGTGCCCTACCTGATCTACCCCTGGGTGGCCCTGGCGCTGGTCCTGCTGGTGGCCTCGGGCATCGTTCCCGCGATCGGACGGATGAAGGCCGCCGAAGCCGGCGACGAGGCGCGCGATCATGAACGGGCGAGCGACGACGGCGAGTGCCAGACCGGTCGGCCGCCGCGGCTGGTTAACTTCGTGCTGCCGGTGGCCAGCCTGCTGCTGGCGACCTGGTGGTTCGATATCGATGCCTTGATCGGGGTCGGCTTCGCGCTGCTGGCCACCCTGGGGCTCTACATCGCTCAGGACATCGCACCGCTCGACCGGCTGTTCGACGAGCTGCTGGCGGGCTTCCAACAGATGCTGCTGCCGCTGGGCATCGTCTTCGCCGCCTTCATGCTGCAATCGGTCAACCAGAGCCTGGGGCTCACCGAGACCCTGGTCGCCTGGGTGGAACCGGTGATGCGTGGCAGCTGGCTGCCCGGGGTGACCTTCCTGTTGCTGGCCGCGCTGGCCTTCGCCACCGGCTCGTTCTGGGGCGTCTATGCCATCGCCTTTCCCATCGTCATTCCCATCGCCCAGGCGACCGATGCCTCCCTGCCGCTCACCCTGGGGGCGATGATTTCCGCCGGGGCCTTCGGCTCCCATGCCTGCTTCTTCGGCGACTCCACGGTGCTCAGCGCGCGTGGCTGCGGCATCTCGCCGATCCAGCATGCCCTGACCCAACTCCCCTATGTGCTGCTGGCGGCGCTGATCAGTGCCCTGGCCTATTTCCTGCTGGCCTGAATGAGGACGAGACGATGCGTCGTACCGGTTTTGCGTTTCACGAACACTGCATGTGGCATGACGGTGGGCCCTGTTCGGTCTTTCCCGCCCCCGGCGGACACGTCCAGCCGGCGGGCGCCGCCGAGCACCCCGAGACCAAGCGTCGGCTGCGTAACCTGGTGGAGATGACCGGCCTGGTCGACGAGCTGGTGTCCCTGAAGGGCGCGCCGGCCGAGGAGGCCGACCTGCGGCGTTTCCACACCCGCGACTACCTGGCGCGGCTCGCCGAGATGAGCGAGCTCGGTCACGGCGAGGCCGGCGAGTGCGCGCCGGTGGGCCGCGACAGCTATGCGATCGCGCGGCGCTCCGCCGGCCAGGCGATCGCGGCCATGGAGGCGGTGCTGCGCGGGGACTGCGACAACGCCTACGCGCTGTGCCGCCCGCCGGGCCACCATGCCGAGCCCGACCGTGGGCGAGGCTTCTGCCTGCTGGGCAACATCCCGGTGGCGGTCAAGGCCATGCAGGCACGGCATGGCCTGGGTCGCGTGGCGGTGATCGACTGGGACGTCCATCACGGCAACGGCACCCAGCGGGCGTTCTGGGACAGCGACGAGGTGCTGACCCTGTCGCTGCACCACGACAACAACTACCCGCTGGGCAGCGGTTCCCTGGAGGAACGGGGCGAGGGCGCCGGGTACGGCTACAACCTCAACGTGCCGCTGCCGGCCGGGAGCGGGATCGGTGCCTATCTGGCCTGCATGGAGCGGGTGGTGCTGCCGGCGCTGGAACGCTTCCGGCCCGAGCTGATCGTGGTGGCCTGCGGCTATGACGCCGCGGCGCTGGACCCGCTGGGCTGCATGCTGCTCGACAGCACCACCTTCGGGCGCATGACACGGATGCTGGTGGACGCCGCCGGCGACCTTTGCGGAGGGCGCCTGGTGATGGTCCACGAAGGCGGCTATTCCCAGGGCTATGTCCCGTTCTGCGGCCACGCGGTGATCCAGGCGTTGGCGGACAGCACCATCGCCGCCGAGGATCCGGCCGCGGCGGAGATCGCCCAGTGGGGGCAGCAGTCCCTGCAGCCGCACCAGGCGGCGTTGATCGAGCGGGCCGCTGCCATGCTCGAGGAGATCGGTTAGGCTGGAAGCCTGTCGGCGGTGACGCCGACCCACTACCCATGAGGGAACGACAATGGCCCCGGCCGCCTGCGATACCCGAGCTCCCGCCAGCCTGGCCCCGGTGGCCCGGCTGGCGGATCAGGTGCGCTCGCCCGAGTTCCTGGAGGGGCTCGGCAAGGCGCTGGAAGCTTACTTCCCCGATATCAGTCACGCGGTCTTCCACTTTCCCCGTGGCGGGCGACCCACGGTGCTGGCCGACAACTTGTCCGCCGAGCTGGAGCGGCGCGTGCTGGTGCCCTACGTCGAACGCATGTACCTGCTCGATCCCTTCTATCGCCACTGGCAGACGACGCCGCAGGCCGGGCTCTGGACCCTGGACGAGCTGGCCCCGGCCGGTTTTCGCCACAGTGACTACTTCGCCACCTACTACCGCGACCTCGGCCTCTACGATGAGGCCACGGCCTTCTTCCCGCTGGGGCAGGGCGAATGCCTGTCGCTGTCCTTCGGCTTCTATCGCCGACATCACGCCACCGGCCAGGTCGAGCTCATGGCCACCCTAGCGTATCTGTTTCCGCTGCTGGAGGCGTTGATTCGTCAGTTCTGGCTCGCTAGCAGCCTGCACCTGCCGGCGCCCCACGAGTCGCCGACGCTGCTCGAAAGCTTCGGGCAGGACTGCCTCAGCGAACGCGAGCGCCAGGTCGCCTGGCTGATCCTGCGTGGCCATACCGGGCCGGAAATGGCCAGGGAACTGGGGATCACCCATGGCACCCTGAAGAACCATCGCAAGCGGCTCTATGCCAAGCTCAACATCGGCAGCCAGGCCGAACTGTTCCGCCAGTTCATGCTCTTCCAGCATCGTGAGACGCGCGCCTGAGCGTGGCCGCCCCATCTCGCGAGCGTCGCCGTACGGCGTTATCCTGTGCTCATCACTTGATGCATCCATTTCAGGGTCGAGGAACCTCGCCATGACGTCGCAGCCGCAAGAGGGGATCCCGGTCGGTATCAGCGCCTGCCTGACCGGCCAGGAAGTGCGCTACAACGGCGGCCACAAGCGCTCGCGCTACTGCCTTCAGGTGCTCTCGGAGCGCTTCGCGCTCGAGCCCTTCTGCCCCGAGCTGGCCGCGGGCCTGGGCGTGCCTCGCGAGCCGATCCGCCTGGTCGGCAAGGCCGGCGAGACGCCTCGTCTCAAGGGCAGCGTCGATGAGTCGCTGGATGTCACCGAGCGCCTGGAGGAGGTGAGCGAGACCTTCGGCGAGGCGCATCGCCACCTGCGCGGCTTCATCCTGATGAAGGGCTCGCCCAGCTGCGGGCTCGAACGGGTCAAGGTCTACCATCCCAACGGCATGCCCAGCCATGCCGACTCCGGCGCCTTCGTGCGCATCCTGCGCCGGGCCTTGCCGGAGCTGCCGCTGGAGGAAGAGGCGCGGCTCAACGACCCGGTGCTGCGCGAGAACTTCATCACCCGTGTCTATGCGCTCGACGACTGGAAGCGCAACGTCGAGCCCGACCCCAGCCACCATGCCCTGCTGCAGTTCCACAGCCGCCAGAAGTTCCTGCTGATGGCGCACCGGGTCGAGACCTACCGTGAACTGGGCCGCTACCTGGGGGAGGCGCATCGGGTGCCGCTGGATGAGGCCATGGCTCACTACCTGCAAGGCTTCATGGCGGCGCTGTCGCGGCCGGCCACGCGCAAGTCGCACAGCAACGCGCTGATGCACGTGATGGGCTATCTCAAGCACGCGCTGGACGGCGAGACTCGCCAGGACCTGCTGGCCGCGGTGGAGGAATATCGCCTTCAGCAGGTGCCGCTGGCGGTCCCCATGCGCCTGCTCAATCACTACCTCAAGCGCCATGGCTCCGCGTATATTCGCGCCCAATCCTATCTCGACCCGCACCCCTATGAGCTAGGGCTGCGCAATGCCATCTGAGCCGACCCTGGCGGCCCGCTTCACGACGCTGACCCGGCAGTTGGCGGAAGGGCAGGGGCTGTGGCGCCCGTTGCCCTTCCAGCGGCGTGGCGCTCCCTGGGGCGATGCCGCCCCAGGGCTCGCCGAGGCGCTGCTGGCGCTGCCCGATGACGCGGCGGCGCGGCTTCAGGATGCCCCCTTCGAGGATTCGCCGCTTTCCGCCTGGCTGCCGGTGGCCGAGCTGGCCGCGGCCGTCGACCTGCCCAGGCTCGCCACCGGCGGCGTCGAGCTGCCCGCGGCCTGGGGCGAGGGCATCGGCGCGCGCAAGTGGCGCCAGATCCAGGCCTTCGCCGGCTGCGTGCCCCGGGTGCATGAGGAACACCTCGTGGAATGGTGCGCGGGCAAGGGACACCTCTCGCGGACCCTGGCCCGTTGGCACGGCCGAGCGGTCAGCGGCCTGGAATGGCAGGCCTCGCTGTGCGAGTCGGGCCAGGCGCTGGCCGACGGTCAGGCTCAGCCGGTGCGGCTGCATCGCCAGGATGTGCTGGCCGACGATGCCGCTGAATGGCTGGCGCCGGGGCGCCGGGTGGCCGCGCTGCATGCCTGCGGCGATTTGCACGGCCGCCTGCTCGAGCTGGCCGCCGCCAGCGGGGCGGCGGTCACGCTTGCCCCTTGCTGTTACCAGCGTACCGCGGCCGACGAGTATCACGCGCTGTCGCGGCGCGGACGCTCGCTGATGGCCGAGCATGGGCTGGAGTTGACCCGCGAGGACCTGTCCATGGCGGTGCAGGAAACGGTGACCGCGCCGCCGGGCGTGCGCCGCCATCGACGTCGCGCCAACGCCTGGCGGCTCGGCTTCGACCGCCTGCAACGCGAAGTGCGCGGCCACGATGAATACCTGCCGGTGCCGAGCCTCGCCTACGGCCGGCTGCCTGCCGACTTCGCCGGGTTCTGCCGCTGGGCGGCCGAGCGCAAGGCGGTCGCGCTACCGGCCGACGTGGACTGGCTCGCCTGGGAGGCCGAAGGCTGGCGGCGCCAGGCCGAGGTCACGCGCCTCGAGCTGGTGCGCCACCTGTACCGGCGCCCGCTGGAGGTGTGGCTAGCACTGGACCGCGCCTGGCGGCTGGTGGAGGCCGGCCAGCGCGTGCGCCTGGGCACCTTCTGTGACCGCGAGCTGACCCCGCGCAACCTGCTGATCGAGACGCTGCCGGCCTCGGGGTGAGGGCGTCAAAGGCCCTCGCGGCGGCGCCCGTTCAGGGTGGCCATGAGTCGCCGGCCGCCGCCCTGTTCACGATGCTCGCCGAGCCACAGGCCTTGCCAGGTGCCGAGCGCCAGGCGGCCGTCACGCACCGCCAGGGTCAGCTGGGTGCCGAGCAGGCTGGCCGCCACATGGGCGGGCATATCGTCCGGTCCCTCCAGGGTATGCCGGAAATAGGGCAGATCGCCGGGCACCAGGTCGCGCAGGAAGGCATCCAGATCGTGTCGCACGTCCGGGTCGGCGTCCTCGTTGAGGGTCAGTGAGGCCGAAGTATGCAGTAGCTGCAGGTGCAGCAGCCCCACCTCGAGCGCTGGAAGGCCGGGCAGGGCGCCGCTGACCTCGTCGGTGATCGAGTGAAAGCCCCGCTCGCGAGGGGCGAGGCGGATTTCCTGCTGGTCCCAGAACATGCGGGTCTCCCTTGACGTGGCGGGCGCTCAGGATAGGCGAGGACGGCGCGTGGCAACACCCCGGGGGCCTCAGGGCGCGTCTGGTAAGGGCTCCTCGGCGAGCAGTGCGCCACGGAAGAGCTCTCCGATGCGCGCGTGGGTCTGCGCGTACCAGCCTTCGTCCTTGGTCACAGCGCCCCGGGCATTGAGCGGGTGGGTGGGGATATGCAGGCGCATGTCGACACCGCTGTCGGCGTGGGTGGTGATGCGCTCGGTGGCGCTGTGGCGTGAGGGGCCATAGGGGATGTGGCGGGTCAGCGCCGCCTGGCGTTCGGTGGCGGTGGCGAAGCGGATGAAGCGGCGCGCCGCCTCGGGGTGAGCGGCGTGGCGCGGGATCGCCCACACCTCGTGCTCCTGTACCTGGCCATCCCAGAGGATGGCGATCGGTGCGTCGCGGTTGACCATGGCATCGAAGAAGCGTCCGTTGTAGCCCGAGGCCATCGTCACCTCGCCGTCGACCAGCCATTCGACCGGCGTGTTGCCGGCCTCCCACCAGCGCAGGTTTTCCAGGCTAGCCAGCCGCGCGAGCGCCAGCGACAGGCCGCGCCGGGTGCTGAGCAACCGATACAGCTCCTCGCGGGGCACGTCGTAGGCGAGCAGCGCCCATTCGAGGTTCACCGAGGGAGTGCGTTGCAGGGCCCGGGGGCCGGGGAAGCGGCGCTGGTCGAAGAGGTCGGCGATCTCGGTGGGGCGCCGCCCGGGGAAGGCGTCGGTGCGATAGGCCACCACGGTGGCGAACACCGAGTGGGTCAGGCTGCATGCCCCGAAGGCGCCCTCGAGGAAGTCGCGCCCGGCGGGCGTGCCATCCGGCGCCGGGGCGGCAAGGTCCTCCGGCAGCGGCTCGAGCAGGCCCTCCTGGCAGGCCGCCATGGCTTCGCTGCGGGTCATGTCGATCACATCCCAGGGCACGCTTCCCGCTTGCACCGCGCGGCGCAACGCCGCCAGGCCGCCGTTGTAGCGCTCGACCGTGACCGCAAGGCCGCTGGCCTCACTGAAGGGGGCGAACAGCGCGCGGCGCTGAGCCCGCTCGTAGGCGCCGCCCCAGCTCAGCACCGTCAGCGATTCGGCGGCCGGTGTGGCGAGTGGCTCGGCCTCGAGCATGCCTGGCACACCGGCCCCGAGGGCCAGCGCCAGCAGCAGGGCCCGCCATCCTCGTCCTCGCTCAACCCGTGCCATGTTCCTCCCGTCGCAGTTCGTCGCTGTAGCGCAGGAAGGCCCGGGCGATGCTGGCCTCGAACACCACGCCGAGGAACCTGTCCTGTTCGTCGACGATGGCGATGGCCTCGCCGGTGACCTCCTGTAGCCGGCGCATGGCGCTCCATATCGAGGCCTCGGGCCCCAGCACCGGACGCGGTGTGGTCGGGCACTCGGCCAGCGTGGCCTCGCCTCGGCCGTCCTCCTGCATCACCGCCAGGTCGGCCAGGGTGAGGCTGCCCCGGTAGCGCCCCGCACCATCCACCAGATAGGCCTCGCCGTGGCCCGCCTGACCCAGCGCGTGGATGGCCGCATTGATCGATAGTTCAGGGGCCAGGGTCACGCCTTCGTCGCTCAGCAGCTCGGCGAGCCGCGCGTCTTCCAGCACCGCCCGGCTGCGCCCCGAGGACAGGTCCAGGCCGCGGGACGTCAGCTGGATATCGAACAGCGAGCGGCCGAACAACTGGGCGGCGATGGGGCTCGCCAGGGTCACGCTGGCCAGCGCCGCGGTGGTCAGGGCATAGCTGCCGGTGAGCTCGAAGACGATCAGCAGGCTGGTCAGCGGCGCGCCGATGACCGGGGCGGTGACCGCCACCATGCCGCAGATGGCATAGAACACGAAGGTGTCCTGGGCGCCACCGGCCATGCCGACCAGGGTGCCGCACAGTGCGCCGAAGAGGGTGCCGATCACCAGCGCCGGGCTGAACACGCCGCCGCCGAAGCCCATGCCCAGGCACAGCGCCGTGGCGGCCAGCTTGAGCCCCATCACCGTCGCCAGCTCGACGCTACCGAAGGCGCCGGCGATGGTGGCGAAACGCAGCGTCTCCTGGCCCATGCCGAGGATATCGGGCACCCACAGGGCGGTCACGCCGAGCAGCGCCCCGGCCAACGCCGGGCGCAGCGGGGCGGCCAGTGGCAGCCGGCTGGCCAGCCTCCCCACGCCGAGGATGGCGTGCATGTAGCCGCCGGCCACCAGCGCGCCTAGCCCGCCGATGGCCAGGAAGGCGGCGAACTCCCAGGGGCGGGGAATGGCCGGGTCGACGACATGGAACAGCGCGCCGCGTTCCAGCACCTGGGCGGCGATCACGTGGCCCACCAGGGCGGCGGCGGCGACCGGGGCGAAGGCGCGCAGCGCGTAGTGGCGCAGCACCACCTCGTGGGCGAAGACGATGCCGGCCAGCGGTGCGTTGAAGGCGGTGGCGATGGCCGCCGCCACGCCGCAGGCGATGGTGATGTTGTCATCGGAGCGGCCCAGCCTCAGCAGCCGAGCGCCCGCCGAACCGAGGCTCGCGCCCATGTGCACCAGCGGGCCGTACTGTCCCACCGAGGCGCCGGCGCCCAGCGATACCAGGCCGGAGAGGGCGGAGAGCGACCCGGCTCGGGAGGGTAGCCGGCCACGCCGGGTCTGCACGGCGGCGATGGCATCGGTGGGGGTGTGGGGGCGGCCCTCGGGAATCGCGCGGTGCAGTTGCCCGACGATCAGCCCGCCGAGGCTCGGCACCAGCACCGTGGCCAACGCCAGCCATTCGGGGTGGGCGAACATCATGCGCCCGCGCGGCGAGATCAGCAGCAGGTCGTTGAGCCACACCACCGCCGCGACGAAGCCCACCGCGGCGAGTGCCGCCAGGCCGCCGATCACGCCGCCCAGCGCCACCAGCCCCAAAAAGCGCAGCACGCCCCGTGCCCCGCGGCCCTCGACTCTCCCTGCATCCGGCATGCCCATGTAGAAGGTGTAGGCGCTGGGCGGCGCATGGTCCAGCCGGGAGAGGGTGTCGGCTCGAGAGGGTTGTGCCCTGGTTGGCTGGTGTCGAGCGCCGCTAGAGCGTTTGCCAGGGTGAGGTCGGGGCCTCTGACAGCGTCTCGTCGACGATCGACAGTGCCCGGGCCAGTGCCTCGCGGCTGGCGGGTGGCCCCAGGCACAAACGCAGCGCCTGGGGTGCCGGCTCGCTGCCCATGCAGAACGGCTCGGGGGTGGGTACCTTGACCCCACGCCGGGCCAGCAGCGCCTGCATCTCGCTGCTGCGACGGCCCGTCGGCAGCGGCAGCCAGATCAGCGACGAGCCCTCCTGGCTCAGCGGCGCGTAGGCGGCCAGGCGTTCCAGCGCCAAGCGGCGGCGGGCGGCGAGTTCATCGATCTGCCAGCGCAGCAGCTCGCGGCCGTCGGGGTCCTCCATCCAGCGGCACGCCGCTTCCACCATCAGTGGCGGCACCATCCAGCTCTGGGCTCGGATCGCCGTGCCCAGCCGCTCCAGCAGACGCTCCGGCGCCGTGAGGCTACCGATGCGCAACCCGGCAGCCAGCACCTTGGAGGTGCTGAAGATGTGCAGGGTGCGCTCCGGGGCCAGTTCGACCAGCGGCGTACCGCGGTTGGCCTGGGGCAGGTACTGCACGGCGTCCTCGATCAGCCAGATATCATGCTCGCGGGCCAGGGCCACCAGGCGCTCGCGGCGGGCCTCGCCGAGGCGCGCCCCGGTGGGGTTGTTGAGGTCCGGCGTGGTATAGAGCACGCGTGGCGGCTGACGAGCACAGAGCCGGGCCAGGGCGTCGACGTCCAGGCCGCCTTCGTCCATCGGTATCGCCGCCGGGCGCAGGTGGGCCTGCTGGGCGGCGCGGATGAAACCGGGGTAGGTGAGGGCATCGGCGGCCACCAGATCACCGGGCTGGGTGAGTACCTGAAGGGCCAGCTGGATGCCGTGCTGGCCGCCCTGGGTGACCACCAGGCGGTCGGGATCGTCGGGCAGCCCGAGTCCGCCCTGCCAGGCGGCGATGCGCGCCCGCTGGGCCTCGCTGCCCGCTTCGGGCTGATAGTCGGTGGCGGCCCGCAGCGCTTCCGGCGAGTCGGTGATGGCCTCGAGCGCGCGCTTGAGCCCCTGGGCGCGCAGTGGGTGGGGTGGCGGCAGGCTCATGCCCAGTTCGATCATGCCTCGATCGAGGGGCTGGCCGGCGCGGAAGCTGGTGGTGTCTTCCTCCTCGGCCGAGCGGCGCACATAGGTGCCGCTGCCGACCCGCGACTCTACCCAGCCGTGGCGCTGGGCCTCGGCATAGGCGCGGGTGATGGTGCCGACGGTGACGCCCAGGCGGTCGGCCAACTGGCGTTGGGGCGGCAGCTTCTCCCCCGAGGCGAGGTCGCCGCGGCCGATCGCCTCGGCCAGGGCCTCGGCGATGCGCCGATAGCGCGGGCCGCCGTCGTCGAGTTCGGGAGTCCAGATTGTCATGGTGACAATAAAACCTTTGACGCCATTATTGTGCCCATTATTCTCAGAAATGTCGGAATAATGAAACCCAGCCACCAAAATTGTAGGGGTACAAAGTAGATGAGCACCCTGGCCGCCTTCGGGCCCGCAGCTTTGTTCATGATCTCGATGACCATCACGCCCGGACCCAACAACGTGATGCTCACCGCCTCCGGCGCCAACTACGGCTTCCGGCGCACCCTGCCGCATCTGCTGGGCATCCTGGGCGGTTGTTTCCTGCTGTTCACGGCGGTGGCGCTGGGCCTGGGGCTGGTCTTCGAGCGTTTCCCGATGGTGCAGACGCTGCTGCGCGTGGTCGGCAGTCTTTATCTGCTGTACCTGGCCTGGGGCATCGCCACGGCCCCGCCACCGAGCTTCGATGATGCCGAGGGGCGCCCGTTGAGCTTCTGGCAGGCCGCGGCCTTCCAGTTCGCCAACCCCAAGGCCTGGGTGATGGGCCTGACGCTGATGGCGAGCTTCTTGCCCGAGGGCGGCAATACCCTCATCAATGCCCTGTTGCTGGCCGGGGTGGCCGAGCTGATCGCGTTTCCCTGCATCGCGCTGTGGGCGGGTTTCGGCATGGCCATCGGCCGCTGGCTCAAGGGGCCGCGTGCCTGGCGGGTGTTCAACGGCACCATGGGCGCACTCACCGCCGCCTGCGTGATCTTCATCCTCGGCTGAGGGCAGGGCGATCGCCTGGGGGCGTTTCACGGGCCGGCCGAATCGCATCGCACTGGAGCGGGTCATCGAGGGCCTGGAGCTGTCGGAGGTGCGCGTCGGTGGCGAGGTGATCGATATCACTTGCGTCGACTGACCGCCCGGGGCCTGCAGCGACTATGCTGGAGGCTGGCGCCAGGGAGTCCGAGCGGGTCGGTGAATGGCCACGACGGACTCGGCCATGGGCGTCATGCCATGGAACGGCCCCGGGAGCGCTATCGCCATGCAGGTCCAGGTCTCCATCGAGTCCCTCTATCGCCAGCACGCCCCTCGCGTACTGGCGACGCTGATTCGCCGCCTCGGCAGCTTCGATGCCGCCGAGGAGGCGCTGCACGATGCCTTCGCCGAGGCGGTGTCTCGCTGGCCGGGGGAGGGCGTGCCCGACGCGCCGGTGGCGTGGCTGATCCGGGTCGGCCATCGTCGCGGCATCGACCAGATCCGGCGCCGGCAGACGGCCCGCCAGCACGCCCACCTGCTGGTGCCCGACGAGAGCGAGGCCGACGAGGCCCGCGACATCGCCGACGACCCCCTGCGCCTGCTGTTCACCTGCTGCCATCCCGCCCTGCCGATGTCCGACCGCCTGGCGCTGACCCTGCGCGAGATGGCCGGGCTGACCACCGAGCAGGTCGCCAGCGCGCTGCTGCAGCGCCCGACCGCCCTAGCCCAGCGCATCGTCCGCGCCAAGCGTCGGCTGCGCGCCGCCGGCATCCCCTACGAGGTGCCCGATGCCGCCGAGCTGCCGGCGCGGCTGCCCGGGGTGCTGGGGGTGATCTACCTGATCTTCAACGAGGGCTATTCGTGCAGCGACGGCGAGCGAGTCGTCGATGCGCCGCTGGCCGACGAGGCGCTGCGCCTGGGCGAGGCCCTGGCCGACCTGCTACCCCGGGGCGAGGTGTTCGGCCTGCTGGCCCTGATGCGACTCCACCATGCCCGCCGCGAGGCGCGCCAGGACGCGCGGGGCGAGCTGGTGCCGCTGGAGGAGCAGGATCGCCGCCGCTGGGACGCCGGGCAGATACGCGCCGGGTTGGCCTGGCTGGAGCGCGCCCTGGCGCTGACGCCCACCGATCCCTATACCCTGCAGGCTTCCATCGCCGCCGTGCATGCCCAGGCGCCCAGCGCCGAGGCCACCGACTGGCGGCGCATCGTGAGGCTCTACGGGGCCCTGCAACAGCAACGGCCCTCGCCGGTGATCGAGCTCAACCGGGCGGTGGCCGTGGCCATGCACGACTCCCCGGAGGCCGGCCTGGCGTTGCTCGAGGCGCTGGCCGATCATCACCAGCTCGTCGACTATCACCTCTTCCACGCCGCCCGCGCCGACCTGCACCGTCGCGCCGGGCATCGCGAGGCGGCCCGCCATGCCTACGAGCGAGCCCTGGCGCTGGCCATGCAGGAGCCCGAGCGGCGCTTCCTGGCGCGTCGCCTGGCGGCACTGGACGCGGCTGGCCCCGTCTCTGCCGCGTCCGGCCCCTCGGGCAGCGCCGCCCCCGGGCGCGGCTCGCCGGCGTAACGAAGAAAATTCCGTCGGGCTGTCGATTCGCGCTCGCGCCGCGCGACTCCTATATGTCTCACCGGCGATGCATCGCCGGGTGAGAGAACCCCATAGGCAGGAGGAGCGATGTCATGCGCTACATGCTGATGCGCAAGGCCGACGCGGCGACGGAGGCGGGTGAGCTGCCCAGCCAGGCGCTGCTGACAGCCATGTCGGACTACAACGAGCGGATGGTCCGCGCCGGCGTCTTCGTCACCGGCGACGGCCTGCGGCCCAGCCGGGAGGGCTGCCGGATCGAGTTTCGCGGCGGCGAGCCGCGGGTCGTCACGGGGCCCTTCGCGGCCACCGAGGAGCTGCTGGCCGGCTACAGCGTGCTCGAGGTCGACTCCCTGGAGGAGGCCATCGAGTGGGCCAAGGGATGGCCGCGGGAGGATGGCGAGGGCCACGTCACCCTCGAGCTGCGCCGCTATTTCACCCTGCAGGACTTCGAGCCCGGCACCGGCCTGGACCAGCACGTCGCCCAGGCCCGGCTGCCCCGGGCGTTGCAGGTGCACCTCAGCTTCGCGGGCCAGTGTCGCGAGGCGATGACCTTCTACGCCGAGGTCACCGGCGGCCACCTGGAGGCGATGCTGACCTTCGGCGAGACCCCGGCCGCCGCCGAGGTGCCGGCCGAGTGGCACGACCGGATCGCCCACGCATCGCTCAACATCCGCGGCCATCGCCTGATGGGCGCCGACATGCTGGGCGACGGCTACCAGGCGCCCCAGGGCGCCCAGGTGTTCCTCGACTACGAGGACGTCGACCAGGCGGCCGAGGTGTTCAAGCGCCTGGCCGAGGGCGGCCGGGTGCAGATGCCCTTCGAGGCCACCTTCTGGGCCAAGGGCTTCGGCATGGCGAGCGACCGCTTCGGCGTGCCGTGGATGGTCGCCACGCCTAGTGAGCAGTGCCCGTGATCCCACGGCACCCACCCCCCCATCGTGTCGACGACACAAGGAGGAAGGTATGCAGTACGTCGCCTTGGTGTACTACCAGGAACGGTTGATCGAGGCCATGTCCGAGCGCGAGTGGCACGACCTCAACCAGGAATGCCTGGGCTGCGTCGAGCGCCTGACCGAGCAGGGCCACTTCATCACCGGCCGGGCGCTGCAGCCGATGGAGAGCGCCACCAGTGTACGTCGGCGCGACGGCGAGGTGCTGGTCTCCGACGGCCCCTTCGCCGAGACCAAGGAGCAGCTGGCCGGCTTCTACCTGCTCGAGGCCCGCGATCTGAACGAGGCGCTGCGGCTGGCCGGCGGCATTCCCCCCGCGCGGCTGGGCACCATCGAGGTGCGCCCGGTGCGCGACCTACCCCCCAAAGACGAGACGGGAGATCCCTCATGAGCTACGTGGATGGTTTCGTGGCTGCCGTGCCCACCGCCAACCGGCAGGCCTTCATCGAGCACGCCCGGCAGGCGGCGGTTGTCTTCAAGGAGCACGGCGCCCTCAAGGTGGTGGAATGCTGGGGCGACGACGTCCCGGAAGGCGAGGTGACCTCCTTCACCCTGGCGGTGCGGCGCCAGCCCGACGAGAGCGTGGTGTTCTCCTGGGTGCACTGGCCCTCCCGGGAGGTGCGCGAACAGGCCATGCCCAAGATCATGGAGGACCCGCGCCTGTCGCCGGAGGTCAATCCCATGCCCTTCGACGGCAAGCGGCTGATCTATGGCGGGTTCGAGATGGTCGTCGACGAATAAACGTTGCCCGAAATGTGTCTGCGCTCGGTCATACGGCGTTAAGGATTGGCTCAAAGGCCTCATTTACAACACATAGACTCCGTCTTTTCGCCAATTTTTGCCTTGCGACCCACACGGAAGTGGGAAGTGCGTTGGCGCGTAGGGAACGGGTCCAGGCCTGACCATCGCTCGCCGACTGTTCAAACAAAGTTCCGGCGTTTCATGCCGGCCGGTGCGCGTCGCCGACCGGCGTTTTCGACCTTCCTTTCCACGATTCAGTGGCAGGCGCCGGCCTGCCGGGAGCATGCGTTATGCAGCGGATCACGACCTTCCTGTGGTTCGATGGCCAGGCGGAGGCGGCGGCCCGCTTCTACGTCTCGGTATTCCCTGATTCCCGCATCGAGCGGGTGGTACACGCGCCGGTCGACACGCCGAGTGTGCCGGCCGGTGAGGTGCTGCTGGTAGAGTTCACCCTCGACGGCTCGCGCTACCTGGGCATGAACGGCGGGCCCGGCGTGCCCTTCAGCGAGGCGATCTCGCTGCACATCGACT
Source organism: Halomonas borealis (assembly GCF_004798905.1). Classification (GTDB taxonomy): domain Bacteria; phylum Pseudomonadota; class Gammaproteobacteria; order Pseudomonadales; family Halomonadaceae; genus Halomonas; species Halomonas borealis. Next base: position 567,652 of record NZ_SDMO01000001.1, on the reverse strand, counting down.
GCGCCGACCAGGCCGAGGTGGATCACTACTGGAACGCCCTGAGCGAGGGCGGCCGCCCCCTCGAGTGCGGCTGGCTCCAGGACCGCTGGGGGCTGCGCTGGCAGGTGGTGCCCGTGCGCATGCACGAGCTGATGCGCGACCCCGAACCCGGGCGGGCCCGGCGCGCCATGCAGGCGATGATGCGGATGGAGAAGTTCGTCATCGCCGACCTGGAGCGCGCCGCGGACGGTGGGTGAGCGCTCAGGCGTCGCCCCGAGGCTCGGGCTCGACCGGGCGGCGCGCGGTGAGGGTGATCTCCACGCTGGCGCCGCCGAGCAGCCGCGGCGACTCGGTGCAGGTGCGCGCCGGGTAATGCGGCGGGGTGAAGAACTCCGCGTAGGCGGCGTTCATCGCCTCCGCCTCGTCCAGGTCGGTGAGGTGCACCGCCACGCGTACCGTGTCCGCCAGGGTGCAGCCCACCGAGTCGAGCAGGTGCGAGAGGCGGCGCATCACCCAGCGGGTCTCCTCGCCGACGTCGCCGAGGATCTCCACGCCACCGTGGATGTCGGCGGCGTTGAGCCCCGAGAGGTACACGTAATCGTCGTCCAGCGCGATATGGCTGCCCGGGAAGGTGGGCAGCGGCAGGGTCGGGGCGTTGTGGAACTCGGGCATGGGACGTCTCCTTGGCATGGCGTGGCCCGGCGAGCTCAGCTCCAGGTCGGGTCGGCGGTGAACGACACCGTGAACCAGCGGTGCTCGGCGGGAATGCTCAGGCCCGCGGCGATGGCCGTGCGGATCTCGTCGAGCTCGCCCACGCCGCGCGCGGCGGCGAAGTCGGGTCGGGTGACGATATGGATCTCGATGAAGTGCCCGCGGCCGGCCTTGGCCACGTGGCTACTGTATGCCAGCAGGCCGTCGCACTCCATCACCGGCGCCATGGCGGCATGCACCTCGCGGTCGACCGCGCTCGGCGCGATCAGGAACACCTCCTTCATGGCCCGGCGCACGATGCCGATCGGCACCGGCAGGAAGGCCAGGATCAGGATCGCCAGCAGCAGCGAGTCGACGTAGGGCGTGAGGTACGCGTAGGGGGTGCGCTCGAGGATCAGGGCGATCACGAAGGCCACCAACAGCGCACCGGTGATCAGGCCTGCCATCAGCCAGCCATGCATGTCGATGCGCACGAACTCGGAGCCGACGTCGCGGTTGAGCCGGCGCTGGTAGGCGGTCATGGCGAAGCACACCGTGGCCACCACCATGGCATAGGCGATGGCCACGCCGAAGGCCAGCTCGTGGCCGCCCGACATCAGCCCCTGGACGGCGTTGAGGAAGGCATAGAAGCACAGCAGCAGCAGGATCGAGCCGTTGAGCGCCGCCGCCAGCGGTTCCAGGTGCCAGTAGCCATGCTGGAAGCGCTGGCTGACCTCGCGGGCGATCAGCCGCGTCACCACCAGCGCCAGGGTCGACATGGCCGCGTCGATGGTCGAGAAGACGCCGTCGAAGAGGATCGAGCGGGAGCCGGCCAGCAGGCCGAAGGCGACCCCCAGGCTCGAGACCAGCAGGGTCATCACGATGGAGAGCTTGAGCGCGCGCTGTTCGAGGGTGGTGGACATGGCATCTTCCCTGGTGACCGAGGCCTCGAGTCTAGCCGAGCCGCCTCGGCCGGGCGAGGGGCCCTGGCGGGCCATGGCGAGAACGGGGATACTGGGCGGTTTCGCCGCTTCGCCTCATGCATTTCGCCAAGGACGCCTCTCGCCATGGTCTCAGGCCTCTCGCTCGCCCGCATCACGGTTCATTCGCCGCATGTCGCCACGCTGGCCGGCTGGGCCCATGAAGCCTGGGGGCATCTCCATCCGGGGCGCGGACGCGCCGCCGCCATCGCCAGCTTGCGCGCCGAGTGCGGCGCGTCCGGCGTGCCCTCGGTCTTCGCCGCCATGGAGGACGAGCGCCCGGTGGGCATGGCTAGCCTGGTGGTCGATGACATGAACGACCGTGCTTCACTGACGCCCTGGCTGGCATCGGTCTATGTGCTGCCCGAATGGCGTGGGCGCGGCGTCGCCACCGCGCTGGTGCGCCGCGTGGAGGATGAGGCCCGGGACCACGGCCATGGCCTTTTCTACCTCTACACCCCGGACCAGCAATCGCTCTATCGGCGGCTGGGTTGGCAGGCCGTGGAGGAGCGCGAGTACCACGGCGAGACCGTGACCATCATGCGGCGCACCCTGACACCGGCGGACTGACGCGGCTTGCGTCGCCTTGCCATCATGGCCGGCGGTGCCGGGCGGGCCGACAGGACCCGGCATATCGGTGTAATATCTACCGCCCTCGCACCATCATTCTGAGAAAGCGTTCGTCATGTCCCGTCTCGTTGTTCTGCCTACCAGCCGTGCCGGCTGGGGGCTTCTGCTCGCCTTCATGGCCGTGATCGCGGCCGGTATCTGGCCGGTCATCGGCTGGGTGAATCGCGCCGTGCTGTTCCTCGGCCTACCGCTGCTGGTGGTGTGGAGCTACCTGGTGATCGTCGCCTGCGTGGCGGTGATGCTGGTCGCCAACCGCCTTATTGAGCGCCGGGAGGACGAGCATGACTAGCCCCTGGCCGCTGCTCATCACCCTGGGCTACGTGGCCATCGCCATGCTGATAGGCCTGCACGCTCGGGGCGGGCGTCGCATGAACAGCCTGGAGGAGTGGGGCGTGGCCGGGCGCAGCATGGGCCCGGTCACGCTGTACCTGCTGATCGCCGCCGGCAGCGTCAGCGCCTACACCTTCATGGGCGCGCCGGGCTGGGCCTATGCCAAGGGCGTGCCGGTGTTCTACGTGGCCGTCTATCTCGCCTACCTGGCGCTGGTGGCCTGGTACTTCGGCCCTAAGGTGTGGGAGTTCGGCCAGCGCTTCGGCCATGTGACCCAGGCCAGCGCCATCGCCGACCGCTACCAGAGCCCGCTGCTGGGAATGCTGGCGGCGCTGGTGATGTCGATCGGCTCGGTGGCCTATGCGGTGCTGCAGACCATCGGCGCCGCCTACATCCTCAACGTGATGAGCGGCGGGGCGATTCCGGTATGGCTGGGCGTGCCGCTGGTGCTGGCCTGCATCGCCGTCTACCTGTTCGCCAGTGGCCAGCGCGCCATCGGCCGCACCAACGCCTTCCAGGGCGTGCTGATGCTGGCGGTGGCCTGGACGGTGGGGCTGTGGTCGTTGCAGGGCGCCACCGGTGGGCTCGATGTCGGGGCGCTGTTCACGCGGCTTCAGGCCGAACACGGCGAGTTCCTGACCCTGCCCGGCGCCGGTGGCGACATGAGCTTCAGCTTCTGGACCACCTCGGTCATCGTCTCGATGTGCTCGTTCATGCCGCCGGTGTGGACCCAGTGGATGAGCGCCTCGTCCGCGCGCACCCTGCGCCGCAGCGCCACCTGGCTGCCGACCTATTATGTGGTGATCCTGCCGATGGTGGTGGTGGGCTTCATCGGCATCTTCGCGCTGCCCGACCTGGCCCGCGCCGACACCGTAGTGTTGGAATACGCCATGCAGCACCTGCCGGTGTGGCTGGTGGGCTTGCTCGGCGCCGGCACCCTGGCGGCGGCGATGTCCTCTAGCGAACCGTTCATCCACTCGGTGGCACTGTCGTGGAGCAAGGACGTGGCACAACCGCTGTTGGGGCTCTCGGAGGCGTTCACCGGGCGGCTGGCGCGCTGGATGATCGTGCCGCTGATGGCGCTGGTGATCGCCCCGCTGGCGATCGCCGAGCCCGGCAGCCTGGTGATGATCCTGCTGGTGGGGCTGGGCTTCGCTACCCAGGTACTGCCGGCCTTCATCGGCATGTTCCTGTGGCCGCGTGCGTCGAAGTGGGGCGTGATGGCAGGCATCGTCGGCGGTTTTCTCGTCACCGTGGCCTTCACCACCGTGTGGAAGCACCCGCTGGGCCTGCATGCCGGTTTCTGGGGGCTGATGCTCAACCTGCCGCTGTTCGTGGCGGTGTCGCTGATGACCCGGCCGGCACCGGGTGAGGTGGTGGAACGTTTCTTCCGCATCGCCGCGCCCCATGGCCTGACCCGCCTGGGAGGCGCCGGCAACGGGGATACTCCGCAGGCGCTCGACCTAGACCGGGAGCCGTCCTCATGACCTCTGGTGTGCGTCGGCGAACCGCTGTGGCGCTCAGCGGCGCAGGTTGTCGATGGGCGGAATGCGGCACAGGCGCAGCAGGGCACGACGGCAGGCCTTGAGCCCGGGGTAGAGGCGGGCGGTGCGCCCGGGGCTCGCGAACAAGCGATACATCAGCCGGTTGAACACGCCGCTACGCGTGCCGAGCAGGGTGAGTCGATGCAGGGCCTCGCTGCCGTGATACCACTGATCGCCGAGCTGCAGGGCGAAGCCCTGGTCCAGGTCGATGCCCTGGGCGCTGAGCTCGCGGCGGGCCTCGCTCGCCTGGCGGCCATCGATCAGTTCGAGCTCGCCGACATCGCGCCGAATACGCTGCCAGCGCACATAGCGCCGACATATCGGGCATTCGCCATCGTAGACCAGGCGCATTCGGCGCGCCGCGGCCGGGCCGCCTGTGGAAGGCTCGGGCCGGGCGTCTGATGGGCTAGCTGAGGTGTCATGCTCAGGCCCGCGAGCGTCGGTCTGTCGTGTCATGGCATTGCCTCCTCCACGCGGTGTGGCCTCCAGCCTACGCGGCCTCTCGCGTATCGGAAAACCCTCATCTCTGTGCCATGCAGCAGTGTTAAAACAGCTCTTTTGCAGCCACGGTGGCGATCGCCTAGCATCGTCTCATCGAGGCCGCAGCAGACGGCTACACACGGGACGCAGGGGCTACCGCAGAAGACGACCGAAGGGCCGTCGAGAAATGCCGGTTGGCCGAGCGGTAGCGTGCCCGGCGCGGATTCCCTGCCTACCACGCGGCCATGATCGGCCTTATGTTGGACGCCACCGCCGGGCGGGGGCAGGATATGGCCACCGCGATGGCCAGCATCCACTCATCCTGGCCATCCTTCGAAGCGCCGAGCTGGGTACCGGGGACACTATATGGAACGCTTTTATAACGCGCCCGATCGCGTCGTCGATGACATCTTGCAGGTGGCGGGGGCGACGGGCGAGCTGCGCGTCGCCACCCCCGAGAGCGGGCTGCGCATTCTCATCAGGGACGACTGGGACAGGACACGACAGGGCCGCGATCAGGTTGCTGTGCTCTCCGGCGGTGGCGCCGGCCACGAGCCCGCCCACGCCGGTTTCATCGGCCAGGGCATGCTAACCGGGGTGATCTCCGGCAGCCTGTTCGCCTCACCCAGCGTCGAGCCTGTGTTGGCGGCGATCCGCGAGGTGTGCGGCGCCGCCGGCTGCCTGCTGGTGGTGAAGAACTACACCGGCGACCGCCTGAACTTCGGCCTGGCGGCCGAGCGCGCCCGCGCCGAGGGGCTGAATGTCGAGATGGTGATCGTCGCCGACGACGTGGCCATCGCCGAGGCGCCGCAACCGCGTGGCATCGCCGGCACCTTGTTGGTGCACAAGTTGACCGGCTACCTCGCTGCTCAGGGTACGCCGCTGGGGGAGATCCAGCACCAGGCGAATGCGCTGTGTGAGCGCATGGGCTCGCTCGGCATGGCGCTGAAACCCGCCGCTCATCCCGGCCAGCCGGCGGCGTCTCGCTCGCCCGAACTGGGCCTGGGCATTCACAACGAGACCGGCACTCGCGAGGTGGCCCCCGAGAGTGCGGATGACGCCATGCGCCTGGTGCTCGAGCCGCTGTGCGAGGCGCTCGGCGAATCCACCGATACCGCCTGGGTGGCCATGCTCAACAACCTAGGGAGCTGCTCGACTCAAGAGATGGGCGTGCTGGCCGAGAGCCTGCTGCGCCAACTGGGCGTGACGAATGTCGGCCACCTGATCGGCCCCGCGCCGCTGATGACCTCGCTGGACATGCATGGTTTCTCCGTCACCCTGGTGCCTGGCACGTCGGAGTTGCTGGACGCGTTGACGGCGCCGACGCAGGCTCCCGCCTGGCCCGGCGTGCACCGGGTTCGTCAGGCGCCCACCTTCACGCCGAACACGGCCCAGGGTCACGACGCCCTGCTCGACGATGCCCCGCAAGATGCCGAGACTACGGCGACGGTGTGGCGGATGATCGAGATGCTGCGCGGGGCCCGCGAGGCGCTGGATGCCCTGGATGCCAGCAGCGGAGACGGCGATGCCGGGGCCAGCATGCAAAGTGGCGCCGACAGCCTGGCTCGGGCACTCGATGCCAGGCAGCTGACCACCACCGAGCTGGCGCCGTTGTTCACCGGTATTGGCCAGCTGCTGGCCCGCGACATGGGTGGCTCCAGCGGCGTGCTACTGTCGATTCTGTTCACCGCGGCGGGGGGCGCCCTGGACCGCGGCGATGGCCCGGCAGAGGCCCTGGCAACGGGCGTGGGCAAGATGCAGGAATACGGTGGCGCCAGGGCAGGGGACCGCACCATGCTCGATGCCCTGCTGCCGGCGATCACCGCGCTGGAAGAAGGCAATAGCCTGGTGGAGGCCGCCCAGGCGGCGCGCACCGGCGCCGACGCTACCGCCTCGCTCACTACGGCCAACGCCGGGCGTTCCGCCTATGTGCCGGAAAGCGCGCTCAAGGGCATCGTCGACCCCGGCGCCGAAGCCGTGGCGCGCGTCTTCGAGACGTTGGCGCAAGCGAAGGCCTCATCCAGCCGCTATCGATAGCCTATCAGGCCCGCCCCATACGGCATTGTTTGGGGCGGGCTGTTAGATGATTGTCGTGCTGTTTAGACGGGGTGGGCTATCGCAGGCGATGATGTGAGTGCCCGTACATTCAGCAGGCGCATGATCGATTGCCACGCCATCACGCCTATTCCAGCGGGCTTCGGACACCCGCGAAACCGTTCCCCAGTACATGGGTGTATATCTGGGTGGTTTCGACGCTCTTGTGGCCCAATAACTCCTGAACCGTACGAATATCCGTGCCCCGGCTTAATAGCTGAGTCGCGAAGCTGTGTCTTAGGGTATGGCAGGAGCCCGGCCTTGTAAGATCCACGCGGCGCATCGCCTGCCTGACCGATTTCTGCACCGCCGACGTATGAAGATGGTGCAGTACCACTTTCCCGTCAGGATCGAAGCAGGGGCGGGTGGAAGGAAACAGCCACTGCCACGCCAACGAAAGGCCAGCATTAGGATACTTGCGACCCAGAGCATGGGGTAGGGTGACGGGAACCTGATCATTGTCGAGGCGACGGTTCAGTAAGTGTTGGGCCTGGGTGATTCGCTTCTGAATCGGCATGATGCAACGGTGGGGCAGCAGTGTGGTGCGATCCTTATCTCCCTTGCCGGATCTTACCGTCAGGATCTGGCGCTCGATATCGATATCTCGCACGCGTAGCCGACAGACTTCCGTTACTCTCAAGCCCGCCCCGTACATCAGCGCAGCCATCAGGTGCATCGGACCTGACAACTGGCTCAGTACGCGCATGACTTCCTCGTGTGACAGCACTACGGGTAAACGGCGAGGGCGCTTGGCACGCGAGAACTCCCCGATATCGCCCAAAGGTTGCTCAAGCACTTGGCGGTAAAGAAAAACGAGGGCATTCAAGGCTTGGTTCTGTGTGGCCGCTGCCACATGCCGTTCCACTGCGAGATGTTCCAGGAAGGCATGGACGTCGGGTGCCCCCATACCGGCGGGGTGCCGTATCCCATGGAAGCGGATGAAGAAGCGGATCCAGTAGCAATAGGTTTTCTCGGTACGCAGGCTGTAGTGTTTTACACGCATGACGGCCGTCACGCGGTCCATCAGCCTGGGAGGCTTGCTGTGCGAATCCATACGAACGCCCTCTCTTCTTATGGATATGCATACAGTATTATTGGTGATGGCAAAGCGCGCAAGCACGCGAATTTTGCATAGGAAGCCGAGCTTTACTTAAGACTATATGATATCAATAGGTTAGGCGTGGAATGATGGGGTCGATAACAATATTGAACGTGCCGGCACGTTCATCCAGTATACGAGCATTCCATCTAATCACTGTTAGGATTTTCCATGAGTAAGTCATCTAGGAGGTGGGAGGATTTTCTCAATCCTGAAATCCTCAGAACCAAATTGATCTCCGCTTCGATATATCTTGCGGCTTTCGAGATTCTCAAGGACTCAATTATTGAGAGGATTGAAACTTTCTTCACCGATGGATATGGGCCGCAGGGCCATTTGCTCTCGCCAGAGTATGAAACCGAGGTTAAATTCAGACACAAAAGCAAGGTCAGAGCGTCTCTTGAATGGCTGAAAGAGCACGAAGCAATAACTTCAGAGGATATTAAAGCATTTGATGAAATCCGTAAGTCTAGAAACGAAGTTGCTCACGAAATGCCCAACCTTATTGGAGGAGAAAGCTCTGTTAATTTTGCTCAGCAGTTCGAGCGGATGGTGGCTCTGCTCAGAAAAATCGAGGTTTGGTGGATTGTAAACTTCGAACTCGCTATCAACCCAGATTTCCGAGATGCTGAGATCGATGAAGACGGAATTATTCCAGGGCCTCTCCTGACATTGCAGCTAATGCTTGAGATCGCGCTGGGCGACCCTGAAAAGGCATCCTATTACTATGACGAATTCCGAAAACGGTCTAACAAATCCTAACCAGGCCATCCACCGGATGCCAAAACCTCCGCTTCGCTCCGGTTTTGTCACCGGTGATGGCGGGCGTTAGGAAAGGAAAAATCATGGCTCCGAAATGGGAAAAGATGATCAATTATTGGCAAGACGTACAATTTCGTCATGCTCTTACGTTTTCCTTTATCGTTGGGTCTCAGAGGGAGCCCATTGGATCAAAATACGGTTCAGAGGAAGAACCACAGTCAGATATTGCATCGATTTTAAGCCAAGCGAGCAGCAGTAAACGCACTGGTTTGCATTATAAAATTTATCGTTGCCCCGATTTAGATAGGCTAGTACTTAGGAAAGTAGTCGACTCGCCGCCGAATGGAATTGCCTTGCCAAGCGCTTCGGGTAAGAAAAACTCCAATTTATATGTATCGGATGTTTTTGGAGATAGTAACGCGGCATCTATCGAAGCGTTGACTGAAGAAATTTGGCGTGAATCGGGCCAAGCTATAATAGAAGGTAAATATTCATGTAGAGGTCAAGCGTCTGATTCTTACAGTGAATATGAAGTTAATATTATCAAAAGGGCCATGGCCTAACAAAAAGCTGCACGCGGACACATTTTGCTACGCGCGTTTTTGTGTATTCCGCTTCGCTACATTCTTACAAAAAAACGCTCTCCGTAAAATGTGCCGGTGAGCTTGGCGTTAGTCATATTTTAATCATAGGGGGAGTTTTGGCAAATCTTCAAATTAAGGTGAGCTACCACCATGGGACAGCCGAGGAGGGCCGACTTGATCTCTATGATGCCGGTGTTTCGATACAGGGGCTTGCCAGGGCTCTCGCAGTAAGTACTCATGCTTTGATTAACGATGGTGAAATCAGGAAAAGAGCAAACAGTGCCACGGGGGCAGAAATCTATATCAGTCCTTCTCGGCGTGGCAGCTTCCAAGAGATTATTACCATTGTCTTGAACGCTGATGCTACTTCTTCCCTTGGTTACAGTGTCGCAGGGGCTGCTCTTTGGGACCTAGTTAAGTGGACATGGTCAAAGGCAGTAGACATTGATTACGAGCCGGAAACGGCAAAGGTTAGACGGTTGGAAAGCAGAAAAGAGCCGTTTATTGGGGAGATTGAAGAAGCCCTGGAAACTCCGATCGAGCGATTTCACCGTCCAGTAAAGCGGAACCGTGATGTAGTTATCTCTGTGAGTCGAAACAGAACGCAGGATCGGATGTTGTTCAACTGCGACACACTCGATGCAGTTTCCCTCCGATACGACAATGAGATGAGTGCCGGTATCATAGGGAACGTCACCCGATATAACATTTTGTCGGGCTTTGGTCGGATGTTCGTCGACGATTTGGAAAAAACTGTCTCATTCATGCTCACAGACAACGTGACTGCTCACCAAAAGGAGCATTTGACCTGGTCAATGGATCAAGCCAACCGAGATCTGGCTGGAAAAATTAGCTTTGATGCTACCAAGGTGCTTTCTGCAAAAGGAGCAATAAAGCGCTATGTCATCGAAGAAATATGCCGCGTCGAAAATGACTAACAATACGCGTCACTCGGACGGCCTTTTCTACGCTTCGCTCCAAAAAGGCCGCCGGTGCGCTCCGCGTTATGTGAGCACAAGGAAAGAGCTATGAGCATAAATCTGAAAGAGATTGATGGGGTAAAAGTTCAGCCAAAACATGTGGCATCATGTCACTGCGGATTTGTAAAAATTGAACTGGATCTGCCTGATGGTCTTATAGATCTTCGGCGTTGTGATTGTTCGCTATGCCGCAGAAGAGGTGCAATCGCCGCGTCAGTTTCGCTAGATGGCATTAATGTCTTAAAAGGGACGGAGCATTTGAAGCTCTATCAATTCAATACCAATACAGCGAAACACTATTTCTGCGGAAATTGCGGGATTTACACACATCACCAGAGACGCTCTAATCCAACTCAATATGGTTTCAATGTAGCGTGTCTGGAGGGTATAAATCCTCTAAAAATTGGCGGAGTTCCAACATACGATGGTGTAAACCATCCGGCGGACCAAGGGTAACCCACATAACAATCAGCGGCAGAGCGACAGCCAACGCTACGCACCTTTTGTGTTACTCGCTGTCGCTCAAACATTAACACAAAACGTGCTCCGCGCTGGCTGCGCCTGCGCTGGGCGTTATGTGTATTCGAACTTTAGTCAAGTACTAACATTAAATAGGTGTTTTCAAATAAATGAATGAACAATCTACTACTAGAGAAATTGCAGCCTCGGAGTCTAGCTGTACCGATACAAGTTGCTGCCCTCCTAAATCACCTACTGTACGCAGCACCCCAAAAGTTGGGCGCAATGATCCATGTATTTGTGGTAATGGCAAAAAATTTAAGAAATGCTGCGGTAAAAATTTGTAGGGGAGCCATGTAAGACACACATAACAAGCGCAGGCAAAATCGTGCAAGCAAGCTTGCACTGGACTCACAACAAGTTGCTCGCCTTTGCTGCGGGCGCTATGCGTAAAGGCATCGAATCAAATCATGGCGAATAATTGGAATATTCCAGCAGACTTAGAAAAGGAAGTCCGAGAAAGAGACAAGTCTTGTGTATATTGCGGCAATGAATTTCTTTCACACAAGGAGTCTGCCAAAGCATCCGCTAGTTGGGAGCGCATTGTCAATGATATTTCAATTGTCACCAGAGAAAGCATATGTCTCTGTTGTCGCGGCTGCAATGCAAGCAAAGGTCAAAAGCAACTTTCTGCTTGGCTGCAAACAAATTATTGTAAAGAGCGTGGCATTTCCCTAGAGTTGTTTGCTCCAATAATTAAGCAGGCAATTGCAAATGGGCAGTAACGTCACGCATAACAAGGCGGTTAATAATGCCTGCGGCTGGACCTCCTTACGCTGCACTCCAGCCGGCCCGTCACCTTGGCGTTATGTAGAAAAGGAGTACGAGTGATGAGCAGCTGGGAGCTTTCAGAATCATATGATTATGATGGAAGGGAAGTTCGTTTTGGCCGGTTAGGCGAAGGCCCGCCAATGGTTTTGGTTCATGGAACACCCTGGTCATCGTTCAATCTGCGACATTTGATTCGAAAGCTGTCCAAAGAGTACACGGTCTACTTTTTTGACTTGCTGGGGTATGGCCAGTCGTGTGTGACGGAAGGCGATGTGTCTTTGGGTGTGCAGAATAAGGTTTTGGACGGCTTGCTTGCCCATTGGGAATTGGATGATCCGATTGTTGTGGGTCATGACTTTGGCGGGGCAACTGCCCTCAGAGCTCACCTTATCAATGAGCGGTCTTTTAAGAAGATTATTCTGATTGACCCGGTTGCAGTCTCTCCTTGGGGCTCGCCTTTTTTCCGCCATGTGAATAGATATGAAGCCGCTTTTTCAGGGCTGCCAGACTATATTCATGAAGCTGTGGTCCGGTCTTATGTGCAAACGGCTGCCTTCAAACCACTTGATGAGGCAACACTAGAGGGAATCGTTTCTCCGTGGACTGGCGAGCGAGGTAAGACAGCTTTCTATCGCCAGATGGCTCAAGCAGACTCCAAATATACCGACGAGGTTCAGCCGCTATATCCTACGATTACTACACCTACCTTGATTCTATGGGGGCGGGAGGATAGCTGGATACCACTGGAGCGTGGGGAAGAGCTCCATGGCATGATTCCGGGATCAGCTTACCATGTGATTGATGATGCAGGCCATCTGGTCATCGAGGAGAGGCCTGATGAGTTGCTGAAGGAAATTTTGGATTTTTCTCAGGCCTAAAAGTTATATAACCAAGCGGGTTACGCGGATGGCCTTTACGCCGCTTCGCTCTGTAAAGGCCACCGGTGCGCTCAGAGTTAGGAGTGAAATGAGTCATCGATTCGTAGTCACCGGCGGCCCCGGTGGCGGCAAAACGACAATCCTTAGTGCGTTAGCAGAGCGTGGATATCGCGTCGTATCGGAGTCGGCGCGTAGGATAATCAAAGAGCGGTTAGCTGCAGGCTTAACACCTCGAGCAGACCCGGTCTCTTTCGCGCAGGAGATACTTCGTTCGGATATTGAAAGATATCGGGGAGCAGTTGGCTGCGATCATACCGTGTTCTTTGATCGTGGGGTGCTAGACGCGCTGTATATGCTTGATGCGGAGGGCGCGCTAACAAACGATGAAATCGCGCAGTACGTCCAAAAATTTCCATATAACGGTATTGTATTTTTGCTGCCTCCATGGGAAGAGATTTACGGTACAGACTCTGAACGCGACCAAAGCTTCGAAGAGTCCATAGTGGTTTTTGAAGGCATGAAGAAGTGGTATTCGGAATGGGGTTACGAAACGCTAGAAGTCCCACGCGACAAAATTGATGAGCGCGTATCGTTCATTTTGCAGCGTATAGAAAACCCCTAACAAATTACTGTTGGCGGACAATTTTTCCGCCGCTTTTCGGTTCCCAAATTGCCGCAAGGTTCGGCGTTATAGGGGCTGCCATTTGACTTTATTTAACTCTGTCGCTTACCAGCAAGCTAGGCAGGAATGGCCAAGCCTGCCGGCCTTAGAGTTTGTTCGTATCATTATAAAAGCGCAGTTCTGTTTTTGGTGCCTTCGTTAAATCCAAAAAGTCACCGGTCACAGTGTTGCTGGCGGCATGAAGTGCCGCTAAACTAACAAATCACAGCGTCAAGAAAAGTCTTCTTGCGGTCGTGCTTACCCGGCAATAGTTCCGCTAGCGCTACGCCAATAACGTGTGGCAGGCTTAGCGTGTCGCCTGCCATAATCATTCAGACTAGCGGGCATATTTTTATATCGCTGCGCTAAAAATGTAGAAATATGCCCCTGTTTTTTGACGTTGAGGCTGTAGGAGAACGTTTAAGGCTGTTAAGTACCTTCCAGAGCATCAGATGTATGTCGATGTATTTGGGATATACGGATTTAAAGGCTGATAGAGTCCGTTAACCCCATCAATCCAGTGCCACGTTCAGATGGTTGTGTGTATTTTTTCATAGGCAATATTATTTATAGCAGCAGAGAGCGAGGCTGGTATCAGCGATTTCCTAAAAAATGGAGACATGATAATGGCAAAATTGCTACAGGTTGATTTTGAGTTTAACGGCCCATTTGGTGAGGAGATGGCAACAGCCATGGTTGAACTTGCTGAGTCCATCAACCGTGAACCGGGCATGATCTGGAAAATCTGGACTGAAAGTGAAAAAGATCAGTTAGGAGGTGGTATCTATCTGTTCGAGGACGAGGCCAGTGCCCAGGTCTACCTTGAAATGCACACTGCCCGTTTACAGAAAATGGGGATCGGTGAAGTCCGGGGGTACATCTTTGACATCAACCAGCCGTTGAGCGCTATCAACAATAGCCCGGTCACTCCGTGAAGCAATCATGAACAACAAAATTTTTTTATCCCTGCATGGTGGTGTTTTCCTGGTCTTTGTCCTGGCACTATTTTTTGGTTCTTCGTCACTTCATGTGGATTTGATGTGATCCAGCATGCGCCCCACGGGGCTACCGATCAGGTAGGTCATGGCGATGAAGTTGGCCTCGTTCCGATAGCCTCGTGCACGTGACCTGGCGGCCTGGAACAGGCCGCTCATGCCTTCCAAGCGCGCGTTGGTCAGACCGGAGAGCCAGCGCCTTACCACCTGCTCGGCATGTCGTTCCAGCGTGTTCAGGGCTTTCGCCATCGGTTTCATGAGCGCGTTGTCGGCCACCGCATCGCGCATCACGTTCAGGTCGTGGGTGATTCTTCAGCACCGCCCAGCGCTGTGTGCCGGGGCTCAACGCCACCCTACGCAAACCGTCGCCATCGGCCTGTTGGCCGATGCCTGCCGGTCGTGGCAGGTACCGGCTCGAGGCTTCCCCCCCCCATTACCACTCAGCCGCTGCTGAGTTTGACCCTTGGGCAACACCCAAGTTATAGGCTGGGTGGTGTAGTGATCATCGCGTCATCCGGTAGCGGCGGGGTCTCGGAGGATCACCAGTCGCTTGACCGGGGCTCAATCTTTTTATCGAAAGGAGTTGATGCCTATGAGTACCGCTACTGCGTCGCCTTCCTCTCAACCCGAAACGGCACGTGTCTATCGCATGAGGACGGACGAGCACCTTTGTCCGTTCGGCCTGAAGACCGTGGCTCTGCTCAAGCGCAAGGGCTACAGGGTAGAGGACCACCCCCTTACTTCACGCAAGGCCATAGATGACTTCCAGGAGGAGGCCGGCGTCGACACCACTCCCCAGGTCTATATCGGCGAGCAGCGTGTGGGTGGCTACGAGGACGTTCGTGCCTACCTGGGGTTGAGCGTGCCCGGCGACAAGGAAACGACCTATACGCCGGTGATCGCTATCTTTGCGACATCCTTGCTCATCGGCCTGGCGGTCAGCTGGGAGAGCAGTGGCACGCTGCTGTCTCTGCGTATGCTGGAGTTCGCGATCGCCACCGCCATGACGCTGCTGGGCCTTCAGAAGCTGCAGGATGTCGAAAGCTTCAGCACCATGTTTCTCAACTATGATCTCCTCTCCCAACGCTATGTCCCTTACGGTTACTTCTACCCCTTCGCGGAAACCCTGGCTGGCATCCTGATGCTGGCGGGGGCCCTGATATGGATCGCCGCCCCGATGGCGCTATTCATCGGCACGGTGGGCGCCATCTCGGTCTTCAAGGCCGTCTATGTCGACAAGCGCGAGCTGAAGTGTGCCTGCGTGGGAGGCAACAGCAATGTCCCCTTGGGCTTCGTGTCGTTGACCGAAAACCTGATCATGATGCTCATGGGGCTGTGGATGCCGTTGAAGGCGCTGATTCTGTGATGCCGAGGCGACATGGGGGCCGGGCGGCCCCCCGCTTAACCCTCGCCGTTCAGCCACCATTGCCTGGCGGTGTCTCCGGGTATTCAGATCGCGTGGCGATGGGAGTCATCAGGCCATCGCAGGCCTTGTGACGAGAGGTTTTCTCCCTACGCCGCCTCGCGTAGAAGCTCACCGGGCGATGAGTTCTTGCGAGCGAGAGGCGTAGGGTGCTTGCTTCGTGAAACGAAGCGCACCAGCCAGCGCGAACCGCGGGGAGTGGAAAGGGCGACAGGGAAGATGGCGGCTATCGGACCAGGCAGCCCCCCGGAAAATGCGATTGGCACGTTTAGCCGCGCCATGCTGTCGACGTAGTGTTCGCTCATATGGGGCTGCACCGAAGCGATCCCGCGGCAACGAGCCCGATCAGCTCTTGCTTCCCGCCCCGCCTGCCGGCGATTTTTTGACCACTCGCCCAAGACGAAGCACCCCAAAAGCTGGATAATGGCGGGCTACGCGCGATGGTCGCCCAACACACGAATCCGGTGCTTTGTCAATGGAAATCAAGGTCAACTATCTCGACAACCTCCGGTTGGAGTCGAAGTTCGACGACTTTAGCGTCGTCTCCGACCAGCCGATCCGCTACAAGGGCGATGGCTCGGCCCCGGGCCCCTTCGACTACTTCCTGGCGTCGTCGGCCATGTGCGCGGCATATTTCGTCAAGGTTTACTGCAACGCGCGTGATATTCCCACCGAGAATATTCGCCTGTCGCAGAACAACATCGTCGACCCCGAGAATCGCTACAAGCAGATCTTCAAGATCCAGGTCGAGTTGCCGGAGGATCTCTCCGAGAAGGATCGCCAGGGCATCCTGCGCTCCATCGACCGTTGCACGGTCAAGAAGGTGGTGCAGACCGGCCCCGAGTTCCAGATCGAGACCGTGGAGAACATCGACGAGGATGCCCAGGCGCTGTTGATGGGCGCGCCGGAAGGGGGAGGCACCACCTGGATCGAGGGCAAGGACCTGCCGCTGGAGCAGACCATCGCCAACATGAGTGCTCTCTTCGAAGATCTTGGCATGAAGATCGAGATCGCCTCCTGGCGCAACATCGTGCCCCATGTGTGGTCGCTGCATCTGCGCGATGCCTACTCCAACATGTGCTTCACCAATGGCAAGGGGGCCACCAAGGAGAGCGCGCTGGCCTCGGCATTGGGCGAGTTCATCGAGCGGCTGAGCTGCAACTTCTTCTACAACGACCAGTTCTTCGGCGAGGAGATCGCCAATAGCCGGTTCGTCCATTATCCGAACGAGGAGTGGTTCCAGCCGGGCCCGAATGATGCGCTGCCCGAGGGTATTCTCGACGACCATTGCCGGGCGATCTACGATCCTGACGGCGAGCTCGGGGGCTCGAACCTGATCGATACCAATTCCGGCAAGGTGGAGCGCGGCATCGTATCGCTGCCTTACGTGCGCCAGTCGGATGGCGAGACGGTCTATTTCCCCTCGAACCTGATCGAGAACCTGTTCCTCAGTAACGGCATGAGTGCCGGTAACACCCTGCCCGAGGCGCAGGTGCAGTGCCTGTCGGAGATCTTCGAGCGGGCGGTGAAGCGCCAGATCCTCGAGGAAGAAATCACGCTGCCCGACGTGCCGATGGAGGTGCTGAGGAAGTATCCGGATATCCTCGAAGGCGTCGAGGCGCTGGAGGCCCAGGGCTTCCCGGTGCTGGTCAAGGATGCCTCCCTGGGCGGCCAGTTCCCGGTGATGTGCGTCACCCTGATGAATCCCAAGACCGGCGGCGTGTTCGCCTCCTTCGGCGCCCACCCGAGCCTCGAGGTAGCGCTGGAGCGCAGCCTCACCGAGCTGATGCAGGGGCGCAGCTTCGAGGGCCTGAACGACTTCATGCCGCCAACCTTCAACTCCCTGGCGATCGCCGAGCCGAACAACTTCGTCGAGCACTTCATCGATTCCTCGGGGCTGGTCTCCTGGCGTTTCTTCAGCTCGAAGGCCGATGTCGAGTTCGTCGAGTGGGACTTCTCGGCAAGCGGTGCCAGCGGTACCGAGGAAGAGGCCGCCGGCCTGTTCGGCATCCTCGAGGAAATGGGGCTGGAGGCCTATCAGGCCGTGTTCGACGACCTGGGTGCGCCGGTCTGTCGCATCCTGGTGCCGGGCTATTCCGAGGTCTACCCGGTGGAAGATCTGGTGTGGGACAACACCAACAAGGCGTTGCTGTTCCGCGAGGACATCCTCAATCTCCATGAGCTCGACGACACGCAGCTAGGCGCGCTGCTGGAGCGCCTGGAGGAGACCCAGATCGATGATCATGAGAACATCGTCACCCTGATCGGCGTCGAATTCGACGAGAATACCGTCTGGGGCCAGCTGACCATCCTCGAGCTCAAGCTGTTGATCAACCTAGCGCTTGGCCAGCACGAGGAGGCGCTGGATCGGGTCCAGATGTTCCTGCAGTTCAACGATAATACCGTCGAACGCGGGCTCTTCTACCAGGCGGTGAATGCGGTGCTGGATATCGCCCTGGACGACGAGCTGGAGCTGGACGACTACCTCTACAACTTCACACGCATGTTCGGCGCAGAGACCATGGAGAGCGTGGTCGGCTCGGTGAACGGCACGCTGCGTTTCGCGGGCCTGGAACCGGTGGGCATGCAGTTGGAGGGCCTGGAGCGTCATCAGCGACTGGTCGAGAGCTACAAGAAGCTGCACGCGCATCGCGCCGCACGGGCCGCCGAGACGGCCTGATCACAGGCGCCACAGGCGGCCAAGACGAGGCCCCGAGCCGGGAAACCGGCTCGGGGCCTTTTGCGTGGTGGCGGCCGTGCGCTCAGCGCGAGGCGAGGGCGATCCCGGCCTTGGAGCGGTTGGGCCGCTCGATGGCACGGGTGATCCAGTTGCCGGCGGCGGCGAGCCTGTCGAGGTCGATGCCGCTCTCGATACCCAGGCCGTCGAGCAGGTAGACCACATCCTCGCTTGCCACGTTGCCGGCGGCTCCCTTCGCGTACGGGCAGCCGCCTAGCCCGGCCACCGAGCTGTCGATCACCGCCACGCCTTCCTCGAGCACGGCATAGAGGTTGGCGAGCGCCTGGCCGTAGGTGTCGTGGAAGTGTGCGGCGAGCTTCTCCATGGGCACGTCGCGGGCCACGGCCTCGATCATGCGCTTGGCCTTGAGCGGTGTGCCGGTGCCGATGGTGTCACCCAGCGAGACCTCGAAGCAGCCCATCTGGTACAGGGCTTTCGCTACCTCGGCGACCTTGGCCGGCGCGATCTGGCCCTCGTAGGGGCAGCCCAGCACGCAGGAGACGTAGCCGCGCACGGGCACCTTGGCTTGCCGGGCGCGTTCGAGCACCGGGGCGAAGCGCTCGAGCGACTCGGCCACCGAGCAGTTGATGTTCTTCCGCGAGAAGGCCTCGGAGGCGGCGCCGAACACCGCGACCTCGTCGACGCCGCATTCCAGCGCGGCCTCCAGCCCCTTGAGGTTGGGGGTGAGCGCCGAGTAGGTCACGCCCTGGTGGCGGCGCAGGCCGTGCATCACCTCGCGGTGATCGGCCATCTGCGGCACCCACTTGGGGGAGACGAAGCTCGCCGCCTCGATGTGGGTGAGGCCCGCCGCGCCCAGGCGGTCGATCAGGGCCAGCTTGGTGGCGGTGTCGATCGCCTCGGGCTCGTTCTGCAGCCCGTCGCGGGGGCCGACCTCGACCAGGCGCACGCGCTTGGGAAATGCCATGGGTTATCTCCTGTCCTGTTCACTGCACGCCGAGTGGTGGCTCTCGGCGCCGCTTGCCTGAGTCGCCGCGCATGGGTGCCTTCGGCGTCGGCGTTGCCACGCTCCTGCCCGGCGCTACTCGTCCGCGGCAAACTCCAGCAGCACATCCCCCTGGCCGACCGTGTCGCCGGCGGCGAAGTGGAAGTGCTCCACGTGGCCGTCGGCGGGGGCGGTCAGGGTGTGCTCCATCTTCATGGCTTCCATGACCATCAGCGGCATGCCTTTCTCCACCCGGGCGCCGGTTTCCGCCAGCAGCGCCACCACGGTGCCGTGCATGGGGGCGGTGAGGGTGGATTCGGCTTCTTGGCGGCCGTGGTCGATGGCGTCGATGCGCCGCCAGATGAGCCGTGTCTCGCGACGCGAATCGGCCATTTCCACCACGTTGCGTTCATGCCCTTCGCCCACCAGGCGCGCCTGGATCCGCCGGCGATGGCCGTCGATCGTCACCGCCACGGCGTCGCCCTCCAGGGGCGCGAGGGTGGCGGCGAAGGTGTGCCCGGAAAGGCTCAGTTGCCAGGGGGAGGCGTCGCTGGTGCGCTTGCCCTCGACCACGGTGACGCGTTCGGCGTCGCCCTCTTGCGCGGGCTCGCTCAGGGCGATGCGGATGGTGTGCGGGGCGTTCAGGCGGAAACCGTCGTGACGGTCCCAGGGGGAGTCGCTCCGGCTCTCGCGGGCCAGTTGATGCAGGCCGATCAGTGCCGCGGCGGCGATATCCTCGGGGGCGGTCTCGGGGCGGGCGAACAGCGTGTCCTCGTGGCGCTCGATGAAGCGCGTGTCGAGATGGGCGTCGCGGAAGGCCGGGTGAGTGGCCAGGCGTTGCAAGAAGCCGCGGTTGGTGACCACGCCGCGTACGTCGAGGGCGGCCAGCGCACGGTTGAGGGTGGCCAGCGCCTGGGCGCGGTCGTCGCCATGCACGATCAGCTTGGCGAGCATCGGGTCGTAGTGCATGGAGACGGCATCGCCGGTCGCCACGCCGCTGTCCAGCCGTACGCGGTCGGCCTCGAGGCCGGCGCCTTCGAGGTCCATGGCGAAGCGGGTCAGGGTGCCGGTGGCGGGCAGGAAGTCGTGCTCCGGGTCTTCGGCGTAGAGGCGTGCCTCGAAGCTGTGGCCGGTGAGGGTCAGCGCGTCCTGCGTGACAGGCAGCGGCTCGCCCATGGCCACGCGCAGCTGCCATTCCACCAGGTCCTGCCCGGTGATCATCTCGGTGACCGGGTGTTCGACCTGCAGGCGGGTGTTCATCTCCATGAAGTAGAACGACTGATCGGCATCCAGCAGGAATTCGACGGTGCCGGCGCCGACGTAGCCGATCTCGCGGGCGGCGCGCACCGCCGCCTCGCCCATCTCGCGGCGCAAATCCTCGGTCATGCCCGGCGCCGGGGCCTCCTCGAGCACCTTCTGGTGGCGGCGCTGCACGCTGCAGTCGCGCTCGAACAGGTAGACGCCGTTGCCGTGGCTGTCGCAGAACACCTGGACCTCGACGTGGCGCGGCTGGGTCAGGTACTTCTCGATCAGCATGCGATCATCGTTGAAGGCCGCCTGGGACTCGCGACGGCAGCCGTCCAGCGCGGCCTGGAACGCCTCGCCGGATTCCACCACGCGCATGCCCTTGCCGCCGCCGCCCCGGCTTGCCTTGAGCAGCACCGGGTAGCCGATGCGCTCGGCTTCGTCAGACAGCAGAGCATCGTCCTGGGCTTCGCCGTGGTAGCCGGGCACCAGCGGTACGCCGGCGTCATGCATGCGTGCCTTGGCGGCGGACTTGTCGCCCATGGCGGCGATGGCCGCGGCAGGCGGGCCGACGAAGGTGATGCCGGCGGCGTCCAGGGCCTCGACGAAGGCGCCGTTCTCGGAGAGGAAGCCGTAGCCGGGATGGATGGCGCCGGCGCCGGTGCGTCGCGCGGCCTCGACCACGGCTTCCACGTTCAGGTAACTCTCGCGGGCGGCGGCGGGGCCCAGGCGCACGGCCTCGTCGGCCTCGCGCACGTGGCGGGCGTCGGCGTCGGCATCGGAATAGACCGCCACGCTGCGCAGGCCCATGCGGCGCGCGGTACGCATCACGCGGCAGGCGATCTCACCGCGGTTGGCGATCAGCAGGGTGTCGAAGCGCGGGGCATTCTGTTGGGTCGTCCGGGTCATTGTCGGCGCTCCGTGTTCGATGAGTCGTCGGGGGCCCAGGCGGGGCGGCGTTTTTCGAGGAAGCTGGCCAGGCCCTCCTGACCTTCGTGACTCACGCGCAGCTCGCTGATGATGCGGCAGGTGTGGTCGCGGGTGGCGTTGCTGTCGGGATCGTGGGCCACCTCGGCGAGCAGCGCCTTGGTGGCGCGGCTGGCCTGGGGCGAGGTAGCCAGCAGGGTGTCGATCATGGCGTCCACGGCGGTGTCCAGGGCGTCCGGCTCGACCAGGCGATGGACCAGGCCCAGGCGTTCGGCGGTGGCGGCGTCCATGACCTCGGCGGTCAGGGCGTAGCGGCGCATCTGGCGGCTGCCGAGCGCGCGCTGCACGTAGGGGCTGATCACCGCCGGCGACAGGCCGATCCTCACCTCGGAGAGGCAGAAGCGCGCCTTGTCGGAGGCGACGACGATGTCGCAGCAGGCGGCTAGGCCCACGGCGCCGCCGAAGGTGGCGCCCTGCACGCGGCACACCGTGGGGCAGGGCAGGGTGTCCAGGCCGTGCATCAGCGCCGAGAGCTCGCGGGAGTCCGCGAGGTTGTCCTCAAAGTCGTAGTCGACCATGCGCTGCATCCAGTTCAGATCGGCGCCGGCCGAGAAGCTCTTTCCCTCGGACCCCAGCACCAGCACGCGCACCTCGCCGCGCTGGGCCAGCTCGCCTACGCGGCGCAGGTGGTCGTTGAGCTCGGCGATCAGGTGATCGTCGAAGGCGTTGTGGACCTGGGGGCGTTCCAGCGTCAGCCGGGCGACCCCGCGGTCATCGATCTCGAGTCTTGAGTCGCTTGTCTGTGACATGGCAGGCCTCTCTCAATAAGGTTGAAGAGGGAAGAACGCGGCTTCGCCGCCGGAAGAGGCCACCAGGCCCTCGGCGTTGCCGACATGGTCCACCCGGGCTTCTGCCTCCATCTTCTCTCTTCCTTCTTCGCTCTCGCGCATGGCGCGCTCACATCCGGAACACGCCGAAGCGGGTGTCTTCGATGTCGGCGTTCATGGCCGCGGCCAGCGAAAGCCCCAGCACATCGCGGGTCTGGGCCGGATCGATGACGCCGTCGTCCCACAACCGTGCGCTGGCGTAGAAGGGGTGGCCCTGGCGCTCGTACTGGTCGCGGATCGGCCGTTTGAAGCTGGCCTCGTCGTCGGCGCTCCAGTCGTCGCCGTCGCGCTCGATCTGCTCACGCTTGACCTGGGCCAGCACCCCGGCGGCCTGTTCGCCGCCCATCACCGAGATCCGGGCATTGGGCCACATGAACAGCAGGTTGGGCTCGAAGGCGCGGCCGCACATGCCGTAGTTGCCGGCGCCGAAGCTGCCGCCGATCAGTACGGTGAACTTGGGCACCTTGGCGCAGGCCACGGCGGTGACCAGCTTGGCGCCGTGCTTGGCGATGCCCTCCTGTTCGTACTTGGAGCCGACCATGAAGCCGGTGATGTTCTGCAGGAAAATCAACGGGATCTTGCGTTGGGTGCACAGCTCGATGAAGTGCGCGCCCTTGAGCGCGCTCTCCGAGAACAGCACGCCGTTGTTGGCGATGATGCCCACCGGATGGCCGTGCAGGTGGGCGAAGCCGGTGACCAGGGTGTCGCCGTAGTCGCGCTTGAACTCGTCGAAGGCCGAGTCGTCGACTAGCCGCGCGATCACCTCGCGGGCGTCGAAGGGCTTCTTCAGGTCGGTGCCGACGATGCCGTAGAGCTCCTCGGGATCGAGACGCGGGGGCTTGGGGTCGGCCATGGCCAGTTGGCCACGCTTCTGCCAGTTGAGCCTGGCCACGCAGCGCCGGGCGATTTGCAGGGCGTGGGCGTCGTTCTCGGCGTAGTGGTCGGCCACGCCGCTGACCTTGGTGTGCACGTCGGCGCCGCCCAGGTCCTCGGCGCTGATCGTCTCGCCGGTGGCGGCCTTCACCAGCGGCGGGCCGCCGAGGAAGATGGTGCCTTGTTCGCGGACGATGATCGATTCGTCGGCCATGGCCGGCACGTAGGCGCCGCCGGCGGTGCACGAGCCCATCACCACGGCGATCTGCGGGATGCCTTCGGCGGAGAGCGTGGCCTGATGGTAGAAGATGCGCCCGAAGTGATCGCGATCGGGGAACACCTCGTCTTGCTCGGGCAGGTAGGCGCCGCCGGAGTCCACCAGGTAGAGGCAGGGCAGGCGGTGCTTGCGGGCGATCTCCTGGGCGCGCAGGTGCTTCTTCACGGTCAGCGGGAAGTAGGTGCCGCCCTTGACGGTGGCGTCGTTGGCGACGATCACGCATTCCACGCCGGACACCCGGCCGATGCCGGTGACCACGCCGGCGGCGGGCACCGGGCCGTCGTAGGCCTCATGGGCGGCCAGCGCCGAGAACTCGAGGAACGGCGAGCCTTCGTCGAGCAGGTGATCGATGCGGTCACGCACGAACAGCTTGCCGCGAGACTCGTGACGGGCGCGGGCCTTCTCGCCGCCACCCTGGGCGATGGCCGCGGTCAGCTCGCGCAGCCGGCCGAGCTCCTGGCGCATCGCCGCATCGTTGGCCTGGAAACCGTCGCTGCGTGGGTTTATCTGGGTGTTCAGGATTGCCATGTACCCCTCCAGGGAGCGGTAAGTCGTCAGCCTGAAGCCATAAGAAAGCCCGTTTTGGCCGTCACTTACAGCTAGTAGCTTATCGCTTACGGCTTCGGTTAAACGGATTCGTTGAACACTTCGCGGCCGATCAGCATGCGCCGAATCTCGCTGGTGCCGGCGCCGATCTCGTAGAGCTTGGCATCGCGCAGCAGCCGACCGGTGGGGTATTCGTTGATGTAGCCGTTGCCGCCGAGCAGCTGGATGGCGTCCAGCGCGACCTGGGTGGCCTTCTCGGCGCAGTAGAGGATCACCCCGGCGGCGTC
Source organism: Halomonas borealis (assembly GCF_004798905.1). GTDB lineage: Bacteria > Pseudomonadota > Gammaproteobacteria > Pseudomonadales > Halomonadaceae > Halomonas > Halomonas borealis. The sequence goes on along the minus strand of NZ_SDMO01000001.1, from coordinate 543,531 downwards.
CTTGCGCGATGTTTGGCCGCGGTCGCAGGCGCCGGCCACGGCGTAGAGGTAGGCGCGGCAGGCGTTGAGGGTGGTGAGCATGTCGGCCACCTTGCCCTGCACCAGTTGGAACTCGCCGATCGCCTGGTCGAATTGGTGGCGCTCGTGGATGTAGGGCACCACCACATCCATGGCGGCCTGCATGATGCCGATGGGGCCGGCGGCCAGCACGGTGCGTTCGAAGTCGAGCCCGCTCATCAGCACCCGCGCGCCCTTGTTGAGCTCGCCGAGCACGTTCTCCGCGGGTACCTCGCAGTCCTCGAACACCAGCTCGCAGGTGTTCGAGCCGCGCATGCCCAGCTTGTCGAGCTTCTGGGCGGTGGAGAAACCGGGCATGCCGCGCTCGATGATGAAGGCGGTGATGCCCTTGGAGCCGGCATCCGGGTCGGTCTTGGCGTAGACCACCAGCACGTCGGCGTCGGGGCCGTTGGTGATCCACATCTTGTTGCCGTTAAGGATGAAACGGTCGCCGTCCTGCCGGGCACGCAGCTTCATGGAGACGACGTCGGAGCCGGCGCCCGGCTCCGACATGGCCAGCGCCCCCACGTGCTCGCCGCTGATCAGCCGGGGCAGGTACTTGGCCTTCTGGGCGGCCGAGCCGTTGAGCTTGAGTTGGTTCACGCACAGGTTGGAGTGAGCGCCATAGGAGAGCCCCACCGAGGCGCTGGCCCGGGAGATCTCTTCCATGGCGATGCAGTGGGCCAGATAGCCCATGCCGCTGCCGCCGTCCTCCTCGGGCACGGTGACGCCGAGCAGGCCCATGTCGCCGAATTTCTGCCACAGGTCCGCGGGGAAGGCGTTGTTCTCGTCGATCTCGGCGGCACGCGGGGCGATCTCGTCGCGGGCGAAGGCGTTGACGTGGTCACGCAGCATGTTGAGTTCGTCGGCGAGGCCGAAGTCGAGGGGCGCGTAGGGGGCGTGCATGGCGGCGATCTCCCGTTGTGGCTGTTGTCGGTCGCGTGTTCTGGAACGAAGTGTTGACTGTGGAAGCCAGCCTAGTATCAGTTTACGTTAACGTAAACTGAGCTCTTTGAGGCCTAGACGAAGGTCGTGGGTGAGCGTGCCTGGGAGAAGGTAGAGAGGGAGGCGCCGGTCCTTTCTATAGATTCGAAAATAGCTTTCGAAATAGACCGCTTTTATCTGTAGGGGTAAAAACTTAAGCTTGCTAACAAGTTGCAAGAGAGCAAAGTTCTTCACACGAACATCACGCCCCAAGGAGACTCGTCATGAACACCAAGCTGACCCTTTCCGCGCTGTTGATCGCCGCACTGCCGATGGTGGCCCAGGCCGACAATGCCACCGAGCGTGCCCTGCAGTTGAACCAGCAGCCGGTCGCCGCCTCTAGCCAGCAGGCGTCGTCCGTGTCCTATACGGCCGAGCAGATCAACGGTGGCAGCCAGGCCATGAAGCAGGCCCGTGCCGACCGGCTGAGCCACAGCCGCAGCGTCGAGACCCACTTCTCGATGTCCGGCGACGAGCTGGCGCCGGCCAGGCAGGCCACCACCTGAACCGCGAGGTGTATCGCCAACCGAACGGGGCCCCGCATGCGCGGGGCCCCGTGCGTTCGTGGGCCGGCGATGACGCTCGGCGCTTGAGCATCGGCGACGCACTAGCGTCGCCGTGCCGGCGCGATGAGCGCGGTGGGGCTCAGAGCCGGACCAGCATCTTGCCGCGGTTGGCGCCTTCGAACAGCTTGAGGAAGGCGTCGGGGGTGCGTTCCAGCCCTTCTTCCACGGTTTCCTCGTAGTCCAGCGCCCCGTCGGCCACCTGGGGACCGACTTCCTCGAGGAAGCTCGGGTAGTGTTCCCAGTGGTCGAAGACGATGAAGCCTTGCATGCGCGCGCGACGGATCAGGAGCATCGCCAGGTTGGCGGGGCCAGGCGTGGGGGTGGTGTCGTTGTAGCCGGCGATCAGGCCGCACACCGCGATGCGCGCGCCAACCCGCAGGGTGTTCAGCGCCGCCTCCAGGCATACGCCGCCGACGTTCTCGTAGTAGACGTCGAAGCCCTCGGGGCAGGCCTCCGTGAGCGCCGCGGTGAGCTGGTCGGCGTCACGGCCCTGGTAGCTGACCGCCTTGACGCCGTGCGATTCCAGCCAGTCGAGCTTGTCCTGGGAACCGGCGATGCCGACCACGGTGCCGCCCCGGGCCTTGGCCAGCTGCACGGCCAGCGAGCCCACCGCGCCGGCGGCCCCACTGACCAGCACATTATCGCCATGCTGCATCTCGGCGATGCGGTTCAGTCCGGTCCAGGCGGTCATGCCCGGCATGCCCAGCACGCCGAGATAGGCCTGTGACGGCACATCGATGTCGGGCAGGGGCTCGCATTGCTCGGCGGGCAGCTGGGTGATGTCACGCCAGCCGTTCATGTGGCGAACCCGGGTGCCCACCGGGAAGGCCTCGACGCGCGACTCGGTGATCTCGCCGACGGCGGAGCCCTGTAGTGGCGCGCCCAGCTCGAAGGGCTCGATGTAGGTGGTCACGCCGGTCATGCGGCCGCGCATGTAGGGGTCCACCGACAGCCAGGTGTTGCGCACCCGGATCTCGCCCTCGGCCAGTGCCGGCAGCTCGGCCGTTTCCAGCGTGAACAGCTCGCGCGCCGGGGTGCCTTCGGGGTGGGAATGGAGGGTGAAGTAGCGTGACTGCATGTCGTTTCTCTCCTGACGTGTTGGAGCGATGGCGTCTCAGCCTGGGCCGTGGCCAATGGCGGACGCCAAGACGACGCCGACCGCACGTAGGCGGCCGGCGGTCGGCACAGCGTGGCATCAGTCCTTGAGCGAGGCCATGTCGATGACGAAGCGATAGCGCACGTCACCCTTCTCCATGCGCTCGAAGGCGGTGTTGATGTCCTGCATGTCGATCATCTCGATATCGCAGCGGATATCGTGCTCGGCGCAGAAGTCCAGCAGCTCCTGGGTCTCTTCGATGCCGCCGATCAGCGAGCCGGCCAGCACGCGGCGCTTGAACACCAGGTTGAAGGCCTCGACCGCCGGCTCGATGGGCTCGAGCAGGCCGACCAGAATGTGGGTGCCGTCGTACTTCAGGGAGGCCAGGTAGGGATTGAGGTCGTGCTGTACCGGCACGGTGTCGAGCATGAAATCATAGGTCTCGGCGACCGCGGCCATCTGCTCCTCGTCGGTGGATACGACCACGTGGTGGGCACCATGGCGGCGCGCTTCCTCGACCTTGGACTCGGAGCGGGTGAACACGGTGACCTCGGCGCCTAGCGCCTTGGCGAGCTTGACCCCCATGTGGCCGAGGCCGCCCATGCCGATCACGCCGACCTTGTCGCCCGCCTTCACGCCGTAGTGCTTGAGCGGCGAGTAGGTGGTGATGCCGGCACACAGGATCGGCGCGGCGGAGGCCAGGTCGATACCGTCGGGCATGCGCAGCACGAAGTGCTCGCTGACCACGATCTGGTCGGCGTAGCCGCCCTGGGTGAGGCTGCCGTCGTGACGGTCATCGCCGCCGTAGGTCATGGTGAAGCCTTCGAGGCAGTACTGCTCGACGCCGTCCCGGCAGGGCTGGCAGTGGCGGCAGGAATCGACCATGCAGCCCACGCCGACGACGTCGCCGACCTGGAACTTGCTGACCTCGTTGCCCACGGCGGTGACGCGGCCGACGATCTCGTGGCCGGGCACGAGCGGGTAGCGTGTCATGCCCCAGTCGTTGCGGGCGAAGTGCAGGTCGCTGTGGCAGACGCCGCTGTAGAGGATCTCGATGGCGACGTCGTCGGGGCGCGGCTGGCGATGCTCGAAGGTGAACGGCGCCAGGGGCTTGTCGGCGGAGAAGGCGGCGTAGGCGTGGGTCTGACTCATGAAGCGTTCTCCTTGCGGTATGAGTGCCCGAGGCGTCGTGGGAGCGCCTCGGCACATGACCCTGCCATTATGGCGGGTGACACGCGGCGATGGGGCGACGTTCCTCCGACAGTTTTGCCAATTCCTGCAACAGGTGGCGACCATGCGCCGGGATCATGGGTAAAATTGTCACGATCATCTAGCGAGCGTACCCGCCACAGGAGACCCGAGTCCATGTCAGAGCCGAGCCAACGCCCCCTGATCGAGCTGATCGCGCCGCTGGTCGAGGGCGATGGCTACGCCCCGACGCGACTGTCGGAGGTCACGCTGATGGCCTCGCGCCGATCGGTGCCGCGCACGCCGCTGATCTACGATCCGAGCCTGATCATCGTCGCCCAGGGGTACAAGATAGGCCATCTCGGCGACCGTGAGATTCATTACGGACCCGGCCAGTATCTGGTGCAGACGCTGCCGCTGCCCTTCGAGTGCGAGACCCATGCCTCGCTCGAGGCGCCGTTACTGGGCGTGTCGATCCGCCTCGATCCGGCGCTGCTCGGCGAGCTGGTGGCGGCCATGGGCGATATCGGCGAGCCCCAAGCGCCGCCGGTGCCCATGGATTCGGTCTCGATGACGCCGGGCATGGAGGGCGCGGTGGAGCGGCTGCTGCGCACGCTGCATGATCCGGCCGAAACCGCGGCCATGGGCCCGCAACGGGTGCGCGATGTGGTCTTCGAGGCGCTGCGGGGCCAGCAGGGTGCGGCGTTGCGGGCGTTGGTGAACCATCAGGGGCACTATTCGCGGATCGTGCAGGTGCTGTCGTGGCTGCATGTCCACTATGCCGAGGACGTCTCGGTGGAGGCCCTCGCGCAGCGGGCCAGCATGAGTCCTTCGAGCTTTCATCAGCACTTCAGGCAGGTCGCCCAGGCCTCGCCGTTGCAGTACCTGAAGCGGCTGCGATTGATCAAGGCTCAGCAGTTGCTGGTGCAGGAGGCGGGGAACGTCAACCAGGCCGCCGAGGCGGTGGGGTATCGTAGCGTCTCGCAATTCAGCCGCGACTATAAGCGTTGCTTCGGCATCTCGCCGCTCAAGCATCGCCAGGAAGAGCGTGCCCTGCAGGCCTCGTGAGGTGTCGCGGAGCCGGGGAGGGCGGCGCCGGTGAGGGGTCAGACCCGCTGGATCTCGATGACATGGCCGATGATCGGATAGCCGGCCTGGCGGGCGGCCTTTTCGGCTTCCATCTGCGCCTCGAGCCTGGAGATGCTGGCGGAGTGGTGTTCGAAGGCGGTGTCTTGTTCCAGCTGCTTGGTGCGTACGGCGAGCTTGACGATATGGCCGGTCTTGATCTCGCTGGCAGGCGTGCTGGGCGACGGCTTTTGCGGGGCGGACCGGGGCGTTGCCTGTGGTGGCTTGGTGGGCCGGGATTCTGATTTCAGGAAGGCATCGATCTCTTCGTGCATGGACTTCTCGAAGTCGGCGAGTTCTTTGCTCATCGGGCTCCTACTCTGCGGGTGGCGGGCGGAAGAGTGTACTACAAAAGGGTGGGGGGGTTGCACGGGCGGGGCCACGCTAATCGGGCCGTCTGGCGAGGCGTGAAGGGCGACCGGGGCGTGGCCCCGGTCGTCGGCATGCGAACCCGGCGGGAGGCGTCAGCCTTGTGAGGCCAGGCGACGGATATCGGCGACGATGTTCTCCATCGGGTCGCTGTCGCGCATCAACAGCTGGGCATCGCCCTCGGCGTCGAAGGCGAAGACGGCGCTGGAGTGGGTCACGTCGTAATTGCCGCTGTCGTCCTTCTCGCCATGGGAATAGGTGACCCGGTAGCGGTTGGTCAGCGCGTCGATCTGCTCGGTCTCGCCGCTCAGGCCGATGAACTGCGGGCCGAAGGCGGCGGTGTAGCGATCCATGACCTCGGGGGTGTCGCGTGCGGGGTCGACCGACACGAACAGCACCTGGACGTCGTCGCGAAGGTCTTCGTCGAGCTGCTTGGTGGCCGCCGTGAGCCGTGCCAGGGTCGTGGGGCAGACATCGGGGCAGTGGGTGAAGCCGAAGTAGAGCAGCGTGGTCTTGCCGAGGTAGTCATCGGCGTCGACGGTCTGGCCGTTCTCGTCGACCAGCGTGAAGTCGAGCGACGGCATGATCTCGGAGATGTCGGTGGTGCGCCAGTTCGGGTCGCTGCAACCGCTCAGGGCGAGTGTGGCGGTCAGCGCGAGGAACCATCGGTACATGTCGGGCATCCTGACAGGGCTTGGGCTACAGGTCGGTGGGACCGACCACGTCGAAGGTCACGGGCAGCGAAGGCGCGTCGGCGAACGTGAGGGTGACCTCGACCTGGTCACCGACGGCGAGCGGCTGGGCACGCTTCATGAGCATCAGGTGGTAGCCCTTGGGCACGAACTCGAGCGTGTCGCCCGCGGCGATCTCGAGCTCCGAGACCGCGTGCATGCTGGACATGCCCTCCTCACTCATCGACTGGTGGAGCATGACGTTGCCGTAGGCATCGCTGTCGGCGCCGGTCAGGGTGACGCTCGCCTCGCCGTCGTTGTGCAGCCGGAAATAGCCGGCGCCGGGCAGGTCACCCGGTAGCAGGCGCAGCTGGGCCTCGGTGGCCTCCAGGCCGTCGGCCTGGGCGATGCCGCTGGTCATCAGGCCGGCCAGCAGGACCCCGGCCAGGCGTCGGGAGGTGCGGGCATGCGGGGTCGTGCGGTGTGAGATGGCCATCGTGCATGTCTCCGTTGGGGCAGCCGTCCGGTCGCTCAGCAGACCGCGGACAGGTTGCAATGGGACTGGTAGCGGCTCGAGGTGATGTCCAGGGTGAGACGCTGGCTAGTCGTATCGTAGAAGAAGGAGGCGAAGCCATCCTCGGCATCGGCGGTGCGGTAGAGCCCGCAGACGCCGTAGCCATACTGGACTTCCTGGAGGTGCTTGAGTTCGATGTCGGCGCGGGTCTGCAGCTGCGTCGCCAGCGCCTGACGGATCTCGCCGTCCTGGCGGCTGTCGGAGAACACTTGCCCGCCGAAGATGAGGGCCGCCAGGGCACAGATCATGACCACCGGGATGGCCAACAGGAAGATGAAGGGGCGTTTATGAGTCATGGCGCCGATTTTATGTGGCCGGTCGAAAAGGAACAAGCGAGACGCTGGGGTCATGACCGCGGCATTTGGACGCGGGGCTCTTGGCGGCTGTCGATGGCGGTATCTCGTGGCGTGTTGGGCGGCCTCCTACGGGGAGAGGCCCGTCGAGATGCGGGCGCCGCTGGCCTGGCAGGGCAGCGGCGCCACGATATCAGGTCTGGAGGGCGCTCGCTTCCCGGGTGCCTCGGCGACGCCGGCGCACCACGTAATAGCCCATGGCGCCGGCGATGAATAACATGCCGCCGGAGCCGATGGCCAGGGCGTAGGCGCCGGTGACGACAGGGTCGGCGATGCCGAAGCGGCCGGCCAGCCCGGCCAGGGTGTCGGCATACTGGCGCCACAGGAAGGCGCCGACACCGATGCCCGCCAGCATGGTGAATACGGCGATGCTTCGGGAACCGCTGGTCCAGCCGATCGGCTCGTGCTCGTCATCACGATGCAGGAAGGCGCGATAATCGCGTTCGGCCTGGCTGACTCGCGTCAGCGAAGAGGCCGCGGCGATCGCCACCAGCGCCATCACAGTGCTAAGCAGTACGGGATGCAGGTAGGTCGGCAGCACGAGCCACTCGGCCTGTACCATCAACGACAGGATCAGGTTGCCGATGAAGCCGACCGTCAGGCCCCAGCCGGCGCCGGCGGCGGTGATTCGGCGGCTCCAGATACTCATCAGTGCCACCGGGCCCCAGGAGGAGGCGAACAGGGTTGCCGCGAACCACACCACGGCCATCACCGCGGGCGGCTGGAACAGTGCCAGGATCAGCGCGATCAGGCCGGCGCCCAGTACCGCGAGCCGGCTGGTGCGCATGGCCGCAGCCTCGCTGCGGCTGGCCGGCAGGATATCGTTGGAGATGCTGAAGCCGATGATCGACAGGAAGGTCGAGCAGGAGGACAGGCCGGCGGCGAAGACGCCGGTCAGGATGACCACGCCGAGCCAGGTCGGCAGCACATTGAGGGCCGCCCACACCATGGCGCGTTCGCCGTTCAGGGTCGGGTCGTAGAGATTGATGGCCGCGCCGGTCATCATCATCAGGGCGTAGAAGACCGCCAGCGACACCGCGGTGAGCATCGCCGAGCGCATCACCACGTGCTCGTTGCGTGCCATCAGGTAGCGGCTGGACTGCCAGGGGCTCGCCGCCAGCACGGCGGCCCATACCAGGCCCAGGGTCAGGCCCCAGGTCAGGGCCTCGCCCGGTGTGGAAAAGCTCGCATCGTTGCCCTTCAACACGCCGTGCCATAGTGCGATACCGGGCTTGTCGTTTTGGCTCAGTAGCCCCTCGATCACGCCGTGCCAGCCGCCTAGATCATGGATGATGTAGATCGAGCCACCCAGCGCCGCCATGGAAAAGATCACGAACATGATCGTGTCGGTCAGCATGACGCCTGGCGATCCGGAATAGAGGATGAAGCCGGTGTAGGTCAGCCATACCAGCACCAGGCCGACCCAATAGGGCAGGCCGGTGAGCTCCTCGAACATGATGCCGGCGCCCTGCATCACGCCCAGTAGATAAGCCCCCAGGCCAAGCACGGTGGTCAGGCCGGCGATTCGCTGTACGCGCCGCGAGGCGAAGCGCTTGCCGAAGAACTCCGGCACGGTCAGGGCTCCGCTGCGGCGCAGGTAGCGGCCGAAGGCCAATGCGCCGAGCAGGCACCCGGAAGTGCTGATGGCGGCGAAGATGAGCATGACGAAGGGGTAGCCCTGGTAGGCGAAGCCGGTCTCACCGAGGAAGGCGCTGGTGCTCAGGTAGCTGGCGACCAGGGTGCCAAGGATGAGAAAGGTCGGGGCGTTGCGTCCGGCGACCAGGTAGTCGTCGAGGTGCTTGACCCGTCGCCCGGCGAGGTGGCCGATGATGAAGTAGCCGATCAGGCTCAAGAGAATGGCGCTGGTATAAACCATGGGGGGAACCGTATGTTGTCGAATTGTGCCGCCTCATGATGCGGCTCCACCCAGGGAAGAGTGTTCTCGTAGCGTCATGATGCGGGGCCAATGCGACATGGGGTGCCTTGCGGAGGCGAGCTAGCGAGGGCCGTGGCCTAGGCCCTGCCCGAAAACTGGCTGCGCTCGGCCATACGGCGTTAAGAATCGACTCAAAGTCCTCATTTACACCCCGTAAGCTCCGTCTTTTCGACGATTTTTTCCTTGCCTGGCCTTCGCTCGCCGACTCTTCAGACAACGCCTAGCAGCAGCTCGCCCTCGACCGGCACGAAGCGACTGGCCGAGCGGATCAAGGCATCGGCGGTGTAGGCGGGCACGCCGAAGACCTCGACCTCGGCATCGAAACGGTCGCGTAGCCTGTCGACCAGCGGCGCGAAGTCGCCGTCGCCGGAGGCCAGCACCACCACATCCGCCTCGGCGACATGGTCGACGGCGTCCAGGGTGATGCCCACGTCCCAGTCGCCCTTGGCCGAGCCGTCGGCGCGCTGGATGAAGGGCTTGAGCCTCACCTCGAAGCCGATGGCGCGCAGGATGTTCTGGAACTGGCGCTGCTTCTCGTCGCCCCGGTCGATGGCGTAGGCGATGGCTCGGGTGACGCGGCGGCCGTCGGTGGCGCGGGCCCACAGGGCGTTGTAGTCGACGTTGCGCCGATGGGCCTGGCGGCTGGTGTAGTAGAGGTTCTGGACATCCAGCAGGATCAGTACCGTCTGCACGTAGGGCTCTCCGATGGGGCGGGCGCCTTCGTGCCCGGGGTAAGAAATGAGGGGCGCCGGCGAGGCCGGCGCGCAGGTTCAGGACACGGCGTCCTGGTGGGACTCGAGGATATGATAGACGCTGTCGTCGCGCAGCATCGGGTCTTCGGGGTTGAGGACGATGTCCGAGTGGGCGAGCACGAAGGCCTTGCCGGTGATGGTGTTTTCCACCACCGTTTGCTGGCCTTCCTTCCGCGTGCCGGTGAATTGGCCGATGAAGCCGGTCTCACGCAGCGAGACGGTCTCGAGCCGGTCCCCAGGGCGCAGGCGTCCCTCGTGGTGCATCAGCGCCAGGCGCGCGGAGGTGCCGGTGCCGGTGGTGCTGCGACAGATCACCCCGGGGTGCACGTAGGTGGTGGAGCGCGAGCGGTAGAAGCCATCGGCCACCGTTTCTTCCGGCCCCATGAAGTGCAGGAAGGGCAGTGGCCCCACGTCGCCCAGGGTGTAGTGGGTGAAGCCGCGCTCGGCCTGCAGGGCCTCGACGATGCGGTAGGCGCACTCGGACAGCGCGCGCTCCTCCTCGCGAACCAGCGAGAAGCCGAGCTCGGTGGCGTCGACCAGGGCATAGAAGCCGCCGCTGTAGGCCACGCTGTAGGTGACGTTGCCGATGCCCGGCACCCGGATGGTATGGCGATAGGTGTCGATATAGCTGGGCAGGCCTTCACAGGTGATCGCCTCGACCACGTCGTTCTCGACCCGCGCCTCGATCTGCACGAGCCCGGCGGGGGATTCGAGCTGGAAGTGCTGGCGCCCCTCGCGCTTGGGCACCAGGCCGGCCTCCATCACGGCGGTGGCGGTGCAGATGGTGTTGGAACCGGAATAGATGGGGTAGCCCATCACCTCCATGATGATGTAGCCGGCCGCGGCTTGCGGGTCGCTGGCCGGCACGATCAGGTCCACCGACATCTCGGGGATGCCATAGGGTTCGTCGAGCAGCAGCTTGCGCAGGCCGTCGGCGTTGTCGCGCAGATAGTGCATCCGCTCGCGTACCGTGGCACCCGGCAGTGCCTCGATGCCGCCCAGCACGATGCGGCTGACATCGCCGCCGGCATGGGTGTCCATCAGCCGGATCTTGAGTTCAGGGTGGCTCATGAGGATCCCTCGAGGGAGAAGGGCGCACCGTGAACGTCCCACTCGGCATCGGGGACGATCACGATCTTGCCCAGGTAGTGGCCGCCGCGGTTGACGAAGTAGTGTTCCGCGGCATGCAGATCGGAGAGCCTGAAGGCGGCGTGCAGCACCGGCTTGAGCCGGCCCTCGCGAATCCATGCCACCAGCTGCTCGGCCTCTTCCCGTGTGCCGTGGGAGACGCCGAAGATCTGCACCTGATACAGGTAGATGCGCGTCCACATGATCTCGCTGACATTGCCGCCGCTGGCGCCGGCGATGGACAACCGGGGATGGCTCGAGCGGGCCGCCATGTCGAAGATCATGGCATCGATGAAGCGGTCGGTCATCTCGCCACCGACCAGGTCCATCACCGCATCGATCGGTTGGCCGCCGGTCACGTCCTTGACCCGGGCCTCGAAGTCGCCCATGTCGGAACGGTCGAGCACCGCCTCGGCGCCGAGTGCGAGCAGCGCGGGGGCCTTGTCCTGCTGGCTCAACGCATAGGGAATCGCGCCCACCACACGGCACAGCTGAATCAGTGCGGTGCCCACGCCGCCGCTGGCGCCGGTGACGAGGATGCGTTCTCCCGCCTTGACGCCCGCCGCCGTCACCATATGGTAGGCGGTCTGATAGGAGCACATGCCCATGGCGGCCAGTTCGGCATCCTTGAGCTCGGGGTTCGCCACGTGATGGAACTGCGCCGAAGGCACGGCGATGTACTCGGCGAAGCCGCCGTCGGCCCCGTGGCCATAGTAGTCCGGGGTCAGGTTGAGGTCGCGCCGGGCGTCGGCATAGAGGTTGAAGTCGAGCAGCCCGCGTTCACCGTGGCGAGAGGCGTCGACGCCGTCGCCCACGGCGACCACCCGCCCGACCACATCGGCGCCCTGGATGCGCGGGAAGGTCAGGGTCGGTGACCCCCCCATGGCGAACGAGGTCACGTCGCCTTGCTCCTTGGTCGGGTAGAGGCCCTCGCGCGCCTTGCGGTCGGTGTTGTTCTTGGCGGTGGCGGTGACCTTCACCAGCACCTCATCGGGGCCGGGGCGTGGCGTGGGCACGGCCTCGTCGAAGACCAGCTGGTCCGCGTCGCCGTGGCCGATCAGCCGCATGGCGGCCATGGTCGTGGGGATTTTCTCGGGCAGGGACGCGTCGCCCATCGGCTAGCTCCTCGTGTCGGGGGGATGTTGCGTGACGATAGCAAAGACATCGGGTCGTACCATCCCTGGTTTTTTCCGATTTGGCGTCGTTTCAAGGGGGATTTTTTCGTGCGTTACCGGAGGCATGGCGGCCTGCGTCGGTCGGCACGATGGGTGTGGCAAGGGTGTCGGTCGCGTGGCCTTTGAGGCCTGGGTCACGCCGTGGTGTTGTCGTCATGAGACGCCGATGTTGCCGTTATGCCACATGGTAGGGCCGCGTGACTTCGCTATAATGGCGGCATTCAACCCGCCCTGGAGGCTTCTATGACACAGCGTTTCCTGATGCCCGCGACCCTGCTGATGGCGGCGCTTTTCCTGGCCGGCTGCAGTTATACGCCCGCGCGCATCGATGCCGAACCACTGGTGGAATTCGGCGATCATCATGACCATGAACGCCATGATGGCGGCTTCTGCCCGCCTGGGCAGGCGAAGAAAGGGCGCTGCTGAGATGCGCATGCCGCGGCGCCGGCGAGGCGCCACCGCGGCCCTGGGGCTGGCCGTCGCCCTGCTGGTGGCAGGCTGCAGCTACACCCCGGCGCGGATCGATACCGGGCCGCTGGTGGAGATCGGCGGCCACCACTCGGATCACCGGCACCGCGAGCGTCATGAGCCGCGCCACGAGCATCGCGGCCACCGCCACCACCGCCGCGATCGTGACCGTCATCATCGGCGCCACCGCGATCACCGCGGCTTCTGCCCGCCCGGGCAAGCCAAGCATGGCCGCTGCTGAGCGGCCTCCTGTTCCGCGTGTCTCAGGCCGTCCGGCCTTGCTGCACGACCCTTTCCAGCGCCTGTAACCGGCCCGGCACCAGGGCATCCTCCACGGCGGTGATGCGCAGCACATGGCCGAGTGCCGGATGGGCGGGGCGTGCGATCAGCTTGCCTTCCCCCAGCAGGTCGGCGTGCACGCGCTTAGCGAGGGTCTCGCTCGACAGGCGGATGCCGATGAAGTTAGTGGCGCTCGGCAGCACATCCGCTCCCAGGGATTGGAAGTGCGCGGCCAGCCGCTCGCGCCGTTCGATCACCTCGCGGATATGGCGATCGACCTCCTGGGGATGATCCAGCACCACTTCGGCGGCGGCCTGGGTGAGGGTCGAGACGGCGTAGTGGATGCGAACCTTCATCATCATGGCCAGCGTCTCGGGCTCGGCGATCGCGTAGCCGATGCGCAGCCCGGCCAATCCCATGGCCTTCGATAGCGTACGGCAACGGATGACGCCGGGAAGCGCCCGGGTGAAGGATGGGTCGGCGGCGTCGTCGCGGAAGTCGTGGTAGGCCTCGTCCAGCAGCAGCCAGCAGTCTTCGGGCAGCGCCTCGCGTAGCCGTGCGACGTCGTCTGCTTGATAGGGGTGGCCGGTGGGGTTGTCCGGGTTGGCCAGATACACCAGTCGGGCCGCTTCTCGATGTGCGGCCGCCGCCAGGGCGTCGAGGTCCGGGGCGAGGTGCTCGGCGTCTTCCCGGTAGTCGATCTCGATCAGCCGGCAGCCCTGGCCCCGGGCGAAGTAGCCGAAGGTCGGGTAGGTGCCGGCGGAGGCGACCACCGTCGTGCCGGCCGGTGCGACGCAGCGCAGCACCAGGGCCAGCAGGCTGTCGCAGCCGGCATCCACCAGCAGGGTGTCGAGGTCGAAGCCATGGCGGGCCGCCAGGCGTTCGCGCAGGCCCAGCGCCTCGGCGTCGCCGTAGCAGGTGACGTGCTCGGCCATGGCGTCGCCGAAATGGGCGCGTAGGGCGTCATGGGGCATGTCGAGCCCCTCGTTGGACCCCAGTCGGTGGGGCAGCGCGTGCCCCAGGCGTCGTTGCAGTACCCAGAGGCCGGGGAGGGGATTGTCGGGGCCGGGTTGATAGAGATGGTCGGCGAAGCGAGGCATGGGATCTCTCTCGATACACGGTGGGGGGCCGGAGCCTGGCCGCGGGAGGCCCGGCTCGTTGCTATCGAATGAGGTTACCGGCCAAGCCGGTGGTTCTTCCAGTCATGGCGGCTGGCGAACGGAAAAATGCCACGACGCAATCCGGCGTGGCAACATCCTTCCTGCTTCCTTCCTGGCGTTCGGGGCGTCCCTGGCTGGGCGAGTGGCAGTGTCCGTTGCCGGTGTCCCTGTTGGGCCCTTGCATCATCGCCGCCTGGCATGACGGTATCGTGAAGAGGCGGTGACGATTCGATGGCGGCCTAGGCCCTGTCCGAAAACTGGCTGCGCTCGGCCATACGGCGTTAAACATCGACTCAAAGACCTCATTGTCACCCCGCAAACTCCGTCTTTTGACGAGCGACCTCCTGTCACTCGCTCTTCGAGCAGCAGAGCTGCCCAAATCGGCCATCCCTGCCGATTTGTCGCCGAGTGTTTGCTTGCCTGGCCTTCGCTCACCGACTTGTCAGAAAAGCCTAGGGCGCCTTGCCGGGGTCGGCGGGGTCGCGTTCCAGCGAACTCAGCAGGCCGCGCAGCAACGAGAGCTCCTTGCGCGAGGGCTGGGCGCGGGCGAACAGCGCCTGCAGCTGCTCCTCGGTGCGGGCGTGGGGCTGGGTGATGAAGCCGCTTTCCTGCATCACGCGGGTCAGGTGGTCATGGAAGTGCCCTAGCTGCTCCCGGGTCGGCGGGCGGTCATGGGCGGGTTTGGCCGGGCGGAAGCCGCTATCCGGGCGCTGGCGCCAGGCGCGGAAGGCTTCGTAGGCCAGCACCTGGACGGCCTGGGAGAGGTTGAGGATGCCGTAGTCGGGGTTGGCGGGGATGCTGGCCTGATGACTGCAGCGGCGAATCTCGTCGTTGGTCAGCCCGAAGCGCTCGCGGCCGAAGACCAGGGCGACCGGGGCGTCGGCCGCATGATCGACCAGCGACTCGGCCATCTCGGCGGGCTCGTCGAAGTGGGGCAGGGGCATGCTGCGCAGGCGGGCGCTGGCGCCGATGACCTGAACGCAGTCGTTGACCGCTTCCTCCAGGGTGTCTACCACCCGGGCGGCCTCGATCACGTCCTCGGCGCCGGCGGCCAGACGATTGGCCTCGGGGTCGGGGAAGCGACGCGGGTTGACCAGCACCAGGTCGGTGAGCCCCATGGTCTTCATGGCGCGCGCCGAGGCGCCGATATTGCCGGGGTGGTAGGTCTGGACGAGGACGATACGAATGTTCGACAACATAGATAAAGAGACTGAGACATAAGAGGAACGGGAAAGGCGTTGGCGCGGTGAGCGACATTGACCGGGATTCTACAGTGTCTGGCTGCGGGCTTCTTGCATAAAGAAACCCCCGCCGGTTGCCCGGCGGGGGTCTCGATCAGGCTAGGCCGTTAGGCGTGCCTAGGAGGAGCGGGGTGGCTTACATCATGCCGCCCATGCCTCCCATACCGCCCATGCCGCCCATGTCGCCGCCACCGGCGGAGTCCTGCTCGTCCGGATCGTCGGCGATCATGCACTCGGTGGTGATCATGAGGCCGGCGACGGAGCCAGCGGACTGCATGGCGCTACGCGTGACCTTGGCCGGGTCCAGCACGCCCATCTCGAACAGGTCGCCGAACTCGCCGGTCTGGGCGTTGTAGCCGAAGTTACCTTCGCCATCCTTGACGCGGTTCAGGATCACGGAAGCTTCCTGGCCGGCGTTGGTGACGATCTGGCGCAACGGGGCTTCCATGGCGCGCACGGCGATGGCGATGCCGTGGGTCTGGTCCTCGTTGTCACCCTTGAGGCCGGCGACCTTGGTCAGCACACGGATCAGGGCGGTACCACCGCCAGGCACCACGCCTTCCTCGACGGCGGCGCGAGTGGAGTGCAGGGCGTCTTCGACGCGAGCCTTCTTCTCCTTCATCTCCACTTCGGTCGCGGCACCGACGCGGATCACGGCGACACCGCCGGCCAGCTTGGCGACGCGCTCCTGGAGCTTCTCGCGATCGTAGTCGGAGGAGGTCTCCTCGATCTGGGCGCGGATCTGGTTGACGCGGGCCTCGATGTCACCGTCCTGGCCGGCACCATCGATGATGGTGGTGCTTTCCTTGGACATGGTCACGCGCTTGGCGGTGCCCAGGTGGTCGAGGGTGGTCTGCTCGAGATCCAGGCCGACTTCTTCGGAGATCACGGTGCCGCCGGAGAGGATGGCGATATCCTGCAGCATGGCCTTGCGACGGTCGCCGAAGCCCGGCGCCTTGGCGGCCGCGACCTTGACGATGCCACGCATGGTGTTGACCACCAGCGTCGCCAGGGCTTCGCCTTCGATGTCCTCGGCGATGATCACCAGCGGCTTGCCGGCCTTGGCGACGGCCTCGAGGGTCGGCAGCAGCTCGCGGATGTTGGAGACCTTCTTGTCCACCAGCAGGATGAACGGGTCTTCCAGTTCCACGGCCATGGTGTCCTGGTTGGTCACGAAGTACGGCGACAGGTAGCCGCGATCGAACTGCATGCCTTCCACGACGTCCAGCTCGTCTTCGAAGCCGCGGCCTTCGTCGACGGTGATGACGCCTTCTTTACCGACCTTTTCCATCGCCTCGGCGATGATCTGGCCGATGTTGGTGTCGCCGTTGGCGGAGATGGTGCCGACCTGGGCGATGGCGTTGGTGTCGGTGCACGGCACGGCCAGCTGGCTGACTTCCTTGACCGCGGCCTGGATGGCCTGGTCGATGCCACGCTTGAGGTCCATCGGGTTCATGCCGGCGATGACACCCTTCAGACCCTCGTTGACGATGGACTGGGCCAGCACGGTGGCGGTGGTGGTGCCGTCACCGGCGACGTCGGAGGTCTTGGAAGCGACTTCCTTGACCATCTGCGCGCCCATGTTCTCGAACCGGTCCTTGAGTTCGATTTCCTTGGCCACGGAGACGCCGTCCTTGGTCACGGTCGGCGCGCCGAAGGATTTTTCCAGCACCACGTTGCGGCCTTTCGGGCCCAGGGTGGCCTTGACGGCGTTGGCCAGGGTATCGACACCCTGAGCCATGCGGGTGCGGGCATCGCTGGAGAACTTGACTTGTTTCGCTGCCATTTTCGTAGATTTCCTGTGAGTTCGTGAACGTCGGTTTCGAACGGGTGGCGGTCTCGGCTCAGCCTTCGACGACGGCCAGGATGTCGGACTCGCTCATGATCAGCACTTCTTCACCGTCGATCTTCTGCTTTTCGACGCCGAAGCCATCCTTGAAGATCACGCTGTCGCCGACCTTGACGTCGAGCGGGCGAACGTCGCCGCTGTCCAGAATCCGGCCGTTACCGACGGCGAGCACTTCGCCACGTGTCGGCTTTTCCTGGGCACTGCCCGGGAGCACGATGCCGCCAGCGGTTTTCTGTTCTTCTTCGACGCGACGGATGACGACGCGATCGTGCAAGGGACGGATGTTCATTGCTCACGTTCTCCTGAGGGTTTGCTGTGCCGGAACATCGCTGTCCGGCGTTTTCATCATCAACCCGCAGGCTTGGCTGCGGGGTGAAGGCGTCTGCCTTCCGTGGGGATGGTTCCGGCGGGCCGGAACCGAAAATCGTTGCTGTCGGATAGGTGGGGCTGGCCAGTAGGCTTTCAAGCCCCTGGGCGAAAATTTTTTGCCGCTCAGCCGCGCCGTTCGTCGTGGCTGATGAAGTCCCCTTCCAGCGGTTGGTCGGTGTCGTCGTGGGTGGACGAGCGCCGGGTCGTGTCGTGGGGTTCGCCGGCTTGCTGCCAGTCGGCATCGCTACCCTGGCGTGCCTGATAGGCGCCACCCTGCATGTGCACGCCCTGAACGCGCATGCCGAGCCGGCTCAGTAGCTTGCCGAGCAGGCGGCGGGCATCGGGGATCAGGCACATGAAGCCCAGGGCATCGGACAAGAAGCCTGGCGCCATCAGCAGGGCCCCGCCGAAGATCAGCGCGGCCCCGGTGAGTAGCTCGCCGGACGGCAGCTCGCCGCGGGCCATGCGCTCTTGGGCGCGGGCGAAGGTGGCGACGCCTTCGCGACGGATCAGGTGCAGGCCCAAGAAGCCGGTGGCCAGCACCAGCAGCAGGGTGGTCAGCAGCCCGATATGACTACCGACGGTAAACAGCAAGACGAAGTCGAGCAGGGCGAAGACGGTAAAGAGGGCGAGAAAGGGCATGATGACTCCGCGTTGACGAATGAGGCAGAAATGGGGGCAGACAAGCGAGAAAACAAGCCTCGATCGCCGGGCGGGAGTACGCCGTCGTCATGTTCGAGATAGGCGATACCAGGGGCGCCGCCGGTGGTGACGGCTCCAAGGGTCGACGAAGCGTGATACGGCATCGAAAGCGCCAGCCGGTGAGCCGGCCGTAGGGGGCGATGGTCGGAGACCGAAAGCTGATGGTGAGGCTCGACGCGGTGTGGCGTGTCGAGAGTGTGTCACAGGATGTCGCTACGGAGCCCGGGAAGGCTCGGCGATATCGCCGCTAGAACGGCAGTGATTGAGGCGTGGTGGGTGACGGCGGGCTCGAGGGCCGAGCACCGCCGTCGGGTGGTGGCGGGCCATCGGTCTCAGAAGGTGACCTGATCGGCGAGACCCTCCACGGTCATTTCGCCGATGCCGCTGACGCGGGCCAGGTCATCCGCGGATTCGAAGGGGCCGTTGGCCTCGCGGTTCTCGACGATGGCGGTGGCCTTCGTCTCGCCGATGCCCGGGAGCTCGCTGAGCAGGGTGGCGTCGGCGGTGTTGACGTTGATCGGGGCGACCTCCTGGGCGAGGGCCGGGGCGCTCAGGCCGAGCAGCAGTGTCATGCCCAGGATGGCGAGTGGTGTCTTGAGGTGCATCGTCATGAGGCGAGTCTCCCTGTGAGATCGAAGCGTGTCGGTAGCACTTGCTGCGCCGCTACCTGCTTTCAAGCTAGTGCCCGTGCCTGCTCTCGGGAGTGAGCCATCTGCCCGTTCGGGCATCGGCGATCGCGATCGCTCGCGGTGCGATATCTCCCCATGCGCCTCGGGGGTTGGCTGATATACTGTGCGGGTTCAATCCGCTGCCAGGAGCCTTGCCCGTGTCCACCGCGTCTCCCCTGATCATCGCCCTCGATTATGCTTCGTTGGATGCCGCCCTGTGCATGGCCGACCGGCTCGATCCCGCCCGTTGTCGGCTCAAGGTGGGCAAGGAGCTGTTCACGCGCAGCGGCCCCGATGTGCTCGAGGCGCTGCATGGGCGTGGTTTCGATGTGTTCCTGGACCTCAAGTTCCACGACATCCCCAATACCGTGGCGGGGGCGGTGCAGGCCGCCGCAGAGCAGGGCGTCTGGATGGTCAATGTGCATGCCGCCGGTGGCGGGCGAATGATGGAGGCGGCCAAGCAGCGGCTGGTTCAGAATGCCCTGTCGACCCACCTGATCGCGGTCACGGTGCTGACCAGCATGGGGGCAGAGGACCTCGCCGAAGCGGGCATCGGCCTCTCGCCCGCCGAGCAGGTCGAGCGGTTGGCGGCACTGGCGCGTGACAGCGGCATGGACGGCGTGGTGTGCTCGGCCCAGGAGGCCGCACGGCTGCGCACGCTGTGTGGCGATGACTTCCTCAAGGTGACGCCGGGGATTCGCCCGGCCACGGCGGCCATCGGCGATCAGCGGCGGGTGATGACACCGGCGGCGGCCATGACGGCGGGCAGCACCCATCTGGTGGTGGGGCGCCCGGTGACCCAGGCCGAGGATCCCATGGCGGCGCTGGCCGCCATCGAGGCCGAGCTGGCGGCTGGCTGAGGCTATTCGCCTTCGATGCCGGTGATGGGTTTGGTGGTGCCCCAGCTGTGGCAGCGGGGGCATCGCCATAACAAGGGTTCGCCGCTGAAGCCGCAGCGTTGGCAACGATGACGTGGGCGGGCCTTGAGCAGCGTGTGGGTATGGCGTTGGAGCAGCTCGATGCGCGGGTTGTCGTGGCCACCTTCCTGCTGCAGGTAGAGCCGAATCAGGTAGTCCACGCCGCCGAGGCTCGGAGAGCGCTCGAGCTCGCTGGTCAGCAGTGCCAGGGAGGCTTCGGGATCGCCATGTTGGCGACGCAGCGTCTCCGCCAGCATGGTGATGACACTGGTGTAAGGGGCGATCTCGCGCAGCGATTCGAGGGCGTGGATCAGGCCTCGTTCGTCGTCGAGCAGCCGGTAGGCGCGGCCCAGAGGCTCGAGCAGGGTCGGCACGAAACTCTTGTCCTGCTCGGGGATGCGCTGCAGCAGGCGGATCGCCTGACGGTACTGGGCGGTCTCCAGGGCCATGTCGGCGAGCAGCAGGTTGGCGCGCACGCACTGTCGATCGGTGGAGAGGGCCTGTTTGAGGTGGCGCCGGGCCAGCACGGGGCTCGCCGAATGTCGTTGTTGCTCGGCGATCTCGCATAACCAGTGGGCGGCGGCGCGGCGTACGTCGTCGCTTTCCTTCACCAGCGTGGGCTGGGCCACGTCCAGGGCCTGTTGATACTCGCCTTCCCGCTCGAGCAGCTTGACCAGCAGTTGGCGGGCGGCGTGGCGGTGCTCGCCGCTCTGACTGTCCTTGATCAACGCATGCAGCAGCCGCTCGGCCCGGTCGAACAGGCCGAGCTGCAGGAAATCGCGTGCCAGCTCCAGCTGTACCCGGTCGCCCTGTTCGTCGCTGAGCGTGGGGCGGGCCAGCAGGTTCTGGTGGACCTTCACCGCCCGATCGGCCTCGTCGCGCGTGCGGAACAGGTTGCCCAGGGTGATGTGCGTCTCGATGGTATCGCTGTTGACCTCCAGGGCGCCGATGAAGGTCTCGATGGCACGATCCTGCTGGTCATTGAGCAGGTAGTTGAGGCCCACGAAATAATCGCGGGCCAGCGTCGACGAGCGGGACGAGGGGGCGGTGGCCCGACGTTCGCGGCGGCCGAGCCACCAACCGATGGCGACCGCGACCAACAACAGGGCCAGCAGCAGGACATCGGTCATGCTCAGGACAGTTCCTTCATCTCCTGGACGCGCAGCTTGTCGAGTTCCTTGCGCTGCTGCTGGTTATGGCGCTGGGCGCGGGTCAGCAGGGTGCGCAGGCGCAGATAGACGCCGCCCATGGCGAGCATGCCCAGCAGTACCCCGACGACCAGGCTGGCCAGCAACCACACGGAGAGCGATGCCGACGGCAGTTCGATCCAGATCAGGTTGAGGGGCAGTGCCTGTTGATTATTGACGGCGAAGAGGATGCCGGTCAGCAGCACCACCAGCAGGATGATGGCCAGGAACAGGCCTTTGAGCCAACGCATGTGTGAGTCCCCGTGTCGTGTGGGATGAGAGGGAAAGGCGGCCGGAGGCGCCCGTCAATAACCGAGGGCGCGGCTGGCATCCACCTGCTCGCGCAGTTCCTTGCCGGGCTTGAAGTGCGGCACGAACTTGCCATCGAGATCGACGGGCTCACCGGTCTTGGGGTTGCGGCCGACGCGCGGCTCGCGATAGTGCAGCGAGAAGCTGCCAAACCCGCGTATCTCGACACGACCGCCGTCTGCCAGGGTGTCGGTGATGTCATCCAGGAGCAGCCGCACGGCGGCTTCGATGTCCTTGACGGGGAGTTCGGGCTGTCGCGTGGCAATCTGTTCGATCAGTTCGGACTTGGTCATCGGCTCTCTCCGTGCTGTCCTGATCCGGCGGTGGGGCGCAGGGCGATCGTTTCTCAAAGCATACTGTGCAACTTTCGATAAAACAACGCACTAGCCTTTACACGCAAGCAGCGTGCCGTCGTCGCGTCGGGGGCAGTGTGGGTCGCCGTCGTGTAGCGGTAGATGAGCAAGGTGACGGGCGGGCTGTCGAGGGTGGATGGCTCGGGTATACTGTGGACACACTCATTGGATCAACGAGGCCGATCTTGAACGATGATTCGTCCGCGGCAGCCACCCTTCGCAAGCGCCTCTACTGGCACTCCCGACGTGGCATGTGGGAACTCGACCTGCTGCTGATTCCTTTCCTCGAGCAGCGTTACGATGGACTCGACGAGCACGATCAGGCCGTCTATCGGTCGCTGATCGACGAGGAGGATCAAGACCTCTTCGCCTGGCTGATGCGTCGCGAGTGGCCCGAGGATCCCGAGCGCCGTCGCATCGTCAAGATGATCGTCGAGCATGCCGAGAGCACCGATAACGATCACTATCGTAACCTCTAGACTGGCACTGCTCGCCCAGGGCCTGGCGGCCTTGGGCGTGGTGGTGGTGCTGGCCCGGCATGCGCCCGGGTGGGCGACGCTGCTGGCGGCGGGGCTGCTGGTCGCGGTGGTGGCCGATGCGGCACGACGACGCCCGCAAGGGGTGCTGCGATGCGAGCCTCGTGAAGGGGCGGCGCCGCTGGCCACCTGGCGGGGCGAAGTCGGCATGGCCTGGCAGGACATGCCGCTACGCTGTGACTACCTGGGTCCGTGGCTGATCGGCCTGCGCCTCGCCGAAAGGCGGCTCTGGCTATGGCCCGACAGCGCCGACCCTGAGGCCCTGCGCCAATTGCGCAAGGTGCTTCATTCCCTTCCTTGAGCCGCGTGGGCCAGCCCCGCGGCATCTCTCCGGCCTGCTGTGTTGGGCCCGCTGCGTATCGATGACGCCGGGATGACTGCGTGTGGCTCGCCCCGTGACGGGCGACGGGGCGTGGCGCCTCAGTCGACCGTCGGCGCCGGGTCGTCGAGGTGGATCCGCGAGGGCCGCGGTGCCGGATTACCATGCGTCGGGCAGTCGGGATTGAAGTGCAGGCCGCGGGACTCGCGGCGTGCCTGGGCGCTGGCCACCGTGAGGCGGGCCAGGCGAAGGGCGTGCCACAGCCGGGCATGGGCGATGCTGGGGGCGGTCTCGGCGCGGTGTGGCGCCAGCTGTTCGGCGAGCTCGGCGAGGCGCCGCGAGGCGCTTTCCAGCCCCGCATCATGGCGCACGATGGCGACCTTCTCGCTCATGATCGCGCGCACCTCGGCGAGGTATGTCTGGGATTCTGCCGCCGGCAAGGGGGTGGCGCCGGGACGCCAGGGGATGAGCGGCGCCTCCTCGAGCGGTGTGGCATCGCGCAACTTCCGGGCACAGCTGCGGGCGAAGGCCAGGCATTCCAGCAGTGAGTTGCTGGCCATGCGATTGGCGCCGTGCAGGCCGGTGCCGGCCACTTCTCCCACCGCATGCAGGCGCGGCACCGTGGTGGCGCCCTCGAGGTCGGTGCGCACGCCGCCGCAGCTGTAGTGGGCCGCCGGCACGACCGGAATCGGCTCGGCGGCGATATCGAGGCCGCGCGCGGTACAGTGAGCGTGGATGGTGGGGAAATGATGGCGAATGGCGGCGTCGCCCAGGTGACGTATGTCGAGCCACACGTGAGTGTGGCCGCCGCGTTGCATCTCGGCGTCGATGGCGCGGGCGACCACGTCGCGGGGGGCTAGCTCGGCGCGTGGATCGATCTCGGGCATGAAGCGCCGGCCGTTGGCGTCGAGCAGTCGTCCCCCCTCGCCGCGCACGGCTTCGCTGATCAAGAAGGGGGCGCCCTCGGGATCGAAGAGACAGGTGGGATGAAACTGCTGGAATTCCAGGTTCATCAGTTCGGCGCCGAGCTCGGCGGCCATGATCATGCCTTCGCCGCAGGCCGGGGCGGGGCTGGTCGTATGGCGGAACAGGCCGCTGGCGCCGCCGGTGGCCAGCACGGTATCGGCCGCCAGTAACTCGACCCGCCGGCCGTGCTCGTCGAGGCAGCGGGCCCCGCGACACTGGCCGGCGCTATCGCCGATCAGGCCGATGGCGGTCAGGTCGCTGCGCAGGCGGATGCCGGGATGACGCGTGACGTGATGATGCAGGGTCTCGACCACCGCGCGCCCGGTGGCATCATCGGCATGGATGATGCGGCGCGCGCCATGGCCGCCTTCCCGGGTCAGGTGATACGGGTAGCGGGCCGCCGGGTCATCGTCGGGGGTGAAGGGCACGCCGAGTGATAGTAGCCAGTCGATGGCGGCGGGGCCTTGTTCGATGGTGAAGCGCACCGCGGCCTCGTCGCACAGGCCGTCGCCGGCGACCAGAGTGTCGGCGACATGCGCTTCGACATCGTCGTCCGGCGAGAGCACGGCGGCGATCCCGCCCTGGGCCCAGCGGCTGGCCCCGAAGGCCTCGCGGGAGGGCTGCAGCAGTGTCACGGGGCGCCGGTCGGCGATTTCCAGGGCCAGTACCAGTCCGGCGATGCCGCCGCCGATGATCAGGGTCTCGTGGGTGCTGTCGGGCATGGGGGCAGGTCCTTTCGGGACGCGGGCGTTACCGCGGCGATTTTCCGGCATCGTGAGGCTCGATCAGGCCGTGGCGCGATGCCCCCTGGCGTAGGCGACGGCTGGGCAGGCGCTCGAGGCTGCCCAGTTGCTCGACGAGCTCGCCGGTCAGGCGCCCCAGCTCACGGTTGAGCCACAGGTAGCCGCTGGGGCTGAACAGGCGCCTGCCGTCCTCGGCGTAGGCGTCGCCGGCGAGGTCGGCGTGGCGCTGGAGGTCGAAGGGAGCGAGATCGACCTCGATGGGGTGCCCGGTGCGGACCTGGAAGGCCAGGGTGCCGATGCCGCGCGCCAGGGCGTGCTGCTGGCCGCGCAAGCCGTGCATGGCGTCGATGCGCTCGTGTCCGGCCCGGGTGTTCCAGTGTGTCTCCAGGAGTAGCTCGATGGTCGAGAACATGCGGCGCTGGAGGGAGATGAGCCGATCCAGCTCGACTCGGGTCAGGCGATTCTCGCGATGGATGGCATCCACCAGGCCACGCTGCTTGACCAGCAGCTTGCTGCAGCCCTTGAGCAGTTCGTGGGTATCCACGTCGGGCTCTCTGTCGAGGGGCGCGCCGGCCGAGGTGTGGGCGTGATAGAGCCGGGCCATGTGGTCCAGGTGGTCGGCCAGGGCGAAGCGCAAGAGGTCGGTGGCCTTGTGGGGCAGCACCAACACGGTGACGCCGATGCCGATCAGGGTGCCCAGCAACACGTTGAAGCTCCGCCATAGCGCGGCATGCAGCTCTGGCGTGCTGCCGCCGATGACCAGCAGCAGGCTGATGGCGAACATCAGTCCGCCGTATCCGTAACGTTTCGCGAAGGTGAGCCAGGTAACCGCGGCGATGCCGACCAAGGCGCCGGCGGGAATCAGGCCAGGCCAAGGCAGCGGGATGACGATCAGCAGTAGCCCCCAGAGGGCGCCGAGCAGAGTTCCCAGCAGGCGTTGGCGCCCTTTGTCGAGCACGCCGCCGATGTGGGGCAGGTTGCCCATCACCATGACGGTGCTGACCAGCGCCCAGCCGCGGTGCGGCAGGTCGAAGGGCATGGTGATCGCGTAGGTAATGATCAGCGCCAGGGCGACGCGCATCACATGAAGGATACGGCGGTGCTGATTGGTGAAGTAAGGATCGAGGAGCGGGCGCACCAGCTTCATGGGGAGGGGTACCGTCGAAAGGTCAGCCCATGGCGAGTCGGGAAATCATGGTGCCCGGAGCCGGGCTCGAACCGGCACGGTGTTGCCACCGAGGGATTTTAAGTCCCTTGCGTCTACCAATTTCGCCATCCGGGCGGGGTTCGAGCATACAGCTATAGGAATGATGGAGGCTGAAGCCGGAATCGAACCGGCGTACGCGGAGTTGCAGTCCGCTGCATAACCACTCTGCCATCCAGCCTCAAGGATCGTGTCATCCATAGGGGATGAAGCGAAGACGAGATGACTGTCTTGCGCGTTGATCCGTTCGAATCAGTCTTTTCGGCGATACGCTTGTCGAAAAGAGTGGAGCGGGAAACGAGATTCGAACTCGCGACCCTCGCCTTGGCAAGGCGATGCTCTACCACTGAGCTATTCCCGCTTGACTCGAGGAGGTATTATACGGATAAGTCGGTGACTGTCAAACGCTTTTCGCGTTTCACCCTTACATCGAATCGCTGAGATGGGGCCAGGCGGCACGCAGGTATTGGATCATCGACCACAGGGTCAAAAGGGCGGCGGCATAGAGGGTGGCGATGCCGATGACGGCGATCGGCGTGCCCGGCGCGAACCCCAGCAGAAGCAGCAAGGCAATCATCTGCAGGGCGGTCTTCACCTTGCCGATCCATGAGACCGCGACGCTGCCACGCTTGCCCATCTCGGCCATCCATTCGCGCAGCGCCGAGATGACGATTTCGCGGCCGATGATCACCAACGCGGGGAGTGTCAGCCAGCTGGCATCGTAACGTTCGATCAACAGCGCCAGGGCGACGGCCACCATCAACTTGTCGGCGACCGGGTCGAGGAAGGCGCCGAAGGGGGTCGACTGATTCCAGCGTCGGGCCAGGTAGCCATCCAGCCAATCGGTGATCGAGGCCAGGCCGAACAGCGCCCCGGCGGCCAGCATGCTCCAGGAGAACGGCAGGTAGAACAGCGCGACCAGCAAGGGAATGAAGACGATTCTGGCCAGGGTCAGGAGGTTGGGGATGTTCATCGAAGCTGCGGTCCTTACCTGAGGTGGGAGCACGAAATATCCGGCCATTCTATCCGGCTCGGCGACACTCATCCATGCAGGGCGCGGTGAATCGTCTCGGCTGCCCGGTGGGAGAGCGGCTGATGCCGGGCATCATGGTGCGCTACTCGTGATCCTGTCCGAGGGTCTTCAGCCATGCAGGGCGCGGTGAATCGTCTCGGCCAAGGTCGTGCTGATACCGGGAACCCGGGCGAGTTCGTCGCGGTTGGCCTGGCGGACGCCCTGCAGGCCGCCGAAGAAGCGCAGCAATTCGCGCCGGCGTCGTGCCCCGACGCCGGGGATGTCTTCCAGCGTGGAGGTGCGGCGCGCCTTGTCACGCTTGGTTCGGTGGCCGGTGATGGCGAAGCGGTGAGACTCGTCGCGGATATGCTGCAGCAGGTGCAGCGCCGGCGAGGTGGCGTCGAGGTCGAGGGTGTGGTCGGCTGTCTCGAGATAGAGGATCTCCAGCCCGGCCTTGCGGGTGCTGCCCTTGGCTACGCCCAGCAGCATCACGTCGCTTACCCCGAGCTCGGCGAACACCTCGCGGGCCATGTTGAGCTGCCCCTTGCCGCCGTCGACGACCAGGATGTCTGGCCGCGTGCCTTCGCCGTCGGCGAGCCGCCGGAAGCGGCGGGTCAGGGCCTGGTGCATGGCGGCGTAGTCGTCGCCGGGCTCGATGCCGTCGATGTTGAAGCGGCGGTAGTCGGACTTACGTGGGCCATCGGCATCGAACACCACGCAGGAGGCCACGGTGGCCTCGCCCTGGCTGTGGCTGATGTCGAAGCATTCCAGGCGCTCCGGCGCCTGCCCGAGGCCGAGTGCCTCGCGCAACGCCTCGAAGCGCTTGGCCAGCTGGGTCTGGTTGGCCAGTTGGCCGGCTAGTTGCTGCTCGGCGTTGGTGTGGGCTAGTTCCTGCCACTGGGCACGGTGGCTGCGCACCTGGTCGGTGACGCGGATGCGTTTGCCGGCATGCTCGCCCAGCGCCTGGGCCAGCAATTCGGCGTCGGGCAGCGGATGGCTGGTGATGACCTCGCTGGGAATCTCGCGTGGCTGGCCGAGATAGAACTGGCTGACGAATTCGCCGAGCAAGGCCTCGGGACCGAGATCCAGGCCGTTGGTCGGCTGGTGATGGCGGGCGCCGAGCAGCCGGCCCTGGCGAATGGTCAGCACCGAGATACAGAGGGCGCCAGGGCGTGACGCCAGGGCGAAAACATCGGCGTCGCCGCTGCCGGTATCGACGAACTGGCGCTGCTGGAGTTGGCGAAGCTGCTGGATCTGGTCGCGCAGCCGGGCGGCTTCCTCGAATTCGAGGGCCTCGCTGGCCGTCTCCATGTCGCGGGTCAGCTCTCGGGTGACCGCCTCACTCTTGCCTTCCAGGCACTGGATGGCGTGGTCGAGGTCGCGCCGATAGTCGTCCTCCGAGATATGGCCCACGCATGGCGCGCTGCAGCGATGGATCTGATATTGCAGGCAGGGGCGGGTGCGATGGGCGAAGACGCTGTCTTCGCAGTTGCGGATGCGAAAGATCTTCTGCATCAGCGACAAGCTCTCGCGCACCGCGGTGCTGCTGGGGTAGGGGCCCAGGTAGCGTCCGTCGTCGTGGCGAGCGCGGGCCCGCTTGTATTCCAGGGCCGGGAAGGGGTGGCGGTCGGTGACGAACACGAAGGGGTATGACTTATCGTCGCGCAACAGGATGTTATAGGGAGGGCGCTGCTCCTTGATCAGGGTCTGCTCGAGCAGCAGTGCTTCGGTCTCGCTGTTGGTGACGGTGACCTGGATGTCGGCGATGCGGGTGACCAGTGCCTGGGTCTTGGCGTTCAGTGCGCCACGGAAGTAGCTGGCCAGGCGCGCCTTGAGGCGCCGAGCCTTGCCGACATAGAGCGTCTCGCCGCCTGCGTCGAGCATGCGATAGACGCCGGGGGCTTCGGTAACGGTGGCGAGGAAATGACGCGAATCGAAACTCATCGGGCGGCGTTATGACGAGGATGGGCGGCTATCCTATCAGACTCGCTGCCGGACGGGTCATTCCACCTCGCTGAAGCCATCGACCAGGCCATGCCGTAGCCCCAGATGGGTCAGTTCGACATCGGAATGTACGTCGAGCTTCTCGAAGATTCGGTAGCGATAGGTGTTGACCGTCTTGGGGCTCAGGAACATGCGATCGGCGATGTCGGCGACCTTCTGGCAGTTGACGATCATCATCGCGACCTGGAGTTCGCGCTGGGACAGCTGATCGAAGGGGTTGTCGCTGGCATCGATACGCGACAGCACCAGGCGTTGGGCGATCTCTGGGCTGATATAGAGTTGCCCGGCGAACACGCTGCGCACCGCGCTTACCATCTCGGCGTGCTGGGATCCCTTGCTGATGAATCCGTGGGCACCGGCATCGAGCAGGCGCTGGGCGAAGGTATCTTCGAGAAAGGCGGTCAACACCAGGGTGCGGATGTCCTGGGTGAAGCGGTGTATCTTGCGGGTGGCTTCCAGTCCACCGATGCCAGGCATGCGGATGTCCATCAAGACGATGTCGGGCTTGAGCTCGCGAGCCAGGCGGATGGCGTCTTCGCCATCCGCGGCCTCGCCCACGATGCTGATGTCCGGTTCGGCGCTGAGTAGATGGGCGATGCTGGTCCTTACCAGGTGGTGGTCGTCGGCAACGAGAACCCTGATCAAGGCAGGTGCTCCTGAGATGATATTGAAGTGTGGCCGGCATCGATTAGGCGAGCCATGATTAGCCCCTAGCGTGGCACAACATTTTGCTAAGGTGAATTGGCACTCATACGAGGTATGACTTTTCTCGTCAAGGTATTGACCAGCATAAAGAAAGTCCATAGAATACGCTTCGTTCTCGCAAGGCAGTGCCGGCGAGCAACAGTGGGGCCTTAGCTCAGCTGGGAGAGCGCAACACTGGCAGTGTTGAGGTCAGCGGTTCGATCCCGCTAGGCTCCACCAAATGAATACCGAAAAGCCGCCCGATGCCATCCGCATCGGGCGGCTTTTTCGTGGCCGAATGCTTGAGCGGTGGTGAGGGAAAGCGGGACGGTAAGGCTTGACGCCTGAAGTGATAAACCGTAATATTCGCCTCGTTCTCGCAAGGCAATGTCGGCGAGCAACAGTGGGGCCTTAGCTCAGCTGGGAGAGCGCAACACTGGCAGTGTTGAGGTCAGCGGTTCGATCCCGCTAGGCTCCACCAAATGAATATCGAAAAGCCGCCCGATGCATCCGCATCGGGCGGCTTTTTTTTATGTTCTCGCCATCTTGAGGTCGCCCTTCGCCGGGCCGCCTCGCTGCTGCTGTCGCCTATTCGGCCAGGACACGCCGGGCCATGGCCCGGCCAATAGGCAGCGTCAGTCGCGGTCGATGGCGAACGGGCATCACGTCCATCCGGTTGATGTTGATGTGCGCGGGCAGGGTCGCGACATAGAAGATCTGTTCGGCGATATCGTCGGCGGACAGCGGCGTGGTATCGCCATAGAGCTTGTCGTGGGCCTCCTGGTTGCCGTCGGTACGCACCAGGGTGAACTCCGTCTCGGACATGCCGGGGGCGACATCGGTCACCCGAACGCCGGTGCCCAGTAGATCGCAGCGCAGGTTGTAGTCGAACTGTTTGACGAAGGCTTTGGTGGCTCCATAGACGTCGCTGCCGCGGTAGGTCGTGTCGCCTGCCACCGAGCCGAGGTTGATGATGCTGGCTCCGCTGTCCTTGAAGATGTAGTAGGGGCGGCCAGTCCCTCGAGCCAGAAGCCTGTCTGCACACCGGCGTCGCCGAGGCGGTCGTGGGAGGTCTGAATGCTCAGGATACGCGGAGTCATCGAGTCCCTCCTGAGAAACGGCCCCGTAACGGGGCCGATGAAGGCGTCGTGCCCTCTTAGATCGAAGGCATCTGGCCCGGAAAGTGGGGGCCGGTGCTGGGGCGGGGCATCAGTCCCAGCTCGGGGCGAAGTCCGGGTCGGCGATGCGCTCGCCGCGCTCGAGGCCGGCGATGGCCTGCATCTCGTCTTCGCTAAGCGTCAGCTCGAAGGCCGCCAGGTTGCTGCGAATGTTCTTGGCCTTGGTCGATGACGGGAAGGTCACGATGTCCTGGGCCTTCAGCCAGGCCAGGGCGACTTGCGCCGGGCTCGCGTCATGGGCTTCGGCGATGCGCTGCAGGGTTTCGTCTTCCATGACCTTACCGACGGCCAGCGGCATGAAGGCGGTCACCGCGATGCCGTGCTCCTGGCACTTATCGATCACCGCGCGGTTCTGCAGGAAGGGGTGCACTTCGATCTGATTGGTCAGCAGGGCGCCCTCGCCGAGGATCTCGACGGCCTGGTCGAGCTGCGCTCGGGTGAAGTTCGAGACCCCGATATGGCGGGTCTTGCCGGCCTGCTGAGCCGCGCGCAAGGCGGGCAGGTAGTCGGCCATGGCGACCTCGTCGTTCGGCGAAGGCCAGTGGATCAGCAGCAGGTCGACATGGTCGGTGCCAAGCCGCTCCAGGCTCTCGTCGACGCTGCGTTCGAGATCACCGGGGACGAGGCGTTCGTACCACACCTTGGTGGTCAAAAAGATCTCGTCGCGGGGCACGCCGCTCTCGGCGATGGCGGCGCCGACCTCGGCCTCATTGCCGTAGACCTGGGCGGTATCGATGTGCCGATAGCCGAGCTCGAGGGCGGTCAGCAGGCTTTGGCGCAGGGTATCGCCTTCCAGGCGGAAGGTGCCGAAACCGGGGTTGGGTAGGGTCGTCGTGGTCATCGAAATCTCCTTGTGATGAAGGTCGTATCAGCGGTGAGCCGGTGCGAAGAGGCCTTCCAGGTGCGCCTGGTAGGCACTCCGATGGCCATCGATGTCCGCCGCCTTGATCACGTCGTTGGCGAGGAAGGTTGGCAGGGCGCTCATGCCGAGGAACTCCATGGCCTTGTGCACGGGGAAGTAAACGCCGTCGACACCGCGTCCCTCGAAGAAGTTCCCTGCCTCGTCGAAGGCCTCCTGGGGTGCGTTCCAGGTCAACTACAGCAGGTAGTGCTTGCCCTGCAGCAGGCCACCGCTGCCGTACTGGCGGCTGGGATCGTGGCGCGAGCGGCCGTCGCTGGCATACAAGCTGCTGTGGCCCTGGGTGAGCACCTCGTCCAGGTAGCGCTTGACGGTCCAGGGCGTTCCCATCCACCAGCCTGGCATCTGCAGGATGATGGTGTCAGCCCACAGCCACTTCTCGACCTCGGCCTCGCCATCGTAGCCGTCGTCGATGCGGGTTTCCTGCAGGGTGTGTCCCTGCTCGGTCAGCAGGTCACGGGCGGTCTCGTCCAGGGTCGGCTGGTCAGCCTGATGGCGAGCCGCATCATCAGCCCCAATCCCCGCGAGCAGGTCCAGGCGGTCTATTACCGCAACACGGCCCTGACGGCACGGATCGGCGCCTTCCTCGACTACGTGGCGCCGCGGCTGCGTCTGTGATTCGGCGGTGCGCCTCACTGGCCCGGTGTCCAGGGGCGGCTTGATTTTATAGACGACCAGTCTATATTGAGGGAATGACGCAATCGACTCCCACCTCCACTCCCCGTCGTGGCCGACCGCCCAAGGTGCCCCGCGACGATCCCGACACCCGGGCGGCGCTGATCCGCAGCGGGGTCGAAGTGCTCACCGAGCAAGGCTTCGCGGTGTCCGGCATCGACGGCATCCTCAAGCGGGTCGGCGTGCCCAAGGGATCCTTCTATTACTATTTCGATAGCAAGGAGGCCTTCGGACGTGCCGTCATGGAGCATTACGGGGCCTTTTTCGCCCGCAAGCTGGATGGCCACCTGCGTGATGCGTCGCAATCGCCCCTGCGGCGCCTCGAGGCGTTCGCCGCCGATGCCAGGCAGGGGATGGCGCGTCACGACTTCCGCCGCGGCTGCCTGGTAGGCAACCTGGGGCAGGAAGCCGGTGGCCTGCCGGAGGGCTATCGCCAGTGGTTGCGTGACACCCTCGCCGATTGGCAGCGTCGGGTGGCGCGTTGCCTTCGCGAAGCCCGGGCCGTGGGTGAGCTGGCCGAGGATGCCGATTGCGACAGGCTCGCCGAGGCGTTCTGGATCGGCTGGGAAGGGGCGGTGATGCGTGCCCGCCTGGAAGGCGGGGCGCGTCCGCTGGATATCTTCATGAGCACGTATCTGGACGGTCTACCTCGCTAGGCCATATGGAAACCGGCAGGGTTCGAGGCGTTCAGGTTTTTGTCATTCTGTAGACGACCGGTCTAAAAGAGAGGTGCACGATGTTCAAGGCCATTCTGATCGATAAGCAGGACGAGCGGCAGCGGGTGGCGCTGACCACCCTGGACGAGTCGCAACTGCCGGACGGCGATGTCACCGTCCGGGTCGAGTGCAGCACGTTGAACTACAAGGATGCCTTGGCGATCACCGGCAAGGGCCCGGTGGTGCGCCAGTTTCCCATGGTGCCGGGGATCGACCTGGCGGGGACGGTCGAGCAGTCCAGCCATGACGACTATGCGCCGGGGGATGCGGTGTTGCTCAATGGCTGGGGCGTCGGGGAGCAGCACTGGGGCGGCCTGGCCGGGAGGGCCCGCCTGGAGGGACGCTGGCTGATCCCCCACCCGGAGGCCTTCACCCCTCGCCAGTCCATGGCCATCGGCACCGCGGGGTATACCGCCATGCTGTCGGTCATGGCGTTGGAGCGTCAGGGCGTCACCCCGGAGCACGGCGAGGTGCTGGTGACCGGGGCCAGCGGCGGGGTCGGCAGCTACGCCATCGCGTTGCTGGCCCGACTGGGCTATATGGTGGTGGCCTCCACCGGTCGCCTCGAGGAAGCGGAGTACCTCGAGGGGCTCGGGGCCCGGGAGGTGATCGACCGCCGCGAGCTGTCCGAGCCGGGGCGGCCGATGGCCAGGGAGCGTTGGGCGGGAGTGATCGACTCGGTGGGCAGCCACACCCTGGCCAACGCCCTGGCCGCGACCCGTTATGGCGGTACGGTGGCGGCCTGTGGCCTGGCTCAGGGCATGGACCTGCCCGCCAGCGTCGCACCCTTCATCCTGCGCGGCGTGACACTGGCGGGGGTCGACAGCGTGATGCGTCCGCGCGAGGACCGGCTAGAGGCCTGGCGCCGGCTCGGCGAGTTGCTGGTGCCCGAGCAGCTGGACGCCATCACCCGGACGATCGGTCTGGAGGACGCCATCGGCGAGGCCGACGCGTTGCTTGCCGGGCGCATCCGCGGCCGCCTGGTGGTGGACGTGACGCGCTGAGGGGCCGCCTCGGCGGGGCACGCCTGGCGTACCCCGCCCACACACCGGCCGGTGGGTCCGGCGTCAGCCCAGTACCGACTCCAGCCGACCGCGCAGTGCCTCGACGGATTCGCTGCCGTCGAGCGTGATGCGGTAGAAGCGCTCGTCGGTGCCGGCCATCTCGGAGAGCAGCGAGCCGAGCCTGGTGGCGCGGGTATCGCGCTGGACCAGCAGGTCGAGGCCGTTGCCGCCGGAGGAGGGCAGGAACGCCAGTTCCGCCTCGTCGAGGTGGCCGAAGCGGCTACCGGGGGTGGGCTTGAACTCGAATTCCTGCAGGCAGCCGGTGGCGGGGTTCTTGCGCGAGAGCTCCAGCGGCGCGCCGGTCATCACGAAGCCGAGCTGTTCCATGGCCTCGAAGGCGGCGCGGTGCACCGGGCCGGGCCGGATGCGCAGCGGGTCCTTGTCGCGCGGATCCAGCGCCATGGCGATGTCGGCGTGGGTGGCCACCCAGGTCTTGGGATGCTGGCGACCCACCGAGAGCGGCGACAGCAGCGGCAGCGTCAGCTCGAAGGGAATCCGCTTCTGCTCGCCGGCCTCGATGGTCATGGCGCCACAGACCCGGGTGGAGGCCCAGGCATGGCCGATTCTGACCTTCTTGTCGTCGATCTCCTTGATCGCCTCGCTGGCCAGGTCCAGGACCAGGGCGTCCAGGTCCTGGCTGACCTCGCCGCCCTGAATGAGCACCTCGCCCTTGAGCACGCCGCCGGCCTCGGCGGCATCGTTTTCCAGCAGGGTATCCACGCGGGCGCTGCCGATGCCGACGGCGGCCATGAGCTTGTCGAACATGCGTCGTTTCCTCGTGCGCGATTGGGTGAAGCCGAGCGTATCGTCGGTCATCGTGCCGGCCGTGACCGGCGCAGGCAAGTGGCGCTGGCATCCGCCTCGCGGGCCCGGCATCCTGTCGGGCATGACCCGCGAGTTTCGCCCTCGGCCTGGCAGCGTCGAGCGCCGCTATCCCCCCGACTGCCTGAGTGACACCCATGACCACCACCAGCTGCTGGTGGGGCTCGACGGCCGCGTGGATGTCGAGGTCGAGGGGCGTGGCGGCGCCATGGCGCCGGGCGGGGTGTGCCTGATTCCCGCCGCCGCGACCCATCACTACCTGGGGCTCGACCTCGATAACCGTTGCCGGGTGCTGGATCTACCGGTCGGCGAGGACGCCGTCGATGCGCTGTTCGCGCGTATCCGCTTCCTGCGCCTGTCGCCGGAGGAGGCCAGGGGGCTGGGCGATGAGGCGCTGTTGGCACGGCTCGGTGGCGCGCCGCCCTGGTGGGGGGCGCGGCTCAACATGGCGCGGCTGACCCGGTTAGTACAGGACGATCCGGCCGCGCCCTGGAGCCTGGCGCGCCTGGCCGAGGCCGCCAGGCTCTCGGAGCGCCAGCTGCGTCGCAGCCTCTTCGATGCGACCGGCCAGCCTCCCTGGCGGTGGCTGCAGGCCCAGCGCCTGTCGCTGGCCGAGCGGCTGCTGGCCTCCGGGGATGCCTCGATCACCGAGATCGCCCTGGCCTGCGGCTTCGCCGACGGGGCCCAGTTCAGTCGCCACTTCCGCCGTTGGCGGGGCATGACGCCGAGCGACTTCCGCCGCCGGCCCTGATGGCCGAAATCGACAAGCCGTCGTCGCGTCGGACGGCCACACTCGTCGGCCCATCCCGCGAATGGAGGCATCGAGATGTCGGCCGAGTTCACCGCCGAGGCGCATCGCGCCACCCTGTGGGGCGCCAGTACCGTCCTCAACTGGGCGACCCTGGCGCTGTTCACCCAATGGGCCGGCCCGGTGCCGCCCTTCCTGCTCACCGCGCTGTGCTTCGGACTGGCCGGCGGCCTGGCGTTGCTGGTGTTCCTGGCCCGCGGCGAGGGCCAGGCCCTGGCCGAGGCGTTTCGTCAGCCGCCGGCGGGCTGGCTGCTGGGCGTCGGCGGCCTGTTCGGCTATCACCTCTGCTACTTCATCGCCCAGCAGAACGCCCCGGCGGCCAACGCCGGGCTGATCAGCTACCTGTGGCCGCTGTTGATCGTGATCCTGGCCGGCTGGCTGCTGCCCGGCGAGCGCCTGCGCGGCATTCATCTGCTGGGTGGCGTGTGTGGCTTCATCGGTGCGGCACTGCTGGTGGGGCCTTCCGGCTTCGACTGGGCGGGGGAATACACGCTGGGCTACCTGGTGGCGCTGCTCGCGGCCTTCATCTGGAGCGGCTATTCCGTGGCCTCGCGGCTATTGTCGCGGATTCCCACCACCGCGGTGGCCTGGAACTGCCTCGGCGCCGCGGCGCTGGCGCTTGGCTGTCACCTGGCCTGGGAGCCTCGCGGCTGGCCCGAGGGCGCGAACCCGTTGGCCATCCTGGCCTTGGGGTTGGGGCCGGTGGGCAGCGCCTTCTTCACCTGGGATGTCGGCATGAAGCGCGGGCGGGTGCGTCTGCTGGGGCTTTTGTCCTACGCCACGCCGCTGTTCTCCACCCTAGTGCTGATCGCCGCCGGCCTGGCGACGGCCAGCGCGACGCTGCTGATCGCCGCGCTGCTGATCTGCGGCGGCGCGTTGATCGGCAGCGACATGCTGGGAAGCCGAAAGGATCGGCGGTCGCGGGAAGCGTCGCGGGGATAGCGCCCGGTGCGTTGAACGCCGTCGGGTCGGATGGAAGACGCAAGAGGAGAAACGCATGGAACAGATTGAATGGGCGGATTTCGCCAGGGTCGAACTGCGGGTGGGCACTATCGTGGACGCCGAGGCCTTTCCCGAGGCCCGGCGGCCGGCCTACAAGCTGCATGTCGACTTCGGCGAGGCCATCGGGATGCGCAAGTCCAGCGCCCAGATCACCGACCTGTACGAGCCGGGCAAACTGATCGGCAAGCAGGTGGTCGCGGTCGTCAACTTTCCCGCCAAGCAGATCGGCCCGATGACGTCGGAGTGCCTGGTCACTGGCTTCCACCGCGAGGACGGTGCCGTGGCGCTGGCCACGCCCGACCTGGCGGTGCCGAACGGGGCGCGGCTGGCGTAGAGCTCGACACATCATGACGACGACGAGGCCGCCCAGTGGGCGGCCTCGTTGCGTTGTTGGAAGAGCATATCGTCAGCCGTGGTCAGGCCGGCCGCGTCACATAGCGGGCCTCGAGATAGGCATCGAGACCCGCGCGGCCCAGCTCGCGGCCGAGGCCGCTGCCCTTCATGCCGCCCCAGCCGAGCCCCGGCGGGGCCACCTGGTAGGTGTTGCACCAGACATTGCCGGCGGTGAGACGGTTCGCCAGGGCATCGGCGCGTTCGCCCGTGCCGGCCACCACGGTGGCCGCCAGCCCGAAGGCGCTGTCGTTAGCCAGTGCCACCGCCTCGTCATCGTCGCGAACGGCTCGCGCACAGAGGACCGGGCCGAAGATCTCCTCGCGCCACAGCCGGCTCGCGGTCGGCACGTCGCGGAATACCCGTGGGCTGACGAAATGCCCCTGATCGGGTAGGGCGAGCGCCGGCGTTGTGGTGGGCGTGAGCCCCTCGGCCTCGGCTTCGGCCAGGTAGGCACTGACCCGATGGCGTTGTGTGGCGTTGACCAGCGGGCCTAGCGTGGTGGCCGGGTCCTGCGGGTCGCCGGCGACCAACTCGGCGATGGCCGCGTCCAGCCGGTCGTGGAGGGCATTGGCGACGCGCTCGTGGACCAGCAGACGTGAGGTGGCCGAGCACATCTGGCCGGCGTTGTAGCAGAACCCGGCCAGTACCAGCTCCGTCGCCAGGTCCAGGTCGGCATCCTCGGTGACCAGTATCGGCGACTTGCCGCCGAGCTCCAGGGAGACGTTGCGCGTGCCGCGGGCGGCGGCGGCCATGACTGCCTCACCCACTGGGTTGCTGCCGGTGAAGGACAGCTTGTCGACCCCGGGGTGAGCGGTCAGTGGGGCGCCGATGTTAGCGCCATCGCCGTGCACCAGGTTGAAGACGCCGGCCGGTAGCTCGATAGCCTGAGCGATCTCGGCGAGGGCCTGCTCAGGCAGCGGGGTGACCTCGGAGGGCTTGAACACCACCGTACAGCCGGCGGCCAGCGCCGGGGCGATCTTCCAGGCGCTGCTGACCAGAGGGAAGTTCCAGGGCGTGATCAGCCCGGCTACGCCGGCGGGTTCCTGGTAGCGCCGCGAGACCAGGCCCGCCTCGCCGGTGCTCACGGTCTCGCCCTGGCGGGCCTCGAGATCTCGAGCCTCGCCGGCATAGTGTCGGTAACAGGCGATGGCATCGCTTAAATCCTGCTCGGCCTCGGCCCGCGGCTTGCCGTTGTTGCGGCTGGACAGCGCCGCGAGCTCATCGCGGCGCTCGGCCAGGGCATCGGCGAAGGCATCCAGGTAGGCGCCGCGCGCCACGCCGCCCAGGGCGCGCCAGGCGGGAAGGGCACGCCGTGCCGCGCTCACGGCGGCGTCCACATCCTCGGGGGCACCGGCGGTGACCTCGGCGATCAGTGTGTCATGGTAGGGGTCGGTGACCGGCAAGCGGCGCTCGCCACGGCTGGTGACCCACTGCTTATCGATGAAATGGTGCATCAGTCCTTGCATGAGGAGGGCTCCATGTGGCGGGAGGGAAGCCAGCGGCGGCGCGTCGGCTGCATGCCCGGGAAGTGGCGTTCCACCTGACGCAGTACCAGGGTCAGTACCACCGTCATGGCCAGGTAGATGCCGGCGATCAGCATGAGCGGTTCGTAGACCAGGAAGGTCTCGTCACGAATGATGTTGGCTGCCTGCAGCAGGTCCATCAGGGCGATGGTGGAGACCAATGGCACCGACTTGAGCAGCAGGATCATCTCGCCGGTCAGGGTCGGTAGACATAGCTGGATGGCGCGTGGCAGCCATAGCCGGGAGAACACCTGGAACGGGCTCATGCCGAAGGCACGGCCGGCTTCGCGCTCGCCTTGAGGCACGTTGGCCAGCGCGCCGCGCAGGACTTCTCCGGAGTAGGCGCCGACGCTCAGGGTGAAGGTCAGGGCACCATAGAAGAAGGGATCGCGCAGGATCGGCCAGATCGGGCTGTCCTGGATACCGGGGATGCCTTCCAGCAATCGGCCGACGCCGTAATAGAAGAAGAACAGCTGCACCAGCAGTGGTGTGCCGCGCATCACGATGGTGAAGCCTTTCGCCAGCATGGCCAGCGGCCGGGGGCCCTTGAGGCGCGCCATGGCCACCGCCACGGCCAGCATCAGGCCGCCGATCGCGGAGACGACCAGCAACCACAGAGTGTTGATGAAGCCTTCGATCAGGTATTCCTGATAGAAGCCGTCCTGGAGCCAGGAAAAGTCCATGTCAGGCCTCCTCTTGATGCGGGAGGCCGCGGCGCACGCGGCGCTCCAGCCGGGTGAACAGGGCCGTGGACGACAGCGTGATGATCAGGTAAATGACCCCGGCGGCGGCGTAGAACAGGAAATGGGCGCGGGTGCTGGCCGCGGCCTGCTGGATGGTGAAGAACAGCTCGCTGAAGCCGATCACGCTGATCAGGGCGGTGTCCTTGATCAGGATCAGCCACAGGTTGGACATCCCGGGCAGGGCGTTGGGCAGCATGGCCGGCACCACGATGCGGTGAAAGCGCGTCCAGGCGGAGAAGCCGAAGGCATCGGCCGCCTCGAGCTGGCCCCGGGGAATGGCCAGGATGGCGCCGCGCAGCACCTCGGTCATGTAGGCACCCTGGACGAAGGCCAGCACGCCGACGGCGGTCACGAAGCCGTTGATGGCGACCTGGCCGGGTAGCCCGAAGGCGTTGGTCAGGGCGGTGAGCGCCTGGGAGCCGGCGTAGTAGAGCAGGATGATCAGCAGCAGCTCGGGGACCGCCCGCACCGCGGTGGAGTAGACGGTGGCCAGGCCCCGCAGCGGCGCCCAGGGGCTGAGTCGCGCGCTGGCGCCGATCAGACCCAGCATCAGGCCAATGGCGTAGGCCAGCACGGCGATCTCGAGGGTCGTGAGTGCCCCCTGGAGAATGGGGCCGGCCCAATCGAGCAGGCCCTCTTGGGAAACGTTGTCCATGGAAACAGGGTGTCCTTGATGAGACAGGGCGAGGCCGGCAGGCGGGGGATAGCGCCTGCCGGACGAGCGTCGTCGAGGACCGGGATCAGGTACAGATATCGGTGGCGAAGTACTTCTCGGAAAGCGCGGCGCAGGTGCCGTCCTCGCGGACTTCGGTGATAGCCGCGTTGAGGTCGGCCTCCAGGGCGTCGTCGCCCTGGCGCAGGCCGAGGCCGATCCCTTCACCGAAGGCTTCGTGGCGGGGGGCGGTGGCCTTGACCTCGTAGCCTGCGGCCGCATCACGCTGCAGGAACTCGATCATGGCGATCTTGTCGGCCAGGATCACATCCAGGCGGCCGGCCAGCAGGTCACGGTTGACCTGTTCGGCCTGGTCATACAGGCGGGTGTCGCCGACGCTGTCGCGCAGGGCGCGGCGTGCGTAGGTGGCCTGGGTGGTCGCGGCCTGTACGCCGAGCACGTAATCGCTGAGCCCTTCGGGGATCTCGAGCGTGAGATCCTTGGCGGCCACGTAAGCGCTGCCCGAGAAGTAATAGGGATCGCTGAAGTCGATGACCCGCTGACGTGCCTCGGTGATCGACATGGAGTTCATGATCATGTCGATGCGCCCGGCCTTGAGCGAGGGAATGATGCCGCTCCAGCCGGTGGGGGTGATCTCGCAGGGGCGTTCCATGGCCTCGCAGAAGGCCATGCCAAGCTCGACCTCGAAGCCTGTCCATTCCCCATCGGAAGAGGTGTAGGTGAACGGCGGATAGGGCTCGGCGGAGATGCCGATCTTCAGCGGTTCGGCGGCCTGGGCGGTGGCGGACAGGCCGAGCAGGGCGGCGGCGGTGACGGACATCAGGGAATGGTTCATGCGGTTCTCCTTGGAGTTATCGTGTCGCGCGAGGCAATGACGCGGCGGTTCATACCACCGGTGCCACGAAACGCTTGCAATTCGAGTCTTGGCTTTCTTCGAAGACCTGGCGCGGCGAGCCGGCCTCGCCGACGAAGCCGCGGTCGAGGAACACGACCTGGTCCGAGACCTCACGGGCGAAGGCCATCTCGTGGGTGACCAGCACCATGGTGCGGCCCTCGTCGGCGAGGCCGCGAATGACGCCCAGCACCTCGCTGACGCGTTCCGGATCGAGGGCCGAGGTTGGCTCATCGAAAAGCAGCAGCTGCGGCTCCATGGCCAGTGCCCGGGCGATGGCCACACGCTGCTGCTGGCCACCCGACAGGAACGCCGGATAGCCGTCGCGCTTGTCGGCCATGCCGACGCGTTCCAGGTAGTGCTCGGCGCGCTCGATGGCGCGTCGCTTCGACAGGCCCTGGACGCGCATGGGGGCCTCGGTGATGTTGCCTAATACCGTGAGGTGGGGCCAAAGATTGAACTGCTGGAAGACCATGCTGACCTTGGCACGCAGCTTCTGTAGCTGCCGCCGGTCGAGGCCGACGATGTCGCCCTGGGGATTGCGGTCGAAGCGGATCGCCTCATCCGCAATCGCCAGGTCGCCCTGGTCGGGGCGTTCCAGCAGGTTGAGGCAGCGCAGCAGGGTGCTCTTGCCGGAGCCGCTGGCGCCGATGATGGAAGTGACGCTGCCCTGAGGCACCTCGAGGGACACGTCGCGCAGCACCTCGAGGTCGCCATAGCGCTTGACGAGGTGCTGGACCTCCACCGCCAGGCGGTGGGAGGTATCGGCAGAGGAGGCTTGGGTCGATGATGTCATAGGCGGCTCATGCGGTGGTGGACAGGGAGTCGGCGTGAGCATCTTCGGCGGCTCGTACCAGGCGCTGGCAGGCATCGCGCAGGCGCGCCTCGTCGACGGTCAGGCTCAGGCGAACGAAACCGGCGGCGGACGGGCCGAAGGCCTCACCGGAGAGCACGGAAACGCCTTGCTCGTCGAGCAGGCGGTCGGCGAAGGCCTGGGAAGAGAGCCCGGTGGCGCGGATATCGATCATCAGGAACATGCCCGCCGCCGGAGCGATGACCCGCACGGCGGAGCAATCGGCCAGCGTTTCGACCACGGCATCGCGGCGGCCGCGATAGGTCTCACGCATGGTGTCGAGCTCGGGCAGGGGCAGGCGCAGGGCATCGTGGGCGGCGTCCTGGATGAAGTCCGGGCAGCCGTAGAGCATGCACAGCGCCAGGTTGCCGAGATGCTCGATCAGCGCCTCGGGGCCGAGCACCCAGCCCAGTCGCCAGCCGGTCATGGCATGGGACTTGGAGAGGCTGTCGACCACCACGGTGCGGTCGGCCATGTCGGGCAGCCCGGCGGCGCACGTGTGCTGGCCCTCGAAGATCAGCTCGGCGTAGACCTCGTCGGAGATCAGCCAGAGATCGTGGCGCTGGCACAGCGCGGCGATGGCGGCCCAGGCCTCGGCATCGATCAGCTGGCCGGTGGGGTTGTGCGGGCTGTTGAGCAGGATCGCCCGGGTATGCGGCGTGATCGCCGCTTCCAGGTCGGCCACGTCCAGGCGGAAGCCGGCGTCGCCACGCAGCGGGATATGCACCATGCGGGCGCCGGTGGACTGCAGCACCGCCTCGTAGGTGACATAGCTCGGCTCGGGGACGATGACCTCGTCGCCCGGGTCGAGCAGGCACTGGGCGGTGGCATAGAGACCGCATTGGGCGCCTGACATGACGATCAGACGATCCGGGGTGACGTCCACGCCACGCGCCTGATAGCGCTCGGCGATGGCCTCACGCAGGGCCAGCTTGCCCTGGACATCGGGGTAATGGGTGGCGCCGGCGCGCAGGCTTGTCACCGCGCCTTCGACGATCGGCGCCGGGGTGTCGAAGTCCGGGTCGCCCACCGAGAGCACGGTGATGTCCTCGCCGTTGGCCTGACGGGCCAAGGCCCGGTTGTGGATGTCCCAGGCCGCGGCGCCTTCGCCGGCGATACGCTCGGTCAGTCGGGAAAATTGCATCTCGCTCTCGCTTTATCGGATCAAGGGGGCGTCAGGCCAGGGTCGGGCCGTCGGGCAGGCGGCGGCGCTCGGCTCGCCAGGCCAGGTCGATGCCGTGCTCGCTGGCGTTCCAGGCGTCGTATTGCCGGGCCACGTGTTCG
The DNA here is from genome assembly GCF_004798905.1 of Halomonas borealis. GTDB lineage: Bacteria > Pseudomonadota > Gammaproteobacteria > Pseudomonadales > Halomonadaceae > Halomonas > Halomonas borealis. The sequence goes on along the minus strand of NZ_SDMO01000001.1, from coordinate 501,042 downwards.
GCCATGGTCGGTGACGGCTGGCGCAGCGGGTGGCCGGTGGCCTGGGCGGCCAGTTGTGCCTGACAGCTGCGCTCCAGGTCGCGCATGCGCAGGAAGGCCTCGCCGATGCTGCGTCCGCAGGTCAACAGGCCATGCTGGCGCAGCACCATCGCCGAATGCGGGCCCAGGTCGGCGGCGAGGCGGTCTCGCTCGTCGAGATCCAGGGAGATCCCCTCGTAGTCGTGATAGGCGAGCCGCCCATGGAATTGCAGTGCCCACTGGTTGAGCGGCAGCAGCCCTTCCTCGAGGCACGACAGGGCGACGCCGGCCACGGTATGGGTGTGCAGCACGCACTCCACCTCGGGGCGGGCGTCGTGCAGGGCGCTGTGGATGGTGAAGCCCGCCGGGTTGATGCCGAGCCCGGTGGGGTCGTCGAGGATCTCGCCGCAGGCGTCGACGGTCACCAGGTTGTCGGCCCTGACCTCCTCGAACCGCAGGCCGAGGGCGTTGAGCAGGAAACGCTCGCCGGGCAGGCGGGCCGAGATATGGGTCGAGATGCCGTCGTCCATGCCATCGAGCGCGATCAGGCGATAGGCGGCGGCCAGGTCATCGCGGACCTGCTGCTCGCTTGCCGTATCACTCACAGGCTGTCCTCCACGGCGCTCTGGGCATCCTCACCGTCGCGGGTCTCGACGCCTTCGAGGAAGCCGGCCACGCGCTCGGGGTGATTGACCAGCCAGTCGTGGGCCACGTCTTCGAGATCTCGTTCCTCGAGGCTGTAGCCGAGGATGAACTCACTCTGCTCCTGGGCGGTGAGTTCGAACTGATCGAGCAGCCGGGTCAGGTTGGGGTTGGCCTCGGCGTAGTCCTTGGCGACGATCGTCTTGACGTCGCTGCTGCCGTTGTTGGCGCCGAACACGTCCGCGGAGTCCTCGAGGATGCGGGTGTTGTATTCCGGCACCATCCAGTGGGGCGTCCAGCCGTAGAACAGGATCCAGCGCTCTCTTTTGACGGCACCGTCCACCTCGCTGAGCATGCCGGGCGTCGACGAGGCCATGATCTCCCAGTCGTCGAGCCCGTGGGTGTCGGCGTCGATGGCGGCGTTGATCATGTCGGTGACGGTGGAGCCGCTCTCGATGCTGTAGACCGTCTTGTCGAAGCGCTCGGCCACCTCGGGGTCGGCGAGCTGCTCTGCGCGGGTAATGCCTGCCTCATAGACATACTCGGGTACCGCGAAACCCATACGGGCGCCGTTGACGTTGTTGCCCAGGTCGACGATGGCATCGGCCTGCATGGCGGCATCGTAGCTTTCCTGCTGAGCGGGCAGCCAGCCGGCCAGGAAGGCATCACTATCGCCGCTCTGCAGGGTGCTGTAGCCCACCGTGGAGCTCACTTCGAGGATCTCGGTGGTGTAGCCCAGCGGCTCGATGAGCTGGGAGAAGATCTCGCTCTTAACGGTCACCCCGGGCCAGGGCGGAGCGATGAGGCGCAGCCGGTCGTCGCGGTCGGCGGCCAGGGCGGGGCCGGCCAGTGTCAGGCCGGCGATCAGGCTCAGGGTCAGAGTCGTGGTATGCGTCTTCATGGATCAGCGCTTCCCTTGTGAGGGGAGAGGATAGGGCGGCGTACGCGCCGCCGCTCATGCCTCATCCCGGGTTGAGTCGATCGAAATGCCGTCGCTATCAGAGCGACGCGGCCCAGGCGGCGGCGTCGACCTCGATGATCAGTGGTGAATGGGCATCGGAGAGCCGATTCAGGGCGTCGTGCAGGCTCGCCGGGTCGGTCACGTCCAGGTGGCGGCAGGCGTAGGCCTCGGCCAGGGCGCGGAAGTTCGGCGCGGCCAGGTCGACCCCCAGGTGCGGCACCTCGCTCATCGACATGTAGCGGCGAATCTCGTCGTAGCCGTCGTTGTTCCAGATCACCAGCGCCACCGGGCGGCCGAGGTCGCGGGCGGTACCCAGCTCGCCGAGCACGAACTGCAGGCCGCCGTCGCCGACCAGGGCGACCACCGGCTGCTCGGGCCGGGCAAGCGCGGCGCCCAGGGCGGCGGGCAGGCCATAGCCGAGGGTGCCGAAGCCGGTGGCGGCGTTGAACCAGCGCCGCGGGGCCGGCATCGAGGCCAGGAAGTTGCCGGCGTAGACCGGGCCGGTGGAGTCGCCGACCACGATCGCCTCGGGCAGCGCCTCGCGCAGGGTGGCGTAGAGCGGCGCATAGGGGGCGAGCTCCGGGTCGGCGGCCAGGGAGAGCTCCTCGCGGACGGCGGCGGCGCGGGTGGCGCCGTCGCGGTTCGGCGCGTCGGGCAGACAATCGAGCAGCCCGCGCATGGCCTGGCCGGCCTCGGCGAGGATGGCGAGCTCGGCGGCCTGGTTGCGTCCGAGCTGCTGGGGGTCGATGTCGACACGGATCAGCCGGCCATCGAGGGCGAAGCCCTCGTCGAAGACCAGGTCGTAGTCGGTCTCGCCGAGCTCGGTGCCCAGTGCCAGCACCACGTCGGCCTCGGCGGCCAGGCGACGCCCCGCGGGCAGGCTCTGGGTGGCGCCCAGGTCGAGGGGGTGATCGAGGCCCAGCACGCCCTTGGCGTTGATGGTGGTGAAGGCCGGCGCGTCGAGCCGCTCGACCAGCGCCCGGGCGGCTTCCGGGGCGGCGGCGGTGCCGCCGCCGAGCAGCACCAGCGGGCGCTCGGCCTTAACAAGCCAGTCACCGGCCAGGGCCAGCGCCTCGGGCGCCGGGGCCGGTGGGAAGACGCGTGCCGGGGCGGCGAGCGGCGCCTCGGGCGACGGAGCGGCCATCACGTCGAGCGGGACTTCGATGTGCACCGGCCCCGGCCGGGCGGAGGCGAACACCGCGAAGGCGCGGGCCAGCACCTCGGGCAGCGCCTCGGGGTCCTGCAGGGTGTGGCTGAACACGCTGACGCCGGACAGCGTCTCGCCCTGATGGGGCATCTCGTGCAGCCGGCCCTGGCCGCGGCCCAGGGTGGTGCGCTGGTTGACGCTGGAGATCACCAGCATCGGCACCGAGTCGGCCAGCGCCTGACCCATGGCGGTGGCGATGTTGGTCATGCCGGGCCCGGAGATGATGAAGCAGGCCGCCGGCTTGCCGCTGGCCCGGGCGTAGCCGTCGGCCATGAAACCGGCGCCCTGTTCGTGGCGGGGCGTGAGGTGGGCGAGCCCACTCGCCCCCAAGGCACGATACAGCTCGATGGTGTGCACGCCGGGGATGCCGAAGGCGGTATCGATGCCGTGGGCCTCGAGCAGTTCGATCAGTCGTTGGGCGCAGGTCATGAGACTTGAGTCTCCTCGAGGATCGCCGGCAGGCCGCCGAAGGGGGCGCGTCCGAGGACGCGCTCGACCATCGGCACGAAGTGTTCGAGCGGCAGGGTGTCGTAGTCGGGATCGAAGCTGGCCTGATCCCAGTCGTCGCAGAAGCGCACCGTGCGTTCATAGGCGGGATGATCGCGGAACTGCTCCCGGGCATGGGGATCCAGGCCGAAGTAGTGACGGTAGTGATAGCCCTGGAAGAGCTCGTGGTGACGGATCATCCAGCCATTGAGCGGATCGATGAACGGCTCGAGGATGCCCGCGGCGATCTCGGCATGGTTGGCCGGCGACAGGTCGTCGCCGATGTCGTGGAGCAGGGCGCAGACCACCATTTCTTCGTCGGCACCGTCGCGCAGGGCGCGGGTCGCGGTCTGCAGGCTGTGCTCATAGCGGTCCACCGGGTAGCCGTGGGTGTCGCCGGACAGTCGATCCAGGTGTTCGAGGACCCGGCGCGGGGCGTCGGCGACGTAGTCGCGGAACCGGTCATCGATCAGTGCCCACTCGTCGTGGCGGGCCTCGCCGAAGTAGCGGAAGCGAGCCTGGTTCATGCGGTCTCCTCCATGCGGTTCTCGGCCAGCCGACGGCGCAGTACCAGGCGGCGGCTGGCGGTGCTGTCGCGGTCGACGTAGCCTTGGCGCAAGTGGCGCACGCCGCCGGCCAGCTCGAAGGCGCCGCGGCCGTGCAGCAGGCGGTAGTTGTCCATGATCAGCATCTGGCCCGGGTCGAGCTTGAGGTGCACGGTGAGCTCGTCGGAGGTGAGCAGCTCATAGAAGGCGCGACGCGCGGCGTAGTAGCGTGCCAGCTCCTCGGCGGGCAGGGCGGCGACCCGCTCGGTGCGGTTGTTGTAGCGCACCCGGCTCACCCGGCCCTGGCTGTCCAGCTCGATCAGCGGCCCCTCGCTCTCTAGCCAGGTGGTCTCGTCCTGATAGCGGAAGCCGGGGGTCACCCGTGTCAGGCACTCGAAGGCCGCCGGATCGCGCTCGCGAAGCAACTGGGCGGCGCGATAGCCGTCGACCAGGGTGTTGGCGCCACCGTCGGCGGCGTTGGTCAGGCAATGCAGCCAGATGTAGCCGGGGATCGGGTCGCGATAGGGGTTGTCGGTATGCGGCTCCAGGCCGCGTTGGGTCATGGTCAGATCATAGGCGTTGGCCACCGACTTGACGTCGGCGATGCCGCCCCAGTTGGTGCGCCGCAATGGTCCGACGTGCTCGATCAGCGTCTGCATGCCGTCCTCGTCGGTGGGCACGCCGGAGACCAGCACGAAGCCGACGCGATGCAGGTCGTCGAGCATCGCCAGCAGGGTGGCGTCGTCGTCCAGGGCGGCGGCGAAGTCGGCGCGGGGCGGCTCGGCGAGGCCGGCGTCCCACAGGGTGCGGCCCGCGGCGACCGACGCACGGGGAGCGTTTTCGGCGGGCTGGGCATCACGTAGCTCGGCCAACGGGAAGTGTGCGGCATGACCGTCGTTGAAGCGCAGTGCCAGGGCAGTGCCATCGATCTCGGCCTCTTCCAGTGCCAGGTCGAGAGGCAGCTCGGCGGCCTCGATCAGGCGCTGTCCGGTGCCCGGGTCGAGGGTCTCGGCATCGGGCGTGCGTTCGCGCAGCCACAGGGCGGCGAACTCGCGGGGCTGGGCATCGAGGTCGAGGGTCAGTCGCTGTCCGTCGGCGGACAGGCTTACCTTGGCACTTGCGGTCATGACGAGGGTTCTCCGGGTAAAGCAGGGGCTTGATGCGGTCGTGGTCGGTGACGCCGATGACGGGACCGGCTTTACCCTAACGCTACTCCGGCGGTACCATTTGACTAAATTCGCCATAGAGTTGATGAATTTAGTCATGAGCGAGAGCCCTTCCACCGCCTGGCCTTATCCGCGCCCGGATTCTCCCCCGTTACTTTCCCCGGATCAGGCCGAGCACACCCTGGACGTCTGGCTGGTACCCAAGTTCTCGATGCTGACCCTGTTCTGCATGCTCGAGCCGCTGCGGGTAGCCAATCGCTTCGGGCGCGACCTGTTCGCCTGGCGGCTGCGCTCGGCGGATGGCGATGGAGTGGTGGCCAGCAACGGGGTGCGCATCGAGGTGGATGGCCAGCTCGGCTCGGTGCCCGACGATGCCAGCCTGATGGTGGTGTCGTCCTACGAGGCCGAGGCCGGGATCACGGCCCGGGAGCGGGCGGTATTGCGGCGGGTAGCGGCCCATGGTGGCTGGCTAGGCGGGTTGGACACCGCGCCCTTCATCCTGGCGCGGGCAGGCGTGCTGGAGGGCCATCGAGTGGCCCTGCACTGGGAGAGCGTGCCGGCCTTTCGTCGCGAATTCCCCGGGCTGCGGATCAGCGGTGAACGCTTCGAGTCCGACATCGCTCGTCAGACCGGGGCCGGGGGGACCACCGGCATCGACATGATGCTGGACCGTATCGAGCGTGACTATGGCCCGGCGTTGTCCGACGCCGTGGGTCGCCAGCTGGTGCATGACCGTTACTATGGGGCGGGCGGGCGACAGGCGCGCTACGAGGGGTTGCCGCGCAGCGTACTGCGCAGCCTGGCGATGATGGAGGCCAACCTGGCTCAGGCGTTGCCGATACCCGAGATCTGCCGCATGGCGGGCCAGTCCCAGCGCCAGCTCACGCGGCTGTTCCTGACGCACTTCGGCGAGACGCCCAAGCAGTGCTACCTGGGCATGCGCCTGGATCGCGCCCAGCGGCTGCTTGCCGGCAGCCATTGCCGGGTCACCGAGGCGGCATTGGCCACCGGCTTCGCGCACCTGGCGCATTTCTCCCGGGCCTATCGGGCGCGCTTCACGGAGTCGCCGCGGGAGACGGCGGCCCGAGGGCCGGGCTGAACGTTCAGCCGCTCGCCCCGCTCGGTGTGGCCTCGCTGGACGGGTCACTCAGCTCGAACTCGAGCTGGGTGGGCTCGCTGGCGGCCTCCTCGACCCAGGTGGCGCCCAGCGGCGCGGTACCGGCGGGTACCGCCACGTAGTGGCCCGGCTCTTCGTCGTCGGCGATGGGTTGGCGGATCAGGCAGTAGCCCCCGAAGAGGGTCAGGGCGGCATGGATCAAGGCCAGATCCCACAGGAAGCCGTCGGGCCCGATGGCATCCATCAGCAGCCCGGTGGTCAGCGGACCGAGGATGGCGCCGATGCCGAGTGCCAGCACCAGGCTGCTGCTCGCCGCCACGGTCTGCGACGAGGTGAGTCCGTCGTTGGCGCAGGCCAGCAGCAGCGAGTAGAGAGTCAGGGTGGTGCCGCCTAGCAGCACGCCGAGCAGCGTCAGCGCCAGGGCGTCGCCCGATTCCAGCAGCAGGCCGGCCAGCGACAGGGCCGTGGCCAGTGCGGCCACCACCACGATGACCATGCGGCGATCGGCCTTGTCCGACAGCTTGCCCAGCGGCCACTGCAACAGGGCCCCGCCGAAGACGAAGGCGCCCATGAAGGCGGCGACCTGATCCACGGCCAGGCCGCTACCGGTGGCGAAGACCGCCCCCATGCCGAACACGCTGCCATTGGTGATGCCGGTCAGCAGGCAGCCCAGGGTGCCCATCGGCGCCAGCCGATAGAGGCGACGCAGGCTCATGGTCTCCGTCGTTCCTGTGTCCGGCTGCGGCGTGTAGCTGAGCAGGATCGGCACCAGGGCCAGCGACATCACGATCGAGACGATCAGGAACAACACGATGCCGCCGGGATCGGCGGCATTGAGCAATAGCTGGCCGCCGCCCATGCCCAAGTAGCTGATCACCATATAGAAAGCGAGTAGCCGGCCACGCAGGTGGTTGCCGGCGTGGCCGTTGAGCCAGCTTTCGGTGACCACGTAGAGCCCGGCATAGGCGAAGCCGGTGACCAGGCGCATGACGGCCCAGACCCAGGGGTCGATGAACAGCACATGGACCAGGATGGCCACCGAGGTGAGCGAGGCCAGCGCCGCGAACACGCGGATGTGGCCGACCTGGCGCAGCTTGCGCGGCGTCAGGGTCGAGCCGGCCAGGAAGCCGACGAAGTAGGCCGACATCACCAGGCCGGTCACGGTGTTGCCGAAGGATTCTTCGGCGGCGCGCACGCCGAGCAGGCTGCCCTGCAGTCCATTGCCGAGCATCAAGAGGCCGACCCCGAGCAGCAGCGCCCAGAGGCTCCAGGCCGCCGAGATGGTGGTGGTAGGCGTCTGTGGGTGGGCGCTCATGACGGTCTCCTGGGTAGATGGCGCTCAGGGCAGCATGGGATCAAGCCTCGGCGGTGGTCCTCCGGTGACGCTGGGCGCGCTGGACCATGCGGTAGCGCGAACGGATCTCGTCGCGTTCCATGTAGCAGCCCTGTAGCCAACGGTGTCCGTTGGCGCCCTCGAAGGCGTCGCGGGCGTGCAGCAGCCGGCGGTTGTCGAAGATCACCAGGTCGCCGGGGGTGTAGGTGAAACGGATGGCGAAGGCCGGGTCGCGTAGCAGTCGTTGTAGCGTCATCAGCGCGTCATAGGCCGGCTCGACATCTTCGAAGGCGGTCTGCAGCGGGCCACGCAGGAAGTCGGCGATGCGCACCTCGAGCAGCTCGCCGCGAGCATCCAGGCGGATCATCGGCTCGAACCATACGTAGTCGCTGGTCTTGGCGGTGTTGGCGTAGCACCAGCGCACCCGGGTCAGAGTCTGCCAGGCCTCGGGGTGATGCTCACGCAGCGCCTCGGCCACGGCGAAACCATCGAGCATGACGGCCTGGCCGCCGGCCACGCTGTTCTCGAGGCAGTACAGGCACTGGAGACCGGGATGATACTCACGGGTCGGCAGGTCGACGTGGGGCGGCAGGGCGATGGAGGTATAGGCGTTGGAGTCCGGGTCCGGCTTGGCGCGGACGTTGAACAGTTCGCCGAAGTTGGTGGAGCGCACCGGGCCGATCCGGTGGGCGACGGCCTGCAGCGAGCCCGGTTCGGTGGGCAGGCCTCGCAGGCGCACCAATCCCTTGCCGAGCACGCTTTCCAGTGCCGGGGCAAGAATCGCCTCCTCGGCCTCGCTGTCTGGTGCCGTGTCGAGCAGCCCCGCGGCGTCGAGCGTGTCGGGGCCGGCCTCCGGGCCGCCCTGCCAGGTCGTGACCGGCACCAGCGCCGCCTCGGCATCGTCGGCGTTGTCGTAGTCGTGGGCACGCAGCCAGCCGGGGTGGAAGCGCAGGTGACGATCCTCGGGGGCGAAGTCCACGCACAGGGCGCCGGCGGCGTCGATCTCGGCGCCTTTGATTTCCGGCCAGGCGGGCAGGCTGGACAGGTCCAGGATGCGTTCGCGAGTCGCCGGGTTGATGGTGGTGTCGTCGGCGGCATTCTCGCGCAGCCAGATGCTGTGATAACGGCTGACGCGACCGTCGCTCCAGCGCACGGTGATCAGGCGCGGGGTGAAGGAGACGCTGTCGAGATCGGCGTCGATCGGCCAGGCGTCATAATCCGGGGTGCGCGGCAGTTCGGTGTCGGTCATGGGGCATCTCCTGAAATGAGCATCGTGATGATGCGGCTCAGGATGCCAGTGTGAGGCACTCGACTCGCGGCAGGATTCGACGCCGACTATGCACGATTCGACAGTTGGGGCGTCTCAGTCACCGATCACCAGCCAGCCGCTCCGCAGGGACACGGGCACCGGCTCCAGGGAGCAGCCGACGCCCAGGCCGCCGATGCCTTCGCCGCTGCGGGTCGCGAAGGTGGCGTCATGGTTGCTGCAGCGCAGTTGCTCGCCGTCCTCGCTGAGCAGGCGATCGCCGCGCTGATCGAGGGGCAGGAACTGGTGAGGGCAGGCGTTGACGTAGCCAAGCGGCGCGGCGCCGGTGAGGCGTACGACCAGCAAGGGGAAGCGCCCGCGTTCGCTGTCCACGCTCAGGCTCAGGTGGCCGTGATCGGGCAGGGCGTCGGCCTCTACCACGCGGGTGCCGAGGGCGGGGGCGCTGCGGTATTGCTGCCAGGCCGCGGTCATGGTCGCTCCTGTGAAGGGGGATTGCCGTGCCATGAGACCCGCCCCCCGCGGGCCTGTCAACGCGGTCTGGGTCACTGCCGCTGTCGCAGCTCGCTCGGCGTCACCCCATGGCGTCGCCGGAAGGCGCGGGTGAAGCTCGAAGCCGAGGCGAAGCCACAGGCCAGGGCGATGTCCATGATGCTGTGGCGCGTCTCATGCAGCAGGCGGTCGGCGTGGTCGAGGCGCCTGGCCAGGTAGGCGCGTTGCGGCGAGGTGCCCAGGTGACGGGCGAAGAGTCGGTCGAGGCGACGCCAGGAAAGGCCAAGCTCGCCGGCCAGCTCGCGGATACCCAGCGGCGTGTCCAGGTTGGCCTCCATCAAGGCGATGGCGCGGCTCAGGGTCGGATCGTCGGGAGCGGCGGGGTCGCGCTGGCGGCTGGCCGGTCGGCGGCCCTGATCGTGAACCAGCTGCGCGCGCACGCGGCCGGCCAGGTCGTCGCCGTGACGGCGGCGAATCAGGTCGAGGCTCATGTCGATGGCCGAGCTGCCGCCGGCGCAGGAGAAGCCGTCGGGGGTGACCTCGTAGAGCGACTCCACCGCGTCGACCCTGGGGAAGCGAGTACGGAATTCCGGCAGCGACTCCCAGTGCAGGGTCACCGTCTGGTCATCGAGCAGGCCGGCCGCGGCCAGCGCGAAACAGCCGGTGTCCATGCCGCCGAGCAGGCAGCCTGCCGCGGCCCGCGAGCGCAGCCAGTCGATCAGCGTGGCATCGATGGCGATTTCGGGCTCGAAGCTCGCGCAGACCGCAAGGCTGGGCGAGGCGGGTGCGTCGGCCAGGGCATGATCGACGGCCAGCGTCATGCCGTTGGAGGCGATCACCGGCTCGCCGTCGCGGCTGACCAGGTGCCACGCGAACAGCGCTTCGCCGCTGATGCGGTTGGCGATGCGCAGCGGTTCGACGGCGGAGAAGAAGGCCACCATGGCGAAGCGCGGCAGCAGCAGGAAGCCGATCCGCTCCGGGGCGGGCACGGGGGGCTGGAGTCTCATGGGCCTCGGGTCGGCAGCGTGAAGGTCGCGCGGTGGCGCGTATCGAGGGCTCGATTGTAGAGGCTGTGGGGGGCGTTGCAACGCTGGGGGAGTCGCATTCAGGCAGCCGGGAGTCGCGACGGCATCTCAAGGTGGCGGTGGGGTGATGGATACTCGGGAAGCGAACAATCACAACCTCAAAGGAATTCGCCGATGCCTCGTGCTTCCCGCTCCTCCACCGCGTTGCTGGAACAATCCCTGTTGGCCCTCGGGCTGGCGGCTGTTTCCCTGTCGGCCCACTCGACGGGCATGGACTTCTCCAACGAGTACAACGCCAGCTCGATTCATGCCCAGGGGGATGCCTGGTTCATCGAGCGGGTCGACGGGCTGACCGATGGCGACGTGGATATCACGCTGCACACCGGCGGTGCACTGGGCTTTCGTTCCGGTGATCACTTCTACGCGGTAGCCGACAATGCGGTGCAGATCGCCGATAGCCTATCCGGCACGCTGGGCGGTATCGATCCCATCTTCCTGCTCTCGTCGCTGCCCTTCGTGGCCGACGACATCGCCTCGGCCCACCGGCTCTACGAGATTGCCCGGCCGGCGTATGCAAAGGTCTTCGAGGACAATGGCCAGGTCCTGCTCTATGCTTCGCCTTGGCCGGCCAGTGGCATCTGGTCCGAGGGGCCTGTCACGAGCATGGCGGCCCTCGAGAATCTCAAGATCCGCAGCTATGACCGCAACGGCACCGCTACCCTGGTCAACGCCGGCGCCTCCCCGGTGAAGCTCTCCTGGGCCGATGTGGTGCCCCAGTTGGCCACCGGTGGCATCGAAGCGGTGCTCACCTCCGCCGAGGCCGGCGCCAACGGCAGCTTCTGGGAACACCTGAGCGACTTCAGCGCCATTCAGTACGCGGTGCCCCTCAACATGGTGCACATGAACCGCGACGCCTTCGAGTCTCTGAGCGAAGAGGACCAGCGGGCGATCCTCCAGGCCGCGAAGGAGACCGATGCCCACAACTGGGAGGTCGTGAAGGCGCGCGTTGCCGAGAACTATGACCAGCTCGAGGAACATGGCGTCGCGATCCACGATCCGGTGCCGAGCGCATTCCAGGATGCCCTCGCCGAGGCCGCCCAACCGGTCGTCGATGACTGGGTCGAGAGCACCGGGGAACGCGGCAGCCGGATCCTGGAGCAATTCCGCCAAGAGGACGACCAATGACGGCAGTGCCATCCCGCGATGGAACCGCCGCCTACCTGGTGGCGACCCTGGGGCGGGTGTCCGGCGCTCTCGCCTCGCTGGGTGCCGGCCTTGCCATGCTGCTGGTGGTGTACATGCTCGGCCACATCCTGTTCGAGATCGGCCTGCGCCTGTTCGGTCGGTCGACGTTCATCCTCGATGAGTACATCGGCTACGGTGTGGCGGCGATGACCTTCCTCGGCCTGCCCTACGCTCTCGAACAGGGCGGGTTGATCCGTGTGGCGCTGGTGCTCAAGCGACTGCCCCGGGCCTGGCGTTGGCCGCTTGAACTGTTCGCCAGCCTCACCGCCCTGTTGGCCTTCGGCTGGCTGGCCCGCTACCTGACCCTCGCCGTGGAACGTAGCTTTCAGCGCGGTATCGTCAGCGAGACCCTGGCGCAGACGCCGCTGTGGATCCCCCAGGGCACGGTGCTGGTCGGCCTCTATCTGCTGTGTCTGGTGCTGGTCGTCCGTTCGTTGCGCGTCCTGGTACAGCGGCAGGCCTTCGATAGCGGGGACACCTGAATGGAAACACTATTCGTCGGGGCCGGGGTCATCGGCCTGCTGCTCGGGGTGCTCGCGCTGGGCAGCTGGGTGTTCGCCGGTCTGGTCATCGTGGCCATGCTGTCGCTGTGGGGGCTAGGGGACTTCGATGCCAACCGCATCGGTCTGATTCTCTCCAAGATCCTGTTTCGTGCCGCCAATAGCTGGGAGTTGTCGGCGATTCCGCTGTTCATCCTGATGGGGGAGCTGATCTTCCGCTCCAATATCTCCGAACGGCTGTTCCGTGGCTTGACCCCGCTCACCCGCCATCTGCCCGGTGGCATCCTGCACACCAACGTGCTCGGTTGCACGCTGTTCGCCGCCGTCAGCGGTTCGAGTGCCGCCACCACCGCGACCATCGGCAAGATCACCACCCGAGAGCTGGATCGGCGCCGCTACGACCGTGACCTGTCGATCGGCTCGCTGGCCGGCGCCGGCAGCCTGGGGCTGTTGATTCCGCCATCTATCGTGATGATTGTCTATGGCGTGCAGGCCGAGGTCTCGATCAGCAAGCTGTTCATGGCCGGCGTGCTGCCGGGCTTGGTCATCGCCGCGCTGTACGTCGGCTACGTGACGCTGCGCTGCCTGGCCAACCCGGGCCTGGCGCCCAAGGCCGAAGACACCGGCAGCGGCGTCTTCCAGGCCTTGCGCGATCTCGCCCCGGTACTGGGGCTGATCGTGATCGTCATCGGCGCCATCTACACCGGCATCGCCACTCCCTCCGAGGCCGCCGCCGTCGGCTGTGCTGCCACCCTGGCGTTGCTGTTGTGGGAGCGCCAGCTAACGCGGGTTCTGTTCATCGACGCCCTGCGCGGCGCGCTGGTCAGCGCGGTGATGGTCTGCAGCCTGCTGGTGGCCGCGGCACTGCTTTCCACGGCCATGGGCTATCTGCACTTGCCGAGTGAGCTGGCTGGCTGGATCGCCGACCAGGCCTTCTCGCCGGTGGCGCTACTGCTGGCCATGGCACTGTTCTATATCCTGCTGGGGCTATTCCTGGATGGCATCTCGATCACCGTGATGAGTCTACCGATCACCCTGCCGATCATCGTCCAGGCCGGCTACGATCCGCTGTGGTTCGGGGTCTTCCTGGTGATCATGGTGGAGCTGGGGCAGATCACCCCGCCGGTGGGCTTCAATCTCTTCGTGCTGCAGGGGCTGACCGGCGAGAGCATCGGTCGCGTGGCCCTGGCGGCGGCGCCGTTCTTCGCGTTGATGTGCCTGGCGGCGCTGATCATCAGCGTGTGGCCGGCCATTGCACTGTGGCTGCCGACGCTACTGTCAGGATGACGAGGCAAGAAGCTCGTATTCCAGCCGCGGCAAGGCGTGGGGGCGCCGTCTTGCCGCGACGCCAGGGGCCGGTCATCATGACCGGCTCGCGCGCTTCTGGTGATCCTTGTCATGCGTCTCGACTATTCCGGCCCGACTCCCGAACCGATCGGTTTCCTGCTGCTGCCGCGTTTCTCGATGATGGCCTTCTTCTCGGCCGTCGAGCCGCTGCGCATCGCCAACCGCATCAGTGGCCGCCCGCTCTTCGAATGGACCTTGATCAGCGAGGATGGCGGCCCGGTGACGGCCTCCAACGGCATGACGCTGCTCGTCGATCAGGCCATCGAAGCGGTCAATCATCTGCCGTCGTTGGCGGTGTGCAGCGGCTTCGATCCCGAGCGCTATCTGAGCCGTGCGTTGATGCGCTGGCTGCACCGCCTGGACGGGGCTGGCTGCGTATTGGGCGGTCTCGATACCGGCTGTTTCCTGCTCGCCGCGGCGGGGCTGTTGCACGATGATCGAGTCACCCTGCACTGGGAAAGCCTGCCGGCCTTCCGGGAGCGCTTCCCGGCCATCACGACCTCCGATGAACTGTTCGAGCTCGGGGAACGACGCTTTTCCTGTGCCGGGGGTAGCTCGGCCATGGATATGGCACTGCATGTGATCGCCCGCCGCCATGGACAGCGTCTCGCCATCGATGTGTCCGAGCAGCTGGTCCACGAGCGCATGCGCACGCGCCACGATCAGCAGCGCATGAGCCTGGCGCGGCGGCTCGATACCCACAATGCCCGGCTGGTGGACGCCGTCGCCCTGATGGAGTCTCACCTGGAGACGCCGCTGGCGTTGTCCGAGGTGGCTCGACGCAGTGGGGTCTCGTTGCGTCATCTGCAGCGGCTGTTTGAACGCGAACTGGGGAGCTCGCCGCGTGGCTGGTATCTGGCGCTGCGCCTGGAGCGGGCTCGTTACCTGCTCGAGGAGACCGACTTCGAGGTGCTGGCGGTGGGGCTGGCCTGTGGTTTTACCTCGAGCTCCAGCTTCTCGCGGGCCTTTCGCCAGCATTTCGGCGGCTCGCCGCGAGAGGTTCGCCGCGGCTGAGTGATACGATCCGGTGCCGGTTCAGGCGCAAAGCCGGCGTGCCTCGGTGGGCGCCGGCCCGATAATGAGAAGCCCGATCCGGCTAGGCCGGATCGGGCTTCTTGGTGGTGTGCCTTGGCGTCGATGGCGTCGTGCTAGCGGTTGGCCAGCGTCGTGGCCTCTCCGCGCGCCTCGCGTAGCAGCGAGACCAGCACGCCGGCGGCCATCAGCAGGATGACCACGCTCAGCGGCAGGGCGGCGGCGATCAGCGCGGCCTGCAGTGCCTTGAGACCATCGGCTACCAGCAGCACCGCGGCCACCAGGCCGATCGACACGCCCCAGAAGATCCGGAAGCGTTGCGGTGGGTCGTCGTTACCCAGCGACAGGAGCGTGGTCAGCACCAGGGTGCCGGAATCCGACGAGGTCACGAACCAGCTCATCAGCAGGAACACCAGCAGCGCCGAGAGCGTCCAGCCGAGGGCGCCGGTGCCGACGATGCCATCGGCGGTAGCGAACAGCGCGGCGGGCAGATTCCAGGCATTGACCAGCTCGATGAGGCCCCCGGTGCCGGGGCCGCCCGTGGCGTGAAGCTCCTGATAGAGCGCGTTGCCGCCGAAGATGATCAGCCATACGCAGATGATCGTCGTCGGCACCAGCAGCACGCCGAGCACGAATTCGCGCAGGGTGCGGCCCCGCGAGATGCGGGCGATGAACAGTCCGACGAAGGGCGACCAGGCGAGCCACCAGCCCCAGTAGAGGATGGTCCAGGCCTGCTGCCACTGGGCTTCGTCTGGGGTATCGGCGATCCATAGCCCCATCGGCATGATGTGGATGGCGTAGTCGAGCAGGGTGTCGCCGAGCAGGTGGAGCAGCCACAGGGTCGGGCCACCCAGCAGGAAGGTGCCGATCACCAGCACCGAGACTCCGATATTGAGTTCGGAGATGATCTTGATGCCGCGCTTGACCCCCGAGACCGCCGAGACGACCGAGATGGTCGAGATCGTGGCGATCAGTATCAGTTGGGTGTTGAGGTTTGGCACGATGCCGACCAGCCGCTCCAGGCCCACCGCGATCTGACTGACGCCGAAGCCCAGCGAGGTGGCGACGCCGAACACGCAGCCCAGCACGCCGATGATGTCCACGGTATGGCCGATGGGTCCATAGATGCGATCGCCGATGAACGGATACAGCGACGAGCGCAGTGCGAGGGGCAGGCCACGGCGGTAGGCGAAGTAAGCGAGCGACATGCCGACGATCACGTAGATGGCCCAGCCGTGCATGCCCCAGTGGAACATCGTGACCCGTAGCGCATCGATGGCGCGTTCACGGCCGATGGCCGTGGCGCCGGCCAGGTCGGCATGGGGATTGTTGGGGTAGCCCAGGGCGCCGCCGTTATCCAGGTAGAAGGTCGGTTCGGCGACGCCGAAGAACAGGATGCCGATGCCGGTGCCCGCGGAGAACAGCATCGAGAACCAGGCGAAGTTGCTGAACTCGGGGCGGCTATCGTCGGCGCCGAGGCGCACGCTGCCGTGACGGCTCAGCACGATATAGGCACACATGGCGATCAGCGCCATGACGCTAATCAGGTAATAGTTGCCGAAGGTCTGCTCGATCCAGCCACGAGTCGAGCCGAAGAGGCTGCCGGCGAATTCCGGGGCGAGTCCGGTGAACAGCACGAAGGCCAGCACCAGGCAGGCCGAGGCAATGCTCATGCCCTTGTGCATGCCACGGAAGAACCCGGTCTGGGAGAGTTCGGTCAGCGTATGGTCGCGTATGGCTTCGTTGTCGTTGTCGTTGTCGTTGTCGTTGTCGTTGTCGTTGTCGTTGGAAGATTGGGGAGGTTCGAGAGGGGCGATAATGATGTCCTTTGTGGTGGGTCGTCGGTTCGGTGAACTTGGGGCCTTCGACATCGAGGGTCGAAGGCAGAGAAGCCGTGTGGGCCGTCAGAGCCCTGTGAGCAACATGTTATCAAATTTAACTTTAGTATGATGGCCTTGTGGGCCGCGCTAAGGCGGTGGTCAGGGTAAAGATAGTCCCGATGCCGGTCGATGGCCGGATCCCAGGCCACGACGCATCAGGGCCACCCCTGAGGGTGGCCCTGATATGCCGAGCAGGCCCAACGGGGCGGGCCTGTGAGCGGCTGGCGTCAGCGCTTTTCGTGGCTCGTCAGTTGGTTCGTACGTGCCTCACGGAACAGCGAGACCAGCACGCCGGCGGTCATCACCAGGATGACCACGCTCAACGGCAGGGCGGCCGCCATCAGGGCGGTCTGCAGTGCCTTGAGGCCGCCGGCCACCAGCAGCACCGCGGCCACCAGCCCGATCGCCGCGCCCCAGAACACCCGGAAGCGTTGCGGCGGCTCGTCGTTGCCCAGCGAGAGGATGGTGGTCAGCACCAGGGTGCCGGAATCCGACGAGGTCACGAACCAGCTCATCAGCAGGAACACCATCAGCGCCGACAGCGTCCACCCGAGAGTGCCGGTGCCGGCGATGCCGTCGGCGGTGGCGAACAGCGCGGCGGGCAGGTTCCAGGCATTGACCAGCTCGATGATGCCGGCGGTGCCGGGGCCGCCGGCGGCGTGGAGCTCCTGATAGAGCGCGCTGCCACCGAAGATGATCAGCCACACGCAGATGATCAGGGTCGGCACCAGCAGCACGCCGAGCACGAATTCCCGCAGGGTGCGGCCCCGCGAGATGCGGGCGATGAAGAGTCCGACGAAGGGCGCCCAGGCCAGCCACCAGCCCCAGTAGAAGATGGTCCAGGCCTGCTGCCACTGAGCCTCGCCCGGCTCATCGGCGATCCATAGCCCCATGGGGATGAAGTTGATGGCGTAGTCGAGCATGGTCTCGCCGAATACCTGGATCAGCCACAGGGTCGGGCCGCCCAGCAGGAAGGCGCCGATCACCAGTACCGAGACCCAGATGTTGAGCTCGGAGATGATCTTGATGCCGCGCTTGACCCCCGAGACCGCCGAGAGGATCGAGATGGTCGAGATCGCGGCGATCAACAGCAGCTGGGTGTTGAGGCCGGACCCGACGCCGATCAGCCGCTCGAGGCCCACCGCCATCTGGCTGACGCCGAGCCCCAGCGAGGTGGCGACGCCGAACACGCAGCCCAGCACGCCGATGATGTCGACGAGATGGCCGATGGGGCCATAGATGCGTTCGCCGATGAACGGATAGAGCGACGAGCGCAGTGCCAAGGGCAGGCCGCGGCGGTAGGCGAAGTAGGCCAGCGACATCCCGACGATCACGTAGATGGCCCAGCCGTGCAGCCCCCAGTGGAACACCGCGACACGCAGGGCGTCCACGGCACGTTCATGGCCGATCGCCATGGCGCCGGCCATGTCGGCATGTGGGTTGTTGGGGTAGCCGAGGGCGCCGCTGTCGTCCATGTAGAAGGTCGGCTCGGCGACGCCGAAGAACAGGATGCCGATGCCGATGCCGGCGGAGAACAGCATCGAGAACCAGGCGAAGTTACTGAACTCGGGGCGGCTGTCGTCGCTGCCGAGGCGCACGCTACCGTGACGACTCAGCACGATATAGGCGCACACGGCGATCAGCGCCACGACGGTGATCAGGTAGTAGCTGTCGAAGGTGGTCTCGATCCAGCCACGGGCCGCGCCGAAGAGGGTGCCGGCGAGCTCCGGGGCAATCCCGGTGAACATCACGAAGGCCAGCACCAGGCAGGCCGAGGTGATGGTCATGCCCTTGTGCATGCCGCGGAAGAATCCGCCCTGGGCCAGCTCGGTCACCGTATAGTCGGTGGTCTCGATGCTGTCGTTGTTAGGTTTAGGGGGAGTGATAACTCATCTCCTTTGCAGCCGGTCGACGGGCCGGCGATCCCGCGTCATTCCGCCCGGCATGGCCAGGCGGAAAGGTGTAGCAAGGCGATAGTATGATGCGCTGCCGCCTCAGCGCCTAGCAGGCAGCCCGATGCGTCGCCCGGCGAGCTCGGGCCAGCTACCCTCCGTGGCCTGGGGCAGACCATCGATGGCGCTATCGACCGGCGACGGGAAGGCCGCCGGGCGGCCAGCGTCGACGTCGATTCCCATCAGCATCTGCTCGCTGGTGGCCAGCAGGGTGCCTTCGCTGTCGTACATCTCGAAGAACGCATGCAGGCGCTTGGCATCGCGTGCCAGCACCGTCACCTCGACGCTTAGCGGCTGGCCTTCGTGGGCCTCGCGACGATAGCAGAGATGCGTCTCCAGGGTGTAGATCGTATAGCCATGCTGGCGCCGGCCGGCCTCATCGAGGCCGACGGCGTCCATCAGCGCCTCCACGCCCAGGGAGAATACCCGGGCGTATTCGGCATCGTTCATATGGCCGTTGTAGTCGACCCACTGACTGTCGACGCGGAGTTCGAGCAGTGCCATCAGATGCGCCCCTCGAGGCCTTCGGCTTCCGGCCAGTACTTGCGGGTCAGGGCCAGCAGCTCGACCAGGAAGTCATCGCGGCGACGGTCCAGTTCGGCGACCGGGCGGTCCGCGGCCTGGTATTCACAGCCCTCGACGACCTTGTCGATCAGTTCGTCGGTGAGTTCCGGGGCCTCGAGCTTGGTCCAGGGCAGCTTCAGTGCCGGGCCGAACTGCTCGAGCATGTGGCGCATGCCCTGCTCGCCACCGGCCAGGTGGAAGGTCAGGAAGGTGCCCATCAGCGACCAGCGCAGGCCGCAGCCATAGACCACGGCGGCGTCGATTTCCTCGGTGGTGGCGACGCCGTCGTTGACCAGGTGCAGGGCCTCACGCCACAGCGCTTCCATCAGGCGATCGGCGATGTGTCCTTCGATCTCGCGCTTGACCACCAGCGGGCGCATGGCGAGCTCTTGGTAGAGCGCCTGGGCCCGTTCGGTGTGGCTGGCCTCGGTGGCTTCGCCGCCGACCAGCTCGACCAGCGGCAACAGGTAGACCGGGTTGAAGGGGTGGGCGACGATGACGCGGCCCGGGGCCTTCTGGCAGTCCTGCTGCAGGTCGCTCGGCTTGAAACCCGAGGTCGAGGAGCCGATCACCACCTGCTCGCCGGCGGCGGCATCGATGGCGGCCAGGATCTCCTGCTTGAGCGGCAGACGCTCCGGCACGTTTTCCTGGATCAGGTCGGCGCCGTTGACGGCTTCCTCGAGGCTCGGC
Source organism: Halomonas borealis (assembly GCF_004798905.1). Classification (GTDB taxonomy): domain Bacteria; phylum Pseudomonadota; class Gammaproteobacteria; order Pseudomonadales; family Halomonadaceae; genus Halomonas; species Halomonas borealis. Next base: position 481,576 of record NZ_SDMO01000001.1, on the reverse strand, counting down.
GCGAAGCTCAGGCGCTCCTGGGAGGCGCCTTCGGCCAGGCCGTCCTTCTCGAGGGAGTGCCAGGCATTGGCGACGAAGTCGCGGGTACGCGTCTCGGCCTCTGCGGCCGGGTCGAAGGCGACGACATCCCAGCCGTTGGCCAGGGCGCGGGCGATCCAGCCATTGCCGATGACGCCGGTACCGATCACGGAGAGTTGGCGGCTCATGCGTCACCTCCTGCGATGCGGCCGGTGCTGGGGTCACGCAGCTTGAGATGCGCCCGGGTCTCGGCCGGGGTCATGATGCGACCGCCCAGGTTGTCGATGATGGTGCCGGCTTTCTCGACCAGGCCAGCATTGGTGGCCGGTACGCCCTTGCTGAGGTAGAGGTTGTCCTCGAGGCCGACGCGGGCATGGCCGCCGAGCAGCATGGCCTGGGCGACCATCGGCATCTGCTGACGGCCGATGCCGAAGGCCGCCCAGTTGGCGGTTTCCGGCAGCTTGTTGCGCATCGCCAGCATGGTCTCGGGATCGGCCTCGGCGCCCCAGGGAATGCCCAGGCACAGCTGGAACAGCGGGTCGCCGTCGAGCAGGCCTTCCTGCTGCAGCTGACGGGCGAACCAGACGTGGCCCAGGTCGAAACACTCGAGCTCGGGCTTGACGCCGGCGGCCTGAACCAAGCTGGCGTGCTCGCGCAGCCAGTCGGCGGTGTTGACGTAGACCATGTCGCTGAAGTTGAGGCTGCCGCAGTCCAGGGTGCACAGCTCGGGCAGCAGCTCGCCGACCGGCGCGTGGCGCTCGGCGGGGGTCTGGATGTCGGTGCCCGGGCCACCACGGGTCGGGTCTTCGGCATCGGGCACCCAGTCGCCGCCGCCGCCGGCGGTGATGTTCATGACGATGTCGGTATCCGACTCACGAACGCGATCCATGACTTCGCGGAAGTGCTCGACCGAGTGGCTGATGCCGCCGGTCTCGGGGTCACGAACGTGGATGTGGGCGACGCTGGCACCGGCCTTGGCGGCGGCGATGCAGTCGTCGGCGATCTGCTTGGGCGTGACCGGTACGTTGGGGTTCTTGCCGGCGGTGTCGCCTGCGCCGGTGATGGCACAGGTCAGGATAGCGTTACGGTTCATGATGACCTCCTTGCGAAACTTGCAGGGAGTGTCCGTCATGGAGCCGTGCCGTAGTATGCAAAAAGCGACATCGAGTTGACGTGATCCGCCAATCTGTCGTGAGTGGTGCCATCGCGAGCCCTGAGGCGCCGAAGGATGGTGGCCCTGAAAAACGACGACGCCCCGAGCGGGGCGTCGAAACATACAAGGCGAGGGCGTCGGGACGATCAGTTCTCGACGCGACCCAAGAGCAGAAACTCGATCAGCGCCTTCTGGGCATGCAGGCGATTGCCGGCTTCCTGCCAGACCGCGGCACGCGGGTCCTCGAGCAGGGTCTCGCTGATCTCCTCACCGCGGTGGGCCGGCAGGCAGTGCAGGAACAGCACGTCGTCGGCGGCACGGTCGAGCATCGCCTCGCTGACCTGGAAGCCGGCGAAGTCGGCTTCGCGCTTGGCCTGTTCTTCTTCCTGGCCCATGGAGGCCCAGACGTCGGTGGTCACCAGATCGGCACCCTCCACGGCGGCCATCGGGTCGCGGTGGAGGGTCACCCGATCGCCGGCGGCGTCGAGGATATCCTGGCGCGGCTCGTAGCCTTCGGGGCAGACCACGCGCAGCTGGAAGTCGAACTGGCGGGCGGCATTGATCCAGGAATGACACATGTTGTTGCCATCGCCGATCCACACCGCGGTACGGTCGCGAACGCTGCCGCGCAGCTCGGTCCAGGTCATGACGTCGGCGAGCAGCTGGCAGGGGTGGTAGTCGTCGGTGAGGGCGTTGATCACCGGCACCTCGCTGGCGTCGGCGAAGGCCTCCAGGCTCTGGTGAGAGAAGGTGCGGATCATCACCGCATCGACCATCTCGGCGAGCACCCGAGCGGTATCGCCGATCGGCTCGCCGCGGCCCAACTGGGTGTCGCGGGACGACAGGAACAGGGCATGGCCGCCGAACTGCGCCATGGCGGTCTCGAACGAGACGCGGGTCCGGGTCGAGGACTTCTCGAAGATCATCGCCAGGGTGCGATTGGCGAATGGCGTGTAGGTCGGGCCATGGGTCTTCAGGCCGTTCTTGATCGAGATGCCGCGCTGGATCAGGTAGCGCAACTCTTCCGGACTCAAGTCGAGCAGGGTCATGAAATGGCGGGTGGCCATGGCGTCACTCCACGGGAAAAACGACCATCCTAGCCAGCCGGCGGGGGATGCGCAACGCGCCTGGCATCCGTACAATAAAAGCATCGAAGGCTTACCTGCGCGCTCGGGTATTGTCCGTGACGCGGCGGCCACCACCGATCCAGAGGGAATGCAGATGAGCACTACCGTCGAGAACATTCAGCGCCAGATCAGTGAAAACCCGATCCTGATCTACATGAAGGGGACTCCCCAGCTGCCCCAGTGTGGCTTCTCCGCCCAGACCATTCAGGCCCTGATGGCCTGCGGCGAGCGCTTCGCCTTCGTCAACGTGCTGGACAACCCGGACATCCGCAGCGAGCTGCCCAAGGTCGCCAACTGGCCGACCTTCCCGCAGCTGTGGGTCGAGGGCGAGCTGGTCGGCGGTTGCGACATCGTCGTCGAGATGCATCAGAACGGCGAGCTGGAAACCCTGGTCAAGGATTCCGCCGCCAAGCATCAGGACGATCAGCCGGAAGCTTGAGGCTAGCAGGGCGCGCTTCGCGCCTGGGAGCTTGAAGTGGGAAGACGACACCCCCGCAGCCATGCTGCGGGGGTGTCGTCGTTAGGGAAACGCAGATTGATTGCTGCATTCGACATCCTGGGTGTCGGCGGTGCTCGGAATCCTCATGTGGCAGGCTACACTCCGCTTCCTGAGCTCCGGCGTCACCCGGCCTCTCATCGGTCGCGACATGAATCAGCGCATCGTTAGAAGGCGCCTATCATGCTGTCGCGCTACGCCTCTTCGTCCATCCCCTGTTCGCGTTGGGCGAGCTGCCAGCCACCCAGATCCTTGTAGCGATTGACCATGGCGCAGAATAGCTCGGCGGTGCGCTCGGTGTCGTAGCGCGCCGAGTGGGCCTCGCCGTTGTCGAACGCGATGCCGGCGGCGCGACAGGCTCGGGCCAGCACGGTCTGGCCGTAGACCAGGCCGGCAAGCGACGCGGTGTCGAAGCTCGAGAAGGGGTGGAAGGGATTGCGCTTGACCCCGCAGCGCTCCACGGCGGCGTTCAGGAATCCATGGTCGAAGGCGGCGTTATGCCCGACCAGTACGGCACGGGTGCAGCCGTTGGCCTTGAGCGCCTTGCGAACCGGCCGGAAGATCTCGCCCAGCGCCTCGGCCTCGCTCACGGCAACCTGCTGGCGCAGCGGGTCGTCGAGACGAATGCCGGTGAAGTCCAGGGCGGACTGCTCGACATTGGCCCCTTCGAACGGGTTGACGTGGTAGGCATAGGTGGCGTCGGGCATCAGGTTGCCCTCGGGGTCCATCGTCAGGGTCACGGCGGCGATCTCGAGGATCGCATCGCCCTGCGCATTGAAGCCGCCGGTCTCCATATCCACCACCACGGGCAGGAAACTGCGGAAGCGTTGTGCCATGAGTTCGCGGGTGGCCACCTCGCTCATGCGCCTCTCCTTACTAGGGGCTAGGGGGACGGGTTGTCTCGAAACGCGGGAGTCTAGCAGTTCCGCCGCGATGCGTCCCGTCGGGCCGGTATTCGCGCCTGTCTCGGCGCGCTATAATCGGCCTTCTACACCGAATAGCTAAAAGGAGCCTCAGCATGTCCGATGTCAAGAAGGTCGTGCTCGCCTATTCCGGCGGCCTGGACACGTCCGTCATCGTCAAGTGGTTGCAGGAAACCTACGACTGCGAAGTGGTGACCTTCACCGCCGACATCGGCCAGGGCGAGGAAGTCGCGCCGGCTCGCGCCAAGGCGGAAGCACTGGGCGTCAAGGAGATCTACATCGAGGACCTGCGCGAGGAGTTCGCGCGTGATTATGTCTACCCGATGTTCCGCGCCAACACCGTCTACGAGGGCGAGTATCTGCTCGGCACCTCCATCGCGCGCCCGCTGATCGCCAAGCGACTGATCGAGATCGCCAACCAGACCGGTGCCGATGCGATCTCCCACGGCGCCACCGGCAAGGGCAACGACCAGGTGCGTTTCGAGCTCGGTGCCTACGCGCTGAAGCCGGGCGTCCAGGTGATCGCCCCATGGCGCGAGTGGGACCTCAACTCCCGCGAGAAGCTGATGGCCTACTGCCAGCAGCACGACATCCCGGTGGACTTCGCCGGTCAGAAGAAGAAGTCGCCGTATTCCATGGATGCCAACCTGCTGCATATCTCCTATGAAGGCGGCAACCTCGAGGACCCCTGGACCGAGGCCGAGGAAGACATGTGGCGCTGGAGCGTCTCGCCCGAGGCCGCCCCGGACCAGCCGACCTACGTCGAGCTGACCTATGACCGCGGCGACATCGTGGCCATCGACGGCGAGCCGATGCGTCCCCATGAGGTGGTGTCGCGGCTCAACCAGCTGGGCGGCGACAACGGCATCGGGCGTCTCGATATCGTCGAGAACCGCTACGTGGGCATGAAGTCCCGGGGCTGCTACGAGACGCCGGGGGGCTCCATCATGCTGCGCGCCCACCGCGCCATCGAGTCGTTGACCCTGGACCGCGAGGAGGCCCACCTCAAGGACCAGCTGATGCCCAAGTACGCCGAGGTGATCTACAACGGCTACTGGTGGAGCCCGGAGCGCCGCGCCCTGCAGGCCGCCATCGACGAGACTCAGAAGAACGTCTCCGGCGTGGTGCGCATGAAGCTCTACAAGGGCAATGCGACCGTGGCCGGCCGCAAGTCCGACGCCTCGTTGTTCGACGAGTCCATCGCCACCTTCGAAGACGATGCCGGTGCCTACGATCAGAAGGATGCCGAGGGCTTCATCAAGCTCAACGCCTTGCGGCTGCGTATCGCGGCGGGCAAGGGTCGCCAGCAGGACTGACGCGTAGGCCCAAGGAAACACGGAGTTCCCGGCGTCGAGGAGAGCTCTGCCATTCATCAGGAGGGTGCTGATGCTGAAGAAACTGTTGTCCGGCCTGTTTGGCCAGGGGGAGGCGTCACCCAGCGCCGCTCCCGAGGGCGAGCCGGTCTCCTATCAAGGCTACTGGATCGTCCCCCAGTCCGAGGAGGTGGGTGGCCAGTACCGTGTCAGCGGCTGGATTCGCAAGCCCCGCGGCGAAGGGGAAGCGATGCGCGAGCAACGCTTCGAGCGCTCCGATGTGGTGCCCGGCCGCGAGGCTTGTGATGCCTTGATGTTGAGCAAGGCGGAGCGGCTCATCGATGAGCAGGGTGATGCGCTGTTCGATGAACCCTGATCCTTGAGGCGAGTCTCTCGCGTTTTCCTCGACAAGACGGCGTCCCATGCGGGGCGCCGTCTTGCGTTGAGTGGCGATGTTGCCTCGCGGTGGCCGCCGCCAGCGGTGTCTTCAACGCGCACATGCCCGTTACACTGAGGATTCACGACACAGAGGAGGCAGCATGATTCGTGTGCATCATCTGGAAAGTTCGCGTTCCCATCGCGTGCTGTGGTTGCTGGAGGAGCTGAGCGTCGATTACGAGGTGGACGTTTATCGACGTGACCCAGAGACCTGGCTGGCGCCGGCCTCGTTGAAGGCGGTGCATCCGCTGGGCAAGTCGCCGGTGATTACCGACGAGAACCGGGGCGGCCGCGTGATCGCCGAGTCCGGGGCGATCATCGATTACCTGCTCGAGCATCACGATCCCGAGGGGCGCCTCGCGCCGCCGACCGGCGGCGATGAGCATGACCGCTATCGCTTCTGGCTGCACCACGCCGAAGGCTCGGCGATGCCGCCGCTGGTCATGCGGCTGGTGTTCTCCCGGCTCGGCAAGCCTCCGGTGCCGGCCTTGATGCGCCCGCTGGGTCGCCAGTTCGCCAAGGGCGTAGAGCATAACTTCCTCGAGCCGAGAATCCGCGAGCTGCGCGACTACTGGGAGGCCGAGCTTGCAAGCGCATCCTGGTTCGCCGGTGAGGCCTTCTCGGCGGCGGATATCCAGATGAGCTTCCCGGTGCTGGCGATGGAGCGTCGTGGCGGGATCGAGGCGACGTCGAGGCTGCAAGCCTTCCTGTCGCGCTGTCGAGAGCGGCCGGCCTACCAGCGGGCCATCGAGCGAGGTGGGGAGCTGGCGCTGGGTTGATGGCGGCATAAGTTAATAACTTTATGACCCTAAAGAAATGTTATTTATTCGTTTGGTATATATTGAAGTCGTGCTGACGACCCGCATAATGAAAGGCCCTGAATCCGGATGACAGAGGTCGAGAATATGTGGAGATCCCTCGTGGCCGGCGCCGGAATGATGGCGGCGGCATCAACGGCGCTGGCCACCGATGTCACGCCCTTGGTGGAGGCCGACTGGCTGAGTGAGCGGCTCGCTGATGATGACCTGGTGGTGCTCGACGTGCGCTCCGGCATCGATGGTGGGGGCGACCGCGGCACCTTCGAGTCGGCGCATGTTCCCGGCAGCCTCTACAGCAGTTACACCGACGATGGCTGGCGCGAGTCGCGGGATGGCGTGACGGGCGTGTTGCCGCCGGTCGCAAGTCTCGAGCGCCTGATCGGCGGGCTGGGCATCGACAACGATGACACCGTGGTGGTGGTGCCGGCCGGCACCGGGGCCACGGACTTCGGCAGCGCGGCCCGTGTCTATTGGACCTTCAAGGTGCTGGGCCATGGCGAGGTCGCGATCCTGGACGGCGGCTTCGCCGGCTGGAAGGCCCAGGGCATGGAGGTGGCCAGCGGCACTCCCGAACGCCCCGCGGTCGCCGACTTCGCGGGCGAGCTGCAGTCCGAGCTGATCGCCACCACCGAGGAGGTGCAAGCCGCCCGGGAGACGCAGGCGCAGCTGGTCGATGCTCGCCCGGCGGACTATTTCCGCGGCGAGAACCAGTCACCCGCGGTCGAGGTGCCCGGGACCATTCCCGGCGCGCTCAACCTGCCTCAACAGACACTGCTCGGTGAGCGAGATCAGGCCTGGTATCTGGATCAGGAGGTGCTGCAATCGCGCATCGAGGCGGCCGGTGTCGAGCCCGGAAGGCCTACGGTGTCGTTCTGCAACACCGGGCACTGGGCGGCGACCGACTGGTTCGTGCTCAGCGAGATCATGGGATTCGACGACGTGTCGCTCTACGACGGCTCGATGTCCGAGTGGTCTAAGGACGCTGCGCGCCCGGTCACGGTGGCCAAGCGAGGGCTCGGCAAGGTGCTCGAGTTCTTCGGCGCCGATTAAGCCGCGATCGTGTGCTCCGCGCCTGCCGGGCGCGGAGTGGATGCCCCGAGGAGTAGGACAGAGAAACGATGAATCAAGCGAATACCATGGCCGCGCCGACGGCCCGTCCGGGGCCCGATCGTTTCGTGGTCGGGCTGGCGCTCGTCGGCCTGGTGGTGCTGGGCAGCCTGGTATGGGCGGAAACGGCGCCTTTCCTGCTGGCGTTGCTGGCCATCGGCACCCTGCTGGGGGTGGCCTTGTATCATGGCGCCTTCGGTTTCACCGCCGGGTGGCGCAACCTGGTGACCCAGAAGCGTGGCGCCGGCATGCGGGCACAGCTGCTGCTGTTCGCCCTGACCGCGCTGATCATGATCCCGATCCTGGGCAGTGGCCGCGATGACGTGATCGGCGCCGTGGCCCCGGTGGGGACCTCCCTGGTGGTGGGCTCCTTCCTGTTCGGCATCGGCATGCAGCTGGGTGGGGGCTGTGGCTCCGGCACCCTGTTCACCGTCGGGGCCGGCAACCTGCGTATGCTGGTGACCTTGTTGTTCTTCATCATCGGCGCGGTGGTCGGCTCGCTGCATCTGCCCTGGTGGCTCGACCTGCCGGCGGTGGATCCGATCAGCCTGATCGATGGGGTCGGTGTGCCCGGCGCCATCGCCGTGCAGTGGCTGGGGCTCGGTGCCGTCGCGCTGTGGGTCAACCGCGTCGAGCGGCGGGCTCACGGCCATCTCGAGCATGGCGAGCTGCGGCTTCGCCCGGCCGAGGGAGGTGCCCTGAAGGCCCTGTTCACCGGCCGCTGGCCGTTTCTGTGGGCGATCGCCGTGCTGGCGGTGGGCAATGCGTTGACGCTGGTCATCGGCGGCTCGCCCTGGGGCATCACCTTCGCCTTCAACCTGTGGGGCGCCAAGGCGCTGCAGGGGCTCGGCGTGGACATGGGGCACTTCGAGTTCTGGAGCTGGGCCTATCCCGCTCAGGCCCTGTCCGACTCGGTGCTGGTCAACATTCCGTCGGTGATGAACTTCGGGCTGCTGCTGGGCGCGATGCTCGCCGCCGGCATGGCCAGCCGCTTCAACGAGGCCAGCCGCCGGACGCCGTCGGGTCGCTCCTTCCTCGCCGCCGTGGTGGGCGGGTTGTTGCTCGGCTATGGGGCGCGGCTAGGATTCGGCTGCAATATCGGGGCGCTGTTCTCCGGCCTGGCCTCGGCCAGCGTGCATGCCTGGGTGTGGTTCGCCTGCGCCTTCGCCGGTTCGTGGATCGGCATTCGCCTGCGCCCCTGGTTCCGCCTGGCCAACTGATTCCAAGGAGACGACATGACCGCCGCCTATCAACGCCATCGCCTCGTCGGAGTCCTGTTGGCCGTGCTGGTGATGATCCTGATCGATCATCTGCACAGCCCCACCTTCGCCTTCAACATGGGCAATGGTCGTGCGGAGTCGGCCCTGGTGCAACGCGATGCCAGTGCCTGTGCGCCCTGCGGTGCGCCCTGCCCATCGACGCGGGAGTGATATCTCGGGGATGAGGTGACGTCGACGCCGCGGCTTGGCCGCGGCGTCTTGCGTTTTGGGGCATGGAGCGTGAGGCGTCGACGAGGCGCCGGTTCAGAGATCCAGCTTGTCGGGGTACTCGCAGAGGTCCTCGATGACGCAGCTTCCACAGCGCGGCTTGCGGGCCACACAGGTGTAGCGGCCATGCAGGATCAGCCAGTGATGGGCATCCTGGCGAAACTCCCGGGGCACATGGCGCATCAGCCGTTGCTCGACCTCGACCACGTCCTTGCCCTTGGCCAGGCCGGTGCGGTTGGAGACCCGGAAGATATGGGTGTCCACGGCGATGGTCGGCTCACCGAAGGCGGTGTTGAGGATGACGTTGGCGGTCTTGCGGCCGACGCCGGGCAGCGCCTCCAGGGCCTGGCGTGTGCGGGGCACCTGACCATCGTGGTTGTCGACCAGGAGTCGGCAGGTCTTCATCAGGTTCTCGGCCTTGGTGTTGTACAGGCCGATGGTCTTGATGTGTTCCTTCAAACCGTCGAGGCCCAACGCAAGAATCGCCGCGGGCGTGTTGGCGACCGGGAAGAGTCGGTCGGTGGCCTTGTTGACGCCCACGTCGGTGGCCTGTGCCGACATCAGCACCGCGGCGAGCAGCTCGAAGGGCGTCGACCAGTTCAGTTCGGTGGTGGGCTCGGGATTGTGCTCGCGCAGGCGCGCGAATATCGCGTGGCGTTTGTGGGCATTCATGGCGTGGTGGCTGAGGCTCAGTGGGAGGCGGAATCGAGGGCGGCGCGGGCATCGCTGAGCATCCGCTCGGCGCGCTCGATCTGCACGTGGGCAGCGGCGATGGCATCATCGTCGTGCTGACGCTCGGCGTGAGCGAGCTGCTGACGGGCGCGGCGCCGGGCCTGTTCGGCGGCGTTGACCGCCATGCGGCGCTGTCGCGCGTCCGGGTGTGAGGCCTGGGTGCCGGTGGTGGTTTCCAGCTGCCGGTCGATCTCGGCCAGGCGTTCGCGCAGCTCCGCCTCGCGCCGTGCCAGGGCGTCGCCCTGGGTGGGATCGAGGTCGTCTGCCTGGCGCTGGCGATCCAGCCGCTTGAGGCTGGCGACCAGGCCGATGCGGTTGGCACGCAGGCTGCTCGAGGAGGCCGCGGCAGGCTGGCCAGGGACGGCGTCCGATGTCGACCGGCGGCGCTCGAGACGCCGTTGGCGCTTCTCTGCGGCGTCGCGCTCCAGGCGTGCGTTGCGGGCCTCGAAGCGTTGCCGTCCGCGCTCGGCACGTTGTGCCAGGTAGGCGGCCTGTTCGGCGTCGTCATCGGCGGCCTGCCAGTCGGGATGCGGCAGCAGGTCGATGCAGTCGACCGGGCAGGGGGCGACACATAGCTCGCAGCCGGTGCATTCGGCCTCGATCACCGTATGCATCTGCTTGGCGGCGCCGAGGATGGCATCCACCGGGCAGGCCTGGATGCACTTGGTGCAGCCGATGCATTCGTCCTCGCGAATCCAGGCCACCAGCGGTGATTGTGCCGGCTGCTCGAGCGGTATCGCGGCCTGGCCGGTCAGCTCGGCCAGTCGCGCCACGGTGGCATCGCCACCGGGCGGGCAGCGGTTGATCGCCTGTCCCGCGGCGATGGCCTCGGCATAGGGGCGGCAGCCGTCGTGGCCACACTTGCCGCACTGAGTCTGTGGCAGGGTAGCGTCGACGGCTTCGATCAGGGCGCGTTGCTCCATGCCGGGCTCAGCTCACGCGTTGGCCGGGCTGGGCGCCGGAATGCGGCTCCAGCAGGTAGATGCCGGCGTCGTCGCCGGCGGCCAGCACCATGCCCTCGGAGACGCCGAAGCGCATCTTGCGCGGGGCCAGGTTGGCGACCATCACGGTGAGCTGGCCTTCCAGGGCCTCCGGCGCATAGGCCTTGCGGATGCCGGCGAAGACGTTGCGCGTCTCCCCGCCGATGTCGAGGGTCAGCTGGAGCAGCTTGTCGGCGCCCTCGACGTATTCCGCCTTGGCGATGCGGGCGATGCGCAGATCGACCTTGGCGAAGTCGTCGAAGGCGATCTCGTCGGCGATCGGTTGGTCGGTCAGCGGCCCCTTGGGGGTGTCCTTGAGCTTCTGCTCTTCCACCAGATCCTCCTTCGAAGCCTCGATCATGGCGTCGATGCGATCGCTCTCGACCCGCGTCATCAGCGGCTTGAACTTGGCGATCTCGTGATCGGTCAGCAGTTGCTGGCGGCTGTCCCAGGCCAGGGAGTCGAGCTTCAAGAAGGCGCGGGCGCCTTCGGCCATGCTCGGCAGCACCGGGGCCAGGTAGACCATCAGCTGGCGGAACAGGTTGATGCCCACCGAACAGATGTCGAGGACCTCCTGCTCGCGACCTTCCTGCTTGGCCAGCACCCAGGGTTCGGCCTCGGCGATGTAGGTGTTGGCCTCGTCGGCGAGTTCCATCACCTTGCGCATGGCGCGCCCGAACTCGCGGGCCTCGAAGTGCTCGGCGATCTCGTCGCCGGCGGCGATGAAACGCGCGACTCGCTCGGGCTCGGCGCAATGCTCGGAGAGCCGGCCACCGCCGAGTTTCTTGACGAAGCCGGCGCAGCGACTGGCGATGTTGACCACCTTGCCGACCAGATCCGAATTGACGCGCTGGGCGAAGTCCTCGAGATTGAGGTCCAGGTCGTCGACGCCGGCGGTGAGCTTGGCGGCGAAGTAGTAGCGCAGGTATTCGGGGTTCAGGTGCTCGGCGTAGGTGGCGGCCTTGATGAAGGTCCCGCGGGACTTGGACATCTTGGCGCCGTTGACGGTGACGAACCCGTGGCAGTTCACCGCGCTCGGGGTGCGCATGCTGGCACCATGCAGCATGGCCGGCCAGAACAGCGCGTGGAAGTAGACGATGTCCTTGCCGATGAAGTGATAGATCTCGGCCGTGGAGTCCTCGCGCCAGTAGGCGTCGAAATCGAGGCCTTCGCGTTCGCAGAGGTTCTTGAAGCTGGCTAGGTAACCGATCGGCGCGTCCAGCCAGACGTAGAAGTACTTGCCCGGGGCGTCGGGGATCTCGAAGCCGAAGTAGGGGGCATCGCGGGAGATGTCCCACTCGTTGAAACCGGCCTCGAACCATTCCATCAGCTTGTTGCGGATCTGGGGCTGCACATGGCCGTCGTTGATCCAGCGCTGCATGAAGTCGGCGAAGTCCGGCAGCTTGAAGAAGTAGTGGGTCGAGCTGCGGACCTCCGGTGTGGCGCCGGAGATCGCCGAGACCGGTTCGATCAGCTCGGCCGGGGTATAGGTGGCGCCGCAGGCCTCGCAGTTATCGCCGTACTGGTCGTCGGTCTTGCACTTCGGGCAGCTGCCCTTGATGAAGCGATCGGCCAGGAACAGGCCCTTGACCGGGTCGTACATCTGCTCGATATCGCGGGTGGCGATATGACCCTGATCGCGTAACCGGGTGTAGATCAGTTCGCTGAAGTGGCGGTTTTCCTCGGAGTGGGTCGAGTGGTAGTTGTCGAAGGCCACCCCGAAGCGTGCGAAGTCGGTCTGGTGCTCGTCGCTGACGCGGTCGATCAGCGCCTGAGAGGTGATGCCCTCCTGCTCGGCGCGCAGCATGATGGCGGTGCCATGGGCGTCGTCGGCGCAGACGTAGTGGCAGTCGTGGCCGCGACTCTTCTGGAAGCGCACCCAGATGTCGGTCTGGATGTATTCCAGCAGGTGACCCAGGTGGATGGAGCCATTGGCATAGGGCAGGGCGCTGGTGACCAGGATCTGGCGCGGGGCGGTGTTCGACATGGTGGCTCTGAGGTTCCCGTAAGCGTGGAACATGGCGGCCGACTCGACGCCTGGGCGAAGTCGAGGCCGTCATGCGAGATATCCGTGAAATCAGGCCTCGGATTGTAGCATTTTCCGCGTCCCCTGCACTCGCCCTCGCCGGGCGCGAGGCCAGAAGTGTCGGGCCGCGCGACGGGGTCACGGACGGCGGGAGTGCCACCCGCTTGCCGGCCAGCGCTCCAGCCAGGGCAGGACCTGCTCGGCAGGCATGGGGTGGGCGATGGCGTAGCCCTGTGCCAGCGAGCCTCCCAGCTGCAGCAACCGCTCGCCGTGGGCAGGCGATTCGATGCCCTCGGCGATCACGTCGAGCCCGAGCCGCGCGCCGATCTGGAGGATGCCCTGAACGAGGGCGGTATCGCGGTCGTCGTCGAGCATGGCGGCGACGAAGCGCTTATCGATCTTGAGGATGTCGATGGGCAGCTCGCGCAGGTGCGACAGCGATGAGTATCCGGTGCCGAAGTCGTCCAGCGCGACGCGCAGCCCCATGTCGCGGCAGTGCTGGAGCGCCCGGCTGACGGCCTGCTGGTCATCCATGGCGGCGCTTTCCTGGAACTCGATCTCGAGCATGCGGCCATCCAGCCCAGGGTGTCGTGCCAGGGCACGGGTCAGCCGCTCGGCGAATTCAGGCAAGGCCAGATCGTTGGCGCTGGCATTGAAGCCGATGCGCAGCGCGAGGCCCTGGTGTCGCCACTGCTCGAGCTGGTCGAGGATCCGCTCGATGACCCAGTCGCCGAGGGGCGATTCGAGCCGGCTGCCGAGCAGCTGAGGCAGGAAGTCGGCGGGTTCGAGCAGGCCGTGTTCGGGGTGCTGCCAGCGCAGCAGGGCTTCCAGGCCACAGGCCTCACCGCGGCGCAGGTCGACGCGTGGCTGGTAGTGGAGCAGGAACTCGTCGCCGCACAGGGCCTGTTCGAGGCGGTCCAGGCGTCGGCGGCTGTGATGTTCCTCCTGATAGTGTCTGGCATCGAACAGGCAATGGCGGTTCTTGCCGCTGCGTTTGGCGCGATACATGGCCTGGTCGGCGTGGCGCAGCAGGATTTCGGCTTCCGAGTCGTCATGCGGGAACAGGGTGATGCCGATGCTGCTGGAGGTCTTCACCAGCGAGTCGTCGAGGGGGATGGGGCGGCCGATCAGGTCGTGAATGCGTTCGACCACCTGCAGGCATTCGTCCTGGCTGTCGAGATCACCCAGCAGCAGCGCGAACTCGTCGCCCCCCAGCCGGGCCAGGACGTCATTAGCGCGAATGGCGTGCCGCAGGCGTTGGCTGACCGTGATCAGTACCTGATCGCCGGCCGCGTGTCCGAGGCGATCGTTGATCGGCTTGAAGCCATCCAGGTCGAGGAAGCAGACAGCGAGCAGCGTCTCATCGCGCCGTGCGCGAGGCAGGGCGGCCTCGAGGCGCTCGGCGAAGTGACGGCGGTTGGGTAGTTCGGTCAGTACATCGTGGCGGGCCAGGCGGTGAAGTTCCTCCTGGTGGCGCTTGAGGAGGGTGATGTCGGAGAAGGTGGCGACGTAATGAAGGCGTTGGCCCTGGTCGTCGCGTACCACCGAGGCGGACAACAGCAGAGGGTAGGTCTCGCCGTTGCGTCGCTGGCCGATGATCTCGCCCTTCCAGTTATGATGCGTTTCCAGGTGCTGGCAGATGGCCTCATAGGCTTCGGCATTGCGTTGGGCGGTGCCGAGCATGCCGGGCGTCAGGTCGAGGACCTCCTCACGGTGGTAGCCGGTGATGCGCGTGAAAGCGGCGTTGACATCGCAGATGCGCTGTTCGGCATCGGTGATCATGATGGCGTCGTAGCTGGATTCGAAGACGCTGGCGGCGAGCCGGCGATGCTTTTCGGCCTCGCGCTGTTCGGTGATGTCGTGACCGATGCAGAGCCTGTCGCCGCCCGGCAGGACGACGTTGGCCCACAGGGTGGTGAGTCGACGCCCGTCCCGGGTCCTGGGAGTCCACTCCTGAAACCTCGAGCCGTCGTGTGAGGCTAGGCCGGCCACGACGTCCTGGTACTCCGTGACATCGGGGTAGAAGAGGGCCAATGGATCGGGATGCGCCATGACCTCGTCGGTGCGCCAGCCGAAGGCACGCTCGCACTGGTGATTCCAGAGGATGCAGCGCCTCTGGCGATCGAAGCCATTGAGCATGATCGGGGTGCGGCCGAACAATTGCTCGATCAGCGCCAGGAGGTCATCGCGGCGACCATTCAGCACATCGGTTGTCTCGCAGGCATCGGCGAGCCGGGCTAGCAGGCCGCCCTCGGCCCGGGAATCGGAATCCATGCCCATGTAAGGCGACTCACGGAGGGAATGTGCCCTCACTATAGTGGGGAAGTGTGGGGCCTGCCGAGGGAGTGAGTAGGAGATTTCTCCTACTCTGGGGGGGAGATAGCACGCCTCTGCGTTATCAGAGGCCGGGTGTCAGGCGTCGGGGCGCTGGTGATAGACGCCGAAGTGATGCAGGCCGCGATCGGCGAGATGGAGCGCCTGCATGCGGCTCATCACGCCCTGGTCGCAATACAGCAGGTAGTGCTTGTCGGCGTCGAGTTCGGGAGCCTTGTCCTGCAGCTCGAAGAAGGGGATCTCGATCAGCGGCACCTGGGACAAGGCTTGGGGAAGCAGCAGGGGCGCGGCCTCGCGTTCATCGGCGCGGCGGATGTCGATGATGCAGGGCCCGTCGAGTGCGGTGAGCTCCTCCGGGGTGTTCGCCGTCACGACCTCGGCGGTCGGCGCCTCGTCCTCCAATACTTGGTCGATCTGCTTGACGACGGTGGCCTGGATGGCCGCGTCGAGCACGCCGTCATCGAAGTCGCGCTCGGCCGCCAGCACGTCGTTCAGCGGCGCCTTGTTGTGGGGCCGGCGCGAGATCACGCCACAGTATTCGGGCATGGATTCGGCGATGCGGGCGGTGCCGATGAGCCGGGCCCGGTCGATGATGTCCTGCTTGTCGTCGGTCAGCACCGGGCGCAGGATCGGCCGTTCACTGACCTCGTCGATCACCGCCAGGTTGGCGAGTGTTTGGCTGGAGACCTGGGCGATCGCTTCGCCGGTGACCAGTGCCGGAATGCGCAAGCGCTGTGCCACCCGGTTGGCGGCGCGAATCATCAAACGCTTGAGCACCACCCCCATCAGACCATCGGGGATGCTGCGCAGGATCTCGCCGACCACGCCGTCGAAGGGCACCGAGATAAACTTTACCTTGTGAGACAGGCTATAGCGTTCCCAGAGGTGGTGGCTGACATCGCGCACGCCGGCCTCGTGAGCCGGGCCGCCCAGGTTGAAAAACAGGAAGTGCGTCTTGACGCCTCGGCGGATCATCTTCCAGGCCGCCACCGGGGAGTCGAAGCCGCCCGACATCAGCGCCAGGGCCTGGCCCTGCACGCCGAGCGGGTAGCCGCCTAGCCCCTTCCAGCGCGCGCGGATCACCTGCAGACGCCGGTCGTGAAGCTCCACCGGCACCACGACCTCGGCGTGCTTGAGATCGACCCGGGCTCCCGGCGCCGCTTCGAGCAGGCGGCCGCCGAGATAGCGCTCGATATCCGCGGAGGTGAAGTCGTGTTGCCCGCGTCGCTTGGCCTGGACCCGGAAGCTGTGTCCGGCGATCGCCGGGCTCCACAGTGGCACGATATGCTCGGCGGCCTGTTCCAGGGACTCGAAGGCCACCTCCTCGGTGGCCAGTATCTGCTGGATGCCGGGGATACGCGTCAGGCTGTCCTCGATGGCGGCCGTGGTCTCGGCTGTCAGGTCCTCCGACAGGCGCACGCGCACGGCGTCCCACTGGTCCTTGACCCGAGCGCGTTCATCCATGCGGCGCAGGGTGTTGCGGATGTTGGACGTCAGGCAGCGAGTCATGTGCTGACGCACCGAGCGGGACTTGATGGTGATCTCGGGGTGGAGCTTTAGCAGATAGAGCATGAGGCGCGGCGTTGATAAAGTGTCACGGTATTATACCACCTGCCATGCACAAGCGCAGTCGGGGGAGGCGTATTACGGCGCCGTGAGTCGCCTCCTCGTGCTCCGCAGGATCAGTACAGGGCCTGTTCTTCCCTGACCACTTCCTTGAGGAGCTCGAGGAAGAGGCGGTCGGCCTCCGAGTGCTCCTTGGGATCCTCGGGGATGTGCACGCTGGTGGTATCGGATATCTCGTTGGCGATGTGCGCCATGACGTCTGATTGGTCGCTCTCGCCGAGGCGTTGCCGGGCGACCGCCAGGGACTGTTCCAGAACTTTCGGATCTTGTAGCAGCTTCTTGATGAAACTGCGTAGTTCATTGATGACGCGAGTCTTCTGGATCTCCGATGACGACATGGCATTTCTCCTTGGGCGGGCGGGACGGATCTCCGCCGACGATACCATGTTTTTTCCGAAGCTCCAGCGCCAACCCTCACGAGGTCGGTGCGGGTGGGAAAGGGTCGAGCCAGTCGGTGCAAGGCCCGGTGACCCCGTCGAGCCCCAGTTCGAAGAGCATGCGGGCCTCAACGCCATGCTCGACGCCTTCGGCGATGGCCAGGATGCCCAGCGAGTG
This sequence comes from Halomonas borealis, assembly GCF_004798905.1. Taxonomy (GTDB): domain Bacteria; phylum Pseudomonadota; class Gammaproteobacteria; order Pseudomonadales; family Halomonadaceae; genus Halomonas; species Halomonas borealis. Next base: position 464,443 of record NZ_SDMO01000001.1, on the reverse strand, counting down.
GCAGAGCGTGGCCATGCCGCGCAGTATGGCCTGCTGCTCGTGGCCTTCCGCCACATCCTTGACCAGGGTGGCGTCGATCTTCAAGTAGCTCAGGCCGAGGTCGTGGAGGTCGGCGATGCGGGTGAGTTCGGCGCCGACATGCTCCAGCCCCAACTGGCATCCCAGGGGGCGAAGTATCGTGCACAGGGCACGGAAATGTTCGAGATCCTGGATGGCGAGATTGCCGGGGATATCCAGCCACAGCCGCGTGGCGGCATCGGGCTTGGCGCCGAGTCGTGCGCCTAGTTCCCAAGCGAAGTGGGCGTCGCGCATCGCGTCGCCGGAGAGGTGGATGCTCACCGGCTGGTGGTGCTGGACGATGTCTTGCAACGCGGCGTCGACCACCGCGAGGTCCAGCTGCGTCGACATGCCCAGCCGTGACACCCAGGGTGCGAACACTCCGGCGGTCCGCCATTGCTGTTTCAGGTACAGGCGCGACGGGCACTCGACATGCAGCAGTTTGCCGTCTCGATCCAGCACCGGGTGATGGGCCAGGCTGAGGCCTTCCTCGAGGGCGTTTTTCAGGGCCTGGTGCCATTCCGCGTGATCGTCGAACAGGCTGCCGGCCTGGGTGTTATCGATGATGACGGGGTCGTGAAGCCCTTGGGCTTCGGCCGCCGAGAGCGCGTCATCGAGGCCCGCGAGTTGCGTGTTGCACCGATCGCCCTGGGCGTAGTGTCCGAGCACGGCCGGCAGCACGATCGGCGCATGCCGTGCCTCGATCAGCATCTGCAGATGGTGCTTGAGTTCACGCCGCAGCGGGTCGAGGTCGTCCAACCCCGGCAACAGCAAGGCGAAATCCCGGCCGTCGAGGCGCCCGACCAGGCCGCTGCCGTGTGCCTGGAGCAAGCGTTTCAGTGAGGCGACGAGTTCCCTCAGGAGTGTGTCCGCGCCGTCATGGCCGAGCCGCTCGTTGAGCTGCCCCAGGTGGCTGACGCGAATCAGCGCCAGGCCGCCGCTGGCGCGGGCGTTCTGGCTCTCCAGATGAATCTGTAGCTGGGCGAGGAAGGCGTCGCGGTTCAGCGCGCCGGTCACCGCGTCGTGCTGCAGGCGCTGGCGCAGTCCATCGATCAGTTGGCTCTCGCGGTCGAGCATCTCGCCCACATCGTGGCTCAGCCGGTTCATGGCCTCGACCACGTCGCCGAGCTCTCGGGTGTGGGGGACGGGAGAGCGAGTGAAGCGACGCATGCCGATGTCCCGTGCCTGCTCGACGACCCGGTGTAGCGGCCGGCGGATGCTGCGTACCCACCAGCCGCCGAGCAACAGCCCCGTGAGGCCGGCCAGCCCGAACCAGCCGGCCAGTTTCAGGACGCTTCGCCATAGCGAGCGGTAGGCATAGCTGTGCTGGCTTTCCACCGTCAGGGTGCCGAACTGCTGCCAGCCGTTCTGGACCACCGCCACGCCGGGAGCGACGTGGAGGTCGACCAGTTCGATAAACCAGGCCGGTACGTTGCCGATCGCCGCATCGGCCTGGCGTGACTCGAGGAGTGTGCCCTCGGAGGAGCGCAGTTCGATACGCCGATAGTAGCCGGTATCGAACTGGGCGGCGATCAGTAGTTCGACGGTGACATCGTCCTTGGGCATCTGGGTCAGGGTCAACGCCAAGGCGTTGGCGTTATCGAGGTTCTTGATGCGGACTTCCTGCTCGATATAGTCGCGGCTGGTGGCCACGCTGATGAATAGGCTGGCGCCGAAGGACAATAGTATGAGCCCGGCGATGATCCACCACAGCTGTTTGATGAGTGACATATGTTATCTCCCCTGGGTGAAGCCCTGTTGTCGCATGCGCTCGATGGCGCTGCGCCATCGAGACAGGCGTGCCACGGGGTCGGCGCGCGATTGGCGGGAGTCGTCGGTCCATAGGCCGCGGCCGTTGAAACTGAACAGTGGGTCGAGGTCCGGCCGCTCGCCGGCCGGCCGGATCGTGGTCACTAGGTTGTCCAATACCATGGGTTCTGCCCCGGGCGAGACGTAATAGCCGAGCACCATGTGCGCTTGAGTGATGCGGCTGCGCCCGATCCGGGCCTTGACATAGATGAGGCGCAGTACGGTCTCGGGCAGGCCCAGTTCGCGCAGCGATATGTACTTGGCAATGGTGAAGTCCTCGCAATCGCCGGCGCCATGGCCGAGCGTTTCCAGGGGGGTGGCCCAGTAGTCTTCCTGCCGCCAGATCTCATCGTCATCGAGCCAGCGTACGTGGCGATTGATGAAGTCGTTGACCCCCGTCAACTGCGCGGCGATATCGGCGCCGCGCAGCCCGTCCAGCATCGCCAGCCAGGTCTCGAGTATCGAGAGGCCGTCAGCCCCATATTGCCGTCGCATACTGTCGCGTAGGCGTGCCTGGTCGAGGCGTGCCAGCGCGTCGAGGGCATGCAGGCCCAGTGTGGCGGTGGTCAGCATGCTGCCGAGCAGGATCAGGCACTGCCGGCGTTCGGTTGAGGCCGGACCGGGACGAGGGAAGACGGACATGGCATCCCGCTCATGGGGGAGGGTGAGATCAAGCTTAGGTGGGAGGGGAGGGAAGCGCGAGCGTGGGCCGATGCGGAGGCGATCAGCCGCATCCCGGACCCTGCCACAGCCGCAGTCGACCCAGCCAGTCGAGCCCGCTCGCGGCGCGGCGAAGCTCGGCGGCGGCGGCGTTGAGGGCGAAGGGGTGGGGCGAGGCGTCGAGGTAAAGGGACACATCGATCCGATCGTCCAGATAATGCAGGTCGAGATCGATACGCGCCTGCCAGGCGGGCTGTTCGTGCCAGGCCTCATCGAGCAGCGCCTCGACATCGACGCGCAGCGGCAGGCCAGGACGCAGGCTGTGTTCGGTCTCGCCTTCGTCGTCTTCGGGGTCGATGTGGAAGGTGATGTCGGCCAGGTGTGGCAGCGTCTCGCGTAGCCGGCGGCTGACGGTATTGCCGATCTCGTGGGCCTCGGAGACGGTGACACGTGGCGGCACCACGATATGCAGGTCGAGCAACACATCGTCGGCGATGCGGCGGGTGCGTAGCTCGTGGACGCCGTGCACGCCCGGGACCTGCTCGGCGGTGTGTTGCAGTCGCGCCTGTTCTTCCTCGGGCAGGGCGGTGTCGATCAGCTCCTGGCCGGACTCCCACAGCAGGCGGCCGCCGACCTGGCCGACCATCACGCCGACGATGATCGCGGCCACGGCATCCATCCAGGCAAGGCCCAGCTGGGTGGCGACCAGCCCGATCAGCACCACCAGGGTGGAGAGCGCATCGGAGCGGGAATGCCAAGCGTTGGCCGCCAGCAGGCGCGAACCGATGCGGCGGGCGGCGCGCATCGTGTAATGGTAGATGGCTTCCTTGGCGAGCAGGGACGCGCCGGCGATGGTGATGGCCCAGCCGCCGGGTGCATGGGCGGCCTCGCCAGCGATCAGGCGTCCCACGCTCGCCCAGGCGATGGCGCCGGCGACGAAGATCAGTACGCTGCCGAGCCACAGCGTGGCCAGGGTTTCGATGCGGCCGTGGCCGTAGGGGTGGAGGCGGTCGGGCGCCTGGCGGCCGAAGTGGGTGGCCGCCACCACGAACAGGTCGGTGACGATATCGGAGAAGGAGTGGATGCCATCGGCGACCAGAGCCGCCGACCCGACCAGCAGGCCGGCGATGAGCTTGGCGAGGCCGACCAGGAGATCCACCAGCGCCCCGATCAGCGTGACCCGGTGGGCCGCTCGGGCCTGGTTCGCGCGCTGCGTGGGGCTCGGTGTCATCCTGGGTCTCCCTTAGCCCTGGTATGGCGGTGGGCCTGGGCGCTGCACCGCCTGTGCCGGGTGGTTAAATCCTGCCGTGCGCATGACGCACCGGGTTGGCGTACTGGGCGAGCCACCAGTCGCGTAGCTCCGATGGCACCGCGGTGAGCCGAGCCTGGAAGTGGGCACGGTCGGCGTCGGTGACCTCGCTCAGGTCCAGCAGCTCTGGGGCATCGCCCAGGGCCTCGAGGGCCAGATAGTGGCTGGGGAAGAGGTGATAGCCGCCGAGCACCTGACGGTCGATCTCCGAGGCGACCGTCTCGGGGCTGTTGAAGTCCGCCGTGAGCGGCGTGCCGAAGCGCAGGTGCACGCGGCCTTTCTGGCCGGTGATGCCGGCGACGATGGAGCGGATGTCTTCGAACTCGCTCTTGTCGTAGGCGCCGCTGGTATGCACGGCGTGCAGTTCGCGGGCCTTCTGCACGTCGCAGGGGTCGTACTCGTAGCTGATCGACACCGGCACCACGCGCAGCTCGGCGATCGCGTCGCCGATATCGGCGCTGCGGTCTTCGCCGCGGCGCGCCATGGTCAGCATCTTCAAGATCGCCGGGTCGGTACCGTCGATGCCGTCCTTGGCCCGGCCCTCGCGCTGGGCCATCCAGATCGAATGGTTGTCGACGGTGATCGAATGGCGAATGTAAGCCGAGAGCTTCTGGTAGGCGGCCAGCATGGCCCGCTTGCCGCGGGCACTGCGCGGCACGATGAAACTCTTGTTGAGCCGCATCAGATCGGTGACGTAGGGCTTTTGCAGCAGGTTGTCGCCGATGGCGATGCGCACCGTGTTGCGGTTCGCCAGGTAGAGGGCGTAGTTGACGAACGCCGGGTCCAGCGAGATGTCGCGGTGGTTGCCGATGAACAGGTAGGCGGTATCGGGCTCCAGCTGTTCCAGCCCATCGACGCGGAAGTCGGTGGTCGAGTTGCGCAGCATCCGCTGCATGTAGGCGGCGATGCGGTCCTGAAAGCCGCGAATGGTGGTGACGTCGCGTACCTCGCGACGCACCGCGGCGCTGGCGATGGTGCGCGAGAGTCGCGGCATCCACTTGGCCAGGCGCGGCAGGCGGAAGCGGGTCAGGGCGTCGAGCAGCTCAGGATCCCGGGCGAGGCGCTCCAGCGCCTCGGCTACCTCCCCGTCGTGATAGGGGCGAATCTCGGCCCAGGGATCGTGGGCGTTTTGGTCGTGCGTGGTCGTCATGAGCGCGGGGCCGTGTCGGTCAGGCGGATGGGGTGGCCTGGCCGGCTTGGGCTTCGCCGCCCAGCCAGTCCAGCAGACGCTCGATGCCGTCGGCCAGCGCCTGGGTCATCAGCAGGAAATCGGTCTCCAGGCGTACCAGGGCGTCGTCGCCATCGTCGGTCTGGGAAGCCTCGTCGACGAGGGCGTCGTCGAAGCGTAGTGACTTGACCGCCAGGTCGTCATGCAGCACGAAGGTCAGCCGGCCTTCCAGGGCCAGGGCCAGCTTGCTGGCCTGGCGGTCGCCCTCGAGCAGTTGCTGGATCTCGTCGCTGTCGAGATCGACCTGGCGGGCGCGCAGCACGCCGTCGTCGCCCTTGGCCTTGAGCTCGACCTGATCGCCGAGCATCAGGTCGGCGGGCCGTGAGGCCGGATCGCCGAGCCAGGTGGTCATGGCGCGCATCGGCAGGGTCTGGCTGGCCAGAGGAGTGACCTTGAGGCTGCCCAGGGTCTCGCGCAGCAGGTCGAGCAGCTCCTCGGCACGCTTGCGGCTGCTGGTGTTGATAGCGATCAGGTGGCGGCGGCTATCCCACCATAGATCGACCTTCTGGCTACGCACGAAGGCGCGTGGCAGCAGTTCCTCATAGACCTGCTCCTTGAGCGCGAGCTTCTCCTGCCGGCGCAGCTTGCGGCTCTCGGCGGTCTCGATGACCTCCACGCGTTCCTCGAGTTCTTCCTTGACCACGGCGGCGGGCAGCAGCCGCTCCTGGCGTAGAGCGGTGATCAGTCGTTGACCCTGCAGCTCGTGGAGCAGCTGGGTGCCGGCGCGGCCGGCGGGTGCCGACCAGCCGAGACGACGTGCCTCGCTGCCACCCAGCGGGCGAAACGCCTGTTGCGTCAGGGCCTCCTCGAGGCTCGTGGCATCCAGGTCGGGTGCGTCGTGCAGGCGATAGAGGTGCAGATGCTTGAACCACATGAATGAAGCGTTTCCTGGGCGAAAAGGGGCACATTATGGCGAATGGGGAACGGGGGTGCCAGGGCCCGCTCGGCTGCGTATTCAAACTGACGTTTGAATGTCGGCGATGGGTCTGACTAGAATCGGAAGTTCGCTGTCCTATTACTGACGGAGATTCTCATGGATGATCGGCGCTCCACCATAGCGCTGCGCGTGCGCGGCTATCACCTCGACGGCTACGGCCACGTCAACCATGCTCGCTACCTGGAGTTCCTGGAGGAGGGGCGCTGGGCGTATTTCGACGAACGGCAGGCGTTGGCCGAGGTGATCCAGGGCGGCGAGGTGGCCTTCGTCGCCGTCAACCTCAACATCGACTATCGCCGAGCGGCGATGGCCGGTGATGATCTGGAGGTGGTCACCGGGCTCGCCGAGCTTGGTAGCCGCAGCGCACGGATGCACCAGGACATCCGTCGTGTGCGCGACGGCAAGGCGGTGGCCAGTGCCGACATGACCTTCGTGCTGCTGGACGTGACGGCCAACAAGGCCGTGGCCATCGATGGCATGCTGCGCGAGGCCCTGGCGCCGCTGGTCGTCGACTGAGCGCGTCGTCGCATCTCCCGGAATGCGGCGCCTGGCGATAGCCCAGCCTGACCGCTGCTTTGCGCGCCCCACAGTGGTATGATGCACGGCTGAAATGGCGCGTCGTCTCACGGCCAGGCGACGGGCCAACCTCTTGCAGTGCAAAGGATTCGACGACCCATGGGTGACATCGCCAGAGAGATTCTGCCAGTCAACATCGAGGACGAGCTCAAGCAGTCGTACCTCGATTACGCGATGAGCGTGATCATCGGCCGTGCGCTGCCTGACGTGCGCGATGGCTTGAAGCCGGTTCATCGCCGCGTGCTCTACGCGATGCATGAGCTGAACAACGACTGGAACAAGCCATACAAGAAGTCGGCGCGCGTCGTCGGCGATGTCATCGGTAAGTATCACCCCCACGGTGACAGTGCCGTCTACGACACCATCGTACGCATGGCCCAGGACTTCTCCATGCGCCACGTGCTGGTCGATGGCCAGGGTAACTTCGGTTCCATCGATGGCGACAACGCCGCCGCGATGCGTTACACCGAGGTGCGCATGGCCCGGCTCGCCCATGAGCTGATGGCCGACCTCGAGAAGGACACCGTCGACTGGGTCGACAACTACGACGGCACCGAGCGCATCCCCGACGTGCTGCCCACCAAGGTGCCGAACCTGCTGGTCAACGGCTCCTCGGGCATCGCCGTGGGCATGGCCACCAATATTCCCCCGCATAACATGCGCGAGGTGGTCGACGGCTGCCTGGCACTGATCGATGACCATACCCTGACGGTCGATGACCTGATGGAATACATCCCCGGGCCGGATTTCCCCACCGGGGGCATCATCAACGGTCGGGCGGGTATCCTCGACGCCTATCGCACCGGGCGCGGGCGCATCTACGTGCGGGCCCGTCACACCATCGAGCACGACGACAAGACCGGTCGCGATCACATCATCGTCACCGAGCTGCCGTACCAAGTGAACAAGGCGCGGTTGATCGAGAAGATCGCCGAGCTGGTCAAGGACAAGCGCATCGACGGCATCGCCGAGCTGCGTGACGAGTCCGACAAGGATGGGCTGCGCGTCGTCATCGAGGTCAAGCGCGGCGAGTCCGGCGAGGTGGTGGTCAACAACCTCTTCTCCCAGACTCAGTTGCAGAACGTCTTCGGCATCAACATGGTGGCCCTCGAGAGCGGCGAGCCGCGCATCCACACCCTCAAGCAGGTGCTCGAGGCTTTCATCCGCCACCGCCGCGAGGTGGTCACGCGTCGCACCCTGTTCGAACTCAAGAAGGCCCGCGAGCGCGGTCATATCCTCGAAGGCCTGACCGTCGCCATCTCCAACATCGACGAGGTGATCGAGCTGATCAAGGCCTCGCCGAATGCCACCGAGGCCAAGGACAAGCTGCTCGGCCGCAGCTGGGCGCCGGGGCAGGTCACCGGCATGCTGGAGCGGGCCGGCGCCCATTCCTGCAAGCCCGAGGACCTGGACGAGGGCTTCGGTCTCAACGACGAAGCCAGCCAGTATCGCCTCTCGCCGGGCCAGGCCCAGGCGATCCTCGAACTGCGCCTGCACCGCCTGACCGGGCTCGAGACCGAGAAGCTGCTCGATGAATACCTGGGCATTCTCGAGAAGATCGCCGAGCTCACCGCGATCCTGGCCAGTGCCGAACGCCTGCTGGAGGTGATTCGCGAGGAGCTGACCGCCGTGCGCGACCAGTTCGGCGAAGCGCGCCGTACCGAGATTCAGGCCAGCCACCTCGATCTGTCCATCGAAGACTTGATCGCCGAGGAGGACATGGTGGTCACCGTGTCCCGCTCCGGCTACGCCAAGACCCAGCCGCTCTCCGATTATCAGGCCCAGCGCCGCGGCGGCCGTGGCAAATCGGCGACCACGATGAAGGACGAGGACATCATCGAGCACCTGCTGGTGGCCTCGACCCACGACACCGTGTTGCTGTTCTCCAATCGCGGCAAGGTCTACTGGCTCAAGGTCTACGAGATGCCGGCGGCCAGCCGCGGCTCGCGTGGCAAGCCGCTGGTCAATATGCTGCCGCTGGCTGAAGGTGAGTCGATCAACGCCATCCTGCCGGTGCGCGATTACGATCCCGAGAGCTACATCTTCTTCGCCACCGCCAAGGGTACGGTCAAGCGTACCAGCCTGGAGCAGTTCTCCCGGCCGCGCAGCGTGGGCCTGATCGCCATCGAGCTGGAAGAGGACGATCGGCTGGTCGGGGCCGCCATCACCAGCGGGGCGGACCACGCCATGCTGCTGTCTTCCAATGGCAAGGCGATCCGCTTCGAGGAGCGCGACGTGCGTAGCATGGGCCGCACCGCCCGTGGCGTGCGGGGCATGAGGCTGCAGGGTGGCGCCGAGGTGATCAGCCTGATCATCCCGCAGAGTCAGCGCATCGATGCCGAGGATGCGGTGGATGGCGAGACCCAGGCCGAGACCGCGGCCGGCAACGGCGGTCAGATCACCATCCTGACCGCCAGCGAGAACGGCTATGGCAAGCGCACGCGGCTCGAGGAGTTCCCGCTGCGCGGACGCGGCGGCCAGGGGGTGATCGCCATGCAGACCAGCGAGCGCAACGGCGCCCTGGTGGCGGCGATGCAGGTCTATGGCGCCGATGAGATGATGCTGATCACCGACCGCGGCACCCTGGTGCGTACCCGGGTCGACGAGGTGTCGATCAACTCGCGTAACACCCAAGGGGTGATGTTGATCCGCTTGGGCGAGAGCGAGGCGCTGGTCAAGACGGTGCGTGTCGACGAACCCGAGGAGGAAGCGTTGCCCGCAGGAGAAGAGGGTGATGCGCCCGAGGCCGACGCCGGCGGCGAACCGCCGGCCACCGACGATGATCAGTAACTCATGACGGAACGACGCCGATGACACGCCACTTCAATTTCTGTGCCGGCCCGGCCGCCTTGCCACAGGCGGTGCTGGAGCGTGCCCGCGACGAGCTGCTCGATTATCGTGGGCGCGGCCTCTCGGTGATGGAGATGAGCCACCGTTCCCCCGAGTTCGTGGCCATCGCCGAGCAGGCCGAGAGCGATCTCCGTGAGCTGTTGGCGATCCCCGATAACTATCGGGTGATCTTCACCCAGGGTGGGGCGACGATGCAGTTCGCCGCGGTGCCCTATAACCTGCTAGGGCTTGGCGGTAGCGCCAACTTCCTGCATACCGGCATCTGGGGCAAGAAGGCCATCGCCGAGGCGCGCCACCTGTTCGGGGCCGCGCCGGTCGTGGCGTCCAGCGAGGCGAATGGCCATCGTGCGGTGCCGTGCCAGGCCGACATCGCGCTGGCCGATGACGCGGCCTACCTGCACTACACCGCCAACGAGACCATCGGGGGTCTCGAGTTCGACTACGTGCCGCGGGGCGTTCGCCCCGATGGCAGCGAGGTGCCGCTGGTCTGCGACATGTCGTCGAGCCTCCTGTCCGGTCCGCTGGATGTTTCGCCGTTCGGTGTCATCTATGCCGGTGCCCAGAAGAACATCGGCCCGGCCGGCTTGACGCTGGCGATCGTGCGTGACGACCTGCTCGACCGTGGCTGTGCCGGAATGCCGAGCCTGATGGGCTACAAGGCTCAGGCCGAGGCCGGCTCCATGGTCAATACGCCGGCGACCTACAGCTGGTACCTGGCGGGGTTGGTGTTCCAGTGGCTCAAGCATGACATCGGCGGCCTGGCCGCCATGGATGCGCTCAATAACCGCAAGGCGGAGAAGCTCTACGCCGCCATCGATGGCGGCGGCCTCTACTCGAACCCCATCGCCACGGCGAACCGCTCGCGGATGAACGTGCCCTTCGTGCTCGACGACGATCGGCTCGACGAGCCCTTCCTCAAGGAGGCCGAGCAGGCCGGCCTGCTCAACCTCAAGGGGCACCGCAGCGTCGGCGGCATGCGGGCGAGCCTGTACAACGCCGTGCCGGAAGCCGCCGTGGACGCCCTGGTCCACTTCATGGCGGATTTCGAGCGCCGCAAGGGATAACGGAGCGAGGCACGAGGTGACAAGGCGTTCTCGAACCTCGGGCCTCGACAAGCCAGACACCGGGCTCTGTCCCCGATACAAGGGAACCACCATGAGTGATACCCCCATCAATCTCGATTCGCTCCGTCAGCGCATCGACGAACTGGACCACGACATCCTGCGCTTGATCAGCGAGCGCGCGGAATGCGCGCGCCGCGTCGCCGAGGTCAAGACCCAGGGCGATCCCGGTGCCGTCTTCTATCGGCCCGAGCGCGAGGCTCAGGTGCTGCGTCGGATCATGGAGCTCAACCCTGGCCCCCTCGATGGCGAGGAAATGGCGCGCCTGTTCCGCGAGATCATGTCCGCCTGCCTGGCCCTCGAGCAGCCGGTCAAGGTCGCCTATCTGGGGCCGGAAGGCACCTTCACCCAGCAGGCGACGCTCAAGCATTTCGGCGACAGCGCCGTGAGCCTGCCCATGGCGGCCATCGATGAGGTGTTCCGTGAGGTGGAGGCCGGCGCCGTCAACTACGGCGTGGTGCCGGTGGAGAACTCCACCGAGGGCGTGATCAATCACACCCTGGACTCCTTCATCGACTCGGGGATGCGCATCTGCGGCGAGGTCGTGCTGCGCATCCACCATCATCTGCTGGTGGCCGATACCACGCGGCGCGACAAGGTCTCGCGGATCTACTCCCATCCGCAGTCCTTCGCCCAGTGTCGCAAGTGGCTGGACGCCCATTACCCGCATGCCGAGCGGGTGCCGGTGTCGTCCAACGCCGAGGCGGCCCGACTGGTCAAGACCGAGTGGCACAGCGCCGCCATCGCCGGCGACATGGCCGCCAAGCTTTATGGCCTGACGCGCATCGCCGAGAAGATCGAGGATCGCCCGGACAACTCCACGCGTTTCTTGATCATCGGCAACCAGGACGTGCCGATGTCCGGCGAGGACAAGACCTCCATCGTGGTGGCCATGCGCAACCAGCCGGGTGCCCTGCACGACCTGCTGGAACCCTTCCATCGCCACCGGATCGACCTGACGCGCCTGGAGACGCGCCCCTCGCGCAGCGGGGTGTGGAACTACGTCTTCTTCATCGATCTCAGGGGCCACCGGGACGAGCCGCGGGTCGCCGCGATGCTCGAAGAAGTGCAGGTTCGTGCCGCCGAGGTCAAGGTGCTGGGCTCCTATCCCCAGGGCGTGCTCTAGGATGGAGCGTCAGGCGCTTTCCTCCCGGGTGTTGATCGTCGGCCTCGGCCTGATCGGCGGCTCGCTGGCCGCCGCGCTACGCGCCGCCGGCTTCGGGGCGGTCGAAAAAGATGCCGCCGGGTTCGGGGCGATAGAAAAAGACGCCGCCGGCTTCGGGGCGGTAGGAAAAGCCGCCGCCGGCGAGATCCTGGCCTGCGACCCGGATGCCGAGGAAATCACCCGCGGCGTCGAGATGGGGTTGATCGACCGAGGCGGCACCCGGCTCGAAGCGCTGCTCGAGGGTGTCGATCTGGTCGTGCTGGCGGTGCCGGTGCTGGCCATGCGCGAGGTGATGGCAACGCTTGCCGTCGGCATTCGCCGGGCCGGCATCGATCCGGTGATCACCGATGTCGGCAGCACCAAGGCGGCCATCCGCGAGGCGGCCGAGGCGGTCTTCGGCGGCATGCCGCCGAGGTTGGTGCTGGGGCACCCCATCGCCGGCTCCGAGAAGAGCGGCGTCGCGGCGTCCAACCCCGATCTCTATGTCGGCCACAAGGTGATCCTCACGCCCGAGTCGAGCACCGACCCCGACGCTCTGGGCATGGTGCGCACGCTGTGGGAAGCCACCGGCGCCGAGGTGCTCGAGATGGAGGTAGCGCGCCACGATGAGGTGCTGGCCCGTACCAGTCATCTACCGCACCTGCTGGCCTTCTCGCTGGTCGACACCCTGGCGCGTCAGGACGAGCGCCTCGATATCTTCCGCTATGCCGCCGGCGGGTTTCGCGATTTCACGCGCATCGCCGGCAGCGATCCGGTGATGTGGCGCGACATCTTCGTCGCCAACCGTGATGCGGTGTTGCATGCCCTCGACGACTTCGAGGCCGGCGTGGCCCGGTTGCGTCGAGCGGTCGAGCACGGCGACACCGATGCCATGCTGGCGACCTTCGATCGTGCCAGTCACGCTCGACATTACTTCGACTCCCTGATTAACCAGACCAGTTACCAGGCGGAATACCAGATGCAAGCACAAGACAAGCTGCGTTACCGGGTCGCCCCCGGTGGCGGTGTGACCGGGCGTATCCGCGTGCCCGGCGACAAGTCGATCTCTCATCGCTCGATCATGCTCGGCGCCCTGGCCGAGGGGGTGACCGAGGTTTCCGGCTTCCTGGAAGGCGAGGACAGCCTGGCGACCCTGCAGGCGTTCCGTGAGATGGGAGTGGCCATCGAGGGGCCGCATCAGGGGCGGGTGACCGTGCACGGCGTGGGCCTGCATGGCCTCGAGGCGCCGGCCGGGCCGCTCTATGTGGGCAACGCCGGCACCGCCATGCGCCTGTTCGCCGGCCTGCTGGCCGGCCAGGCCTTCGATACCGAACTGACCGGTGACACCTCCTTGACCAAGCGGCCCATGGATCGGGTCGCCGATCCGCTGCGCGAGATGGGGGCGGTGATCGATACCGCCGAGGGCGGTCGCCCGCCGCTGAAGATCCGCGGCGGCCAGCCACTCAAGGGCATCGACTACGACATGCCGATGGCCAGCGCCCAGGTGAAGTCCTGCCTGCTGCTGGCCGGGCTCTACGCCGAGGGCGAGACCCGGGTGCGCGAGCCGGCGCCGACCCGCGACCATACCGAGCGCATGCTCAATGGCTTCGGTTATGCGGTCGAGCGCAAGGGCGATACCTGCTGGCTCGAGGGAGGCGGGAGCCTCGCCGCCGCCCCGATCGACGTGCCGTCCGACATCTCGTCGGCGACCTTCTTCCTGGTGGCCGCGGCGATCACCCCTGGGGCCGACCTGGTGCTCGAGCATGTGGGCATCAACCCGACTCGCATCGGCGTGATCAATATCCTCCAGCAGATGGGCGCCGACCTGCGTCTCGAGAACCGCCATGAGGTGGGTGGCGAGCCGGTGGCGGACCTGCATATCCGCTACGCGCCGCTCAAGGGCATCGACATCCCGGTCGATCAGGTGCCGCTGGCCATCGACGAGTTCCCCGCGCTGTTCGTGGCCGCCGCCAATGCCGAGGGCACCACCCGCCTGCGCGAGGCCGCCGAGCTGCGCGTCAAGGAATCCGATCGCCTCAAGGTGATGGCCGACGGGCTGGCGGCGCTGGGTGTCGAGAATCGCCTGCATGAGGATGGCATCGATATCGTCGGCCGCCTCGCAGGGCAAGGCAGCGAAGGGCCGAGCTATGCGGGCGGTCGCGTCGATAGCCTGGGCGATCACCGCATCGCCATGGCCTTCAGCGTGGCGGCCCTGCGTGCCGAGGGCGAGATCGTCATCGACGACTGCGCCAACGTGGCGACGTCGTTCCCCGGTTTCGTGTCCCTGGCGCGCCGCGTCGGGCTGTCTCTCGCCGAAGAACAGGAGTCATCATGAGCGAACGGGCACCGGTACTCACCATCGATGGCCCCGGTGGCGCCGGCAAGGGCACCATCAGCCGGCTGGTCGCCGAGCGGCTGGGCTGGCGTCTGCTGGATAGCGGGGCGCTCTACCGCCTGACCGCCCTGGCCGCCGACAAGCACGATGTGGCATTGGATGACGAGGCGGCCCTGGCCCGCGTGGCCGAGGCGCTGGATGTGGTGTTCCTCGCTGAGAGTGGCGAGGCGCGGATCCTGCTCGAGGGCGAGGAGGCGACCCGCACGATTCGCACCGAGCAGGTCGGCGATGCCGCCTCTCGAGTCGCCTCGTTGCCGGCGGTGCGCGAGGCGCTGCTCCGTCGACAGCGTGACTTCTGTCAGGCGCCGGGGTTGGTGGCCGACGGCCGCGACATGGGCACCGTGGTGTTCGTCGACGCGCCGCTGAAGATATTCCTCACGGCCTCGGCCGACGAGCGGGCGCAGCGCCGGCAGCTCCAGTTGCGAGAGGCCGGGGTGGATGCTAGTCTATCGAGTCTTCTCAAGGAGATTCAGGCACGCGATGCACGCGATATGCAGCGCAGCGTGGCGCCACTCGTACCGGCCGATGATGCCGTCGAGCTGGATACCACGAGCCTGACGATACCGGAAGTGGTGGATCGGCTGACGGAACTGCTGGCCCAACGTGGCCTCGCCTCCGACACCTGAACTCCCTTGCGGCGCCCTCGGAACGATGTGATGACGTGGTCGGGCACCTAGTACCCGTGAGCCCGGCCAGGTCGAACCAGCGCCAACATCCCCGAGGGCCGTCTGAAATGGCCCGCACTCGCTGGTGGTGCGGAGAAGCGGCCCTGCCGCACAACGTTGATCACGTAGGAACATCATGAGCGAAAGCTTTGCTGAACTGTTTGAACAGTCTCTTCAGGACATCAACATGGAGCCCGGCGCGATCGTCGTGGCTACTGTCGTCGACATCGAAGGTGATTGGGTCACCGTCAATGCCGGCCTGAAGTCCGAAGGTCAGATTCCCGCGGCCCAGTTCCGCGATGAAAACGGTGAGCTGACCATCGCCGTCGGCGACGAAGTCCACGTCGCCCTGGAAGCCGTGGAAGACGGTTTCGGCGAGACCCGTCTGTCTCGCGAGAAGGCCAAGCGCGCCGAGGCCTGGAAGGTCCTGGAAGCCGCCTTCGAGAA
Source organism: Halomonas borealis (assembly GCF_004798905.1). Taxonomy (GTDB): domain Bacteria; phylum Pseudomonadota; class Gammaproteobacteria; order Pseudomonadales; family Halomonadaceae; genus Halomonas; species Halomonas borealis. Next base: position 449,245 of record NZ_SDMO01000001.1, on the reverse strand, counting down.
GGAAGAGATCGTCAAGGGCGTGATCAACGGCAAGGTCAAGGGCGGTTTCACCGTCGACGTGGATTCCATCCGCGCCTTCCTGCCGGGTTCCCTGGTCGACGTGCGTCCGGTGCGCGACACCACGCACCTCGAGAACAAGGAACTGGACTTCAAGGTCATCAAGCTCGACCCGAAGCGCAACAACGTTGTCGTTTCTCGTCGTGCCGTGCTCGAGGCCGAGAACAGTGCCGAGCGCGAGGCCCTGCTGGCCACGCTGCAGGAAGGCCAGCAGATCATTGGTGTGGTCAAGAACCTGACCGACTACGGCGCCTTCGTCGACCTGGGCGGCGTCGATGGCCTCCTGCACATCACCGACATGGCCTGGAAGCGCATCAAGCATCCGAGCGAGATCGTCTCCGTCGGCGACGAAGTCTCCGTCAAGGTGCTCAAGTTCGATCGCGAGCGCAACCGCGTGTCCCTGGGCCTGAAGCAGCTGGGCGAGGATCCGTGGGTCAACATCAAGGGTCGCTATCCGGAAGGCACCAAGGTGCACGCCACCGTCACCAACCTCACCGACTACGGCTGCTTCGCCGAGCTGGAAGAGGGTGTCGAGGGTCTGGTCCACGTCTCCGAGATGGACTGGACCAACAAGAACATCCACCCGTCCAAGGTCGTTCAGGTCGGTGACGACGTGGACGTCATGGTGCTGGATATCGACGAAGAGCGTCGTCGTATCTCCCTGGGTATCAAGCAGTGTGCTGCTAACCCGTGGGAAACCTTCAACGCCCAGTACAACAAGGGCGACCGCGTTGCCGGTACCATCAAGTCGATCACCGACTTCGGTATCTTCATCGGTCTGGAAGGCGGCATCGACGGCCTGGTTCACCTGTCCGACATCTCCTGGACCGAGACCGGCGAAGAAGCCGTGCGCTCCTTCAAGAAGGGCGACGAAGCCGAAGCCGTCATCCTGTCCATCGATCCGGAGCGCGAGCGCATCTCGCTGGGTATCAAGCAGCTGGATTCCGATCCGGTCGCCGAGTACCTGGCCGTCAACGACAAGGGCAGCATCGTGACCGGTCGTGTGGTCGAGATCGATGCCAAGGAAGCTCAGGTCGAGCTGGCGACCGATGTCGTGGCCGTGCTCAAGGCTTCCGAGATCAGCGCCGACCGCGTCGAAGACGCGCGCAACGTGCTGAACGAAGGCGACAGCGTCGAGGCCCGCATCGTCGGTGTCGATCGCAAGAACCGTCAGATCAGCCTGTCCGTCAAGGCCAAGGATCAGGACGACACGCGTCGCAACATGTCCAAGCTGCGCGAGCAGCAGGACTCCGATCAGGAGACCCCGACGACCATCGGCGACCTGATCAAGCAGCAGATGGGTCAGGACTAAGGTTCGGGGCAAGGTCCCCTAGCGAATCTTGGTAAGACCGGAGGCGCCACCCGAGAGGGTGGCGCCTCTTTTTGTGTGTGCGATATGGGAGCCTCCATGCCAGGGGCGGAATATCGAGATCGCCGTCCTGGTCGTGGGCGTCACGGATGGAAAAGCTGCCCGGGTATGATGAGTGTCGCCATAATAGGCGAGTTCCTTCGGGGAGGAAGTTGTCCTCTTCTTTAGCGGCGACTATATGTAATGAGTTGCGTCATATGTCTATAAGCGCAATAATGCTGCGGCATCCCGATAGTTTATCCCAGATAAGGAAAGGTCAGATGTCATCACTGCTCAGTAATTACATGCAGAAGGAACAGCAGCTCAAGAAACTCCAGGACGAACTCGACCGTCTGGAGAATGACGACCGCCTCAAGGCCGAGCTGGACTTCAAGACCAAGCTCGAGTCACTGATGAAAGAGTTCGACAAGAGTGCGAATGACGTCATCGAGCTGCTCAACCCGAAATCCAGCGCGGCGCCCAAGGCGGCTGCCCCCGGCGATGGTGTTCGTCGCAAGCGCAAGCTGAAGATTTACAAGAACCCGCAGACCGGAGAAGTCGTCGAGACTCGCGGTGGTAATCAGAAGACGTTGAAGGCCTGGAAAGACGAGTTCGGTTCCGAGACCGTCGAGTCCTGGCTGGTGCGCACCGAAGACTGAAGCGCGGTCGGCGAGCTGAAAGGCCGCTAACGGCAGCTGTGCCGCCCCTTGGGGCGGCACTCTTGTTTCCGGGGAATGCCTGAGCGCGTAGACCGGCGGCGAGTCGCCGCTTCGCACGCCGACCTAACGAAGCGGGATATGCAGTTCCAGCGCCTCTGTGTGTTGCAGCAACAGTGGTGGGTCGCCGCTGATAGGAATGCCGTCCCCCGAAACGCCGCGGCACGCCATGTAGAGCATCGCCGCATCCAGCTGGCTGGTATCGTGCAGGCGCAGGCAGGCATGGCGCTGTGCGGGCAGGTGGAGGGTGCGGAAGGCCGGGGGCAGTGCCAGGCTGTCGCCGTCATTTTTCAGTTGTACGCCCAGGTCGAGGCGTGGCAGGGCGCCTGCCAGGGGGCGGTCGTGAAAGATGGCCAGCGGTGTGCCCTGGTCGATCCGAGCGGGGAGCAACTCGGCTCCTGGGCTATGGCGTAGCCAGTCGCGGAGGTCGTCGCGGACTCGCTCGGGGTGATACAGGCGGGTCAGTACGGTCTTGCGGGGCGGCAGCTCCCGAATGTCATAGGGGAAGACGCCCACGGTGTGGTGTTGACGCTGGAGCGAGACGCGTAGTGTCTGTCGAAAGCGACGCGGAGTCTGTTCGTAATGGCGTTGAAAGGCGCGAGAGAAGGCGGAGTGATTCCGGTAGCCGCAGATGCCGGCGATCTGGCTGATATGGCGGGAGGTATGAGTCAGCAGTCTGGCGGCTTTCTCCAGGCGCAGCCTATCGCGATAGGCGCCGGGCGACATGCCGAAGTGGTGGCGGAAGCGGCGTCTCATCTGTGCGGCGGAATAGCCCATTGTCCGTGCGAGTGCTTCGATGTCCGTCTGACTGCTCATCGTATCCTGCAGCCATATCTCCGCGCGCATCATTTCCTGGTACATGGCCGGCTTCCCTGTCCTACATTGTTTTCCGTGCCCTGCTGGATGCCGATATGATCGGTGATCCTGGTGCCGGAAAGTTGTCTGCGTGGCGGTTGTTGTTGTGGAGTCGCATTGAGTGCTTTATGAGGCCTAACGGTAGTGAAGGCAAGTTTGCCTTCGAACATTGAGCGTTTCTGCACATAATGAGCCGGGGAGAGTCGAGATGGATGCTTGTCGAAGAGCGGGAGGGTATACTCCTTGCGGGTATATCGCCCGGCCATGGCCTGCGTTTATTTCCTCCCTCGGCCATGGTCTTGAACCGACTGGTTGCGAATGAAACAGCACAAATCCCCCAAGCCCATGGAAGAGCGCGATAAATTGCGCAAGTTCCGTGAACTCGATGATGCCTTCGCCGAGGCATTGCGTGGACTCGACAGACCCGATGCGGCGCTGGATATCCCCACCGGTCCGCCCGTGCGTTCTCTCGATGAGCAGGAGGCGGACGCTCGCCAGCAGGCATTCGAACGTCGGCTGAAAGAGCTGATGCAGGATTACGCCCTGCCGGAAGCGAGCGTCAGCGAGCTGCTCCAGACACTGCAGGCGCTCGGCCGCATCGCCTGATGTGCATGAGGGCATCAGCGGCGATAACGGTACACCCTGAGACTCGGGAGCAATGGCTCTTGCTCGAGTCGTTCATCGCGGCGCCGCGCGCGCGTGCGCGATTGCGGTGGTCGCAACGGCGGCAGGTTATGGTCCGGTAGCCGGCCATCGTCGGCCGGCACGAAGAGCGGTAGCGCGACGTTCATGGCTCGGCGGCGCTGGCCGTCTTCCAGCGGCTCGCGGAAGAACAGGTTGGCGCGCATCAGCGGCGCCTGTGGCTGTACCTGGGCCAGGGGCTCGCCGTCTGGCAGGCCGGCCAGCTGGCGCAGTTGGATGCGCACGTGCGGGGCCTCGGTGTCCAAGGCCAACAGCTTCTGCTCGGCCTCGCGAACGCTCAACCGCTTGATGGAGCGCCCACTCGAGTACCAGGCCAGCCGGACGCGGGCGACCGGGGCCGGTGCCACGGGTATTGCCCGCCAGCACTGCTTGAGGTGGAGCCTGGCCAGGCCGCTGCCACGCAGGTGGGTGTGCAACTCGGGGTGGCGAAAGGGGAGTACGGCCTTGGCCTCGGGGATCAGGGCAGGGGCCTGTTCACGGATCTGACTCAGCAACCCGGCGAGCCGGTGTTTCGTGGCGTTGACCTGCTGGGCCTGCGCCATCACCTCGGGCGTCGCCGCGATCAGCCCCACATGGCTACGCGTGCTGCGACCGTCCTGGCCATCCTGATACCAGAAATCCAGCAGCGCTTGCTGCAGCCAGTCGGCATCGGCGTGTTCGCGCCCGAAGGCCCAGGCCTGGGCCTGCGAGCGTCGGCAGGCGGCGATCAGGGCCTGGCTTTCCTCGACCACGACATCGAAGGCGGCCTCCAGGCGGGCCAGTAACTGATACTCGGGAGTCGCGGTCATCGCGTCAGACGCCGCCGTCACGGTCGGCACGGGCGAGCAGGGCATCGATATCGGTTTCATCCATGGCGGGTTCGCCGGCGATGCGATGCGACTCGTCGGCCCAGGCTCCCAGGTCGATCAGGCGACAGCGCTTGCTGCAGAAGGGGCGGTAGGGATTGTCCTCACTCCAGCGGACCTTCTGGCGACATTGGGGGCAGGCGACTTCGAGGGGGCGCTCGGGCTCGGCATGGTTCATGGGGATTCTCTCGACGGCAGGGAGTACGGGGAAAGGATGACGAATCAGCGTGCCGGGGGCAAACCGGCCAGCGCTCGATAGCGCCGGTCCAGTTCGAGAACCCGGGCGGCCAGGCCCGTCTCGTCGGTGGCGTTGTCGAGCACGTCATCGGCGCGGGTCAGGCGTGTCTCGCGTGGCATCTGGGTGGCGACGATGGCGCGCGCCTGGGCCTCATCGACGCCATCGCGGGCGGCGGTGCGCTCGATCTGCAGCGTTTCCGGTACATCGATGACCAACACCCGGTCGACCAGCGCATGCTGGCCCGACTCGAACAACAGTGGCGAGACTAGTAGCGCATAGGGGGCCGGGTCCGCACGGAACTCGGCCAGCCGCTCGAGCAGGCGTTCGCGAATGCGTGGATGGGTCAGCGATTCCAGCCAGCGTCGCTGATCATCGTCGGAGAAGACGATCTCGCGCAGGGCGCGGCGATTCAGGTGGCCATCCTGCTGCAGCACACGCTCGCCGAAGCGCTCGGCGATGGCCGCCAGTGCGGGTTCGCCGGGCTCGACCACGGCTCGCGCCATGTCGTCGGCATCCACCCAGGGAATGCCGTGTGCGGCGAAGGCCCGGGCTACGGTCGACTTGCCGGAGGCGATGCCACCGGTCACGCCGATGATCGGGGGAGTCTCGGCCATGTCACATCACCAGGGTCAGGTAGGTGGCCAGTAGTGGCTCGCCGACCAGCAGCGCGATCCAGCCCGCCGCCGCGAGCCAGGGGCCGAATGGCATCGGCGCGCCGCGCAGCCGTGGCACGGCCAGCTGGATGAGCACGCCGACGATGGCGCCGGCGCCGGCGGCCAACACCAGGATCATCGGTAGATAGGCCCAGCCCAGCCAGGCGCCGAGGGCGGCGAACAGCTTGAAGTCACCGTAGCCCATGCCTTCCTTGCCGGTCACCAGCTTGAACAGCCAATAGAAGCCCCATAGCGAAAGATAGCCGGCCATGGCGCCGATCACCGCGCCAGGCAACTGCAGCGGCTGGAATAACAACTGATAGAGCAGGCCGGCCCACAACAACGGCAGGGTCAGCGCGTCAGGTAGCAGCTGGGTGCGCAGGTCGATCGCCGCCATCGCCAGCAGGCTCAGGCAGGCGCCGAGGATGAACAGCCCCTCGAGGGTGGGGCCAAACAGCAGCGTTACCGCCAGGGTGAGCAGCGCGCCGGCCAGTTCGATCAGCGGATACTGGGGGCTGATGCGCGTGTCGCAGTGGGCGCATCGTCCGCGACGTTTCAGCCAGCCGACCAGCGGCAGGTTGTCGTGCCAGGCGATCGGCGCCTCGCAGCGTGGGCACATCGAGCGCGGGGTGGCCAGGTTGAAGGTCGGCGCGGATTCGGCGTCGAACTCCAGCACCTCGCGAGCCTCGGCGCGCCATTCGCGCATCAGCATGACCGGCAGGCGGGTGATCACCACGTTGAGAAAGCTGCCGAGGCACAGGCCGACGATCACGACCAGCGGCCACAGTAGCAGAGGGGAAAGGCCGACAGGCAAGGGGGGCTCCTTATCCGCGAGATTGATAGGGGTATTCTACGGAGCCAGCGCCGGCTTGTCCGGGGTCTTGTGACTTCCGTGTCGGGAGCTTGGACGGATGACCATGAAAGGCGCGCCCGCGGCCGCGTCGGGGCATCGTATTCCCCTGTGGCGGTGATCGACGCTGGCCGCGGAGCCATATCGGGTCGGGCTGTCGTCGGCGCCGACTTTGGTCTAGAATCGCCTCCCTTCATCCGTCAGGAAGGCGAACATGACCCAGACGCTTGGACCGGTGATGCTGGACCTGGAAGGGACGCAGCTGCGCGACGAAGAGCGTGAGCTGCTGGCTCGCCCGGCGGTCGGCGGTGTGATCCTCTTCGCGCGCAACGTCGAAAACGCCGTTCAGGTCCGTGAATTGTGCCGGTCGATTCGAGAGGTGCGCCCGGAGCTGTTGCTGGCCATCGACCAGGAGGGCGGTCGCGTGCAGCGCTTGCGCGAAGGCGTGACCCGCTTGCCGGCCATGGGACGGCTCGGCCGCGAGTACGAAGCGGCCCCCGAGGTCGCGAGCCGCCTGTGCCAGGATACCGGCTGGCTGCTCGGCATGGAGATGGCGGCCTGTGGGCTGGATCTCAGCTTCGCGCCGGTGCTCGATGTCGACGATGGCTGCTCCACGGTGATCGGTGAGCGCAGCTTCGGCGCCGACCCCGAGGTCGTGACGCGGCTGGCCGGGGCCTTCGTCGAGGGGCTGCACGAGGCCGGCATGGCCTCGGTAGGCAAGCACTTCCCCGGGCACGGTGGCGTGGCCGCCGACTCCCATCATGAGTTGCCGGTGGATGAGCGTTCGTTCGACGCGTTGCGCGAGCGTGACCTGGTGCCCTTCACGGCCTTGGCATCGCGCCTCGGCGGCGTGATGCCGGCCCATGTCGTGTACTCGGGCTTCGATCATCGGCCCGCCGGCTTCTCGCCGGCATGGCTTGGCATGTTGCGTGAGTCGCTGGGCTTCAAGGGCACTATCTTCTCGGACGACCTGAGCATGGCCGGGGCGAGCCGGGTCGGCGAACCTGCCGAACGGGCCCGCCTGGCGCTGGAAGCCGGTTGCGACATGCTACTGGTGTGCAACGATCGCGCCGCCGCGCTCGCCGTCGTCGACGCCTGTGAGGGGCGTACCTCCAAGCGTGCCGCCAAGCTGCGTTACGCCCGGGCGCGTCCCGACCTCGATGCCCTCGGTGCGCTGTCACGCTGGCGCCGAGTGCATGCCCACCTCGCGGCCATGGCCGCCGACTGACGACTCCCTGAATTCCGAATCACGACGAGCTTCCGATGCCCAAACTCGATGCCAACGCCCACCCGTCCCTGGCGGACATGCGTGAAGTCATGGACTCCGCCGATTGCCTGATCAGCCAGGAGGAGGTCGAGCGTGCCCTGGATCGCATGGCCGACAAGATCGCCCATGATCTGGGCGACAAGCTGCCGGTCTTCTACTGCGTCATGAACGGCGGCCTGATCACCACAGGGCATCTGCTCACCCGTTTGGGCTTCCCACTCGAAGTCGACTACCTGCACGCGACCCGTTATCGCGGAGGCATGCGTGGCGGCGAGTTGTTCTGGCGTGTCTCTCCCGAGGTGCCGATGGCCGGTCGTCACGTGGTCATCGTCGACGATATCCTCGACGAAGGCGCGACCCTGGCCGCCATCCTCGACTACTGCCGTGAGGCCGGTGCGGCGAGCATCTCGACCGCGGTGCTGGTCGACAAGCGCCACGACCGCAAGTCGATGCCGGACCTTCAGGCCGATTACTGCGGCCTCGAGGTCGAGGATCGTTACGTGTTCGGCTTCGGCATGGACTATAAGGGCTACTGGCGCAACGCTCCGGGCATCTTCGCGCCCAAGGGGTTGTAGAAGGAGAAAGGTGGGGCGAGCCCCTTGGCTCGCTCCTGCTCTTTCATCGATATTGCCCAACTGTGATAGGCATGTCGTTAAAACGCCACACTAGAGACCCTCTCTCCTAGCCGGCGACACACCTACCATCGGGTGGTTTGTCGCCGGACTTCGGCTGGCGCCTTGAGCACACCATAGGCGAGGTGGAGAAGTTTCCTCAACGCGGCAGTCAAGCACGCTATATCGACTATATGGCGGGCATCATCATGATGGCGGACCGGACTGCAGAAGAAAGGTGGCCACACCGTGCCTGACGTGTCATCGGTCATTGAGGCCGCCGTCATATCATGCGGCGTAGCGTCTCATCGCGATGTATGAAGTGATGATGGAATGCCATTGCTATATGTCCAACCACTAATATAGCAATCATCCAGGCGAAAGGAGCGTGGAGTTCGTTCAATCTGGTTGGCCATGGAACGTCTTGTAGGTCCGAAAGGATCCTCATCCCGAATATTTTCACCCCATAGCCCTTCTCTAGGAGCATCATGAATCCGATGGACGGGACTGCCAAGAGAAGGAGATAAATGGCCCCATGTCCTATGGTCTTCATTTTGTTGTCGCTTTTGGGTCGTGATGTTATCTGTAGTAAAAGCCAGAGGAGTCGGAGCGCTGTCAGCCCTAGTATGGTCACTCCTATTGTGGCGTGCCATGGCTGAATGGAACGGCTGAAGGCGTTCGCTGGCCACAGCTCGTTAGCTAAAGGCGACGTGATTTGGAAGAGTAAAAGGAAGGCCGTGATCCAGTGGAGTGATTTGCTTATATTTCCATATCTTTCTATAGTGTCTCGAAATCTCATGCCGGCTTTGCCTAGTGGATGGTCAGTGCTATAAATTTGGAAAATGGCTGCAGTTGAAGAGGTTGTTCGGGGCTGTGTGGTTGGTTTTTATATCAGGTTTGTTGACAAGCGGTGATGTCATTGAAACGAGGCCAGCAGAAGCTGGCCTCGTTTTTTGTAGCAGTTAATCCACTCAGTGGATTACTTCAGGTTGATGTGCAGATTGTACCGGCTGCTGACCTCGTCGGGGCTTCCCATGGCATCTCCCGTGACCTCTAGGATATAGGTGCCAGGCGTTACCTGCTCCGTGATCAGGAAGTGCCCGCGTAGATCGGAGTCTTGAGAGACCAGGTTCCCCGCGTCGTCATACAGGCTGCCCTGGATGCGAACATTTTCACTGGATTCACTGGCCAGGTGTTCACTGCTTAGCTGAAGAGTTCTCGCCTCTTGAACGTTAAGGCTATAACGCTGTGGCTCTTGAGAGATGAGTCGGCTGTCGGTGACGCCTTCATTCAATGCCATCGGCTCCGATGCTTGGTTGCCGGTGACGGCGAAGGTCGCTGTCGAGGATAGCCCCAGCATGGTGGCACCGATCAGGGTGGTGAGGCGCTTCATGGCATGTCTCCTTTGTCTGGTTGACATGGTCGAGTATGGGAGTCTTGGCTGAAACGACGCTGAAAAATGGACGATATCCAGAAAGATCATGCTGGGAAGGAAGATCGTTGGCTCAATACCACATGCGTATGCCGGCGACTATCCCGGTATCCTCGACGGACTCTCCTTCGGCGCGTGCCATGTCGGCCGTATCACCATAAGCCTTCTGCCAGTATCCTCCGATGTAGGGAGCGAACTTGCGGTGAAACTCATAGCGCAGGCGTAGGCCGGTACGTATGGAGTTTAGCCCCTTTCCTACGCCAAACTCGGGTACCTCGTCGGCAGAAGCGCTCATCTCGATACGGGGTTGAAGGTATAGCCGCTGGGTGATGCGAAGGTCGTATTCGCTCTCCAGGCTCGCCGAGATATCACCGTCATCGCTGACTCTCAGTCCGGCATCGGTTTCTAAGCGGTAAGGCACCACCCCCAGAAGATTGATGACACCAAAGTAACGCTTTAGATGATCATCCGTGGCGATGCCTCCCTGGTAGCCGATCCCCCCTTGAAGCTCCCAGAAGGGGGCGATCAGACGGCTATACAACAGGTCGAGGCTCTCGAACTCGGCGTCCTCACCATCGCCCTGCACATTTTCTCCTTCTCCCTTCAGGTAAAGGCGATTGACGTCGCCGCCGTACCAGGCCTGAAAATCCCACACCAGCGCGTCGTCTCCCTCATCGGGCCTGGCGTATTCGAGGCGATCGACGAGCAGCGAGCCACGTAGATGTTCGACGACCGGTGAAGGCCATTCTGCGGGAGCGTCATAACCGTCCTCGGCTTGCGCGACGGTAGCGGCGAGCATGGCGGCGCTGGTACCAAGACTCGTGACAATCATTCTGACATTCATGGAAACTCCTTAGGCGACCTTAACGACTCGGAACATACCGGCATCCATGTGGTAAAGGAGGTGGCAATGGAAGGCCCAGCTCCCCTCGGCATCGGCGGTGATCAAGGCGGAGATTCGCTCACCGGGTTTGACGTTCAGAGTGTGCTTGCGAGGAATCAGCTCACCGGCGCCGTTCTCAAGCTCCATCCACATGCCATGCAGATGAATGGGATGTTCCATCATGGTGTCGTTAACCAGGATCAACCGCAGACGCTCATCCTTTTCGAAGTGGATGGGGCCTGTGACCTCGCTGAATTTCTTACCATCGAAGGACCACATGTAGCGTTCCATGTTGCCGGTCAGGTGAAGCTCGAGCTCGCGGCCCGGTGGACGGCGATCCGGCCAGGGGCGTAGTGCTTTCAGGTCGCGATAAACGAGGACGCGCCGCTCGTCCGGATCGATACCGATGCCTGGGCGGTCGAGGCGGGAGCCGGGCTGGGCCACGCCCACGGGGAGCATCCCATCGGCTCGGTCGGGTGCCATGCCGGACATGCCCTCCTTCGGAGAGTGCCCCATGCCCTGCATGTTCGAGTGATCCATGCCCGACATTTCGGTGTGATCCATGCCGGTCGAAGAGGAAGGCGAACGGCTGCCATGATCCATGTCGGGCATATCGGACATTCCCGACATGCCCATCCCTTCGTGTGAGCCCATGGCCTCCATGCCCCGGTCCGCAATCTGACGGCGTACCGGGATGGGGGCGGTCATACCGAGTCGGGGGGCGAGGGTGCCGCTGGCGTAGCCGCTACGATCCATGGATTCGGCGAACAGCGTATAGGCGGTGTTCGCCTCGGGAGTGACCAAGACGTCATAGGTTTCCGCGACGCCAATGCGAAACTCCTCGACGGGCACGGGTTGAATCGGCTGGCCATCGGCGGCCACGACCGTCATCGTCAGGCCCGGAATCCGCACGTCGAAATAGCTCATGGCTGAGCCGTTGATGACGCGAAGCCGCTGCGTTTCCCCGGGCTTGAACAGTGCCGTCCAATTCTGTGTGGGGGACTGCCCGTTCATCAGATAGGTATAGGTACTGCCGGTGACATCGGCGATGTCGCGGGAACTCATGCGCATTTCGGCCCACATGGCACGCTGGGCGGCAGTATCGGTGAAGCCGTGTCGCTGCACGTCGGCAAAGAAATCGGCGACCGTCCTTTCCTGGAAGTTGTAGTAGCCTTCACCGGTCTTCAGGTTATGGAAAATGGTCGCGGGATCCTCGAAGCTCCAGTCGGTCAAAAGCAGCACATGTTCACGGTCATACCGGAAAGGCTCCGGCTCGGCGGCATCGATGACCAGGGGGCCGGCATGGCCGAGCTGTTCCTGGAGACCGGAGTGGCTGTGATACCAGTAGGTGCCGTTTTGGCGAACCGGGAAGCGGTAGGTAAAGGTCTCGCCGGGGGCGATGCCTGCGAAGCTGACACCGGGCACACCGTCCATCTCCGGTGGCAGGATCAGGCCGTGCCAGTGAATAGAAGTGGACTCTTCCAGCAAGTTGGTGACCCGCAGTACGGCATCCTGACCTTCCTTGAGACGAATGAGCGGGCCGGGGCTGGTGTCATTGATGCTGATGGGGCGAGCCGTCTTCCCCGCCACGTCGAGGGTCTCACGGCGAATGGCCAGCGATATATCGGGCCCGGACTCGATGCCGCGGGGATAGGCCGCCGTTTGCCCCCAGGGGTTGGCCCAGGCCGGGGGGAGCCCGAGTGCCATGGCGCCGAGTCCCAGGGCGCTGCCGCCCTTGAGGACCTGGCGTCGGGTCAGCGGGGACGCCGTCTGTTTGGTCTTCGTCATGCATGACTCCTTTCCGAGGCGATGGGATGGAGCCGATGATGCCGGGAAAAGCTGAACCCAGGCTGAATGCCGGGTCAGGCGTCGGGGATACGGATCGTGACTCTCAGGCCAGAGCCGGGAGGCGCTTGTAACTCAACGGACCCATGGTAGTGATCGAGCAATTGAATCAGGATCGATAGGCCCAGGCCGTGCCCGGGGCGGCCCTCGTCGAGGCGTTGGCCGCGTTGGCCCAGTCGCGTGAGTTGCTCTTCGGGGACGCCGGGACCATCGTCTTCCACCACCACGCACAAGCCATCGGTGAGAGTGGCGCTGATGCGGATGGTGTGATGTGCCCATTTGCCCGCGTTGTCCAGCACGATACCCGCCATTTCCATGAAGTCCTGTCGCTCCATGGCCAGCCTTTCCGTGGCCTCGGGCATGCCGGCAGACAAGAATGTCTTATCAGGGTAAAGCGTGCGGAACATGTCCAGCAGGGTAGATAACTCTCGCTGGGGGCAAGTGTGCTGGCCGGAATCGGCCCCGGCGATTCGCGAGCGGCGCAACTCGGCATTCAGTTGTGCCTGCATGTCTTCCAGGCGGGCGAGTATCTTGGTTCGCCGCTGTGGGTCGATGGGGCGTTGCCCGCGCATGACTTGCATGATCGCGGCCAGCGGCGTCTTCAAGGCATGGGAGAGGTCGGACACGGCATGCCGGGAGCGTTGCAGGCGGCTTTCCTGGGCATCCATGAAGCGGTTCAGTTGCGCGACCAGGGCCTCGAGCTCGGTGGGAACCGTCAGCTGAAGACGGGCTCGCGTCCCCTGGCGGAGTTCGTCGAGCTGGCGCTGCAGCTGCCTGATCGGCCCGAGCCCGGCTCTCACAGCGAGCAGGTTCAAGCCGATGAGGAGGAGGAGTACAAGGCCGGCAATGAGACCAATCCACCAATGAAGGCGACTCAGCCCCGCTTCGACTCGATCGAAGCTTTCGCCAACGAGCAATACCCCTTCGCGGCCGTCGAAAGAGAAGGACCGTCGATAGACGAGCAGGTGACTCTCCTGGTGGTGTACATCGAGCAGTGAGTCATCGGCGCTATCCAGGAGAGGGTAGAGGGGGTCCAGCCAGGCCGGATGCGAGGTGGAGATATCGCCGTTCAGGCGCAGCACGTAGAGATGGTGAAAGACTCGCGCCGCGAGGCTCGTCGGGGCGGTGAGTGGTGGCCGATTAGCCGGCTCCTGTCGCAGCCGCTCAATCGTATACGCGGCCTCCTGGCGCAGACGGTCGCCGAGGAAATCTCGGGCCAGTTCGCGCAGGAGAATGCCGTGGAGCAGCCAGGTCACCGCCATCACCACAAACGCCGCCCCGCCCAGCCAGACGAGCAGTCGCGATCTCAGGCTGCGTCGATCAAACAGACGCAAGAATGTATCCCTGGCCGCGGCGCGTCTGAATGACATCCTTGCCGAGCCGTCGGCGCAGGCGTCCGATATAGACCTCCACCAGGTTGGGAGCCGGCGCATCCTGTTCCAGGGCGTAGAGCTGGTCGAGCAAGCGAAGCTTGGAGTGAACGCGGTCGGGGTGGTGCATCAGATAACGCAACAGTCGAAATTCGGTAGCGGTCAGGGACTGCCAGACGGTGCCGTCGGTGCTCACTCTCTGGAGGTGCTCATCGAGATGAACGCCATTGACCGTCAGCACGTTGCCGGTATTGCCATGCTGACGCCTCAGCAGGGCATGCAGCCTGGCCAGTAGTTCTTCCTCGTAGAACGGCTTGGTCAGGTAGTCATCGGCCCCGCGGCGCAGGCCGACGACCTTGTCCTCCCAGGTGTCGCGGGCCGTGAGGGCCAGGATGGGTTCCTGATAGCCGCTTTCACGCCAGCGTTCCAGCCAGTCGAGGCCCGATCCGTCGGGGAGCCCGATATCCAGGATGACGAGGGCATATTCCTCGGTCTGCATCAGTGCATCGGCCACACGCAGGTGTGTGGCCGTATCGACGCGATAGCCTTCGTCACTCAACGTCTCAGCGAGGCTCTCGCTGAGCAAGTCATCGTCCTCGAGGAGCAACAGCTTCATAGCTTAGCCTTCATGAGCCTTCGATCTGGATGGCACCGTTCATGCCCGCCTCGTAGTGTCCGGGAATATTGCAGGCGAACTCCACTTCCTCGGCGTTGTTCGGTGCGGTCCAAACCAGCGTCGCGGTCTCGCCGGGAGGAATGGTCACCGCGGGCATGTTGTCCGCATCGGCCTCTCCCTCGCCATGGTGGCCTGCACTCATGTCGTGTCCGTTGCCGTTGGCCATCTCGCGCATCATCTCGCGATGCTCCATCTGTGCTTCGCTGTCGCCGATCACGAATTCATGCTCGAGCTGGCCCGAGTTGGTGATGTTGAAGCGTACTGTCTCGCCGGGAGTAAGCGCCAGCTTGTCGGGAGTGAACCACATGTCACCCGCCTCGAAGGCGAGTGTGCGATCAATCGGCGGATGATCGCTGGCCTGAGAGTCGTCGTTGCTGTGTCCGGCGCCGGCCAGGGCGGCGGTGGATGCCAGGCCGGCAATCACGGTGAGGAGGGTCTTGCGCATCTTGATACCTCTCTAGCGGATGAATGGGCGAATCCTAGTTCTAAGCCAGAAAGCTGAATCGGCGCTGAACGTCGGAGCGGATCACCATGAATCGGGGCGGGACGACTCTAGACGTCGCATGGCCCTGCATCTTCCATCCACTGAATCGGCCCATGGCCACCATGCGCATACTACGACCCGCTGATGCCCGCCGGCACTTGTCCGGCGGGCATGGAGCGGGTCGCTTACAGCGTCATGAAGGGGGAGGCTTCATGGTTGCGGAACTGATAGACCTCATAGGGCGCGTTCTGTGGCCCGGGCATGCCGGGCGTGCCGCTTGGCATGCCGGCCAGGCCGATGCCATCGGTATCGGGTAATTGCTCGAACAACGCTGTCACCGCGGCCATGGGAACATGACCCTCGATCACGTAGTCCCCGATCTCGACGGTATGGCAGGAGCCCTGGCCGTAGGGTACGCCGGCGGACTGCTTGACCGCGCCTAGCTCTCGGTCGTCGGAGATGGTGACGTCGATGCCGAGACGCTCGAGATGGCGGGCATAGGCGTCGCAACAGCCGCACTGGGGGTTCTTGTGCAGGGTGGCGGTGTCCGGCAGGGCAGCCTGAGCGGTACCGGTGCCGAGCAACAGGCCGGCGGTCAGCAACAGATGGGGCAGAGTCGGTTTCATGAATGATGTCTCTTGTGAGCAGTGAACAGGTATTCGGTGGGGCCGGTGATGTCGAGTCAGCAGCAGGACGGCAGACGGCATCAGCCAGCACCTCGTGCCGTCGTCGACGGCAGCTGGATGCGAGGCAAGCAGGATCGCGGGCCTGAGCCCTGGGGTTCGTCAGGCTCTTGGAGGGCGTTTCGGAGGCTGAGGCACGTGGTCACTGACGAGAGTGGCCACGACAGCGGTCAGGGCGCGAGGTGCCATGACCGCTGGAGACCGGGGGGTGGCGGGCGCGGCGCAGACTGCACCGCAGGCATCGCCGGAATCCGGCATGGCGAGTTGGAAGCGGGCGCACTCGGCTTGGCAGGCATCGGTGGATGCGTGGCCGGAGAGGGGAGCGACGGCGAATGCCATGATGAGCAGCAGCGCCAGAAGGCGCTGCCACGGTTGGCGTTGCAATATTGTCGAGCCTCGGTCGCGCATTACGGATTCCACGAGCCTGCGTCGCTCATTCATACCGCGTTCCTTACGAGCGATGCAATCCTTATCGATGTTCATACGCCTCATAAGGCGTAGCCGTGGGCAGCCTCGAACCTGTTATTCCAGGCCCAGCTCGTGGGTGGCTTCCTCGCGCATCTTGAACTTCTGGATCTTGCCGGTGACGGTCATCGGGAATTCGTCGATAAACTTCACGTAGCGGGGGATCTTGAAGTGGGCGATCTTATCCTGGCAGAAGGTCTTGAGTTCCTCCTCATCAAGCATCGCCTCATCGGCGAGTTTGACCCAGGCCATGATCTCCTCGCCGTACCGAGCGTCGGGCACGCCGATCACCTGGACGTCCGAGATGGCCGGATGAGTGTAGAGGAAGTCTTCGATCTCACGGGGATAGATGTTTTCGCCGCCGCGAATGATCATGTCCTTGATGCGTCCGACGATGGCCACATAGCCGTCGTCGTCCAGAGTCGCCAGGTCGCCGGTATGCATCCAGCCGGCCGCGTCGATGGCCTTGGCGGTAGCTTCCTCGTTGTTCCAGTAGCCGAGCATCACGCTATAGCCGCGGGTACATAGCTCACCGGTTTCACCGCGTTCGACCACGGAGCCGTCTTCGGGGCTGACCAGCTTGATCTCCAGGTGCGGGTGAATGCTACCCACGGTGGTCACGCGCTTATCCAGCGGGGCATCGGTGCGCGTCTGCAGGCTGACCGGGCTGGTCTCGGTCATGCCGTAGCAGATGGTCACGCCCTGCATGTGCATGCGCTCGATCACCTTGCGCATCACCTCGATGGGGCAGATGGAGCCGGCCATGATGCCGGTGCGCAGGCTCGAGAGGTCGAAGGCCTCGAACTCGGGATGCTCCAGCTCGGCGATGAACATGGTGGGTACGCCGTAGAGGGCGGTGGCGCGCTCCTCGGCGACTGCCGTCAGGGTAGCCTGGGGGTCGAAGCCGTCGCCGGGATAGATCATGGCCGCGCCGTGGGTCATGCAGCCGAGGTTGCCCATCACCATGCCGAAGCAGTGATAGAGCGGCACCGGGATCACCATGCGGTCGGCCTCGGTGAGGTCGAGGGTGCGGGCGACGAAGAAGCCGTTGTTGAGGATGTTGTGGTGGGACAGCGTGGCGCCCTTGGGGGCGCCGGTGGTACCGGAGGTGTACTGGATATTGATCGGCTCGTCGAACTCGAGCCCCGCCTGGCGCTCGGCCAGCCGTGTGGCATCGACCTCGTCGGCATGGGCCAGCATGGACGCCCAGCTGTACATGCCGGCGAGCGCCTGGGTGGCGTCCAGGCAGATCACCCGCTCGAGCCCGGGCAGGGTGCGGCTTTGCAGGGTATCGGGCGTGGCCTCGTCGAGCTCTGGCACCAGCTCGGCCAGCATGGCCACATAATCGCTGCCCTTGAAGCGACCCTGCAGGATCAGCGTCGAGGTGCCCGATTGCCTGAGGGCGTATTCGAGCTCGTGGGTGCGATAGCTGGGATTGATGTTGACCAGGATGGCGCCGAGCTTGGCGGTGGCGAACTGCGTGATGGCCCACTCGGCGCCGTTGGGTGACCAGATGGCGACGCGGTCGCCCTTGGCGACCCCCAGCGCCATCAACGCCCGGGCCGCCCGGTCCACCTCGGCCTGTAGTTCGCGCCAGCGGTAGCGCAGGCCTTGATGGCGGCTGATCAGGGCGTCTCGGTCGGGGAAGCGGGCGACCGTTTCATCGAAGCAGTCGCCGATGGTCTGGCCCTTCAGGGGCGTGTCGCTGGCGCCGTTCAGGTAGCTGTCGTGTCGGGGCTGGCGTGGCATGGCGGCTCTCATTGTTGTGTCGTCTCGGGATGTCCGGGCAACCATTTCAGCGCAAGGCGGCCCGGCTACGGCGTGTCTTCCAGCTGGCGCAGCACCTCCCGCGCGCGTTGATCCACGTCGTCGATTTCCAGGCGCATCAGGCGGATATCCTCGAGCTGGCGCGCAAGGTTGGCGCGCTTGTCCTCGAGCAGCTCCAGCAGCCGCTTGAGCTGGCGCGCGTTTCCATCGGGCATGGCGTCGTACATCATCACCACCTCGCGGATCTCGGCCAGCGAGAAGCCCAGTCGCTTGCCGCGTAGGGTCAGCTTGAGGCGCACCCGGTCCTTCTCGCGGTAGATGCGCTTCTGGCCCTGACGCGACGGAGCCAGCAGGCCTTCCTGCTCGTAGAAACGGATGGTGCGAGGCGTGACCTCGAAGATCTGGGCCAGCTCACCGATGCTGTAGGTCCGCTGCTGCCGAGGCAGGGCGTCGGCGTTGCTTTCCGTTGCCTGGGGCATTCGCGTCATGTCGATCGTTCCTGTAGCCGGAGGGTCCACCGGCGGTGTTCCACCTCGTCGGGAAACCCTAGACGAGGTTTACGTTAACGTAAAGTGCTTGTTAGACCATGGCGGGATATGGGATAACCCGAGCAGTTGCTAGGTTGGCGTCAGTCGCCATGCCGATATCGTCGGCGCGCGTTGCCGGCCTGACTGCGCGTCGTTCCCGACTCTCTCGACGGAGGTTTCACCATGGATTTTGCGCCGACCGAAGACCAGCGGGCGTTGGCCGATGCGGCCGCCGACTTCGCCCGGGCCGAGCTGGCCGAACATGCCGGCGACTGGGATGCGAACAGCCACTTTCCCGTCGACGTGATCCGGCGTGCCGGAGAAGCCGGCTTCCTCGGCCTTTACACGCCGGAGGCCGACGGTGGCTTGGGGCTGTCGCGGCTCGATGCCGCGCTGATCTTCGAGCAGCTCGCCCAAGGGTGTGTCGCCACGACCGCCTATCTCACCATTCACAACATGGTGACCTGGATGGTCGCCAGCTGGGGCAGTGAGACCCTGCGCGAGCACTACCTGCCGGCCATGATAGCGGGTGATGCGCTGGGCTCCTACTGCCTGACCGAGCCGGGCGCCGGCTCGGATGCGGCGAACCTCACCACTCGGGCGGTGCGCGACGGCGACGACTATGTGATCTCCGGCAGCAAGATGTTCATCTCCGGGGCCGGCGCTACCCAGGTGCTGGTGGTGATGGCGCGCACCGGCGCGTCGGACAGCGGCGCGAATGGTATCTCGGCGTTTCTGGTGCCGGCCGATGCCGCCGGCATCGAGGTGGGCAAGAAGGAAGAGAAGATGGGCTGGAAGAGCCAGCCGACCTGTCTGATCAGCTTCGATGGCGTGCGTGTGCCGGCAGAGAACCGCCTGGGCGAGGAGGGCGAGGGCTTTCGCTTCGCCATGAAGGGGCTCGACGGCGGGCGGCTCAATATCGCCAGTTGCTCGCTGGGCGCGGCCCAGCAGGCGCTGACGCTGTCCCGCGATTACCTGAGCGAGCGCAAGCAGTTCGGTCGCGAGCTGGCGAGCTTCCAGGCGCTGCAGTTCAAGCTCGCCGATATGGCCTCTGAGCTCACCGCGGCGCGCTTGATGGTACGCCACGCCGCCTGGCGGCTCGACCAGGGAGACCCGGAAGCCACCGCGCACTGCGCCATGGCCAAGCGTTTCGCCACCGACGTGGGCTTCGGCGTCTGCAACGAGGCCCTGCAGCTGCACGGCGGGTATGGTTATATCCGCGAATACCCCCTGGAGCGGCTGGTGCGTGACACGCGGGTCCATCAGATCCTCGAGGGGACCAACGAGATCATGCGCTTGATTGCCGCGCGTCGGTTGTTGGCCGACGGCGTCATCGAAGCGCTTCAATAACACGCCTACCAGGAGAGACAGTGATGTCGGACCTCGCGGTCAGTTTCGATGAATTACCCACCCGCGGCGGTGGCCGGGTGGGCGTGGCGACCCTCGACGCCCCGAAGTCGCTCAACGCCCTGTCGCTCGAGATGATCCAGCAACTCGAAGAGCGTCTCGAGGCCTGGGCGTTGGATAACCGCGTGGTCGCGGTGTGGCTGGAGGGGGCCGGTGACAAGGCCTTCTGTGCGGGTGGCGACGTGGTGGCGCTGTATCGCTCGCTGGCCGATGGTGAGGCCCGCGACGACGCGTTCGCCGAACGCTACTTCACCGCGGAGTATCGCCTGGATCATCGCATCCATACCTATCCCAAGCCGCTGCTGGTGTGGGGCGATGGCATCGTCATGGGGGGCGGCCTGGGGCTGATGGCCGGCGGCTTCCAGCGTCTGGTGACCGAGACCACCCGCATCGCCATGCCCGAGATCACCATCGGCCTGTACCCGGACATCGGCGCGAGCTGGTTCCTCGGCCGCATGCCGCCGGGGCTCGGTGCCTACCTGGGGCTGACCGGGGCCCAGCTCAACGCCCGCGATGCCCTGGACCTGGGGCTGGCGGATCGCTTCGTGCCGCGCGAGCGTCGCGATGACCTGCTCGGCGCGCTGGCCGAGGCCGACTATGCCGGCCATGAACCGGACGCCTGTCGGCGCGTCGTGCAGGGCGTGCTACAACGTTTCGAGGCCCGCGAACAGGCGCCCGCCGGTCAGCTCTGGCCGTGGCGCGATCATCTCCAGTCGCTGGTCGGCGAGGCCGGCGCCGCCGATGCCGTGGCACGCATCCTCGCCGATGACCGTGACGATGCCTGGCTGGCGGCCAATCGTGCGCGGCTCGCCGCCGGCAGCCCGATGTCGGCCCACCTGGTCTGGCGGATGCTCGAGCGTCATCGACACAGTGGCTTGGCCGATGCCTTCCGCGACGAGCTCGCGCTCTCGGTGCAGTGCTGCCGGCGCGGCGATCTTGCCGAGGGCGTGCGGGCGCTGTTGATCGACAAGGACAAGCAGCCCCGCTGGTCGCATGACGCCGTGGCGAGCGTGCCCGAGTCGGATGTCCAGGCGATGCTGGTCGCCCCCTGGTCGAGCGAGACGCATCCACTGAGAGACCTGGGCGTGGGGCGGCGTGTCGGGGGCAACGCGGGGTGAAGGCTGCGCTCGATATCCTGGCCGGCGGCGGGGCTCCGCCTCTTCATTGAGCCGCCGGCCGGGCTCTCTTTGCCCACGACATCGCTCAGCGCTTGCCATGTGATATCCCGCTACAACATCACAAGAAACACAAGGAGCACGCCATGAATATCGCCTTTATCGGACTCGGCAACATGGGCTCGCCGATGGCCGCCAACCTGCTGGAGGCGGGCCACGACGTCTGCGTCTTCGACCTGGTCGAGGATTCCATGACGGCACTCGAAGGGCAGGGAGCCCGGCGCGGCGAGAGCGCCGAGGCCGCCTGCCGTGACGCCGACGTGATCATCTCCATGCTGCCCGCCGGCGCGCATGTGCGAGGGCTCTACCTCGGCGTCGATGACGCGACCCCGGGCTTGCTGGATGGCCTGGCGCATGAGCCGCTGTTGATCGACGCCTCGACCATCGCCCCCGAGGACACGCAGCGGGTCGGGGAGGCCGCGGCCGCCCGGGGGCTGAGCTATCTGGACGCGCCGGTCTCCGGGGGCATCGGCGGTGCCAAGGCCGGCACGCTGACCTTCATCGTCGGTGGCAGCGAAGAAGGGTTCGCGCGGGGCAAGCCGGTGCTCGAGGCCATGGGCAAGAACATCTTCCACGCCGGAGAGGTCGGAGCGGGGCAGGTCGCCAAGATCTGCAATAACATGCTGCTCGGCATCTTGATGAGCGGTACCGCCGAGGCGCTGGCGCTGGGAGTGAAGAACGGGCTCGACCCGGCGGTGTTGTCCGGCATCATGCGGCAGAGCAGCGGCGGCAACTGGGCGCTCGACGTCTACAACCCCTGGCCGGGGGTGATGGAGGGCTCGGCGGCCTCCCGGGACTACCAGGGAGGGTTTCTCACCGACCTGATGGCCAAGGACCTGGGGTTGGCTTGGGAACTGGCGCTCAAGGCCCGGGCCAGCGTGCCGATGGGCTCCCAGGCGCGCAACCTGTTCGCGCTGCACAGCGCCCAGGGCAGCGGCCAGTTGGATTTCTCCAGCATCCAGTGGCTCTATCGGGCGGGGGAATGATGCCGCGCCGGATGCACTGAGTGCGACGACAAGCGCCGAGCGACAAGCAAACCCCGAAGACGACACCTTCGGGGTTTGCTTTTACGTCGGGCGGTTTCACGCTGCAGCTCGCGGCTTATCCGTGATGCACTTCGTCGCCGCCGTCCGAGAACGACGGCGGCGTATTGGCACTGACGATCACGCACTCCGTGTCGTCGACATTACGAAAGCGGTGCGGCAGGCGTGAGTCGAAGTAGTAGCCGTCGCCTGCCGACAGCACTTCCACCTCGCCGTCGACGGTGATCTCGATCCGGCCGGCGATCACCACGCCGCCTTCCTCGCCATCGTGCTCGAGCATCTCCTCGCCGCTGTCGGCGCCGGGCGGATAGCGTTCGTGGAGGATCGACATGTGTCGATCCGGGCGTCGTGCGGCTACCAGCCGCCAGGACAACAGGCCATCGCCGATCTCGGTGAGTTCCTCGGCCTTGTAGAAGGGGCGGGGATGGCTGGTTTTCTCGCCGGCGAAGAAGGTGCTGATCGACATCGGCAGGGCGTCGAGAATTTTCTTCAGCGAGCTCACCGAAGGGCTGACGCTATTCTGCTCGATCAACGAGATGCTGCTGTTGGTGACCCTGGCGCGCTTGGCGAGTTCTCGCTGGGAGAGCCCCTTTTCCTTGCGTAGCTGGCGCAGCCGTGCGCCGACGTTGAAGCCTTCATCCATCGTGGTCATGTGCGGTGGGGCCGTGATCCTGTGCGTGTCGGCAGGGCATCTGCCGTGGAAAAAGTTGAACGGATGATACCGTGTCATCGCCTCGGCGGTAAGGCGTGGCCGCCGAGGTCGGTTTTGAGACATTCGCCGACCCTGGGGTCATGGCACCCATCGCGAGGCTGAGGCATGATGATCGTCATGCTCATCCATCTTGCGGGGGCGGTTCGTGATTCATCGAGAGACCCTCACCGGCCTCGTGCTGGCCGGGGGGCAGGGGCGGCGCATGGAGGGTCGCGACAAGGGCCTCGAGCCCTTCGCCGGGCGGCCCCTGGTGTGTCATGCGCTGGCGCCCCTGAACGGTCGGGTGGCGGAGTGCTTGATCAGCGCCAATCGTCATCCCGAGGCCTATGCCGCCTGGGCCGACCGGGTCATCGCTGACCTCGAAACGGGCTACATGGGGCCGCTGATGGGGCTCTACAGCGGCCTGCGGGCGGCGACCGGCGACTGGGTGGTCGTGGTGCCCTGCGATAGCCCGCTGCTGCCCGACGACCTCGTCGCACGCCTGATCGCCGGCCGCGGCGATGCCGATATCGCCGTGGCGCATGACGGCCGGCGCCTGCACCCGGTGGTGGCGTTGATGCGGCGCTCGCTGGTCGATGACCTGGGCTGTGCGTTCGCCGCCGGCGAGCGGCGGGTCGAGGGCTGGTTCGGGCGCCATGCCTGGCAGGCCGTAGACATGTCGGCGCGTGCCGAGGCCTTCGCCAATCTCAACACCCTTGACGACAAGCGGCGCCTGGAAGCGTGCCGCCGGGAGGCACTGCGGTCATGAATGACACCCTGGGCGGTGCCCTGCCGCTGGACGAGGCATTACCCCTGCTGGGCATCGCCGCCTGGAGCGGCACCGGCAAGACGACCCTGCTGGAGCGTCTGCTGCCGGCCCTGCGCGAACGTGGGCTGCGGGTGGCGGTGATCAAGCATGCCCACCATGCCTTCGACGTCGATCAACCCGGCAAGGACAGCCATCGGCTGCGCCAGGCCGGCGCCGAACCGATCCTGGTCGCCTCCCGGGCGCGGATCGCGCTGATGATGGAGACCCCCGAGCGTGAACAGGCCGACCTCGCCGAGCTGGTCGAGATGGTTCGCCCGCAGCGCCCCGACCTGGTGTTGGTGGAAGGCTTCAAGGCCTGGCCGTTGCCCAAGCTCGAGCTCTATCGCGAGGCGCTGGGTCAGTCGCTCCTGGCGTTCGAGGACGCCTGGGTCGTGGCGGTGGCAAGCGACGGCGCACCAGCGCTGCCGGCCGGCGTCGCCGCGCTGGATATCAACGATCTCGAGGCCCTCGCCGACTGGGTCGTCGCCTGGCCTGCCCGCTGGCCCCGACGGCGTCGGCCGCGAGGCGAGGTACTTTCACCATGACGCTTTCCTGCTTCGAGCACGGCGCACCCATGCTGTCGCCTGACGAGGCCCGCGAGGCGCTGATCGGGCTGGTGGCCGACCCGTTGCCCGCCGAGCGGGTGGCGCTGGCGGCCCTATCGGGGCGGGTGCTCGCCGAGACGCTGAATTCACCCATCGATGTGCCTCAGAATACCAACGCCGCCATGGATGGCATCGCCCTGGCCTGGCCCGATGCCGACGTGCCGTCGCACTGGCATCGGGTCGGCGAGGTACTGGCGGGGCAGCGGCGGCAGACGCCCCTCGTCGCCGGTGAATGCGTGACGATCACCACCGGTGCGCCGTTGCCACCGGGGGCCGATACCGTGATCATGCGCGAACAGCTGCGGGGCGCGGCGGGCAGCGAGCCACGCGTCGAGATCGAGCGGCCGGGGGCGGTGTGTCGCGGCCAGAACGTGCGCCAGGCCGGCGAAGACCTCGCCCGTGGCGAGCGGGCCCTGGCGGCCGGCACGCGGCTCGGGGCCGCCGAGCTCGGGCTTCTGGCCTCGATCGGGTTGAGCGAGGCCAGCGTGCACCGTCGGCCACGGGTGGCGATCTTCTCGACCGGCGACGAGGTCATCGCCCCGGGCGAGGCCCTGCCAGCGGCCGGCGTGTATGACGCCAACCGTTTCTCGCTGGCCGGCCTGCTGGCGGAAAACGGCGCCGAGGTGATCGATCTGGGTATCCTGGTCGATGATCGCGCCGCGCTGGTCGAGGCCCTCGATGGCGCCGCCCGTCGGGCCGACCTGGTGTTGACCAGCGGCGGCGTCTCGGCGGGGCAGGCCGACTGCACCCGCCAGGCCCTGGAGGCGCTCGGTCGGTTGGCCTTCTGGCGCGTCGCCATGCGTCCCGGTCGGCCGTTGGCCTGCGGCACGCTCGGCGAGCGAGCGGTGCCCTTCATCGGCCTGCCCGGCAACCCGGTGGCGGCGATGGTCACCTTCCTGCAGTTCGTCGCACCGCTGCTGCGGCGGCTGCAGGGGCGTGACGATCTCGCGCCACGACGCGAGATCGCCCTTTCCGATAGGCCGCTCGAGGGCCGCGTCGGCCGCACCGACTTCCTGCGCGCCACGTGCCGCAGCGACGACCAGGGGCGGCGCTGGGTGCGGCCCACCGGGCCCCAGGGCTCCGGCATCCTGTCTTCGATGGTGGCCGCCGACTGCCTGATCGAGATCGATGCGGCCCGCGCCGTGGTCGAACCCGGTGAGGCGGTGGTCATCCAACCCCTTTTCCGACTGTCATGAGGCGTTATTCATGAGCCTGACCCATCTCAATGCCCGCGGCGAGGCCCACATGGTCGATGTGGGCGACAAGGCCGAGAGTCGCCGCGAGGCGCGCGCGTCCGGCGTGATCCGCATGCGCCCCGAGACGCTGGCGCTGCTCGCCGACGGTGGCCTGCCCAAGGGCGATGTGCTGGCCACGGCGCGCATCGCCGGCATCCAGGCCGCCAAGCGCACCCATGAGCTGATTCCATTGTGTCACTCCCTGGCCTTGTCCAAGGTGGAGGTGGCGTTCGAACTCGACGACGCCAATGCCTGCGTGCAGGTGTCCGCCACCTGCCGGCTGAATGGGCGTACCGGCGTCGAGATGGAGGCGCTGACGGCCGTGTCGGTGGCCTGCCTGACGCTCTACGATATGTGCAAGGCGGTGGACAAGGGCATGGAGATCGGCGCGATCCGCCTCGACAGCAAGACCGGCGGCAAGTCCGGCGACTATTCCCGCCGGGGCGACGCCACCGAGGTGCCGATCGTCACCGGCGAGGGCGAGGCCGGAGAGGTCTCGTTGGGGGTGCGCTGTGATACCGAGCAGCCGTGCATCCTGGTCAAGTGCTTGGCCGAGCTGCGCGAGCGCCTCGGGGTCGGGGAGGTGTCGGTGCCCTTCGAGGCACTCGAGCGCGCCGATGTAGGGGCGCTCAAGCGAGCGCTCAAGGCCATGGACGAGCGTTTCGCGGGCCTCGAGGAGGGGCGGGTGCTATGCGCCGTCAACCAGGTGATGGCGGGTAACGCCACGCCGTTGACCGCCGAGGACGAAGTGGCGTTCTTTCCCCCGGTGACCGGAGGCTGACCATGTCACGCGTACGAGTACAACAACAAACCTTCGACGCCGGCGAGGAGCAGCGCCGATTGCTCGAGGCGCGTACCGATATCGGCGCCGTGGTCGGCTTTACCGGCCTGGTGCGCGACGTCAACGAACGCCCCGACGTGCAGGCGTTGAGCCTGGAGCATTATCCGGGCATGACCGAGGCGGCGCTCGAGGCGATCGCCGACGAGGCCGAGTCTCGCTGGCCCTTGCAGGCGGTGCGGATCATTCATCGCGTGGGCCGTCTTGCACCGGGCGATCCGATCGTCCTGGTGGTGGTCGCCAGTGCCCATCGGCGGGCGGCCTTCGAGGCCTGCGACTTCATCATGGACCATCTCAAGACCCGTGCCCCTTTCTGGAAGAAAGAGCACACCGCGAGCGGCGACTACTGGATCGCCGAACGCGAGGCCGATCATCACGATGCCAAACGCTGGGAGGTATCATCATGAGCGACGAGCTGATCGACGACTTCGGAAGGCGCGTGCGTTACGTGCGTATCTCGGTGACCGACCGCTGCGACTTCCGCTGTGTGTATTGCATGAGCGAGGAGATGACCTTCCTGCCGCGGGCCCAGGTGCTGACCCTCGAGGAGCTCGCCCTGGTGGCCCGGGCCTTCACCGAACTGGGCGTGGAGAAGGTACGCCTGACCGGCGGAGAACCCTTGGTGCGACGCTCGATCGACCAGCTCGTCGAGGACATCGGGTCGTTACCCGGGCTCAAGGACTTCGCCATGACCACCAATGGTGCGAGCCTGCCCAAGTATGCCAGCCGCCTCCGCGAGGGTGGCCTAGAACGGCTCAATATCAGCATCGATTCCCTCGATCCGGAACGTTTTCGTCAGCTCACGCGTACCGGTGATCTGCAACGGGTGATCGACGGGATTCGTGCCGCCAAGGAGGCGGGGTTCGAGCGCATTAAGCTCAATGCCGTCATCCTCAAGGGGCGTAACGACGACGAGGTCATCGACCTGGTGGACTTCGCGCGCCGCGAGGGGCTCGATATCAGCTTCATCGAGGAGATGCCGCTGGGTGACGTCTCCGACCACGGACGCGAGGAGACCTTCTGCTCCAGCGACGAGGTGCAGGCGTTGATCGAGACGCGCCATGCGTTGCTGCCGACCACCGAGACGACGCTTGGCCCGTCACGCTATTTCCGGATGCCCGACAGCGAGACTCGGGTCGGCTTCATCTCGCCGCATAGCCACAACTTCTGCTCCAGTTGCAACCGGGTTCGCGTCACCGCGGAAGGCCGGCTGCTGCTGTGTCTCGGCAACGAACACTCGGTGGACCTGAGGGCCGTGATGCGTCGTCATCCCGGTGATATCGAGGTCCTCAAGGCGGCCATCGTGGCGGCCATGCCACTCAAGCCGGAACGCCATCATTTCACCACCGACGGCGACGTTCAGGTGGTGCGCTTCATGAACATGACCGGCGGCTAGCATCGGCCATCGGCACCGCTGCGGTGGGGAGATCGCCGCTGGGCTCCGAGCCGCGCGGCCCGCTAATGCCCAAGCCTTTTCGTGTCGATGCGGCGGCGTTTTCTCTTCTTCCCCGATCGGCATGCGGGTTTTTTTGCCGCGCCTTTTCTTGCCAACGACGGCGTAGGACATATACTTTTAACGGCATCAGTCGTGGGTGATCGTTTATCAATCGTCGTCCTGGAGGGGGCAATGTCCGAGCAAACCCTGGAGCGTATCGCGCGCAACAAGAACGTGGCCCGTGCGGCGGCTCGTCAACTCAGCATGGAGCAACTCCATAAGCTGGCCGAGGTGATCGGCGAGGTCATCGAGCAGAAGAATGACGAGGAACGCCAGCGGCAGGAAGAAGAAGTCCTCAAGGCGCGCAAGCTCGCCGAGATTCGCGAACAGATCAACGAGGCGGGCCTGTCCGTCGAGGATCTGGTGCCCGAGCAGCCCCAGCGCAAGCGTGGCCGGCCGCCGAAGAAGGCCGCCGACAAGGCGTGAAGCGACAAGCGCCGAGCTAAAAGAAAACCCTGAGGGCTAAGCCGTCGGGGTTTGCTTTTGCGTCGGGCGAAAACACCCTGCGGCTGGCCGTTGTTAGTCCGAGAGTTCGGCTTCCGCCGCCAGGATCTGCAGATGGATCTCGGGCATTCGGCGCAGGTGATCGCCGAACCAGGCGATCAGGCGTGGCCGTAGAGCGAGGCGCAGGTCGGCCAGGGATTCCACCTGAATGTCGTCCAGGCAGTCGTCGAGCCAGTCGACGAAACTGTCCTCGTCCAGCGGGCTGGTCTCGCTGGCATCCAGCAGCAGGCGACCGATGCGTGTCCAGCCCTGTTCGGTGGCCATCACCGTCAGCGCCAGGTGCAGTTGGCCATGGCGCGCCTCGCCGCCTCCCAGGCCCGGCAGACGGGCGATCTCATCCTGGTGAATGATGCGTGGCTGCTGGGCGTGGCGAGCCTCGAGGTGTAGGCCGTCGCCGTCCAGGCGAATCATGTCGCCGTTGCGGGGTACCAGCGGCGCCGCGATGCCCAGCGACTGCGCGAGCGCCTGATGGGCCTGCTGATGGCGCGGCTCGCCATGCACCGGCAGCAGGTGGCGAGGGCGTGTCCAGCCGTAGAAGGTAGAGAGCTCTTCCTGGGCGGGGTGGCCCGAGGCATGCAGCGCCGCCTGATGGCCCTCGTCGAGCAGCGACACGCCAAGATGGCTCAGGCCGCGTTTGAGGCGCTCGATCAGCCGCTCATTGCCGGGAATCGCCTTGGACGAGAAGATCACGCTGTCGCCGCTTTCCAGCTCGACGTGCGGATGCCGCCCCTGGGCGAGCCGCGACAGTGCCGCGCGGGGTTCGCCCTGGCTGCCGGTGGCGATGACCAGTACCTCACCGGGCGGCAGGTAGCCCATGTCGGAGATCGGGACCAGCGGCGGCATGTCCTCCAGATACCCGAGCCCGCGCGCCACGCCGACCATGCGTTCCATGGAGCGCCCCATCAGCGCGACCCGGCGTCCACAACGCGCGGCGGCGCGCCCGATCGCCAGGACCCGCGCCAGGTTGCTGGCGAAGCAGCTGACCACCACACGCCCTTGGCAGCCTTCGATGGCCTGGGTCAAGGCCTGCGCCACCTCGCCTTCGCTGCGCGAGTGGCCGGGCAGCGGCGCATTGGTGGAGTCGCCGACGACCAGGTCGACCGGGGCCAGGGCCTGGTAGAGGTCGGCGTTCACGGCCGGGCCGATCAGCGGCTCGGGGTCGAGTTTCCAGTCGCCGGTGTGCAGGACGCGGTGCGTGCCGGCGGTGATCAGCAGGGCACAGCTTTCGGGGATCGAGTGAGTCAACGGCAGATAGCGCAAGCCGAAGGGGCCGATGCTCATGGCCTCGCCGGGCTCGATGACGTGGATGGCCGCCGGGGAGAGCCCGCGTTCGGCGAACTTGGCCCGTAGCAGGCCCGCGGCCAGTGGCGTGGCATGGATCGGGCAGCCCCATTGCGGCCACAGCCAGGCCGCCGCCCCGATGTGATCCTCATGGCCATGGGTGATGATCAGTGCCTCGGGGGCGATGCCGAGTTCGCCCATCGGCCCCAGGTCGGGAACCTGAAGGGGGCTGTCGGGCAAATCCTGGCGAATCATCATGCCGCAGTCCACGGCGATCCAGCGGCGTTCCTGGCCCCTGTCGCCATAACCATAGAGGTTGAGGTTCATGCCGATCTCGCCACAGCCACCCAGCGGCAAGAAATGCAGGGGTGGGCGGCGGCGAGGACGGATCTGGGCGCGGGGTTGTGGCATCGATGGGGCGGCGACGGGAAATGTGACGCTCACTATACGGGATGGTGGCACGGCGTCACAACGCGGTGGCCGAGGCCGGCAATGAGCCTTGGGCGGGGCAGAATCGTCGCGATGATGCCTGACTCGCCGGACAGGATTTCGCTACAATGGGAGTCTGTTCGATCCCACCAATCTACGGTCTTGCGATGTCATACTACTACCGTCTCGTGGTTTCCTGCCCCGATCGCCTGGGAATCGTCTCGCGTGTTTCCAGCTTCATCGCCGGGCAGGGCGGCTCCATCACCGAGGCCAGCCAGCACTCCGACCTGGAATCCGGGCGCTTCTTCATGCGCTACGTGATCCTGGCCGATTCCATCGCCATGTCCGCCGAGAGTCTGGGCGATGCCTTCGCCCCGATCGCCGACGAGTTCGCGATGGACTGGTCGCTGACCGATACCCAACATCGCCAGCGCGTGGTGCTGATGGTCTCTCGCGAGAGCCACTGCCTGGTGGACCTGTTGTACCGTTGGACGGCCGACGAGCTGGACTGCGACATCGCCGCGGTGATCTCCAACCATGACGACCTGCGCTCGCTGGTCGAATGGCATGGCATTCCCTACCACCACGTGCCGGTCGACCCCGAGGACAAGTCGCTTGCCTTCGGTGAGGTGCAGCGCTTGATCGACGAGGCGCGTGCCGACAGCGTGGTGCTCGCCCGTTACATGCAGATCCTGCCGCCGAGCCTCTGTGAGCGCTATGCGGGGCGGGTGATCAACATCCATCACAGCTTCCTGCCGTCGTTCGCCGGGGCCAAGCCCTATCATCAGGCCTATCAGCGTGGGGTGAAGCTGATCGGTGCCACCTGCCATTATGTGACCCAGGAGCTGGATGCCGGTCCGATCATCGAGCAGGACATCCATCGCGTCAGCCACTGTCATACGCCCAACGATCTGGTGCGTTTCGGCCGCGATGTCGAGAAGTCCGTGCTGGCTCGCGGGTTGCGCTGGCACCTCGAGGACCGGGTGTTGGTGCATGGCAACAAGACGGTCGTGTTCGCCTAGCCTCACGCCTCGTGCTCGATGCGGGTGCGGTCGTATGCCGTGCCCGTTCGTTGCCTGCCGCACGGCGATGCTATCGACACCCTATCATCTACAACGGCAGCGTCAGCTGTTGCCGGGCGGCCTCGGGCTGCAGGCGGACGCCCACGCCGAGCAGCCGTACCGGCCGTGAGGCCCGCGCCCAGGCCTGCTCCAGCAGGCCGTGATAGCTCTCCGGGTCGATGGCCTGGCCGCGGCTCTCGAGCGTGGTCAGGCTGAAGTCGTCGAAGCGTACCTTCACGAACAGCCCGGCGATCGCCGGCTCGCCGTGGCGGGCCACCCGCTGGGCGAGCCTGTCACAGAGCGGCGTCAGCGCCGCCTGGGCGCTCGGCAGGTCGGGGAGGTCGCGATCGAAGGTGGTCTCGACGCTGACCGACTTCCTTTCCCGTTCCACCTGCACCGGGCGTTCGTCGATGCCACGGGCCAGCTCGAACAGCCGCTGGCCGAACTTGCCGAACTCCTCCAGCAGCCGATCCTGGGGCAGGCGGCGTAGGTCCGAGCAGGTGGCCACGTCCAGCGCCTCCAGGCGAGCGCGGGTCGCCGGCCCTACGCCGTGCAGCTTGCCGACCGGCAGGTTCGCCACGAAGTCGGCGACGCGCTCTGGGGGAATCACCGTCAATCCGTCGGGCTTTTCCCAGTCGCTCGCCACCTTGGCCAGGAACTTGGCCGATGCCACGCCCACCGAGACGGTGATGCCGGTGCGGGCGAGGCATTCCCGCTTGAGCCATTGGGCCATCCAGGTGGCGCTGCCCTGAAAGCCCACCACATCGGTGACATCCAGGTAGGCCTCGTCCAGCGAGAGTGGCTCGACCAGTGGCGTCAGCTCATAGAAGACCGCCTGGATCTGTCGGGAGACCTCGCGATACTTGTCGAAGTCGCCGGGTAACAGCGTGAGGTGAGGGCAGAGGCGCAGGGCATGGGCCGTGGGCATCGCCGAATGGATGCCGAAGGCCCGGGCCGGGTAGTTGCAGGTGGTGATGACGCCGCGATGCTCCCGTGAACGCCCGATGGCGATGGGGATGTCGCGCAGGCGAGGGTCGTCGCGCATCTCGACGGCCGCATAGAAGCAGTCGCAATCGGCGTGCAGTATCTTGCGCTGGGTGCTCATGTCAGCAGGTAGGATGCTTGACGCTTGGCGAGCGACGACCAGACAAGGCAAGAATCGGCGAGATAGCGGCGTTTACAAGGAGGTAGATGAGCATATCGCGCCGATTTCTAACGCAGTAAGGCCGAGCGCCGCCAGCGTCAATCCAGGGCCTGGCCGTTGCCGCCGCGGATGACCCCTACGCCGATGCCCTCGATCTCGAAGGCATCGTGGCGCAGGTCGACCTCGATGGGCGCGAAGTCGTCGTTCTCCGCCTCGAGGTGCACCGTGTGGCCCTGGCGATGGAAGCGCTTGACCGTCACCTCGTCTTCCAGCCGGGCCACCACGATCTGGCCGTCGCGGATGCGCTCGGTGCGGTGCACGGCGAGCAGGTCGCCTTCCATGATGCCCACGTCCTTCATCGACAGGCCGCGCACCCGCAGCAGGTAGTCGGCCCGCGGCGTGAAGTATTCCGGCGGCAACGGGCAGTAACGGTCGATATGCTCGGCGGCGAGTATCGGGCTGCCGGCGGCCACTTCACCGATGATCGGCAGGCCCTGGCTGGGGGCTGTCTCCTCGCCGTCGACGCCGCCTTCGGCGACCTCGGTTTCCTGGGCCGGAAGACGAATGCCCCGCGAGGTGCCGCGGATCACGCGGATCACGCCCTTGCGCTCCAGGGCGCGCAGGTGTTCTTCGGCGGCGTTGGGTGACTTGAAGCCCAGGGAACGGGAGATCTCCGCTCGGGTCGGCGGATAGCCCAGTTCGTTCATGGTCTTGACGATAACGTCATAGACGTTCTGCTGGCGTGACGTGAGAGGGCGAGTCATGCGGCCTCCGGAGCGGATGGAATGCGATGATTGATCAAGTATACAGCATGGGATTACATCCAGTAAAAGCCTAGCGCGGATGTCGAGGCGCGACGCCGCACAGGCGCGTCGAATGTCTGTGTCGAAACGTTTCAAACGTATGATGGTTGACCTTAAGGCCCCATTCACTGCACTCTCATGACACTTAGACAGTTTCAAACATGCGTTTTTCTACGCCCGACAACACCCGACACCGGAACGCTTCGATGGCCCAGCCCGATACCGTCACCCGCATTCTCGACACCGCCGAGGTGCTGTTCGCCGAGCGCGGCTTCGCCGAGACGTCACTACGCACCATCACCGGCAAGGCGAAGGTGAACCTGGCGGCGGTCAACTACCACTTCGGCTCCAAGAAGTCGTTGATCCAGGCGGTGTTCGCCCGCTATCTCGATCCCTTCACCGAGCGCTTCCATCGTGCGCTGGACGAGCTCGAGGCGCGCCATGCCCGTGACGGCAGCGAGATTCCGCTGGAGGAGCTGCTCGAGACCATGGCCCGCACGGTGCTCGAGGTGCCGGCAGAGCGCGACAGCCTGAAGGTGTTCATGCGCCTGCTGGGGCTCGCCTACACCCAGGCGCAAGGGCATCTAAGGGGCTATATCCAGTCGCAGTATGGGGAGGATTTCTCGCACTTCACCGAACTGGTGCGCCGAGCCACGCCGGAGCTGCCCGATGCCGAACGCTTCTGGCGGCTGCACTTCATCCTCGGCTCGGTGATCTTCACGCTCTCGGGGCTGGATGCGCTGCGCGATATCGCCGAGCACGACTACGACGAGCGGGTCTCGGTGTCGGAGCTGGTGCAGAAGCTGCGCCCGGTGGTGGTGGCCGCCATGCAGGCGCCGATGCCGGACCAGCGCTGAGCGCCGAGCTAAACGAAAACCCCGGGGCCGAAAGCCTCGGGGTTATCTTTTGCGTCGAGCGGTTTCACGCTGCCGCTTGCCCTAGACCACGCTGCCGAGTTCGAAGATCGGCAAGTACATGGAAATCACTAGGCCGCCGACCAGCAGCCCCAGCACCACGATGATGAAGGGTTCGAGCAGCGAGGTGAGGGCATCGACCTTATTGTCGACTTCCTCTTCGTAGTAGTCCGCTACCCGGTTGAGCATCGCGTCCAGGGCGCCGGCCTCCTCGCCGATGCCGACCATCTGCACGGCCAGCGCCGGGAACCGCTCGGTGAGACGCATGGCGAAGTGCAGCTGCTGGCCGCTGGCCACGTCATGACGGACCTGCTCCACCGCCCGCTCGTAGACCTGGTTGCCGGCGGCGCCGGCGGCGGTTTCCAGCGCCTCCACCAGCGGCACCCCGGCGCCGAAGGTGGTGGCCAAGGTGCGCGAATAGCGCGCCACGCAGGACTTGTCGAGGATGTTACCGAGCACCGGAAGGCGCAGCGCCAGGGCGTGCATGCGGTAAGCGAAAGGCTCGGAGCGCTTGATGCCGGCGCGGGTCAGCAGTATCGCGGTGACCATCAGGCTGAAGGCCCCCAGCCAATATTGCTGGGCGAGCTCCGAGAGCTGGATGGTCATGCGGGTCATCGTCGGCAGCTCGGCGCCGAAGCCCTGGAACAGGCTCTCGAACTGCGGAACCACCTTGATCAGCAGCATCGCCGTCACGCCGAAGCCCACCGCGATGACGGCGGCGGGGTACCACAGCGCCTTCTTCACCCGGGCCTTGAGCGCCTCGACCTTCTCCTTGTAGGTAGCCACGCGCTCGAGCATGCGGTCTAGCGAGCCCGACTGTTCGCCGGCCTCTACCAGGTTGCAGAACAGCCGGTCGAAGTGGCGCGGGTGGCGCTTCAGCGCCTCCGAGAAGCTGGCGCCGGCGGCGACCTCGTTCATCAGTTCTTGCACCAGGCCCCGCATGGCCGGTTTGCGCATGCTTTCGGCCACCACCTGAAAGGCCTGTAGCACCGGCACCCCGGCGCGGATCATGGTCGCCATCTGGCGGGCGAACAGCATGATGTCGCGGGCTTTTACCTTGCCCATGCCACCGCGCAAGCCACTCTTGCGGCGGATCTGCTTGACGATGATGTTCTGGCCGTTGAGTTCCCTCTCCACCTCGACGCGGGTCTTGGCGATGATCTCGCCGCTGATCTTGCGGCCCTGGGGGCCCTTGCCGGACCAATGCCAGCGGTAGAGCCGGAGCTTCTGCGACTTGCGCATGGTGGCCGTTGCCATGATGTATTCCCCGCATAGTGTTCGGTGGTGTCAGCGACAGGCGCCGAGCGACAGGCAAAATCCGCAGGCCGGTAGCTCCGGGGTTGCGGTTGCTTCGGGCGGCTTCACGCAGCTGGCTTGCCGCTTGCCGCTTGCCGCTTGCCGCTTGCCGCTTGCCGTTTGCCGTTTGCCGCTTGCCGTTTGCCGCTCAGTCCTTGGTCACCCGGTTGACCTCGGCCAGGCTGGTCAATCCCTGCATGACCTTGAAAAGCCCGCTGCGGCGCAGGTTCGGGTGGCCTTCCTGGCGCGCCTGGGCATCGAAGTCCATGGCATTGCCGTGGGTCATGATCAGTTGGCTCATGGCCGCGCTGATCGGCACCACCTCGTAGATGCCGACGCGTCCCTTGAAGCCCTGTGTGCAGTGCTGGCAGCCCACCGGTTCGAAGAGGGTGGCGTCATCGACGTCTTGTTCGCTAAAGCCCTGGCCGAGCAGTGCCTCGCGTGGGATGTCGGCGGGTTGCTTGCAATGCGGGCACAGCCGCCGAGCCAGGCGTTGCGCGATGATCAGGCTGACGGAGCTGGCGATATTGAATGCCGGCACCCCCATGTTGGCCAGCCGGGTGAGAGTCTCCGACGCGGAGTTGGTATGCACGGTGGAGAGCACCAGGTGGCCGGTCTGGGAGGCCTTGACGGCGATCTCGGCGGTTTCCAGGTCGCGGATCTCGCCGACCATCACCACGTCAGGGTCCTGACGGAGGAAGGCCCGCAGGGCGCTGGCGAAGTCGAGCCCGATGCGCGGCAGCACATTGACCTGGTTGACCCCCGCGACGCGGATCTCGACCGGGTCTTCGGCGGTGCAGATGTTGCGCTCGGTCTCGTTGAGGCGGTTGATGCCGGTGTAGAGCGTCACCGTCTTGCCGCTGCCGGTGGGGCCGGTGACCAGGATCATGCCCTGGGGATGGGCCAGCACATCCTCATACATGGCGCGCTGCTGAGGCGTGAAGCCCAGCTGCTCGATGCCCAGCTGGGCCGAGCTGGGGTCGAGGATACGCAGCACCAGCTTCTCGCCGTAGACGGTGGGCAGCGAGTTGACACGAAAGTCGATGGAGCGGGCCGACGAGACCTTGAGCTTGATGGCACCATCCTGAGGCAGGCGACGTTCGGAGATATCCAGCCGCGCCATCACCTTCAGGCGGGCGGCGATGCGGGTGCGCATGGCGAAGGGTGGATGCGCCACATCATGCAGCATGCCGTCGATGCGAAAGCGTACCCGGTAGCTGGTCTCGTAGGGTTCGAAGTGGATGTCCGAGGCGCCGCGGCGGATGGCATCGAGCAGGATCTTGTTGACGAACTTGACGATCGGCGCATCGCTGCCGGCGTTGGCGATCGCCTGCTGCTCGTCGCTGGCGTCGACCACGTTCTCGTCGAACTGCAGTTCGCCTACGGCATCATCGACGTCGGCCAGCTCATCGAGCATCGCGGATTCACTTCGAGACAGGTACGCCTCGAGCACCGGGCCTAGCTGATCGACCGGCGCGAGCACGCCCTCCAGCGTCAGCCCGGTGGCGAACTGCAGTTCATCGAGCTGGGCCAGGGTGCTGGGGTAGGGCACGGCGACCGTCAGCCGGTGTCCGCGGCGATATAACGGCAGCACGCCAAGAACGTTCAGCAACTTGCCGGGGTAGTCGGCGGCGTCAGGCAGGTTTTCCAGGCGCAGGGCGTCCAGGTCGACGATCGGCAGGCCGTACTCCCAGGCCGCGCTCAGCGTGGCTTGGCGGGCCGGCGCCAGCCCGGTGGTAATCACGTGCCTGAGCAAGGAGGAGTCGGACTCGCGCGCCTCCTGCTCGGCGCGTTGCACCGCCGCCTCGACCAGCAGGCCGTCCGTCACCAGCCGACGGGCCAGCCCGCGCATGCCGTGGTGGCGGCCAGGTGATGGCGGGTTGGCGGAGGGGCGCTGGGCGTCAGGGGGGCGATAGTCGTTCATGAGGCTCCGGAATGGCCGCCCCGCCTGGCCCGAAGAGGGCATGGCGGTGACGACGACGTGAAGAGGACTTAGTCATGATTCTAGTCCCTTCACCTAGGCGCCGCCCAGTGCCTGGGAGGAGGTTTCCCACGGCTGGGGCTTCTTTGGCGCTCAGTCGAAAGCATTAGCTCGTGCTACAGTAAATATTTGCGACGTATGGCGAATTTGCAGCCTACGGGGTTGTAACTTAGCGTAACCGGAAGGCGGGTGCCGGGCGCCGAGTAGCGGCCGGTTCGGCACCATGACAACACGTACAAATCGAGCAGGAAGGGGTAACCAGATGACGACACAGGACATGAAGCAAGGCACGCGGCGCACTCAGGGCGGCTTTACCCTGATCGAGCTGTTGATCGTGGTAGCGATTATCGGGGTCTTGGCCGCGATTGCGATTCCGCAGTATCAGGACTATACAGAGCGAGCGAATCACAGTGCAGCGATTTCCGAGCTTAGTGCGGCTAAGCAAGAAGTCGCTGTTAATCTTTCCGAAGGGGAAGATGACGCCTGCGTTGGAGTGGATTTTGGATGCTCTGATAATGATGGTAGCGGAACGATTAGCAATGATACGGATGATAATAATGCATCTGATTCAGGTAATTTTCATACGAATGCTGTAATCTCCTGGACTGAAACAAGTAATTCTGTGAACTGGGAAGTTCGGGAATGGGACTCTGTTGAATGATGGTGGTGAATAAATTTGGAATAATTTATTTTTGGGTGGCAGTAGGGTTTTCGGCTAAATAGAGCTATAGCTTGGTTTGGAGGGGCGGTCGGTTTTTGCCGGCCGCTTTTCTTTTATTAGAGGAATTAAATAGCCGAAAAACTTTGGGCCGTGTGGCAGAGAGAAGAAGGCGCCTATTGAGCCGTATGTGAGCTTAGGGGCTCAAATGTAATCAACCAGGCGAGGCGATCCACGGTCAGGCTGGGGTGATGAAGGGTAAAGGCATTGAGCCTGTGACACCGATTCTGGTGCTGGATGGCGGGCGAAGGGCATTCACTGTGTATGACCGATGGTCGGGGAGAGCAAATCAGCAAGGCCCTTGCTTGTCGTTGTTATCAGGGCCTTGACCTAAAAGCGTGTTGTCGTTGTTGGTGTGGCTTTGGTTTGTTATTGGGTGAATGGCCACCTCGAGTGGCAGCAATTCAAGCCTGAAAAGGGCGCTTCCGCGGGCTTTCTTGGGCCGTCTGTCAGCAGCGCTTCAATGGTCGCCATCATGGCGGCGAAAGCCGGAGACGGCAACGCGACCTTGGTGGTGCGACCTTGGTCGCAAGGGCGTGGGCGCTGATGCGTGGCGGGCGGTTGGCGCGCAGGCATCAGGCCATTCGTGATATCCCGTCGGCGACATGGCACCATGGCAAACCTTTCGCCGCCGGTTGGCCGTTTGGCACCGGTATCGGCAGCACAGGGCGCATGATGGACAGGGAGACAACGGCATGCAGGATGTGATTCAGGCATTTCACGATATTCAGCCCGACCCGGCTGATTCGGCTCAGGCGGTCAGCTTCGGGACATCCGGGCATCGCGGGCGCTCCCTGGCGGGGTCCTTCAACCGCCGGCATATCCTGGCGGTGGCGCAGGCGGTCGTGGACTACCGGACCGAAGCCGGCACCATCGGCCCGCTGTACCTGGGGCGTGACAGCCACGCGCTCTCGCGGCCGGCCTGGGAAACGGCGCTGCAGGTGCTGATCGCCAATGGTGTTGAGGTGCGCATCGAGCGTCACGGCGAGCTCACCGCCACGCCGGTGATCAGTCGCGCCATTCTCGCCCACAATGATGAAGCGGGCGTGCCGCGGGCCGATGGGCTGATCGTCACTCCCTCGCATAACCCGCCCGAGGATGGCGGCATCAAGTATAATCCGCCTCACGGCGGGCCTGCCGATGGCGAGGCGACCGGTTGGATCGAGCGCCGCGCCAATGAATTGTTGTCCCAAGGGCTCGATAGCGTCGCCAAGGTGTCGCTGGACGAGGCGCTGGGGCGAGCCGTTCGCCACGACATGGTGGGTGAATACGTGGATGCGTTGGCCTCGGTGGTGGACCTACCGAGCATCGCGGCGTCCGGGCTGCGGCTGGCCGCCGACCCTATGGGAGGCACGGCTTTGCCCATCTGGCAGGCCATCGTCGAGCGACATGGCTTGAACCTCGCGGTGGTCAACACCGAGCTCGACGCGAGCTTCGCCTTCATGCCGGCCGACCATGACGGTAAGACCCGCATGGACTGCTCCAGCCCGGCGGCCATGGCCAACCTGCTGGCCATGAAGGAAGACTTCGACCTGGCCTTCGGCAACGACCCGGACGCCGATCGGCACGGTATCGTCGATGCCGCAGGGCTGATGAACCCCAATCATTACCTGGCGGTGGCCATCGACTACCTGCTGACTCATCGCCCTGGTTGGGGAGATGAGCGCAAGGTAGGCAAGACGCTGGTCTCGTCATCGATCATCGACCGCGTGGTAGCGGCGCGTAATCGTGTGCTGCACGAGGTGCCGGTCGGCTTCAAGTGGTTCGTCGATGGCCTGCATGAGGGCTGGCTGGCCTTCGGCGGTGAAGAAAGCGCGGGAGCGAGTTTCCTGACGTTCGACGGCCGGCCCTGGTCGACCGACAAGGACGGTATTCTGCTGTGCCTGTTGGCCGCCGAGCTGATGGCGGTCACTGGCAATAGCCCAAGCGAGGCCTACTTTGAGCTGACCGAGCGTCACGGTGCCCCGTATTATCGGCGCGTCGATAGCGCCTGTAGCCCCGAACAGCAGCAGGCCTTCAAGCGTTTGGACCCCGCGAGCCTCGGCGTCACCACGCTGGC
The DNA here is from genome assembly GCF_004798905.1 of Halomonas borealis. Lineage (GTDB taxonomy): Bacteria > Pseudomonadota > Gammaproteobacteria > Pseudomonadales > Halomonadaceae > Halomonas > Halomonas borealis. The sequence continues at coordinate 409,484 of NZ_SDMO01000001.1, read as the reverse complement.
GGGTGATGCGGTCGAGCGGGTTCTCGTGAAGGCGCCGGGCAATGATGCGCCGATCGGTGGCCTAAAGGTGGAAACCGCCAATGGCTGGTTCGCCGCACGCCCCAGCGGCACCGAGCCGCTTTACAAGATCTATGCCGAGAGCTTCCGGGGAGAGGCCCATCTTCAGGCCCTGATCGAAGAGGCTCAGGCGGCCTTGGCGGAGGCGCTCTAACAGTTGATGAGACAGTAAGCTTTGTCGGCCGCGGCTTGAGGTGAGCGGCGGTTTATGATTAGAATCTTTATATTCAATGGGTTGGGGAAATGCCCCGGCACCATGGGTTGCTAGGAATCCAGCATGGCGCATCGCTTCGGCGAAAGATGGCGTGTCGCTGAGATTAGCCGCCGGGCAAACTGATTGGCTACATTGGTCTGGCCGGCCTGAACCCTCTGGCGGGATGTCGTCAGAGGGTTTTTCGTGTGTGGGTCGCCGAAGATGGCCAAGTCAACTTTGCTTAGTGGCAGTGCCTGCTAAGGCTCGATAGAGGCGCCCTCGGCATTGGCGTAGAATCGAAAGCTTGAAAACGCATCCGGTCACCAGGCGTTGTGCGATGGCATGACCGATGCTACAGAACAGCAGGGCATGGGAAAGCGCCCGGGACAATCCCCGGGCGGTAGCGTGCCTGGTAATTCCATTCAGGGAGAGACATGGAACCCACCGCTATCGTGACGCTGCTTACCATCTTGCTGACACTCGTTACGCTGGCGGCGACGCGGATCTCTCCTGATGTGATTCTCATGGGAGCGTTAGCTGTATTGGTGGTCTCCGGTATTCTTACGCCATCGGAAGCCTTGGTAGGATTTTCCAACCCGGGTGTCATGACGATCGCCACGCTGTATGTAGTAGCAGGAGGGCTGAAGGAGACCGGTGCGATTCAGTGGCTAGCCCATCGTCTGCTAGGCCAGCCTGAACGCTTGCAACAAGCTCAGCTGCGGGTGTTATTACCGGCTGCTGGGCTGAGTGCCTTCATGAACAACACCGCCGTGGTGGCCATGTTTATTCCCGCCATCCAGGAATGGGCGGGGCGACTGAATCTACCCCCCTCCAAGTTGCTGTTACCACTTAGCTATGCTGCCATCATCGGTGGCACCTGCACGTTGATCGGGACCAGTACTAATCTGGTCGTCGACGGCCTGTTGCAGACCGAGCAGGGTGTCAATCTGGCCATGTTCTCGTTGGCCTGGGTCGGCGTGCCGCTGGTGCTGGTGGGGGGAGTTTTCCTTTATTGGTTCGCCGATCGACTGTTGCCCAACCGACAAGGGGCATTGGAGCAACTGGAGACGGCGCGCGAGTATGCCGTCGAAGTCGTCGTGGACGAGAAAGGGCCACTGGTCGGGCGAAGCATCGTCGATGCCGGCCTGCGTCACTTGAGCCACGGTTATCTGGCGGATATCGAACGCCAGGAACGATTGCTGACCGCCGTGCCTCCCGACACCGAGCTACAGTCCGGGGATATTCTGATCTTCATCGGTGCCCCCGAGTGTGCTCGTGAGTTGCGGCGCATTCGCGGGCTTCGGCCGGCAGGTGGCGATGTGCACAAGCTAAATATCGATCATCATCACCGCTGCCTGGTGGAAGCCGTCATTGGCCCCGACTTCGCTGGGCTGGGGCAGACGGTGCGAGAGTCACGCTTTCGCTCCCGCTATCAGGCGGTGATCCTGTCGATCTCGCGCCACGGAAAACGCCTGCCTGGTAAGCTCGGTGATATTCGCTTGCAGGTTGGCGATACGTTGTTGCTCGAGACCGCGCAAGACTTCGTCGACCAGTACCGGTACCGGAAGGATTTCCTGCTGGTGAGCGGCCTGAATGACTCGACACCGCCTGACTTTCGCAAGGCGCCGCTAGCCTTGGGCATTCTGGCGGCGATGGTGATCAGCAGTGCCACCGGGTTGTTGTCCATTCTCGAAGCGGCGCTGCTGGCTGGAGGCGCCATGCTGATGACTCGCTGTGTACCGGCCAGCAAGGCCCGGCGCTCGGTGGATCTTTCGGTACTGATTGTGATCGCGGCTTCGTTTGCTCTGGGGGCTGCGATGAACAAGACCGGTGCCGCCGAGCAGATTGCTCAGTGGTTATTGCTGGCCGATGGTTTGACACCATGGTTGGCCTTGGCGTTGGTCTATCTACTGACGGTGATATTCACAGAGCTGATTACCAATAATGCTGCCGCGGTGCTGATGTTTCCGATCGCGGTGGCGGTTGCCGGGCAGCTCGGTGTCGATTTCATGCCCTTTGTGGTGGCGATCATGTTCGCGGCATCGGCCAGTTTCATGACCCCGTTAGGCTACCAGACCAACCTGATGGTACTGGGGCCCGGCGGCTATCGTTTCACCGATTACCTGCGCCTTGGGGCACCATTGAGCCTGATCGTTGGTGTCACGGCCGTCATGCTGATACCTCTCGTCTGGTCGTTCTAGGCTTTGTCTGAAAAGTCGGCGAGCGAAGGCCAGACAAGGAAAAAAATCTGTGAAAAGGCGGAGTTTACGGGGTGTGAATGAGGACTTTGAGTCGATTTTTAACACCGTATGGCCGAGCGCAGCCAGTTTTCGGACGAACCTAAAGGCGGGTATTGGCTTACTATTGTTGACTTCATAACCTTGGAACAAGGAGCTCTCTTGGCGGATCATGTAACGGACGACCTACGCACCAGCCTGATCGCAGGCGTGCACGCCGCCGGTCGCGACGTGATGGCGATCTACGAGCGCGATTTTGCGGTCGAGGCCAAGCAAGACCAGAGCCCGCTGACCGAAGCCGACATGGCATCGCATCATGCCTTGGTCGCGCTGTTGCAAGCGTCAACACCGGACATACCTATCCTCTCCGAGGAATCGGGTGAGATCCCTTACGAAACACGTCAGGCCTGGAGCCGCTACTGGCTGATCGACCCGCTGGACGGCACCAAGGAGTTCATCAAGAAGAACGGTGAATTCACCCTGAACGTCGCGCTGGTTGAAAACGGGGTGCCGGTGTTCGGCATCGTGCATGCGCCCGCAGTGGGCGAAGCGGGCGGAACCACCTGGATCGGTCAGCATGAGCAGGGCGCCTGGAAGCAGCAGGCGGATGGCGCCTATCATGCGATTACCACACGTGCGTTGCCGAACCCCGAGCAAGATAGCTGGAAAGTGGTCGGCAGCCGATCTCATGGCTCGGCCGAGTTCGAGGCCTTCTGTGCCGGGCTGCCGGCTCACGAACGTGTTTCTATGGGCAGCTCGCTGAAACTCTGCCTGGTCGCCGAAGGGGCGGCCGACCTCTACCCACGCCTCGCGCCCACCAGCGAGTGGGACACCGCCGCGGCCCAGGCCGTGGTGACCGCCGCTGGCGGTGAGGTGCTCGACGCCCAGACGCTTGCGCCGCTGTGCTGTAACCAGCAAGACAGCGTATTGAACCCGTTCTTTATCGTTTGTGGTCAGCGTGATGCACGCTGGGAGCAGGCGCTGAAGGCAAGCCTGGCGTAACGCCGTTTAGCCGCCGCGGGGCGCTACCGCCCGGTGGCGCCATGATTTGAACTTACTGGTCATTACGTTATGGACATTACCCCCGAACGCCAGACCCACCTCAAGCAGCTTGAAGCCGAGTCGATCCACATCATTCGCGAGGTGGCCGCGGAGTTCCGCAACCCGGTGATGCTGTACTCCATCGGCAAGGACTCCTCGGTCATGCTGCATCTGGCCCGCAAGGCCTTCTATCCGGGTACGCCGCCGTTCCCGTTGATGCACGTCAATACCACCTGGAAGTTTCGGGAGATGATCGAGTTCCGCGACCGCATGGCCGAGAAGGCCGGTATGGAACTGATCGAGCATATCAACGAGGAAGGCCGCGCCGCTGGTATCAACCCGTTCGACCACGGCAGTTCCAAGTACACCGATATCATGAAGACGCAGTCGCTGAAGCAGGCGCTCGACAAGCATCGCTTCGATGCGGCCTTCGGCGGTGCCCGCCGCGACGAGGAAGCCAGTCGTGCCAAGGAGCGCGTGTTCTCCTTCCGCGACAAGCACCACCGCTGGGACCCCAAGAGCCAGCGCCCCGAGCTGTGGAACACCTACAATGCCAAGGTGAACCAGGGTGAGTCGATTCGCGTATTTCCGCTCTCCAACTGGACCGAGCTGGATATCTGGCAATACATCTACCTCGAGTCGATCGACATCGTTCCTCTCTATTACTCCGCCCCGCGCCCGGTCGTGAACCGCGATGGTATGGATATCATGGTCGACGACGACCGTTTGCCGCTCGAGGAGGGCGAGGTGCCGGAAGAGAAGTGGGTGCGTTTCCGTACACTCGGCTGCTATCCGCTGACCGGCGCGGTGGAATCCCGGGCCACCACGCTGCCCGAGATCATTCAGGAGATGCTGCTGACGAAAACCTCCGAGCGCAGCGGACGCGCCATCGACCATGATCAGGCCGGGTCGATGGAGAAGAAGAAACGCGAAGGGTATTTCTAAGGGAGCGCACTCATGTCACATCAATCAGACCTCATTGCCGACGATATCGAGCAGTACCTCCAGGAGCACGAGAACAAGGATCTGCTGCGCTTCATCACCTGTGGCAGCGTCGATGACGGCAAGTCGACGCTGATCGGGCGGTTGCTGCACGATTCCAAGATGATCTACGAGGATCAGCTAGCGGCGATTACCCAGGCGTCCAAGACGAGCGGCACCACCGGCGATGAAGTCGATCTCGCCCTGTTGGTGGATGGCCTGCAGTCAGAGCGCGAGCAGGGCATCACCATCGACGTAGCCTATCGCTTCTTCTCCACCGATCGGCGTAAGTTCATCATCGCCGATACCCCCGGGCACGAGCAGTACACTCGTAACATGGCGACCGGTGCCTCCACCGCCAGCTTGGCGGTGATCCTGGTCGACGCCCGTCACGGTGTACAGACGCAGACTCGGCGCCACAGCTTCATCGCCGACCTGCTGGGCATCCAGCATCTGGTGGTGGCGATCAACAAGATGGACCTCGTTGACTATTCGCAAGAGCGCTATGAGGAAATCGTCGCCGAGTACCAGGAGATCGCCGGCAAACTCAACGCCCCGGATATCCGCTTCGTGCCGCTCTCGGCGCTCAAGGGCGACAACGTCGTCAATCCGAGCGAGTCGATGAACTGGTATGAGGGGCCGGCACTGCTCGAGCTACTCGAGACCGTCGAGATCACCCACGACCAGAACCTGCGTGACCTGCGCCTGCCGGTGCAGTACGTCAACCGCCCGAATCTCGACTTCCGTGGCTACTGCGGTACCCTGGCCGCCGGCGTGATGAGCCCGGGCCAAAAGGTGAGGGCGCTGCCGTCGGGCAAGGTGTCGACCATCGAGCGCTTGGTGACCTGGGATGGTGACCTGAAATCCGCTTACCCCGGCGACGCCATCACCGTGACCCTGGAAGATGAGATCGATATCTCGCGCGGCGATTGGCTGGTGGCCGAAAGCGATCAGGTTCCGCTGGCATCCAGCTTCGAAGCCGATATCGTGTGGATGCACGAAACCGCGCTGGAATCGGGTAAGTTGTATGACATCAAGCTGGCGACCCGTGATGCGGCCGGCAAGGTCAGCGCCATTGACTACCAGGTCGACGTCAATACCCTCGAACATCGCCACGCCGATCACCTCGATCTCAACACCATCGCCCGTTGCACGCTGGAGCTGACCGCCCCGGTACCGGTCGACGACTACCGTAGCAGCCCCGGCACCGGCAGCTTCATCATCATCGACCGGCTGACCAATATCACCGTGGGTGCTGGTATGATCCACCAGCCGCTGGAGAGCGAGCTGCCCTACGAGTTCCGAGACAACGACAGCAAAGCGAACGTGGTGTGGAACCGCACCAGCGTGACCCAGGCCATGCGTGAGCAGCTCAACGGCCACGCCGGCAAGTGCGTGTGGTTCACCGGCTACTCCGGCTCCGGCAAGTCGACCCTGGCCAACGCCCTGGAAGTGGAACTGAACCGCCGCGGCTACCACACCATGCTGCTGGACGGCGACAACATTCGCCATGGCCTGTGCAAGGATCTTGGCATGGGGGAAGCAGACCGCACTGAGAACATCCGGCGGGTGGGCGAAGTAGCTCGGCTGTTCGCCGAGGCAGGGGTGATCGTGATCACCGCCTTCATCTCGCCGTTCCGTAGCGACCGAGATGCTGCCCGTGAGCTGTTCGACGACGGCAGCTTCGTCGAAGTGCACGTGGACACGCCGCTGGATATCTGCGAACAGCGTGATCCCAAGGGGCTGTATCAGAAAGCGCGTGAGGGCACGATTCAGGATTTCACCGGCATCAACAGCCCCTATGAAGTGCCGCCTAAGGCGGAAGTGGTGCTCGACACCATGAGCCACAACCAGCAGGAGTTGGTGACTCAGCTGGTGAAAGTCTGCCTGTGATGACTGAGCAACTAAATGATGATGTGGTCAAGACTGGGCTACCACCACTAGATAAAGAGTTGTGGTGGCCTCGCCAAGCCATGAACAATGGCAACTGGCAAAATGCGGTTCAACGTTGGGCCATCCTACGCCAAGTTTATCCCGAGAAGCCCGCTGTCTGGGTTAAAGCTGCTATTTCGCATCGCCACCTAGGACAATTGGAAGAGGCCGAGGCTCTGCTTAGCAGTGCATGTGAACGTTTTGTAGGGGTCCCAGGCCCTCTATTAGAACTAGCAACGCTGCGTTGCGAACAAGGGCGGATGAGCGAGGCTGAAGCCCTGGCGGCCGAGGCGCGCGAACGCTTCCCGGAAGAGATGGCGGTGATGCTGGGCTCTGCCCGAGTGGCGGCGAGCTCCGGTGATGCAACGGCGGCGTTGGCCTTCAACCAAGATGCGCGTGAGCGTTTTCCGGAGGCGCCCGAGCCCAGTCTCCAGCATGCTGAACTGGCCATGCAAACCGAGGAGTGGCCGCTGGCCCTGGATCGCTGGCGAGAAGTGCGCGAACGATTCCCCAAACATGCCGAGGGCTTTACCCGGGCGGCGGATGCCGCCCAGGCCATAGGAGACGAGAGCCTGGCACGTCAGCTCAGGCTGGCCCAGGAGTATGGCAATGCCTGGCTAGAAAGCGTACAGGACGATGAGCAGGGCGGGGAAGAAACGCCGCATACCATCAATCCGCCCCAGCGCCGGGACTGGCGTACCTTCGTGGATCTCGTCTGGACCAAGGCCCGCTTGAATCTCAAGAGTGAGGCCAGTCAGAACCACTTGCGGTATCTATGGTGGATCCTCGATCCCGTGCTCTACATGACGGTGTTCTATATCGTCTTCGGCCTATTGATGGAACGCGGCGGGCCGGGCTTCATCGCCTACCTGCTGACCGGGCTGGTGCCTTTCCAGTGGTTCGCCAAGACGGTGCAGCAGACCTCGAACTCTATCGTCGGGGGCAAGGGGTTGATGCACAAGGTGCGCATCTCGCCCTTGTTCTTCCCGTTGGTGGGCATCGTGCAGAATACCGGCAAGCAGCTGCTGGTATTCGCCATGCTGGGGGCCTTCTTGATCCTCTATGGGCTGCCACCGACGATCCACTGGTTGGCCTTTATTCCCATCGTGCTGGTGCAACTCCTGTTGATGATAGTGGTGAGTTGTACCCTGGCCATGATGGTGCCCTTCGCACGAGACCTGACTAACCTGATTCCTACCGGTATTCAGTTCCTGCTATTCACCAGCGGTATCTTCTATACCATCGACCGCATTCCTGAGGACTGGCGTTCGCTGTTCTTCACCAACCCCATGGCCAATATTCTTTACCAGTACCGGCAAGTGTTTGTCGAGAACCAGTGGCCGGACTGGAGTGGACTAGGCTGGGTGGCTCTTGGCAGTGGCCTTGGCCTGGGGCTGGTGGTGTTTCTGTATCGGCGCCTTGAGCCCATTTTTCCCAGGGTGGTGATCGAATGATGCCCAAAAATGGAAAACACAGCGACGTCATTATTTCCCTGCAAGATGTGGGCGTGCGTTACAAACGTCGCGGCGGGCTCTTCCGCAAGCCTGAATATTTCCAGGCGCTTGAGAGCATCAGCTTCGACATCCATCGCGGTGAGACTCTGGGCATTCTCGGTCGCAATGGCGCCGGCAAGTCGACCCTGCTACGCGTAGTAGCGGGCATCATCCAGCCGGATAGTGGGGGAGTCATCAATCATGGCGTGACAGTATCATTGCTAGCGCTGCAGGCAGGCTTCGATGCCGAACTGCCTGGCACCGACAACGCCATTCTCAGCGGCATGCTGATGGGGTATACCCGTAAGCAAGTCGAAGCACGACTGGACGATATTGCCGAGTTCTCCGAACTCGGCGACTTCATGTATGAGCCGGTCAAGACCTACTCTTCAGGTATGAAAGCCCGTCTTGGCTTTTCCGTGGCAATGTATATGACGCCTGACGTGCTGTTACTGGATGAAGTGCTGAGTGTCGGTGACAAAGAGTTTAAAAAGAAGGCCGAGACTGAGATGATGAAGAAGCTGCATTCGGATCAAACAGTCCTTCTTGTATCGCACTCTGAGCAACAAATTAAAAGAGTTTGCGAGCGAAGTGTATTTTTGTGATTTCTTGTCAAGAGGTAGTTATGTCAGCAAGAGTTGCTATAGTTATTCCGGTCCACAATGAGCGTGAAAGGTTGGTTGGTGCTGTCGAGTCCATTTCGGAGCACAATAATGTTTCGGTAAAGTTTTATATAGTGGACGATGCTTCTACCGATGGTACAGGAGAGGTAATAGAAAAATATTTCCAGGATAAGCAGTTACCCTATGAAATAATCGCCAATAAACATCCTGAAGGTGCAGGAGGCAGTAGAAACTCTGGGTTTAAGAGAGTGGTGGAAGATTATACTCTGTTTTTCGATGCGGATGACTTTGTTTTTCCTGGCATGTTAGATAAGGTTGTTCAGCTTGCGGATCAAGATTCATCCCAAGTGGTTGTTATGGGCTATGATCGGGTGTACGCAGAAAATGACCGAAAGCTAGGTATGAATCATCATGATGAAAAGGTTTTTGAGCGAGTGCAGCATGAAAACAAGCTGTCGCCGTTTTCAATAAAGAAGTCTGGTTTTTTGTTAGATTTGGTGAATTACCCATGGAACAAGCTTGTTTCTACAGAATATGCAAAGGATATCGGGCTGCACTTTTCCTCAACTCCTGTTCATAATGATGTTTTTGCTCACTGGCAAATTCTTATGAATTGTAGTCGGCTGTCAGTGACAAGTGAATCTTTTTGCGGGCATAGGGTTTCGTTTAATGAGGGGCAGATCACTAATATTTCGGACTCAAGGCGGCTCGCAATGCTGAATGTCTTTTCTGAGCTCGAAGACTATTTTGATCAAAATGATGAGCTCAAGCCATTGTTTTATCACTACTTTATTTCTTTTAAGATAAGGCTCTTCAGGTGGGGCAGCGCTAAAATTGATGATGGGCACAAGGAGGAATTTTATAATGCCTTTTGTGATAGTTTTCACAGGATGAAGAAGTTAGATTTCGTTGCGTTATCTGAGAAAATGCCGCGTGTTTCTGTGGAAGCTCTTCGCTATCGGCTTCGCTTGAGGTGAGTGATTTATGATTTCTGTAATTGTTACTACGTATAACATTGAAGAGTATGTCGAGCAATGCCTTAGAAGCGTTATCGGCCAGACTTATAGAGACTTGGAGATCATCGTTGTTGATGACGGCTCCAGTGATGGCACGAGAGAGATTATCAATAAGGTGTCTAGTCAGGACGCTCGAATAGTACCTGTTCTGCTTCCTGAGAATACACCTGGTGGTGTTGCTGTAGCAGCTAATATTGGTATGGCTACAGCTACAGGAGAGTATATCGGGTTCGTCGATGGTGATGACTGGTGCGAACCTTTCATGTTCGAGAAGCTTGTTACTTCCGCGGAAAAGCATGGCGTTGATCTGGTTGTTGGTAATTTCAAAAATTACGACGAACTTACGTCGTCTTATTACGATGCAAGTGATAAGCGGCATTGGTTGAGCGGCCTTCCTGAAGATGAATTTATTTCGGGAGAGGCCGCTAAGAAGTCTCTTTTAAAATTCAATCCAGTTCCATGGCGTAAGCTTTATAACCGGGCATTTATTGAAAAAAATGCGATTCGTTTCCCCGAAGGAGACTACTTTTACGAAGACAATCCATTCCATTGGTTTTGTGTCGCAAAGGCAGATGGCTTTTCATTAGTCCCGGAATATCTTTGCTATCATCGGATGAATCGTGTTGGGCAAACCATGTCATCCGGGGATAGAAGGCTCCTGGCCATGTATGAACATCATCAAACAATTCATGATTGGTTGAAAGATGGCTCTTTGCTAGAGCTCTACAAGGTAGAGCTAATTTTATGGGTGGTGAATAATACTTGCTGGATTTATGACGCTATAAGGGATGAGTTTAAAGGAGAGGTTTTAGCATCTCTTTCTCATGCTCTTGATAATTATGATCGAGAATTTCTGGGGTCAACCCTTGTTCCTGGAAATATGGGGGATAAGGGGCGTAAGCTTGCCGATCGAGCATTGGGAGATGGCTCTTTGAGTCAGGGTGAAGGCAGCAAAGCCAAGATTGTTAATAACAGGCATCTTGGTTTGGTGGGTGATGCTGTAGTGTACTACAAAAGGTATGGTGTGGTTGAGACTGCTAAGAAGATTAGGAGTTATTTGTATGCGCGAGCTCCTTATAAAGTCAGGAAGGTGGCGGGTTTGTTGCGGCGCAGTCATGATACGAACAATGCTGATGAAAATGTTGTGAAATCTCTAAAAGAGATTCGTGAGCATCTGGAATTTCAAAAGTTGATGCATGCTCTGAGTGAAGAAGAAAATGAAAAGATGAAAGATGAAGTTAAGAAGCTGCGAGAAGATGTTAAAAAAATAAAAGATAGCTTATAGGGCTGCCGTCCCCAAACTTTGAGTTCATCTTTGACAGAGTTCTGGATATGAAAATCACGATTTTTGGTACCGGCTATGTGGGGCTGGTGACCGGCACCTGCCTGGCCGATGTGGGTCACGACGTGCTGTGCATGGATGTGGATGCCGACAAGGTCGCCCGCCTGGAGGCCGGCGAGGTGCCCATCTACGAGCCGGGCCTGGAGGGGATGGTGCAGGCCAACGTGGCCGAGGGTCGGCTGCGCTTCACCACCGATCCGGTCGCGGCGGTGGGCTTCGGCACCCTGCAGTTCATCGCCGTGGGCACGCCGCCGGATGAAGACGGCAGTGCCGACCTGCAGTATGTGCTGGCGGTGGCCGAGACCATCGGCCGTCACATGGCCGATAGTAAGGTCATCGTCGACAAGTCCACCGTGCCGGTGGGCACCGCCGATCGCGTGCATGAAACCGTGGCCGGGGTGCTGGCCGAGCGTGGTGCCTCGCTCGACTTCGAGGTCTGCTCCAATCCCGAATTCCTCAAGGAAGGCGCGGCGATCGAAGACTTCACGCACGGCGCACGGATCATCGTGGGTACCGAGTCCGACAGGGTGAAGGCGCTGATGCACGAGTGCTACGGGCCGTATATCCGTCTTCAGGAAAAACTGATGTTCATGGATGTGCGGGCGGCGGAGCTGACCAAGTATGCCGCCAATGCCATGTTGGCCACCAAGATCAGCTTCATGAACGAGATCGCCAACCTGGCCGAGCGGCTCGGGGCGGACGTGGAGCAGGTGCGTCGTGGCATCGGCTCGGACCCGCGTATCGGCTATCACTTCATCTACCCCGGTTGCGGCTACGGCGGCTCTTGCTTCCCCAAGGATGTCCAGGCCCTGGCGCGGACCGCCAGCGACGTCGACTATACGGCCGAGCTGCTGGGGGCCGTTGAGGCCGTCAACCAACGCCAGAAGCAGACCCTGTTCACCAAGCTGTCGCGGGCCTTCGATGGTGATCTGAATGGCAAGACCATCGCCCTGTGGGGGCTGGCCTTCAAGCCCAATACCGATGACATGCGTGACGCTCCGAGCCGTACGCTCATGGAAGCCTTATGGGCGGCCGGGGCCCGGGTGAAGGCCTATGATCCAGAGGCCATGGGCGAGTGCCGTCGTCTGTACGGGGAACATGACGGTCTCGAGCTGGTGGGAGATCGCACCGAGGCGGTCGACGGCGCGGATGCCTTGGTGATCTGCACCGAATGGAAGAGCTTTCGTAGCGTGGACTTCGCCTGGCTGAAGTCGAAGCTCTCGCTGCCGGTGGTCGTCGATGGTCGTAACCTCTTCGATCCCGAGGCGGTCAAGGCCGCGGGGCTGCTCTACTACGCCGTGGGGCGTAGTGACTCTTTGCAAGGATAGAGTTTGACAGGTGATATATGGAGTGATGGTGCATCATAAGCACTCTAGGTAATGCGTGGACTTCTTCTATATGTTTCGTGTTGTTCTTTTGTGACTGGAGAAAGTTTGATGAAAGTTTATTTGCATGTGGGCATGCCGAAATGCGCATCGTCGACCCTTCAACGTTTTTTTCGCGACAACCACGAACAGCATATCGCATGTGGCTTTTGTTACCCGGAAGCATATCGTGAGAAGGGCGGATACTTTAGCCATCGACCTCTGCACAAACTTTCTTCCGAAGATGTAGGGGGCGCAGTAAGAAAGATAAAGGAAGAGGCTGAGTCAAAAGGTTGTGATAAAATATTACTTTCTTCTGAGGAGTTTACCAACTCCTTGTGGGATAAAGATATTACTGCTTGTGTGATAAGGGAGCTTAACCATTTTTTTGGTGTTGATAACGTCTCCATTATGATGGTGGTTAGAAACCATCTTCCCTTTGTTGAGTCTGTTTTTTCCCAGTTTGTCAAAGGGGGGATGTTTAGAGTCCATATGGGGCGGTTTTTCCAAGAGAGCGATGGCGACCTTTTAGGTTTCATGGATTTTTTCCATAAAAATAATGGGTTTGATTTCTTTGTCTATTCTAATTTTGTGGACTTTTATAAGTCTATTGCGCCTAGCAATAGAGTGGCCTTGGTGTCAATGGAGCCTGAGGATAATGATGGAAAAGATATTGTAGATGTCATGTGTGATTGGTTTTCTTTGCCTTCGGCTATAAAAGATAGTGGAAAAGTTAACTCTAGATTCAGCGAGAAATCTCTATTAGCGATGCGTTATGCAAGAATGCATTTCGGTGGCGAGGATTTTATAAATAAAAGGAAGAGAATCAATAAGGTTTTTGAAATGAGGGGTGATGGAAGGTCAAAAGAATTTAGTCTATCGGGGGCTGCTTATGGTCGAGTGAGTGAAGGAGCGCTTAAGGATTTGGAGTGCTTTGAGAAAAACGATTACGATATCCCGAAGAAGGTTTTTAGTAATCTTGATGCTTTTCCTAGAGAGTTAGATGATATCTCGTTAAGTGGTGAAGAGATGTGTGCGGTGAAATATTTAATGGAGGAAAGTGCTCCTGATATTGAAAAGGCGCACATGTTGGCGGATTTTTCTCTTCCATACATTATGGGTATAATTAATAGGCATGAAAAAAAGTTGGATGAGCTTTCTGAAAGGCTCTTTAACGAAAGCGAGTGATGCTCATTTTGAGCTCTGTGGTTGTTAAGGGAGAGGGTATCTCCGTTAAGATGCTAAGGAAGTTCTCATAAGATTGTCGTTAAGCTATACTGCTTAGGTTTGGATGAGTTATATGCATTGATTTTCTTCATGAGACCCCTTTTAACGTCTATAGGTGGTTGCGCTATGTCCAAGAAAAATTGAAAATTTTTTTGCATGTAGGGATCCATAAATCAGGGTCAACATCAATACAGGGAGGGTTGTCAGGTTTTAGCTCGAATGAAAATGGAAGTGATGTCCTTTGCCTACTCGATCCAGTAAAAAATAACAATCAAGCTATTGTTCTTCTTTGTAAAAGTAAAGAACGTTTGCCGAGAGATCTGAAGAAAAAAGTGAGAGAGATTCGCCAAGATGAGCTTGACAGGATTGTTTTTGATTGGCTGGAGGAGGTGAGCGGGCAGTGCTATAAAGAAGGAATTCACACTGTTATTTTTTCGTGTGAGTGTCTTTTTGAGTTGCGTGAAAAAAGTCAGCGTTCTTCGTGTAAAGCTAGATAGCCATTCCCCTTCCGCGGAATTCTGTATCGTTGCATACGTGAGATATCCAGAGAGTTTTTGGGTTTCTAGTCTGCAGCAAAAACTAAAATCTTCACATTCTATAAGCCTTTCAACGGGAGTTGATTATAAGTCCATTGAAAGTTATGTCCGAACCTTTGACAAGATTATTGTGACGCCCTACGAAATGAGTGCCTTTCCTGAGGAATGGGTTGAGTTCAGAATTTCGTCCGCCTAATAAAAGCATGAAGCCGAATACATCTTTAAGTGCTGAAGCTCGTGAGATATTGCGTGAGTATAGGTTGCAAAGATATCCCCATAAGAATAATGTATTTACTGATGAGGGGCGTGAATTTTTGAGAGTTTTGTCGCAGTCAGATAACCCTGCCCCAGGGAAGGGGGGGGGGTGACGAGGTATGTTTTTGATGCTGTTGCAACAAATAATCACAATCAATGCAAATGGTTGAAGAGGGGGCGGGGTTGAGTTTTATAGAAGGTGATGCTCTGGAGATATACCCAGCTGTAATTAATGTAGATAAAGTAATTCAGAATTTTGAAGTCGACGTGTGCAGGAAGTCTTTAGTGCTGATGGATGTGATATGTCGTCTATCAAGGCTTCTGGGAAAGTCTAGAGAGAGTGTTAAAGAAGCTGGCGAGTGATAATCTATAAACATTATCTTTCAGAGTGTCATGGCGGATTGTCTGTTGTTTGGTTTTGTTATAATTAAATGAGAGGTTTCTATGAGGGAGGGAGGCGGGGTGCATCACTATGTTGCGTTAGATGGGTTAAGGGGCATGGCAGCTTTGCTAGTGGTAGTGACGCACATATCTACCCGAACGGAGTTGCTAGACGTTTTTCGAATATATGGACTTGGTCAAATCGGGGTTATGCTGTTCTTTGCCCTGTCTGGCTTTCTGATGATGCATGTTACAAATGGGAAAGAGTGTCGCGACCATTGGCGGAATTTCCTGGTAAGGCGAATTTCCAGAGTTTTGCCGTTGTATGTCTTTGTGGTTCTGTTGGCTTTTCTCACTAGTTTTGTATATATAGATGGGAGAAGCTTGTCGGTATTCGGCATACAGAACTTCGGGGAGGTGATCCAGCATCTTGCTCTTTTGAAAGGGAATGGTGTGCTATGGACTATTTCGATAGAGATCTTTTTCTACTTCTTGTTTCCGGTGTTTTGGTGGGCTAAAGATAAGTCATTGGCACATTTTTATGTGCTTTTAATTGCTGTCTTTGTTATCCAGCATATGGCCTATTTTGTAGGTGGCTGGGGGGAAGTGGATGTGGCTTTTGTGGGGATTATACCACGCGGCCATATGTTTCTTCTTGGGATGGCAATTTATCCAGTAGTTGGGCTTGTGAAAAATCGGTATGTCGTGTTTGATGTTCTATTTGTTTTGGCTGTGATCTTGGTTGTTCTAAATTTGCAAGATATCTCTAGTGAGCTGTTTGGATATAGTGTCTACATCTGGAAGAATCCTGTGGTTCTGCTCCTTATTTGTACAATTGTGGCGATGGGGGTTAATTTGAAAAAGGTCGGGTGTGTTCTTCAGAACCCGTTTTCAATTTTTCTTGGTAAAATCTCATACTCGCTTTATTTGATGCATATTTTTGTTCTTCAAGCCCTGAGGCGGTATACTGACTGGGAGGTGGATGATCGGCTTTTATACTGGAGTTCCTGCCTGGTGTTATCCGTGGTAGTTTCATATCTGACCTACCTCTTCATAGAGAGACCATTTCGCTCTATGTTGAATGCACGTTTTTGTACTTCGTATCAGGGTGTGCCTGTATAACGTTGTAATGAGCATAACTGTTTTTATTTGACTTTGATGGGGGGAGTATGAAGTTTATGTTGGTTGGTGCCGGATTTTCCGGTGCAGTGATTGGTCGCGAGCTCGCTGAAGTGGGCCACGAGGTTACGATTGTAGATGTGCGCTCGCATATTGCCGGTAATTGCCATACCGAACGTGATGGCGATACTGGAGTCATGGTGCATGCTTACGGGCCACATATTTTCCATACTGATGATCAGGAAGTGTGGGAATACGTCAATCGGTTCATGACGTTCAAGCCCTATGTGAATCGGGTAAAGGCGACTTCCAAGGGCCAGGTTTTCTCGCTGCCGATCAACTTGCATACCATCAATCAGTTCTTCGGCAAGACCATGCGGCCCGATGAGGCGCGGGAGTTTATCGAGGAACAAGCCGATACTTCAATTGAAGATCCGCAGACCTTCGAGGAGCAGGCGCTTCGCTTCGTCGGGCGTGATCTCTACGAGGCGTTCTTCAAGGGCTATACTCAGAAACAGTGGGGTTGTCACCCCAGTGAGCTTCCGGCCAGTATCTTGAAGAGACTGCCGGTTCGCTTCAACTATAATGACAACTACTTTTTCCATCGTTTTCAGGGCATGCCGGAAGAGGGCTACACAAAGCTGGTGGAAGGTATTCTCGACCATCCGAACATCAGCGTGTACCTGAATACACGTTTCGAGCGCGGGCAGATCGACGCATATGATCACGTCTTCTATTCGGGGCCTTTGGATGGTTTCTTCGACTACGAGCTGGGTCGGCTTGGATACCGCACTCTGGATTTCGAACGCTTCACCTACCAGGGGGATTACCAAGGCTGTGCGGTGATGAACTACGGCGAGGAGTCCGTGCCCTATACTCGCATCACCGAGCATAAGCATTTCTCACCCTGGGAGGAGCATGAGGGGAGCGTCTGCTATCGCGAGTTCAGCCGGGCCTGTGAGCCGGAAGATATCCCGTACTACCCTATTCGCCAGGTCAACGAGAAAGCCCTACTGGCCCAGTATGTCGATAAGGCACGGAAGCTAGACAAGGTAACCTTCGTGGGCCGGCTGGGTACTTATCGTTATCTCGATATGGACGTGACCATTCGCGAAGCTTTGGATACTGCACGTGGATTTTTAGCGCGTGTAGAGAATCACGAGCCTGTCCCCGCGTTCTTTGTCGAAACATGACCACGGCTCCCATGGAGTGATTAAATAGTGATTACCCCCCGAAATGCCTGACCAGATGCTCTCTTCATCTCGCTCCTATGCGACAAAGCTGGTGGCGGTTATCGTCTCTTTCAATCGTTGTGAGCACCTTAAGCAGGGCGTGTCAGCTGTGCTCGATGAGCCTGTGTCCGGATTGGTAGTGGTCGATAACGGCTCTAGCGATGGCAGCCGAGAATGGTTGGCCAGCCTGGAAGATTCTCGCTTACGGGTTATCCTACCTGAGCGCAATCTCGGAGGGGCGGGAGGTTTCGAGGTGGGGTTCAAGAAGGCACTCGAGGCCTTCGACCCCGACTGGTTGGTATGCTTCGATGACGATGCACGGCCGGCGCCTGGTGCTTTGGCAGCTTTCCTTGAACAGGATCTCGAAGGCATCGATGGCGCCGCGGCGGCCGTCTACTACCCCGATGGCAGCATCTGTGAGATGAACCGGCCCAGTTGGAACCCTTTCTGGCATGTCAGGCTGCTATGCAAGACGGTGCTCGGCACGCTGACAGGGCGCTCTCGAGGAGGGTTTCATCTGGCGGATCGGCACTATCGGGAAGCACGTGTCGATATTGATTCGTCGTCTTTCGTTGGGTGCTTCGTGCGCGCAGAGGCCGTGCGAAGCATCGGTTTGCCGCGAGGAGAGCTTTTCATCTATGGCGATGACATCATCTATACCTTGAGTCTTCGCAAGAGTGGAAGTCGACATGTCTTCTTGCCGAGTATTCGTTTCATACACGATTGTTCGGCTGACTTGCGAGGCAACGCTCGTATAGCACCTCTCTGGAAAGCCTTTTATGCTTATCGCAATGGTCTTGTGATGTACCGTGTCGCGGCGGGCGGCTGGTTTCCGTTCGTGTTGCCTGTCAAGCTTCTGAGTTGGTTGTTTGCCGTGCGGCACTACCCGGAAAAGCGTCGATACCTGCATCTCTGCTGGTCGGCCTTGCGCGATGCACTGCGTAAGCGTCCAAGTTGTTCTCATGAAGAACTGGTGAGGCGGTACCCCTGATGTCGCGGATCGCGAAGACCCTTTCAGGCTTCGAAGCCTACTCGCATATAGCGGTACGTTTCACGGACGCCGTGTCACTGCTGGGGGGTGGTTTCCTGGCGTATTGGCTACGCTTTGGTTCCCTCGAGAATATGGTCGAACGCTATCAGTGGATGATGCTCTCGGGCATGTTGCTGGGCATGATGATCTTCGGAGCCTGTGGCATTTATCGATCCTGGCGAGGCGCGGTGCGTGTGGAGTTGGTGATGAGGATCGCTCATGCCTTCATTATCCTGGGTGGCATTGTCTTCACTTACCTCTATTTTACCAAAACTGGCGTCGAGTTCTCACGCCTATGGCTAGGAATGTGGTTGACAGGTGCTTTCGTCATCAGTGTGGGCACCCGCACGCTGGCGTACCCTGTACTCAATCGCCTTCGCCGCCAGGGGCGTAATCGGAAGGGGGTCATTCTTGTCGGTGAAGTCGCATCCTGTCTCAATGCTGCACGGCATATTGCGGCTCAGCCCTCGGCAGGGTTTGATATCAAAGCCGTTCGCTTGCTGGATGCCAGCGACTGCTCGCGCTTCGAGGTCAGGGACTGTCGTGCCTTCGACGGTGAATACGATGCCAACCTGAACAGTGATGAAATCTGGGTCTGTCTGCCGCTTTCGCGTGGGGATCAAGTCGAGGAGATTCTGCGCGACCTAGATCATTGTATCGGCAATATTCGCTACATGCCGGACATGCACGGGTTGCGTCTACTGAATCATGATATTTCGACCGTGGCGGGGTTGTACCTGTTGGACATGAGCTGCACGCCGATGAGTGGCATGGCACGCTTCATCAAGGCCGCGGAGGACAAGTTATTGTCTGGTGCCGCCCTGTTGGTGCTATCTCCGCTGATGTTGCTGCTTGCACTGACAGTGAAGCTGACGTCTCGTGGGCCGGTATTCTATCGTCAAGAACGTATGAGCTGGAATGGCGAGAGCTTTCAGATGCTCAAGTTCCGTAGCATGCCTGTCGACAGTGAGTCTTGTGGCGTGCATTGGGGTGGGGCGCGCGACAAGGAAGTCACCCCGGTCGGACGCTTTCTGCGACGCTCAAGCCTTGATGAGCTGCCACAACTTATCAATGTCTTCACAGGGGATATGTCGTTGGTGGGGCCTCGCCCCGAGCGCACGGTATTCGTCGAACAGTTCAAGCATCAGATCCCTGGTTATATGCAGAAGCATATGATGCGGGCTGGTATCACCGGCTGGGCTCAAGTACACGGTTGGCGAGGCGATACGGATCTCGAGGCTCGTATTGAGCACGATCTTTGGTATATCGATAATTGGTCCGTCTGGCTGGATCTAAAGATCCTGCTCCTGACGGTGTGGCGTGGATTCTTTCATCCTCACGCTCTGTAATACGTTTTAAAAGGTTCATGATGAAAGTATTGATCACCGGCGGTGCCGGCTACATCGGTTCACATACGACAGTAGAGCTTCTCGAGGCCGGCCACGAGGTCGTGGTGGTCGATAACCTGTGCAATGGCTCCGAGGTTGCCTTGCGCCGGGTGGAAGACATCACCGGCAAGACGGTGGATTTCGTATGCGCGGATATCCGTGACCGCGAGGCGATGGATGCCGTGCTGGCTCACCATGATATTGATGCGGTGATTCACTTCGCCGGCCTGAAGGCGGTGGGGCAGAGCGTGAGCCAGCCGTTGACCTACTACGAGAACAACGTGAACGGAACGCTCGTACTCTGCCAGGCCATGGAAGCCGCAGGCGTGCGGCGTATCGTGTTCAGCTCATCGGCGACGGTGTATGGCAGCGAGGCGCCTGTGCCCTACGTGGAAACCACGCCGCGTGGCACCACGTCGAATCCTTACGGCACCTCCAAGGCGATGGTGGAGAAGGTGCTGGAGGATCTGGTAGAGGCCGATGAGCGTTGGTCTGTTGCGTTGCTGCGGTACTTCAACCCTATCGGTGCGCACCCTTCGGGGAAGATCGGTGAAGATCCGCAGGGCATTCCCAATAACCTGATGCCGTTCATTGCTCAGGTGGCCGTGGGGCGCCGCGATGAACTGACGATCTTCGGCGGCGACTACGCGACGGTGGATGGTACCTGCGAGCGCGATTACCTGCATGTGGTGGACCTGGCCGTCGGGCATCTCAAGGCATTGAAGGCCGTCAGCGAGCGGGGCGTGTCCGTCTATAATCTGGGCACGGGGCAGGGTGTCTCGGTGCTCCAGATGGTTAACAGCTTCACCCGGGTGACCGATGTGGCGGTGCCGTATCGGGTCGGCGCGCGCCGGGCGGGTGACCTTCCTGCCTTCTGGGCGGATGCCGCCAAGGCCGAGAAGGAATTAGGCTGGGTCGCGGGGAAGAGCCTGGACGACATGATGGCCGATACCTGGCGTTGGCAGTCGGGTAATCCGGAGGGATATGGCGGCTGAGCCTCACCAGAGTAGGCATGCTAGAATGGCCGGCCCTTGAGCCGGCCATTTTATTTTGTGCCGCCTGTGTCTTGCTGCCGAGTTGTAACGAAGATGAATGCCAGCCCTGCCAAGATGATGCCTGCGACGCATCGCTATACCAGCCTTGCCGTTTTCCTGTTGGGTGCTCTATCGCTCATCGTGCCGAGTGGCTATTCCGTTGGCGCCGCTTTGCTGCTGGGGGCTGGGGGCGTGCTGTTATGCCGCCGCCAGGTTCCTTCATTGACGGGCCGTGATAGGGCGTTGATGGCGACCATGGCCATGTTTGCCTTGTTCTGGATGCTGCGCGCCTTGGCCGATGGGCAGGGCGTCGGCGGATGGGACAAGCCTTCGCGCTTCCTGCTGGCGGTGCCGGCGCTGTTATGGGTCATGGCCCGCCCGCCCGGGCTGGCCTGGATGTGGTCGGGGCTTGCCTGTGGTGCCATTAGCGCCGGCGGCTGGGCCGCCTGGCAGAAGCTCATACAGGGGGTCGGGCGAGCCGATGGATTCACCTTCGTGATCCAGTTCGGCAATCTCAGCATGTTGCTGGGCGTGCTGTGTCTCGCCGGGCTGGGCTGGGCGGTGAAGCAACCCCAGCGCCGTCGCTGGAGTGCCTTGCTGCTGTTGGGCGCCTTGATGGGCATCCTGGGGTCCTTGTTTTCCGGCAGCCGAGGCGGATGGGTGGGGATTCCCTTTATTCTGCTGGTGCTCTATCGCGGTTATGGCGAATTCCTTTCGGGGCGGCTGAAGGTGGCGGTCCTGGGTGCCATCCTACTCGGGGGTGGGCTGGTTTATGGCCTGCCGCAGACGGGGGTGCAGTCTCGTGTCGATCATGCCGTGGAAGACGTGCAAGGCTACTTCATCGATGGTGATGCCCGAAGCTCCGTGGGGGCACGTTTCGAGATGTGGCGGGGGGCGGCCCATCTGCTCGTCGACAAGCCACTGTTCGGATGGGGTGACAATGGCTATGAGCAGGGCATGCAGGCCTTGGCGGATGATGGCGTGGTCAGTGAGTATGTGACCCGCTATGGGCATGCCCATAACGAGTTCATCGATGCCTTCGCCAAGCGTGGGGTGATCGGGCTGGGGCTGTTGCTAGCGCTTTACCTGGTTCCCATGAGGCTGTTTGCAAGGCGTTTCTCGGAACCCGACCTGGAAGTGCGCTCCATTGCCGTGGCGGGTGTTCTGCTGTCGGTGGCCTATATCGATTTCGGCCTGTCGCAGGTCTTCATGGCCCACAACAGTGGCGTGATGATGTTCGCCTTCTGGTTGGCGACGTTCTATGGCGTCTTGCGTGCTCACGAATCTTCCCATTTGATACGCTGAGTCTCAGCCAGGCATGGAGATAGGGGCGGAGTCATGACACGTCGCGCACATCAAGAAGTGACGGTTCCCGTCGCCCCGGCTGGTGATCTCGCTTTTTCGCCCCTCTATGATGCTCGCATGCGCTGGCCGGTGCTCAGGGCGAGGTGGCAGGTCGCGATTCGTGATGCCCTCCAGAACCGCATCGGTCTGCCGCTTGAGCAGGGCCTGCTTCGTTGGTGGTGTGGAGAATTGCCCGGTGTTTCCGCGCTAGAGCGGTGGGGATTGCCCAGGCGTGCCATGGAAGAGTCTCTTGGGGAGTCGCTTGTTTTGCATGTCGATCCGCGTCAGCTGATACGCAGCACCGACTGGCGTGGTTACTCCCATGGGCTCAGGCCTGCATCCTCCGCCTTCATCTGGGATGGCGAGTGGGACCAGCGACGAGGTGATCTGCGCTTTGGTTCCCGCTATCGTTTTATCAGTGACCTCGACCAACATCGGGACGACCTGGCGCGTACCGAGCGTTTCGGGCAATACATGACGTCTCTACACAGTGGGCGGCCTTGGTCGTCTCATCAGCAGGGCGTGCTATTGGACTCCAAAGAGCGGATTCTGATGTACCTGCGCGTTTACCTGGGTTTCCTCGATCACATGGCCGCTAGTGGCTTCGATGCTAGCCGAGGGAAGGATGAGCTAGGTGTCGCCGTCAACCGTGAAGGACGGCTGCTCAAGATCAACCGTGGTCTGCACCGGCTGGCCATGGCGCAGAGGCTGGGCTTGCCCAGTGTGCCGGTTAGTGTAAAGGCGGTGCATCGGGAGTGGTGGCAGAAAACGGTTGGAGACGCCAAAGGACAGCGGGCGCTGGAAACCGTGAGGAATGCTTTGCAAGACTGTGTTCCCGAATCGCAGCGGGGGGCGTTAGATCCGATGGAGTGGCCGGATCAGTTTGAGTGGCCTTCCCGCTTTTCTTCGAAGCTTTGGTGAGTTTTTCCGTAAAATTGATATTTCCAGATGTCTATAAGGACGTATTATTGGTGCCATCGAGTGTTGATAGAGTGGAAGTTACAAATTCGGGATGCATTTTTCAGGGATGGTGATAAATACTTTTCCACGGGGAATGCCGGCGATGTTCTTGTTAAAGACATCATAGAAAAAAACACTATGGGCTTTTGCCACAAATATTTCGGATGGTGGCCGGAGGCTTCTCCTTGTCGGGTCAGTATCTCATCGGGTCCAGGACAACATCTTCGTGGATCGGCTGTGGCGCAGCGTGAAGTATGAGTGCGTCTACCTGAAGGCCTTCGAAGATGGTGCTCACCTGCGTGAGGACCTGAAGCGTGACGTCACGTGGTTCAATAGAGATCGGCCCCATCAAGGGCTGGACGATGCCACACCCGATGAGGTGTACTTCAAGCAATCACTGACCAAGGCAGTCTGATGCCGATGATGACCCGATCTGAGCTTAGATGACCTGTCAGGTGGTCCAAAGGATGGGAGCCGCTTCAGAGAGTGAGTCGGCCGGCTGGCCTCAAATTTTACGAATAGCCCACTTCGGGGGCGGACGCCCGCGCCGCCCAGGAATGCGGGGCACTGGCACACAATCGATGACGGTATCCAAGACCACATGAACTGGCAATGTTTCAAGCGCCATGCTCGCGAAGAAGCCCTGGGTGGCAAGTCCACTGGTGGGTTTCTTCGGGTTGCTAAGGCGCTATGGTCGACTAATCCTAGCCGCCAGGCGATGTTGCGTCTGCGCTTGACTCAGTGGCTAGCCCATCAGGGGTGGCATTTCCTGGCTCGATGGCAGTTATCTCGGCTGGCCACGCGCTTCGGTGTGTATCTAGGGGAGCAGACGAGCATCGGGCTAGGACTTCGTTTGCCCCACCCGACTTCCATCGTTATCGGCAAGGGGCTGAGCATCGGGGCGCGCTGCCGGATCTATCAACAGGTGTCCCTCGGCACCGCACCGTCCGTGCAAGAGGGCCTGATGCGCCGTGTCGGGGATGACGTGACGATCTATCCCGGGGCCAAGTTTGTTGGAGAGGGGCGGGTCGGAAACCGTGTCGTGGTGGGGGCTAATGCCGTCGTGTCGCAGGCCTTTGGCGACGATGTCGTGCTGGCCGGGGTGCCCGCGCGGGTGGTGCGCGAGACACGGGCCGGCGATCGCATCGGTGCGGTCAGGCGGGTCGGGCAATGATGCGTGACGACACCACCAAGGGCGTATCGACAAGTGAAGGTACACCATCGTCCGGCGACAGGCAGGGCAGTGACTATCGTGTGCTGTTCATCACGGATCATCTGGGCGGTGGTGGCGCCCCCTTGTCGATCCTGGGGTTGGCCGATGCCCTCGCTCGTCGGGGTTGCCACGTCACTCTGCTCGTGCTGGCCGACAAGGTCTGGCATGAGATTCCGGCGGGGGTCAGTGTTGTCCGTCTTCCCTTTCAGTACCAGGGTGTCTGGCAGAAACTGCGGCGCTACCACTTGCATGCGCGCCTGCTTGATCGCTGGGTATCGGCGCAGCCGTCGTCGTTTGACCTCGTGGTGGCCAATCTCCATTACAGCCATCAGGTGGTGAATCGCTCACTGCTGGCTGATCGGGCCTGGCTGTGTATTCGCACCGACCCCACCGTAGCCTTGCTGGGTTCGGGAAAGGCGCGATGGCGGAGCCTGCGCAAGATGCGGTGGCTGTATCACCGGCGTCGGGTGATTGCCATTTCCCGGGGCATTCTGGACTCGCTGGCCCACCACGGGGTAGTCCCGCATGATGCTCAGCTGATCTATAACGTCATCGATGTCGAGGCGATTCGCCGGCGCATGACAGATACCATCCCCCATCAGGATTTCATCGTTTATGTGGGCCGCCTGGCAATGCGCCAGAAGCGTTACGATCGGCTGTTGCGGGCCTACAAGGCCAGTGGTGTGAGTCAGCCACTGGTGATCGTGGGCGATGGCGAGGTCGATGAGGCGAAGGCCCTGGTTCGCTCGCTCGAGGTGGAAGAGCGAGTGATATTTCTTGGTAAGCAAGCCAATCCCTATCCGTACATCCATCGCGCTCGCTTGCTCGTCTTGTCATCGGACTATGAGGGATTCGGGCGTGTCATCGCCGAAGCCTTGGTGTGTGGTACACCGGTCGTCAGTACCGATTGTCCTTCGGGGCCTTGCGAGATCCTGCAAGGAGAGCTTGCCGGGTGCCTGGTGGAGCCGGATGATGGCCCGCTTCTGGGCGAGAAGATCCGTGAGGTACTCGCGTCGCCTCCGGTCATCGAAGAGGCCCACTATCGAGCCTTTCTTCCCGAAACGATTGCAGCCCGCTATCTCAGGCTGTGCGCCGATGGCTAGATGATGAGACTGGCAGGGGAGCTAGGCGCGCGGGGTCGAATCAAAGCAGGCGGCGGAGTTGCTCGATTGCCAGTGCACGGTACTTCGCGCCCCGTAACTTCGTGACCGACAACGAGCGTTCGAGAGCCGGCCAGTGGTCGGCTCTTTTTCTTGGTAAGCGGCGAACGTGAGTGTCGATCCAGACCAGTCCTCCGTTAGCGTCGATCAGCAGGTTGTTGTAGTGCAGGTCGCGATGCACGTAACCGGCGTGGGCCAGTGTGACGACTTCTTCACAGAAGCGTTCGAGGAAGCGGAGTCGGCCCTGCTCATCGAGGGCGTCGAACACCTCGCCGCCGGGTCTCGCATCCTGCCTGTGCTCCATCAGCAGCAGAGACGCGCTGGGGTTCGACGGATTGAGTGACAATCCCCAGCCATGGCAGTGGGGCGTCGTGAGGCCGGCGCGCTGCAGGATGCGCAGGCTGAGGAGTTCCTTGCGGGCGTTGGATTGCAGTAGCCAGCGTTTTTCCAGGTAGTCGCGGCCGAACCAGTCCAGTGGCGCCCGACGTTTGTCGAACTTGTCGGACACCACCTTGGCGAGCAATCGGCCATCTTCGGTGAGGAAGAAACGGCTGCTGCCCACGGCTTCGAAGGCGGCGGTGGTGTGGGTGCTGACCAGCCGCAGGGGGGCCGGCAGCCCATCGGCATGAAACACCCAATAGCGATGAGGACGGCCGTTGAAGGAAATGTTGCGCAACGCCACCGTCACAGTGCCTCGAACTTGGGCAGCACGGTTTCCTTGAGAAACTGCTGATAATGGCGGGGTTCGATGGTCACCGGGTGTTGGTCCATTCGGGCGAGTGCCTGGATCAGGCCTGCTTCATCATCGGGGGCGACCAGGTAGTCTGCCAGCTCCTGGGTCAGGATCTCGCGCGGGCCGCTCGGGCAGTCCACGCTGATCACGGGGGTATGCAGTAGTAGCGCTTCGATCAGCACGCGGGGTAGCCCCTCGGCATCGGAGGTCATCACCATGGCCTTGGCGTGCTGAATGAAGGGATAGGGGTTGCGGTGATAGCCCAGCCACAGTACGCGGTCTTCGAGGCCGAGCGCCTTGATTTGCTCACGAACGGCGGCCTCGTGTTCCGGCTTGCCCTTGCCCATGATCGCCAGTGGGGTGCTCACGCCGCTGGCGGCGTAGGCGCGTAGCAGTCGGTCGTGGCGTTTCCGGGGTTCGATGGCCGCCACGTACAGGAAGTAGTCGCCGTCGGGGAGCGGTGCGCTTTCCTCGGCCATGTCCACGAAGGGGGCGCGTTCGTAGGGGTTGTAGATGGGCACGATGCGTTCGGCCCTGAGCCCCACGACGCGTTCGAGACTCTCCTTCACGCCTTGGGAGACGGCGATGACCTGGCGGCCTCGGTAGAAGCGCCGAACCTTCTTGAAGGCGCGCTCGCGCTGCTTGGGATCGCTGAACTTGGCCGAGACGTCAGACTTGACCCAGAAATAGAGATTCGGGAAATCGAGGTGACGAGTGATCTTGTCGCAGGCGCAGGAGATCACCACGTCGGGTTGCCAGGGGGCCAGCACGCGTTTGACTCGGCGGGCTTGCCATTTTTCGGTCAGCACCGTGCTGGTCGCCCGGGTGAAGCGGCTGACGATAGCCAGGTTCTCGATCTCGAGGCCTTCCGGAAGGCGGTGCTCGATGCGTTCGCGGAGCGTGAACACCTTGACCGTATGACCGCGCTGACGTAACTGGTCGGCGGTATACAGCAGCGATTTCTCGGCGCCGCCGCCGTAGAGATCCCCGATGACGAAGGCGAAGCGTTTGAGAGTCATGGTGTCGTCCTGCGCGCCGGCTCTGCAAAAGGCGAAATTATAGCATGATCAATGGCCGGAGGCGGCGGGGCGCTTCGGCGCGGGCTCGCTGGTGGGGTACAATCACGCCACCGGGGGAAACGTCGGACCAGACGATCAGGAGACGCTGAGAGCATGAAGTTATTGATCACGGGCATGGCAGGGTTCATCGGTCATGCCGTCGCCAGGCGTCTCTCGGGGCAGGGCCACGAGATCGTCGGCGTCGACAACCTCAACGCCTATTACGATGTGTCGCTCAAGCAGGCCCGTTTGGACGACCTGGCCGAGTGCGCAGACGTACGCTTCGAGTGGCTAGAGCTTGCCGACCGCGATGCCGTGGCGGCCCTTTTCGAACGTGAGCGTTTCGACCGGGTGATCCATCTGGCGGCCCAGGCCGGTGTGCGCTATTCGTTGGAAAACCCCCATGCTTATGCCGATGCCAACCTGGTGGGCCACCTCAATGTGCTGGAAGGCTGTCGCCAGGAGCGCGTCGCGCATCTGGTCTATGCCTCCTCGAGCTCGGTCTACGGGACCAATGACAAAGTGCCCTTCGCGACCACCGACAGCGTCGACCAGCCCATCAGCCTCTATGCGGCCACCAAGAAGGCCAATGAGCTGATGGCGCACACCTATTCTCATCTCTATGACTTGCCGACCACCGGGTTGCGCTTCTTCACGGTCTATGGCCCTTGGGGGCGGCCCGACATGGCGATGTTCAAGTTCACGCGTGCCGTACTGGCCGGTGAGCCGATCCAGGTCTTCAACCACGGCGATATGTCCCGCGATTTCACCTATATCGACGATATCGTCGAGGGTGTCGCGCGGATCCTGGCGGTGGTGCCGCGCCGCCGACCCGAGGGCGCCGCCGCGTCGGCCGAGCCGGGCGCCAGTGATGCTCCCTACGCACTTTATAATATCGGCCACGGCAGCCCGGTGGCGCTGATGGACTTCGTGCGGGCCGTGGAAGCCGCGACCGGTTGTGAGGCCAGCTGCGACTTCCAGCCCATGCAGCCCGGCGATGTGCCGCGAACCTGGGCGGATACCGAGTCATTGTTCGAGGCGACGGGCCATCGTCCTCGGGTCGGGGTCGAAGAGGGCGTCGGCCGATTCGTCGAATGGTATCGGGAATATTACGGAGTGTGAGCGTCCGAGGCTTGCGCCTTCGATTCATCTGCGTTGCTAACAGGGAAGGATGCCCATGAAAATCACGATATTCGGTACCGGCTATGTGGGGCTGGTGACCGGCACCTGCCTGGCCGATGTGGGTCACGACGTGCTGTGCATGGATGTGGATGCCGACAAGGTCGCCCGCCTGGAGGCCGGCGAGGTGCCCATCTACGAGCCGGGCCTGGAGGGGATGGTGCAGGCCAACGTGGCCGAGGGTCGGCTGCGCTTCACCACCGATCCGGTCGCGGCGGTGGGCTTCGGCACCCTGCAGTTCATCGCCGTGGGCACGCCGCCGGATGAAGACGGCAGTGCCGACCTGCAGTATGTGCTGGCGGTGGCCGAGACCATCGGCCGTCACATGGCCGATAGTAAGGTCATCGTCGACAAGTCCACCGTGCCGGTGGGCACCGCCGATCGCGTGCATGAAACCGTGGCCGGGGTGCTGGCCGAGCGTGGTGCCTCGCTCGACTTCGAGGTCTGCTCCAATCCCGAATTCCTCAAGGAAGGCGCGGCGATCGAAGACTTCACGCACGGCGCACGGATCATCGTGGGTACCGAGTCCGACAGGGTGAAGGCGCTGATGCACGAGTGCTACGGGCCGTATATCCGTCTTCAGGAAAAACTGATGTTCATGGATGTGCGGGCGGCGGAGCTGACCAAGTATGCCGCCAATGCCATGTTGGCCACCAAGATCAGCTTCATGAACGAGATCGCCAACCTGGCCGAGCGGCTCGGGGCGGACGTGGAGCAGGTGCGTCGTGGCATCGGCTCGGACCCGCGTATCGGCTATCACTTCATCTACCCCGGTTGCGGCTACGGCGGCTCTTGCTTCCCCAAGGATGTCCAGGCCCTGGCGCGGACCGCCAGCGACGTCGACTATACGGCCGAGCTGCTGGGGGCCGTTGAGGCCGTCAACCAACGCCAGAAGCAGACCCTGTTCACCAAGCTGTCGCGGGCCTTCGATGGTGATCTGAATGGCAAGACCATCGCCCTGTGGGGGCTGGCCTTCAAGCCCAATACCGATGACATGCGTGACGCTCCGAGCCGTACGCTCATGGAAGCCTTATGGGCGGCCGGGGCCCGGGTGAAGGCCTATGATCCAGAGGCCATGGGCGAGTGCCGTCGTCTGTACGGGGAACATGACGGTCTCGAGCTGGTGGGAGATCGCACCGAGGCGGTCGACGGCGCGGATGCCTTGGTGATCTGCACCGAATGGAAGAGCTTTCGTAGCGTGGACTTCGCCTGGCTGAAGTCGAAGCTCTCGCTGCCGGTGGTCGTCGATGGTCGTAACCTCTTCGACCCCGAGGCGGTCAAGGCCGCGGGGCTGCTCTACTACGCCGTGGGGCGCGGGGCATCGATTCGCCAGGCCTGACGGCCGCGGCCATCGGGAACGCTGCCTGAGCGGCCGTTGTCAGAGCGGTACTCGTGCCCCTCGGCCTCGACGGCGGTGTAGGCGTCGGCGGATCATCGTGATCGGCCGACGATGAGGGGTGTCATATCAGGCAGTTCGGGAGTCCCCATGATGCAATCCCTACAACGGCTCTTTCAGGGCATGATGACGCCGGAAGCCGCGTCGGAACAGGCCCCGCCGAGCCAGGCGCTGGCCACGGCGGTGTTACTGTGTGAGGTGATCCGGGCGGATTATCGCCTGGAAGAGGTCGAGCTGACACGGTTGTCGGTGATGCTCGCCGAGCGTTTCTCGCTGTCCGATGCCGACGCCGAGGCGTTGGTCCAGCGAGCCTGTGAGGAGACGGAGTCGGCGGTGGACCACCATCGTTTCCTGCGCGCGGTGCGCGATGGCTGCGACGTTGCCGAACGCGTCGAACTGGTCCGCGAGATGTGGTCGCTGGCGTTGATCGATGGTGACAAGGACCCGTTGGAGGAACACCGCATACGGCGTCTGGCCGAGCTCTTGTATGTCGATCACGCGGACTTCATTCGCACCCGGATCGAGGTGGAGCGCGGCGCCGAGTGAGGCTCGCCGCGCCTGTTTATCCGTCACCCTTTCGCGGGAATGGGGTGACATGGCGACGAAAAAGGAGAGCAAGGGATGGCAACAGGTACGGTCGTACTGGGGGCAGGCATGGTCGGGGTCGCGGTGGCCTGGCACCTGGCGCGTCGAGGGCACGATGTCACCCTGGTGGATCGCCGTGCGCCGGGGCAGGAGACCTCGTTCGGTAATGCCGGCATCATCCAGCGCGAAGCCGTTCGTCCTTACCCCTTCCCGCGGGATATCGGCACGCTGTGCCGGGTGTTGCCCAATCGACAGGTCGATATCCGCTATCGTCCCTTGGCGATGCTGCAGTCGGCCGGCTCGCTGTGGCAATACTGGAAGCATTCCGCGCCGTCGCGCTATCGGCAGATCGTGCCCGAATACGCCTCGTTGATCGCGCGTTGCCTGGACGCCCACGGGGCCATGATCGAGGCCGCCGGGGCCGAATCGCTGGTACGTCGCGATGGTTGGCTCGAGGTGTATCGCAGCCAGGCCGGGCTCGAGACGTGCTTGGCCGAGGCCGAGGAAGACGCGGCGCGCTTCGGGCTGCGCTATCGGGCGCTCGACGCCGCGGCGTTAGCCGCGCAAGAGCCTAGCCTGGGCGAGGGGTTGGCCGGCGCCGTGCATTGGCTGGACCCCTGGACGGTGGCCGATCCCGGCGCGCTGGTCTCGGCCTATGCCGAGGCCTTCGAGCGCGAGGGTGGGCGCATCGTGCGCGATGAGGTCGAGGAGCTGTCGGCGGAGAGCGGTGGCTGGCGTGTCACCACCGCCTCGCAGACGCTGCAGGCCGAGTCGATGGTGCTGGCGCTCGGACCCTGGTCACGCCAGTGGCTGTCGCGGCTGGGCGTCTCGGTGCCGCTGTTTCCCAAGCGCGGTTATCACATGCACTACGCAAGCCGCGGGGACGCGCAGCTGAACCACTGGGTGATGGATGCCGAGACGGGGTATCTGCTGGCGCCGATGCGCGCCGGTATTCGCCTGACCACCGGCGCCGAGCTCGAGCGCCTGGAGGCGCCGCCGCATCTCGCTCAGCTGGCGGCCGCCGAGGCCAAGGCGCGGGCGTTGTACCCGCTCGGCGAGCGGCTCGACCCCGAGCCTTGGAAGGGTGCGCGGCCCTGCACGCCGGACATGAAGCCGGTGATCGGCCCGGTCGAGGGGCAGAAGGGCCTGTGGTGTGCCTTCGGGCATGGCCACCAGGGCTTCACCCTGGGGCCGGCCACCGGTGAGCTGTTGGCGCAGATGATGGTCGGGGAAACGCCGGCGATCGACATGCAGCCGTTCCGGGTCGAGCGCTTCTGAGCGAGCCCGTGACGCGCCGGGACTCGGCTACGGGTCCTGGCGCTGATACTTTTCCTTGAGCATGTGAATCAGCAGCTTGAGGACCAGGGTCACGATGAACACCAGCCAGCCGGCGGTGGCCAGCACGTTGAACAGCAGCATCTTCTGGATGCCGTTGACGGGCGTGATCAGGTGCTCGATGAGAATCGCCAGCAGGAAGGCCAGGCCGAGGGGCAGGGCGAGGATGTGCATCCACATCTCGGTGCGGCGCTTGCGCACGTGGTAGCGGCTGAGAAGCACCCGGATGGGGCGATGCACGAGGCTGATCAAGATCAGGCTGCCGGCGATCAGCAAGGCGGCCATGGTGGGTTCGATGTTGTCGATGTACACCGAATAGCTCACCGACCAGTAGACCAGCAGCCACATCAGGCCGGCCAGGATGGCGACGAGGTCGGCGTAGTGACGTACCTTCGGCATGTTTTCTCCCGGGAATCTGTCGGACGTATCGCGGATCCTTTATGACGCGCGGCCTCGCGGCCGATGCCGCCCGCCGCCTGGACCGACGCAGGCAGCCAGGTGACGCGCGTCCTCGGGGCGCGGCGAATGCTCGACAGGCCTGGCAGGATCGGCGTCCATGATACGCCATCGGAGCCGGCTGACGAAGCCGTGTTCGTCGCCGCATGGATCGGCAGGTGGGCAAGCGTAAGGCGCCGGCCGTCGCGCGGCAATAGGGGGTGGTGTCGTTCGGGCGATGGTGTGTCGGAAGGATCGAGGGCCGGTGGCGGGAATCGCCTCCCGCCAGTGGGCCGGCTTCCGGTATACTGCTGCCTATGCCGGGCCTTCGAGGCCCATTCCCGGAATCGCCGAGACAGGATAGATCGTGACCTCCTTGACCCTGACCCGACCCGACGATTGGCATCTGCACCTGCGCGATGGCGCGGTGCTGTCCGCCGTGGTGCCCGCCAGCGCCCGGCAGATGGGCCGCGCCATCATCATGCCGAATCTCACGCCGCCGGTGGCCACCGCCGAGCAGGCGCTGGCCTATCGCGAGCGCATCCTGGCGGCGGTGCCGGAGGGGCTCGACTTCGAGCCGCTGATGACGCTCTATCTCACCGACCGGACCACGAGCGAGGAGATCGAGCGGGCCCACGCTTCCGGGCGGGTGCAGGCGGTCAAGCTGTATCCGGCCGGCGCGACCACCAACTCCGACTCCGGGGTCACCGACCTGGCGAACTGCGATGCGGCCATCGCCGCCATGGCCCGGCTCGGCATGCCGCTGCTGGTTCACGGCGAGGTGACCGACGCCGAGATCGATATCTTCGATCGCGAGGCGGTGTTCATCGAGCGCGTGATGAAGCCGTTGCTGGAGCGTCATCCGTCGCTCAAGGTGGTCTTCGAGCACATCACCACCGCCGATGCGGCGACCTTCGTGGCAGAGGCGCCGGGCAACGTGGCGGCCACCATCACGGCGCATCATCTGTTGTTCAACCGCAACCGCATGCTGGTGGGCGGCATCAAGCCGCATTACTACTGCCTGCCGATCCTCAAGCGCGAGCGTCATCGCCAGGCGCTGATCGAGGCCGCCACCTCCGGCAGCGGCAAGTTCTTCCTGGGCACCGACAGCGCCCCGCATGCCCAGGGCGACAAGGAGAGTGCCTGTGGCTGTGCCGGTGCCTATACCGCCCCGGCGGCCCTGGAGCTGTATGCCATGGCCTTCGAACAGGCCGGCGCGCTGGACCGCCTGGAAGGCTTCGCCAGCCACCATGGCCCCGACTTCTACGGCCTGCCGCGCAACACCGAGAGCGTGACTCTGGTGCGTGAGCCCTGGCGCCTGCCGGAGACGCTACCCTATACGCAGGGTCGGCAGATCGTCCCGCTCCAGGCCGGGGAGATGCTGGGCTGGAGGCTCGACGGCTAGCGACAAGCACCGAGCGACAAGAACCCCCGAAGGCCGAGGCCTTCGGGGGTTCTTTTGCATCGGGCGATCTCACGCTGCAGCTTGTTGCTTATTCTCCCGTCGCGAGCCGTTCGTCGAGGAAGGCCAGGGCGGCATCCAGGGCGCCGTCGCGGGTCAGGAAGGCGGTGATATGGCTGCGTAGCCGCTGCAGATAGAGCTCGGCGGGCACGCCGGCGTCGGCCAGCCGGGCATACATGTCGGTGGCGTGATCCACCGGCACCAGGCCGTCCATGCTGCCATGGAAGAGGAAGTGCGGTGGCGTGGCCGGGGTCACCTGGAGGGCCGGGGAGGCCAGTCGATAGGCGTCGGGCTTCTCGGCCCGGGTGCCGCCGATGAAGTCCACCACCAGCCGACCATCGTCGAACTTCGTGAGGTCGCTCGGCAGGCCGCCGGCGACGACCGCGGCTAGCCGTGTCTGGTCGCCGCCATAGGGCGTGTCCAGTGGGGCGCCGGTGTGCTGTACGCCGAGCAGGCTGACCAGGTGGGCCCCGCTCGAGTAGCCCACCCCGGCGATGCGATCGGTATCGATGCGCCAGGTGTCGGCGTGATCATGCAGCCAGGTCATGGCCACCTGCAGGTCATGCAGCTGGGCGGGGAAACGGTATCGAGGGGCGAAGCGGTAGCCGATGTTGGCGACCACGAAGCCACGAGCGGCCAGGCGTTTGGCGATCGGCGCCATATCCTCGGGGCTGCGGCGCTGCCAGCCGCCGCCGTGAACCAGCAGCGCCGCCGGGCGCCTGGCCTGCCCCGGCGTGTCGGGCAGGTAGACCCGTGCGCCGAGAGGCTCCGGCCAGTCCGTCGGGGTGTAGGTCTGTTCGGCGAGGCGCTGGAAGGACACTTCGACGACGTCCTTCGCCGCGCTCGATGTGCTGGCGGGGGCGTCATCGGTGCTGCGTTGGCTGGCGCAGCCCCCGGCCAGCAGGGGCAGGCATAGGGACAGCCCCAGCAGGCGGAGGCGGCGCCCGATCATGCTCTCAGCCCTCGACGGGGGCGTTGGCGGCCGCGGGCTCGGCAAGCCTGGCCAGCATGGCGGTGACCATGCGGGTTGAATGGTCGGCGGCCTGGTCCAGGAACTCGTCGAAGGAGAGGTGGTTGTCGCCGCCGCCGGCGATATCCGACAGCGCGCGGATCACCACGAAGGGGCAGCCGTAGAGATGGCAGGTCTGGGCGATGGCCGCGGCCTCCATCTCGGCGGCGAGCATGGTGGGGAAGCGCGAGCGTGTCTGCGCCACCCGTTCCGGGCAGGCCATGAAGGCATCGCCGGTGGCGATCAGCCCCTCGACGACCTTGACCTCGTTCATCGCCTCGATGCATTCGCGAGCGACCGTGACCAGGCGCTCATCGGGCAGGTAGGCGGCCGGCATCTGTGGCACCTGGCCATGCTCGTAGCCGAACACCACGGCGTCGACGTCGTGGTGGCGGACTTCGCTGGACACCACCACATCGCCGATTTCCAGGCCTTCGCCGAAGCCGCCGGCGGAGCCGGTGTTGATGATCGCCTCCGGCTGGTAGGTGTCCATCAGCAGGGTGGTGCCGATGGCGGCGTTGACCTTGCCGATACCGGATTGCAGGATCACCACCTCGACGCCGTGCAGCCGGCCCTGATGGAAGGTAGAGCCGACGTGGGTGCGAGTCTCGCGGTCCTCGAGCATGGCCGCGAGCCGGGCGACCTCCTGGCTCATGGCGCCGATGATGCCGATGCGTTTCATGTGTCCGTTCTCCGCGTAAAAGCGCGTCAGGGGAGGGCGATAGTGGGATGCGATGCCGGCTCGCGCACCCGCGCTGGAAGGCGGCGCGGATTGACGTGGCGAACGCAGGGCAGGCGGGCCGCCGCCGGGGTGCCGGAACCGACGTTCAGGCGCGACTCGATGCAGATCTCGAGCGCCGGCGGCGACCAGGAGGTCAAGTGCAGCAGGCGATCAGGCGTCGTCGCCGAACACCTGGCTCCACTCGTCGCGCTTGGCCAGGAAGCCGCGGGCGATCGACTGGGCGCCTTCCAGGCTGTGGCTGGCGGCCCAGCCGCACTGCATTTCGTTGCAGGCGGGCACCTCGGTGGCGGTCAGCACGTCGTTGAGGGTGCCTTCGAGCAGCTCGAGCACACCGTCGTAGTCGTCGTGGTTGATCATCGCCACGTAGAAGCCGGTCTGGCAGCCCATGGGACTGATGTCGACGACCTTGTCGGAGTGGTTGCGCGAGTGCTCGGCCATCAGGTGTTCCAAGGAGTGCAGCCCGGGCATCTCCATGTGGCCCTGATTGGGCTGGCAGATACGCATGTCGTACTTGTGAATGCGATCGCCGTGCTCGCCGGTCTTGATGTCGGCCAGACGGACATAGGGAGCCTTCACCTTGGTGTGATCCAGGTTGAAGCTTTCGACGTTCATCTTGTCGCTCATCGATGGGCCTCGCGAGTCGGTGGAAAGTCAGGGGCGTATTCTACCGGAGTGCGACGCCGGGTGCACGGGGCCGGGTGGTCCGCCTCACTCCATGCCGTCGTGCATCTCGGCGGCCAGCAGGGTGTTCTCGAGCAATGAGGCGACGGTCATCGGGCCCACGCCTCCGGGTACCGGCGTGATGTGGCTGGCGCGGGCGGCGGCGGGTTCGAACTCCACGTCGCCGATCAGCCGGCCATCGTCCTGACGGTTGATGCCGACATCGATCACGATGGCGTCGTCACGCACCCATTCTCCCTTGACCAGCCCCGGCGCCCCGACGGCGACCACCAGCAGCTCGGCGCGGCGGACGTGCTCCTCGAGGTTGCGGGTGAATCGGTGGCAGACGGTGGTGGTGCAGCCGGCGAGCATCAGCTCCAGCGCCATGGGGCGGCCGACGATGTTGGAGGCGCCGACCACGGTGGCGTCCAGGCCGCGTACGTCCACGCCGGTATCCTGCAGCAGGGTGATGATGCCCTTGGGCGTGCAGGGGCGCAGCAGTGGCAGGCGCTGTGCCAGGCGTCCGAGGTTGTAGGGGTGAAAGCCGTCGACGTCCTTGTGCGGCAGGATGCGCTCGAGGATAGGACGGGAATCCAGGTGGTCGGGCAGCGGCAGCTGGACCAGGATGCCATCGACGTCGTCGTCGGCGTTGAGCCGGTCGACCAGCGCTTCGAGTTCCGCTTGGCCCGTCTCGGCGGGCAGTTCATGCTTGATCGACTGGATGCCGGCCTCTTCGCAGGCGCGCTGCTTGTTGCGCACATAGACGGCGGACGCCGCATCCTCCCCCACCAGTACGACGGCCAGTCCCGGGGCCCGTCCGCCGGCTTCGCGACGTGCCTGCACCTGGCGTGCGACCTGCTGGCGGACTCGGGCGGCAACGGACTTGCCATCGATCAGTTGGGCGGACATCGAGGTTCCCTCTGAGTGAAAAGAAGACGATCGGAAAGGAGGGAGCGATTTTCGCATGCGCCGGCGTCCAGGCAAAGCTATCTCGGCGGAGGGGCGGCCGGGAAGGGCATCGTGCGGCGAGCCGATGGCTAACATCCTGAACAAGAGGGATGGTGGCTTGACGCGAGCGGAGAGTTCCGTAGAATACGCAGCGCTCGACGAGGTCCCTGCGGCGGCGTCGAGGCCGTGCAAGAGCCGGCGGGGTGTAGCGCAGTTTGGTAGCGCGCCTGCTTTGGGAGCAGGATGTCGGGGGTTCGAATCCCTCCACCCCGACCACAAGCTGTTGATTGAATGGAAAAATATTCAATTCATGGCTTGCGGTAAGATGCTCGGGAACGTAGAATGCGCCCATAGCTCAACCGGATAGAGCAACGGCCTTCTAAGCCGTAGGTTGCAGGTTCAATTCCTGCTGGGCGCGCCAGCTGGTTTGGCACCTTGCGGTCTCTCGGTTGAGTCATATCGAAATGGTGGGTGTAGCTCAGTGGTAGAGCCCCGGATTGTGGCTCCGGTGGTCGTGGGTTCGATCCCCATCATCCACCCCATTTCGATAGCACCTCAGGCAGTGGTGGATGTAGCTCAGTGGTAGAGCCCCGGATTGTGGCTCCGGTGGTCGTGGGTTCGATCCCCATCATCCACCCCATTGCCTCCCTTCTTCAGTATCGATGTCGTGACGATTTCAGGCGCTGCCACCTAATACGGTGAGTGGCGGTTTTGTTGTGTTTGCCAGGTTGGCATCGATGCCGGCGTGGCATGAAGAATCGTCGCCCGACCCTTGTCTCGCCGAGTCATCGCCCCCATATCTTCGCGCATGGCGCTTGCCACTGCTGGGCGGGATTCATAGAATCCTTGCCCTTGAACATCGAGACGCTTTTCACGCAGCGCTTTTCACACACTGAACGCCCCAGTCGGTAGAGGACAATTCATGCAAGTTTCCGTCGATACGACCTCCCAGATTGAACGCCGCATCAAGGTGCAGGTGCCGGCCGCCGAAATCGACGATGCCGTTGCCGCTCGCCTCAAGGATGCCTCCAAGAACGTGCGCCTGGATGGTTTCCGCCAGGGCAAGGTGCCGATGTCGGTGATCCGTCAGCGCTATGGTAGCGGCGTGCGCGACGAGGTGGTCGGCGAGGTGATGCGCGAGCGTTACGTCAAGGCCATCACCGACGAGAGCCTCAACCCGGCCGGCAACCCGCAGATCGAAGCCGAGGTCAACGAGGCCGGCAAGGATCTCGAGTTCACCGCGACCCTGGAGATCTACCCGCAAGTCGAGCTGGCCTCGATCGAGGGCACCGAGGTCGAGCGTCCGGTGGTCGACCTGGCCGACAGCGATGTCGACGAGATGATCGAGACCCTGCGCAAGCAGAACGCCGACTGGGAAACCGTCGAGCGGGCCGCCGAGGATGGCGATCAGATCAACATCGATTTCCAGGGTTACCTGGGCGACGAGCCGTTCGAAGGCGGTAGCGCCGAAGGTCACGACCTGGTGATCGGTTCCAACAGCTTCATCCCCGGCTTCGAAGAGCAGCTGATCGGCGCCAAGGCCGGTGAGGACAAGGAGCTCAAGGTCACCTTCCCCGAGGACTACCAGGCCGAGCAGCTGGCCGGCCAGGAAGCGACCTTCAAGGTCAAGGTCAACGCCATCAAGGCGCAGGCCCTGCCCGAGATCGATGCGGCCTTCGTCGAGAAGTTCGGCGTCGATGACGGTGATCTGTCCAAGTTCCGTGACGAGATCACCAAGAACATGACCCGCGAGTCCACCCAGGCCATCGACAACCGCGTCAAGCAGCAGGTGCTCGAGGCGCTGAAGCAGGCCAACGATATCCCGGTGCCGCAGGCCCTGGTCCAGCAGGAGACCGACGGTCTCAAGCGTCAGGCCGCTCAGCAGTTCGGCCTCGGCGAGGACTTCGACGTCAGCCAGCTGCCCGACGAGCTGTTCGCCGAGCAAGCCAAGAGCCGCGTGCAGATCGGCCTGCTGCTGGCCGAAGTGATCAAGGTCAACGAGCTCGACGCCTCCGACGACGAGATCAAGGCCAAGGTCGAAGAACTGGCCCAGCAGTACCAGGACCCGCAGCAGGTCGTCGAGTACTACATGGGCAACGACCAGATGAAGGATCAGGTCAAGTCCGCGGTCCTCGAAGAGAAGGGCGTCGACGTGCTGCTGTCTCAGGCGACCGTCAAGGACGTCGAGATGAGCTACCAGGATGCGCTGGCCGCGGCCCAGCAGCAGGGTGGCGAAGCCGACGGCGAAGAAGCCGACGAGGCCGAAGCACAGGCGTGATGGCGTCTCCCGGCCTTCCGCTCGCGATGCGCGGAGGGTCGGGGCCTGCCGGGGGCGGGCTGATCGGCGCTGGCGCCGCGATGTCCCACGCCCGACGAGCCACGGCGTTGAATAGTGCGCTATTCACCCCCATGTCTCGATGCGGTATGACACATCCGTGACCTTCGCGAGATCAGTCAAGCCCGGCGGGCTTTCTGGTATCGCCCCCACACATCGGACGCAAGGACATCACCATGAGCAACGAGTTCGATACCCAATCCGCCGGCGGCCTGGTGCCGATGGTGGTCGAGCAGAGCGCACGCGGCGAGCGGTCCTACGACATCTATTCCCGCCTGCTCAAGGAACGCGTGATCTTCCTGGTGGGGCCGGTCGAGGACTACACGGCCAACCTGCTGGTGGCGCAGATGCTGTTCCTGGAGTCCGAGAACCCGGACAAGGACATCCATCTTTACATCAACTCGCCAGGCGGCTCCGTCACCGCCGGGATGTCGATCTACGACACCATGCAGTTCATCAAGCCCGACGTCTCCACCGTGTGTATCGGTCAGGCGGCGAGCATGGGTGCACTGCTGCTGGCCGGCGGCGCGGCGGGCAAGCGCTACTGCCTGCCCAACTCGCGGATGATGATCCACCAGCCGCTGGGCGGCTACCAGGGGCAGGCCTCGGACATCGAGATCCATACCCGCGAGATCCTCGGTATCCGCGAGAAGCTCAACCAGATTCTGGCCGATCACACCGGTCAGGAATTCGAGACGATCGCCCGGGATACCGACCGCGACAACTTCATGAGCGGCCCTCAGGCGGCGGAGTATGGCCTGATCGATGCCATGCTGGATAAGCGGCCGACATCCTGATAGCGTGATATTTACCACGCTCTGATTACGTGATTACCGGCGGCCTGCGGGCCGCCGCTGCGAGAGAGGTACACGAATGGCCGACGGCAAAGGCACGGACGAAGGCGGCAAGCTGCTGTACTGCTCGTTCTGTGGCAAGAACCAGAACGAAGTGCGCAAGCTGATTGCCGGCCCGTCCGTCTATATCTGCGATGAGTGTGTCGATCTGTGCAACGACATCATTCGCGAGGAGGTGCTCGATGCCGATGCCGAGAGCGACGAGGAGCGTCTGCCTGCCCCCCGCGAAATTCGTCACACCCTCGATGACTACGTGATCGGCCAGGACCGCGCCAAGATGGTGCTGTCGGTGGCGGTCTACAACCATTACAAGCGGCTTCGCAACAGCCCCAAGGAAGAGGTGGAGCTGGGCAAGTCCAACATCCTGCTGATCGGCCCGACCGGTAGCGGCAAGACGCTGCTGGCCGAGACGATGGCGCGGCTGCTCAATGTGCCGTTCACCATCGCCGATGCGACCACGCTGACCGAGGCGGGTTATGTCGGCGAGGATGTCGAGAACATCATCCAGAAGCTGCTGCAGAAGTGCGACTACGACGTCGACAAGGCCCAGCGCGGCATCGTCTACATCGACGAGATCGACAAGATCTCGCGCAAGTCGGACAATCCGTCGATCACTCGGGATGTTTCCGGTGAGGGCGTCCAGCAGGCCCTGCTCAAGCTGATCGAAGGCACCACGGCCCAGGTGCCGCCGCAGGGTGGTCGCAAGCATCCGCAGCAGGAGTTCGTGTCGGTCGACACCACCAACATGCTGTTCATCGTCGGCGGTGCCTTCGCCGGCCTCGACAAGGTCATTCGTGATCGCGCCGAGAAGGGCGGCATCGGCTTCAATGCCGAGGTGAAGAGCAAGGACGAGACCAAGGGCGTCGGCGACCTGCTGCTGGACGTGGAGCCCGAGGATCTGGTCAAGTTCGGCTTGATTCCCGAGTTCGTCGGTCGCCTGCCGGTCATCGCGACGCTCACCGAGCTCACCGAGGATGCGCTGATCCAGATCCTCACCGAGCCGAAGAACTCGCTGATCAAGCAGTACGGCCGGCTGTTCGAGATGGAAGGAGTGGAGCTCGATTTCCGCGAAGACGCCCTGCGTGCGGTGGCCGGCAAGGCCATGGCCCGCAACACCGGCGCGCGTGGCCTGCGTTCCATCCTCGAGTCGGTGCTGCTCGACACCATGTACGAGATTCCTTCCAAGGAAGGCGTCTCCAAGGTGGTGATCGATGCCTCCGTCATCGCCGGCGACAGCGATCCGTTGCTGATCTACTCCCAGCAGGAAGCATCGAAGGTCGACGGTACCGACGGCTGAGACGCCCGTCTCGCGTCGGTGCGACGCCCGCCAATGGGCGTCGTCGATCCAAGGGCCGCATCAGCGGCCCTTTTCTTTGCCGCGTCATCGGCTATGACCTTGCAATGCCGCGCCATCGCCCCCATTCCCTGGGTATCTCCATTGATCGTTTGAGGAAGGTCTGCGATGCAGCAGAACGCCGAACAGACCCTGAGTCTGCCCCTTTTGCCGCTGCGGGACGTGGTCGTCTATCCGCAGATGGTCATCCCGCTGTTCGTCGGCCGCGAGAAATCCATCCAGGCGCTGGAAGCCGCCATGGAGGTCGACAAGCGCGTGCTGCTGGTCGCACAACGCGAGGCCAGCAAGGACGATCCCGATAACGAGGATCTGTTCCCCATCGGCACCGTGGCCGAGATCATGCAGCTTCTGAAGCTGCCCGATGGCACCGTCAAG
This sequence comes from Halomonas borealis, assembly GCF_004798905.1. Lineage (GTDB taxonomy): Bacteria > Pseudomonadota > Gammaproteobacteria > Pseudomonadales > Halomonadaceae > Halomonas > Halomonas borealis. Next base: position 367,866 of record NZ_SDMO01000001.1, on the reverse strand, counting down.
GTGCTGATCGAGGGCGAGTCGCGTGCCGATATTCGCGACATCCAGGCCGTCGACGACGGTTACAGCCGTGCCGAGCTGGTGCTGCGCGACAGCGAGCCGCTGTCCGAGCGCGAGCAGGAATCCCTGGTGCGTGTGCTGCTCAACCAGTTCGAGCAGTACGTCAAGATGTCCAAGAAGGTGCCCAACGAGGTGCTCAACTCGCTGTCGGGCATCGAGGATCCGAGCCGGCTGGTGGACACCATCTGCGCCCACCTGTCGCTGAAGATCGACGACAAGCAGCAGCTGCTGGAGATGGATCGGGTGCGCGACCGCATCGAGCATCTGATGGCGCTGATCGAGTCCGAGATCGACCTGCTGCAGGTCGAGAAGCGTATCCGTTCTCGCGTCAAGGACCAGATGGAGAAGTCCCAGCGCGAGTACTACCTCAACGAGCAGATGAAGGCCATCCAGAAGGAGATGGGCGAGCTCGAGAACGTGCCCAACGAGGCCGACAAGTACGAGCAGGCCATCACGGAATCCGGGATGCCCAAGGAGGCCGCGGAGAAGGCCAATCAGGAGCTCGGCAAGCTCAAGATGATGTCGCCGAATTCCGCCGAGGCGACGGTGGTGCGTTCCTACCTGGACTGGCTGGTCGGGGTGCCCTGGAAGAAGCGGACCCGGGTCCGCCATGACCTGGCCCACGCCCAGAAGGTGCTGGACGAGGATCACTACGGCCTCGAGGAGGTCAAGGAGCGCATCCTCGAGTACCTGGCCGTGCACAAGCGGGTCAAGAAGCTCAAGGGGCCGGTGTTGTGCCTGGTGGGGCCGCCCGGCGTGGGCAAGACCTCGCTGGGGCAGTCCATCGCCCGGGCCACCAATCGCAAGTATGTGCGCCTGGCCCTCGGCGGGGTACGCGACGAATCCGAGATCCGCGGCCATCGCCGCACCTATATCGGCTCGCTGCCCGGCAAGCCGATTCAGCAGATGAGCAAGGCCGGCGTCAAGAACCCGCTGTTTCTGCTCGATGAGGTCGACAAGGTCGGCATGGATCATCGCGGCGATCCGTCCTCGGCGCTGCTCGAGGTGCTCGACCCGGAGCAGAACGACAAGTTCAGCGACCACTACCTGGAACTGGACTACGATCTGTCCGAGACGCTGTTCATCTGCACCGCCAACTCGATGAACATCCCCGAGCCGCTGCTCGACCGTATGGAGGTGATCCGTCTACCGGGCTACACCGAAGACGAGAAATTGGGTATCGCCAGGCGTTACCTGACGCCCAAGCAGCTCAAGGCCAACGGCTTCAAGGAAGACGAGCTCAGCTTCGACGACGAGGCGCTGCTCGAGCTGATCCGCTACTATAGCCGCGAGGCCGGGGTACGCGAGCTCGAGCGCCAGATCGCCAAGGTTTGCCGCAAGGTGTTGCGCGAGCGCATCGAGGAGGAGGGCAAGGAGGGTGCCCAGGCGTCGTTGAGCCTCGCGGCCGACGATATCGAGCGCTACGCCGGCGTGCGTCGCTACAGTTACGGCCTGGCCGACCAGGAAGATCAGGTAGGCCGCGTCACCGGCCTTGCCTGGACCTCGGTCGGCGGCGAACTGCTCAGCATCGAGTCGGTGGTGACGCCGGGCAAGGGGCGTCTCGACAAGACCGGCTCGCTTGGCGATGTGATGAAGGAATCGGTGAGTGCGGCCCAGACCGTGGTGCGGGCTCGTGCCGCGAGCTTCGGTATCGATCCCGAGCGCTTCGAGAAGGAAGACCTGCACATCCACGTGCCTGAGGGCGCCACGCCCAAGGATGGCCCCAGCGCCGGGGTCGCCATGGTGACGGCGATGATCTCGGCCTATGCGGGTCGCGCAGTGCGCTGCGACGTGGCCATGACCGGCGAGGTTAACCTGCGTGGCGAGGTGCTGCCGATCGGCGGCCTCAAGGAGAAATTGCTGGCGGCCAGGCGTGGTGGTATAAAGACCGTGCTCATTCCGGAGGAGAACCGGCGAGACCTGAAAGAGGTCCCGGATAATATCAAACAGGCACTCGATATCCGTCCCGTGCGTTGGATCGACGACGTCCTCGAGGTGGCCCTGAGCGAAAAGCTTGGGCGTCAGGATGAAGAATCTCGAGTAGAAGACAAGGCTTCTTCTCACTCGATGATCAGCACACACTGACGACATTTTTCTCTACTTTCCGGGGTAAAAACCCCGGAGTGGTGGGAGTTGTCAGGGAAGGTTGCTTGACACGTCTTTCATCGCATTGCTATAAACTACCGCCATGCTGTGATCGCGTCAGTCAGCCGCAAGTATCGCCGATTAGAGCCAATTTACGTAACAGTCAAGGGGTGAAGTGTGAACAAGTCCGAGCTGATCGAAGCCATTGCTGCGTCTGCCGATATTCCCAAGGCAGCCGCTTCCCGCGCGCTGGATGCCATGGTCGACACCGTGGCCGATAGCCTGAAGAAGGGCGATAGTGTCTCTCTGGTGGGTTTTGGCACCTTCACCGTCAAGGAGCGTGCCGCGCGTACCGGCCGTAATCCGCAGACCGGTGATCCGATCGAGATCAGCGCCGCCAAGGTGCCGAGTTTCAAGGCCGGCAAGGCGCTCAAGGATTCCGTCAACTAAGGATACGGCTAGGCCGTTATCCTGAATGACGTTTCCCTACAGGCGCACCGCTGTCGCGGTGCGCCTGTTCTGTTTCGGGGCCCCGTCGGGGCGGGCGCGCTGCGCTCATCCTGTCGCGTGGCCAGTGTGTACGCATGTAAGATGTGCGTCCTGACCCACAAGATCCGCAGAGGCCTGCATGCTGCAAAGTATTCGTGACCGCTCCACCAGTTGGGGCGCCAAGATCCTGGTCGGTGCCGTGGTGGTGACCATGGCCCTGTTCGGCGTGGAGTCCCTGGTGGGGCTGCTGAACAGCGACGGCGAGGAGGTCGCCAAGGTCAACGGCGAGCCGATCATGCGACAGCAGGTCGAACTCGAGGTGCAGCGCGCCATCCGCAGTGGCCAGGTGCCGCCCGAGCAGGAGCGCCAGCTGCGAGCCGACACGCTCGATAACCTAGTCACCAATCAGCTGCTGACCCAATATGCCGAGCAAGGCGGGTTGCACCTGTCCGACGCCCAGATCGACCAGCTGATCGTCACCCTACCGGACTTCCAGGACGCCAACGGCCGCTTCGACAGCGAGCTGTTCAGGAATCGCCTGGCCAGTGCCGGCTTCACGCCGGTCGCCTTCCGTGCCCAGCTGCGCGAGGACATGAAGCGTCGCCAGCTCCAGCAGGGGCTGGCGATCAGCGAGTTCAGCCTGCCGAGCGAGCAGCAGCGCCTGGCCGAACTGCAGCGCCAGGCACGGACCTTCCGCCACTATGCGTTGACGCCGGAGGACCTCACTCAGGCGCCCGAGGTCGGCGAGGACGATCTTCAGGCCTACTACGAGGCGCATGCCGACGACTATCAGCGTCCCGAGCAGGTCAAGCTGGCCTATGTGGTGCTCGACCGGAAGGCCATGGCCGAAGGCGTGGAAGTCTCCGAAGATGACCTGCGTCAGGCCTGGCAGGACAGGGCGGCCAACGCCGATCGGCGGGTCTCCCACATCATGGTGAGTATCGGCGATGAGCGCTCCCGCGAGGACGCCGTGGCGCGCCTCGATGACGTCCAGTCACGCCTGGCCGAGGGAACATCCTTCGCCGAGCTGGCCGCCGAGTTCTCCGATGATACGTCCACCAGTGACGAGGGGGGCGATCTCGGCGTGATCGGCCGCGGATTCTTCGGTGAGGCCTTCGAGGAGGCGGCCTTCGCCCTCGGCAAGGGGCAGGTCTCGGATATCGTCGAGACCGACAACGGCCTGCACTTGATCAAGGTCACCGGGCTCGACCGCCCGTCGTTCGAACAGGCGCGTGAGGATCTGCGCCAAGAGGTGGCCCAGGAGCAGGTCGAGGATGCCTTCAACGATAAGGCTCAGGAGCTGATCGACGAGAGCTTCGCCGCCGAGGACCTGGCAAGTGTCGCCGATTCGCTCGGCCTCGAGCGCCAGCAGAGCGGCTGGGTCAGCCGCGACGCCGCCGACGGCGTGCTCGCCGAGCCCGGTGTGATGCGTCAGGCCTTCGCCGATGATGTGCTGGAAGAGGGCTTCAACAGCGAGGTGATCGAGCTGGGCGAGGACCGTCGCATGGTGCTGCGGGCGATGGAGCATCGCGATGCCACCACGCTGCCGCTTGAGGAAGTGCGTGAGCGTGTCGTCGCCGCGGTGACCGACGCCAAGACCCGCGAGGCGCTCGAGTCTCGAGCCGATGAGCTTTTGACCTCGCTGCGTGATGGCGAGGCGCCGGGGCTCGACTGGCAGCGTACCGAGTCGCTGAGCCGTCAGTCGGGTGGCGATCTCGCCCAGCCGGTGATCGATGAAGCCTTCCGCCTGCCGCATCCGACCGAGGGCGAGACCGTCTACGGCCGCGCCAGTGATGGCCAGCGGGTCGTGCTGATCGGACTGTCGGCGGTAACCGCCGGCGAGGCCAATGAACAGAGCGAGGCCTTCGTGGCCCGCATGGCGCGTCAGCTGCGTTCTCAGGCGGCAGTCAACGGCCTGCTCGAGCATCTGCGTGAGCAGGCCGAGGTCACGCGGCTCTAGTCGGCTCCCCGTCGTCGGCCTGGCGTCGACGTGGAAGCGCGCATCACCGAGCGGTGGTGCGCGTTTTTTTATGGGTTCAACCTGTTATAAAATAACATTTTTGTCGACTCCAACCTGCGAGGTGCGCCATGTCGTCGATTCGGGAGCCGATCCCCGTCCATGTCATCACCGGGTTCCTCGGCAGCGGCAAGAGCAGCCTGATTCGCCGCCTGCTCGACGACAAGCCGCCTGGGGAGCGCTGGGCGGTGGTGATCAACGAGTTCGGCCGGGTCGGGATCGATCAGGCGCTGTTCGAGTCCCGTGATGATGTGGTGGTCAAGGGGTTGCCCGGCGGCTGCCTGTGTTGCCAGCTGGCCTTCGTGCTGCAGGCATCACTGGTCAATCTGCTGCATCGCCACCGCCCCGACCGGCTGCTGATCGAGCCCTCTGGGCTTGGGCACCCGGCGGGCCTGCTCGACCTGCTGCGCGACGAGGGGCTCGGCGAGGCCCTGGCGGTGCAGGACATCGTGGCGTTGCTCGACCCGCGACGCCTCGACGACGCTCGGGCTCGGGAGCACGAGACCTTCCGCGACCAGTTGGCCATGGCCGATGGTGTGGCGCTGACGATGACCGATCTGGCCGATGAGACCCAGCGGGCGGCGGCCCGTGACTACCTGGCGGCACTATGGCCGGCCAAGCGCTGGGTCGTCGAGGCGCCTCATGGCAGCCTGCCCGTCGAGCGGCTGCTGAGCGGGCAGGGGCATCGTGAGGATGTCGACTCGGTGTCGCGCTCCGCGGATCATCGGGTCCCGTCGGCGACGGAGGGGCTATCCGCGCCGACGCTGGAGCTGGCGGGGGCGCCCGGTCGCGAACCGAGCCCGGGCAGGCCCTGCCGCGAGGTCGGCCAGTCTCTGGGGCATCGCAGCCTGGGATGGCGCTGGCATGCCGAGGAGGTGTTCTGCCTGGATGCCTTGACCGCGTTTCTGGAGGCGTTGCCGCGGGCGCTGCGCATCAAGGCGGTGCTGCATACCGATGCCGGCTGGCGAAGCTACGATCGCGCGCAGGGTCGCGCCACCCTGGCGCCCAGCGCCTGGCGCCGCGATTCGCGCCTGGAGCTGATCGCCGACTCGGCGGCGATGCCAGAGGCCGAGGGGCTCGAGGCGGGGCTGGCCGCCTGCCGCCGCTGAGCGAGCGGGGCCCTCAGGCGCCAGGGTAGCTACAGCGGGAAGTCGCGCAGTATCGGCGGCTGGCCGGCCTCGATCTCGATCTCCCAACCGCGTTGCGGCTGCCAGTCGCCCAGCACGTAGCGGCGCGCCGGCGTGCCATCAAGTTCCAGCTCGTGGACGGCGGGGCGATGGGTGTGGCCGTGGATCATGGTGGTCACGCCGTGGTCGCGCAGCGCCTGGACCACCTGGTCGGGGGTCACGTCCATGATGTCCTCGGCCTTGTTGGAGTTGGCCTCACCGGACTGGTCGCGCAGCTGCTTGGCCAGCGCCAGGCGTTCGGGAATCGGCATCGCCAGGATCTGGGCCTGCCACTGCGGGTCCCGGGCCTTGGCGCGAAAGCTCATGTAGGCCTCGTCCAGGGTGCACAGGCTGTCGCCGTGCATCAGCAGCACGCGCTCGTCGCCGAGGGTGACCACGCTGGGGTCGGCCAGCAGGGTCGCACCGGCGGCGGCGGCGAAGCGCTCCCCGAGCAGGAAGTCGCGGTTGCCGTGCATCAGGTAGATGGCGGTGCCGGCGTCGGCGCGGCGCTTCAGGGCCGCGGCGATGCGCGAGGCGAGCTCGGCGGTGCCGCTCGGGTCGGCGGCGCCGAGGTCGAGCAGGTCGTCGCCGATCCAGGCCTCGAAGAAGTCGCCGAGGATATACAGGGCCTCGGCCCCGGGGGCGCGGGTCTCAAGCCAGTTCAGCAAGCCTTCGGTGATGTCGGGGGCGCCGGGGTGCAGATGAAGATCGGAGATCAGCAGGGTCGACATGGCGTCTCTCGTGGGCGGCGGAGGAAAGACCGCGCACCCGCCGGTGGGCGGGTGCGCGGCTGTGGCTCGGGGCGGTCTCAGGCCTCGGCGGCGTCCTGGACATAGGCGCGCTGGATGATCACGTCCTCGGCCGGCACATCGGCGTGCATGCCGCGGCGGGTGGTGGCCACATCCTTGATGCGGTCGACCACGTCCATGCCCTGGACCACTTCGGCGAACACGCAGTAGCCCCAGCCCTGCAGGTTCTTGCCGCGATGGTTGAGGAAGTCGTTGTCGGCGACGCTGATGAAGAACTGCGAGCTGGCGGAATGCGGGTCCTGGGTGCGGGCCATGGCCAGGGTGCCGCGGGTGTTGGTCAGGCCGTTGTCGGCCTCGTTCTCGATCGGATCGCGGGTCGGCTTCTGGTTGAAATCCAGGTCGAAGCCGCCGCCCTGGACCATGAAGCCATCGATGACCCGATGGAAGAGGGTGTTATCGTAGAAGCCGTCGCGTACGTACTGCTCGAAGTTGGCGGCGGTCTTCGGCGCCTTGTCGTGATTCAGCGCGATATGAATGTCGCCGAAGTTGGTCTGCAAGATGATCATCATGGTGTCCTGTCTTCTCGAAGCGGGATGCCTTGGCGCCCTATGGGCAGGTGACGCTATAATAGCCGTTTTGCGTCGATGCGCGAAGCCGTGGTCAGGCCCGCGGCGTTGCGACGACAGGCCCGCGTTCCACCAGAGGTTGCCCAATCAACATGACCAGCGAGACCACCAGCGCACCGAACTTCATTCGCAACCAGATCAGCGAAGAGATCGAGGCCGGCCGGCAAGGGAAGATCATCACCCGTTTCCCGCCGGAGCCCAACGGCTTCCTGCATATCGGCCATGCCAAATCGATCTGTCTGAATTTCGGGCTCGCCGAGCAGTTCGGTGGCGACTGTCATCTGCGCTTCGACGACACCAATCCGGCGAAGGAAGAGCAGGCCTATATCGATGCCATCAAGGAGGACGTCAGCTGGCTGGGCCATGAGTGGGCGGGCCAGGTGCGTTTCGCCTCGGACTACTTCGACCAGCTGTACGCCTGGGCCCAGCACCTGATCCGTGAAGGCAAGGCCTATGTCGACGACCTCTCGCCGGAGGAGATGCGCGAGTATCGCGGCACGCTCACCGAGGCCGGCACGCCGAGCCCCTATCGCGAGCGCGGCGTCGAGGAGAACCTCGACCTGCTGGAACGCATGCGGGTCGGCGAGTTCGCCGAAGGCGAGAAGGTGCTGCGCGCCAAGATCGACATGGCCGCCTCCAACATCAACCTGCGCGACCCGATCCTCTACCGCATCCGCCATGCCTCGCATCACCAGACCGGCGACAAGTGGAAGATCTATCCGTCCTACGACTTCACCCACGGCCAGTCCGATGCCCTGGAAGGCGTGAGCCACTCCGTCTGCACCCTGGAGTTCGAGGATCATCGTCCGCTCTATGAATGGTTCCTCGATAACCTGCCGGTGCCGGCCAAGCCGCGCCAGATCGAGTTCGCCCGGCTGAACCTGAATTACACCCTGACCTCCAAGCGCAAGCTCAAGCTGCTGGTCGACGAGGACATCGTCGACGGCTGGGATGACCCGCGCCTGCCGACCATTTCCGGCATGCGTCGCCGTGGCTATACCCCGGCCTCGATCCGCAAGTTCTGCGAGATGATCGGCGTGACCCGTGCCGACGGCGGTCTGGTCGACATCGCCATGCTCTACCACGCCATCCGCTCCGACCTCGAGGACAACGCGCCGCGTGCCATGTGCGTGCTCAAGCCGCTCAAGGTGGTGCTGACCAACGTGCCGGAGTCCCATGAGGAGACCTATCAGGTGGCGGGCCATCCGGCCCGTGAGGACATGGCCGTGCGCCAGATCCCGTTCACTCGCGAGGTCTACATCGACCGCGACGACTTCATGGAAGAGCCGCCGAAGAAGTTCTTCCGCCTGGCGCCGGGCAAGGAGGTGCGGCTGCGCAACTCCTATGTCATTCGCTGCGACGAGGTGATCAAGGATGCGGCTGGCGAGGTCAGTGAGCTGCGCTGTTCGGTGGACTTCGATACGCTGGGCAAGAACCCCGAGGGTCGCAAGGTCAAGGGCGTACTCCACTGGGTCAGCACCGCCCATGCGGTGCCCATGGAAGTGCGTCTCTACGACAACCTGTTCACGGTCGAACAGCCGGACAAGGACAAGGATGCCGACTTCCTCGAGCACCTGAATCCCGAGTCGCTGAGCGTGGTTCACGCCATGGGTGAGCCGAGCCTCGCCGAGGCGACGGCCGAGAGCCGCTTCCAGTTCGAGCGGGTCGGCTATTTCTGTGCCGATCGCCATGCCTGCGAGGCGGGCAAGCGGGTCTTCAATCGCACCGTGGGGCTCAAGGACGGCTGGGCCAAGGCCAAGAAGAAGGGCTGACATGCAGATCTACAACACCCTGACGCGCCGCAAGGAAACCTTCACGCCCATCGAATCGGGCAAGGTCCGCATGTACGTCTGCGGGATGACCGTCTACGACTACTGCCACCTGGGGCATGCCCGGGTGATGGTGGCCTTCGATGTGATTACTCGCTACCTGCGGGCCCGCGGCTATGACGTCAACTACGTGCGCAACATCACCGACATCGACGATAAGATCCTCAAGCGGGCCGACGACAACGGCGAGACCATCGCGACGCTCACCGAGCGCATGATCGATGCCATGCACGAGGATGAGGGCCGCCTCGGGGTGCAGCGTCCGGACGCCGAGCCGCGCGCCACCCAGCATCTCGACGAGATCGTGACGATGATCGAGACGCTGATCGACAAGGACTACGCCTACGCGGCGGCCAATGGCGACGTCTACTACCGGGTCCGCCGGTTCGATGGTTACGGCAAGCTCAACAACCGCGACCTGGACGACATGCGTTCCGGCGCCCGGGTCGATGTCGACGAACACAAGGAAGACCCGCTCGACTTCGTGCTGTGGAAGGCCGCCAAGCCCTCGGAGGCCAGCTGGTCCTCGCCCTGGGGCGAAGGGCGTCCTGGTTGGCATATCGAGTGCTCGGCGATGTCCACCTGCTGCCTGGGCGAGACCTTCGATATCCATGGCGGCGGGCCGGACCTGACCTTCCCGCACCACGAGAACGAGATCGCCCAGAGCGAGGCCGCTACCGGCAAGCCCTACGTCAACACCTGGATGCATGCCGGCGCGGTGCGGGTCAACCACGAGAAGATGTCCAAGTCGCTGGATAACTTCTTCACCATCCGCGATGTGCTCGAGCATCACGATGCCGAGGTGGTGCGCTACCTGCTGGTGTCCAGCCACTACCGCAGCCCGATCAATTACGCGCCGGATTCGCTGGCCGATGCCCGCAAGTCGCTGGAGCGTTTCTACAATGCGTTGGAAGGGCTGGCGCTCGACGACATGGAGGCGCCGTCAGGCGAGGTCGACGCTCGCTTCGATGCGCGCTTCACCGCGGCCATGGACGATGACTTCAACACCGCCGAGGCGGTGTCGGTGCTGTTCGAGTTGGCCCGGGAGCTTAACCGTGCCAAGCAGGAGGCACCCGTGCAGGCGCCGGCCCTGGCCGCCGAACTCAAGCGCCTGGGCGGCGTGCTCGGCCTGCTGCAGCAGGCGCCGGCGGCCTTCCTGAAGGGCGCCGGCGGTGAGCTTCCGCTGTCCGAGGAGGCGATCGAGGCAAGGATCGTCGCGCGCGGCGAGGCCAAGAAGGCCCGTGACTTCGCCACCGCCGACGCCATCCGCGACGAGCTGGCCGCGCTCGGCATCGTGCTCAAGGACAGCCGCGAGGGGACGGGCTGGGTGTTCGAGGCACCGGGCGAATGACGGCGCGCCGGCGATGGATCTCGCCGGGGGACGCAGGCGGCGCGTGCCGCCTGCGATAGCGGCCTGGCGTTGTTGCGGGCATCGCCCCTGGAAGGTGATCGCCAGCATGATGAGTGACGGCGCCCGGCTATAGGCCGGGCGCCGTCGTGTCGGAGGGCTGGCCCGCGTGGCTCAGGGGCGCGGGGCCACCAGGGGCCGCCGTTCGGGCGGCGCGGCATCGACCAGCGCCATGGCCTCGGCGAGGCTGCGGGCGACCGCGTTCCAGGGCAGTGACGAGCCGGCGAGGTGGCAGTGATAGACGGCATCATCATCGATGGCGACACGATGGATGTCGTTACCCCGGTGGTCCTGCCACCAGTCGGCGTGGATATGCTGCCAGTGCGGGGCGATCCGCGCGTCGATGTTCATGAGGGCATCCCTCCGAATGGCTGGGAAGCGACTCACCGTCGCCTGTCGTCGGTTCGCGAGCGTCGGCGCTGCAGAGGCCACCGTCGCTCGGTCCTTATCGACAGCATAGTTTAGGAACGCCGTTTGTAAATTTTAGTTACGCGCGGTGTCAGGGTGTCGTCAGCGTCTCAGTCGTCGGTCGGTGGCAGCGGGAGCCGATGGGGCCACGCATCGTCGACCACGATCACCCGTCGCCAGAGGGGAGACGCCGGCCGGCCCAGCCGCAGGCAGAGCTGTAGCGGGGCGCCGCCATGGGCGAAGTGCAGCCGCAGGCGGTGCGTCAGGCTCGACAGCGAGGTCAATTGCTCGTCGGGCGGCAGGGCCAGCCAGTGGGGCTTGCAGAGCCAGGCGCCACGCGGTGTCTCGGGCAGTTCGGCGCACCAGCGCGGCCAGTCGCGCCAGTGAAGCCAGTGGCCATGCAGGTGGTCGGGGGTGGCGCCGCGCGGCGCGGGCAGGCGGGCATGCCAGGGGTAGAACAGCACGCCGGGCATGGCCAGGCGCTGGCGAAGCCGGGGGATGGGCCCGCCCAGCCGTTCGGCCAGCGCCTCCAGGGCCACCGGGCGCTGGGCCAGGGGCAGCTGGTGATGCGCCAGGTGATGGCGCTTGAGGGCCAGGCTATCCAGCCCGCCGGGCCCGACCCAGCGGGCCTGATCATCGTCGCGTCCCGGGCCCTCGGGGAGCCCCAGGTAGTACTTGATGGCGACCTCGAGATGCACCGGGGCAGGGTCGGGGGCCTCGGCATAGACCAGGTCGAGTTCTCCCAGGGTACGGCGTTCCCGAAGCACCGGCAGGTTGTTGGCGAGCAGCCGGGTCTGCGGCGCCGTCTCGAGCAGGAACTGCCACAGGCGCTCGTGATAATGCCCCATGCGTCCCTCGAGTGAGCTGCCGACGTAGCGCACCAGGGGAGCGGGGGCGGCATCCAGCGGCGCCAGATAGTCGACCAGGGCCGCGTCACTCTCGAGGCCGAGGCAGCGCCGGTCGGGTCGGCCGGGCGTGTCGAGGGTCACCAGGTCCGGGGCCTGCAGCAGCCAGGCCAGGTCGCGTACCAGCGGATGGCGCCAGGGGCGAAGGTCGTCACGGAAGGGCGGCATGCGGTCTCGTTCCGGGCGTTTGAGGTGGGGCTCTGACAGCGAAGCTATACAGGCCTTATACTCCAGCATACATTCAATCGGGAACTGGGTGGTATTCATGCAGCCAGCACTGACACGCTTCACCGCCGCGGTGGCGGCGACCCTGATGAGCCTGACCACGACACAGGCCCTCGCACAAGAGAGCGCCTCGGACGCCGCTCAGGCGCCGGTGGTGGTCGCCTCCAAGATCGATACCGAGGGCTCGGTGCTGGGGCAGCTGATCCTGCAGCGCCTGGCGGCCGGTGATATCCCGGTGGAGGACCGCCTGCAGCTGGGTGTCACCAGCATCGTGCGCGGTGCCCTGACCGCCGGCGAGATCGATCTGTATCCGGAATATACCGGCAACGGCGCCTTCTTCTTCGACATGACCGACAGTGCGGCCTGGAAGGATCCCGCACAGGCCCTCGAGACCGTCAGGCAGAAGGACCGCGAGGCCAACGACCTGGTGTGGCTGGCGCCCGCCGAGGCCAACAACACCTGGGCGATCAGCGTGCGCGGCGAGCTGGCCCGCGAGCACGACCTGACCAGCCTCGAGGACCTGGCCGGCTACCTGAACGAGGGTGGCGATTTCAAGCTGGCGGCGAGCGCCGAGTTCGTCGAGTCGCCCCAGGCGCTGCCGGCCTTCCAGGAGGCCTATGGCTTCGAGCTCTCCGAGGATGAGCTGCTGGTGCTCTCCGGCGGCAACACCGCCGCCACCATGCGGGCCGCCGCGCGCCAGACCAGCGGCGTCAACGCCGCCATGACCTACGGCACCGACGGCGGGCTCAAGGCCCTGGATCTCATGGTGCTGGATGACAGCCTGGGCGTGCAGCCCGTCTACCAGCCGGCGCCGGTGGTGCGCGGCGAGGTGCTCGAGGCCTATCCCCGGATCGAGACCCTGCTGGCACCGGTCTTCGCGGCGCTGGATCGCGACACCCTGCAGCGCCTCAACGGTGACGTGGCCGTCAATGGGCGCGCCCCGGCCCAGGTGGCATCGGACTTCCTCGACAGCCTGGACGAATGAGCGACGCGCTGAACCCTGGCGGGGCTCGTCCTAACGTGGTGCTGTTGAGCCTGGGGCTGGCGGGGCTGCTGGCCTGGGTGGTGTTCGATGCGGTCAGCGTGGCGCCGAATCGTATCGTGTCCGGGCAGGGGCATGGCGCCTGGGATGTCGCCGGCTGGCCGGGCCTGGTGGCCAGCCTGGCGCCGATGCTCGCCATGCTGGCCCTGGCCTGGCGGCCTTCCCGGCGGCATCTACGCCTGGCCCTGGGGCTGGTGGTGGCGATGCTCGCGGCCTTGCCGGCCTGGCTCGCCCTGGCCGCGGCACGCCTGATCGAATCCGAGATGCCCCAGGCGCGCCTGGGCATCGGCGCCGGCGTCTGGGTGGCGCTGTTCCTGTTGCTGTTGGCGATGGTCGAGCTGCGCACGCGGCTGGCACTGCCACGCCTGCTGGGCGGGGCACTGTTGTTGCCACCGCTCATGAGCCTCGCCGTCTGGCTTGCCAGCGGGCTCGAGCCGTTGGCGTTGCGCCAGGAACTGCTCGCGCGCCGTGACGGCTTCATCGCCGCCATCGGCGAGCACCTGCTGCTGGTCGGCGCCGCCGTCGCGATCAGCCTGTTGCTCGGGGTGGCCATCGCCCTGGCCATGCGCCGTTGGGTTCGCTGCCGGACCCTCGGTTTCGCGTTGCTCAACTCCCTGCAGACGATCCCCAGCCTGGCGCTGTTCGGCCTGTTGCTGGCGCCGCTCGCCTGGCTGGCCGCCCACGTCGAGTGGCTGGCGGCGCTGGGCGTGAGCGGCATCGGTTGGGCGCCGGCGCTGTTGGCGCTGGTCGGCTACAGCCTGCTGCCGATGGTGCGCAATACCTTCGTGGCCCTCGATGAGGTGGACACCGGGGTGATCGACGCGGCCCGCGGCATGGGCATGAGCCGCGGTCAGATATTTCGCCAGGTGCGCCTGCCGCTGGCCGCACCGGTGATCCTCGAAGGCATTCGCATCACCACGGTGCAGGCCATCGGGCTTGCCGCCGTGGCCGCGCTGATCGGGGCCGGTGGCCTCGGTACCTTCATCTTCCAGGGGCTCGGGCAGGCCGCCATGGACATGGTCCTGCTCGGTGCCTTGCCGATCCTGGTCATGGCGTTGGTCGCCGATGCCCTGCTCGGTGCCCTGAGCGACCGGCTGCGCCAAGGAGCGGCTTCATGATCGAACTCATCGGCGTCTCCAAGCGCTTCGGCCAGACCACCGCGGTGGATGACATCTCGCTGCGCATGGCGCCCGGGGAGCTGAGTGTGCTGGTCGGCACCTCGGGGTGCGGCAAGTCGACGACCCTACGCATGATCAATCGCCTGATCGAGCACAGCGACGGCGAGATCCATATCGATGGTCAGCAGATCCGTGGCTTCCGCGAGGAGACCCTGCGCCGGCGCATGGGCTATGCGATCCAGAGCACCGGGCTGTTCCCGCACTGGACGGTGGCGCGCAACATCGGCCTGGTGCCGAGGCTGCTCAAGTGGCCGGCGTCGCGCATCCATGCGCGGGTCGAGTCGCTGATGACCATGCTCGGCCTGCCGATGGACGAGTTCGCCGACAAGATGCCGCGCCAGCTGTCCGGCGGCCAGGCGCAGCGGGTCGGGGTGGCGCGAGCGCTGGCCGCCGACCCCGATATCCTGCTGATGGACGAGCCCTTCGGGGCGCTGGATCCGATCACCCGCGAGACCCTCCAACACGAGCTGCGTGAGCTGCAGGCGCGGCTGCAGAAGACCATCGTCTTCGTGACCCATGACATGGACGAGGCGCTGCGACTGGCCGATCGGCTGGTGGTCATGGATCAGGGACGCATTCGTCAGCAGGGCCATCCGCTCGCGTTGCTGCGCGAGCCCGCCGACGGTTTCGTGGCATCGCTGCTCGGTGGCGAGGATCGCGGCCTGAAGGAGGCGGCGCTGTTGACCGTCGGCGAGCGGATGATGCCGTTAGGCGCGAAGCCTCTGCCCGGGGAGCGCATCTCGCGCCATGCGACCCTACGCGAGGCGCTGTCGATGATGCTGTGGCGCCACGCCGAGCGGTTGGTCGTGATCGACGACCAGGGCATGGCCATCGGCGAGCTGTCGCTGCGCCGCCTGGTGGGGGCCCGCTCCCATGAGTGAGGCGACCGGCATCCTGCGGGGAGGCGCGCGGAGGCGCTGGCTGGCGCCGGTGTTGTGGGCGGCGCTGTTGCTCGGCGCCTGCCTGGGCATGGAGTCCTTGCAGGGGCTCTTCCGCCTGGTCGAGCCGGACAGCCGCCGCGTCGTCTATGCCCGAGCCGACTTCCTGGTCCTGCTCGGCCGCCATGTGTTCGTCGTCGCCGTGGCGTCGCTCGCCGCGGTGGCGCTGGGTGTCGGGGCCGCGGTGGCGGTCACGCGCCGCGCCGGACGCGATTTCCTGCCGCTGGTCGCCCAGCTGGCCTCGATCGGCCAGACCTTCCCGCCGGTGGCGGTGCTGGCGCTGGCGGTCCCGGTGCTGGGCTTCGGCACCCTGCCGATCATCGTCGCCTTGCTGCTCTACGGGCTGCTGCCGATCGTGCGCAACACCCTGGCCGGGCTCGAGGGCATCGATCCTGGCGTGCGCGAGGCGGCCCGCGGCATGGGCATGACCGGCGGCCAGTTGCTGCGTCAGGTGGAACTGCCGTTGGCCGCCCCGGTGATCCTGGCCGGCATCCGCACCTCGGTGACCATCAATATCGCCACCGCGGCGATCGGCGCCACCGTGGGCGCCAGCAACCTGGGCGACCCGATCATCTCGGGCATCGTCAACGGCAATACCGCCTACGTGCTGCAGGGCGCGCTGCTGATCGGCCTGCTGGCGCTGACCGTGGACAGCCTGTTCGCTCGGCTACAGCCGACGCTGACATGATCGCGTGGGTCTCGCCGAGGGGCTATGACATTCGTCGGGTATCCAGTCTTTCCAGTTTACGTTAACGTCAAATCTGTGCGTTGATCGACGCCGGGGTGATCCCCTGGCGGTCCGAGACAAGAGAGACAACACTGCCCCCAAAAGGGGTAAGGATCATGACGATGACCACGACGCGAGACATCTACGTGCCGGAGTTCCTGGCCGGTGACGAGTTCGGCATTCCTACCTTTAGGATGCTGACCCAGGAAGGCACGCTCTTCGAGGGTGCCGAGCCTCCCTCGCTCGACCGCGACGCGGCCCGAGCGATCTACCGGGCGATGATCGCCACCCGCGTGCTCGACGAGCGCATGCTGGCCGCCCAGCGGCAGGGGCGGCTGTCCTTCTACATGCAGTGCACCGGCGAGGAGGCCGCCGTGATCGGTGCCACCGCGGCGCTCGATGATGCCGACATGATCATGGCCCAATACCGCGAGCAGGGTTCGCTGGTCTATCGCGGTTTCGGCTTCGATGAGTTCATGAATCAGCTGTTCGGCAACGAGCTGGACTATGGCAAGGGGCGCCAGATGCCGATCCACTATGGGTCGCGCAAGCTCCATTACATGACGATCTCCTCGCCGCTGGCCACCCAGATTCCCCAGGCCGCCGGCTATGCCTACGGGCAGAAGCTGGCCGGCGAAGGTCGCTGTACCATCACCTTCTTCGGCGAGGGCGCGGCCTCGGAGGGCGACTTTCACGCGGCCCTGAACATGGCGGCGGTGCACGAGGCGCCGGTGATCTTCTTCTGCCGCAACAATGGCTATGCCATCTCCACGCCGACGGTCGAGCAGTTCGCCGCCGATGGCGTGGCGCCACGGGCGCTGGGCTATCGCATGCACGTGATTCGCGTCGATGGCAACGACATCCTGGCGGTGCACCGGGCCACCCAGGAGGCGCGGCGCATCGCCGTCGAGCACAACAAGCCGGTGCTGATCGAGGCCATGACCTACCGCTTGGCGGCGCATTCGTCGTCGGACGACCCCTCGGGCTATCGCTCGCGCAAGGAGGAGGAGGCCTGGCAGGAGAAGGATCCGATCCTGCGTATGCAGCGCTGGATGACCGCGCAGGACTGGTGGAGCGACGACGAGGAGAAGACGCTCCAGGAGCAGCTGCGCCGCGAGGTTCTGGAGGCCATGAAGCGTGCGGAGAAACGCCCGCCGCCGTCCCTCGACACCCTGGTGACCGATGTCTACGCCGAGGTTACGCCGGCCCTGCAGCAGCAGCTCGATACCCTCAAGGCGCATATTCGCCGCTACCCGGAGGCCTATCCGAAGGGCGCGCGCTTCCTGGATCCCGAACTGAGCCGTGTCGATGCCAACGACGAGGGAGAGTCCTGAGATGCCGACCATGAATCTGCTGCAGGCGATCAACAATGCCCTGGACATCGCCATGTCCGAGGACGAGAAGGTGCTGTGCTTCGGCGAGGACGTGGGCGGCTTCGGCGGCGTCTTCCGTGCCACCAGTCACCTGCAGGAACGCTATGGCAGGGCGCGCTGCTTCAACACGCCGCTGGTGGAACAGGGCATCGTCGGCTTCGCCAACGGCCTGGCCTCCCAGGGCTCGGTGCCGGTGGCGGAGATCCAGTTCGCCGACTACATCTTTCCGGCCTTCGACCAGATCGTCAACGAGACCGCCAAGTTCCGCCATCGCTCCGGCGACCTGTTCAACGTCGGCGGCTTGACCATCCGTGCACCCTACGGCGGTGGCATCTCCGGCGGGCTCTATCACTCCCAGTCGCCGGAGGCCTACTTCACCCATACGCCGGGCTTGAAGGTCGTGGTGCCGCGTAACCCCTACGAGGCCAAGGGCCTGCTGCTGGCCGCCATCCGCGACCCGGACCCGGTGATCTTCTTCGAGCCCAAGCGGCTCTACCGCGCCGCCACCGGCGAGGTGCCCGAGGAGGACTACCAGCTGCCGCTGGGCGAGGCCGAGGTCACCAAGGAGGGCAGCGATATCACCCTGGTGGGCTGGGGCGCGCAGATGGAGGTCATCGACAAGGCGGTGGCGATGGCCGAGAAGGAGGGCATTTCCTGCGAGGTCATCGACCTGCGCACCCTGTTGCCCTGGGACGCCGAGACCGTGGCGGAATCGCTGTTCAAGACCGGCCGGCTGGTGGTGACCCACGAGGCACCGCTCACCGGCGGCTTCGCCGGCGAGGTCGCCGCGACCCTTCAGGAACGCTGCTTCCTGTACCTGGAGGCGCCGGTCCTGCGCGTGACCGGGCTGGATACGCCCTTCCCGCTGACCCTGGAGAAGGAGTATCTGCCGGACCACCTCAAGGTCTATGAGGCCATCCGCGACAGCGTCAACTACTGAGCCGATAGCGCGTGATCAGGACAGGAGAGAGGATATGACCGAGTTCAAGCTGCCCGATATCGGCGAGGGTATCGTGGAGTGCGAAGTCGTCGAGTGGCGGATCGCCGAGGGCGATGCCATCGAGGAGGATCAGCCGGTGGTCGAGGTGATGACCGACAAGGCGCTGGTCGAGATCACCGCCCCGGAGACGGGGCGCGTCACCCGGCTACACGTGGCCAAGGGCGAGATCGCCAAGGTGCATGAGCCACTGTTCGCCTACGCGATGTCGGGGGAGGCGGCGTCCGATGAAGACGCCGATGAGTCCGCGGCACCATCGACGCCGGCCGACGACGGCGAGGCCGCAGCGTCCGCCACGGCGCTGGACACGCCGGCGCCGAGCCGTGCGCCGCAGGTCGCGGACGATGAGACGAGCCGTGCCGGCCAGGGCCGCCATGGGCGGATTCCGGCCAGCCCCGCGGTGCGTCGCCTGGTGCGCGAGCATGAGTTGCGGCTCGACGACGTGCCCGGATCCGGCAAGGACGGGCGGGTGCTCAAGGAAGATGTGCTGGCGCGCGTCGAGGGCGGTCGGACGACGGCCGCCGAACCCGCGGCGACGCCGGCACGCCAGGCGCCGGGCGAGGTTCGCATCGAGCCGTTGCGCGGCGTGCGCGCGGCCATGGCCCGGCAGATGGTGAGCGCGGCCTCGACCATCCCGCATTTTCAGTACGGCGAGGAGATCGACGTCACCGAGCTCTTGGCGTTGCGTGAGCGCTTGAAGCCCCGGGCCGAGGCGCGTGACACCAAGCTCACGCTGATGCCGTTCTTCATGAAGTCGATGGCCCTGGCGATCCAGGACTTCCCGCTCCTCAACAGCCGGCTCAACGACGCCGCCGACGAGATCCATTACCTGCCGTCCTGCAACATCGGCATGGCGGTGGACGGCAAGGCGGGGCTGATGGTGCCCAACGTCAAGGGCGTGGAGAATCGCAGCCTGCTGGAGGTCGCCCGTGAGATCCAGCGGCTCACCGGCGAGGCGCGCGAAGGGCGCGTGGCCCAGGCGGACCTGCAGGGCGGTACCATCAGCCTGTCGAACATCGGTGCGCTGGGTGGCACCTATGCCGCGCCGATCATCAACGCCCCGGAGGTGGCCATCGTGGCCATCGGCAGATCCCAGTGGTTGCCGCGCTTCGACGCGGCCGGCGAGGTGACCCGCCGGGCCATCATGACCGTGACCTGGGCGGGCGATCATCGGCTGCTCGACGGTGGCACCATCGCCCGCTTCTGCAATGCCTGGAAGGGCTATCTGGAAGCGCCGGAAACGTTGTTGCTGGACCTCGGCTGAGCAGGCCCAGGGTGACCACCGCTCCGCCTGCCGGCCCACGGGGACGCCGATGACGCAGCCACTGCAGCAGTTCTATATCCCGGAAGACCAGTCGGTCTACTTGCTCAGCCATCACGACGCGCGCAAGTTGCGGGAATGGGTGGCGCTGTGCCAGGCCCAGCTCGAGCAGCTGGGCTATCGGCACATCGAGTTGATCGGCAAGGGCGCCTACGGCTTCGCGTTCGCCGGCATCACCTCCGGCGGCGAGCAGTACGTCTTCAAGTTCACCCGGATCAACCTGCCGCAGTCGTTGCAGGATCGCCTCGAGGAAGAGGCCTTCATGCTGGAGCAGGTCGCGCATCCTCGGGTGCCGGGGTTGATCGCCTTCCAACGAGTGCGCCGCCAGTCGATCCTGGTGATGCGTCGCGCCCCCGGGGAGAACCTGGAGGAGGTCTCGCTGCGCGAGGGGCGGCTGTCGCCGCGGCGCATCGTCCGCATCGCCGCCCAGCTGGCCGATATTCTGGGGGCGCTGCGTCGCGAGTCGGGCCCCGCCGGCCGCCCCATCGTGCACGGCGATATCAAGCCGTCCAACCTGGTGTTCGATGAGCGCGACGAGAGCGTCGCGCTCATCGATTGGGGGTCCTCGGTGTTCGCCCAGCTCGATGCCGGCCAGCAGTTCGTGTCGGCCAATGTCATGGAGCTGATGTCGGACAACCTGCAGCAGACCAACGCCCGCCTGGGGGATGTCTACTTCATCGGCGACGAGCAGCTCAACGGCGCCCTGTCGTCGCCCCGCTTCGACGAACAGGGCGTCGCCGGAACCCTCTATGCCCTGGCCTCGGCGCAGTCGTGCCGTTTCGGGCACCGGGCCATTCCCGCCACCTCGCTCGGCCTTCCGAGGGAATTCGCGCGCATGCTCGACGGCATGCTCGATCCCGATCCGCGCACTCGCCTCAAGGCCGGCGATCACTTCCTCCGCGAGATGCCGCGCCTGGCGCGGCTGGTGATGCTCGACCTGCCGAGTCCGCCGGAGGCGCCGCTGGTGCCGGTATGGACCCGGGCCGCGGACCGCGAGATCGACACCGTGGTCTACAGCTCGCGCAAGGCCTTCCTGCGCGAGGAGGACGGCCGCGAGACGCTCAATGACGTCAACGACGTCCAGCTCGACCGTTACTACAAGAACTTCATGCAGGGCATGGGCGAGACCGAGAAGGCCTTCCTGGCCGCGGTGAGCCGGCTCGGCCGCTACCCGGTGGTGGGGGGGCTGGCGGTACGCTGGGAGGCGGACGGTGTCTACATCGACTCCTCGCTCAACCTGCACGATCCGCGCCTGAAGCCGGCCTTCATCGCCGCGGTCAACAACATGGTCAGCCTGGCCCGGGGCATTCACCGGCGCGGCATCTTCAAGAGCTGTTTGTTCAATGCCCGCGACACCCTGCACCTGGAGCGCGAGGGGCCGGATCATCCCTTCGTGATTCCCCCGGGGCTGAGGCTCGGCTACGAGGTCGGGGCGGTGCCGGAACTCGAGGATCGCTCGCGGCTGCACAGCTACTTCGAGGACGGCCCGGACCCGGAGGAGTTTCTGACCTTGCCCGAGGCCATCATCACCTCGCTCGAGGCGCTCAATGACATTCACCACACCGGGATGATCATCTTCGAGGCGCTGCCCGAGCATCTGAAGATCCATAGCCACTATCGGCTGCTCGATCCCTCCCGGGAGGCGGAGTTCCGCCGCCGGCTCGATGACATCCTCGACGCCGTGGGGCTGATCGAGGGGCTCGGCGTCTCCGGCTTCATGAAGATGCCCTACAAGGACACCCGGGTCTTCGCCCACGTCGCCCGCCAGCCCGAGCGCTTCTATCCCCGCGACCCGCGCGCCGTGTTGGCGGCCATGGAGGAGCCGTCGTAGCGGCGAGGCCGTGTCGATGTATCGGGGCGAGGCGGCAAGCCGACGAAAAGCTCCTACGCCAGGGGTGAGGAGTACTGCTCCGAACGGGCTGGCCAAGGATGGCCAGCCCTGGACCTGCAAGCGGAGCAGGATGCGAGAGCGCGGCAGGGCGTCGGGAGCGACAGGGAGGTATGCATGCGTCTCCTCGCCGGGTTGTCGACGCAGGACCACCGAGAACGCCGAAGGGTTTACGGCCTTGCATTGCGGCATGCCGGCCATGAGCTTGTCGCGGTGATCTGGCAAGATAGGCAGACTTGGAGCGCCTGAACTCCATGCCGGGCTCGCGATGCCCGGGGCAAGCCTTCGCGAGGACGCGGTAAACCGGTCCCTGGGCGCTTCTTTTGACCTGCGGCGCTAATGCGCATCCTGCGCCGCTTACAGGGCCGGTGTTGGCCATCCTTGGCCAACCCGTTCGGCGAAGATCGCCTCACCCATGTCAAAAGACCCTCGCGACGCCTTGCCCCGGACGCGTGCTCGAGCCGCGACAGGCGCTCGCGACTGTGAGCAATGATCGAGGACGCCGCATGGCTCAGCTATTACGCATCGTGATGATCCACGGTCATCTCGAGGGGGTGGTCGAACTGGATGTCGATGGCCACACCAACATCTGCGGCACCAACGCGTCGGGCAAGACGACCCTGCAGCGCCTGGTGCCGGTGTTCTACGGGGAGCTGCCCAACCGGGTGGTGCCCAAGACCCGGCGCAAGTTCGATGCCTTCTACCTTCCGCATCGCAACAGCTACCTGGTCTATGAGTATCGCCGCGAGGAGGGCGACGTCTGTCAGGCGGTGCTGACCCGCAAGAGCGAGGGCGGCGTGGAGTATCGCTTCGTCGGCGCGCCTTATCGCTCCGAGGACTACCTGGTGGAGGCCGAGGGCGGCGTGGTGGCCCTCGACTATGCCCAGTGGAACCAGGGGCTGCGTCGCCAGGGCATCGGCGTGTCGCACAAGCTCGGCGCCACCTCGGAGTACCGCGCGGTGATCCAGAACGACTTCACCCAGCAGGGGGCCGGTGGCCGCCGCGAAGGGCTGAAGCTGCGCCAGGTCGCCGCCCGCTTCAGCCTGGTACGCCCCGGGCGGCGCATCCGCCACATGGAGAAGCTGGTCTCGGCGGTGCACGCCAAGGAGGGCAAGATGGATACCCTCAAGACCATGCTGGCGGCGATCTTCGAGGAGGACGGCGTCGAACTGCCGGTGACCCGCATCCGCAATACCAAGGCACGGGAGTGGATCGATCGCATGCGCCAGTCGATGCGACTCGAGCCACTGCAACGTTCGTTGGAGGATCTGCAGCGCCGGGATCGCGAGATCGCCGATCTCGAAACCCGCCTGTGGCAGCTACGCCCACAGCTCGAGGCCGACCGGGCCCGGGCCGAGCGTGGGCGAGCCGACCTCGAGGCACAGGTCGGCGAGCGTCAGCGCGACTTCCAGGCCCGCGAGCAGGTCTATCAGGAGGCCCGCGACACCCTGAACGATCGGCTCAGCGAGATGGGCAGCGAGCTCGAGCGCACCCGCGGCGAGCTCGACGACCTCCAGCGGCGCTTCGAGGCCTTCGAGGAGGCCGACATGCCAGGCCTTGAGCAGGACCTCAAGGCGCTGCCCCAGTGGCGTGAGCAGCAGCAACAGTTGCGCGACCATCTCGATGTCATGCAGCAGGCGGTGCAGGACAACAAGGCCCGCCTGGAGGCGCGGCTGGTCGAGCTCGGCGACCTGCTCGAGCGCCGCCGCGACGAACTGCAGGGCCAGATCGATGCCCTCGGTGAGGAAAAGGAGGCCCGCCGCGAGGTGCAGCGCGAGGCGGAGAGCCGCCTCGATGCCGACTACCAGTCCCGCCGCCAGGCGCTGGACGGCGACTATCGCGGGCGGCTCGAGCAGCTCACCGCGCGGCTCTCCGAGCTCAAGGCCGAGCTCACCCATGGGGCCCAGACCGAGGAGGAGGCCCGCGAGGCCGAACGGGCACAGCTGCGCGTCGACGAGGCCCGCAGCGCCCAGGATGCCATCGCCGCCACCCTGGAGGGCCTGCGCGGCGAGCTCGATGGCCTCAAGCGCTCGCGCGACGACGCCGAGCGTGAGCTCGAGGCCGCCCGCCAGCAGCGCGCCCGAGCCGAGAGCCATCTCGCCGCACTGGAGGTTCAGCGCGACCCGGCCCAGGGCAGCCTGCGCCACTTCTTGCGCCACCATCGGCCCGGCTGGGAACAGGGCCTGGGCAAGGTGCTGGCGCCGGCGTTGCTCGAGCGTCGCGACCTCGCCCCGCAGCTGCATGACGAGGCCAGCGATGATCTCTTCGGGTTGGCGCTCGACCTGAACGCCGTGGCCTTGCCCGAGCATGCCCAGGACGAGGCCGGGCTGGTGGCCGAGATCGAGGGCGCCGAGGGTGCCCTCGTGGAGGCCCGCGCGGCCGAGCAGGGCGCCGAGAAGGCGCTCGGCAGCGGCCATGACAAGGTGCAGGCGCTCGACGCACGCCTGGAACGGGCCAGTGGCGAGCGGCGCCGCACCGCCGAGGAGGTCGACTACGCCCTGCAGGCGCGCAGCCAGTGTCAGGTGCGCCATCGAGAGGCGCAGCAGGAGCGCCAGGCGAGCCGTCGCCAGGCCCTCGAGGAGCAGGAGGCGGTCCAGCAGGCGCTGCGCGACGAGCGCGACCAGGCGCTGGAGACCCTGGACGAGACCCATCGCGCCCAGCGCATGGAGCTCACCGCCGACCATCAGGGCCAGCTGGCCGGCTTCGACCGGCAGGTCGAGCAGTATCGCCGCCAGCTCGGCGAGCTCAAGGACGAGAACCGCCGCCAGCGCGAGGAACTCGAGGCGGCCTTCGACCGCGAGTTGGCCGACCGCGGCGTCGACCCGGCCAAGGTCAAGGCGACCCGCGCCCAGATCGAGGACCTGGGAAAACGCATCCATGAGACCGAGGCACGGCGCGACGAGCTCGATGCCTACGCTCGCTTCATGCGCCTCGATTGGGGAGAGCGCAAGCCGCGCCTGGTAGCCCGGGAGGCGGAGCTGAGCCAGCAGCAGCAGGCCGCCGAGCGCGAGCGCAAGACGCTCAAGGACGGCTTCAAGGCCGACCGGGCCGAGCATCAGTCGGCGCTCGGCGAGCTCAAGCGCCGCCGCGAGGCCGAGCAGGCGCAGGTCGAGACCCTGTCGCCGCTGCTCGATACCCTCGCGGGGCTGGCGTTGGAGGCGGCCGGGGAATCCGCCGGCGAGGCCCCGGGGGATGTCGACGAGCGCATCGAGCGCGCCCGTCAGGCGCTGGCCGACCACGCCCGGTCGCTCGATGAGCTGCGCCGCGGCTGCGAGAAGATCGAGTCGGACCTGATCAAGGGTGCCAGTGCCGATTTCCAGGATACCCTGGAGGCCGAGCGCGCCAAGCTCGAGGACCCCGGCCCGCGTCGCCTGCTGGCGGTGCTCGCCGACATGCTGCAGCTGCTCGAGGGACAGCAGCAGCAGCTGCTGCAGGAAGGCCGCAACCTCGGCGATGACCTGGACAAGTTCTTCACCGTGTTCCGCGACCTCAACCGGCGCATCAATGCCCAGAGCCGGCGGCTCTCCGACGAGGTGGCCGATGACCTCAAGCTGGAGGGCATCGGCAAGGCCGAGGTCAAGATCCAGTCGACCATCGACGAGCTGGGTTTCTGGGAGCCGCTCAAGCGCTTCGCTCAGCACTACCGCGAGTGGCGTGACTCCGGCCGCACGCTGCCCGACGACGACTACCTGGACGCCCTGGGCGACGTGGTGGAGCTGCTGCGCAGCGACCAGCAGTACAGCGTCGAGAGCCTGCTGCGTCTGGAACTGCACCTCAACGAGGGCGGCGCCGAGCTGGTGATCAAGAACGACCGCCAGCTGCTGGAGTCCTCCAGCCACGGCATGGCCTACCTGATCCTGTGCAAGTTCCTGCTGGCCTTCACCCGCTTGCTGCGCGGCCCGGCGGAGGTCGCCGTGCACTGGCCCATCGACGAGATCGGCACCCTGGCCTATCACAACGTCGAGAAGCTGTTCGAGGCTTGCGACAACAACCGCATCCATATCGTCGGCGCCTTCCCCAACCCGGAGTCGGACGTGCTGATGCTGTTCCAACACCGCTACCTGATCGAACGTGACGAGGCCGTGCTCGACAAGCGACGCCTCAAGCGCATCGAGCCGCGGTTGAGCCGCCTGGCTCAGCGCCTTCAAGCCCGCCACGATGAGCGTCAGGAGGAGGCATCCGCATGATCGAAGAGTCCATGAAGGAGCGTTCCCTGGTCGAGCTGGGCCCGCTGCTCGAACGCCTGCTGGCCGGCGACTTCCTGTGCGCGGTCAGCGACGATGCGGCGTTTCGCCGCCTGCAGGACGAGGCGACCCGCGAGCGCATCGACGCCTACCTGCGCCCGCTCAACCGACGACTGGCGACCAACGAGGAGGGCAGCGTCTACTTCCTGGCCTGGCGCCAGCTGGATGACGCGGCCCGGGACCAGCTGTCTCGCCAGCTGGCGGAGACCGTCGGCAGCCTGTTGCCGATGCTCGAGTGGCTGCAGCTGGTGCAGGAGGCGCTCGGCCGCGACGGCCCGGTGTCGCCCGGCGACGTGCTCAAGCCGGCCGACTTCAGTTCACGCTGCGAGGATAACCAGGGGCTGCGCGAGCGCCTCGAACGCCTGGCCACCGATCCGTTCTTCGGCTCCCAGAGCGAGCAGCTCGATGCGCAGATCAAGCAGGTCTTCAAGCGCCTGCGCGAGCGCGGCTACCTGCGCCAGCCCCACGCCGACCGCCAGTACTTCGTCGCCACCGCCAAGATCGACTACCTGATCGACCTGGTGCGCTTCATCCGCGACGAGGAACAGCTGCCCATCGATGACCAGGCCCCCGCGGGCCAGGAGCGCCTGCTGTGAGCGCGAGCGATCCCGACGCCCTGGACAACCGGCTGCTCGGCACCGGCACCGAGCGCCTGGCGCTGCTCGGCAAGCATGCCGAGGCGCTGATGGCCGGCTACGTGCGCGACGAGGTGCCGCTGGAGGGGCTGAGCACCACCGCGCTGAATCGACTGCTGTCCGCACGCATCCTGTGGCGCCCCGACGAGCAGGCCGGCGTGAAGCTCGCCCCCAAGGTGCGCGAGCTGATCGCCGAGATGCTGGCCGACGAGACCCGCCGCCACGTCAATGCCGACGTGGCCGAGACGCTGGAGCTGATGCGCGGCCTGGTGCAGAGCTACCGAGAGGCCCGCGACGCGGCCGAATACTGGCGCCAGGAGCAGCAGCTGCTGCGGCTGCGTCAGGCGGTGGACGATCTCGACGGGCGCTTCGCCGACGCCATCGACAGCCTGTGGCGGCGCCTCAACAGCGACTTCGGCTTCGTCAGTCGGCTGGCCGACAAGATCCGCGAGAACGCCCGCGCACAGAAGCAGATCAAGCGCCTGCTCGACGGCCTGGCGTTGATCGACTTCGATGAGCTGATCGACCTGGTGGGGGCCGACGGGGCGCTGCGCAAGCTGCTGGTCAGCCAGCTCCAGCATCGGCTCAGCCAGCACTACACCAGCCTGCGCGAGGTACAGCGCCGGTTGATCGAGCTGATGGCGCGCTTCCGTCAGCAGCAATCTCGCAGCCGCCTGGTGTCGGGCATGGCCGGCTTCCTGCGCGAGCATCCCGGTTTCGTGCCGGGCAACTACGCCCGGCGCGGCGAGGTGCCGGAGCTGGTCAATCGCGCCGCGCCGCTCACCGCCGCCGGCGCCGTGGCGCTCGATCATCCGCCGGACGTGCGGGACGTGACCGAGCTGCTGCATCATCTGCCGACCCCTGCCGCGGCGCCGGAGCATGTGGCCGTCGCCGTGGCCGCCGAGCGCCATGAGGACACCCTGATCGCGGCCCGCCAGCAGGCCCTGAGGGAAGACGTCGAGCGCTTCTACCTGGCGGTGGTCGAGGGCGGCGAGCCGCCCAGCGCGCTCGAGTACCGTGAGGCCGCCGGGCTCGACTGGGGCGAGGAGATCTGGCTGTTCCAGGTGCTCGCCGAGTTCCAGGGCCTGCCTCGGCGTGAGCAGGCCGCCTTCCGGCTGCATCAGGCCGAGAGCCGGGCGGGCACCTTCAACGATCTGCGCCTGATCCATGACGTGCGCCTCGAGTTATGCGATGCCCCACGGGAGGGCGCGTGACCGCGCTCTCGGAGTCGGCGCGTCGGGTGCTGCGCGATGCGTCGGGCAAGCTGCGTCGCGGGCGCGCTGTCGACAAGCCACGCGGCCCCGCGGTGACCGAGATCGTCGCCTGGTGCCAGGCGTGGGACATCGAGCCAGGCGGGCGCCTGACCCGCGATCGGCTGCGGTTCGATCGGGCGCTCATGGATGCCATCGCCGGCGAGCTCGAGGTGCAGGGTGAGCCGCCGCTGGAGGTGGCGCTCGGCGGGCTGTCGACCGCTCAGCAGGCCGAGCACGGCCATCGCGAGGCCAAGGGCGTGCGCGAGGGACCGCGGGACTCGCGGGTGCTGGTCAGCCTGCCCGTGGGGCAGCCGCCTCGGCCGGGCCTCCAGGGTGGGGCCCGGGAATGCCTGGATGTCGATTGGCGCAGTATCGAGCTGGCCGCCTTCGACGCCCTGGTGCAGGTCGAGAACCTCGATAGCTTCTATGGCTTCACGCCCGAGCTTCCGGCGCTTGCCGCGTATCGCCGGCCGCTGGTGGTCTACCGCGGCGATAGCCACTATGGCGGCGCCTTCCCGGCGCTGGCGGAGGCCTGGTCGAGCACCGGCCGGCCGCACTTCTATGCCGGCGACTTCGATCTCAAGGGGCTCGATATCGCACTCGGCAGTGGCGCCACGCGGTTGTTGCTGCCGGCGCTCGATGCGTTATGGCGGCACGCCACGCCGCGCCATGTCCCGGCCGAACAGCTGGCCTGTCGGCCCCGCCTGCTGCGCTACCGCGAGGCACTGCCCGAGGCGCATCCGCTGCTGGGCTATCTCAGCCTGCTGCTCGACGAGCAACGTGGGCTCCGACAGCAATGGTTCGCGACGCCCACGGTGGCCGTCGAGCTCCATGGGGCGGATGAGCACGAGCCGGCCCGACCATAGCGAGCGGCGATGCGGCTCAGGCGCCGAGGCCGCTCTCGCGCAGTCGTTGATCGATGCTGGACTCGGCACGGGGCCGGCCGGGATCTTCGAGCATGCGTTGATGCTCCAGGTGGGCGAGGCCTTCGCTCATCAGGCGCTCGATCAGCTCATGGCGGGACATGTCGCAGCGCTTGGCGAGACGTTCGAGGCGCCGTGACTGGTCGTGGGTCAGGCGCAACAGGCGGGGCAGGGGCATGGCGAGACTCCTCCGATGGACCGTCGAGGACAGTCTCGCGTCATGGCGTGACAGGCGGATGACAGGGCGCGGCTCATGACAGGCCGCGGCGCTGCATCACGTCACGGATGATCGGCACCGGCGTCATCAGGTGTTCGCGCATCATCGTGCGGGCACGCGCGGTGTCGCGGGCCAGGATGGCCTCGACCAGCTCGGCGTGTTCCTGACGCTTGCCCGCCAGGGCCGCGTCGGAGAAGACCGTTTCCTGCAGCCACAGATGGCGGTAGCGCTCGACCTGGTCGAACAGATTGCGGCGCAGCTGCATCAGGTGCGGCGAGTGGCAGCCGGCGGCGATGGCCGTATGGAAGGCCTGATGGCGCGTGTCCCAGACGTCGAGCATTTCCTCGGCGCTGTGGACCTCCGCGACCTTGCCAAGGGTATGAGCCTTGGCGATCACGTCGGCCTCCCAGGCGTCGTCGCCGCGCTCGATGGCCAGCTCCAGCACCAGCCCCTCCAGCTGGGCGCGGGCATCATAGAGGTCGGCCAACTCCTCGCCCGACATCGGCGCGACCCGATAGCCGCGCTGGCTGATCGCCACCACCAGCCGCTCGGCGACCAGCTGTGACAGGGCCTCGCGCAGCGGGCCGATGCCGAGTTCGTAGCGTTCCTTGAGTCGGTTCATCAGCAGCTTCTCCCCGGGCGGGAAGACGCCGCGGAGGATGTCCTGCTTGAGCCAGTGATAGGCGCTGATGCCGAGGTTCTGTCGGGGCGTGCTGTCCATGGTACTGCCGTTCCCGGTGATGGTCGGTCATGATACCCGATCATCGCCAGTCGCGAGAATCGTAGACACTCCTGAGGGGCGTCGCCATGTCGGCCGAAGGGAGTGGCTCGCCCATGGCGTCGCGTTCAGAAGCGTAGCGTGGCTCCGCGCACCGGTGTCAGCCGGCCATGATCGATGATCGGCCCGGTGGGCTTGCCGGCCGGCGCACCGCCCTCGGGTTCGACGCTGACCGCGAGATCCGCGGTCAGCAGCTCCTCGCGCAGGCCGGCGTCCGGGGTCAGCAGGCGGCTACCGCGTTCGGGCAACAGGCCCAGCGAGATCGGGGTGCCGTCGCTGACCAGCCACAGTTCGCCGGATTGGTCGGCGCCGACGCGATGCGGTTGCACGGCGCGGGCACGCAGGGTGCCGTCTTCGCTGGCGCTGATGATCCAGTCCGGGGTGCGTGATTCGTCGAGCACCACGTAGACCGCGGCCTCCTCGGGGGAGTCGGCGTTCGGCACGCTCCACAGCAGGGCGAAGGCCAGCGTCAGCATGGCGAAGCCGCCGGCCATCCCGCGCCACAGGGCCAGCGAACGCCAGCGTGTGACGCCGGTGCGCTCGGCGATGGCACGCCACACCGAGGCCGGGGGCGTCACGGGCGGCAATTGTTCGTTGAACAGCTGTAGCCGTTCCTGCCAGTCGGCGAGGTCGTGCTGTAGCTCGTGGCTGACCGCCAGCAGCGCCTCGAAGCGGGCCCGTTCATCCGCGGACATGACGCCCAGGGCATATTCCCCGGCCGCCAGGTGGCGTTCGTCGGGGCGGCTCAGATCCCATTGGTCAGGCATGATTTCAACCTCTCGAGTCCGCGTCGAATCCAGCTTTTCACCGTGCCCAGCGGCTGGTCCACTCGTGCGGCCAGTTCGCCGTGGGTCAGCCCCTGGAAGTAGGCCATCTCCATGGCCTGGCGCTGGTCCTGGCCGAGGATCGCCAGGCAATCGTGCAGGGCCTGGGAGCGTTCCAGGGTGTCGCTCGCCTCTTCCGGTCGCCGGCCGCCGTCGAGGCTTTCCACGGCCTCCTCATCCCCCTCGGGGCGCCGGCGCCGCAACCAGTCGATGCCGACGTTGCGGGCCAGGGTGGAGAGCCAGGTCATCGGCCGGGCACGTTCGGGGTCATAACGGTCGGCGGACTGCCAGGCGCGCAGGTAGACCTGTTGCAGGCAGTCCTGGGCGGCCGCTTCCTCTCTAACGATACGCAGCAGCTGGGCATACAGACGCGCACTGCTGGCGTGATAGAGGCGCGACAGGGCGCGATGCTCGCCGCGTGCGCAGCCGGCAAGGTCATCGACGAGTTGTTGTGACGGATCACTCATGCCGCCTCCTTGGGCGGGGGTCGAAGGTCCCACGATGGTCACGGGACGAGCGCCGGGAGTAAAGCCAGGGACTGTCAACGCAGCGGCACCGCATCCATATCGTCGCGGGTCGCGTATCTCTCCCTGCGCCTGTTTGCTGGCAGGCGTCATCCCAATAAGGACAAGGAGATATCGCATGAAGACCCTCAATCGCTTCCTCGCTGGCTTCCTATGCACCGCGGCCTTGGCGAGCGGCCAGGCCCAGGCCGACCATGGCCCGACCGACGTCGGCGGGGCCGCGATGCTGCCCGAGCGCAACATCGTCGAGAACGCGCTGAATTCCGCCGATCACGAGACGCTGGTGGCGGCCGTCCAGGCCGCCGGGTTGGTCGATACCCTCAAGGGAGAAGGGCCCTTCACCGTCTTCGCCCCGGTCGATGCCGCCTTCGATCGCTTGCCGGCCGGCAGCGTCGAGACGTTGCTCGAGCCGCAGAATCGCGACCAGCTGACGGCGTTGCTCACCTATCATGTGGTGCCTGGCCGCCTGACCCGCGACGACCTGCATGAGGCGGTCATGGAGCGCGGCGACGCGGCGAGCTTCGAGACCGTTCAGGGCGAGCGACTGACGGTGGTGCCCAACGGCAATAACCTGGTGCTGATGGACGCCCAGGGGCACAGTGCCGACATCACGATCGTCGATGTGGCCCAGTCCAATGGGGTGATCCACGTGATCGACCGGGTCATGATGCCCTGAAGCTTGGGTGCACTGTTGTCACGAAGGCCGGCCATGTGCCGGCCTTCGGCGTAGATGGGCTCATCGAGTCGCGTCGGCCGCGGGGACCGTCACCCCAGGCGATGGCCGGCCAGGAAGCGCTCGTCCAGCCGGCGTTTCCAGCGCCAGGCCAGTGTCCCGCCCCACCATAGCCCGCCGCGGATGGCCAGCGCCTGGCCACGGCCCAGGTCGAGGATCGATAACGCTTGGGCCTGGGGGCAATAGGTATTCAGCGCCTCGCCCTGCCACCAGGCGGCGAGATTGGCGCGCAGCACGGGGGCCTGGCGCACGCCGTAGACGCCGAGGCGTGGCAGCGGGTGATCGATCAGGGCCGCGCAGTCGCCGGTGGCGAAGACCCAGGAGGCGGCGGGGCTCTGCAGGGTTTCGGTGATCGCCAGGCCCCGGCCCGGTAGCATCGGCAGGCCGAGCGCCCCGAGGGCTGGCGGTGGCACCAGGCCGGCGGCATGCACCACGTGATCCGCCGCGACGAAGCGGGGGCCACCTGTGCCCGCAGGCGGCTCGGTCGGCGTCGCCATGATGCCGCCGGGGCAGTGCTCGGATAGCTCGAGCCCCGTGTCGATCGCGATGCGCCGCCGGGCGAGGCGGCGGTGCAGCCAGCGCATCGCTCCCGCGGGCGCGCCGGGTAGCAGGTCCGGCGCGCGGGTCAACAGTCGAATGTCCGGGTCGGCGCCGTGTCGGTCGGCCAGGGCACGCAACTGACAGGCGATCTCTACGCCGCTGGCGCCGCCGCCGACGACCAGCAGGCGAGGATGCTGGCCGGCGTCGAACGCCCGCACCAGCCGCCGACGTAATGCCACCAGGCGTGGGATGGGCTTGACCGGCCAGACGCCGGGCCCCTCGGGGTGTGCGGGCGGGAGGTCCACCGTCGAGCCCATGTTGAGCGAGATGGCCGAGACGGCCAGGCGACGGCCATCGGCCAGCACGGCCTCGCGGGCATCGAGGTCGAGCCCCGCGAGCCGCCCGCGGATGCCCTCGATGCCGTGGTGTCGGGCTAGGTCCATGGGCTCGAGCCGATCCGCCGGTGGCGGGAATTGGCCGCCCAGTACGCCGCTGGCCATGCCGGAATACCAGAAGCCGCCGGGGTCGAGCAGCATCACCCGAGGCATGGGGAGCCGATGACGCTGT
This sequence comes from Halomonas borealis, assembly GCF_004798905.1. Lineage (GTDB taxonomy): Bacteria > Pseudomonadota > Gammaproteobacteria > Pseudomonadales > Halomonadaceae > Halomonas > Halomonas borealis. Next base: position 335,200 of record NZ_SDMO01000001.1, on the reverse strand, counting down.
GCGATCAGGTGCAGATGCGCATGCCCCGCCCCCACCAGTAACAGCGGGGCGTCGGCATCGGGCGCCGGTTGCGGGGCGTCAGTCATCAGCGTTCGAGGGCGCGCGGCGTTGCCAGGCCGACCAACTGTACAGGGCGAGCCCGGCCCAGATGATCAGGAAGGTGACCAGCTGTACCGGACGCAGCGGTTCGTCGAACACGAACAGGGCGATCAGGAACTGGATGCTGGGGTTGAGATACATCAAGAACCCCAGGGTGGCCAGGCGCAGGCGCCGGGCGGCGCCGGCGAAGGCCAGTAGCGGCAACGCGGTGATCACCCCGCAGGCCAGCAGCAGCAGGGTGGTGCGGGGCGTGTCGAGGAAGTGTGAGGCGCCGGCCTGGCTGAGCGCACCGAGGGCCAGCAGGCCCAGGGGCAGCAGCAGCAGGGTCTCGACGAGCAGCCCCGAGAGGCCGTCCAGCGGCACCTGCTTGCGCAGCAGGCCGTAGGTGCCGAAGCTCAGCGCCAGGACCAGGCTGATCCAGGGCAGGGTGCCGATCAGCACCAGCTGGAAGGCGATGGCCACCCCGGCCAGGGCGACGGCCACGCCCTGCAGGCGGCTCATGCGCTCGCGTAGCACCAGCATGCCCAGGGCCACGTTGACCAGCGGCGTCAGGAAGTAGCCGAGACTCGCCTGCAGGACATGATGGGTCTCGACGGCATAGATGTAGAGCCCCCAGTTGGCGGCGATCAGCACCGCACAGGCCAGCACGCGCCCCAGGCGTCGCGGCTGGGCGAGGGCCTTGCGTACCGGGCGCCAGCGGCCCAGCAGGGTGGCCACGATGGCCAGGAACAGGCACGACCACAGCACCCGGTGGACCAGGATCTCGTAGGCGGGGATGCCGTCGAAGAGGGCGAAGAACAGCGGGAAGCAGCCCCACATCAGGTAGGCGGCCAGGCCGTATCCCACGCCCTGGGTGGCCCGGTTATCGCGATCCATCGATGACATCGTGACGTTCCTTATCCATAAAGCGCTAGCCTATCATGCGTGTTCCAGGGGTGCGTGATGGCTGCGCCGCCGGGCACTCTCGTTTAGGCTATGGGGTTGTATCGATCCCCATGGAGTCCTCGATGAGCGAACTCAGAACGACCCTGGTGCAGGCCGACCTGCGCTGGGAAGACCCCGAGGCCAATTGCCGGATGCTGGAGGCGTCGTTGGGCGAGCTCGGCGGCGATGACACCGACCTGATCGTGCTGCCCGAGATGTTTGCCACCGGCTTCACCATGAACTCCCGCGAGATGGCCGAACCGATGGCCGAGAGTGCCACCGTCGCCTGGCTGCGGGATCAGGCGATGCGACGCGGCTGCGTGGTCACCGGCAGCGTGGCGGTAGTGGAAGACGGCGAGTACTTCAACCGCCTGGTCTGGGCGCGCCCCGACGGCAGCCTGGCGCATTACGACAAACGCCACCTGTTTCGCATGGCCGGTGAGCATGAGCGCTACGCCATGGGCCACGAGCGGGTGATCGTCGAGCTGAAGGGATTCCGCATCCTGCTCAGCGTCTGCTATGACCTGCGCTTCCCGGTGTGGTTGCGCCAGCAGCCCGCCGGCGACGAACCCTTCGAATACGATGCCTTGTTGTGCGTGGCCAACTGGCCGGCGCCGCGCCGCCACCCCTGGCGGGTGCTGCTGCAGGCGCGCGCCGTGGAGAACCTGTGCCCGGTGATCGGCGTCAATCGCGTCGGCGAGGACGCCAAGGGCCTGCCCTATGCCGGCGACTCGATGCTGGTGGATGCCAAGGGCGAGCCGCTGATCGATGAGCCGCGCGATACCCCCTTCGTCAAGACGGCCAGCCTGTCGCTGGATGAATTGCGCGCCTTCCGCGAGAAGTTTCCGGCCTGGCGTGATGCCGATCATTTCGGACTTTCCGATGGGGTGGGCGCCTGATGCGACTGGATCGATTCCTCTCCGAGAGCACCGAGATGACCCGCAGCCTGTCCAAGCGAGCGCTGCTGCGCGGCGAGGTCGAGGTCAATGGCGAGCGCGAGAAGAAGGCCGCGCGCCATCTCGCGGCCGACGACCGCGTCACCTGGAACGGCGAGCGGCTTGCATTGGTCGGGCTGCGCTACGTGATGCTCCACAAGCCCGAAGGCGTGGAGTGCACGGCGCGCCGCGGGCTCTATCCGCGGGCGGTGGAGCTGATCGAACTGCCCAAGGTCGAGCGCCTGCAGACGGTCGGACGCCTCGATGTGGAGACCACTGGCCTGCTGCTGCTCAGTGACGACGGCCAGTGGTCGCATCGTGTCACCTCGCCGCGTCGTGGCAGCGCCAAGGTCTACCGCGCGACCCTGGCGCGCCCCCTGGAAGGTGGCGAGGCCGAGCGTGCGGTGGCGGCCTTCGCCGAGGGTATCCTGCTCGAGGGCGATAACGCGCCGACCCGGCCCGCCGAGCTCGAAATGCTCGATTCCCTAGAGGCCCGGCTGACCGTCCATGAGGGGCGCTATCACCAGGTGCGGCGCATGTTCGCGGCCATCGGCAACCACGTCGAGGCGTTGCACCGTGAGTCGGTAGGGCCTCTGGTGCTGGATGCCGACCTGGCGCCCGGCGAGTGGCGCGAGCTCACGGCCGACGAGATCGCGGCCTTCTAGATGGCGGATTCAGCATGGATCGTGAGTCGGCCTTGTCCTCTCCATGATTCATCGGCTCAGCTCAAGTTCGTCAAGCACAACGGCGAGCCGTTGCCGGCTGGCTCCGTCCAATGCCTTGAGCGGCAATGGGAGGGCGGGATGCTTGACGAGCCCCTGCAATTCGGCGGCGGCCGTGATGACGCGCAGGCTGCCGCCCTGCTGGCGGAACAATGACCATAGCGGTTGCAAGCGTTCAGACAGGCGCGTGGCTTCGTGCCTGTCGCCGGCCTGTGCGGCGCGGGTGATGGCCAGCGCGGTTCTGGGGAACAGGCCCCCGATCACCGAATACCAGGCCTCGCACCCGGCATTCAGCCCTGTGGCGGCGAAGGCATCCCCGCTGACGCCGAGCGTCACGTGCGATGGAAGCAGCCCGCGCAGGCGCTCGATATGCGCCTTGGCGGCCTCGGGAGTCGCCGGAACACCGGGGATCTTGATGGAGCGTACGTTCGGAAGGTGAGCGACCCGCCCATACAGTTCGTCGTCGAAGGTGAAATGTGTCGTGCCGGGATTGTCATACACGCATAGCGGTACGGAGAGGGCGTGAGAGGCGCTGGCATAGAGCTCGAAGACCTCATCGCTGGTGAGCTTCTGGTACGACACAGGGGCTAGCAGCACCCCGCTTGCTCCCGCGTCTTGAGCATCTGCGGCCAGGGCCAGCACATCGCCTGTGCGCAGGGCGCCGATACCGACCATCACCGGCACGTCGCCCGCGTGCCTTACCGCCAGTCGCGCAACACGTGCCCGTTCGGCGCGCGTGAGATAGGCATAGCAGCCCGTCGACCCCAGGACGCCAATGGCATCGACGCCTGCCTCTGCGAGGCGCTCGATGAGCCGGATGAAGGCCGCCTCGTCGATGCCATTCTCATCCATGGGGGTCAAGGGAAAGGCGCTGAGACCGGAGAACATGACCGCTTATCCTTATGTCATGGGAAGGGGAAAACTGCTGTTTGTGTGTTTCTGGGCCTGGAGGGTTCCACCTGACCGCCCGGGCACGCCGTGCCATCGCTCATCCGCTGGGGCAGCCCCCCATCGAGGAACGGTATCATCGTGATGACGGCTTGTCCGCGTGAGTAGTGTGAGGTCGGGCATGCCATTTATACCGTTATCTATCTTGGCCATCCCGCCATATACACCAGCCTTGTGCGAATCATCGTCTTCAGGCCTGAGGAGAGAGGTCGGCAGCGTCGACCAGGCCGCGAGTGTAGGCCGTCTGCGGCCTCGTCAGCACGGCCTCGCAGTCGCCTTGCTCGATGAGCTCGCCATCCTTGAGCACCAGAAGACGATGGGCCATGGCGCGCACCACCGCGAGGTCGTGGCTGATGAACAGGTAGCTCATCCCGCGCTGACGCTGGAGTTCGCGCAGCAGGGTGACCAGCTGCTTCTGCACGGTGCGATCCAGCGCCGAGGTCGGCTCGTCGAGCACCAGCAGCGAGGGCTCGAGGATGATCGCCCGAGCCACGGCGATGCGTTGGCGCTGGCCGCCCGAGAACTCATGAGGGTAGCGGGCGCCACATTCTTCGGGTAGGCCGACCTCGCGCAGGGTCTCGCGCACGCGGCGCGACACCTCGGCAGCATCCAGTTCCGGATGATGAAAGCGCAGCCCTTCACTGACGATCTCCGCCACCGGCAGGCGCGGCGACAGCGAACCATAGGGATCCTGGAATACCACCTGGAAGCGCCGTCGCCGCCGGCGCAGGGCCTCGCCGTGCAGGCGGTCGAGGCGTTCGCCGGCAAAGGTGATCTCACCGTCACTCTGCTGGAGGCGCAGCAGCGCCAGCGCCAGGGTGGTCTTGCCGGAACCGGACTCGCCGACGATGCCTAGCGTCTCGCCCGGGGCGAGGGTCAGGTCCAGTGGCTTGACCGCCTCGAAGGCCGGTGGGCGGCGCCCGAACAGCGGCTTCGGCCGCGGGAAGCGGATGCCGAGCCGCCGAACGTCGAGCAGTGGGGACTGCTTGGGCACCGGCGCGGGGCGACCGCTGGGGTCGGCGGCCAGCAGTTCGCGGGTGTAGGGGCTCTCGGGGGCGGCGAACACGCGCTCCACCGGGCCGGTTTCCTGGGCGTGTCCGTGACGCATGACGCAGACGCGATCGGCGTGGCGGCGCACCAGGTTGAGGTCGTGGGTGATGAACAGCATGCCCATGCCGTGGCGGTCGCGCAGCTCGGCGAGCAGCGCGAGTATCTCGCGTTGCACGGTGACATCCAGCGCGGTGGTCGGTTCGTCGGCGATCAGCAGTCGCGGATGGTTGGCGATGGCCATGGCGATCATCACCCGCTGCCGCTGCCCGCCCGAGAGCTGGTGAGGCCAGGCGTCGAGCAGTTCCTCCGCGCGTGGTAGCCGCACCTGTTCGAGCAACTCTCGGGTGCGTCGCCGCGCGGCCTTGCCGGTGAGCCCCTGATGCAGTCGCAGCGTCTCGGCGATCTGCTTGGCCACGCTATGCAGGGGGTTCAGCGAGGTCATGGGTTCCTGAAACACGAAGCCGACCTGGCCGCCGCGCAGCGCCCGCCAGTCGCGAGCGGACAGCCGGGCGAGATCGGTGTCGCCGAGGCGGCGCGTGCCGCCGATGCGGGCGTCCGGTGGCAGCAGGCCCAGGGCGCCGAGCGCCGAGACCGACTTGCCGGACCCCGACTCGCCGACCAGCGCCAGGGTCTCGCCACGGCGTACCGTCAGCGACAGGTCCTCGACCACCGGGGTCGTGTCGAAGGTGACGGTCAGGTCTTCGAGACGCAGCAGCGTGTCGTCACTCATGGGGGCTCCCGGTGGCGTGCTGGATATGTCGCGGATCGAAGGCGTCGCGCAGGCCTTCGCCGATGAACACCAGCAGCGACAGCATCACTGCCAGCGTCAGGAAGGCGGTGATGCCGAGCCACGGTGCCTGGAGGTTGTTCTTGCCCTGGGCCACCAGCTCGCCCAGTGACGGCGAGCCCGGCGGGAGGCCGAAGCCGAGGAAGTCCAGGGCGGTGAGGGTGGTGATGGCGCCGGTGAACAGGAAGGGAATGAAGGTCAGGGTGGCGACCATGGCATTGGGCAGCACATGGCGGCGCATGATGATCCGCGAGGGTAGCCCCATGGCCTTGGCGGCGCGCACGTACTCGAGGTTGCGCGCGCGCAGGAACTCGGCGCGCACTACGTCGACCAGCCCCAGCCAGGAGAATAGCAGCATGATGCCGAGCAGCCACCACAGGTTGGGCTCGACCAGGCTCGCCAGGATGATCAGCAGGAACAACACCGGCAGGCCGGACCAGATCTCGATCAGCCGCTGGCCGATCAGATCCACCTTGCCACCGAAGTAGCCCTGCACGCCGCCGATCACCACGCCGAGCGCCAGTGAGCCCGCGGTGAGTACCAGGGCGAAGACCACCGACAGGCGGAAGCCGTAGATCACTCGGGCCAGCACATCGCGGCCCTGGTCATCGGTGCCCAGCCAGTGGCGGGCGCTGGGCGGCGAGGGCGCGGGATGATCGAGGGCCTGGTCGAGGGTGTCGTAGGAGAACGGGATCGGCGGCCATAGTAGCCAGCCGTCGGCCTCGATCGCCTCGCGGGTGTAGGGATCGCGGTAGTCGGCGGGGGTGGGCAAGAATCCCCCGAACTCGCTGTCCGGGTAGTCGACCACCAGCGGCGCGTACCAATCGCCCTGGTAGTGGACCAGCAGCGGCGTGTCGTTGGCCACCAGCTCGGCGCCGAGGCTCACCACGAACAGCGCCAGGAACGCCCACAGCGAGACACGGGCGCGGGGATTGCCGCGGAACACCGCCAGGCGGCGGCGGGCGATGGGGGAGAAGCGGTCGGTCAACGCCATGCTCAGGACTCCCGGGTCGCGAAGTCGATGCGGGGGTCGACCCACACATAGGTCAAATCGGAGATCAGCTTCAGGATCAGCCCGATCAGGGTGTAGAGGTAAAGCGTGCCGAAGATCACCGGGTAATCGCGTTGCATCACCGCCTCGAAGCCCAGCAGGCCCAGGCCGTCGAGCGAGAAGATCACCTCGATCAGCAACGAGCCGGTGAAGAAGATCGCCACCAGTGCCGAGGGCAGCCCGGCGATGATGATCAGCATGGCGTTGCGGAAGACGTGGCCGTAGAGCACGCGGCGGTCGCTGGCACCCTTGGCGCGGGCGGTCAGCACGTATTGCTTGTGGATCTCGTCGAGGAAGCTGTTCTTGGTCAGCATGGTGAGGGTGGCGAAGCTGCCGATCGCCGAGGCCAGCACCGGCAGGCTGATATGCCAGAAGTAATCCTTGACCTTGCCCCAGGCGGAGAGGTCGCCGAAGTCCGGCGAGGTCAGGCCGCGCAGCGGGAAGACGTCCCAATAGCTGCCGCCGGCGAACAACACGATCAGCAATATGGCGAACAGGAAGCCAGGGATGGCGTAGCCGACGATCACCAGCCCCGAGCTCCAGACATCGAAACGCGAGCCGTGGCGCAGGGCCTTGCGGATGCCCAGCGGGATCGAGACCCAATAGACCAGCAGGGTGGTCCAGAGGCCCAGCGAGATCGACACCGGTAGCCGCTCGAGCATCAGGGCGGTGACCGGCTCGCCGCGGATGAAGCTGTCGCCGAGATCGAAGGTGGCGTAGTCGACGAGCATGCCGAAGAAGCGCTGGTAGGCGGGCTCGTCGAAGCCGAACTGAGTCTCCAGCCGGTCGATGTAGGCCTGGGGGACGCCGCGGGCGCCGCGCGATTCGCCGCCTCCCACGCTGTCGCCGCCGCCGCCCTCGAGCCGGGTGCTGGCCTGAGACGAGATGCCCTCGAAGCGGGCCAGTAACTGGTCGATGGGGCCGCCCGGGGCGGCCTGGACGATCAGGAAGTTGAGCAGCATGATCCCCAGCAGGGTAGGGATCATCAGCAGCAGGCGGCGCAGTACATAGGCGGCCACGGCGTGTCCTTAACAGTCTGTGCCGGTCGTCGAGTCGGAGCGCGGGGAGGCTCTCCTTCGTCGACGGCCGTTACCGGTGCTGGCGGGCCTCTACCTCGGTGGCGCGCTCGGGTTTCACCCACCAGGCGTCGAGGTCCAGGTTGTACGCGGGGAAAGGCTCCTTCCAGCCGAACTTGTCCCACATCGCGATACGGGTGTTATCCAGGTGCCACTGGGGGATGACGTAGAACCCCCAGCGCAGCACCCGGTCCAGGGCCTGGGCGGCGGTGTCGAGCGCCTCGCGGTTGTCGGCGGCGATCAAGTCGTCGACCAGGGCGTCGATCGCCGGGTCGGCAAGCCCGATCAGGTTGCGGCTCTGTGGGGCCTCGGCGTACTCGCTGCCCCAGAAGTCGCGTTGCTCGTTGCCCGGATTGGCCGACTGGGGGAAGCTTCCCACCACGATGTCGAAGTCGAAGCGACGTAGCCGATTCAGATACTGGTTGACGTCGACCAGCCGAATATCGCCCTGCACGCCGAGTCGCGCGAGGTTGCGCAGCAGCGGTTGCACCACGCGCTCGAACTGGGTGTCGTACAGCAGCACCTCGAGGCTCAGCGGTTTGCCGGTCTCGGCGTTCACCAGGGTGCCGTCGTCACGGTTCTCGTATCCGGCCTCATGGAGCAGGCTCAGCGCCTGGCGCAGGCGGGCACGCATGTCGTCCGGCGTCTCGATGGGCAGCGCCTCGTCGAACACTCGCGCGGGCAGTGCGTCCCGATAGGGGGCAAGCAGGGCCAGCTCGTCGTCGTCGGGCAGGCCTTGCGCGGCCATCTCGGAGCTCTCGAAGTAGCTTTGGGTGCGCTCGTAGGCGCCGTAGAAGAGCTGCTGGTTGAGCCATTCGAAGTCGAAGGCGAGGTTGAGCGCCTCGCGGACCCGTACGTCTTGGAACTTGGCGCGGCGCAGGTTCATCACGTAGGCCTGCATGCCGGCCGGCTGGCCGTCGGGCACCGCCAGGCGCTGGACGAAACCCTCGTTGGCGGCGGGGAAGTCGTAGGCGGTGGCCCACTGGCGGGCGCTGGAGCCGATGCGCAGGTCGAGGTTGCCGGCCTTGAAGGCCTCCAGCGCCACCGTCCGGTCGCGATAGTAGTCGTAGACCAGGCGGTCGATATTGTGGCGGCCGCGGTTGACGGGGAGTTCTCGTCCCCAGTAATCGTCGACGCGTTCATAGACGATGCGTCGGCCGGGATCGACCTGGGCGATGCGGTACGGGCCGGAGCCGAGCAGGTCGTCGCGGGTCGGCTGATCGAAGTCGCGGCCTTGCCAGTAGTGCGCCGGCAGGATGGGTATCTGGCCGAGAATCAGTGGCAGCTCCCGGGACTCGCCGTCGGCGAGGTCGAAGTGCACGGTGTCCTCGTCGATCGCCCGCACATCACGCACGTCGGCATAGTACGCGGCGTAGAAGGGCTGGCCCTGTGCGGTGAGGGTGTCGAAGCTGAAGATCACGTCGGCGGCGGTCACCGGCTCGCCGTCGTGAAAGCGGGCGTCGGGGTCGATGTCGAACTCGATCCACTGGCGCTCGGGATCGAGCCGGATACCCTCGGCCAGCAGGCCGTACATGGTGAAGGGTTCATCGGGGTTGCTGACCATCAGGGTATCGTAGATGGCGTTGAGGCCCGCGGCCGGTGTGCCCTGGGCGATGAAGGGGTTGGTCGAATCGAAGCTGCCGTTGGCGCCACGGGCCAGGGTGCCCCCCACCGGCGCCTCGGGATCGACGTGGCGGAAGTGCTGAAAATCCGCCGGCAGCGCCGGATCGCCGTAAAGCGCCAGGGCATGTCGCGTGGGCACGTCAGCCGGCGCGGTGGCCAGGGCGGGGGTCGCCGCCAGGACCGCCATCAGCGGGACGAACGATCGCATCGGTCAGCATCCTTGTACCAGGTCAGGGGGCGAAGGCCCCCTCATCAACTACCGGAAAGTGTCAGCTGCTGGCCGGGTTGTAAAGCGTTGGGGCTGTCGATGCCGTTCCAGCGCGCCAGGTCGGTGACCGCCACGGCGTGTTCGGAGGCGATGGTGGACAGGGTGTCGCCGCGCCGTACCACATGGATATCGCTCATGGCACCGTCGCTCGCGGCATCGCTATCGAGGGCGGCGAGCAGCGGCTCGGCCCGGTCGGCGGGAACCAGCAGCTCACCGACCTGGCCGGGGCGGGCGGTATCGCCACGCAGGCCGGGGTTCAGGGCGGCCAGCTCACCGGTCGGCACGCCGGCCAGGCTGGCGGCCTCGCCGAGGCGCAGCGTGCGGGTGACCGGCACACGGGCGAAGGCGGGGGTGCCATCGATCCGGGGCAGTTCGACGCCGTAACGTTCGGGCTCGCCGATGATCGCCGCGATGGCCAGTAGCTTGGGCACGTAGTCCATGGTCTCGTTGGGCAGCTCGAGATCCCAGTAATGGCCTTGCTGACCGCCGGCCAGGGCGCGTCGCTGGGCGCGGTTCACGGTGCCGGCGCCGGCATTGTAGGCGGCCAGCGAGAGCTCAATGTTGCCCTCGTACCACTGGTCGGCCTGATACTCGATGTAGTCCAGTGCGGCCTTCGTGGAACGCACCACGTCGAGGCGGCCGTCCCAGCTGCCGGAACGGTTCAGGCCCAGGGCGTCGCCGGTGCGCGGCATGATCTGCCATAGCCCGGCGGCACCGAAGTGGCTACGGGCCTCGGGGTCGAAGGAACTCTCGACGAAGGGCACCAGGGCCAGCTCGCCGGGCAGGTCGCGGGCCTCGACTCGCTCGAGGATCCAGGCCAGCCAGGGGCGGGCACGCTCGGCGATCTCGGCGATGTTATGCGGCTTGGCGCTGTAGGTATCGATCCACTGCTGAACGCGGGCGTGACCGGCACCATCCTGCCACTGATCCTGCCATTGGAAGGTGTCGCGAAGGCGCGACCAGGCGTCGGCCTGCTGCAGCTGAAGGTGGCTCCAGAAGGTCCGGCGGCCTGCCGGTTCGCCGCGGTGTACGGGGGCGAAGCTCGGTGTGTCGGAGGCCAGCTGGCCGGCGGGCAGGGTCGATGCCTTGGTGTAGGCGCCGGCGATCAGGGCGCCGGCCATGGCGAGCGTGCTGGCGAACCCGAGGAGTCGTCGGCGCGAGGTATGATAGGTCATGCAGGGGCCTCCGGGGCGCACGTCGTACTGCCTCGACGGGACAGGGCGTGCACCGGGCGGGGTGAGTCTCAGAAGTCGTCTTTCCAGGCGCGCAGGGTGGCGAAGGTCGCCACGCTATCGGCCGTATCGCCCTGATGGGCGGCCGCCCGACGCACTCCGGCGTCGTCACAGCGCAGGAAAGGATTGATGCGCCGTTCCCGAGCGATGGTGCTGGGCAGGGTAGGGCGCTCGAGCTCCCGAGCTCGCCGGCATTCCTGCTCGGCGCTGTCGATGTCGGGGTTGTCGGGGTCGGCGGCCTTGGCGAAGGCGAGGTTCGCCAGGGTGTACTCGTGGGCCGCGAACACCAGGGTATCCTCGGGCAGCGTCTTGAAACGTGCCAGTGAGGCGTGCATCTGTTCCGGGGTTCCTTCGAACAGACGCCCACAGCCGGCACTGAACAGCGTGTCGCCGCCGAACAGTAGCGGCGGGATGCCGGCAGTGAAGAAGGCGATGTGGTCCAGGGTGTGCCCCGGGACCTCGATGATCTCGAACAGGCGTCCGATCACGCGAATCTCGTCGCCGTCACCGACGCGCTCGTCGATGCCTTCGATGTTTGAGTTGTGCGGGCCGATCACCCGCGGCGCGTAGCGCTTGATCAGCTCGGGCAAACCGCCGACATGGTCCGCATGATGATGCGTCACGAGGATGCTGCCGAGGGTCAGGCCTTCGCGTTCCAGCGCCTCGATGACCGGAGCGGCGTCACCGGGATCCACCACGCAGACGTCGGCACTCGTGTCCTGACGTAGCATCCAGATATAGTTGTCGCGAAAGGCGGTAATCGGTGTCACGCTCAACATGGGTTCGGGGTTCCTCGCGCCGGGCTCGGATCAGACGATCCAACCGGATGGCGCCTTGAATCGGGACGTTGCAAAATCGAGTACTCTGGAGAGATGAACGGATCATGTCAAATGCGCAGGAGGCGATGAACCTGGCGCAGCGCGTGCGCGAGGGGCGTCGCTTCTGGGCGAGCGCCGCCGGGCAGGGCGTGTGGCAGGCCCAGCGGGCCTGCCTGGGGCCGCTCTGCGAACGCTGGTTCGGGACGCATGGGATGGAGCTGGGGCTGGCGCCGCGGCTTGCCGACATGTGCCCGGTACGCCATGCGTTGCGCTGGGCGCCGACCCGGGAGTTGGCCACCGACGACAGTACCCTGGTGTGCCCCCTGGAGGCGCTGCCGCTGCCCGATGGTTGCCTGAGCCTGGTGGTGGTGCATCACCTGTTCGAGATCGCCCCGGACCCTCATGGCCTGCTCCAGGAGGCCGCGCGGGTCACCGCCGATGATGGCCACCTCATCCTCTTCGGCTGGCACCCGCTGGGCCCCAGTGGCTGGCGCCGCGGCTCACCGGGGCGGCGACGTCAGTTGCCCGGGCTGGGACGCTGGCGTACCGCCGGGCGGCTCGCCGACTGGCTGGCGTTTGTCGACTTCGAGGCTCAGCGGGTAGACTACTGCGGCTTTCGTCTGCCCGGCGGCCTGGCGCGTAACGCGCGGCTCGAGACCTTCGGGCGCCGGCATAACCTGCCGCTCGGCGATAGTTACATGATTCATGCGCGGCGCCGGTCCCAACTGGCTCAGCCCAGGCGTGGCCGGGTGGTCTTTCCGACGCCGCTGGCCGGCTCGGCGCTTGGCCATGTCTCGGGGCGGTCCGCCACCGACGAGGGTGATCGAGGGTGACAGACCAACCACAGCCCGGGGCGTTGCCCGAGGTGACGATCTATACCGATGGCGCCTGCCGTGGCAACCCGGGTCCGGGTGGCTGGGGGGCGCTGTTGTGCAGCGGCCCTCACGAGAAGCCGCTCAAGGGTGCCGAAGAGAAGACCACCAATAACCGCATGGAGCTGATGGCGGCCATCATGGCGCTGAAGGCGCTGACCCGGCCTTGCCGGATCGAGCTGTGGACTGACTCCGAATATCTGCGGCGTGGCATCACCGAGTGGATCCATGGCTGGATCAAGCGAGGCTGGAAGACCGCGTCACGGCAGCCGGTCAAGAACGCCGAGTTGTGGCGCGCCCTCCACGAGGAGGCCCAGCGTCATCGTGTCGAATGGCACTGGGTCAAGGGGCACAGTGGCCATCCCGGCAACGAACGCGCCGACACCTTGGCCAACGAAGCCATCGACGAGATGCAGGCGGGGGGCTGAGCCCCGCCTTCAAGAGCACGCCGAACACCCACAGGTACCCCCATGCGCCAGATCATCCTGGATACCGAGACTACCGGCATCGACCCTCGTGACGGCCATCGCCTGATCGAGATCGGCGCCGTGGAGATGGTCAATCGCCGGCTGACCGGCAACACCTATCATCAGTTCATCAATCCGCAGCGCAGCATCGACGCCGAGGCGGTAGGGGTGCACGGCATCACCGACGAGCGGGTCGCCGACGAGCCGCTGTTCGGGCAAGTCGCCGATGAGTTCTGGGCCTTCATCGAGGGCGCGGAGCTGGTGATCCATAATGCGCCTTTCGATGTGGGCTTCATCGACCATGAACTGGGCATGCTCAACCAGGCCCGCGGCGAACCGCGCCTGGGCCCGGTGGCCGAGCATTGCCGTATCCTCGATACCCTGCGGCTGGCGCGGGACAAGCACCCCGGCCAGCGCAACAGCCTCGATGCGTTGTGCAAGCGTTACGAGATCGCCAACGGTCATCGTGTGCTGCACGGCGCCTTGCTGGATGCCGAGATCCTGGCCGACGTCTACCTGGCGATGACCGGCGGCCAGACCGCGCTGTCGCTGGATGCCGGCGCCAGCGCCGGCCAAGAGGATGCGGCCGGTGACGGACTGAACGTGCGCCGCGTGGCGCTCACGCCGGGCACGCTCAAGGTGCAGGCGCCGGACGACGCCGAGTGGCAGGCCCATCGCGACAAGCTCTCGACCGTGCGCGAGGCGGGCGGTGAATGCCGCTGGGATACGCTGGAGGGTTGGCCGGGTCGGGAGGCGCCCTGATGCTGCGTCGCGAATTGCCCTACGAGGAGGGCTCGGGGCGGGTGATTCGTCTGGCCGCCGGCCGGATCGCGCCGGGGCCGGAGGGCGGCCCGTTGCAGACGCCTCAGGCCTGGACGTCGGCCATGCAGCCGTTGTGCTGGTGGCATGACATGCCGGTGGCGCTGTCGGTCGAGGACACCCCCGGGGATGACTGGCTCGAGGGTCGGGAGTGGCTGGCGCGGCTACCGGAGTCCTGGTTCGCGCTGGTCTCCACGGCGCTGCAGGTAGGCGCCTGGCTGCGTCATCACCGCTTCTGCGGCAGTTGCGGGGCCCCGGCCTCGCGGCTCGACCATGAGTTTGCCATGCGCTGCGGGCACTGTGGCCATCGTAACTATCCGCGTATCTCGCCGTGCATCATCACCCTGGTGACCCACGGCGAATCCCTGTTGCTGGCGCGCAATTCGCGTTTCCCGCCGAGGCGCTACTCGACCCTGGCCGGTTTCATCGAGCCGGGCGAATCCGCCGAGCAGGCGGTGCATCGTGAGGTCTTCGAGGAGGTGGGCGTGACGGTAGGGCGGCTGCGTTACTTCCAGAGCCAGGCCTGGCCCTTCCCGCATTCGCTGATGCTTGGCTATTTCGCCGAGGCGGCCAGTCGACGCATTCGTATCGATGGCCACGAGATCAGCGATGCCGCCTGGTTCTCGCCGCGACAACTGCCCCAGCTGCCGCCGGCTTATTCGATCTCGCGAGCGCTGATCGATACCCATCTCGCCGAGGTCGGCGCGCGCCCCTGACGGGCGGCGTAGCGTGGTGTCGCCTGCCTGCCGGCGGCGCCACGGAGCCTTCAGCCGTAGGGGAACAGCTTGCCGAGTTCGGTGGCCAGCATGACGTTGCCGGTGGCCTTGAGCTTGCCGCTCATGAAGGCATTCATGCCACTGATCTCACCGTTCATCACGCCCTTGAGGGTCGCGGTGCTCAGGCGCAGGCTGATCGACGGCTCCTCATGGACGCCTTCCTGGACGTCCAACGTGGCGTCGCGCACCACCAGGTGGTAATCGCCGGCGTCGCTGAAGTGGAACTGGAAGACCTCATCCATGCCGCGGGCGGCCTCGGGGTCGAAGCGAGCATGGAGCTTGTCGAGGGTATTGTCGGACATGGCGGCCTCCGCGGCGGTGATGGTTCGAGCCGCGAGATTAGGGAAAAGCGGCGATGCCATCAAGTCGGCCGGCTTGTCGCGGCGCCTGACGCCTTGCAGGATGAAAGACGAGAGTGAGAAGCCCCTACCCCCGAAGGAGAGACACGCGGTGAACGAATGGCTGACGGATTTCGGCATGTTCCTGGCCCAGCTGGTGGCGATCATCGTCATCGTGACCCTGGGCGTGCTGGTGGTGTTGCGGGCGCGCGGCGGCGAGCACGAGGGCGTCCGCCTGAAGCTCGAGGAGCTCAATGGTGGCCGCCGGCGGCGTCGCCGACGGCTGCAGCTGGCGGCCAGCGAGCCTGGTGCACGCAAGCGGCTGCAGAAGGCCTTCCGACGCGATGACAAGACGCGCGGCAAGCGCCAGCCCGATGCTGGCGAGGCCGCCGCGACGGTCTGGGTGCTGGATTTCCAGGGTGACCTGAAGGCCAGCGCCACCGGGCGTTTCGCCGAGGAGATCTCGGCGGTGCTGGATGTGGCCGGTGAGCAGGACGAAGTCGTGGTGCGCCTGGAGTCGCCCGGCGGGCTGGTGCATGCCTACGGACATGCCGCCGCCGAGCTCGATCGCCTGCGCCAGGCGGGGCTTTACACCACGGTCTGCGTCGACCAGGTGGCGGCCAGTGGCGGTTACCTGATGGCCTGCTGCGCCGATCGACTGAGGGTGGCGCCCTTCGCGGTGCTGGGGTCGATCGGGGTGGTCGCGCAGGTCCCGAACCTGCATCGACTGCTCAAGCGCCACGACATCGATGTGGAGGTGCTGACGGCGGGACGCTACAAGCGAACCCTGACGATGCTCGGCGAGAATACCGCCGAGGGGCGAGAGAAGTTTCAGGAGGACTTGGAGACCGTGCACGGCCTGTTCAAGCACTATGTGGCCGAGCGTCGTCCGACGCTGGACATCGAGGCGGTGGCCACCGGCGAGAGCTGGTATGGCCAGCAGGCGCTGTCGCGGGGGCTGGCCGATGAGCTGGGCACCAGCGAGGCGTTGCTCGTCGAGCGCATGAAGGAGGCTCGGGTGGTGGCGTTGCGTCTGGAACGCCGCCAGCCGCTCATCGCGCGGCTGGGGCTGGCGGTCTCCCATGGTGTGGAGCGTGGCGTCGAGCGGGTCGTCGAACGCCTCGAGGCGGGCGGCTGGCAGAAACGCTGAATGATTCAGCCGCCGGGGCCCTTCAGGCTGGCGAGTGCCGCCAGCAGGATTCGCGCTCGTTCGCCGTTGAGCGAATAGTAGATGGTCTGGGATGCCCGGCGTGTCTTCACCAGCTCCTCGCGCCTCAGGATGGCCAGGTGTTGAGAGAGCGCGGACTGGCTCAGCGCCAGCTGGTGATTGAGTTCGGTGACCGACAGCTCCTGCTCGTCGAGCAGGCACAGGATCCGTAGCCGGTTATCGTTGGCCATTGCCTTGAGCAGGGCGCTGGCCTGGTCGATAGCGAGGTTTCCCCCCTGCATCAGGCACGCTGCCTGGCTTTGTGAAGTCTTCATGATGCATCACCCTCTCGTGGCGTCGGCACGGCTGGTGGTCGTTCCTTGCCATGGCAAGCCCATGTTCCCTGGCGGGGCGTCATCGTGGCGATGGCTCGGTGCCGCCCGTCTTTTCTGAATCAGTCATGACTCAATAATAGTTCAGTGTGGGCATCGCCATGGTGCGGTGCCGATTTTCTGTGTCGCTTGTCGACCATGTCTCCCGGTGGCACGTCCATTTGTCGAAGTTCCGCCCTTCGAATGAGGCCCTCGGCATGGGGCTGTTCTAGTGTGTCAACCAGCATGGCGACATCCACTGAACAGGCAGGCCCCATGTCCACCTATCGAAGCGACTACCGACATTCCATCGCACATCCCGAGGCATTCTGGGCGGCCCAGGCGTGGCGCCTGCCCTGGATCACCGCGCCACGCCGGATTCTTGCGTATGACGATCAGGGACACGCTCGCTGGTACGTGGATGGCGAGCTCAATCTTTGCCATGCGGCCCTCGATCATCATATCGAGCAGGGTCGTGGCGATCAGGACGCCCTGTTGTGGGATTCGCCGGTCAGCGGGGGCAAGCAGCGGTTCAGCTATGCCCAGTTGCGTGATCGCGTGGCGCGCTTCGCCGGGGCGCTACGCGATCTCGGGGTCGAGAAGGGCGACCGGGTGATCATCTACCTGCCGATGGTGCCTGAGGCGCCTATCGCGATGCTGGCCTGCGCCCGCCTGGGGGCGGTGCACTCGGTGGTCTTCGGCGGCTTCGCGCCGCGCGAACTGGCGGCGCGCATCGACGACGCCGAACCCCGGGTCGTGATCGCGGCGTCCTGCGGGATCGAGGTCGATCGGGTGCTGCCCTATCAGCCCATCGTGCAGGCGGCCCTCGAGCAGAGTGCTCACCGGCCCGAGGCCTGCGTGATATGGCAGCGCGAGCCGTGTCGCGCAGAGCTCGGTGTAGGCGATCATGATTGGGCGGCGCTGGAAGCCGCTGCCGCGCCGGCCGAGTGTGTACCGGTCAAGGCCACCGATCCCCTCTATGTGCTCCACACCTCCGGCACCACCGGCAAGCCCAAGGGCGTGGTACGCGATACCGGTGGCTATGGCGTGGCGCTGCATTATTCGATGGAGGCGATCTACGACATGGCACCGGGCGAGGTGTTCTTCTCGGCCTCGGACGTGGGCTGGGTCGTCGGGCATTCCTATATCGTCTACGGACCGCTGTTGCGGGGCTGTACCACGCTGGTCTACGAGGGCAAGCCGGTGCGTACGCCGGATGCCGGCGCCTTCTGGCGGTTGATCGCCGAGTACCGGGTCAAGGCCTTCTTCGCCGCGCCCACCGCCTTCCGTGCCCTCAAGAAGGAGGACCCGGAGGGCGCGCATCGGCACGAACATGACATCTCCTCGCTGAAGGCGCTGTTCCTGGCCGGGGAGCGGCTCGACCCGCCGACCTTCCACTGGCTGCAGGGGATGCTGGACGTGCCGGTGGTCGACCACTGGTGGCAGACCGAGACCGGCTGGCCGATCGCCGCCAATCCGCTGGGACTGGAGCCGATGCCGGCCAAGGCGGGGTCGGCGACCGTGCCGGTGCCGGGTTTCGATGTGCATGTCCTCGATCGTCAGGGACAGGAAGCGCCGCCCCTGGAGCAGGGCAGCGTGATGATCGCCCAGCCGTTGCCACCGGGATGCCTGACCGGTATCTGGCGCGATCCCGAGCGCTTCCAGGCCGCCTACATGAGGGCCCGGCCTGGCTATTACCTGACCGGTGACGCGGGTTATCTGGACCACGACGGCTACCTGTTCGTCATGGGGCGCAGCGATGATGTCATCAACGTCGCCGGTCACCGCTTGTCGACCGGCGAGATGGAGGAAGTGGTGGGCGGTCATCCGGCGGTGGCCGAGTGCACGGTGATCGGCATCCACGATGCCCTGAAGGGTCAGGTGCCGGTCGGGCTGGTGATTCCCAAGGACGGTTTCGACGGCGACGAGGTGACGCTGGAGCGCGAGCTGGTCGAGCGGGTGCGCGAGGCCATCGGACCGGTGGCCTGCCTGAAGCAGGTGCTGGTGGTGGAGCGTCTGCCCAAGACCCGTTCCGGCAAGATCCTGCGCAAGCTGCTGCGCGATATCGCCGACGGCGCGGCGTTCGGGGTGCCCTCGACCATCGACGATCCCGCCAGCCTCGTCGACGTGCAAGAGGCCATGGCGGCCCGTGCGCTGGGTCACGCCGATCAGGCACGACAACAGTAGGGCGGTTCCCGGGATGGAGTTGGCCGCGGGCGGGCGGGCGCGTATAATCCGCGACCGTTCGCCGGTGCGCCGGCACGCCATTCGATGAGGGTTCCCTCACCCCTCCTGCCCAAAAAGGTGTCTGATGTTCACGCTTTCCGCCGCCCAGACTCGCCGCTGCCTGATGTGGCTGGTCGCCTTCCATATCGCCGTCATCACGGCCAGCAATTATCTGGTCCAGCTGCCCTTCAGCCTGTTCGGGATGCATACCACCTGGGGGGCCTTCAGCTTCCCCTTCATCTTCCTGGCGACCGACCTGACCGTGCGGTTGTTCGGCAAGGAACCGGCACGCGCCATCATCCTGCGGGTGATGTTCCCGGCGCTGGTGATCTCCTATGTCGTCTCGGTGGTGTTCCCGCGGGGGGGCTTCGCCGGCCTCGAGGCGTTGGGAGAATGGAACCTGTTCGTGACGCGTATCGCGCTGGCCAGCTTCATGGCCTATGTGCTCGGCCAGTTACTCGACGTCACCGTCTTCGATCGCCTGCGCCGGCTCAAGGCCTGGTGGGTGGCGCCGGCGATGTCGACCCTGTTCGGCAACCTGGCCGATACCTTCGCCTTCTTCTCGATTGCCTTCCACCGTGGGCCCGATGCCTTCATGGCCAGTCATTGGCCGGAGATCGCCTGGGTGGATTATGCCATCAAGCTGGGCATCAGCCTGGCCTTCTTCCTGCCGCTCTATGGCGTGCTGCTGGGCTGGCTGACACGCCGGCTGGTCACCCTGACCGGAGAGCATGACCTGGCCCCGGAGCAGGCCCGTTAAACCGACAAGGAGCTCACGATGACCCTCGCTCTCCATCATCTCGACACCGGCGGCGATGGTACGCCGCTGGTGGTGATCCATGGCCTGCTGGGCAGCGCCGACAACTGGCGCTCGCACATCAAGCAGTGGCAGGAACGGCGGCGGGTGATCGGGCTGGACCTACGCAACCACGGTCGCTCACCGCATGCGCCCGGCATGGCCTACGCCGATATGGCGCGGGATGTGCTCGCGCTGCTGGACCGGCTGGAGGTGCCCCGAGCCCATGTGCTGGGCCACTCCATGGGCGGCAAGGTGGCGATGACCCTGGCGCGTCTGGCACCAGAGCGGCTGGCTTCGCTGATCGTTGTGGATGTCGCCCCCCAGGCCTACGGGCACGGGCATGACGACGAGCTCGGGGCCTTGAGGCGCGTCCGTGAGGCGCGCCCGGCCGGGCGTCGCGAGGCCGATGCGCTGATGGCCGAGAGGATCGACAACCGCACCACGCGGCTGTTCCTGGCCACCAACCTGGTGCGCGACGAAGGAGCGATGACGGTGCGTGTCGGCCTGGACGAGATCCGCGATGGTTATGCGGCGATCAGCGGAGCGCCGGATGGCGAAGGCAGCTTCGCGGGGCCGACGCTGGTGGTGCGCGGCGGTCGTTCGCCTTACGTGACCGATGCCATGCTGTCGGGGCTGCACGAGGTGCTACCGCAGGCCGAGCTGGCGACCCTGGATGCCGGCCACTGGCTGCATGCCGAGCGGCCGGAGGAGTTCCAGGGCGTGGTCAATGATTTCCTGGCGCGCCAGGCCGACTGAACGGTTCAGCGATTGGGGTCGATGGCGAGACGCTCGACCGGGGTGGGCGCCTTAACCAGGTGCCGGTCGACCAGGAAACGCTCGAAGTCGGCGTAGCGCTGGGCGTGCAGGGCCGCCGGTGCCAGGCTCAGGCGCGTCATGGCATCGGGCCAGGCCGCGCGATTGGTCGGGGTGTCGAGCGTCGGCTCGGCCTGGACCAGTAGCTCCCAGCTCGCCTCGGGGTGCTCGACGATCCAGGCCGTGGCGTCCTCCAGGGCCTCCACCAGCCGCGCGATGGCCTCGCGCTGGGTGGTGAGATGGTCGCGGTTGGCCACCAGGATCAGGCCGTCATAGCGGGGCACGCCCATGGCCTCGGTGGTGTAGGTGCGTGTCGAGATGCCGTCGTCGGCCAGGGCGCGCGGCAGCAGGTAGCGCACGGCGCCGATCACGCCATCCACGCGCCCTTCGCGCATGGCCTGCTCGAGCCGGAAGTGTAGATCGGGGCTGTCCAGGGCATCGCGGTCCAGGGCCTGGTGATGCAGTAGCCCGGCCAGCAGCACGGCCTCGGCGTCCAGGTCGACGTGACCGATGCGTCGCCCCGCCAGGTCATCGAGGCCAATGTCGTCGTCGACCACCAGCGAGGCGAGCGGCAGCCCGACCAGCGTGGCCACGCGCACCAGCGGTTCTCCCTGGTCGACCCTCAGGTGCAGCAGCGGTTGGCGCGTCAAGGCCAGATCGATCCGCGAGGCCGCCAGCAGTTTAGTAGGCACATCGGGGTCGGCGGGGGTGCGCAGCTCCACGTCCAGGCCGCGTTCGGCGAACAGCTTCCGTTCACGAGCCACGAACAGCGCCGCATGGCGGGGGCTCGGATACCAGTCGAGCATCAGCGAGAGCCGGGTGACCGGCGGCGGCGCGATGGGCTCGACGGGCCCCACGGCCACGGCCGGGGCCGTAGGGCGCGTCGGTGTATCCACGGATGGCCCGCCGCGGCGGCCCTCGAAGGCCTCCAGCGCATCCTCGCCCGGTGCGGCGGTCGGCGTGAGGACCAGGTCGGGGACCATGACCTGGGTGCCGAGCGGTGGATAGTCCGCCTCGGGGGGCGCCGGGTCGGCTTGCCCGGCCAGGGACCACAGCGGCAGGCCGATGGCCAGGGTCAGCGTGGTCCAGGCGGGCGAGCGGACCCGGCGATGGAAGGGTGACAGCATGTCGGCGGCTCCAGCGATGCCCGGGGCGATGCGGCCCGGGCAAGGGGAAAGACGTGGCTAGTCTATCGACCCCGGGTCCCACATGACCAGCGTGGCGGTCAACGTGGCGCGGATTGTCGCGGGTGTTGACTCACCATGAGATACTGGAACGACTTTTCTGGGGCAGGATGCCATGGATACGATCAATACCCTCTTTCTGCTCAGTGGCTTTCTGATCGCGCTGAGCGTGCTGGCCAGCCGCCTTTCCACGCTGGTAGGCGTTCCGCTGCTGCTGCTCTTCCTGGGGCTTGGCATGCTGGCGGGCGAAGAGGGTGTGCTCGGCATCGTGTTCGACGACTATTCGTTGGCCTTCCTCATCGGCCACCTGGCGCTGGCGATGATCCTGCTCGACGGCGGCCTGCGCACCCGTCTGAAGACTTTTCGGGTCGGTTTCAAGCCGGCCTTGTCGCTGGCCACCCTGGGTGTGTTCGTGACCAGCGCCATGGTCGGGGTGATCGCCATGTGGGTATTCGGGCTGAGCCTGGTCCAGGGCCTGCTGGTAGGTGCCATCGTCGGCTCCACGGATGCGGCGGCGGTATTCTCGATGCTCGGCGGGCGTGGTATCAATCTCAACGAGCGGGTCGGGGCGTCCCTGGAGATCGAGTCGGGCACCAACGACCCCATGGCGATCTTCTTGACGCTGATGCTGGTAGAAGTACTGGTCGGAGACATCGGAGGCTGGCTCGAGACCGCGTTGTTCTTCCTCCAGCAATTCGGCATCGGCATCGCGCTGGGGCTAGGGGCCGGCTGGTTGATCGCCCGCTTGATCGCCTGGCTCGATCTGGCGCCGGGGCTTTATTCGTTGCTGGCGCTGGCGCTCGGTTTCTGCGTCTTCGGGCTGACCAGTGCCCTGGGAGGCAGCGGTTTCCTGGCCATCTATCTGACCGGCCTGATGATCGGCAACCGGCCGGGGCGGCACCTCAACTTCATCCTGCCGGTCCACGATGGTCTGGCCTGGCTCAGCCAGATCGGCTTGTTCCTGGTGCTGGGGCTGCTGGTGAATCCCAGTGAGATGATGGTCTATGCACTGCCGGCCGCGGTAGTCGCCCTGGCGCTGATCTTCGTCGCGCGTCCGCTGGCGGTGGTGGTCGCCATCAAGCCCTTCTTCCGCTTCCGCTGGCGCGAGGTGGGGTTCATCGCCTGGGTCGGGCTGCGTGGCGCGGTACCGATCGTGCTGGCGATCTTCCCGGTCATCGGCGGGGTCGAGAATTCCGCGCTCTACTTCAATGTGGCCTTCGCGGTGGTGCTGCTCTCGTTGTTGATCCAGGGGGGCTCCCTGCCGTGGATGGCGCGCCGGTTGAAGGTCCAGCTACCGCCGAGCGTGACACCCAAGCGGCGTGGCCCGCTGGGCATTCAGCACGACAACGACTATGAGATGTTCACCTATCGAGTGGAGAGCACCGACCTCGAGAATGTGCCACTACGGCTGCTGCGCTTCCCCTCCGGGGCGATGATCGCGTCGTTGTTCCGCGACGAGGTGATGCTGCATCCCAAGGGGGGCACCCAGTTACAGCGCGGCGACGTGCTGTGTGTGATCGGCCGCAGCGACGATCTTCCGGCGCTCAACCGGTTGTTCAATGGCGATGCCACCCTCAAGCGGGAGCGTGCCTTCTTCGGCGCCTTCAACTTCAATGGCGATGCCCCGCTGGGTGATATTGCCGATGCCTATGGCCTCACGTTGAGCCCCGGTGAGGAGGAGATGACGCTTGCCGACTTCATCTCGTTGCGCGTCGGTGGCCACCCGGTGGTGGGCGACGACGTCGATTGGCACGGCATTCACTGGGTGGTCAATGAGATGGATGGCAACCGGGTGACGCGGGTAGGTCTGCGGCTCTACTGAAGCCATGCCAGGCATATCGCCGATGGGCCGTCGGCTATCGAGATGCGATGCTCGGTGCACCACGACAAAGACACCGTCCAGGCTCGAGGTCGGGTGTGGATCGCCGCTCAGGGATCCCTTACGATCGTACGTGTGGGGCCTTGGGTGAGGGTGTCATAATGACCGTCGGGGTCGCATGACCACGATGATGCGAAGTGATTAACACAAGGAGCATTCCGATGGACTTGATCCGCATACTGTTCGCGATTCTTCTACCCCCGGTAGGGGTCTTTCTTCAGGTCGGCTTAGGCCTGCATTTCTGGATCAATATCCTGCTGACCCTACTGGGCTATATTCCCGGGATCATCCATGCGGTATGGATCATCGCCAAGCGATGATCCGTTAAGGCCGGGGCGGCACTGGCCGCCCCGCATCGCGGATTGACTCGTTTCCTGCCTTCCTGCCTCTCTCGCCCGCATTCTCTCGTCTCGCGACCGACGCATCGTCTCCGATGGGATGAACCCGCCGTAGAGCACCATGCGTATCATGCCCGGATCGACATCCTCGGATGACAGCATCAGGCATCGACAATGGCCGTTATCGCGTTGTTGATACCGATGAAGCCGTGTATCGTTAGTATCACTAAATAAGCATTAATTGATACTAGCGAGGCGTGAAAGGGCAAGCGCCCCCCCTCGCCGGGAGACAGTCGCATGGGAAGGACCTTCGCCTATTGCCGCATCGGCGCCGTGGAATCGGCGCTCGATGCTCAGGTCGGGATCATCGAGGCCGCCGGCTACTCGATCGAGCCTTATCG
Source organism: Halomonas borealis (assembly GCF_004798905.1). Lineage (GTDB taxonomy): Bacteria > Pseudomonadota > Gammaproteobacteria > Pseudomonadales > Halomonadaceae > Halomonas > Halomonas borealis. Next base: position 311,237 of record NZ_SDMO01000001.1, on the reverse strand, counting down.
GGTGGTCAGCGAGGCCGTGCAGGGCGCGCTCCCGGCGATGCAGCGCCCGGCCTTTCGCAGCATGGTCGAGCACAAGCTCGAGCCCGGCGACACCCTGGTCGTGCTGACGCTGGACCGGTTGGGCGGTGACAACATCGACCTGCGGCGTAGCATCGCGCACCTCGCCGAGGGTGGCATACGGGTGGTCTCGCTGGACGTGCCGATGCATGACCTGACGAGCCACGAGGGGCAGGGGATCTTCCGGGTGTTCGAGGCCTTCGCCGAGTTCGAGCGTAAGCGAATCGGCGAGCGGACACGGGAAGGCCTTGAACGAGCTCGGCGTCGGGGCAGCAAGCTCGGGCGCCCCGTCGCCACGGACACCACCGACAGGGTGCAGAGGCTCAAGGCGCAGGGCGTCAGCCAGTCACAGGCGGCGGCGCGTTCCGGGCTGAGCATCGCGACCATCAAGCGCCATTGGAACAAGCGCCCCGTCGGCGCCGAGTGAAGCCCGTGAACGCGGCGGTAACACATTGATCGCATGAAACTCTTGACCTAATCAGGAAAGTTGGTAATATGCATCGCCGTGAGCCGGAGGGATGGCAGAGCGGTTGAATGCACCGGTCTTGAAAACCGGCGAAGGTGAGAGCCTTCCCAGGGTTCGAATCCCTGTCCCTCCGCCACCAAACAAAGATAAGCCGCTGATTTCAGCGGCTTTTTTTATGTCTAAATTCTATCAGCCCATACTCTAGCCCATACTTTGTACCTGGCTCCTACAAGATGTAGTTGGACTAGCACGGACAATTTCTCCTGTTAGGTCTCCGGCTCATCACTGCCACCCGAGCTTACGGTTCTGTGCCACGAACTGCGCACTGAGTATCCTTGGTAGGGTTTCACCCGTGCCGAATTGGGTGGTGTAAAGGGTAAGATGTCTCAGGAAGGCAGCATTTAGCCTATGGTGGCAAGGGCCGGGAACCAGTCCACCAGCATGCTGGAGAGCCTGGTTAGCGTCCCTGAGACGATCAGAAGCCCCATCAGAATCAGGATCACGCCTGCGATCGGACGGGCATAGGCACTCCACTTGCCCAGACTGCCCCGATAGCGGCTGAACTTGTTGAGCAGCAGTGTGCTGGCCAGGAAGGGTAGGGCCAATCCCATCGAGTACGTCGCAAGATAGAGCATGCCGGCCTGGGCATTGGCGGTGGTCGAGGTGGCCATCAGGATGGCGCCCAGGATCGGGCCGATGCAGGGCGTCCAGCCGATGGCGAAGGAAACGCCGAAGAAGGTTGCTGCCATGGGGGAGCCCCCTCGCAACTCGGGCGACCACTGAAAGCTGCGCTGTAGGGCGGGCAGTCGGAACACGCCGGTCATGAACAGGCCGAGCACGATGACAATGCTGCCGGTGATCCAGTTGAGCTCCTGACGATAGCCGCGCAGAAGCTGGCCGATGCTGGTCACACCCAGGCCCATCAGGATGAAGACCACGCTGAATCCGAAGACGAAGAAGGTGCTCAGCAGCAACGCCTCGAAGCGCCGATCCGCCTTGCCGGCACTGCCGCCGGTGACTACCGACAGATAGGCGGGCAGCAGTGGCAGGGTGCAGGGCGAGAAAAACGACAGCAGCCCGCCGACGAGGGCGCCGATCAGTCCAATGGACGAGAGCGTTTCCACGAGTCACTTTCCTTCAGTGCGACGTAGCAAATGGGATCACCATCAGTACCGCTCCACCGATACCCGCATTGACGATGATGGCGCGCTGTGGCCTCAGCAAGATACACGCTTACAGGTCTCTGGCGCGATTGGCCTGTTGGGAAAGTCGCATCGCCTCGTGTTCCTCCATCTTCAGCAGCTGCTGGATCAAGGTGCGTGCCTCGGGGATCTCGGCGCGGCCTTCTAGATATTGATACAGCTCGACGACCTGATCATGGAAGGCGAATACCTCACGACAGATCTCATCAAAACTCATGTTGGCGTAGGGCAGGTCACACTCCTGATGGGGCGAGATGGGCGGATGGGGCAAGTAGTCATAGACCCAGGTATGCAGGGCCTTGGGATCGGCCTGCTGCTCGAAGCTCGCCACGGTACTTTCCAGGTTCGCTTCATGAGTGGCAAGGTACTCAAGCAGCGCTTTGGCCCGGGGTTCATCTTGCTGTACAGAGCAGTGCTGCAGGCACTTGGCCAGGAAGCCATGGAGCTCCCGGGTCCAGTCGATGAGATCCTGAAAGGTTTCGACTTGCATGTTGACGCCCTCTTGTGTTATAGGATGCTTGGTCGGCGATAGGCCTGCACCAAAGCGGTGGTTCTCGCAGGATACCCTTGCCGGATGCCTTGGCCCATGACTCGCATCAAGTACGGCTGGCGCAGGGTGTGAATGACCTCGATCTATCCATTGGCCCCTGTAGGGCCGCGACTCATCGGGCTGGGCGACGGCCATAGAGCCCCTTGAACACCATCTCGAAGACGCTGTCGCGACTCGTGCCGGCAAGCGTCAGCGTCGAGGTGATCGCCTCGCTCATCAAGGTCTCCCATTGCCGATAGGGATTGTTGCTATCGACCGGCGTTGGCATGGTCTCCACTATCTCGGCCAGCCACTTCACGCTGCCCATCCAGGGCGCGAACCGCTCCGAGAATATCAGCCGGCTGGTCCGCGCCGGATGCAGTTGACGCAGTGCCTCGGCGGACCAAGGTGTAACGAACAATCGTACCCAGGGCCCGACGAAGGTCTCGTAGAGGGCCACATTGTGCGTGGAAAGTGCTTTTACCTGCTCGAACGCCGGTTCCTGCTCGGGGTAGTCCAGCTCCTCCACGCGGCGCTCCTCGAAGTGCACCTGAAACTGCGGCTTGTGGCAGTCGGGATCGCCGGTGGGGTTGTCGATCTTCATCTCGTAGAGCCCCGGCGCGAGGTCATTCAGCTCGCCGACGCTCTCGAGGATCGCCCGGTGCTCCAGCCGTGCGACCTTGGCGGAAACGAAGATCCCCAGATGGCCGACATGCGGATTGAGCAGATAGATGATGCGCTGGCCAGCGGCCTTGAGTGCCTGGTGGGGCGGGGTGATGTTGTCGCCGCTGGAGGCGAAGATCACCAGCGGGTTGCGGATGTGCTTGAGGTCGACGGTACACCCCGGGCAGATCTGCAGTTCACCACGCTCGAGCTTGTTGCCGATGAACAGGTTTTCGACGATGGCGGTGATCTCCTCCTTGCTTAGCGTATAGAAACCCGCCCACCAGCGCTCGAACGCCAGGAACCGCTCGCGCTGGCCGTCGATGTCGGCAAACAGCTGGTAGTCTTTCTGCCACAAGGTATTCGCCGGCTTGAGGCTCTCGAAGTTGGCGGCCAGATGGGCGCCGTCGAAGCGCCCGTCTCCTAGGTCTGCTATCAGGTGGGTCAGCCAGGCCCCTCCCAGCAGCCCGCCGGCCAGGCGCATGGGATTGACCCCGGATTCGCCGGACCAGTAGGACAACGGCGAGCCGTTGAGAACTGCCGGCCCGACCAGGCCCTCACAGTCTGCGGAGAGCAGGACGATGGCCCAGACCGCCTGGCAGTTGCCGTAGAGCACCGGCGGCTTGCCGGGGTGACGCTCCCCCAGGGTCTCGACGAAGCGTCGCAGGACATGCTGCACATCCTCCAGAGTCTGCCCGGCAACGGGCTCGGGGAAGAAGATCACGAAGTAGACCGGGTGCCCCAAGTGGAGCGCCATGCCCACCTCGGAGTCGCGCTTGAAGCCACCGATGCCGGGCCCATGACCCGCGCGGGGATCGATGATCATGACCGGCGGCTTGCTCTCGTCGAGACAGTCCTCCAGGCAGTCGTCGCCGACCCGGGTGATGCGCAGCAGGGCATAGTTGGCAGGCCGCGCCAGTTGCCGACCATCGAGGATCATCTCGTAGTCGAAGTCGAGCAGTGGCGGCTTACCCGCCTGCTCATGTTCGAGCATTTTATCGGCGCGCTCACGCAGGGTATCCAGGTAGCGCAGACCGCGCCGCCACAGGTCGCCCTGATAGGCGAGCAGTTCCGTTGCTGCGTTGCTTGGGACAGTAACCTCATCTGGACCGGGTGCGGCCATCTGCTCGGGCAGCTCTTGTGATGCTGCCGGTTGGCGCTTGCGCTTGGCCCGGCGGACCGTTGGTGCCTTGTCTGTCGCTGTGTTGGCGGTCATGGTGACTTGCCTCTCGGTATTAGGCTGTCATTGATTGGGGGTCGACGCCGATCTTGACTCGAGCCTCGGACAGGAAACGGTAAGGCGGAACCTCCAGATTGATCGGTGTTGGTTCCGTCGTGAATGTCGCCCCTATGCAACCTCCTACCTTCGACGCGCCGATGAGAAAGCGTCGTTGTTTCATGATCGCCTCCTGGAATCGAGAGCCGTCACCACTCTGAGGGCGGCACGCAGAGATGCTCGATGAGACACCTCTTACTGTCTTTTTTTAGTGTAGAGGGCGAAGCTGAAACCAGGCTGAGTCCAGTTAGCTAGGCCTAATCGTGCGGTGTTCGATCACTTGCTTTGGCACCCGCCGCCCCTGACTGCACTGACTCACAGATAAGCCTCGACAGGCCGCGCGGTCACAGGCCGCTTACGGTGACCGCAGAAGAATGGGTGCCTCCGATCGCTAGATAGGGACGGGAGAGTGATACTCGCCGGGAGTCGAAGATCAGCATTCAGCATCGATTCAGCTTGGCGGGATACGCTTTCTAGGGATAAGAATCGCATCGCAGTACGTGACATCTCGTTCTGCTTGCCTCTTGGGTTGCCCATAGGCCTCAGACTGGCATCGAGCTCGCTGGCGTCCAGCGGTGAGGCGTTGATGATAAAGGAGAAGGGCGATGAACGAACTGGTGTATTTCATGCTCTGGGCAGGACTCATCTTCCTGATGATGCGCTTCGGCTGCGGTGCTCACGTGATGGGGCATGGCCGTGACAAGGGCAAGCATGGCGAGGTGGCGTCAGAGAGCCGGGCGGCCTCCGAAGGCCCGCGCTGGATTCCGCCAGCCGAAGACGTGGATCCTGTCTGCGGCAAGACCGTTAGCACCGAGAAGGCCAAGCCGAGCGTCCACGACGGTTCCGTCTATTACTTCTGTTCGCGTGACTGTCGGGAACGCTTCGAGGCAGCGCCCGAGCAATATGTCAGCCCGGATACCGAAAGTCGGCCAGCCCAACTGGAGAACCAAGATGCCTGACGTCGATCCAGCTCCGATGGCCAAGCCCAGGTCGCGTCATGGCACGCCCTTGCCGGGTCAAGCCGCGCCGCGGATTCCCGTGATCGCACTGGGGATGAGCCTGGGGCTATTTCTGGCAGTGACCTTCATCCTATGTGTCGGCTTCGACTTGCTGTTTCCCGACCAGGCGATGTACGAAAGCTGGTTGCGATTCCTGCCTGGCTTCACCTGGTTGAGTTGGCCAAGTTTTTTCCTGGGCCTGGCTGAAAGCTTCGGCTACGGCTGGTACGTGGCCCTGGTCTTCGGCCCGCTCTACAACTTCTTTGTCACACGCCTCCACCGGCACAGCGGAGCCTAGGCTATGAACGAATCCATCAATCATACCGGGGCCTGGGGCCTCGCGCTGATCGTCATCGTCTTGGTGTCCTGGTTCTTCTATCGCTATTTCGCACCGAAGAACTGGCGCGAATGGGCCGGTGCCGGCGCGGTGCAGGCCTTCATCATCGCGCTCTACGCCGAGATGTATGGCTTTCCACTCACTATCTATCTGCTGGTGCGTTTCTTCGGCCTGGATAGCGAGTATGTTAGCGCCAGTCTCTGGTCGACGCTGGTGGGGCTGGGAGAAACCGGCATGCTTGTCTCCATGCTGCTCGGTTATGGACTGGCGTTTACCGGTATCGGGATCTTTATCCAAGGCTGGCGGCAAGTCTACAAGGCACGGCGCGAGGACCGCCTGGTTACCGGAGGACTGTATGCCCTCGTACGGCATCCGCAATACACGGGTTTGTTCATCGCCTTGTTCGGTGAGGGGGTGGTGCATTGGCCAACGCTATTCTCGGTTGGTTTGTTTCCGTTGATCGTAATCACCTATGCCTGGCTGGCCCATCGCGAGGAACAGCAGATGCTGGCCCATTTCGGTGACGCCTATCGCGCCTATCAGCGGAGGGTGCCGATGTTCATTCCTCGCTGGGGGCAGTGGCGAACGCTAGCCGATGGATCACGTATTTCTCATGATGAGCAGGCAGGGCGGCACTAAGAGCTCTTGCCAGAATCCCGGAGTGGCGGCCACTTAAGGCCGAAATGCCATGATCCAGGCCGAACGTTGACCGAAGTCGAGAGCTGCATGCGTTCGCCTCTTCAGCTTGACCCTTGGGCAACACACAGGTCTTAGCCTGACATCAGAGTGCCTCATGACGAAAGGAGATCCGACCATGTGGGGCGATATGATGGGGTATATGGGCAACGATGGCTGGGGGCATGTGCTCTTCGGCGGGTTCATGATGGTGCTGTTCTGGGGCGCCGTTATCGCCTTGGCCGTTTTCTTGGTACGTCGCCTGAGCCGGGGGCGGGGCGACGCCATGGACCCGCCGCGGCCAACGGCACTGGACCTTCTTCAAGAACGCTATGCCCGGGGAGAGATCGACCGTGAGGAATACGAGCAACGCAGGAACGATCTGCGTCATTGATGGATCTGCATGAGCACCATGGCGACAAATCGATCACGGAACAGGCGATCCTGAGATTCCATCTGCCAATGAAGGCGACGGAGACGATTCCATGAAACAAGATCAGCACGACCATTGTCACGGGCATGCATCGCATGATGTATCAGCACGAGGCAGTGGCGAGACGGACCACGTCTCTGCCGGCTGCCAGGGAGACCACCAGAGTGTCGACCAGTACATCTGTCCGATGCACCCGGAGGTGGTGGCCAACCAGCCGGGTGACTGCCCGAAATGCGGCATGCACCTCGTGCCCGTGGTAAGCGATGACCCAAAGGCCCTCGCCGGCCATGACGATACTGTCCACGACCAGTGTCACGAGCACGAGGCGGACCATAATGCCAACCATGAGGCTAGTACGCCGGTGCGTGGCGGCAAGTACGACAAGGTGCCGGCCGGGCATGCCGGCGCCGTCTACACTTGCCCGATGCACCCCGAGGTGCGCCAGACCGCCCCCGGCGCTTGCCCGTTGTGCGGCATGGGGCTGGAGCTGGAATCGTCGGCGGTCGGCGATGAGGGGCCGAATCCCGAGCTGATCGACTTCACCCGGCGCTTCTGGGTCGCGGCCATCTTCACGGTCCCGTTGCTGGTGCTGACGATGTCTCCCTTCCTGGGCCTCACGGCGATCCGCGACGTTTTCGGCGAGCGCACCACGCTGTGGATCGAATTCGTCCTGGCGACGCCGGTGATCCTGTGGTCGGGCTGGCCGTTCTTCGTCCGCGGTGTCAACTCTTTTCGGACGATGAATCTTAACATGTTCAGCCTGATCGCCATGGGAGTCGGCTCGGCCTATCTGTTCAGCATCGTCGCGCTGCTGGCGCCGGGCATCTTTCCCGAGGGCTTTCGCGACGAGAGCGGCAATGTCGGCGTCTATTTCGAGGCCGCTGCGGTGATCGTCGCGCTGGTCCTGCTGGGTCAGGTGATGGAGTTGCGCGCCCGTGAAGGCACCGGCAAAGCGATTCGCGCGCTGCTGGACATGGCTGCCAAGACCGCGCGGGTGATCCGGCCCGATGGCAGCGAAGAAGAGGTCGCGCTGGATGACGTGCAGGTGGGTGATCACCTGCGGGTGCGGCCGGGTGACAAGGTGCCGGTGGACGGCGTGGTGGTCGAAGGCCGCTCCTCGATCGACGAGTCGATGATCACGGGCGAGCCGGTGCCTGTGGAAAAGGTCGACGGCGACAAGGTCACCGGGGCCACGATCAATGGCACCGGCAGTCTGGTCATGGAAGCCACCCGTGTCGGCGCCGATACCATGCTCAGCCAGATCGTCGAGATGGTGGCAAATGCCCAGCGCTCCCGCGCGCCGATCCAGAAGTTCGCCGACAAGGTGGCGGGCACGTTCGTCCCTGCGGTGATCGGCGTCGCCATTCTCTCCTTCATCGCCTGGGCGATCTGGGGGCCGGCGCCGGCGCTGTCCTATGCGCTGGTCTCGGCGGTGGCGGTACTGATCATCGCCTGTCCCTGTGCGCTGGGCTTGGCCACGCCGATGTCGATCATGACGGCCACCGGGCGCGGCGCCCAGCTGGGAGTGCTGATCAAGAATGCCGAGGCGTTGGAGCGTTTTGCCAAGGTCGATACGTTGATGGTCGACAAGACCGGCACCCTGACCGAGGGCAAACCGAAGCTGGTGGCGGTGTTGCCGGAAGAGGGGCATGACGAGGCCGAGGTGCTACGCCTGGCGGCCAGTCTGGAGCGCGGCTCCGAACACCCGCTGGCCGAGGCGATTGTAGGCGGCGCCGAGGAACGTGGGGTGACACTCGCCGATGCCAGCGATTTCGAGGCCGTGACCGGCATGGGCGTCAAGGGTGTGGTCGACGGCAAGCCGGTGGCGCTGGGTAATGCCAAGCTGATGGCCGAACTGGGCCTCGACGGCGGCAAGCTGTCGGACACCGCCAATGACCGCCGTGACCAGGGCGAGACGGTGATGTTCGTCGTACTCGACGGCGCCATCGCGGGTCTGGTCAGTGTCGCCGACCCGGTGAAGGAGACAACGCCCGAGGCACTGAAGGCGCTGCACCAACTGGGCTTCCGCATCATCATGGCGACGGGCGACAACGAGCGGACGGCGAAAGCGGTGGCTGGGCGACTGGGCATCGACGAGATCCGCGCTGATGTGATGCCTGAAGACAAGGCCCGCATCATCCGTGAACTGCAGGAACAAGGCCGCAAGGTGGCGATGGCGGGCGACGGGGTCAATGATGCCCCCGCCCTGGCTCAGGCCGATGTCGGCATCGCCATGGGCACCGGCGCCGACGTGGCGATCGAAAGCGCAAGCTTCACCCTGGTCAAGGGCAATCTCGACGGCATCGTGCGGGCCCGCAAGTTGTCGCTGGCCACGATGCGCAACATCAAGCAGAACCTGTTCTTCGCGCTGATCTACAACGGGGCCGGCGTGCCTGTCGCGGCCGGGGTCCTGTTTCCGTTCCTCGGTATCCTTATCTCGCCGATGTTCGCCGCCTTTGCGATGAGCGCGTCGTCCTTGTCGGTGGTCACGAATTCGCTGCGGCTGCGTCGGGTGAAGATCTGACCATGGTCGAGGACAAGCGCTAGGACTTCTTCTCGGGACCCAACAACTAAGTGCTGTGTGGGCATCGCCCCTATGGGGCCTACGTCCCGCGGCGTATCCAGCAAAGAGGTGCCAGCATGGAACGCAAATCAACGAAGCAATGGCTCAACGCAATCGTGGCAGGGGTCATGCTGGGCGCATCGATGGCCGCGATGGCAGCCGGTAGTCGCGCCTTCGTGCCGATGGGCTCGGCAGATGCCATTGGCGTCATTGACCTGGAGAGCTACCAGGTGATGCCCTCCATTCCGAATACCCTCAATACGCACGGTTCTGCACTAACGCCGGACGGTCGCTACCTGATCGCCGGCAGCCTCACACCACGCGATACGAAGGAAAACGTCAGCCCCCCGGAGGGCGTGACGGAAGACGAACATGCGGCCCATCACGGTGGCGGAGAAAAGTCAGCGGCCAATCAGCAGAACACCGGCGTGCTGTATATGATGGATACGACCACCAATGCCATTGTGCGAAAGCTGGAAGTTCCCGGCCCGGTTCATCATGTGCTGGTGACGGCCGATGGTCGCTATGCCGTCTCGACTCATCCCATGGGGGGCAGCATCAGCGTCGTGTCGCTGGATTCCGGAAAGCATATCGAGACGGTGGCAACGGGTCCGAATCCGAACTACGTCGTCGAAAGCGAAGACGGTCAGTCGCTGCTGGTCAGCAACGCGGGTAACGGGACGGTCAGCGAAATCGACACTCAGCACTGGTTCGTTGAGCGAAACCTGCGTGTCGGCGGCAGCCCGGAGCATATGGTGCTCTCACGCGACAATCAGCGGCTCTATGTCAATGATGACTCGGCCGGACGCGTCGTCGTGATCGATCTGCCTGCCGGCAGCGTGACGGGCGAATATGAGGTCGGCGATGCCCCCCATGGTGTCGGTCTGAGCCCAGATGGGCAAATCCTCTACGCGACCAGCCAGGGCGATGATCGGTTAGTCCGGATTACGCTCGACGACGGGACTCGGCAGAGTATCACCCTGTCCACGGCCCCTTACCATCTGGCGGTGGTACCGGATGATGGCCGGCTGCTTGTCACCAGTCGTGAGGAAAGCAAGCTCTGGGTGCTCGACCCGGCTTCTCTCGAGGTTCTATACACCATTTCGCTCGATGGAATAGGTCACCAGATCTCACTGGACACGCGATAGAATTATTTCTTCTTACGATCGAGAAGGATTCATGGCAGCTAGCGCACATCAGGGGGGCATGGCCAGGCCGGTTATATGCCATCGATTGGGTGTGGCATGAATCGTCGCATGGCTGACTGGCATCTACTGCGTGATCGAGAAGGGGATCGGCCTGTACTAGATCGGCACGGGAACCAAGCATCGATGAGACGCAAGGTGAACTGCTAGGAGAAAGATAATGGAGCCAATGGATAGAACGCCACAATATAAAAAAGATAGCCTGTCTCTGGTCGGCGCGATTGCTTTAGGGACCGGGGTCATGATTGGAGCTGGCATATTTGCCTTGACAGGACAGATGGCCGAGATGACGGGAGCGCTTTTCCCTCTTGCCTTCTTGTCATCGGCACTAATCGTCTCCTTCAGTGCCTACTCCTATGTGAAGATGTCTAATGCCTATCCTTCGGCAGGTGGGATCGGCATGTATCTGCAGAAAGCTTATGGATCGACGCTACCTACCGCTTTTCATGCGCTCTTGATGTATTTCTCCATGGTGATCGCTCAGAGTTTCCTGGCGAGAACCTTCGGGTCCTACACACTTGAACTCTTCGATCTAGGAGATAGGTCTCTGTATGTGCCTCTACTGGGTGTGGCGCTGCTTATTTCTGCATTCTTAATCAACCTCACCGCCAACAAGTTGATCCAGGGCGTTGCATCAGTAATCGGGTTCATAAAAATTGGTGGGATTCTATTGTTTGGCGTCGTCGGTGTCATATTCGCCGACTCCGTCGGTATGGAAACCTCGGCATCGGCTCCTGAGGGGTCTTTTACAGGCTTTCTGGGTGCGACTGCGTTGGGTATTCTGGCCTTCAAGGGGTTCACGACGATTACCAACAGTGGCTCAGAGATAAAAGATCCCCATCGCAATGTCGGCAGGGCGATCATGATATCGATCGGTTTTTGCGTCGTTATCTATGCGTTGGTGGGGTTTGCAGTAGCGAGTAACTTGTCCCTGACGGAAATCATCGAAACTAAAGACTATTCACTTGCGGCTGCTGCGCGGCCGGCTTTTGGAGAGGCCGCCGTTTGGTTTACCGTCATTCTTGCCATGCTGGCCACCGCGGGTGGCATCATTGCCAGTATATTTGCAGTCTCACGCATGTTGGCAATGCTGACGGAAATGGAACTGGTGCCGCATCGTCACTTTCATATGCCAGGAAGTATCCAGAAGCATACCCTGGTCTATACCGTCGTGCTTGGTTTGGTTCTGACGGCATTTTTTGACCTTAGCCGTATCGCCGCACTTGGTATCATCTTTTACTTGATCATGGATATCGCTATTCATTGGGGGGTGTTGCGTCATCTTCGCAAGGAAGTCGGTGCCAACCCAATCGTGCTGGTTATTGCGATACTGCTGGATGTCGTCGTGCTGGCAGGCTTCCTTTGGGTAAAAGCGACGACAGATCCCCTGGTGCTGATAGTAGCATCGGTTGTCATGGCGGCTATCTTGGTTGGCGAACGTCTCTTTCTGTCTCGTAAAGAATCATCAAATCACAGCGACAACATGCATTCCCACTGATTTCAGAGGAGCAGGATCATGGAGGTAAAAACGTTTGGTGATCTGGTCGACTGGACACGCCAGCTTCATGAGAATCTGGCACGCTGTCTTTCTCATTGTGCCGATCATAATGAAGAAGAGCGTGCCAGGATGCTGCTTACTTATCTGGCGGATCATGAGAATGAGATGGAATTTGTTGTCAGAGAGTTCAAGCGTCGAGCCGCCCCCAAAGCATTGAATACCTATATATATGATCATCTGGAACACAAGCCCGATCCGTACGCATCGAACCTGTGATGCACCCTATGCTGCGCTGGGTTTCAATGAGATCTGCCGGGAAATCTTCGATTTCCATGATCAGGTGACGGACCTTTATCGCAACCTCATAGGTAAGGCAGAAATTCCTGAAGCAAAGGAATTACTCGAATCCCTTCTTGAGCTGGAGCAACACGAAGCAATGCGCCTTGTTCGTCAGACGGGGAGGATGGATGATCTGTGAAATTGCCGGGTTATAACTACATAGACCCGTGAGCCCGACCTCCGAAATACTGCTAACCTGCTGATGCGCCTATAAGGAGAGGCGCAGCTATAAGAAGTTTATTGTCCTGAGTCCAGGTGTCAAAGCCTAAAGAACGATACCTAGATGCTCCGCCAGTCCGTGAGTCTATGGTCTCGGACGTTTTGATAGCGAGTCCGATCACGTCGCCAGTCCCGCTAGGAAAATCTGAGCGGCCAGTCCGATGATCAGTGTGGCGGCAAACGTGATCATGACCACGATGCCGGGCCATGTGCCCGGTGAAATGGTTGTCTTTTCCGCCGTCCGGTACATTGGCACTACGATGCGTAGATACACCGCGAGCGAGAGCACGCTGTTGACGATCGCTATGATTGCCAGCCAGGTGAACTGGACGTCGATGGCAGCAGCAAAGAGCATGAATTTGCCGACGAAGCCGGCCAGCGGCGGAATGCCGACCAGCGACAGCAGGAAGATCACCATTGCAATACCCATAATCGGCCGTGCACGTCCCAGCCCGTCAAAATCGTTCAGAGTGCGCCCGGTTGCGGCGGCAACCGCGAAAGCACCCAGGTTCATGGCCGCATAGGCGGCGGCAAACAGAATGATCGATGGTAGTGCAAGCTCACTTGAGCCCACCGCCACAATGCCCAGAAGAAAATAACCGGACTGGGCAATCGACGAATAGGCCAGCAGCCGGATGACGTTGTCCTGCACCAGTGCAGCGAGATAGCCATAGGTCATGCTGAGAACCGCGAGGCCCGCAATGACGGCAGTCCAACCGGTTTCCGGGGGCAGGTCACGAACCACCTGCGTTAGCGCAAACAGGGCGCCAACCTTGGGCACTACAGACAGATAAGCTGCAATCGAGAGGGGCCCGCCCTCGTAGGCATCTGGCGCCCAGAAATGAAACGGAACCAGCGATGCCTTGTAGCCCAGACCAACAACAACAGCCACGAACCCGAGAATGACAGCCATCGGCATCGTATCCATCCCCGGCAGATCGGCAATCAGTGTGGAGCCCGAAGCGCCGAACCAGTAACTCAGGCCGAAAATCATGATCGATGTGGTGACCGAAGCGAATACAAAGAATTTCATCGCAGCTTCGGTCGCCGGATCAGTATCCGGATAGGCAACCAGGGCAAAGGTGGCCAGGCCGGTCAGCAGTGTACCCAGTACCAGGAACATGGTATCCCCTGCCCCTGCCAGAACCAGGGCGCCGAGGGTGGCAAAGATCAGCAGGCTATAGACCGTACCTTCGCGGGCGCTCCCCCGAACATCCACCCGCGCCAACAGCATCGAAAGCACTGTAGCAGGCAGCAAAATAAGCTTGGCCCAGATGCTCAGAGCATCGATTCGAAAGCTGCCTCCAAACACCGTTGTGTCTGTGCCCAGCAGGCGCAGGGTCAGCCCCGTGGCAACGAGCAAGCCGATGACGGCGACAGCCAGCGAAATTCGGGGCCGGCGCAGCATTTCCGCGATCAGCGCACCGACAGCCGTCAACAGGACGGCAATTTCCGGGATTAATAATGCGAGATCTCGACCCATTACAGCACCAGTACCGATGTGGTCCGGTGAATGATGTCCAGCACCCAGGACGGCGCAACACCTGTGGCGACAGTGAGCACCAGCAGGGGCGCCACAGCGAGAATTTCGCGCGGGCTCAGATCCGGCATTTTATTCCAGCGCTCCCGGGGCTCACCCAGAAAGGTTTCACGCAGTGCCTTGAGAAAGGTTCCGGCGATAATGGCAATGCCCAGAATCACGATAACGGCAATGGGAGTGGTACCGAGAGTCGCGAGGAATATCTGGAACTCAGCCGGGAAGTGCGCGAGGCCCGGGAGACCCAGAGACGCGAAAGCTGCCAGCACAAAGAGCCAGCCAAGCAGCGGAACTGTTTTGAGCAGGCCACCAAACTCGCTCATTTCGCGGGTCTGGGCGCGCACCTGGATCATGCCCACCAGGAAAAACAGGGCACCGGTGACCAGACCGTGACTGAACATCTGCAGCACGGCACCGTCCAGAGCGGTGGCACGCACGGCAGGATCCAGTGTTAGCGCAGCCGCGGCGACGCCGACGATCACGTAGCCCATGTGGTTGACTGAGGTATAGGCCACCAGGCGCTTGAGATCCGTCTGTGCCAGGGTGGCAAAGGCGCCGTAAATCGCGCTGACGACACCGAAGAACAGAACAACGATTCCGGCTTCGCGGAAAGCGTCAGGGGTCATTTGCAGGGCGAAGCGCACAAGCCCGTAAGTCCCGAATTTCAACATGATGCCAGCCAGGATGACGCTACCAACGGTCGGCGCCTGAACATGGGCTGCCGGCAGCCAGGTATGCAACGGTACGGCGGGAATCTTGACCGCAAAGGTAATCAGCATGGCGATCAGCGCCCACATGGCCGCCGCCCCCTCCAGCGGAGGATGGGCAATCCAGGCCCGCATATCGAAGGTAGGATCAGGGCTGCCGAGGTAAAGCCCCAGAATAGCAAGCAACAATGGCAGGCTGCCCAGCAGGGTGTAGATAAAGAACATCAGCGCTGCACGTTGCCTGTCTTCGTGTCCCCACCCTGCGATCATGAAATACATCGACACCAGGGAAACTTCAAAGAACACATAGAACAGAATCCCGTCCAGCGCGGTAAAGGTACCGATTGCCGTGGTCTCAAGAAGCAGGACCAGGGCCACGTAGGCCCGCGGGCGATCGCGAAGCGACGAGGCGTAGATGAGTGCAACCAGGAAAAGCACGGCACTCAGTAGCACCAGCGGCAGGCTTATGCCATCAACCCCGACCCGATAAGCGGCGCCGATGGCCGGCATCCATTCCAGCTCTTCAACCTGGGAAAAGCCCTCACCACTCACCCCCTGCAGCCACATGGCCAGAGCGCCGACCAGAGTCAGGGCGGCACTGACGATCGCTATGCCATGCACTGTCCGCGCCGTCGGCTTCGGCAAACACAGAATCAGCACGGCGCCGGCGAGAGGCAAAAACAAGGTCAGAGATACGAGTGGTATCATGAATACAGGGTTCCTTTAGAAACTCAGTGAAGCTGAAAACAGGATGACAAGGAGCACAGCGGTGGCTACGGCGCTGATCGCCAGGCTGTGATGGATCAGGCCGCTTTGCAGGGTTCTCGCCCGCGCGCCCAGGGCCCGCACACCGGCCACCAGGGCGAAGATCAGACCGTCGATACCACGCTCATCCCCGCCCCGAACCCAGCGACCCACCGCCAGATTGGCGCGACCGACGCCAAGTACGGCCAGATACAGGCGCTGTTCCAGGCGCTCGCCCCCGCGGGCAATGGTGAGAGCTGTATGGCCGACGCCAAGCGCGGCCGCATAAAGGTGGCCTTCCAGACGGTCACACTGCCGGGCAACAGCCATTACGGGCCGACCTACCCAGGCGGTGAGCCCGCCCGCAACCACTAGCCCCGATGCTGCCCATTGATGGGCAGGCCCAAGCAGACGCTTGACCGGCACCAGCCAGCCCAGCGCCAGGCCACCCAAGGCGGCGACGAGTCCGGACAATATGGCGCCGATACCTGCGGTTTCCGGCGCCGGCAGATCAAGCATTGTTTCGAGTGGACCAAAGGCCAGACCCAGGCCTGCGGCGGGGGTCGCCAGACCCCAGATGCCAGCGCGCATCCAGCCAGTACCGGCGACCGGCCGGGTATCGCCGGAGCCCTGCCAGAGCAAGCGTAAAGCCCGGGCCATATAGGCGCCGGTCAGCAGAGTTCCTGCCAGGGCCAGAGGGCCGAGCCAGACGGCGCCCTGTGCAGACAGAGCGGCGGTGATCACCGCATCCTTGGAGAAGAACCCGCTCAGCGGTGGAATGCCAGCCAGTGCCAGCGCCGCCAGAGCAAAGCCAGCGAAGGCCCAGGGTCTGGCGCGGCCAACGCCCTTCAGCCGATCGAAAGTGGTATCGCCACGCGCATGCTGGAATTCACCGGCAGCCAGGAACAGGCTGCTCTTGATGGCAGCATGGGCGAGCAAGTGCAACAGGGCGGCCAGCGGAACCCCGGCGCTCACTGCGATCAGCATCAGGCCGTACTGACTGGCCGTAGAAGCCGCGAGTAGGCGTTTGAGATCACGCTCGGCCAGCGCAATCACCCCGGCTGCCACCGTGGTAACGCCACCAACAAGCCCAATGGCGAAAAGCGCTTCAGGAGTCAGCAGCGGGGCCGAGCGGATCAGCAGGATCGCGCCCGCCGCCACCAGCGTGGCCGAGTGCAACAACGCCGAGACCGGTGTCGGGCCCGCCATGGCGCGCATCAGCCAGTCCTGCAGGGGAACCTGGGCCGACTTGCCCATGGCGGCCAGCAGTAACAGAAGCCCGGCCGCGGTCGAGGCACTACCACCAGCGGTCAGGGAGACGGCAATCTCACTGGTACCTGCCGACCCGATAAGTATGAATACCGCAACGTAAAGCCCGAGATCTGCGCTGCGGGTATAGAGGAAAGCGCGGCTGGCTGCGTTCGCGGCTTCGGGCCGCTGGAACCAGAAGCCGATCAGCAGGTAACTGCAGAGCCCGATCAGTTCCCAGGCCGCCAGCAGCAGAACCCAGTCGCCGGCCAGCACCAGCGCCTGCATGGCGGCCAGGAACAGGGACATTACGGCGTAGAAGCGCGCCTGACCAGACTCTCGCTTCATGTAACCGACGGCATGGATCAGCACGAATGTACCCACCGTGGCCACCGTCACGGCCAATAACGCCGTAAGCGGCACGCCGACCAGTCGCAGTGGCATGTCCGGCAGACCGGGCATAAGTAGGGTTTCGGTCTGACCACTAGCCACCCGGGCCAGAAGCCAGAGGCTTCCCGCCAGGCTGAGCGTTGCGCCAGCCAGGGCCAGTGCAGGCGGCCACCGGCGCAGTATCAACACGGCCAGGGCGGCGATCAGCGGCGGTAATATCGGCAGGACCACTGCATTCATCCTTTAAGGTCCTCCGCTTCTTCCATCTCTACCGAGCCCTTGGCCCGGAAGCGGGCGATGGCAATGCCAAAGCCGACCGCCATCTCCAGCGCCATAACCGTCATCACCACCAGCACAAACATCTGGCCGGAATAGGCTTCTGGGTGCAGAAAGCGCCAGAAAGCGACCAGGTTCACCATCGCGCCCGCCAGCATTAGCTCCACGCCCATCATGATCATCACCAGATTGGTCTGGGACAGTGCGCCATAGATACCGATACCGAAGAGTATTGCGCCGATCAGAAGCGCTACTATCAGAACTGCGGTCATTCCGATGACTCCTTGTCGTTTTTACTCGCCAGGTTCTGCACCGGAATTGCCACCGCCGTGGCCGCAATCATCGCGGTCAGGATGGTGATGCCAGCGGTTTCGAAGATCATCATCGAGCGCCCGAGCAGCTCCATGCCCAGCGCCCGTGTCTGCGCCTCCGCGTCCGGCACCTGGTCCGCCAAGGGACCCCAGTCGGACAGCAGTGCAATGGCGATGGCAACAACGGCGGCACTGACCCCGGCACCGATCGAGAAGCGCTTCTGGTGGCTCATATCCATACCGCCAAGCCCACCGGGATCCATCATGAACATCACCATGAAGATGGCCATGATGCTCATCTCCGTGGCCATCATCATGATCTGCAGTACACCCAGAAATTCGGTCTGCATCGCCAGAAACATGCAGCCGACGGCGGTCTGCGAAAACAACAGCGCCAGTGCGGAACGGACCATGGACGATGTGCGAAACACCACCAGGCCGAAGCCGATTGCGGCCAGCCCGAACACAGCGACAAAAAAAGCCTGTGCGTACATTAGGGAACCACCAGGATCAGTAAACCGACAATAATGATATTAACCAGTGCCAGGGGGATGCCCATAATCCAGCACCACCGCATCAGATCCGCCTCGCGAATGCGTGGCAGGTAGCGACCGACGAGCAGCATCGACACGGCTACGGCCAGGGTCTTGATCAGGCTCCAGGCCCAGGGCGGCAGCAGCGGGCCATGCCAGCCGCCGAGGTAAAACACCGTGGTCGCCGAAGCCAGAGTAACCACCAGCGTCAGTCGGGCCAGGCGCAGCACTGCCAGGCGCACCCCGGTGTACTCGGCGTCCACACCTCCGCCAAGCTCCCCTTCTGCGGTGGGCAGATCGAAGGGGGCACGGAACGCCAGCGCCATGGCGGCAATGAAAAACAGCACGAAGCCCAGAGGCTGGTAGACGATGTTCCACAAGCTGCTCTGGGAACCAACGATCGCGGTGTTCACCAGGGACTCTGCACGCATGGCCACGGCCGTGATCGGCATGACAATAAGCATGGAATAGGCAATAAGCTGGCCCAGAAAACGCCAGCCGCCGATCATCGCGTAGGCGCCATCCGGCCCCCAGCCAGCCATGATCACCGCGACCAGCACATAGGCCAGGGCCGCGTTGATGAAGAGCGCGCCGGTGCCCAGGTCCGCGATGATCAGATCCGGCGCCAGCGGCAGGACCGCCATGCCAAGCACTGCTACGACCAATAGCAGCACCGGCGCCGCCTCGAAAAAGACCCGGTCCGGCGAGCGCGGCACAATAGATTCACGTCCGAGGTGAGCCAGGCCGTTGAACAGCGGCGCCGCCGGACTCAGACGCCCAGTGGCCATCCAGCCCTCAATCACAGCCAGCAGCCAGGCGCTGCCAAGCAGCGCGAGCAAAACGATGGCGACAGTCACGAAGTCACCTCCCAGGGCGAAAGGTCCAGTGACCCGACTGCCAGCAGCGCATCGCCCAGTTCCTGGCCCTCGACAAGCTTCGGGACCAGGCCGATATGGTGACTGCAGGCGGTGTCCAGCTCGTATGACTTAACATGGCCGCGCTCCAGTTTCAGACTTAGCCGGGCCTCGCCGCGCGGAGTGTCAACGGTTGCCTCACCGGTTCCTGACACATCGCCAACGTCGCGCAGAACCGGCAGCTCCGGTTCTGCGCCCGACTTTATAAGGTCAAGGCTGGCCGAAATTTCGGCCAGGCGCTGCCACAGGCGCGCCCAGGCATCTCCGCCTTCGTTGGCAGCACTCGCTACGGGGCCGCGCAAACCAGAAGATTCCGTTGGCAGTATACCGACTCCCATCAGCCGCGATTTAAGCAAAGGCGTTCGTTCAAGGCGGGTACCCAATGTACGCAGCGCTGGCTCCAGGGCAGCAAGACTGTCCCGGTTAGCCTCTCTGACTTGCAGTTGCAGAGTTGAAGCCCGTTGCGTCAGCCAGGCGAAGCCGAGCTGGCGCCCTAACTGAGCCAGCCAGCCAAGATGACTGGCGATGCGCTCACGCTCAAGGGCGCCAGTGCGGGCACCGGCGTTTGCCGAATCGTCCTCCAGTCCTGCCGCTTGCTCTATTGCCAGACAAGCCAAAAGACGGTAGCTCACCGGCGCGAGCGGAATTGCAGCTGACAGATACGCAATGAAGGTCTCGGCATCCATCTCTTCACTTTCTTCAACATTGTCACCTTTGCTGGTCACCCCCACCAGGGAGATCGCCTGCCCCTCCGTTACGCCGTCACCATCAAGGGTCAGCGTCAACTTCAGTCCGCCGGGCAAGCCAGGGAAGACCGGACCGAACGGCACCTCAAGCCAGTCCATCTGCAGGCCGTCGGCGCTGCGCGGCAGGTCTTTGGTGACTTCAATCATGGACATGAATCCCGAGGAACCATGATCATGTCCTTCATGATCATGCCCACCGTGATCGTGTTCACCGTGATCGTGTTCACCGTGATCATGGCCGGAATGTTCATGTTCTGAGTGGTCGTCAGATTCACGGACTACCAGATCCATGCCGCACTTCGGGCAGCTGCCCGGTTCGTCCCGAACAATTTCGGGGTGCATGGGGCAGGTATATTCGGTCCCAGCATTTTCGGGAGCGTGTTCCGGTTGGTGTTCGTTATTGTGGTCGTGGTCGTGGCCGTGGTCCTGATCATGGCCATCATGATGCTCATGATGCCCATGGTGGCTCTGGTGCTCATGGTGGCTCTGGTGCTCCTGGTCATGGCAATGCTCGTGTTCGTGGCCATGGTGTTCGTGATCTTCGTGATGTTCATGATCGCTGCCGCCTTCAGGGGTCGACTCCCCGGCTTCGCGGGCTACCAGGTCCATGCCACATTTGGGGCAGCTACCCGGCTCATCCTCCACAACTTCGGGATGCATGGGGCAGACATACTCGATCCTGGCGTGCATTACAGAGGCGTCGAAATCCTCCGGCGAGTCTGTAAAGGCACCGTCAGCCAATGCCCGCTTTAGCTGACCTACGGCTTCGGTCAGATCTTCTTGCGAGAGGTCTGAGGAGATATCGTCACCCGATAAAGTCGACGGTGTCTGCCCGCCTACCATGAGAATCGCGCGCGGCCGGGGCATCTGCGCGTAGAGCACTGCCACGGCATCCCCCATTTTCCCGGGCAGATCTCCGACAATCAGAAGCACGCTGGCATCGCGTGGCGTGGTTGCAATGCGCAAGCCTGCTGCAGTCACGTCCAGACCATGCGCCAGGGCCACTTCCGGGCCCGGAACGATCAGACAGCTCAGGTTACGCGCCAGGGCCCGGGAAACCAGCTTCTGCAGCACTGAGTAACGTTTCTGCCGTGCGCCCGTTAGGTTTATTGCTGGATCAGAACTCATTGCCGCCTGAAAGCCCCCTGACTCCACCCGTAGAGCAGACCGAGAAAAAGAATGGCAAGAAACACGCCCATATCAAGCAAGGCAACCATTCCTACTTCCTTGTACACAACGGCCCACGGGTACATGAATGCCATCTCCATATCGAAAGCCAGAAACAGCAACGCGTATCCATAGTAACGAGCGTGATACCGCCCCCATACCGGATCCCGCGACAGGACTCCGGAACTCGCCGGCACATCCTTGCCCGGCTCCCCGCGTGTCGGGCCTATGGCGCGGGACAAGCTGTAAAGGGAAAGCACCATACCCACGGTACCCAGCGCCAGGCCAAGTAGCAGAACGTATTGCTGCGTAGCGTTCATTATTCCTCCAGAGTAGCCAGTTACACGTCGGTGAAATCTATGATCCGGTGGGCGTTGCTTGGCCCATCGCCCGAACGCTTGACGCACGTTCAATGCTGGAACTAATCAGGGTACAAACCACGCTGCCGGTAGTATTCGGCCAGCTCGGCGTCACTCAGCGCGGCCATTTCACGCACGGCATGGAATTTGTCACATCAGCTCTAGCCTTCGGGATCATCCGCCTGGTCGGGCAGCAGACGACCCGCTTTCCGGGCCTTATTCCGCCAGTTGTACAACGTGGTCGCCGAGATACCTTCTTCCTCAGCTACCTCCGCGACCGTGCGGTTATGGGGCGGGAATAGCTTCTTGAGGATAGCTTCCCGGCGCTCGTCGGATTACTTCATCGGAGCCTCGTCTCGCCCCTCCAGGGTTCAGAGTCTATCAGCCGCTGAGGCTCCAACTAGCTTGACAGTGGGGGATCTTCGTCTGACGTAAATACGGGCACTCCGCACCATCGATGCCGCGTGGAACGACCTGGCGTCGGTGACGACGGGAGCCGTCAATGACAGCTCCAGGGCTCCTTGTTGGCATTGTCCTTGATGTTCTGGTCGACGAACCGGTAGTGGTCTTCCTTGAAGCGGTTCCACCAGCCGTGACTGATCTCAATGGCGTGCCGGGCGAGGATCGCTTCGATATGGTCGATGCACAGCCGCGACCCGTCATAGGCCATGATGAGCTTGCACTTGTCGGTGTCGTAGGTGACGCGTTGCAGTCCGAATAGCTCGTCTATCTGTGCGATGGCCAGACGTAACGCATCGGCATCGCAGGGCTCGAGCTTCAACTTACGCGTCACTAGATGGATCTCATTCACGCCTAGACGGAGTTCATTCTTGGACATGTGGAGCACTCCTTCTTGTCTGTGTCGTCATGACCTCGCTAGCGTCATTTCCCTGCAGGGGGGCGATTTTCTGATCGTTCCGGACGGGGCTCGCAGAACGGAGCAGCCCGGATGATGCAGGCGGAGCCTCCACTTATCATGTGTGAGTATCCTACAACCCTTGTGTTACCCAATGGTCAAATTGTGGTGTGCCGCTAGAGGGTGGGCAGCACCAGTCCTGGATCACGGTTATGCAATTCTCACTCCTACGTCGCACGCCATCAGCCTGGGCGACAAAGCTGAACCAAGGCTGAATGGGAGCTACTGTTGTGGATGTCATGGATACGTCAGCGAGAAATGTCCGGGGTGCAAGTCATAGCCGGCCTCAGCGGGTGTTTGGTGAGACGCTGACCGGCTACCTCAGATGCAGCAAGCGCTTGAGGGCGGATCGGTAGCGTGTCGGCGCCGCCTTCCAGGCCAGCGGCAGCAGAGTGAGGGTGCCGAGCGCGAGCACCGTTAGGCCCGCACGGCGCAGATCGTCGGAGGCGAGTTCGTTGCCGAAATGCGCCAGCAGGAAACTCGCCGGCATGACGCCGAGCAGCGTCGCGATGGCGAAGCGCCAGGCCTTGAGAGGCGAGAGGCCGGCCGCATAGCTGACGACGTCGAAGGAAAGGAACGGCATCAGCCGGGTCACGAAAACGGCGGCCATCAGGGCGTTCTGGGAGGTGATGAAACGATGAAGAAGACCGCTGGAGGGACGCATGCCCAACCAGGCTCTCATCGCGTCATATCCTAGCAGGCGGGAAATGGCGAAGGCGATGAGCGCGCCGGCCTCGGAGCCGATGGCCACGTAAAGTGTGCCCCAGACATGACCATAGGCCGCGCCAGCAGCGAGCGCGATCGGGGCACTTGGGATCGGGCTCATGACGATGGCGATCATCATTAGGCCAACGACCAGTGCTGGACCGAATGGGCCAAGCCGTATCACTGCCTGTTCGAGGGTGTCGCCGGCCAGCAAGGCATCCAGCATGCCGGTTCGCCACAGCACCAGAGCGGTGGCGAGAAAAACGGTAAGTACCGCCATGCCCAACATGATGCGTCGCCATGAAGCACGGGAAAGGCGTTTCGGGGCGCCAGTATCGATCTTGTGCGGGCTAACCATGTCTCCCTTTCTCTGACCTAGAGCGCATCGCAGGGTCAGGACCGAGAGATCCTGATTCTTCGCATATTTTATGAGGCCTCAGCGCGAACCATTATGACGTTAGGGCTGGATAAGAGCCACATCTTCACGCCGGTGACGACGCCAGTATCCCCGGTGGCATCCCACGAGGCACGAGCCAAGTCAGCCATGTCGGCATAAGATTTCCCAGTAATCGCCGACATAGGGGGCGAACTATCGGGTGGCTTCATATCGCAACCGCAGCCCTGTGCGGAACCGGATTGAGGCCCTCTCTGGCGCCGTTCTCCAGTTCCATACACATGCCGAGCAATTAGGTCATCGAGGTACAGGATAAAATGGTCGCCTTCTTGGGTGTTGGAGTCACACATGTTGGCTATGCTGGCTATATGGAAGGGCATGCCGTATGAACTTGGCTCTGTGCATTGGGGCCTAGCTCCTTACGGCGCGCTACGCCGCTGAAGGGGCGCACAGATGCCACGCTCGTGGCGTTCTAGGTTAGCAGTAAGACGAGCGCGAGCAGGAAGAATGGCGATAGCAATGAGTTAAGGCAACAAGGTGCATGACGGGGCAGTTGTTAGGTTTTGTCCGAAAAGTCTGATTTGCTAATGTTTCCGATGCCGTAACTGCATAGGTGATGCATGGCAGGACGTCACGAACTCTCCGACGCAAGCTGGCAGATGATCGAAGACATCGTCTCACCGCCTCAGACAATGGGCCGCCCGCTCCGGGATGACCGCCAAATGCTGAACGGGATCTTTTGGATCTTGTGCACCGGTGCCAAATGGCGCGATCTCCCAGAGCGGTATGGTCCCTGGAAGACCGTCTATGACCGCTTCCGGCAATGGCGAGACGATGGCACTTTCGAGGCGGCGCTGGATCGACTCCACCTCAAGCTGCGTGAAGACGGGCTGATGGATCTGGACACATGGATGATTGACTCGACATCGATCCGCGCCACCCGGGCCGCCTCAGGAGGCGGCAAAAAGGGGGGCAGCAAGACCCCCTTAGGCCATGCCCTTGGACGGAGTCGTGGCGGCCTTACGACCAAGATTCACATGGTCTGTGACCGGCAGGGTTGGCCGCTGACCTTCACCCTGCCACCGGGACAGGACTCAGATACACGGCACTTTATTCCCACCCTGGAGCGCGTTCAGCTGCCTGGCCCCTCCGGCAGGCCTCGCAAGCGTTGCCGCTTCATCGTGGCGGACAAGGGATATGACAGCGAACCGTTGCGTCGCTACTGCGACCAGCATCGTATGAAGCCAATCATTGCCCGGCGCAAGATGAAGCGAAAACCGCGTCCTGGCGCTCCGCGGGGCTTCGATAAGCCTCGCTATCGAGAGCGAAACATCATCGAGCGCTGTTTCGGCTGGATCAAGGAATTGCGCCGGGTCTGCGCCCGGTACGACAAGTTGGCCAGCAGTTTCGGGGCAATGATATGCCTTGCTTGCATAGACCGTTGCTTGCGTGCCGACTTTTCAGACAGAACCTAGAATTGTTATCAAGGCCGCTTTTTTAACCAAGGATAATTACCTTGAAATATCGTTCCGAAATTGATGGTTTGAGAGCACTTGCTGTTGTTTCAGTGATATTGTTCCACGCCGGATTTGCGATTTTTAGCGGAGGATTTGTCGGCGTAGATGTTTTCTTTGTCATCAGCGGCTACCTCATTACGACCATCTTAATTGAAGATATTGATAATAAGCGATTCAGCTTCTTAGATTTCTATGAGCGTCGTGCACGGCGAATCTTGCCAGCACTCTTCTTTGTAATGCTCTGCAGCATCTTGTTTTCATGGATGTGGATGCTGCCAAGCCAATTGGATGATTTTTCTCACAGCCTTGTCGCAGTCAGCTTGTTTTCGTCCAATGTGCTATTCTGGCAGGAAAGTGGTTATTTTGATGCGGCTGCCGAAGAAAAACCTCTGTTACACACATGGAGCTTAGCTGTCGAAGAACAATACTACGTTTTATTCCCAATTTTTCTCTTTCTAGCTTGGCGATATGGAAAAAATCGCGTCTTTTGGATGATCGTATTGTTTTCCGCAATCAGCTTTTTACTGAGCGAATGGGGATGGCGAAATAAATCAACTCCTAACTTCTATTTAGCACCAACGCGAGCGTGGGAGTTGCTTGCAGGAACTATGGCGGCTTTTGTCGTGCAGCGGCGTGGAGTGGTCAAGAATGATTCGCTTGCATTAGTCGGTTTGGCCGCAATTTTAGTATCTGTGTTCGTTTACGATGAAGCCACCCCTTTTCCAAGTGCATATGCGCTTGCACCAGTTTTAGGCGCCGTACTCTTGGTGCTTTTTGCGGACAAGGAAACATTCGCCGCAAGACTTCTCAACACTCGCCTGCTCGTCGGTATAGGCTTTATTAGCTATAGCGCTTACTTGTGGCATCAGCCACTGTTTGCCTTTGCGCGGATACAAAGTCTATCGGAGCCAAGCCCCATGCTAATGCTATTTTTGAGCTGTTTTTCAGTAGCACTAGCTGTCGTCAGTTGGAAAATTATTGAGCAGCCGTTTCGAAGGAAGGAAAAAATTGACAGCAGGAGATTATTTTTCTTCTCTTCGGCAGGGTTGGTAATGTTTGTATCTATAGGTTTATACGGTCACGACGAAAATGGATATATCAACGGTGATTTTATAATGTCTCCAAACGTTGAGTTTCGATCTTTTGGTGAAAAAGTAGAAACCATCGGCGATGTTTGTGTGCCACAAAGGACCGAGGGTTCACATTGGGTATCTGAGTGTACCTTTGGGGACAAGGATTCCAGTGAAGTCGTAATCTTGATCGGTGATTCACATGCTCAAGCCATCAGTTACTCACTTGACCAGGTGTTTAGAAGACAGAACATCAAGGGAAAAGTTTTCAATTTGGACGGCTGTGAGACCGTGCCCTTTATAAGAAGAAACAAGAATAGATCGGTTGAAAACTGTGAGGAAAGATTCGAGGAATTTACGAGTATCATAAAGCGACAAGATGCAGAGGTGATACTTGCTAGTCGTTGGAGCTTCAAGCTTTTTCCTATTGAGGGCGTGATTGATAAAATGCCGTATCGAAACAGCGAAGGGTTTTCCGAGAGGGATGCCAACTACAGAGAATATGACGTGCTGGTTTCTGGTGAGTTTTATCGCGACGCGAAAACCAAGAGAGAATACTTGATAAAGTATATTGAAGAAATGGCGAAAGTTGCTAGGTCTCTTTATCTCGTTTACCCAGTTCCTGAGACTGGCATTGATATTGAAAAGATGAATCGGTTTTATTACTCGGAAAATAATCAAGTTCTTGAGCAGGTGACATTCCCTTATGAAGACTTTTATTCAAGAAATAAATTCGTCATAGATGCTTTTGATAGTATACCGGCTCCCGGTATTAAGCGGGTAGTCGTTAGTGCCCTATTTTGTAACAACTATGTGCAAGGCAGGTGTGTAGTTCAACGGAATAGCGTCCCGTTTTATTATGATGACGATCATTTATCCAAGAAGGGGGCCGATATCGTTGTTGATGAAATTTTTAGACTCTCCGATTGGTAAGATTGTTAGATGTGTGAAGTGATCCCCTCCATGGCTGCATAGGCTATAGTGCAGCGATGAGGAGGATGCGATGAGCAACGAACCTACCGTCAAACGCTGGACCGCCAAGCGCAAGGCCGCGGTGGTCATGGACACCTTAAAGGGCAAGACCACGGTCGCTGAAGTGGCCTCCAGCACGATTTCGGCTGGATCGAAGAAGCCCAGCGCAGCATGGAAATGGGCTCAAGGCCCGTGCCAAGGATATCCGTGAGCAGTTCGAGTCCGAGCTCCGGGAAACTAAGGAAGCGCTGGGCGAGGCCCATCTGCAGATCTATTCATTAAAAAAGTTTCGCCGCCTGCTCGACGAGGACGGGAACTTGTAAGGTCGCTGCAGGCGGAACTGGCCCTGGAGGGCTATGTAGTATCCCTAACCAAGCTCTGTCGCTGATTGGAGCTGCTACTGCGAAGCCTGTATTACCAGTCCAAGGCGCGGCGACGTGTCATCAATACTGATCTGGCAGCCCGGGTAAAGCTGGCCCTGGAGCGGTCCCCACCTACGGCTATCGCCGCCTGGTGTGTGTCCTGGGAGAGAACCACAAGCTGATACAGCGCATCCTGCAGTTGAAGGGCTGGCTGGCGCGCAAGCGACCACAGGGCTTCTGCCCTCGCGTCAGGAGTCTTTCGTCCGTGGCCTCACGACAAGATGAGCGCTGGGCCACGGATCTCACCCATGTGTGGTGTTGTAAAGATCGGCGGGCCAGACTGGCGGTAATCATCGACTGCTTTACGCGTGAGTTCCATGGCTGGCGATTGTCGGACAAAGGCAGCAGCAAAATAGCGGAGGCTGCCTTGGAGGAAGCGCTGATTTATCGACTAGGGGCTCTGGGTCGTGTTCAGCCACCACTGACACTGCGCTCCGACTACGGGCCACCTAAGGTTAAAGTGGCATCATGGACAACAAAATCCCTGCAGATGTCAGCATAACTTAGACCTAAGCAAAAGAGATCATTCTTGGCAGTCCGCCATATCCGGATCAGTGGCTCACCATAGTGACAGGAGACCTGAGCTACCGGATTCGGCTCGACAGGGCTTAACAGAGGTTCATAACATCCTGGCGGGCGGGCTCAACCATTCTCTACGAGGTCCTTGCAGCCCTACGGCTCAGTAAACAAGTTCCGCTGCCAGGAATGCAGTAGTTGTGGGTCCTAAGCTGAACATGCTCGGAGTTCTGGAAGTGAATGCGTGGGTTGGAATCCTTGTATACGAGCTTGCCAGAGCTATCGTACAGCCCCCTGCTATTACGATAAAAGCGCAGGAGTCGCTAGCAAGGTGTTCGTTTCTGATCTGGATCATCTGGGCCTGCTCCACATTGACCTGATAGAGCTTGGCGGGGCTCAGGATCTGGGAGTTGGTCACCCCTTTTTCAATGATCACAGAACCACTTGGCTTATCGCCAGTGATGGCGAAGGATGAGGCAGAGACCAGGCGCAACATCGCGGCACCGTGGAAATGAGTTGACGTTTCATGGTCCACCTCCTTGATTGGTTGACGTTGTAATTATGAAAATAAAAACTGAAATGTGATAAAAATAGATAAAAACGCCACATTAATATGTGGCGCAGAAGAAATATCGAGATATGCAAAATGAGGTTAATACCATATCCTCACGCCGGCGACGACGCCGGTATCTTCGGTGGCATCCCCCGAGGCGCGGGCCAAGTCAGCCGTGTCACCATAGGACTTTTCCCAGTAGCCGCCGATATAGGGGGCGAACTTTCGGGTGATTTCATATCGCAACCGAAGCCCGGTGCGAACCGAGTTGAGGCCCTCACCGACGCCAAATTCCGGCACCTCATCGGCTGCCGCTGCGACTTCCAGGCGCGGTTGCAGGTAGGTCCGCTGGGTGATCCGCAGGTCGTATTCGCTTTCCAGGCTGGCCGAGACATCGCCGTCCTCGCTGACCCTCAGGTCGAGATCGGTTTCGAAACGATAAGGCACGAGCCCCTGGAGATTGATGACGCCGAAGTAGCGTTCGGGGTGATCGTTCGAAGCGATGCCACCCTGATAGCCGATACCGCCCTGGAGCTCCCAGAAATCGGTGATCAGACGGCTGTAGAGCAGATCGAGATTTTCGAATTCCGCATCCTCATTGTCACCCTGGACATTCTCGCCTTCCCCCTTTAGATAGACTCGATTGACATCGCCGCCGTACCAGGCCTGGAAATCCCAGACCAGGGCATCCTCGCCCTTGTCGGGGGAAGCATATTCCAAGCGATCGACGAGTATCGAGCCCCGTGAGTGTTCGGCCATCGGCGATGGCCAGTTCGCCGGGGCATCGTAGCCATCGCTGGCCTGAGCGCCAGCGGCCACCAGTATGGCGAGGGTAGAACCGGTACCGATAACGACAGTCTTGGACTTCATGAACATTCCTTACGCGACTTTGACGACCCGGAACATGCCGGCATCCATGTGATAGAGCAGGTGACAGTGGAAGGCCCAGCTGCCCTCGGCATCGGCGGTGATCAGGGCAGATACCCGTTCGCCGGGCTTGACGTTCAGGGTGTGCTTGCGGGGAATCAGCTCGCTGGCGCCGTTCTCCAGCTCCATCCACATGCCGTGCAGGTGAATGGGGTGTTCCATCATGGTGTCGTTAACCAGGATCAGGCGCAGCCGCTCATCCTTCTCGAAGTGGATGGGGCCGGTCACTTCGCTGAACTTCTTGCCGTCGAAGGACCACATGTAGCGTTCCATGTTGCCGGTCAGGTGCAGCTCCAGTTCACGACCGGGAGGACGCCGGTCCGGCCAGGGTGTGAAGGCCTTGAGGTCGCGATAGACCAGCACGCGGCGTTCGCTCGGGTCGATGCCGACACCGGCCTGATCATAGCGAGAGCCGGGTTGTGCGGCGCCCACGGGGAGTATCGCACCGGCCTCGTGGGAAGCCATGTCCTGCATGCCGGACGGGCCCGAGTTCTGCATGTTGGAATGGTCCATGCCCTGCATGCCGGACGGGCCCGAGCTCTGCATATTGGAATGATCCATGCCCTTCATGCCGGCCATGTCCATGTCGCCATGAGCGCCCATGGCCTCCATGCCACGGTCGGCGATCTGGCGCCGCGCCGGGACGGCGGCGGTCATGCCCAGGCGCGGCGCCAGGGTGCCCAGCGCGAAGCCGCTGCGGTCCATGGATTCGGCGAATAACGAATAGGCGCTGTCATCCTTTGGCGTGACCAGGACATCATAGGTTTCCGCCACGCCGATGCGGAACTCGTCGACCGGGACGGGCTGTACCGGTTGGCCATCGGCGGCCACCACCGTCATCTTTAGGCCTGGGATGCGCATGTCGAAGTAGCTCATCGCCGAACCGTTGATGATGCGCAGTCGCAGCGTCTCGCCGGGCCTGAACAGGGCGGTCCAGTTATCGCTCGGGGCGTGGCCGTTGAGCAGGTAGGTATAGGTGCTACCGGTAACGTCGGCGATATCCCGTGAGCTCATGCGCATCTGGGCCCACATGGCGCGTTGGGTCGCGGTATCGGCTAAGCCATGCTGCTCCACGTCGGCGAAGAAGTCGGCGACGGTGCGCTCCTGGAAGTTGTAGTAGCCCTCGCCGAGCTTCAGGTTGCGAAAGAGACTGGCCGGATCCTCGAAGGTCCAGTCGGTCAGCAGTAGCACATGCTCGCGGTCATACCGAAAGGGCTCACGCTCGGCGGCATCGATGACCAGGGGGCCGGCATGACCGAGCTGTTCCTGCAGCCCCGAGTGGCTGTGATACCAGTAGGTGCCGTTCTGGCGAACCGGGAAACGGTAGGTGAAGGTCTCGCCGGGTGCGATGCCGGCGAAGCTTACGCCGGGTACGCCGTCCATGCCGGGAGGCAGGATCATCCCGTGCCAATGAATGGAGGTCGGTTCCTCGAGCAGATTGGTGACTCGAAGCACGGCATCCTGGCCTTCCTTGAGGCGGATCAGCGGGCCGGGGCTGGTGCCGTTAATGCTGATCGGGCTGGCGGTCTTGCCGGCGATGGGCAAGGTGTCACGGCGTATCGCCAGAGCCAGGTCGGGCCCGGTTTCGACGCCCTGAGGATAGCCAGCGGCCTGGCCCCAGGGATTGGCCCAGGCTGGGCGCAGGCTCAGGGCGGCGGTACCGAGACCCAGGGCGGCACCACTCTTGAGCAGCTGGCGGCGTGATAGGGGAAGCCTGGATTGCTTCGCGGCGACCATGGACGATTCCTTTGCGATGAGGTGAGAGGAATCGATCATGCCGGGGTAAACTGAATCTAGCCTGAGTCGCTGGAGGAATTTACGCGTGCTGTGGCGGTTGGCAGCACGATGGTGACGGCCAGGCCCCCCGCGACCGCCGCGGCGAAGGTCACGCGCCCCTCATACTGCTCGACCAGCTGCCGAAGGATCGAGAGCCCCAGGCCATGACCCGGGCGCCCTTCGTCGAGGCGGAGCCCGCGTCGGCCCAGTTGGGCGAGATCCGCCCTTGCCACGCCGGGACCGTCATCCTCGATGACCAGCGTCAGCGTCGTCGTCACGCTCAGGCGACAGTGAACGTCGCGCTGCGCCCATTTCCCGGCATTGTCGAGGACGATCCCCAGCATCTCGGTGAAGTCCTGGCGCTCGACGCTGACCGTGGCCCGACCATCCTGCAGTCCATCAAGGTGAAAGCGCTTGTCGGGGTGCAGGGTGGCGAACATCTCGATCAGTTGCTCGGCCTCCTTCCGGACGCGGGTGAGCTGGCCGGCATAGGGGCCGGCGATGCGTGAACGACGCAGCTCCGCGTCAAGCTGAGCCTGCATGTCCTCCAGGCGGGTCAATAGCTTCAGGCGGCGATCGCCATCGATGGGGCGAGAGCCTCTTAGCACCTGCGTGACGGCCGCCAGGGGCGTCTTTAGTGCATGAGAGAGGTTGGCGACGGCGTCCCGCGAGCGCTTGAGTCGCTTGTCCTGCTCGTCCATGAAGCGGTTGAGCTGACCGACCAGGCCATCGAGTTCTGATGGCGTGTCCAACTGCAGGCGCTCGCGATACCCCGCACGCAGTTCATCGAGTTGCCGCTGAAGCCGAACCAGGGGTGACAGTCCTGCATTCACGGCGACCAGGTTGAGCGTAATCAGCAGGAGCAGTACCAGGCCCGCGATGCCACCGACCCACCAGTGCAGGGTGGCCAGGCCGGCTTCCACCTCGGCGAAGTCCTCGCCGATCAACAAGGTGCCGGCGGCGCCGTCTTCCAGGGTAAAGACCTCACGATAGAGCAGCAGGTGGCGGCCCTGCCACTGCACCTCGAGCAGGGTATCGTCTTCGCCCTCCAGGTAGGGGGAAAGGTTGGTCAGCCAGCCGGGGTGGGAGGTGCTGACCGTGCCATCCAGCCGCAGCACATAGAGATGATGAAACATCTGCGAGGTCAGGCTGGCGGAGTCCAGCCAGGGTTTCACCTGGGATTGTTCCTGACGCAACCGTTGCAGCGTGTAGTGCGCTTCCTGGCGCAGGCGATCGCCGAGGAAGTCGCGAGCTAGGTCGCGCAGCAGGATGCCATGCAGCAGCCAGGTGATGGCGACGGCGATCAGGGCCACGCCACCCAGCCATAGGGATAGGCGAAAGCGCAGGCTACGACGATCAACGCGAAGCAAAGACATAGCCCTGGCCGCGACGCGTCTGGATGATGTGATTGCCAAGCCGGCGGCGCAGCCGGCCGATATAGACCTCGACCAGGTTCGGGGCGGGGGCATCCTGATCCAGGGTGTAGAGCTGGTCGAGCAGCCGCACCTTGGAGTGCACGTGATCCGGGTGATGCATCAGGTAGCGCAGTAGCCGAAATTCGGTGGCGGTCAGGGACTGCCAGGTCGCGCCATCGGTGCTGACTGCCTGGGTCTGCTCATCCAGTTGCACCCCATTGACGGTCAAGCACTGGGTCAGCCCCCCGGCCTGTCGCCTCAGTAGGGCATGCAATCGAGCCAGCAGCTCGGCCTCGTGAAAGGGCTTGGTCATGTAATCGTCGGCTCCGCGCCGCAACCCCACGACCTTGTCTTCCCAGGTGTCCCGTGCAGTCAGCGCCAGGATGGGCAAGCGATGACCATGTTCCCGCCAGCGTTGCAGCAGGTCCAGGCCAGAACCGTCGGGCAGGCCGATATCGAGGATGGCGAGGGCATAGTCTTCCGTGGCCATCAACGCGTCGGCCACACGCATGCGTGTGGCCGTATCGACGCTGTAGCCGTCGTCCTGCAGGGTCTCTGCCAGACTCTCGGCCAGCAGGTCATCGTCCTCGACGAGCAACAGCTTCATGCTTTCATCCCTGGAAGTTGATCTCTCCATTCATGCCTGACTCGTAGTGGCCCGGAATATTGCAGGCGAATTCGACCTTATCGGTGTCCTGCGGGGCGGTCCACACCAGTGTCGCGGTCTCACCCGGGGCGATGGTCACGGAGGGCATGCCGCCGCCGTGCCCGCCGTCACCATGTCCACCGGACATGTCGTGGCCGCCGCCCGATGCCATCTCGCGCATCATTTCGCGGTGTTGCTCCTGAGCGGCGGCGTCGCCGATCACGAACTCGTGCTCGAGGTTGCCGGTGTTGGTGATCTCGAACTTCACCGTCTTCCCCGGTGCGATAGCGAGTTCGCCGGGCGTGAACCACATGTCACCGGCCTCGAAGCTGATGGTGCGGTCCACCTGAGCGGGATTCTCACTGCCATGTTCGCCGCTGGCCAGGACCGCGGTAGAGGCGAGGATCAGGGTCGTTGCTAGGATTGTCTTGCGCATATGGATAGCTCCATGGGGTTAGTCGACAGGTCCGTTTATAAGTCATCAAGCTGAATTTGGGCTGAATGCCGAAAGGGTCTCAGCCATGAACCAGTGATTATCCGGCCTCATCTTCCAAGCGGCGAGGCATCTTCTCCACACAGGAACGCCAGGGACTAGAGCGAGGTCACTCCGTTCCTGGACGGAGGATGCCGGACGCCCGCCGGCTGTCTCTCGATAGGTGTCCGGCGGGGCATCAGGCGGGTCTCGCTATAGAGTCATGAAGGGCGACTCCTGGTGGTCCCGGAACTGGTAGACCTCATAGGGCTCCGTCTGCGGCCCCGGCATGCCTGGCGTGCCACTCGGCATGCCGGCGAGCCCGATGCCATTGGTGTCGGGTTGTTGTTCGAAGAGCGCTTCTACTGCTGCCAGGGGGACATGCCCCTCGATCACATAGTCGTCCATGATGATGGTGTGGCAGGCGCCGAGGCCGAAGGGGACGCCTGCCGCCTTCTTGATCGCGCTCAAGTCCTTGTCATCGACGATGGTGACGTCGATACCCGTTCGTTGCAGGTGGCGGGCATAACCATCGCAGCAGCCGCACTGGGGATTCTTGTAGAGTGTGGCCTCGTCCGGCAGGGCAGCATGAGCGGTGGTGGCGCCCAGCAGCAGACCGGTCGCCAGCAGCAGGTGAGGCATGGTGAGTTTCATGAGCGATCTCCCTTGTCGGAGGTAAACAGATATTTGATGAGGGTGGCAATGCCGAAACCTAGGCACAGTCGACCTGGCAGGCGGGGAGGAGGAACCAGAGGGCCTCAATGCGTGTGGCCGTCCGCATAGTGGTCGTTAGTGGATTGTGGCGAGGACGAGGCATCCTGGCGCGAGTCGGCCAGCTGGAGTTTTGCTGCGGGTTCTGCGTCTGCCGAGGCGGAGCCTGAGGAAGCCGACTTGTGCTCGCTCATGGCGGTCATGTCACCATGCTCATGGTCGTGGCCGTCATCTGCCGGCTCGTGAGAGTCGTTTGCTGAGCGAGCCATAGCGCTGGTGTCACCATGGTCGTGGTCGTGGCCATCATGCTTCGCTTGATCGGCCATTGGGCTGTCAGGACGGACCAGGTCCTGGTAATCCTGCGGCGAGAGTTCGGGCAACCGCTGCAGGAAGGCCACGATCTCCCATAACTCCTGGTCGTCGTGGGTCACGCCCCAGGCTGGCATGCCAGTCATCTTGATGCCGTTCTTGATGACCCAAAACTGCTGCGCAGGATCTTGATGAGTGGAATCCGAGAATGTCGGTGGCATGGGATTGAGACCGGCACGAAGTACCGTGCTCTCGAGGCTGGGCTTGAGGTGGCAGGCCGCACAGAGGCCATCATAGGCTTTGGCCCCGGCTTGAACCATGCTGTCACTGCTTAGGTCGGGAGCTTCTATCTCTTCGGCCCCGGCCTCTACCGAGGCGTGCATGGTAGAATGCAGGACTGACTTGACAAGCGGAAGGTGCTCGTCCGTTGCTGCGACGTTGTACATTCCGCTATGCATGACCGCCATTCCTCCGACGGCAAGGAGGAGTAGGGTAATGATTCCACCTAACGCAAGTTTGAACATCTTTAACATAGTCCTATATATGGGTATCGGGTCTGGAATGGTTGTCTCCCGGCTTTTTGAGCGCCCGGGCCGATCTCCTACCAGCCTTTCATTGCATCTACAGGTGGCTGGAGGTGAAACGCTTGTTGCAAAGTAGGCTTTTTCGGCGACGTTGCTTACCGTCTCATCCTACAGGCCCCGCAGGTCGACCGCCGTATCCATTCGTCAGTGTTTGTCAACGGTCATGGGAGGCTTGCCTACTCTCATGGTTTAATCTTCGGTTCGTGTAAACGCAGGGCATTGCCCACCACGGAGAACGAGCTGAATGACATTGTCACGGAGGCAATGGTCGGAGACATCAGCAGGCCGACGGCGGGGTAGAGCACCTCGGCGGCGATGGGTACGCCCAGGCTGTTGTAGCCGAAGGCAAGATCTGATTCTGCTTGATATTGCGCATGGAGGCGCGTCTAAGGCGGCGAGCGAGAACGATGCCCTTCAGGTCGCCCTTGACCAGGGTGACGCCGGCGCTCGCCATGGCCACGTCGGTGCCGGTGCCCATGGCGACGAAGCGCCCCTCGGCCTGCAGTGCCTTGACCTGCTCCGGCAGCACCCCGGCGATGATCTCGTCGATTCCCAGCTCCTTCGCTACGGCCTGGGCCGTGGTCTGGCTGTCACCGGTTAGCATGACGATGCGGATGCCTTCCTCATCAGGGCGTGGATAGCTTCGGCTGTAGTGTTCTTGATCGGGTCGGCGCCAGTGTCGAGGCTTCTTCGTGACAATGGTTGTCTCGGCGTGACGTCATGTCAGTAACTCTATTGCTGACCGGCTTGCTATAGATCGTTTGCCTTATCGAGCAGGCGGCGACTTGGGGCCGAAGAAAGATTGTGATCAATAACTACTCTTCTGGCTTGAATGCCTTAGTGTTACCCCAAGGTCAAGCCGTGGCCGTTAAAGGTCATATTTTAGCAATAGAGGGTTTGATTTTGTGCGTGCACTTTCCCCGTGTTTCATGAAAGTGGTTAGTATGGGCGACTTTTCTGAATCTAGGCTGAATAGGCAAGTGAGGTCGCGGTGTGTCGAGCAGTGAGGGGGTGACCTTTCTCCCCAAGATCTGGTCTGGTGCTATTTTGGTAGCAGCCAAAGTGTGCTATCAGGGGTGGGGTGTGTCTCTTCAACGCAGCTAGCGTTGAAGAGACATCCGGCAATGACTAGGCCAGCAACGATCGGCCTAGTCGGTGACGAACTAATTGGCTAGTTTTATTCGAAGTCCAAGTGCAGGTTATAGCGCTTGGAAACTTCATCAGGGCTTCCCATCGCATTCCCTTCCACTTCCAGAATATAGGTTCCGGGCGCTACTCGTTTGGTAATCAGGAAGTGACCTCGTTGATCTGAGTCCTTGGAGACGAGGCGCCCTTCTTCGTCGTATAGACTTCCCTGGATATTGACGCTAGCACTAGAGTCGCTGGCCAGGTGCTCGCTACTGAGCTGTACGATGCTCTCATCGATTACTTGAATTCTATAGCGTTTGGGGTTGGAAGATATGATCTGGCTATCACTCTCTCCCTCGTTCAACATCAATAGCTCTGACGTCTGATTACCGGTGACGGCAAAGGTCGTCATTGAAAATAGACCTAGCATGGTAGCACCGAGAATAGTGGCATAACGTTTCATGATTGACCTCCTTGGCTGTTTGGCAAGAACTAGCATGGAGGGGAAAGCTGAAACGGCACTGAAAATACACAAAATTGATTTGATATGACCTAGCCGTCATTTTTATCTAGCCATACCATGCCATGCAGAGTGTCGAGTGAAGGCTGGAGTATAGGGCATCCTCGACCTTGTCGGGGGTAGCATATTCCAAGCGATCGAAGAGTATCGAGCCCTGTGAGTGCTCGGCCCTCGGCGATGGCCAGTTCGCCGGGGCATCGTAGCCATCGCTGGCCTGAGCGCCAGCGGCCACCAGTATGGCGAGGGTAGAACCGGTACCGATAACGACAGTCTTGGACTTCATGAACATTCCTTACGCGACTTTGACGACCCGGAACATGCCGGCATCCATGTGATAGAGCAGGTGACAGTGGAAGGCCCAGCTGCCCTCGGCATCGGCGGTGATCAGGGCAGATACCCGTTCGCCGGGCTTGAACCACATGTCACCGGTCTCGAAGCTGATGGTGCGGTCCACCTGGGCCGTGGCCTGACTACTCTGGTCACTACCACCTTTAGTGCCGCCGGCCACGCTGCGGTGGCCGACTAGCCGAGTGCGATCGCCAGTAATGTCTTGCGTATGTGGATACCTCCGTTGGCGTCAGTGGAAGGGTCCATTTCTTCGCATCAACCTGAAACGAAGCTGAAACCGTTGCCGCTCACTGTCTCACTGAACACCTTGACTTGGGGGGTGCACATAGGTTGTAAGTTCATAACGGTAGTTCATGCCCCTTGCCCAACCAAAGAAGTCGTCGTCACTGCGATCATCAAAAATAGGAGAAAGACCATGATCAACTATAAGCAAGTAATCGCCATTGCGCTGGCCTCTGGTCTGGGCATCGCCACCAGCGGTGCCGCTTCTGCTCACGGGATGCATCAAGGCACCCAGGGAGCTGGCGGCATGATGATGGGCGGCGGCCAAGCTGGCATGGGCCCCGGCATGATGATGGGCGGTGGCCAAGGTGGCATGGGCCCCGGCATGATGATGGGCGGTGGCCAAGGTGGCATGATGCCCTGTCCCCTGATGGGCGGTATGGGAGCCATGGGCGGCGCGGCAGCAATGCTCGACGACGAGCAGCTGAGCACCCTGCGCGAAATGCGCAAGGCACATCGTTCCGCCTACTTTGAGCGGATGGGTGAGATGATGAACCTGCGCGAGGAGATGCTGCTGCTTATGCAGGCTGATCGTCCGGATTCAGAGGAGGTAAAGACACTCCATGGTCAGATGGCTGATCTGCACGGCGAGATGATGGCAGACGAGGTACGCATGCGTAACCAGATGCAGGACCTGCTGACAGACGAGCAGCGAGAGCGGATGCGGCGGGGCAACGCAGCGCAGTAACGCTCCCCTAACGCTCCCCAATTCCTCTGCGCACTCCGCCAGGCGTGGAGCGTTTCTTGATATCGCTCCGGGTTGTGCTGGATAGATATGGTTACTCGCCCGCCTAGCGCAGAATGGCCTCGCGATAACGAGGAAATCGCCATGACCGGTCAGGCCAGACAACCGCATCTCACCCTATGAGGAAGCTTGCTAGCGCTGTTGTTAGCTGTGCTGCTGTTGGTGTCCAGCCTGGCGGCCCAGACGGCCATGCCGACGGCTGCGACGTGGCCCAGGTCAAGGTGCTCAATAACGCCGATCCCGAGTGTGGCGTCTGTGCGGCCATTTCGACAGTAACCCTCGTCATTACCTACTATCAGAATACCCTGGCCGGCATCGGCATCGGCATCGGCATCGGCATCGGCATCGGCATCGGCATCGGCATCGGCATCGGCATCCAGGCCGCGGTCGAATTCATCGCCCCGTCCCCGCTCAAACCTCCAAGATCCTGACGCCCACCCTGGTCACACGATGTCCCCAGCATGTCGGCAGTAATATATTATCGTTAGGAGTCACAACATGATGTTGAGCAACGAATGCTTCGCCCTTATGGGCTTGATGGGCTGGCTGATGCCTTTGGCCTTCATGCTGTTTCTGGGCCTCGGCACCGCCGCCTATGCCAAATATGTGATCACGTTCCGTCATTCTCAGGAGAATCGCTCGTGAACCGCCTCGTCCCTTCGCTGTTCTTCTCTGCCGCCTTGTCACTTGGCACCGGCACCGCCCAAGCCGGCTTGCCGGGCCAGGCTATCCTTTATAAGAACCCCCAGTGTGGCTGCTGCGACGAGTATGCCCGCCAGCTTGAGGCGCTTGGCGTCAGGGTTGCCATCGTAGACGACGTACCAATCGGTCAGGTTAAGGAGCGAGCCGGACTTCCCTACGGACTGGGTTCCTGTCACACCATCGAGATGGGCGAGTATGTCATTGAGGGTCACGTGCCCTTCGAGGCAGTGGAGCGGCTCTTCGAGGAGCAACCCGACACAGACGGTATGGGCTTGGCGGGTATGCCCATCGGCACCCCGGGTATGCCAGGGCTCAAGCAGGAAGAGTGGGATATCTACCAGTTCCGTGACGGTGAGGCACAACCCTTCGTGACATTGTGACTGCTTGAGTCGATGCATCGACGGTCCGGATGCACGAGCACCCGGACCATATTCATCTTTCAAACGACTATTTGTTATGCGCTAGGCATGGCCGACGTTGCCAGCCAGTATGGGTCGAGTTTCACATCCAATGACGAAGCGCCAAAAAATGAAAGCGACCCCTTACAAGCCGGCGCCGCCCCTGAAGGCAGCGCCGGCGTTGTGTTTTCGTTGACGTTCAGAGGTATCCAAGCTCTGCAAAGGATGAGCATCCTTCTGTCCCAACCACGATGTGATCGATGATGCGGATTTCCACCAGGCCCAAGGCTTCTGTGAGCCGCTGCGTGATGCGTCGGTCTGCATCGCTGGGCTCGGGATCGCCAGAGGGGTGGTTGTGAACCAGGATCACCGCAGCAGCATTGCAGGCTAGGGCTTGCTTGACGACCTCACGGGGGTAGACGCTCGCCGAATCGATGGTGCCGCGGAAAAGCTCCTCGAAGCAGATCACCCGATGCTGGCAGTCGAGGAATAGGGCACTGAATACTTCGTGCTCATACTCCTGCAACAGCACCTGCAGGTGCTCGAATGCCAGCCCGGGCTTGGTAATCTTGCGTCCCTTGGCCAGTCGTCGGCGAGCGAAGGCTTTGGCGATGCTCAAGAGCTCCGCTTCGGTCACAGTATCGGTTATGCGATAGGTGCCGGCGGTCTCGCCGGCACTCAGCTTGCAGTGGTTCATGATGTTGCTCCTCAGGCCGCCATGACCATGTCCATGCGGCGCTCCAGTTCCTCGTAGAACGCCTCGACCCGCTCGGCGATGGTGCGAATCATCACCTCGTCCCGGTAGGCCCGCTTCACGAACAGCGGCATGCCCGGCCAGTAGCTGACGAAGTCGATCCACTCCCGCTCGCTGACCCACAGGCCACCCTGGCACTGCGCGACATGCTCCTGGGGCAGCTCGTCTGCTAACAGCAGCTCGATCTGATACTTGGGCAGCTTGGTTTTTATCTCGACGAGGCCGTTGCCATCCACCAGGCAATCCGGCGAATAGCCGACTCCGTGGTTCAAGATGATGCCGACCTGCTCCAGGCGTGGCAGCCCAGCGGATTCGTGATAAAGATCGCGGGCCACCGGCTCCAGCTCGTGGCCGCGCAGTGTATGAGCATTGCCTTGGAAGGTATCGGAGGGCTCGCCGGTGATGCGCTCACCGATCAGCTGGTGCATGTAGCTCATCGCACCGGCACCGAAGCCTCCCGGCCCCTTGCCCTTGACCAGCAGAGTCTTCAGTTCGGACATGGTGATGATGCCCAGACGGGCGGCATGCCACTCGGGCGTGCCCTGTTCCAGTGTCAGGATCTGCATGACGTTCTCCTTCTCGATGACACGGCATAAGCCAGCGAGGGGAAGCCCCTCGCCAGCCGGTCAGTGATGTTGGTGGTTGGGTTGTGCCCGCTTCTGTAGGGAGGCACGCAGCTTGTCGAAGTCGCTACGTGGCACCTGCTCGGCGTCGCTGTACCTACCGACGAACCATTCCTGAGTCGTCGGGGGACAGGCGGCAATCAGCTGCCGGATCTGCCCGGCCTGGAAGGGGGTGACCAGCTTGACCGGGTCAGCGGTCTGACCGTTGTCGTCCTGGCCGCGGGTTGTGATGTTGAGCAGGGCACACAGCACGTAGCGCTTGCCGTAGCTAGTGGACGAGCCGAATGCCTGGACGGCGTTCTTGCTGCCGCTGGTATCGGCCGGCAGCAGCATGCTGGTCTCTTCCCGATGGCCGTCCTGATGCATGAGCACACCGGTGACCTGAATCCCGCGCTCCTGTGTCTGAATGCGAAAGCTCACCGCGAAGCCGTGTGTCTTCATGATCGGGCGCACGGTATCGACGATGTCTTCCAGAGTGGCGTAGTGGCCGTTGTTGGTTTTCCCGCGCTCGGCGATGCTGGGCAGTTCGGTCTGCATGGCCGCCATGGCAGCGCTATAGGCCATCAGCGCCTGGCGATCGAGCACGCGCTCCTGCATCTGCAGCAGGCGCTCCATCTTGTCGATATCGACCTCAGGGTTGAGGGCGGCCCGCTCGATCACCTGGATGATCGCGGTGCTGTCCGGGATGGCTTGCGTAACCGGTGCTTTGTTGACGGTTTTGGGATGAATAGGGGTTGCCATAATGGCCTCCGTTAGCGATAGCGTTGGATGACGTCAGGGAGTTGTTCGATAGGCACCGGCTCAAGGGACAGGGCCACGCGATAGACGCGGCCCTTGGCTAGCACGTGGGTCTCTGTTGCGTGTTCGCCGGCCTCCAGCAACTGACGCGTCAGCTGGGTCAGGACACGGCACATTTCGAACGTCATGGGCGGTTGCATTGGCATCTCCAGAAACAGTAACGCCCGGCCTTTGAAGGGGCCGGGCGCTATGCCGTGATGAGGGAAAGACTGAGTGGGGATGTCGCTACTGGGAAATCAGCCCACCAGCGCAAGCGCCGACTCCAGGGCCTTGTCCTTGAGATTGGCTCCCTGGCCAAACCAGGCGGAATCCATGCGGTAATCATTACCACGGGCGCGCTTCTCATGGTCCACGTACTCGGTGACCGCGTTTAGCAGCCCCCAGGCGGTGCTTTGCGCCGTGCACAGCCGCGAGCCGCGCCCCTCACCCTGGAAAAGCTTATGGACGCGATTGAGGGCACGGACGTTGGGCAATTTAGAGGGATCTTCCAGCGGTGCCTCGGCGTTGCAGATCACCGCCTGGAAGTAGGCTCTCGCTTCCTCCTGGCTGACCTTGCGCTCGGCCAGCGTTTTCAGGCGATACATGAAGTCGTCCCACTGTGAGACAGATATCCCCAACTGCTGCTTGACCAGCTGAGGACGGAACTCGGTGCTGTGAGACACTTTCACCCCTTGCGACATACCGTCCACGGCAATGGACAGGGTGTTGTTGCATACCACCCGCACCGAGGTCGGGGTGGCGACGGTGGCCAAA
The DNA here is from genome assembly GCF_004798905.1 of Halomonas borealis. GTDB lineage: Bacteria > Pseudomonadota > Gammaproteobacteria > Pseudomonadales > Halomonadaceae > Halomonas > Halomonas borealis. The sequence goes on along the minus strand of NZ_SDMO01000001.1, from coordinate 268,889 downwards.
GACCCATCACAGGACGTCGCCAACAGCAGGTAGTCGTTGACCTGGTCCTGGCCCTTCAATGCCCCGCCCAGGCCACTCTTGGCCAACGCCCAGAACTTGCGACCGCCCTTGAGCACACCGGCAGTCTCGAGCTCATAACCCGCGTATTCCGTCAGATCCCGGTAGAACTCCAATACCTCTTCTGGCTGAACCACCTTGTAGCGCTGGGAGACCACTGATAGCGGGACCTTGGTGTCTGAGCGATAGAGCACCTTCTGCTCCGGAAAGGAATGGATGCTCCCCAGGTGGCCCGCGCCATCTGCAATGAAGCGCACTGGAGATTCATCGATGTGCCAATCCATGCCGGCTTGCTGCCGCCAGACTTCCAGCGGCTGGTGACGCGAAAGCTGCTGGCCCAGGCCATGCCAGGGGGTGTCACCGACGTAGGCCATGTGTTCGATTTGATGTGCCATGAGAAATCTCCTGAACGAAAAAAAGCCGGCTGAGTGCCGGCTGATGGGATAAGAGGATGAGTCGTGCCGGGTCAGGCCAACTCACGAAACGCGTGGCCACACCCCAGACAGAGCCAGGGGATGCCTTCTCCGGGAGGGAACAGGTTTACAACTAGGCGATCGCCAGCCGCAGCTCCAGCGATGCCACCTGATGCGCCGGCGACGACAGCGGCAGCGGCTCGGGTGAGCGGAAATTGTCTGGAAGAGAGCAGGTTTCCGGGAGAGTAGAGCGACCCATAGGCGCCCTGGAGCGTACCGGCCATTGCGCCGGCCGCGATCCCGAGTTTGCGGGCGCTCTCGAGGTTGATGACGCGCTGCGACTCGCAGCGTAAGCAGGGTGGGGGCATTTCATGTCTCCTGTGACGGCGGTAGAAGCCCGGAAGAGGTTTGGCTCACAGGAGTGATATAGATTTCAAAAAAAATGGAACAGAACCTTTACATGCAGCTCTGCTACTTTAGTTCTAGCGCCATTTCCGATGGGCCTGTCGGCAGCGTGCCAGAGTTCCTTCCAGACGTGCTTGTCAGGAGTGTGAGGCCGGGCAGCAGTCATCGCGGCTGACCCACACGATGATGAGGCGGGTGTTTTTGAGCACGACGTTACGACGTTAGGCACCAAGTTTTTCGAAAAAACAGCCTCAGGAGTGGGCAACAGACGAGATTTGCAGCAGCGAACGTCGTCTTGTCGTGGACGTTCTGTATATGTCCAGTGAAGGCACATCCGGATCTCAAGTTCTGGATCGTGGCAGATTGCCTATAGCACGATATCTCGATTGTCTAGGTCGCCCAGCAGCGAGGTCTCTATATCGACCTTATCCAGACCTGAATCCGCAAGGCCAAGCGCCAGGACTGGCTGCTGGCCGCGCCGCTTCTAACGGTCCGGACTGAAATCAGTAACCAATCGATTCTCCTGTCTTACTCTGAGGAGGTCGTCATCAGGAACCTTTGGTATGGGGCTCAATCGCCGTGGGTTGGCCAGGGATCGACGCTGTGCGGTGTTCAGCGAGCATTGCCTGGCGGATCTGGCTGATGGACAGGTGGGCTGGGCATCTGGCCCGCCCTCGGGAGTTTAGCTTGGGCACGTTCCACTGAACCGAGTCCTGGCGAGGGGGTAGGGTAGTCGTCGGAAACGCTGGGCGGTGATGACGCGCTACTTAGATGATGGCACATTGCCGATTGAAGGCGACCAAGTGGAGATTCTGATTCTCCACCTGGTCGCCGGGAAGATCCAACTGGCTGGTCGCCCGGCCACTGCGCATGAGCCCGCAGGCCTCCAACATCATGAGCCTGAGCCGGCCTACCAAGCTTCACGGCCACGAGCCCCATGCCTACCCTGAAAGGCATACAGGGTAGGCTTCCGACCTAGAAAGCCGGTCGGGTCCAAAATCCCCCTCCAAACTGGCAGGTAACCGCCTAAGTCTCGACACGCGATGAATGCAGATTGGTCAGAAATGCTGCATGGCGAGCCCTTTTGGACCGATCACCCAATGGCGTTTCGAGCCACGTTTACCGTTGCTACAGCAGGTAATCCCCTGGGCATCCAGCAGTGGGGCGGCACGCTTGAAGGCTGCGCCAAGGCCGCGCGCCTCACGTGGCCATTGGCTGTCCGACACACAGGTCGGCCGGAACTGGCCCAAGATGGCCAGCCAGACCCCCGCCGGATTTTCGACGGCTTCCGTGATGGCGTTAATCCTCAGGTATTCAACAACTGCCTTGGCAATCGGCTCCTCTTCAGTCATCTCGCAGAGCCGCTCATTGCGATATGCCTCGTATTGCGACCAAAAGGCCTCTGCACTGCCGGTCAGTGTGTCGGAGACAATCATTCCGATACGACAGAAATCGTGCCAGCCGTCCGGTACTCTCCGATCCAAGCTCACTTGGCCGATATTGGCATGTGCCTTTCCGAGCATGCCAAGCAGTGCATTGAAGACGCGACTCTGATCTTCGCCTGGTAAGCTCTCCTGCGTATGCCATTGGGAAGATGCCTTGCCCGTCTGATCTGTTGAGGGTGATGGCATTTCCAGACTCAAGGTGAGTTCTACTAATTCAGGTTGTGTGATGACCGGTTCTAGGCTGCTCAGCAAAAAAGCACGCCGCACAGCGAGACTCGATGTAATCTCATGGCAACCAATAGCTTTCCATTCCAGCCTGCTTTTGCAGAGCAACTCAAACATACGTCGCTGTACCGCCGAACTGAGCCCGTCTTCGACATTGTCCAGGTTGAGCACATGATGCCGCCAGGCTTTTTGATCTACGTCCTTGACCTTTGAGGGTGTATCACGAATCGCATTCTCCTTGATTACCGGATCTAGCGTGCGCTTGATGACGTCTTGTAGTTGTGCCATTCCAGATTTAAGCTCTCCTGTGAGTTCCAGAACCAGCTGCTGACGTTCTGGCATCATGCAAAGCACCATGAACGTATAGATCAGCAGGTCTCGATCTTTCGGAATCGGCACATACGACTCAATGATACGCACGCCTGAGGGGGCCATCGCACTGGGACCCTGGATATACACCGTGTGAAAGGGGCGACAATTGGCGGGATGCCAGTAAGGATAGGCGAGCTCTGGCTGAATCATGTTCTCCTGTTTCGGAGGGAGCATCATCACTTTTCCATTCAGTGCGATATATCGATTACCGTAATTGTCTAGCCAGGTTCGTCCATTACCGATTTCCGCAAAATCCGGGTAGTCCCCCCGAATGATCTCAAGCGCGTCCCGGACATTTTGGTCCGAAACGTCGCGGTTGTCATGGCTCGCTGCTATGTGCTTGATGATCGGTGCAATCATCTCCGCTTCCAACATCAGTACGGGACCGCCGAAGTTCGGTACAAGGAAATATACGCCGTTAGGATCAGCTACAAGGCGATAGGCTTGGTGAAGGATCTGCCGGATGAGGTTGGCCTTGCAGGGCTTGGGTGGCCGTCCCGCCCGGGAAAAGGGCAGTTGCTGGCTCGAGCTGTATCTACAGGTGCTTGCGGAGGAGATATCCTGATAGTTTATCTGGGAGTTAGTGGGTTGATTGGGAAGATATGTACCGTTCCCTGTTGCGGATTGGTTGAGGGGATATGGGTTATCGTACATTAAGCTGGTTCCTTAGTTTTCTCTTAGGGCATGATGTTTATGTTTTTTACTTGCCTTCGCATGTTATTTGTAGCGCTGTCTGTGCGCTCGGTTACTATCAGGGTGTAGCGTATTTGGTATATACATTTTCCTGTAAGTTGAGTTTTATTTTCCGCTTGAAGCTGTAGCCAGTGCGTCGGTTTTTGATTCGAGGCCTTCCATTAATCCAAGCTGGAAATGCTATGTTTTATCGTCCTAATTCCTCCAAAAGTTGTTGTATTTATATGTGTTAAGGGTGTCGGGGCGTATGAGAAGCCCGCCGTCCTGATCTTTCATCCACCCAGTGGATGGTGAATAGCGCCAGTGAAGACCGAAGGTCATTAGCCTGGAGCAGGGTTGGCTTCGTTAAGGGGTGTTTTTCCCACCTATATCGTCTTCTGCAAGCTCCTACATGTTGAATCTCCTTCATTACTGATGTTGCCAAATTTAGCAGGTTGAACATGGAGTGAATAATGATTTTTTTTTAACTTTGGGTTTGTATGTCGTTAGATGATAAAAGATGCTTTTGGATGCTTCTGGACATACATGGTAACTATTTTTGTATGAGAAATTTTCAAGGAGCCCGTCCCGATCTGTGCTTGAAGACCCGTAGCTGGGGCGTCAGGCATATCGCCGATGAACTCGGTGTCAGCAAGAACACCGTCAAGCGCTACCTGCGCCAGGGTGGATGGGCGCCCTAGGCCAGCCTGCAGCGCACCCGTTCACTTGATGTTCTGGATCACTGTCTGCAGTACCGCCTCCTGCAGCTCATCGGCATTGCCGCCGTGGTGCTGCAAGTCCTGTAGCTCGAACACGGTCTTAACCGTCAGCCTGCGGACGCTGGAACGCGCCTGCGAATCCTATTGCCAGGCGCTGGCCGCCGAAGACAAGGCGACGGTGAGATTCGAGACTCCACCTCGCGAGCAGCTTCAGATCGATTTCGGCAGCCGCCAGATCACCATCGGCAACGAAGCGATCAAGATCTACCTGTTCGTCACTACCCTCGGATACCCCCGCCGACACTACGCCCACTCCTTCCGTCACGAGCGTCAGTTGGTGTGACCGCCGGCATGGAAGAGGGGCTCATTGGCTCCGTAGGGTGCCAGAGCAGGTACTGCTGGATAACGCCTGGGCACTGGTCGACCACCACAATGCCGCCAGCCTCTAGGCGGCCTTCAACGATTAGCGTTTGGTCTTTGCCCGCTACTGGGGCTTCCGGCCGGTGCCCAGCGCTCAGTATCGCCCCGTACCAAGGGCAAGGACGAGCGCGGCGCTGGCTACGTGCAGCGCAACGCTATCGCGGCCGGACATTTCTAATCGGGGTCAACAGGGGGGCTGGAGGCCTACCTGATTTGGTGGATGCGTGAGATTGCCGACCAGCGGATGCAATACGCCACCGGTGAGCTGCCGGCGGTTCGCTTCGCAGCTGAAAGGGCCAGCCTGCAACCGCCGAACGACAATCCGCCCTTCGAGCAGACGTGGAACTCGGCAGTTGCTTCCAGCGCGATGCCACCGTTGAGGTCGCCACAAACCTCTACTGCGTGCCCTGCCGTCTGATAGGCGAGCCGGTTTTAGTCAGCGTGACCGACGACGGTGACATGCGGGTTCAACATGTCGGCCAGGAGTTAGCCCGCCACTCCGAGTTGAGCTGGCGCCCTGTGGTGCGGTTCCTGCCGTACCATCTGCAGTGCATTGTCAGCTATCGGCCGCCCAAGGTGGCTACTACGGGGGCTCTGGAGCCAAGCGGGAAAGTGGCTACCTTGGATCTATCATCCTCGACTGGCTGCTGCACCACAGTCACGTCATCACTTTTCGCGGCTGCAGTTACCGACTGTGGGACAAGCGTAAGGCTTGGCTCATCAAGCTCGTTGGCATCCACCATCCCGAGCAGGTCGCCAGAGGATAAGGGCCAGATTTCCCTGTCGGAGGTGACCAGGTTCTGATGTCGCTTGAAAGCAAAGTGGTCGGCCAGCTGCCCAAGGCTCGCCGACCACCGATTCCTGCTTGTATGCGCACCGCATTCGCATCTGTCTGACCAGGCAGATGCGCCTGTAGGCATAACACCAGCGGAGGGGACCAGGGTCAGTAATTTTTTGCATTAGGTAGTCATTAACACACGGCCCTCATTAAGTGATTGAAAAATATGGCATAAAAATGCTTGGAATCGCCCTGGATGGTGGGCTTCTAGATATATATCCAGTGTTTGAGCCCTGTTTTTGAATAGGTGGCAAGTCGGCTCGATTATCTAACTGGTTCCGATACAATTCGTATTGTCGGTTGATTGATATAGAGGACTTGAAGATGAGCAACGATAGAAAACTGAAGATCCTGAGAATGGCGCAGTTGGTAGAAAAGATAGGCATTAGTCGATCTTCAATTTATGCAAAAATTAATCCTCGGATGCCACAATATGACCCAACATTCCCTGTGCAGATTTCTCTTGGTGCTAGATCTAAAGGCTGGTCTGAGCCGGATGTCGACAGGTGGTTACTTGCAAACCAAGGGGAATCCAAGAGTGATCCTGATATTACCTAGAGTTTTTTCAATTTCTTGAAGATATCGTTGACTTCTTTGTTCTTGTTCATCCAGTTGGTGATCATTCGTTGAATATCACTTTCATTCAGCTTTATTACTGACCGCTGATCGCTCTGCTCGTGGAATTGGAGTACTTTTTCATGCAGTTTGTATGCGGCAACTTTTACTGACGGCCATCCATTATCTGGGCAATCCTCATACAGGAGGTCTATGAGACGATATTTCAAGTGCCTTAGATTCTGGTTGGCCAATCTTCCATACTCTTGCTGAAGGAGCTTTTCCCAGCGTTTTTCTTCAGCTATGCATGCGTCTTCAAGTCTTGTCTCTAGAGATGCGAATTCAACCAGCGCTGCCCATGATTGATCGCGTAAGCCTTCTTGGGCTAGGAGGTCGGAACAAACTAACCAAATGAATGAAGTTGAGAAAAACATAGATATTTTATCATCGATTTTTTCACAAAGATCAAGCTCTAAGGTTTCTTGGTAGTCGCTAGCTGGCGTGCCAGAAAGTATTTTCCTTTTAGCTGAAGCGTATTCTTGGTGGAAGAGCACGTTTGCTAATTCTTCTTCATTTTTTTTCGATGGAGATGAGCCAATGCTTGGAGGTTTTTGCGATATATGAAAATAGGTTTCGCAAAGCGTTCTTTTCAGCCTCTCAATATAGTCTTCAAGCGGGATGGAGGAGATCTGGTGGTAATGGTCAGGGATGATGAGGTTTCTGTTTGTGAGGTGCTGATTGTATTCTCCTTCTTTCTTTTCTGATATGGATGTAGTGGCAGGTAAGGGATTATTGCTCATTGCGGATTTCCTTTGAATAATAATTCTAAAATTATGCCATAAACTTGCTATAAGTTCCAGGGCTTTAGGTTCGACGTTTGATTTGTTTTGATTTTTTAACGTTATTTTCTGAATAAGCGAAGGCTATTATCTTTTGTTTTAACCCTTGCTGCGCCTGCAATGTTGAAAGTGGGTGGTTAGTTTTACTTTTGCTTTATATGTTATACCGAAGGGTTGTGCTAGGGTGGGTTGTCATGTTGTAGCAGTGCTGGAGTCATATCAGTACATGGATTTTAAATAGTGAGCGTTGAGTAAAGAGTATGTGTCTTATATCCAGATTGATACTTTTAGCCGTGTAGTCGATGATGGAGTGCTGTATGGAATATGAGGAATCTCCGGGTGAGAATTCGCATCCTTTTGACGAAGACTGGAATATTGATTGGGACTGGGGGACGAATCATTCTCCTAGCGATAATGATGTGCCGTGGTGGGAGGGCGAGGAGCGACTGGCAAGAGGTGAGAACTTACAACAATGGGATATGAATGATGAGGAGTTATTCTTCGAGGAGGAGGTGTCTGATGACCAAGAAGAGCTGCTTTCAGAATCCGATAAAAAGTTTATTGCACACCTGCGTCGTGCAGAAGCGGTCATAAAAGGGATATTTGACTCTCGAGAAGATCACTTCGAGGTGGTGGAGAAAAAGAATGGGAAGCTGAAGCTCTTCCAATCCTTACATGGCAAAGAATTCCTGAAAGTCGTGAAAAAGGGCTGTGATGAGAGATGCGCACAGCTGCGCGTTGTCGATAAGAATCCTTACGTCGGTATTTATCACAAGGTCACAAGGAGGTGGGAGTATGAATTGAGGGCAATGGTGGAGTATGGCGTGTTAGCAGGAGGAGTCTCTAGGACCGTCAATGTCATGAATAAGATCATGGAGGAGATCAAGGATGAGGCCAGCAGGCCGATTATCCAGGACTTTTCACGGCGTGCTGATCGAGCGGCTAAAGACAGAAAGAAGGCGGCAACTGCAATTATCGATAGATGCTTTGCACAGCGGTCCCGTCTACTGGTGCTTAGAGTGGATTTGGGATATAGAAAAGGAAAGTTTATTGAATCGGAAGACTTTATGAAAGACATGAAGATGGTGAAGAAAGAATGGACGTTAATGAGTGATAGCCTTAAGTCAGGAAAAGTTGCTCCCAATGTGATGGCGGTCTTTGGCAAGCTGGAATACGGGGTCTTGGCTGGCTTTCATTACCATCTTGTTGTCATCATGAAGGGTTCCGGCAATCGACAGGATATTAACTATGCCAAGATGGTGGGGCAGTATTGGTACAGCGAAGTGACGGGCGGGGAAGGCAGATACTTTAACTGCAATCGAATCAAGCATCGCTACAAAAAACTGGGGATAGGGACGATCAACTACCATGAAAAAGACAAAATCGATGCTCTGAAGGGAGTCGTGATCGATTACATTGTCAAGAGCGATTACTATATGAGTGCCCTGTTACCCTCCAAGAAAACCTTTGTCCAGCTGTCGTGCACGAACAAGGAGCAGATGGTCAGGCGCGGACGGCCACGACGTTATCTCTCCAAGGTGTGAGAACCATCACACATCAATTTATGACATTGAACCGTTCAAGCTGATGTAGAGTCAGGCAGTTAAAAATTCCCACCTCGACTCCCCTCCCAGGGGTTCACCTCTAAGGCGATCATCTCAGTACCAGCAGCGCATCAGTCACACTGGGCGCAGAGCCGATGTGGCACTGAACTGCCTATTTCTGGCGACAATCGAAGACGCATTCCTCAGAAGCATCGGGCTGCTTTCCCTTTGGCGTTCCGGTTTTGTGGAGCCCATTGAGTCACCAGCGCTCTCCCCTGCACATTTATGCCCGGCAGATCATGGTGCTGCGCTTGTTGCTTGAATTCAGGAACGCCAATAAAGGTTGTCCGCTTTTCATCAACTGCACCAAGCGGTGCGGTACCCAAGGTTTTCTGGTGCTCCAAACGGTCTAGCTGCTCAACCTGCCTGAAATACTCCAGTTCTTTGCGGTATTCCTTTAGCTCAGCGGGGAGGCGGGGATGGCAACTTGCTGCTGGCGCGGCTGAACAGCATCAAAGAATTCTGGGTATCCGGATTAAGTGGTAGATGGAGCCTCCTGCTCCTTCGACCATTAACTCTCCCAGAAGGTTGATAGATCGACGCCGTAGTTCTTCTCGGGCTCGGGGAGACCCATGCTGTAGGTCATGGTGGCCTTGCCCAGGAAAGGGGATTCCTTTATCTGTGGCGCCTTCTTCTTGTGCTTGGTGGTGTAGAGCATCCGCGCCTGCATCACCTCGAATGAGTAGCCCCGGCCATCCCGGTTCTTGTCCTTGGCCAGCCGGTTGATCGACTCCGTGAAGGCGTTGGTGATCGGGATGTCGGTCTCGAAGTAGGTCAGCATCTCCTCACGCCATGAGCTGACGGCGCTGACAAGATCCTTCCAGACCTCCTTCTGCCCCTGCGGGATGTCGTCAATCCAGGCAGCTAGTGCCTGCTCAGCATCTCGCCGGGTGGCACAGTCCCAGATGTGGTAGAACTGTTCCTTGTGCTCTTAGGCTGCCAGCAGCTGAGGGAAGGCCCCCCGTCCAGGTCTCCATGATGAGCCGTTCGCGGTCTGAGACATCGTGAGCCCGCTTCAGCAGGATCTTCCTATCACCCTTGAGCGTCCGTCGCTGGTTGGCCGTCAGCTCCTTCCTGAGCCCCTTGCGGACCTTCTCCAAGGCCTCGTTGGCCATACGCACCACATGGAACTTATCGACCACGATGCGGGCCTGTGGCAGCACCGCCTGGACGGCACGGAGGTAGGGCTTCCACATATCCATGCTGACGATCTCGACCTTGTCGCGCTCGGTCATGCTCATGAGCCGCTTCGTCACCGCGTCCTGCTGACGACCGGGCAACAGGTCCAACAGGGTGCGCTCTTCCAGGTTGGTCAGGATGCAGCGGTAGCGGCGGTTCAGGTAAAGCTCATCGATGCCCAGGCAGTGAGGTGTCTCAAAGCGGTGCCAGGCAGCCAGGAACTCAGCCTTCTTCTTGAAGATCTCGCGAACAGTCTTCTCGTCGAGGCCGGTGGTATCGGCTACATAGGCGTAGGGGTGGTTGAAGGCCTCCTTCTCGACGTGGCTGTAAAGCCTCCGCGTCATGCGGTGATCGTCTACCATTTCCGGTAGAGCTGGCCGGAACGTCCTTCCACACGCCCGGCAGGTGTAGCGGCGACGGACTACCCAGAGGGTGACCCGCTTTCCGTGGATGGGCAGGTCTCGGTAAGCCACATCGCGCTTGCCAAACCTGACGAACTCTCCCTCTACGCGGCACTCCTCGCAGGCCACAGGGACCGGAGCTTCAACCTGAAAGTGGAGGTCATGCTCTTCCATCTTTGTGCCCAGGATGCGGTATTCCGGTGAGTGAAGGACGTTGTCAGGCAGAATGCTCATGCAAACGTTCCTTGAGCCTCTTTGTCATGTCACGACGGCCATCTCGTGTGATGGCCGTCGATCACAAAGGTGTGCCGATGCCGGCCTCTCGAATGATGGTGGGGATGGCGATGCGGTTCCGGCCCCTCCCATCCCTCATGCTCATGTTGGTGGTGCTCGTCGTGATAGTGCAGATAGGTATGCGCCACCGGGTCGTGGTCATGCTCGAGGACCAGCGGATCCCGTGCCGGCCAGACACGGGTCGCGAGCGCCGTCGACAGCAGCGCAATCGCCCCCAGCAGGGCGAAGGTCTCGATCAGCCCCACCTCGGCCCCAACCCAGCCGGCCAGCGGATAGGCCACCAGCCAGCAGGCATGCGACAGCGAGAACTGGGCGGCGAACAGCGCCGGACGGTCCTCGGAGTGGCACGACTGCTTGAGCAGGCGCCCAGTGGGCGTCATGACCAGCGAGGCGCCGGCGCCCAGCAGGAACCACAGCCCCATCAGGCCGGCGAAGCCGGGCGCGAACAGGCCGAGGAACAAGCTCACCGTCATCAGCGCGGCGCCCGCGAGCATGATCGGGCGTTCGCGCACGCGATCCAGCACCTTCGGCAGCAGCAGGGCCACCAGCATCGAACCGCCCCCCACCGCCGCGAAGGCCATGGCCACCGCCTGCTCGCCCAGTCCCAGGGTAGAGCGGACGTAGACCACGGTATTGACGATCTGCATGGCGCCGGCGGCCGACACCACCATGTTCAGGCCCAGCAGCCCGCGCAGCCGAGGCGTCTTCAGGTAGATCCTCATGCCGTGAGAGACCTTACGCCACACGCTCGGTGCCTCGTCCTCCGCCGCCTGGGGCGACGGCAACACCACCGAGACCACCAGACCGGCCGAGACCAAGAAGGCCAGGCCGTTGAGCAGGAACAGCACATCGAAGCGCATCACCATCAGCAGCGCCGCGGCCGCCATGGGGCTGAGCAGGTTCTCGAGGTCATAGGCGAGCCGCGACAGCGATAATGCCCGGGTGTACTGTCCCTCGTCCTCGAGGAGATCCGGGAGCGTCGCCTGGAAGACCGGGGTGAAGCCAGCAGAGGCGGCATTGAGCAGGAAGATCAGCACATAGATCTGCCAGACCTCGGTGACGAAGGGCAGCGCGCAGACCACGGATGTCCGTAGCAGGTCCAGGCTGACCAGCAGAGTGCGGCGCGGCAGACGCGAGGCATAGGCCCCGACCAGCGGCGCGATGCCCACATAGGCCACCATCTTGATCGCCAGGGCCGTGCCTAACACGATCCCCGCTTTCCCGGCCGCCAGGTCATGGGCCAGCAGCGCCAGGGCGACAGTTGTCAGCCCGGTGCCGACGAGGGCGGTGACCTGGGCCATGAATAAATGGCGGTAACGACGGTGACTCAGCACTTGGAGCACGGGTCCTCCTCGAGGCGTGGCTGTCGGTTATCGGTTACAGGTAGCGAACGATCGCCTTGAAGTCTTCAAGTTGTGCGCGCTGGTCTTGATTCCGGCCCCTGTCGTGGGGGCCGATCGCTGCTTCCAGGCAGTGGTCGATATGGTCGTGCACGAGGGTTCGCTTGGCCTGCTGGATCGCCTTCTCCACTGCATGCAGCTGCTGGGCGATGTCCAGGCAAGGCCGCCCGTCCTTGATCATCTGGGCCACGCTCTGCAGATGTCCCCGGGCGCGACTCAAACGCTTGATGATGTCGGGATGCGACTGGTGGGTATGCGATGTCATGCGCAGCTCTTTGTTGGTATTCCTATCCCTCTGGGGGGGGATTAAGCTCAAAGACGCTATCGTGCCAATGCCCCAGGGGACTCGGCCAGATCGCGCCTCACTATCGGTCTTCGCCCCCGAACTGGTCTGCCCGTATGCTCCTCAACCGCCTGTGTCATCGCCTCGGTCACCTGACCCTCCTGCTGCTTATCGTGCAGGGGCTGGTCATGTCCGGCATTGGCGAGATACGCGCTCATGGGCCGGTCGATTCGGCGGCGGTCGAGCACAGGCTCCAGGGGGGGGCTCCCGGAAGCGCATGGCCACGCGCATGCGTCGATTAGTTCCGTGAAGTCAGGCAGCTGTGGCTCGGCGAGGACTGACGTTACCACCATCAGCAGTAAAGCCAAGCTCATCAGCCAGGCGTGCGAGTAAGGCTTGGGTATCACAATGGGCTCCTTCTGGGGGCATGGAACATGGTAGCCAATTTGGTGCAGCGCCCACTATGCAAAGTTCCACACGCCTAATCCCAGCTCACTCTTCAACAGAGTTCGGGCTTGAAGCTTGAGTCGCTATAGGTTTTATATTGCTGGGTCATCACGTGACACCACAAGGATAACGCATGGGACATCATCACGATCATCCCCACATTGATCCCACCTCTGGTGATCGTCGGGTGAGCATCGCCATCTGGGCCAACGGGATATTGACCATTGCCCAGATCGTTGGGGGTATCCTGGCGGGAAGCCTCTCGCTGATCGCGGATGCGCTGCATAATTTTTCCGACATGGCTGCGCTTGTCATTGCGTTTGCTGCCCGCAAGATCGCGAGACGACCGCCAGACTCACAGATGACGTTTGGCTATGGCCGAATCGAGGTTGTCGCAGCGCTGATCAACTACACCACCCTCATTATCGTTGGCATTTATCTAATTTATGAAGGCGCCATGCGCATGATCGACCCGCCAGAGATTAAGGGCTGGATAGTCGTAATCATCGGTATTGTCGCTCTTCTTGTCGATGCGCTAACGGCCTTGCTCACCTGGTCGATGCAAAAACATAGCGTCAATATCCGCGCCCTCTTCCTGCACAACCTGTCGGATGCCTTTGCGTCCATCGCCGTGATCATCGGGGGCTCACTGATTCTGCTGTATGACATGCGCTGGGTAGACCCCGCGATTACGATCGGCATTGCGCTCTATATTCTTTATCTCGCCTTTACTGAGATAGGCGGCCCTGTCCGGACACTGATGTTGGGCTCGCCACCCGATATCGATGGTCAATCAGTCATTGAAGCCCTGCGTGACGTCCAAGGGGTTGAGGATGTGCATCATGTTCACCTATGGCAAATGCAGGAGAACACCGCCGCGCTTGACTGCCACGTGGTTATCACGGAAGCCGGATGGCGCCAGCTCGAGGCGATCAAGGTAAATATCAAAGCTCAGCTGAAAGCGCGCTTTGGCATTGGCCACTCCAGTTTGGAATTTGAGCATATTGATCACGCTCATCAGGATGCCAACCTTTTTGGGCATGAGTAACACGCCATATTTGCTTGCTCAGGCACCCATCAGCGGCTGAGCTCCACTCAGCAGCATCCTGAGCTTGCTTTAAACCCAACTCTTTGAAATTGAGAGAAAGAATGTACAAAAAAGCGACTTTTATCCTGGTCGGAGCGTTGATGCTGACGGCCATCATTGTGATCGTGTCGAGGCCCTCGCTGTTGGGCATGGGCGCCGAGACGGCCAGCCGAGAGGGGGCACAGGCCGAGAATTCGCTGGTGCGTGCACACTCGCCGGTCCTGGGGCCGGAAGAGGCACCTGTGACGATCGTGGAGTTCTTCGACCCGGCCTGTGAGGCCTGCCGCGCCTTCTACCCGCTGACCAAACGCATCCTGGAAGAGTACCCCGAGAAGGTGCGGCTGGTGGTGCGCTACACCCCCTTCCATGGAGACGTATCCGAAACCGCCATTCGCGTGCTGGAGGTCGCCAGGCGTCAGGATGCCTTCCAACCGGTGCTGGAGGCGCTGCTGGCTCGCCAGAGCCAGTGGGCGGCTCATGGCAGTGTCGATGAGGAAGCGATCATGGAGATCGCCAGCGAGGCCGGGCTGGACAGAACCGCAGCCGAAGAGCAGCTCAATTCACCAGAGGCACAGGCGGTCTACGACCAGGACAAGGCTGACGTCGAGGCCAACCAGATCAGCAAGACGCCGACCTTCTTCGTCAATGGCGAGCTGTTGGACCCCTTCGGCATGCAGGAGCTGGTCGACGCCGTTAACCGTGAGGTAGCCGAGGTCTCCGGCGAAGAGGATGCATCATGACACGACGCTGGTTGCTAGTGGGACTGATGGTCCTGAGCCCCGTGTTGGCCGAAGCCCGTGGGCAAGAGCGTGCCGGATTATCACCTGCCAAGCCGGCATCGGACAGGGCACAAGCTATCGCGAAGGTGGGTCGCGTCGCTCAAAAGCTCACCGTGGAACCAGGGGATACCCTGGACGCACTGCTGCAACAGCTTGGCGTGAATACCGAGACGCGCACCCAAGCGGCGACCTCGCTGGCGGAGAGGTTCGACCCGAGACGATTGCGGCCCGGAGATCGTATCACTTTCACCTCTCTGGCGACGGGACAGCCGGTGTCGGTGGCCATCGAGCGTGACTCGGGTATTCAGTACGTCGTCACCCTGGGTGAGCGTCCGTCGACGCGCATTGTCCAGCCTCGCCTCGACACCCTGACCCTGGGTCGTGAAGTAGACGTCAAGACGTCACTCTATGCCGCCTTGGCGGCTGAGGGGGTACCCAGGCGTTTCGCTGCAGAGCTTGACATGCTGCTGGGCGGACTCATGGACACACGCCGAGATATCTCGGGTGGCGAGCGCCTGCAGTTACTGTGGGAAGAAGATCGCCGTGAGGATGGCACTCGAGTCGGGCCTCCCCGTCTGACCTATATGGGGTTGGCTGACCAGGCGGAGCGGCTGGAGCTAGTATGGCCGGCGGACCAGAGAGCCAGCGTGATGCTCTTCAAGGACGGTAGCCTCCAAGACACCTTGCAGTTCCCGATTCTCGGCGCACGCCTGACATCCCCCTTCGGCAACCGGCGCCATCCCGTGTACGGCGGGGTCCGACGTCATGACGGTATCGATCTTGCCGCGCCTCGCGGCACCCCGGTCATGGCCACTGCGCCGGGGCGCGTCTCCTTCATCGGTCGCCGGGGAGGTTATGGACGTGTTGTCGAGATAAAACATGATACGGGCACCATCAGTCGCTATACGCATCTCAGCCGTTTCGCTGCCAGCCTGGCGGTCGGGGCCCCCATCAAGGCCGGCGACAAACTGGGTGAGGTAGGGGCTTCCGGACTCGCCACGGGGCCCAACCTGCACTACGAAGTGAGAGTGGATGACCGCCCCGTAGATCCCCTCGAGGAAGGGCAGCGCATTATTCTGAGTGAGTCACCCACACGCCAAGAGTATCGCAGCGCACTGTTCGAGGCTCGGACACGTCTGCAAAAAGCCATCGGAACGTCCGCTGCTTCCGGTCTTGCCGCAATGGTGAACTGACAAGCCTTTAGGTGGACTTGCTGTGAAACACGCCTCGGTGGGCACAATGTACCTAGCGTCGCGTGACGCTACAGCCTCAGCGGCACTCACTTCACACGGGCAGGGGTTATGGACGGTGTCTCGCCAGTCACACTGGGGTTTTTAGGCAGCCCCGCCGCCGGCGCGATGATGTATGTCATTAGCCGCGAGATCATTCCCCAGGCCCACCGCAGCGGTCACCAGAACAAGGCGACCCTGGGCTTCTCTATGAAGTTGGTGATCATGCTGTTCCTGAATGTCTCAACTAGGGCACGCTGGGACGCACAGGAGGTTATCCCAAATCGTGAGCGCCTTTGTGGGCTGCCTCACTGATACACAACTGGTGATCACTCAGCACCTCGATGATGCGACAGCTCTCGACCTTGCTGCCGGCGCACTGGCTCACCATCCGCTTGAGCTCGTCACGCAGTGCCGAGAGCCGCTGCAGCCGCGACTCCACTTCCTCCAGGTGATGCTTGGCAACGGCATCGACCTCCTGACAGGGCATGTCGGGCTGGTCGGACATCGCCAGTAGCTCACGCACCGCATCCACCGAGAAGCCAAAGTCTCGGGCATGGCGAATGAAGGTCAGCCGCCTGACAGCTTCTTCGCCATAGCGCCGCTGCCCACCCTCGGTACGCGATGCATCGCCCATCAGCCCGATGCGCTCATAATAGCGCACCGTTTCAGGCTTGCAGCCGGCGCGCCGTGCCAGCTCGCCGATACCGATGGCATGGCTAATCTCCGGCATCCTGATGCTCCTCTCGCATGACTTGAACCTGTAGTTGCTACAGGGATTATGCTTCAAAATAAGATTAAGACATTCGGAGAAGCAACGCCATGACCGAACCAACGCAAAGCACTATCTCGTCGACGCTGACACTGCAGGTGGAAGGCATGGACTGCGGCGGCTGCGAGCGCAAGGTAGAGGCCGCTCTGGGCCGCCTGGAGGGCATCGGGGAGGTGTCGGCCAGTTCGGTCACCGGATCGGTGAGGATTCACCCTCAACAGGATACGACGCCTTCTCATGAGGCGATCGAGCGGATCCTTAACGAGCTCGGCTACCAGCTTGCCACCGATGATGAGGGAGATGAGGCGGATGCCGCTCCGGCCTCTTGGTGGCAGACCGCCAAGGGACGCTTGGTGCTCGTCACGGGGGGGCTGCTGGCTCTGGCCTTCGTTCTCCGCCTGGTCTGGCCTAGCCTAGGCAACTGGCCCTTCGTTGCGGCCACCCTGGTGGGGTTGGTGCCCATTGCACAAGGCGCCTGGGGTGCGCTGAAGATGCGCAACCCCTTCACCATCGAGATGCTGATGAGCATCGCCGCCTTGGGGGCCCTGGCCATCAATGCCGCCGCCGAAGCGGCAGTGGTGGTCTTCCTGTTCGCCGTAGGCGAGTTGCTGGAGGGGGTGGCCGCGTCGAGGGCGCGACGCAGCATCTCGGCCCTGGCGGACCTGACGCCGTCCACGGCGAGGCTGATGGAGGATGGGGATACCCGTGAGGTTTCGGCCGCCTCGCTCACGCCTGGGCAGCGAGTCCTGGTGCGACCGGGCGACCGCGTGCCCTGCGATGGACGTATTCTGACCGGCGAATCCGACCTGGATGAGTCACCGATCAACGGGGAGTCGGTGCCCCGCACGCGGGCGCCGGGGGACGACGTCTTTGCCGGCACGGTCAACCTCGATGCCGCCCTGGAGGTGGAGGTAACCCGCGGCGCCGAGGACAACACCATCGCACGGGTCATCCGCCTGGTGGAGGAGGCCCAGGCCGCCAAGGCGCCGGTGGCACGTTTCATCGACCGCTTCGCTCGCTACTACATGCCGGCGGTGGTGGGGCTCGCCCTGCTGATGGCGGTGGTGCCGCCGCTGGTCTCGACCATGGCCTGGTCGGAATCGATCTATCGCGCCCTGGCCCTGCTGTTGATCGCCTGTCCCTGTGCTCTGGTGATCTCAACCCCCGCGGCGATCGCTGCCGGCCTCTCGGCGGGCGCCCGGCGGGGCCTGCTGATCAAGGGCGGCGCGGTGCTCGAACAGCTGGGTAAGCTGCGGACGGTGGCGCTGGACAAGACCGGCACCCTCACCGCCGGCACCCCCAAGGTCACCGACGTGGAGGACTGGGCCACTGGCCAAGGCACGCAAGAGATCCTGAGGCTGGCGGCTGGGATGGAACGTGACTCCAGCCACCCCATAGCCACGGCCATCCTCGCCCACGCTGAGCAGTTGGGCCTTTCCCTTCCACTGGCGAGTGAGAGCCGCGCCCTGTCGGGCCGAGGGGTCGCCGGTCGGGTCGAGGGGCGTGAGTTGAGCCTGATCACCCCCCGCCACCTGGCAGAGCAGGCCGCTCTCGATCACGACCTGAGCGCTCGGATCGCCGAGCTGGAGGGGGCCGGCAAGAGTCTCGCCGTGCTGGTCGAAGGCGAGCATCCGCTGGGCCTGATCGCCGTGCGCGATGAGCCGCGTGACGATGCCCGGGAGGGGCTGACGGCGCTGTCGCGCCTGGGCGTGCAGGCAGTGATGCTCAGCGGTGACAATGCGCGTACCGCCGCGGCCATCGGTGACAGCCTGGGCATCGAGGCACATGGCGAGCTGATGCCCGAGGACAAGGCCCAGCGCGTTCGTGACTGGCAGGCCGCCGGCCGAGGCCCCGTCGGCAAGGTGGGCGACGGCATCAACGATGCGCCGGCGCTGGCCGCGGCAGAAGTGGGCATCGCCATGGGCGGCGGCACGGATGTGGCACTGGAAACCGCGGATGCGGCGCTGCTCAAGAACCGCGTCGGCGGCATCGCCGAGCTGATCGCCCTGTCCCGAGCCACGCTGCGCAACGTCAAGACCAACGTCGCCCTGGCGCTGGGCCTGAAGGCCATTTTCCTGGTGACCACGGCGCTGGGCATCACCGGCATGTGGATCGCGGTGATGGCGGATACCGGCGCCACCGTGCTGGTGACCCTGAACGCCATGCGGTTGCTGGGTTATCGCTTCTCGCCAGGCAATGCCACGACTGGCTCGGCAAGCCCGCGCTACCAGGCAGCCACGTCATGAGAACGAAACGGATAGCGATGGCGCCGCAGAGCCGCTACTGGTTGGCACTGGCCGTTATGGTCGGCCTGGCCGACCAGGTCATCAAGGGGCTGGTGCAGGCGCTGATGCCGTATGGCCAGACCATCCCGCT
The DNA here is from genome assembly GCF_004798905.1 of Halomonas borealis. Classification (GTDB taxonomy): domain Bacteria; phylum Pseudomonadota; class Gammaproteobacteria; order Pseudomonadales; family Halomonadaceae; genus Halomonas; species Halomonas borealis. The sequence continues at coordinate 250,078 of NZ_SDMO01000001.1, read as the reverse complement.
GACCCCATTCTTCAACTGGGGTCACTGGTGGAACACGGGGGCGGCCTTAAGCTTCCTCGCCGATTCAGGTGGCTGGCAGCGCTACCTCTTCCTGTGCTTTGCAGGGTTGGCGACTATCGTGCTGACGTTCCTGTTGTGCAGGCCCAGGCCCCGCCTGGAGGCGCTGGGGTACAGCTTGATGCTGGGTGGCGCGCTGGGTAATGGCATCGACCGCCTGGTGCGAGGGTATGTGGTGGACTACCTGGACATCTACTGGCGAGAGTGGCACTGGCCCGCCTTCAACCTGGCGGATATCGCCCTGTTCCTGGGTGTCATCGCCTTTGCGATTGCGGCCTTGCGTGAGCGTCCCTCCCCCAGATTGTCTGAGTGACGGCATGGATGCACAGAACCAGCCAGTCCGGGACATGACGCCTGTCGGACGGCTCTCTCCGGTCCTCGGCTGTTTGCTGGCCCTGACCGCCGGGGGGCTGACCACCCTCAGCGCCGCGCCCTTCACGCTGTGGTGGCTGGGCCCTGTGGCGGTGGCCCTGGTCTATGTCGGCATCCATGCCCTGACACCCGCTCAAGCCGCGCTCCGTGGCTGGTGCTATGGCGTGGGCCTGTTCGGCTCCGGTGCCTCCTGGGTCTTCGTCGCAATCCACGGCTATGGGGATACGGGGGCGCTCCTGGCGCTCTTCCTCACCGGTCTGTTCGTGGCCAGCCTGGCGCTGTTCTATACCGTGCCCTTCTGGCTCTATCGCCGCGTCACGGGCCGACGCCTGGCCTTCCTCAGCTTCGCCGGCACCTGGGTTCTCAGCGAGTGGCTGCGCACCTGGCTGTTTACCGGGTTTCCCTGGCTGCTGCTGGGCACGTCCCAAGTGGACTCGCCGCTGGCGGCCTGGGCCCCGGTGGGCGGCGTCTATCTTCTGTCGCTGATCACCGCCCTGACCGGCACCCTGGGCGTGGAGCTGCTGCGCCGACGCTGGTGGGCCCTTGCCCCTATCGCCGCCCTGTGGCTGGCCCCGTTAGCCTTGCCGGGTCAGTGGACCAGCCCGGCCGGCGAGCCGCTCAGCGTGGCGCTGTTGCAAGGCAACCTCGACCAGAGCATCAAGTGGAGTGCCCAAGGCCAGCGCGAGGCGGTCAACATCTACACGGCGTTGACCGGGGAGCAGCCCGACGGCATCGACCTGATGGTCTGGCCCGAGGTGGCGCTGCCAATGTTCGAGGAGGAGGCGCGGCCCATACTGGAGCGGGTGCAGTCCAACCTCGCCCCCGACACCGCCCTGCTCACCGGCATCCTGCAGCGCGACGGCGGCGACTACTACAATAGCGTGATCGGCCTGGGTAACGCCGAGGGCCACTACCGCAAGGCGCGTCTGGTACCCTTCGGCGAGTACCTGCCGCTGGAGAGCCTGCTCGCCGGCACCATCGCCTTCTTCGACCTGCCCATGCCGACCATGACGCCCGGGCCCGAAGCTCAGGGGCCGATCCACGCCGCCGGAACCACCATCGGTAACGCCATCTGCTACGAGATCATCTATGCCGACCGGGTCGCCGAGCAGGCGCGCGCTGCCGAGCTACTGCTGACGGTCTCCAACGACACCTGGTTCGGCCGCTCCATCGGCCCCCTGCAGCATTTGCAGATGGCCCGTCTGCGTGCGCTGGAGAACGGCCGATACCTGATTCGCGCCACCAGCAACGGGATGACTGCCATCGTCGATCCTCAGGGCAGTGTCACAGCCCGCGCACCACAGTTCCAGGCGACGAGCCTTCGCGGCGAGGTGCGGCCCATGGTGGGAAACACGCCGTTCACCCGAACCGGTAGCTGGCCAATCTGGCTATTGGCCGCCTTACTGGTGCTGCATGGATGGCGAATTAACACACGTCGGTCTGGATGATAATGGTCCAGTCAAAAAAGGAGAGAATTATGGCGTTATCGAAACCTCACTCTGGTACAGCGAGAGAAGCTCCATTGTGGCAGCTCCGAAAACGCACAGTGGTGGGGGTGCTGGCCGGTTGGCTGGCACTCATCGGCGCTTCTCAGGCCGAAGAGGAGGGCGAATGGCCCCGCGGCCACTATCCGCTGCCTGAGGAAGGCAATGTGATCGGCGACACCTACCGCATAACGGTGGATGATCGAGAGGATACCCTGCTCGATATCGCCAGGCGACACAACCTGGGGTACCGGGAGATCATGCGAGCCAATCCGGACACCAGCATCTGGATCCCCGGCGAGGGAACCGAGGTGACCATTCCCGGACGCTTCATCCTGCCCGATGTCGAGCGCAACGGGATCGTCATCAACATCGCCGAGCTGCGCCTTTATTACTATCCCGAGGTGGATGACGACGAGACGCCGCGTGTCGAGACCTATCCTATTGGCATCGGTCGCGAGGGCTTCGGTACGCCCCTCGGTGTCACCAAGACCACCATGAACATCAAGAATCCCGCCTGGTATCCACCCGAGTCGGTTCAGCGTGAAGCCAGGGCACGCGGTGAAGAGGCGCCCAGCGTGGTGCCCCCAGGCCCGGACAATCCGCTGGGAGACCATGCCATTATCCTTGGATTCGATGGCTACTTGATCCATGGGACCAACCAACCGGATGGAATCGGCATGCGTGCCAGTCGTGGCTGTATTCGCATGTTCCCCGGGGACATCGAGTCGATCTTCGACCGCGTGCCCGCCGGCACCCAGGTCCGAATCGTCAACCAGTCCATCAAGATCGGCTGGTACGAGGGGCAACTGCTGGTTCAGGCATTCCCGCCTTTGGAGGGAGAAGGGCACAGCATGTCCACATTGGTAGAGACCATCACACGTCTCAACCAGCGCAACGCCGAGGGCTGGAGCTTCGATTATGAACAACTTCGCGGCCTATTAGATGACCCCAGCGGTCGCATGGTAGCCCTGAATCCCAAGCCGGAGCCGGATAGAACGCATGACACTGACTACCAGGGTATCTACGCAGAAATCGCGCTGGGCAGGCCATGATGACGACGACACGGCGAGTCCTGTCAGTCTCGTGACGCTGACTTCAGGCGTGGATGATACAGGATCTATCGTCCTCTGCAGGGCCACTTTGCCTATGGTCATGTCACTCATGTCGGCACCTGCGAAGTCTCCGAAAAGAGTTTACTGGCCTTACCATGGTACGGTGGTAAAGGTCGCAGACGTGTAGGCAACGCTATCGTTCACCCGGCACAGCAGGACAACTGCGTCACATCCTTGGTGAAAGTCTGAGCACAGAGCTTGAGCCCTTCTACCATGGTCAGGTAGGGAAACAGCTCATTGGCGATGTCGTGTACGGTCATGCGTGCGCGTAGCGCCATCACCGCCGTCTGGATCAGCTCACCGGCTTCTCCCGCCACCGCCTGTACGCCCAGCAATCGCCCCGAGTCGCGTTCGGCCACCATCTTGATGAAGCCACCGGTGTCGAAGTTCACCAGTGCCCGGGGCAAGTTTTCCAGGTCCAGCTCGCGGGTATCGACGCTGAAGCCTTGCTCGATGGCCTCGGCTTCCGTCAGGCCGACGGTGGCCACCTGGGGGTCGGTGAAGATCACCGCCGGCATGGCGCTCAGCTCCAGGGTGGCTTCGCCCCCGGCCATGTTGACGGCAGCCCGGCTGCCCCCGGCGGCGGCGACATAGACGAACTCCGGCTGATCGGTGCAGTCACCGGCGGCGTAGAGGCCCGGTACCGTGGTTTGCAACTGCTCATCCACCAGGGTCGCCCCACGCGCGGTTTCCACGCCGAGGCTCGCCAGATGCAGGGCCTCGGTGTTGGGTGTCCGTCCGGTGGCCACCAGCAGATGATCCGCCTGCAAGGTGCCGGCATTGGTGTCGACAATGAATAGATTATCAAGGTAATCCACACGGCTCGCCTGGGTCTGCTTGAACACCTCGATACCCTCGCGGCGAAACGCCGCCTCCACCGCATCCCCTACCGCCGGGTCTTCCTGGGACAACAGGCGGCTCCGGGCCAGCACGGTGACCTGGCTGCCCAGCCGAGCGAAGGCCTGGGCCAGTTCCAGGGCGACCACTGAGGCCCCGATCACGATCAGCCGCTTGGGAAGGGTATCCAGTGCCAGCGCGCCGGTGGAGGTCAGGTAGGGAGTGTCGGCCAAGCCCGGCACCGGCGGTGCTGCCGGTCGGGCGCCGGTGCCGATGAAGGCGCGATCGAAGCGGACGGTCTGCTCGCCGCCCTCATTCAGCGTGACCGTCAGGCTATGGGCATCGACGAACCGCGCCTCCCCCTTCAGGACCGTGATGGCCGGGTGGTCGCGGAGTATGCCTTCATACTTGGCATCGCGCAGTTCCTCGACACGCCGCTGTTGCTGCTCGAGCAGCTTGGCCCGATCTACCACCGGCGCTTGGCTGCTCAGGCCGGCATCGAAGGGGCTTTCCGTGCGCCAGTTGGCGATATGGGCCGCGCGAATCATGATCTTGGAAGGTACACAGCCGGTGTTGATGCAGGTACCGTCGAGGGTGCCGCGTTCTATCAGGGTGATGCGGGCGCCGCGTTAGGCGGCCTTCAGGACCGCCGCCATGGCGGCGCCGCCGCTGCCGATCACCGCGATGTGCGGGTTCTTGTCATCACTCATGAGGGGAATTCCTTGAATAGGTAGAGGCGTTGTTACAGCAGGCGTCGTATTGCTTCTCGCGCCATAGCGCATAGAGGGTCAGGCCGATGAAGAAGGCCAGGGCAGGAAGCAGTACCACGTCCAGGTAGCCGGTCAGTGCCGCCAGGCCAACGGTGCAGCAGGATCACCAGGATGGGCGTGAAGCAGCACAGCGCCAGCAGGACGGTGCCAATCACGCTTGCGCGCAGCAGGGGCTTGGGGTTCTTCATGGTCACTCCCGATCCGCTTCCGAGGGTGTCGGGGATGAGGGGGAGCCGGCGTTGGTGGTGGCTTCGGTCAATGCTTCGACGTGCGTTCGTGAATCGTCGAAGGTGACCACCGCCTCACGATCCGGGTAGCTCACATCGACGTGCGAGACACCGTCCACTTTGTTGAGGGCGGCCTTGACGGTGATCGGGCAGGCGGCGCAGGTCATGCCCGGCACCGACAACGTCACGGTCTGCGGGGCGGCCCAAGCCGACGTGGCGAGCGTCGCGGAAAGCGCAATGCAGGCAGCGAGTCGTTTCATGGCGATCTCCTCTTAGTAGAACAGGGGCAGGAGGTAAGGAAACAGCAGCGCGATCAGCACCAAGGCAGCGACGATCCAGAAGATGGCTTTATACGTCGTGCGAACCTTTGGCATCGCGCAGGTTTCGCCTGGCTTACAAGCGGTGGTAGGCCTGTTGGTCGGCCCCGTACATTGCCATCCTGTCGGCTAGTTCGTTGCCTTCAACTCCTGCGTCCCCTTTGACGTGGGCGATGGTCAGCGACGATTTGAGGCTTTCGTACAGCGCATGCGTGGGCTGGATGATCTCCGGGTTCTTTATCGCCTCTCCATTGGCTTTCTTCCAGCCGCGCTTCCGCCATTCGCCGGCCCACTTCGTGATGGCGTTGGTGGTGTACATGGAGTCGCAGTGGATCCGCACGGACGATCCCTGCGCAATTTCCTCCTTGGCCATATGTAGAGCTTGGAAAAAGGCGTTTAACTCGGCTGTATTGTTGGTCCCCTTGGGGTTGTAGAGGCCATACCAGAGCTGGTCGAGGGTGCCCTTGCGGTAGATGGCCATGCCCGAGCCGGCATCACCAAGATTGGGGTCACAAGCACCATCGCAGTAGATTTCCGTGTCGAAGGTCTCTCCCGGGTGAGTATGATCGTCCTTTTTTGACGCCTTATTCCGCCGAGATGTGCGGCCCGAAGGGGCCGAGGCCACGCTGCCAGATGTCGTCGCCTTCTTGTGTGGTGAAGATCCCGGTCTGCCGGCCGACCCAAACGACATAGAATTTGGGGGCTTTCTTTGCTGTCATGCGGCGCTCCGTGGCGGTGATGTTCTGATGCAGGAATAGAAGAGCCCGCCCCTTACAAGCCGGGCTCGGTCAGTCAACATAGTTTCCTAAAGCTCTCTGGGCGATTCGAAGTGTCTTGAATGCAGCTCGTCAGCGTAGCGCTCGATGAAGTGTGCTACCTGTTGTAACGCTTTGATAACAAGAAATACTGCTGTAGGGCCTGCAGGCTGCCTTGCCACAGCAAAACATGCGCCATGCCCGAGTGTTCAGTACTTCAAGAGTGTCCTTACTAGCTCTGTGGTAGGATGAAATCGGCCCAATTCTGCATCATGGCCCGTCGCTTATTGAAGAGGTCTCCACGGCGATAGGCCGCTTCCACCTTGTTCTCGATGGTGTGGGCCAGCGCCATTTCTGCGACGTCACGAGGATAACTGGTGACTTCGCCGGTCCAATCGCGAAAGCTCGAGCGGAAGCCGTGGGGCACGTAGTCGCCCCGTTCGCCACCCTGACCATAGCCGATGCCTCGCATCAGCTGCAGCATGGCCATATTGGAGAGAGGGCGTCCGTAGCGCGCTCCGGGGAAGACATAGGAGTTGCCCTTCACTCGCGGTAGCTGGGCCAGCAGCTCCACCGCTTGCCGTGACAGCGGCACACGGTGTTCGCGGCGTGCCTTCATTCTGTCGGCTGGGATCGTCCAGGTTTGATTGTTGAGGTCGAGCTCCAGCCAATCAGCGCGCAGGACCTCTGAAGTGCGCGTAGCTGTCAGGATCAGGAACTGCAGGGCCCTGGAGGAAACGCTGGTATAGCCCAGAAGCTCGGCCATGAAGGCGGCAACATCATCATAGGGCATAGCCGGATGGTGGCTTACCTGCTTGACCCTAGATGGTTTGGCCAGCAGCTTGTCGAGGTGCCCACGCCAGCGGGCCGGGTTCACAGGATCTCGGTAGTTGTGCGCCGCGGCGTAGTCGAGGACGTTCTCAATCCGGCCTTGCACGCGCTTGGCCGTTTCGGTCTTGCTGGTCCAGATCGGTGACAGGATTTTCAGGACGTCTTGGGTGGTGACCTCATCGACAGGCTTGTTTCCGATGACCGGTCGAGCGTAGGCCTTCAACGTGCTGACCCATTGCCGCGCGTGCTTGGCGTTCCGCCAGCTGCGGCGGTGGGACATGATGTAGCGGGCGGCACAGCTGGTGAAGGTGGGCGTGGCCTCGTCTACTTGCTCTTCTTCTACCTTGGCCTCAAGGGGATCAAGGCCTTCCTTGATGAGGCTACGGTTCTTGCCGGCACGAGCTCGCGCTTCAGCAAGGCTGACGTCCGAATAGCTACCAAGGCCCATGTCGCGAAGTTTGCCATTGCGCCGGAACCGATAGATCCAGCTTGCTCCCCCTTTCTTGCCGATCTTGAGGTACAGGCCCTCACCATCGTTGGTCAACCCGGGCTTGGCCTCCCTGACCAGTTTCTGTACTCCACGTGTGGTGAGCTTGCCCATGGCCGCCTCCTCGTTGTCGAAGGATTAGCGTACCATACCCTAGCCCATACTCCGGCCCATACTTTGACTCTGGAAATGTCGGTACGGCTTTGGATCTTGCTGGACAGAGATTAAAAAAAATAAAGCTAAAACAATGAGTAATTATATTTTATTGGATGTTTCTGAAGCCTAATCAAGCGGACTGTCCCTCCGCCACTCGAATCGCGAGCCCCGAGAAACAGTCGACGACTGGTCTCGGGGCTTTTTCGTGGCCGGAAGGTGCGCGTGGTGATCGCTCTACCGGCCCCTGCGAAGGCCTTGAGGAGACATCGTGATGCTGGGCTTCAAGCACCACCGCAACAAGATCGCGCTCGAGTGTGCCTCCACGTTGTCGATGGCCATGATCACCGGCGCCGCGATCGGCATGCTGGTCGGTGGCAGGTTGGGACCGACGGTCGGTTCCGCGGTCATCGCCTACAATGCCGTCAACCTTGTTATACTGGTGCACAAGAGAGCCCAGCTCGCGGCAATGGAGGAGCGAGACGATGAATAGCCTGATGATCGTGGCCGCCTTGGTCATTCCCGTCGCGGCCATCACCTGGTGGGCGATTCACCACACCAACAAGGAACTGGACGGCGAGTAGTGCTGTGCCGACGTCCCGGCAGATGGGCCGGGATGCGGTGCCCGCTGGCCTGGTGCCGCCTGCACAATGCCCCGAGTCCATCGTCGAACGTTGACGCCGTGAGGCGTTCACACTTGCGTCACTATCCGCCAGGCGGCATCCTGTCGTTATCGCCGAGATCAACCACACGGAGCTTCGGATCGATGGCTTATCAAGACACACACATGACGACGCAGCAGTCGAGTGCCGTCAGTACCAACAAGGTGTTGCGCAACACCTATGGCCTGCTGGCCATGACCCTGCTGTTTTCCGCCGCCACGGCCGGCGTCGCCGTGGCCATGGGCGTTCAGCAGATGAACATCCTGCTCTTCTTCGTCGGTGCCTATGGCCTGATGTTTCTGGTGCACAAGACCGCCAACTCGGCCCTCGGCCTGTTGTCGACCTTCGCCTTCACCGGTTTCATGGGTTTTACCCTGGGACCGATCATCAGCGCCTACCTGACGCTGCCTAACGGCGCTCAGTTGATCATGACGGCGCTGGGCCTGACCGGCTTGACCTTCTGCGGTCTCTCCGCCGTGGCGCTGGTTACCCGTAAGGACTTCAGCTTCCTAGCCAACTTCATGATGGCGGGCGCCATCGTGTTGATGCTGGCCATGGTCGCCGGCCTGATCTTCCAGATCCCGGCGCTGTCGCTGATGGTGTCCGCCGGTTTCGTGCTGTTCGCCTCCGCGGCGATCCTCTACCAGACCAGCGAGATCGTGCACCGGGCCGGCGAGACCAACTATATTCTCGCCACCATCACCCTGTATGTCTCGATCTACAACCTCTTCGTCAGCCTGCTGTCCCTGCTCGGCATCATGAGCCAGGATTGACGCTAGCCACGGCGATGCGAGAATGCTGGCCCCGCTTCGGCGGGGCCAGCTTGTTTTTGAGAGGATGATCATGCGCTATGCGATCCTGCTGATGGGGGCGCCCTACAGCGATCAGGCCAGCCACTCGGCGCTGCGTTTCGCTCGGTCAGTGCTGGCGCGAGGGCATTGCCTGGAAGCGGTGTTCTTCTACCATGACGGCGTCTACAACGCCGCGCGGCTGGCCGCTCCACCCCAGGATGAACCGCACCTGACCGATGGCTGGGTCGCGCTGTGCGAACAGCACGACGTGGCGCTTCAGGTGTGTATCGCGGCGGCGCTGCGTCGCGGCCTGATGGACGAGCGCGAGGCGGCACGCCACGGCAAGAACGGACACAGCGTCGAGGCGCCGTTCGAGCTGACCGGGGTCGGCCAGCTGGTGGATCTGAGCCAGCGCTGCGATCGCCTGGTGACCTTCGGGCCCTGAGGAGAGTGCCAAATGCACCACGACCATGATACGCCCGCTGGCGATCTGCTGGTGATCCTGCGTCATGCCCCGCATGGCAGTGGCTGGTTGCGTGAAGGGCTCGACGTCGCCCTGGTCGCGGCCGCCTTCGGCGGTGACGTCTCGCTGCTGTTCATGGGCGAGGGCGTGACGGCCCTGGTCGAGGACCAGGCCGCAGGAGCGCTGGACCAGAAGGGCACCGCCCCTACGCTTCGGATGCTGGAGATGTATGATATCGACACGCTATGGGTCGAGGCGGAGGCATTGGCGCGTTTCGGCCTGAGCGCCGACGAGTTGATGCTGGCGCCGCGTGTCCTGCAGGCCGAGGATAGCGCCGAGCTGATCCGTCGCCATGCACGCGTACTCACCTTCTAGCCCGGCTCGGGAGATGCCCTCATGAACCTACATATCGTGAACCGTTCACCGGCCAGCTACCGGGTGCATGAGCAGGCGCTGGCCGCCATGGGCCCCGAGGATCGCCTGTTGCTGATCGAGGATGGCGTGCAGGGCGCCTTGCCGGCGCTGGTGCGTCACTTCGAGGCTATTCCGGGGCGGCTCTTCGCGCAGCGCGAGGATCTCGAGTCGCGGGGGCTGCTCGGCCGCTGCGATGGTGAGGTACAGGTGGTCGACGTGGAAGGCTTCGTCCAGTTGACCGAGCAAGCCGAACAAACCCTGAGCTGGTACTGAGCGATGGCAAGCAGCGAAATAACTCGTCACCTCTGCGTGGCCGATGCCCGGGTCGGGCTCGACCCGGAAGGCTATCTGGTCGACATCGGCCAGTGGTCGCCGGCGGTGGCCGAGGCCTTGGCCAGCGAAGAAGGCGTGATCCTGGAGGCGGAGCACTGGGAGGTGCTCGAGGTCCTGCGGGCCTTCTATGCCGAGTATGAGATGGCGCCGGCCATGCGTCCGTTGGTCAAGGCGGTGGGGCGGGACCTGGGGCCCGACAAGGGACGCTCGATGCATCTGATGCGCCTGTTTCCCGGCAGTCCGGCCAAGCGGGCGGCGCGCCTGGCCGGGCTGCCCAAGCCCACCCACTGCCTGTGACCCTCCACGGAGACTGAGATGAACTTCCTGGCCCATGGCTGGCTCGCCCGCGGCGGTAGCGACGACTTCCTCTACGGGAACCTGATCGCCGATGGGGTCAAGGGGCCCGACCTGGATGCCTGGGCCCCGGGGGTGGCGGCAGGCATACGCCACCATCGCCGAGTGGATGCCTTCGTCGATCGTCACCCGGTACTGCTCGAGGCCAAGGCCTTGGCGCCGCGCGACGGGCGTCGCGTGGCCGGTATCGCCCTGGACCTGATGTGGGATCACTGCCTGGCACGGCGGCTGACGAGGCTCGAACGCGATGATGTGATCGCGCGCTGCTACCGGTTGCTTGCGGCGCGCCCGGCCCCCGATCGACTGGCCGCCATGATGCCGGCCCTGGTCCGCCAGGACTGGCTACGCGGCTACGCTGACTTCCGTTTCACTTGCCGGGCGGTAGCCGGGTTGGGACGGCGCTTATCGGGCCCCAACCGCCTCGCCGCACTGTTGCCATGGCTCGAGCGCGATTACGCCGTGCTGGATGCGGCCTTCGCCCGGCTCTGGACGGACCTCGAGGCGCATCTCGATGTGCCGGCCGCTCGGCCAGCCCCGGCGTCAGTCGATCCGGAGCCACAGGCAGCGCAGCGTATCGCCCTGCGACACTGAGGACTCGGGGGGAATCACCGCCAGGGCGTCGGCCCCCACGCAGGAGGAGAGCACACCGGAGTTCTGATCCTCGAACGCCCGGGCCTCGATGCCGTCGGTGCTAAACTCGAGGGTCACACGCATGTAGTGCTGGCGCGGCCCGGTGTGGGTGGAGAAGGCCGCCCGGGCGGAAAGCGCCGGCAGTGATGCTAACGCCGGGCAACCCAGCAGGGCGCCCATCAGCGGACGCAGGAACAGCCAGGCGCCGACGAAGCCGGAGACCGGGTTGCCGGGCAGGCCCACGAAACGGGCCTCGCCGCCGGCGGCCTTCGGCAGTCGTCCGAGCGCCAGTGGCTTGCCGGGGCGAATCGCCAGCCGCCACAGGTCAAGCCGCCCCAGGGCCTCGACGGCGCCGCGTACGTGGTCCTCTTCCCCCACGCTCACGCCGCCGGTGGTGATCACCACGTCCGCGACCTCGGCGGCTTCCTCGAGCCGTCGACGGCTGGCCTCGGCGGTATCCGGCACCGCCGAGGTCATCACCACCTCGGCACCGAAGCGCCTGAGCAGCGATGTCAGCAGCGGGCGGTTGGTGTTATAGATTTGTCCCGGCGCCAGGGGCTGGCCGGGATCGACGACCTCGTCGCCGGTGGAGAGCAGCGCCACCCGTGGCCGGCGGCGCACCTCGACCTCGGTGATGCCCTGGCCGGCGAGATGGCCGAGCGCGGCGGCGTCGAGCCGCGTGCCGGCCGCCAAGAGCGGCTCGCCGGCGGCCACATCACGCCCGCGGCCACGCAGGTTGTCGCCGGCCGGTACGCCTTCGGGCGGCCGGGCATGCTCGCCCTCCAGCGCGACCCTTTCCTGCATCACCACGCAGTCGGCACCGGGCGGGATCTCGCCGCCGGTGAAGATGCGCGCGCAGCCGCCGCGTGCGAGCGGCGCGGCCGGGGTGCCGGCGGCGATGCGTTGGCGGATCGGTAGCCAGCGGCCGGCGTCGCCGTGATGCAGGGCATAGCCGTCCATGGCGCTGTTATCGAAGGGCGGCACGTCGAGTCGCGCGGTCTGCGTCTCGGCGAGCACGCGGGCCTCGGCGTCCGCGAGCGACAAGCGCTCGGCGCCGAGCGGCGCTAGGCCTTTCAGCAGCGCGTCGAGCGCCGCCTCGACGGGCTGGAGGTCAGCCATGGGTGCCTCGCTCGGGGATGACCAGATTCGCGAAGTTACACGGCCGGTGCCGGCTGTCGAGCTGTTCGGCGAGGATGCCGTCCCAGGCAGTGTGGCAGGCGCCGGTCGAGCCCGGCAGGCAGAACACCACGGTGGCGTTGGCCAGCCCGCCGAGGCAGCGGCTTTGTACGGTGGAGCTTCCCACCTCGTGCCACGAGAGCTGGCGAAACAGCTCGCCGAAGCCCTCGATGCGCTTGTCGAGCAGTGCCGCGACCGCCTCGGGGGTGGAGTCCCGGCCAGTGAAGCCGGTGCCGCCGGTGATCAGGATTCCCTGGATCTCGGGATCGGCGATCCAAGTCGCGACCACGGCGCGGATGCGATAGACGTCGTCGGGCACGATGCGCTTGTCGGCCAGGCGATGGCCGGCCGCGGTCAGCCGTTCCACCAGTGCTTGGCCGCTGCGATCGGTGTCTTCGCTGCGGGTGTCCGAGACCGTCAGCACCGCCAGGGAGAGGGGAAGCATCGCCTCGCTCATGAATCGGCCTCTGGCTTGGCGGCCTGCCGAGCCTCCAGATCGGCCAGTTGTTGCGGCGTGGCCTTGGCCTGGTAGAGCGTCTTCCATTCGCTATAGGGCATGCCGTAGACGTGCTCGCGGGCGGCCTCGTAGTCGAGGCTCTCGCCGCGTTCCTCGGCGGCGGCGACCAGCCACTTGGAGAGGCAGTTGCGGCAGAAGTCGGCGAGGATCATCAGCTCGATGTTCTGCACCTCCTTGTGCGCGTCCAGGTGGCTGAGCAGCCGACGGAAGGCGGCGGCTTCGAGCTCGGTGCGGGTGTCGTCATCCAGGTGCTGCATGGCGTTGGCTCCGTTGTCAAGAAGGCCAATGGGGTGGCTTCCGGTGTCTCGAAAGAGTGGGGCGCGAGGGGCAGCGAGGTAGCGTCACTGGGTACACACCGAGAGCACCACGGCGTCTTCCTCGCTCACCGACACCAGGGCGTGCCCCATGTCGCTATCGAAGTAGATGCTGTCGCCCTTGGCCAGATGCAGGGGCTCGTAGAACTCGGAATAGAGCTGAATCTCGCCTTCGAGGATCATCAGGAATTCTTCGCCGTCGTGGCGGACCCATTGGCAGAATTCCTCGAAGCTGCGTGCCCGCACGATGGTCTTGAAGGGGATCATGTGCTTCTGGGCCATTTCGCAGCTGAGCAGCTCGTGCTCGTAGGTCGGCGTCGGGTGCTGCTGGCCATCGCCATGGCGCGTCAGATCGCGACGCCCCATGGTTCGGGCCTGGGGGCGCGGTTGGGAGAGCAGCTGAGGGAGGTCGATGTCCAGGCCGCTGATCAGCTTCTGTACCGCGCTGAAGGTCGGCGATATCTGATCGTTCTCGATCTTGGACAGCGTGGAGCGTGCCAGGCCGGTGCGCTCGCTGACGTCTCCCAGGGTCCACCGGTTGGCCAGGCGAATCTCCTTGAGCCGCTCGCCGAGCCGGAGTGGCTCGACGAAGGCCTTGCGCCCGGAGGCGATGCGCAGGGCGGCATCTTGGTCGTTGGTGGCGGGCATGCGGGTTCACTATTGGAAACAGGGTTTCCTTTAGACTACCACATCACCGATCGCCTGCGGGCTTGGGTGCGACCCCATGTGGATGGGGGGCGACATGGAATCGGCAGGCGTCATCCTGAGGCGGGGCGTTTCCGCGGGGCAGGAAACATGGCGGCGTCGCTCGCCTGGCGCCTCAGTCCAGCGGCAGCCCCATCAGCGCCTTGAGGTGCGCTTCGACGCCGCGGCCCAGGGCGGGGAGATCGTAGCCGCCCTCGAGCACCGAGACCAGACGATGTTCGGCGTGACGCGCGGCGACGTCCAGGGCCAGGCGGGTGATCCAATAATAGTCCGCGTCGTCCAGGCAGCACTCGGCCAACGGGTCGTCGCGGTGGGCGTCGAAGCCGGCCGAGATCAGCACGATCTGCGGGGCGAAGTCGTCCAGCGCCGGTAGCCAGTCTCGTTCGATGGCCCGGCGCCAGGTGGGGCCGTCGGTGCCGGCAGGCAGCGGCGTGTTGATGATATTGGGGGCGTCCGTCGACAGGTGGCGCCAAGGGTAGAAGGGCGATTGGAAGCTGGTGCAGACCAACACCTCGGGGTCGTCGCGGAAGATATCGATGGTGCCGTTGCACTGGTGCACGTCGAAGTCGAGGATCGCAACCCGTTGCGCCCCATATCGTTGCCTGGCGTGTGCGGCCCCGACCGCCACATTGTTGAAGAAGCAGAATCCCATCGCCAGGTCACGCTCGGCGTGGTGCCCCGGTGGGCGCACCGCACAGAAGACGTTGTCGGCCTGGTGGCGATAGACCCGATCGACGCCGCTCACCACGGCGCCGGCGGCATGCCGGGCGGCCTGCAGGCTGTGGGCGTTCATCAGGGTGTCGTCCTCGAGCAGGACCATCCCATGCTCGGGGACGCAGGCCTGAAGGGACTGCAGGTGATGGGGTGGGTGGACGCGGGTGAGCTGCTCGTCGGTGGCGGCGGGGGCGTCGCCCTGCATGGTCTGTTGTAGCAGACCGGCACGCATCAGGCGTGCGTGGATGGCCTCGAGGCGCATGGGGCTTTCGGGGTGCTCGGGCCCCATGTGGTGGCGGTGGCACTCGGGGTGGGTCAGATAGGCCGTGATCATGCGAGGGCTCCAGGTGCGTCATCGTTACCCTAAGCGCGATGGGGCCTTGCATGACAGTGGCCATAAGTCGTACACAGGAAGCAATCTCGACACGCCCTCGGAGCCCGCCGATGAGCACCCGCTTTCTGCATCATTTCTTCTCGCCGCACAGCATCGCCGTGGTCGGGGCCTCGGAGAAACCACACTCCATGGGCGGTATCGTGATCCGCACCCTGCTCGAGGGCGGCTTTCCGGGGGCGCTGTGGGCGGTCAATCCTAAGGGGTACGAGTCCGTGCACGGCGTGGAGGGTGTCGCGCGGGTGAGCGACTTGCCGCGGGTCCCGGACCTCGCCGTGGTCTGCGCGCCCATCGATCGGGTGCCGACGATCATCGCACGCCTCGGCCGTTGCGGCGTGCGCGCGGCCCTGGTGCTGTCCGGTGGGGCGAACCTCGACGTCGCGCGTGATGGTCAGGCCTCGATCAGGGCGCGCATGCTGGCCGCCGCCCGTGAGTGCGGGATCCGGGTGCTGGGGCCGGGTTGCATGGGCCTGATCGTGCCCGGGCGACGGCTCAACGCCTCCTACGCCAGCCAGCCGGTGAAGAAGGGTCGGGTGGCCTACCTGGGGCAGTCGGGCATGCTCGGCAACGCCATGATCGATTGGGCCGCCGGGCGTGATATCGGCTTCTCCCACCTGCTGACCGTGGGCGACAGCGTCGACGTGTTGCTGCCGGACATGATCGATTACCTCAACCAGTTCGCGCCGACCCAGGCCCTGCTGCTGCACCTGGAGCGTATCCAGGATGCCCAGCACTTCATGACGGCGGTGCGCGAAGCCTCCCGCCATCGCCTGGTGCTGGCGATCAAGAGCGGACGCACCGCGGCCTCGGATATCGCCAACCTGCCGCCCACGCCGGGGGTCGCCAACCGCGACCAGGTCTTCGATGCGGCCTTCGCCCGGGCCGGGGTGGTGCGGGTCGATGATTCCGATGAACTGTTCGATGCCCTGGAGACGCTGTCGCGCATGCGCCCGCTCAAGCGCGATCGGCTGGCGGTCGTCTCCAACGGCCTGGGGCCGGCGATGCTGGCCATCGACAAGCTGATCAGCGCCGGCGGGTGTCTGGCCGAGTTCGGCGAAACGACCCGCGAGGCGCTGTGCCGCGACGACATGGATGTCAGCAAGCCGGGGGAGAACCCGGTGGATATCGGCGGCGATGCCACGCCGGCACGTTTCGTCGAGATCGTCGAACGGGTGGCCGCCGATCCCGGCGTGGACGCCGTGCTGGTGGTGCATGCCCCGACCCGCATGGCGCCGTCACTCGATACCGCCCAGGCGTTGATCGACGCCCGCCGGCGCTTTCGCCGCAACCTGTTGACCAGCTGGATGGGACTCGGCGAGGCTCTGGCCGCTCGACAGGCCTGTCACGAGGCCGGTATTCCCACCTATCTGTCGCCGGAGAAGGCGGTCAAGGCCTTCATGCACATGGTCGACTACCAGCGGGTGCAGAAGCTGCTTCAAGAGACCCCGCCGAGCCTGCCGTTTACCCCGACCCGCGAGAGTCGGGCGGCGAGCCGTGCGTTGATCGAACGGGTGAAGGCGGAGGGAGGGGAATGCCTGGCACACTCCGAGGCGGCCCGAGTGTTGACGTCCTATGGCATCCCGGTCGCCGAGAGCCGCTATGCGACGACGCCCGAGCGGGCCGCCGAGGAGGCCCGGACGCTCGAGGGGCCGCTGGCGCTGAAGGTGGTGCACGACGGCAATTGCCGGCCCTTCCGCTATCGCCAGCATCCCCACAAGCTGTCGGCCGGCCTGCTCCAGGACCTGGACGGTCCTGCGCGGGTCGCCGAGGGTGCCACTCGGCTGGCCGACAAGGTCGCCGAGAAGTTTCCCGACTTCCGCGTGCGTGAGTATTGCCTGCAGCCCATGCAACGCGGCAAGCATTCCATGCAGCTGTGCGCCGGCATCACCCGAGACCCGGTGTTCGGCCCGCTGGTCGTGTTCGGCATCGGTGGCTACAAGGTCAATATCCTGGCCGATCGTCAGGTGGCGTTGCCGCCGCTGAACATGAGTCTGGCCGCGGACCTGGTCGCCCGGACCCATGCCGCGCGGTTGATCCGTGAGCACTCAAGCGACCCGGCGCGGGACCTGGCACGCATCGGCGAGCTGCTGGTGACGCTCTCGCAGATGGCCAGCGACCTCACCGAGCTGCGCGGGCTGGAACTCAACCCGCTGGTGCTCAATCGCGAGGGCATGCTGGCGGTCGACTTCGCCATGGACCTGGGCGCGCCGGCGCGCTTCGCGATCATGCCCTATCCGGAGGAGCTGAGGGAGTGGGTGACCCTGAGCAATGGCTGGGAGGTCGAGGTGAGGCCGATCCGCGCCGAGGACGCCCCGCTGATCACCGGCTTCCACCGGCGGCTCTCGGAGGAGAGCATTCGCTTTCGTTACTTCCATCACAAGGCCGATCTGAGCCAGCGTGACCTGGCGATGCTCTCGCACATCAACTACGACCGGCAGATGGCCTTCATCGCCGAGCATCCGCTGGTCGAGGGCGGCAAGGAAATGCTCGGCGTGGTGCGGGTGTGGAACGACGCCGACAACATTCGTACCGAGTTCTCGATCATCGTCCGCGATGACCTGCACGGGCTGGGGATCGGTCGTCTGTTGATGGACAAGATGATTCGTTACAGCAGGCGCTTGGGCACGCTCGAGATGGTCGGCAAGATCATGGTCGACAATCGCCCCATGCGGGCGCTGATGCAGCAGCTGGGTTTCCGGCTTCGCTACAACATGGACGAGGACGTGGTGGATGCGGTGCTACGGCTCAATGAGCCCGAGAGCGACTGGCAGCGGCTGCGGCTGGAGAGCCCCGTAGAAGGCTGACCCCGCCGATGGCGGGGCAGGAGGGTCGGACTCGCTCAGGGCGCCAGGCGGAAGCGCTGCCAGTGGTCATCGCGGCGCTCGAAGCGGATGCGATCATGCAGGCGGCTGGGCTGGCCCTGCCAGAACTCGATCATGTTCGGCGTCAGGTGGTAGCCGCCCCAGTGAAGGGGACGCGGGATCTCCTGGCCCTCGTAGGCCTGCTTGAAGCGCGTCTCGCGCTCCTCGAGCCATTGGCGGCCGGGGATCACCACGCTTTGCGTGGCGACCCAGGCGCCCAGTTGGCTGGCGCGTGGGCGGCGCGCGAAGTAGGCGTCGGATGCCTTGGTATCGATCTTCTCGACCGCGCCCTCGAACCGGACCTGGCGCGCCAGCGACGGCCACCAGAAGACCAGGGCGGCCTGGGGCACGTTGGCGAGTTCACTGCCCTTGTGGCTGTGGTAGTTGCTGAAGAACTGCAGGCCTTGATCCTCGGCGCCCTTGAGCAGGACCACCCGGGCATGTGGCAAGCCCTGGCTGTCCACGGTGGCCAGGGTCATGGCATTGGCATCCTGGCCTTCGGCGTCCAGGGCCAGCGCGAGCCACTCGTCGAACAGCGGCATGGGTCGCTCGGGCAGCTGGTCTTCGTCCAGGCGACCGCCCTCGTAGTCGCGCCGGATGTCGGCGATGTCACGTGTCATGGTGTTCTCCTCGAATGTGCCTTAATGGTCGCCGCTCGTCGCTCCGAGCTCAACCTCGGCTCTCCCCAGGGGCGGCCATCGGACCCTGGCCATACCAGAGAGCGGTAACGGCGAGAGTGCGCCGCTGTCTGCCCCTTGATGCTGCCCGGGGCGACCGCTGCCGAGTGGGGCGTCGTGTTCAGGCGTCCTGGTGTCGGGCCTTGAGCTGACGGCTGCGAAAGCGCGCGTAGCCCATGCAGCCGGTGAACAGGGCAAGCGATACCAGCGCCTCGAGCACACCCCGCAACGCTTCGCCCGGCAGGGTGGCGACCATCACGCCCTGGGTGAAGAACAGCAGGCTGACGAAGGCCAGCCAGGCGTGGCCGCGGGCTCGCCTGGCGAGGATCGAGGGCAGGAACAGGGCCAGCGGCAGCACGAAGGCCACCAGTGGGCCGATGGCACTGCCATCGCTCTGTATGGCCACGCCGCGATACAGCATCAATGCCAGCAGTACTGCATAGCTGACGATGACCAGGCGCCGCGACTTGGCGGTCAGCGCATCGAGCCCCTGGCGGCTTTCCAGGCCTTCCAGCCAACGTCTCATGGGCGATCTCCTGCCTTGTTGAGCGCCAGCGCCAGGCGCGCCAGGCGGGCGCCCTGGGCATAGGCCAGCTGGCGTTCGTGCTCGTCCAGGGGGCGATCGCTGCGCGTGCCGGCCAGGTGGCTGGCGCCGTAGGGCGTGCCGCCCCCCTGGGTTTCGGTGAGCTCGGTCTCGCTGTAGGGAATGCCGGCGAAGACCATGCCGTGGTGCAGCAGCGGCAGCAGCATCGAGATCAGCGTGGTCTCCTGACCGCCATGCAGGCTCGCGGTGGAGGTGAAGGCGCTGGCGGGCTTGTCCACCAGCGCGCCACCCAGCCATAACTCACTGGTGGTGTCGACGAAGTACTTGAGCGGCGCGGCCATGTTGCCGAAGCGCGTCGGGCTGCCCAGCGCCAGGCCGGCGCAGTTTCGCAGGTCGTCGAGGTCGGCGTAGATCGCGCCTTCGGCGGGGATCTCGGGGTCGACCGCCTCGCAGCTGGGCGAGACAGGAGGCACGGTGCGCAGCCGTGCCTCGATGCCGCGATAGGACTCGACGCCGGCGGCCAGTCGCTCGGCCATGGCACGGGTGGCGCCGGAGCGTGAATAGTAGAGGATCAGCACATAGGGCAGGGTGGACATGAAACTTCCTGGTACCGGAGGGAAAAAGCGTCAGTCGAGCAGCGCGAGGAGGTCTTCCGGGGGCCGGCCGATGATCGCCCGAGTGCCGTCGTCGGCGATAGGGCGTTGCAGGATCTTGGGGTGCGCGACGATGGCATCGACCACCTGCTGTGGCTGATCGCGATCCGCCCCCAGGGCCTTCCATTCGGGCTCGCTGACGCGGACCAGATCGCGTGGCTCGCTGGTCAGCCGTGCGATCAGCGCACGCAGTTCGGCGCCGTCCAGCGGGTCCTCGAGATAGCGCCGCACCAAGACATCGACGCCACGCTCCTCGAGCAGCGCCAGGGCCTGGCGTGATTTGGAGCAGCGCGGGTTATGCAACAGGGTGATCATGGGCGAGGGTCCTTGTGTCGCACGAGGGGAACGCGGCTCATTGTAGGCCGTGGCCGAATGTCGTCACAACTGCCGGCGCCGCTTAATCGCCGTGGCGGCGCCGGTTATGGGGCAAGGTGCGTTCGATGCCGCCGAGTACCACCATGATCACGAAGGCCATGCCCGTGACCATGGCGGCCAGCGGGACGTTGCCGATGCCGGCGGCGATACCGATGGCGCCGGCCAGCCAGATGGAGGCGCCGGTGGTGATGCCCTGCACACTGGTGCCGCTGCGGATGATGCTGCCGGCACCCAGGAAGCCGATGCCTCCGATCACGCCCTCGACGATGCGGGTCGGGTCGACGCGCGCGGAAGGGTCGCCCTCGGCCGTTGCGAACAGGATCTCCAGTCCGACGATCAAGAAGGCCGCGGCCCCGAGCGCGACCAGCATGTGCGAACGCAGGCCGGCGGGCTTACCGCGCAACTCGCGCTCGAGCCCCAGCACCAGGGCCAGGCCGGCGGCCACGCCGAGGCGGGCGAACATATCGAACAGGGTGAGATCGGCATCCATGGCGGCTCCTTCGGACAGGCTGTTTCAGCCTCGATACTGCCTGCCGGTTAATGGGACGAAAAGCGGAAGAAGTTTATACCGTTATCTATCCCATCATAGAACACTCACTTACCGCTCGCTTAAATCGTGTCGTTCAGGCGGCGATAGACCCAGGCCGACTGGCCATCGGTCAGCGGCACACGGACGCGACGATAGCGAACCCCCAGGCGTTCGTAGCGATCGAGGCGCGCCAGCTCCTCGGCGCTGACGCTGAGTCGCAGGCCTTCCACGCGGCAGTCGGAGCAACGCCCCAGGTCGAGCCCGTCACGCTGGAAGCCCTCGAGGGTGCCCTCCGTGGGTGCGCCGGCGCGGCCATAGACCAGCCAGCGTATCGGCGCATGGGTCAGGGTCCCATACACGAAGAGGACATGCGGGCCTTCGGCGATCGGGGCCAGATGTGCGGGGCGTTCGTAGGTCCAGGGGCTGAGCATGGTCAGCCATAACCAGGCGGCGATCGCCAGCGGCGTGACGAGCAAGGGTAGGCCGATCAGCAGGCGTGGGGACGGCATGGCAAGGGCTCCGAGGCACGAGGGCGATCCATATGCTGCCATAGCCGAGCGGCGCCACGACAGACGCCCGAGTGCGGAGCCGATGCACGAGCCGGCGCTCTGGGCCGGCTCATGGCGGTGGGGGTGTCACGCGACTCAGGCGGCGTTACGCTCGCGAGCCTCGCGCAGACGGCGCCGGAACAGCGGCTCGGCCTCATCGGTGCCTGGCTGATAGCTGCGGCTGAAGGTGTTCAACGCGTTGAGGGCATCCTCGATGACCTGGTCTTCACGCAACGAGAAGGCATCGAATCCGCAGCGCGAGAGGTAGAAAAGCTGGTCGATCAGCACGTCGCCGATGGCCCGGACCTGGCCCGAGTAGCCATGCCGTTCGCGTAGCAAGCGGGCGATGCTGTAGCCACGGCCGTCGGTGAACTTGGGGAAGTCGATGGCCACCAGGGGGGCAGCCTCGAGCTCGCGTGCCAGTTCGGCGGTCATCTCGGTGTCGCTGGGTAGCCAGGGGGCGCTATCGCGCCCCTTGTCGGAAGCCTGCCAGTCGGCCAACGGGAGCAACGTCGGCCGCCCTTCGGGGCGCGAATCGGCCGTCTCGCAGAGGACCCATTCATCGGTCACGATACGACGGTCGGCGATCAGCGGGCGGCGAGAGATCGGTTCAGGCATAGACGCGCTCCTTGAAGGGCTTGAGGCCGATGCGGCGATAGGTGTCGAGGAAGGTCTCGTCGGGCGAGCGTTCGCCGACATAGACCTGCAAGAGTGTGTCGATCACGCCCGGCACATCCTCGCGGTAGAAGGAAGGCCCGAGGATCTTGCCAAGCGAAGACTCGTTGCCCTGGCTGCCCCCCAGCGAGATCTGATAGTACTCCTCGCCCTTCTTGTCGACACCGAGGATGCCGATGTGGCCGACATGGTGGTGGCCGCAGGCGTTCATGCAGCCGGAGATGTTGAGATCCAGCGGCCCCAGGTCATAGAGGAAGTCGAGGTCCTCGAAGCGTGCCTGGATGGCGTGGGCGACCGGAATCGACTTGGCGTTGGCCAAGCTGCAGTAGTCGCCGCCGGGGCAGCAGATCAGGTCGGCGAGGGTGCCTACGGTGGGGTTGGCCAGGCCGAGCTCGTCGAGACGTTGCCAGAGGGCTTCCAGGCGATCCACCGGCACATCGGTGAGCACCAGGTTCTGCTCGTGGGTCACGCGCAGCTCGCCGTAACCGAATTCGTCGGCCAGGTCGGCGATGGCGCTCATATGCTCCGAGGTGACATCGCCCGGCGAATGATCGCGACGCTTGAGTGACAGGGTCACGGCCTTGTACCCCACGACCTTGTGGTCGGTGACGTTGTTGGTCATGAAGCGGGCGAAGGCGCGGTTGTCGGCACGCAGTGCCTCATGGGCGGCGATCGCCTCGGCACTGACCTGGCGACGCTCGGGGTCGACGAAGTGCTCGGCGACCGCCGCCACGGCGTCCTCGGTGAGGGTCTGGGGGCCATCCTTGAGATGCGCCCATTCCGCTTCGACACGACGGCGGAACTCGTCGATGCCCAGCGCCTTGACCAGTATCTTGATGCGCGCCTTGAACTTGTTGTCACGACGGCCGAACTGGTTGTAGACGCGCAGGATGGCCTCGAGGTAGGTCAGCAGGTGCCGCCAGGGGAGATCCTCGCAGACCGCACCACCGATCATCGGCGTGCGCCCCAGGCCACCGCCGGCCAGCACCCGGACGCGAACCTCGCCGGCATCATCGCGCCATAAGCGCAGCCCCACGTCGTGTACCTGGATCGCCGCGCGATCCTCCTCGGCACCGGTCACCGCGATCTTGAACTTGCGCGGCAGATAGGCGAACTCGGGGTGAAAGGTAGACCACTGGCGGATCAGCTCGCACCAAGGGCGCGGATCGACCTGCTCGTCGGCGGCGATGCCGGAGAACTGGTCGGTGGAGGTGTTGCGGATATCATTGCCGCTGGTCTGGATGGCGTGCATCTGCACATCGGCCAGGTCGGCGAGGATGTCCGGCACGTCCTCGAGCTTCGGCCAGTTCAACTGCAGATTGGTGCGCGTGGTGAAGTGGCCGTAGCCCCGATCATAGCGGGCGGAGATCTCACCGAGCTTGCGCAGCTGATAGGAGGCCAGCATGCCGTAGGGAATCGCGATGCGCAGCATCGGCGCATAGCGCTGGATATAGAGACCGTTCTGCACGCGAAGCGGCAGGAATTCCTCGTCGCTGATCTTGCCCTCGAGGTAGCGACGCATCTGGTCGCGAAACTGGGCGACGCGCTCGTCGACCAGGGTCTGGTCATGGGTGTCATAGCGATACATTCAGCGCTTACCTGCAACAGGAGAATGATGAATCCTGCCGACACCATAGCGGGCCACAATTATTCTATAAAAGAATAAATATGCATAGTTTATATTCACAATGGAATGAGAGGAGGCCCGCCGCGCTACGAGGGGCGACGCCGGGATGCCGTGTCATACGGCCAGGCGTTGCCAGCCGCGATGCTGCCAGACCAGCATGAAGCCGAGGGAGTTCAGGCAGCGATAGCCGAGTTGCACCCACCAGATGCCGAGCAGCCCGGCCTCCTGGTGGACCCCGACCCACCAGGCCAACGGCAGGAAGAGCAGCCATTGCAGGCCCAGGGTGACGGTCAGCACGGTGCGTTGGGCGCCGGCGCCGAGTAGCGCCTGGGCGAATACCAGGGCCGCCGCGTCGAGCACGATCATCGCCGCGGTCAGCTGCAACGGTAAGCGGCCCAGGGCGATCAACTGAGTATCGTGGAGGAACAGGCCCAGCACGGCATCGGGAAACACCACCATCGGCAGGGCGATCAACGACAGGCAGGGCCAGGCCAGGCGCACCACGTCCCAGCCCCAGCGCTGGGCGTCGTGATGGTCGTGGCGCCCCAGCGACTCACCGACCAGGCTCATCGCCGCCATGCCGAGCCCGACCCCCGGCAGGATCAGCAGCAACGACAGGTTCACCAATACGTGGCCGATCGCCACGCTGGCGGTGTCGATCCGCCCGAGGATCCAGAACAGCATCGCGTAGCCGGCGGCGAACCAGATCTGCTGGAGAGAATGCGGCACCGCCAGGCGCAGGGTCGTGGCAAAGGTGCCTGCGGGCGGTAGGCTCGCCAGGAAACCGCTGCCGCGAGCATGACGCAGGCTGTGCCATGCCCAGAGCGCCAGCCCGGCAAACAGCGACAGGCTGGTGCCGGCGCCGGCGCCGGCCGAGCCCATGGCGGGCAGGCCGGCCAGCCCGAAGATCAGGCCCACGCTCGAGACGACATTGATCAGATGCATGATCAGGATGATGCGCAGGTAGAGGCCGGTCTGCTGAATGCCGTTCCAGTAGCCGCGAAAGCAGAAGATCATCGCCACCGGAATCAGCGAGACCACCCGCCAGCGGAAGTAGCCGAGCGCCTCGGCGTTCACCGCCGGGTCCTGGTTGATCAGCGCCAGCAGCTCGGGAGCAAGCCACAGGCACACGACCGTCAGCGGGCCGGCCACCGCCAACGCGATCGCAAGCCCCGCATTGAGTGCCGCGGCGCGCCGGCCCCAATCCTGTTCTCCGTGGCGGCGTGCGGTCTGCGCCTGGACGCCCGAGGACAGCCCGAACACCACGGCGGTGATCAGGAAGGTCGCGTAGCCACCGATGCCCACCGCGGCCAGCGGCACCTCGCCGAGTGAGCCGACCAGGGCGGCATCGACGAGGTTGAGCAGGCTCTGGGTGAGCATGGCGCCGATGATCGGCAGGGCGATTCGCAGGATGGTCTGACGACGCGAGGGCTCAGGCAGCATGCCGGTTTCCAACGATGGCGATACCGGGCCCGGCGAAGGGGCCCGGGGCAAGGGCGACCACGATCAGCTCGGGTCGTAGGAGAGCACCGGCGACAGCCAGCGCTCGAGCTCGGCCAGCGTCATGCCCTTGCGCTCGGTCAGGGCCTCGACCTGGTCGCGGGTGATCTTGCCGGTGGAGAAGTACTTCGCTTCGGGGTGGGCGAAATACCAGCCGGACACCGCGGCGGCGGGCCACATGGCGAAGCTCTCGGTGAGTTCGAGGCCGGTCTGGGCCTCGGCATCGAGCAGCCGGAACAGGGTGGCCTTCTCGGTATGGTCGGGGCAGGCCGGATAACCGGGGGCCGGGCGAATGCCTTGATACTTCTCGGCGATCAACGCCTCGTTATCCAGCGTCTCCTCGGGCACATAGCCCCAGAATTCCTTGCGCATCCGCTCGTGCAGATGCTCGGCGAAGGCCTCGGCCATGCGATCGGTGAGGGCCTGGACCATGATGGCGTTGTAGTCGTCGCCGGCCGCCTTGTAGGCCTGGGACAGCGCATCCACGCCGTGGCCGGTGGTGACCGCGAAGCCGCCGATCCAGTCCGGCTTGCCGGAGGCCTTGGGGGCGATGAAGTCGGCCAGGCTGTAGCACACACCCTCACGGTTCTTGGTGGTCTGCTGGCGGATATGATGCAGCCGCTCGACCACCTCGCTACGGGACGCGTCGGCATAGACTTCGATGACGTCGTCATCGACGCTGTTGGCCGGCCACAGCCCGATCACGCCGCGGGCCTCGATGAGCCGCTCGTCGATCAGCTTGGCGAGCATCGCCTGGGCGTCGTCGAACAGGTTACGTGCGGCCTCGCCGACGACCTTGTCGTCGAGGATCTTCGGATACTTGCCGGCCAGCTGCCAGCTCATGAAGAAGGGCGTCCAGTCGATGCGCTCGACGATGGTCTCGAGGTCGTAGTCCGCGAAGGTCTTGAGCCCGGTGAAGCTCGGCTCCGGCGGCGTGTAGCCTTCCCAGTCGTAGGCCGGCTTGCGGTCGCGGGCCTGGGCGTAGCTCAGGTCCGCCGCCTTGGGGCGGCGTTTGGCGTTGCGCTCGCGGACCTTGTCATACTCGGCACGGATCTCGGCCACGTAGGCGGGCTTCTGGGCGGGCGACAGCAGCTTGCCGGCCACGCCGACGGCCCGGGAGGCATCGGTGACATAGATGACCGGATGCTCGTAGCCCGGTTCGACCTTCACCGCGGTATGCGCCTTGGAGGTGGTGGCGCCGCCGATCAGCAGCGGCAGCTCGAAGCCCTGGCGCTGCATCTCCTTGGCGACGTGGACCATCTCGTCAAGCGACGGGGTGATCAGTCCGGAGAGCCCGATGATGTCGGCGTTCTCCTCCTTCGCGGTCTGCAGGATCTTCTCCGCCGGGACCATGACGCCGAGGTCGATGACCTCATAGTTGTTGCACTGCAGGACCACGCCGACGATGTTCTTGCCGATGTCGTGGACGTCGCCCTTGACCGTGGCCATGACGATCTTGCCCTTGGCCTGGGTGTCCTCGCTCTTTTCCGCCTCGATGTAGGGCAGCAGATAGGCCACGGCCTGCTTCATGACCCGCGCCGACTTGACCACCTGGGGCAGGAACATCTTGCCGGCGCCGAACAGGTCGCCGACCACGTTCATGCCATCCATCAGCGGCCCCTCGATGACCTTGATGGGGCGATCGGTGCGCTGACGCGCGAGCTCGGTATCGTCCTCGATATAGGCGGTGATGCCCTTGACCAGGGCATGTTCGATGCGCTTCTCGACCTCCCATTCGCGCCAGGCCAGGTCTTCCTTCTTGGCGCCGCCGCTGCCGTCGCCCTTGAACGTATCGGCGATCTCCAGGAGACGCTCGGTTCCGTCGGCACGACGGTTGAGGACCACGTCCTCGACGGCCTCACGCAGCTCGGCGGGCAGATCATCATAGACCGCCAGCTGGCCGGCATTGACGATGCCCATGGTCAGCCCGGCATGGATCGCGTGGTAGAGGAAGGCCGAGTGGATCGCCTCGCGTACCGGGTTGTTGCCGCGAAACGAGAAGGACACGTTGGACACGCCGCCGGAGACCATGGCGTGGGGCAGGTGCTCGCGGATCCACTGGGTCGCCTGGATGAAGTCGACGGCGTAGTTGTCGTGCTCCTCGATGCCGGTGGCGATGGCGAAGATATTGGGGTCGAAGATGATGTCTTCCGGGGGGAAGCCGATCTCATCGACCAGCAGCCGATAGGCGCGCTGGCAGATCTCGGTCTTGCGCGCGAAGGTGTCGGCCTGGCCCTGCTCGTCGAAGGCCATTACCACCACGGCGGCGCCGAAGCGACGGCACTTGGTGGCCTGCTCGCGGAAGGCGTCCTCGCCTTCCTTCATCGAGATGGAATTGACCACCGCCTTGCCCTGGATGCACTTGAGGCCGGCCTCGATGATCTCCCATTTCGAGGAATCGATCATGATCGGCACCCGCGAGATATCGGGTTCGCCGGCGATCAGGTTGAGGAAGCGCACCATCGCCTCCTCGGACTCGAGCATGCCTTCGTCCATGTTGATGTCGATGACCTGGGCGCCGTTCTCGACCTGCTCCAGGGCCACCTCCAGGGCGGTGGTGTAGTCGTCTTCCTTGATCAGACGCTTGAAGCGTGCCGAGCCGGTGACATTGGTGCGCTCGCCGACGTTCACGAACAGCGAATCGTGGGCGATGTTGAACGGCTCGAGGCCGGACAGCCGGCAGGCCAACGGCCGCTGCGGCACCTCGCGTGGGGCCTCGTCGCGGATCGCCCGGTGGATGGCGGCGATGTGTTCGGGGGTGGAACCGCAGCAGCCGCCGATGATGTTGACCAGGCCGCTCTTGGCGAACTCGCCGACGATCGCCGCCATCTCCTCGGGGGTCTGGTCGTACTCACCGAACTCGTTGGGCAGGCCGGCGTTGGGGTGCGCCGAGACGAAGGTGTCGGCCTTCTCGGCGAGCTCCTGCAGATAGGGGCGCAGCTCCTCGGCGCCCAACGCGCAGTTCAGGCCCACCGAGAACGGCTGGGCATGACGCAGCGAGTTCCAGAACGCCTCGGTGGTCTGCCCGGACAGGGTGCGGCCGGAGGCGTCGGTGATGGTGCCGGAAATCATCACCGGCAGGCGTTCGCCGCGCTCCTCGAACAGCGCTTCCAGGGCGTAGACGGCGGCCTTGGCGTTCAGGGTGTCGAAGATGGTCTCGATCAGGATCAGATCGCTGCCGCCGTCGATCAGCGCCTCGGCGGCCTCGTGATAGTTGTCGCGCAGCGCATCGAAGGTGACGTTGCGGTAGGCCGGATCGTTGACGTCCGGCGACAGCGAGGCGGTACGCGAGGTCGGACCCAGCACCCCCGCCACGTAGCGAGGCACGCCGGTTTCCGCGGCCACGGCGTCGCAGACCTCTCGGGCCAGGCGCGCCGACTCCCGGTTGAGCTCGGCGACCAGCGACTCCATGCCGTAGTCGGCCTGGGACAGGCGTGTGCTGTTGAAGGTGTTGGTCTCGACGATGTCGGCGCCCGCCTCGAGGTAGTCACGATGGATGCGCGTCACCAGGTCGGGGCAGGTCAGGGCCAGCAGGTCGTTGTTGCCCTTCAGGTCGGATGGCCAGTCGGCGAAGCGCTCCCCGCGGAACTCCTCCTCCGACAGCGCGGCATTCTGCAGCATGGTGCCCATGCCGCCATCGAGCATCAGGATGCGCCGGCGGAGGCTGTCGGAAAGGGAGGCGGTCAGAGGAGTCGGAGCGGCGGCCATGGGTCGAGTCAATCTCCAGCGTAGAGGCATCGGGGCACGACGACGGCGCGGGATAAGGGCATCCGTCGAGGCTCGGCACGAGGGCCGGATAGGTGCCATATCTTAGCAAAAGCCATGGCGTCGGGGCAGGGGCCGCGGTCGGGAGCCTACTTCATGATCATCGTGAGTGTGTTTCATGATTCGGCGGGGTATACCCTAGTGTGACGGTCGGGATTGCCAGCGGGCGGGGAGTCGCTTACCATGATGACCAACACCTCATCCGGCCCGTGCCCGGGCAGTGCCCGGTGCGGCTCGACCAGCGAGAGAGCAATGAGCGAGACCATCCAGATCACCGATAGTGCCCAGGACTACCTTGCCGAACTGCTGGCCAAGCAGGGCGTCGAAGGGGTCGCGGTACGCATCTTCATCACCCAGCCGGGCACGCCCTACGCCGAAACCTGCCTGGCCTACTGCCGGCCCGGTGAAGAAGAGCCCAGCGACGAGCGCCTGGAGCTCGACAAGATCGCCGTCTATCTGGACAAGAACAGCCTGGCCTTCCTCGAGGAAGCTGTCGTCGACTTCAACGCCGATCGCATGGGTGGCCAGCTGACCATCAAGGCGCCGAACGCCAAGATGCCGAAGGTCAATGCAGATAGTCCCGTCGAGGATCAGGTCAACTACGTGCTGTACAGCGAGATCAACCCGGGGCTTGCGGCCCATGGTGGTGAAGTGCGGCTCGTGCAGCTGACCGAGGAGCAGGTGGCGGTACTGTCTTTCGGCGGTGGTTGCCAGGGGTGTGCCGCGGTCGATATCACCCTCAAGGATGGTGTCGAGAAGACGCTGATGGAGCGCATTCCCGAGCTTAGCGGGATCCGCGATGTGACCGACCATACCGACACCACCAACGCCTACTATTAATCACATGATGGCGTTGTGGTCGATGGCCGTCGCGGCGCCGTCTGCTGGACAATATCTGAAAACGGTCGGCGATCGGCCATCCCACGTCAAGCATCGGCTCGACGTCCTCATGGACACTCCGTAAACGCCGGCTTCTGACGAGTCACTCGCTCTTCGGGCAGCAGGGCTGCCCGAATCGGTAATCCCTGCCGATTTTGCGCGTTATCTGCCTTGCGCCCCGCGTGGAGGTGGGAGGTGCGTTGGCCCGTCTGGAGCGAGCCTGGCCTAGCCTTCGCTCGCCGGCGTTTCAGGAAAGCCTAGCCATCGGCATCTTCCTTGCTCTCGGGCCCCGCTTCGTCGGGGCCCGAGGCGTTTTCGGCGGCGGCATCGAGCCGGGCCTGGCTCTCCTGCATCTTCTCCAGCGATGACCACAGTCGTGCCTCGAGTTGCTGTTCCAGTGCTTCGATGCGTGCCTCGCGGCGGTCCAGAGCCTGTCGGTCGTCCTGCTGTTGAGCGCCGAGGCGGCTGATCTCCTCGTTGAGGCCGGCCTGCGTGGCTTCGGCCTCGAGGCGCGCCTGTTCCTCACTTCGCCGGTGCTGTTGCTGCTCCTGCAATGCCTCGCGCAGCGCCTGCTGTTCCGCTTGGGCCGCCTCGTGGCGCTTTTCCAGTCGTTCATGGCGGGCGACATGGGACTTCTCGGCGGCCTGGCGCTCCTGGCGAGCCTCGTCCAATAGGCCCATCAGCCTGGCCTCGGCGGCCTCGTGGCGCTGCTCCTCCTGGGACAGGAGCTGGCGATGCGTCGCGTCCTTCTCTTCTTGCGCCTCACGATGAGCCTGTGCCTGGTGCTCGAGCTCGGCCTGACGCTCTTCCAGGCGTGCCTCCACCCGAGTACGAGCCTCGCGCTCGCGTGTGGCCTCGGCCTGCTGGGCGTCGTGGGCCGCCTGAAGGCGGGCGAATTCACTCGTCTGCTCGTTGAGGCGCGCCTCGGTGTGCGTCAGGTGAGCCGACAGGGCGGCTTCGCGTTGTTCGGCATCCTCGGCCCGGCGTTCCGACGCGGCCACGGCCTGTTGCGCCTCGGCGATTCGTTCGTCGGCCTCGCGTCGATAGTGTGCCAGTGCCTCGTTGGCACCCTCCTGGGCCTGCTGCCATAACGATTCGGCGAGCTCCTGAAGGGCCGCCGGCATGCCCCGCGGTGGTGGCACGTCGCGGTTCTCCTCGCGGCGCTTGCGCCACTCACGGAGGTGTTCGCTGATGGTCGTGAAGCTGCCGGTGCCCAACGCCTCGCGGATGCGCTGCACGCTGGGTGCCTGCCCGGCGGCCATTAGCTCGTCGATCGCTCGCTGCACATCCTCGTACCGCACTCCACTGCGCGCCATGCCGTGCTCCTCGTTGTGTCTTGCCACCCATTGGGCGTCCTGGCGGCCACTATACCCGGGAGCGTTCGGTGAATAAAGATAATTACATTAAACGTAATACGTAATTTACGTTATCAAATAGATAGATAAATCAAGATTACGCGCATTATCTTGATAAATCTGGGTGTAGCCGTGAGAATGTCGCTCGATGGGCCCGCGCGACGGAGCACGAGGGCAGGGTGCCGGGATGGCGGGGCAAGAAAGTCATCATGTAGCCGCTGTCAGAGCTGTCAGCGGCGAGGAGGCAAAGGGGCGCATGGACGAAGACGACAAGGGATCGGCAAGCCTGGCGGCCCGGGTAAGCGTTCTCGACGCGACGCCTGGGAGTCATGCTCGAGCGCTCGAGCCGGTGGCGCGGATGACGGTCGCCGGCTCGGTGCATATCGCGGCGTCCTCGGATGCCGAGGCGGTGGCCCACTGGCTCGGTGAATACCGCGCCAGCCCCCACACCCAGCGGGCCTATCGGCGCGAGGCGGAACGGCTGCTGTTGTGGCTCGACGCCCAGGGGTTCGGGCTCGGGGACGTGCGCCGCGATCACCTGGACGACTTCGAGGCCTTCCTCGGCGACCCGCAACCCCGGCAGCGCTGGACCGGGCCGACCCGGCCGCGACATGATCCGCGCTGGCGGCCGTTCCGCGGCCCGTTGTCACCGTCTAGCCGGCGCCAGTGCCTGGTGATCCTCCAGGGGCTGTTCGCCTGGCTGGTGGAGGCGGGTTGGGTCGGGCACAACCCGTTCCGGTTGATGCGCGACAAGCGCCGCCGGTTGGACAACCGCCAGGGCCGGGTGGAGCGCTACCTGGAGAAGCCGCTGTGGGACTGGCTGTGGCGGTGGTTGAACGAGGCGCCGGCCACACAGTCCACGCCGCGAGCGCGTTTCGAGCAGGAACGTCGGCGGCTGGCATTCGGCTTCGCCTACCTGCTCGCGCCGCGGATCGGAGAGGTGGCGGCGGCCCGCATGCACGACTTCCATCGCCGCGAGGGTCGCTGGTGGTGGCACACGGTGGGGAAGGGCGGCAAGGCGGCGAGCATCCCGGTACCGCCGGACATGATGCGCCTGCTGGGAGGCTGGCGGGCCGTGCTCGACTTGCCGCCCGAACCGGGGCCGGAGGAGGCCACGCCACTGCTGCGCGGGCTCGACGGTCGACGCGGGCTCGGCGACAACCGGCTCTACCGCCTGATCCGTGAGACATTCAGCGCGGCGGCGGATGCGCTGGAGGCGCGCCAGGGCGATGTGAGTGCCCGCGAGGTGGCGCTGCTGCGTCGTGCCACGCCGCACTGGCTGCGCCATACGGCGCTGACGCATCAGGCCCAGGCCGGCGTCGAGCTGCGCTACCTCGCCGAGACGGCGCGCCATTCGCGGCTCGATACCACGGCCCGCTACCTGCATGCCGAGGACGCCGAGTGGCATCGCCAGCAATCGCGGCATGGGTTGTCACCGGGGGCGGACGACGACGGGGGAGAGCCGTTACAATGAAGCCAATCGTATCGAGGAGTGTTGCATGACGACCATGACCGCCGAACAGGCCCAGCAGGAACTCGTCGACGAGTTCGAGATGTTCGACAACTGGATGGACCGCTACCAGTACATCATCGACCTGGGCAAGCAGTTGCCGGCCTTTCCCGATGAGTGGAAGACCGAGGAACGCAAGATCCAGGGCTGCCAGTCCAACGTCTGGATGCATCACGCGCGCGATGGCGAGCGTCTCCAGTTCCAGGCGGTCTCCGACGCCGCCATCGTGTCGGGGTTGATCGCCGTGCTGATGCGCATCTACGACGATCGTCCGCCGGCGGATATTCGCGACACCAGCCCGCATTTCCTCAAGGATCTGGGGCTCGACAAGCACCTGTCGCCGACGCGCAGCAATGGCCTGAATGCCATGCTCGAGCGCATCTATCGGGTCGCCGAGCAGGAAGCCGCCTGAACGGCGCCGTGTTTCGGCCAAACCCCATGAAGACGCCGCCCGCAGGCGATCTGCGGGCGGCGTCTTCGTAGCGGGAATGCTGCCAGGCTCAGCGAGGCGACGCGTCGTCTGATGCCTGTGCTGCTGCGGCGTCGTGGGAGCAGCGAGGGCGGAAGTTCGCGTCGAGCTCGGGATCTTCATGACACAGCCGCTCGCTGGGCCCGCCTGGCACGGGATCGATGCCGCCGTCGGCGCCCGGATGGCAGCGCAGGATGCGCCTGACGCCGAGCCAGCCACCCTTCAGCGGGCCGTGCACCTGCAGCGCCTCGCTCGTGTACTGAGAGCAGCTCGGCCAGTAACGACAGCGCGGGCCCAGCAGCGGGCTGATGATCCACTGATAGGCCTTTACCAGGCCCAGCAGGGGCAGCACCAGCAGGTGCCTGGCGGCACGGCGAAGCAGGTTGGGCATGGCCTCAACCCTGGCCGTACAGGGTCTCGGGAGCGATCAACGGCGCCGCAGTGATCCTCGCGCCCTCGTGCTCGAGGGCCAGATAGAAGCAGCTTCGCCGACCGCTGTGGCAGGCCGGTCCAGTCTGATCGACCTGCAGCAGCAGGGTATCGCCGTCACAGTCGAGGGTGGCGGACTTCAGGTGCTGCTGCTGGCCAGAGGACTCTCCCTTGCGCCACAGCTTGCCGCGGGAGCGAGACCAGTAGCAGACGCGCCCGCTGGCGAGCGTCTCGTCGAGGGCCTCGCGATTCATCCATGCCATCATCAGCACCTCGCCGCTGTCATGCTGCTGGGCGATGGCGGGAATCAGGCCGTCGTCGTCGAAGGGGATGGCGGCGAGGACCCCGCTAAGCGGGTGACGGCTATCAGGCTCGGCGCCTTCCAGGCGCTTGAAGATGTCGGTCATGAGCCCTCCGAGGCTGGGGAGGTGGCGGTGTCCGACCGGCAGGCCTCGCAACGGCCGAGCAGTTCGATGGTCTGGCGCTGTACCACGAAGCCGAGCTCGGTGGCACGTTGGCCGAGCTGCGTGTTGATGTCGTCGAGGTGGAGCTCCTCGACACGGCCGCAGTCACGACAGATCAACAGCTGGAAGCCGTGGGCGTGCTCAGGGCAGGGGCAGGCGACGTAGGCGTTGAGCGACTCGATACGATGCACGAGCCCCTGGTCGATCAGGAACTCCAGGGCGCGATAGACCGTCGGCGGCCGCGCGGAGGCATGCTCGGTGGCGAGACGATCGAGCAGCTCGTAGGCCTTCAGCCCGCCGCGCTGCTCGGCGATCATCTGCAGCACGCGCTGGCGAATCGGGGTGAAACGAACGCCGCGTTGCTGGCACTGGCGCTGGGCCTGCTGTATCAAGGCGCTGGTATCGGTCATGCGGGCCATGTGGTCATGGGTTGAGATCTCATTCTACGCGCCCGGCATGCCCCGAGCCAGCCGCGGCGGGGGTATGTCAGGCGATGAAATGGCCGAGGGCGGCGACCTCAGGCCTTGGCCGTCTGGGCCACGCGTTCGAGTTCGCTGCGCCGGGCGAAGTGATGCTGGGCGAAGGCGACACGCTCATCGGGGGCGACGCCCTGCGGTTGACGCTCGATGAGATCGAGCCGCGACCGCAGTCCTTCGCCGTTGGCCATCTGGATGGCCAGCCCGGGTCGGGCGTTGAGCTCCAGCAGCATCGGGCCGTGCTGGCGATCCAGCACCATGTCGGTGCCGAGATAGCCCAGCGAGGTCATCTCGAAGCAGTTGGCCGCCAGCTGAAGCAGCGTCTGCCACTTGGGAATCTGCAGGCTGGCTAGCTCGTGACCGGTGTCGGGGTGATCGTGGCGGGCACGATCGAACTGCACGCCACGGATCGCCGTGCCGCTGGCGATGTCGATACCCACCCCCACGGCGCCCTGGTGCAGGTTGGCCTTGCCGTCCGAGGCCGCGGTCGACAGGCGCATCATGGCCATGACCGGATACCCCTGGAAGACGATGACCCGAATGTCGGGCACGCCTTCATAACTGTATTCGGCGAAGCTCTCGTCGAAATCGATCAAGGCCTCGATCAGCGCCACATCCGGCGATCCCCCCAGGGAGTAGAGCCCCGAGAGGATATTGGAGACGTGGCGCTCGACGTCGCCGAGGCTGAGGTGGGCACCGCTAGGCTTGACGAAGTGGGCGCCGTCGCGGCGCTCGATGACCAAAATGCCCTTGCCGCCGCTGCCCTTGGCCGGCTTGATGACGAAGCCGCCATGCGAGGCCAGCATCTCGTGGATGCGCTTGACGCCGAACTGCGTGCTCACCTTGCCGATCAACGCCGGCGAGGTGATGCCATGGCGCTGGGCGAGCAGCTTGGTCTGCAGCTTGTCATCCACCAGCGGGTAGAGGCGGCGATCGTTGTAGCGACCGATATAGCGGATATTGCGCCGATTCATGCCGACGATACCCTTGGCGCGCAGCTGTCCTGGGGAGGTCCACATGATCTCAGTCGTCCTCCGTTACCGGCTTGAAGCGGCGCAGCTCGAGCAGCCGGTAGCCGGTGTAGTTGCCCAGCATCAGGATGAACGCCATCAGGATCAGCTGGACGCCGAGGAAGTTGAAGGTGATGTGGCGGATCCAGGGGTTGTTCATGGCCAGGTAGGCCAGTACCGCGGTCAGCATGCTACCGCCGCCCTGAATCAGGACCTCCTTGGGGCCTTCCTCTTCCCAGAGGATCGACATGCGCTCGATCGTCCACGACAGGATGATCATCGGGAAGAAGGTGATCTGCAGGCCGGCGTTGAGGCCGAAGCGGAACGACAGTACCGAGAACAACGAGATGATGGCGATCACCGTTATGATCACCGTCGTGACCCTCGCTACCAGCAATAGGTTCAAGTACGACAGGTAGTTACGGATCACGAGCCCGACGGCGACGACCAGCAGGAAGCCGATCAGGCCGGTGAGCAGGGTGGTCTGGATGAAGGCCAGGGCGATCAGCACCGGCATGAAGGTGCCGGAGGTCTTGATGCCCACCAGGACCCTCAGCAAGACCACGACCAGGGCGCCGATGGGAATCAGCAGGATGGTCTGGAACAGCGACTGCTCCTCGAGCGGCAGGCTGTGGATCGAGAAGTTGAGTAGCGTATCCGGATCCTTGGCCTGCTGGCTGCGGACGGCGGCGGCGGCGGGCTGGTTACGCGAGATCATCGAGAAGCCGACGTGCGAGTTGCTGCCCCCTTGGACCTCCAGCACCGACTGGCCGGCATTCTCCCACAGCAGCAGGTTGTCCGGGCGGCCCTGCTCGCCGCTGGTCGGGTCGAACAGGACGCTGTCGTCGCCGTCATAGACCTGGATCCAGGACGTCAGCGTCTGGCGGCGACGACCGTCCTCCAGCATCAGGCCGCTGACCTCGCGGGCCGGCACCTGGGCCTGGTCGAGCAGGCGAAGCAGCAGCGGCACCCGATCGAACTGGGTCAACAGCAGGCGCGCATTCTCGCCTTGGTGATCGTCACTGAAGTCGCGGATCAGCTGCCGAGCGAAGGTCGCCGGGTCGGCGCTGCGCGACCAGGCGAGGTCGATGACGGCCTGGGCCGCGGTGTCATAGGGCGGCTCCCAGGCGACCGACGCGTCCGGGATAGGTGACGGAACGACGTTGGCACGAGCCTGAGGGGCCACTAGCACCTGAGCGGTGTAGTAGAGCTGCTGGCTGCCTGAGGCTTCGCGTACCGACCACAGGGCCCGTCGTGTGCCGTTCTCTTCCAGATACGTCAGGCCATAGCCCGGCGAGGCGGTGTGCTCGGAGAGCACGCGGAAGCCCTGTTGCGTGGAAGGCAGCGCCATTTCCACCTTGGCAGGGTCACCATTGCCGTTGAAGTTGACCTGGGCTTCGATTTCCCAGACCTGGCGTTGCTCGCCCGGTGTCCATGGCACCTCGAACTGGACGTGCCGGTGCACGCTCATGGCGATACCGGCGACCAGCAGCAGGGCGACGATCAGATAGAAGGGCAGTCGGGACATGTCGGCTTCCTTGGGCGCGAAACGATCCCCCCTCAGGGGGTCGTCGTGTCATCTTGTGTCTCGGAGGCGGCGTCGGCGTCCGGTGCCGACGGCGTGGAGAAAGTGGGGCGATCATGCACGTGGCGGCGTGCCACATCGATGATGGCAATATCCATCAAGAAACGCTGGCCCAGCAGCACCGGGCCGTCGAGGTGGGTGCGGTCGTCGAGGGTGAACTCCACGGCCTCGCGCAGCGGTCCTAGCGTCATCAGCAGCTGGATCACAGGTCGGGATTGCTCACCGGACGCCTGGTTGACCTTGACCCGACGCTCGACCGGCGCCTCGATCCATTCGTCGCGGACCGATTCGACTACGCTGTCTGCGTCTTTGAGGCCGAGCTTGAATCGCACCCACTCCTCGCCATCGCGCTCGAACGGGGTGATCTCGGTGGCCGCCATCGAAGAGGTCTGGGCACCGGAGTCGATGCGGGCCTCCAGATAGGTGCCTACCTCGGGGAAGCCGATCCACTCGTTGCGCCCGACCAGGGTCTTGTTATCGAGGCGCTCGTCGGCCACCGGGCAGTTCTGGGTGGTCGGTTCCTGTGAGGCCTCGCCGCGCAGCCCGGCGAGATCGCGGCGCACGTGGCGCAGCAGGAAGCCGACTTCACGCACGTCGGCGCGCAGGTCCATCTGCTCCTCGCGATGCGAAGCCCGAGTCTCGAGGCTGGCCTCACAGCGCGCCGCCAGGTCGGTCTCGAGTCGATCCATGCGTTCCGCGAAGGCCTGCTGCGTCACCGGCTGGGGAGGCGCTTCATGCTGAGGCACCAGGCCGCAGCCGCCGAGCGATAACAGGACGGCGAAAGGTGCAATCAGCAGGGGGCGAATCGGCATGTCGACGACATCCTTGGCTCTGACGAATGAAGAGGCAAAGCCTCGTGGACTGACGGGATGATAAGGAGCGAGAGCCGGGCTGTCCATGCGAGCACGGCCTTGAGCCGGGGCTGAGCACATCGGAAGGGTGCCACCAGCGGCGCTGGTGGCGTCATGCATGCGTTATAAGGAAATGATGGCGAAGGGCCGGGAGCGCCAAGGCGCGGAGTCTTGTGCCACCCCATATTTAACATAATATATATTATGCGAACTCTAGGCATAACACTTTCGAGCGCCGCACCAGATCGCTGGCATCGTCACGCGGCATGCCTCATCGCCTGCGCTCGGCCCGGATATCTTCACTAGTGTGATGCTCGCCTGGTGTCTCCGGGATGACCGAGGTGTCGGCTCGGCTTATGGCTGTTGATCGAGCGCCTCGAGTTCTCGCTGATCGGCTTCGAGCTCGGTGACCGCCTCTTCGAGCTTGCGGCTGCGCTCGCGGATGTCGTCCGCGTCGCCTGCCTGCTGCGCGTCGTCCAGATCGGCCTGACGCTCCCGAACCTCCGCCATGCTCTCGCGGACGTCCTGTTCGGCGTCTTCCAGCACACCGTCATTGGTGCAATGCTGGGTCACTTCATCCAGCGCTCGTGTCAAACCCCGTACGCGGTGCTCGTTGCCGTCTTGCTCGGCGGCTTGTCGCTGTGCCTGGATGTCCTCGACCTTGGCCTGACATAGTGAATCCAGGCTGTCCTCTGCGACAGCCGATGGACTGAAGGCCGTTGGCATGGCGCACAGCATGAGGATAGAAACGTCGCGGGTCATGCGAAGCATGGTCAGAAGTCCTGAGTTTATAGAGATGATCGGAATGATCGGTCAACCGTATGTCATCTAACCGCCTTTTGCCACGCACGCCGCGCCTCACGCCCCAGCCCTCTCGGCAGTATGACTTGCTGGGCCCCCAGGTAATCGAGGAAGTCACGGGCGGCATTGTGCAAGGCATCGGGCATGCCGTCAGGAAGACGTGACGGGGTGATGTCGTCTTCCCAGTGCCAGGCGTGAATGGTCAAGATGCCCTTGCGACACCGAGCATCGAATCGGCCCACGAAACGCTCTCCCCAGCGTACGGGGAGTACATAATACCCCCAGCGCCGCTGCGCCCGGGGCTTGTAGACCTCCCAGATATACTCGAAACCAAAGATCCGGGAGATAGCGCGACGATCCCACATCAGCGGGTCGAGCGGCGCGAGAAAGCGCATGCGGTGCCGTGATGCCTCGGCCACGCGAAGATCGTCCAAGCTGGCGACGGCCTCAGGGGAAGCCCAGTAGCGCTCCCCTTCTACATCGAGCTCGACCAGCCTGCCCTTGTCGAGCGCCCGTGCCGCGATGGAATCGCGTTCGTCGCGTCGACAAGGCAATAACCAGACGGCAGCATCGGCGGCCGGACGCAACATGCCTGCTGCCCGGACTCGCCGGACGATCAGATGTTCCAGCGCGGCATCCGTGTCGGCCTCCGCCACACGGCTACCCTGAGGCAACACACGCTCAGGCAGATCATAGGCATGGCGACCATTCTGGCGGTGATGGGTCATCAGGCGTCCGGCGTCCCACAGCGCCTTGAGCAGATGGCGTGAGCGTTTTGGACCGTACCAACTGCCCTTCAAGTCGGGATCAGAACGCTGGTCGCCCAGCTCGAGACTGGTGGAAGGGCCGCATCGGGCGACCTGTTGGAGAATATCCTCGGCTTCTGAGGACTCGACGTCCACGCCACGTCTCAGCCAGCGCCTGGCGAACCAGTGATGAAAAGGGCTTTGTGCCCACCAATGATCGGGAGGGATCAGGCTCGCCTGCTTGTCCCAGCCATCCACCAACAATCGACGACGGTAGGCGGCGTCCTGCCAGTCTCCCTGGCGATAATCGTGGACTCGCGACTGCAGCACAAGGTCGGGATTCGTGCCGAGCGGGGATAGTGGATCGAACTGAATGGTACCCAAACGCTGGAGGGTGGCCTCCAGCGATCCCGTGCGATCATGATGGCGGGCCAACAAGCGTCGAGCCTCTGCAAGATTCAGGGATAGGCGTTGTGGTGTGCTCATCGTCTGCCCTTGGCGGTTCTGTCTACGCATCGGTGCCGAGACGCAAGCCTGCCTCCGCGGGCACAAAAAACGAGCCCCCGAAACCGGGGGCTCATGCGAATGACCACGGGGCGCGCTCGACGACAAACGGGTGCTGTCAGCGCGATGCGTTACTCGGCCGGCGCGTAGGAGCCGTCCTCGCGGTGCACTTCTTCGCCGGTCAGGCCCGGGGTGAACACGCAAGCCAGGTGCATGGTCTTGGTGGCGCGCAGCAGGTGGTCATCATGCTGGTCGAGGATATAGATGTCGCCCGGCTTGATCGGCCAGATCTTACCGTCGGCCAGGGTCTCGACCTCGCCTTCGCCCTCGATGCAGTACACCGCCTCGAAGTGATGCTTGTAGTGGATGTGGGTCTCGGTACCCTCGAATATCCGGGTGATATGGAACGAGCAGTTGCCACCATCCTCGGCCAACGACAGACGGGTGCTGTCCCAGTTGCCATTCTCGGCGGCGACCAGGCGGCTGGTCTGTCGGGCTTCCTCGAGATTACGAACGATCATAGATGCTCTCCCTGTGATGTCAGTCGATACAGGCGGCCGGCCCTCGCTGGGCCGGCGCGCCGGTGTTTCCCGACCCGTCGGCGATGCGACGGGTTATGCGATGGCAAGCGGGATCAGCTCAGGGCCTGCTTGGCACTGGCCTCGAGGATGTCCAGCGCCTCGGTCAGATCCTCGTCGGGAATGGTCAGCGGGCACAAGCATTTGACCACTTCGCCGTCCTGGCCGCTGGTCTCGATGATCAGGCCGTTCTCGAAGCACTGGGCGGTGATCTTGTCGGCGATGTCGCCGCTACCCACGTCGATGCCGCGCATCAGCCCTCGACCGCGCTCACTGGCCTCGATGCCCTTTTCTTCGCTGAGCCAGGTCGCGATCTTCTGGAAGCGCTCCTCGACGATGCCCCCCTTGCGCTGCACGTCACGCGCGAAGCTGTCGTCGCTCCAGTACTTGCGCAGTGCGGCGGCGGCCGTCGTGAAGGCCAGGTTGAAACCGCGGAAGGTGCCGTTGTATTGCCCCGGCTTCCACTTGTCGAGCTCCGGACGCATCAGCACGTGGGCGAACGGTAGGCCGAAACCGGACAGTGACTTGGAGTTGGTCACGATGTCCGGCACCACATCGGCGTGCTCGAAGCTGAAGAACTTGCCGGTACGGCCGCAGCCGGCCTGGATGTCATCGACGATCAGCAGGATGTCGTGGGCGTGGCAGATGCCTTCCAAGCGCTTCAGCCAATCCAGGCCGGCCACGTTGATGCCGCCCTCGCCCTGCACGGTCTCGACGATCACGCCGGCCGGCACGTCCAGTCCGCCGGACTGGTCGCCGAGCAGCTTCTCGAAGTAGTCCAGGGTGTCGGTGGCTTCCCCCATGTAGCCGTCGAACGGCAGGAAGGAGGCGCCCTGGGTGGGAACGCCGCCGGTGGCCTCGCGGAACTTGCGGTTACCGGTGACGGCGAGCGCGCCCATGGTCACGCCATGGAAGCCATTGGTGAAGGTGACGATGTTGTGACGACCCTTGGCCACGCGGGCCAGGCGGATCGCCGCCTCGACGGCGTTGGTACCGGTCGGGCCCGGGAGGTGCACCTTGTAGTCCAGGCCGCGCGGCTTGAAGATCACCTCTTCCAGGGTCTCCAGGTAGTCACGCTTGGCGGCGGTCCAGAAGTCCAGGCCGTGAACGATGCCGTCGCTGGCCAGGTAGTCGACCATCGCCTGCTTGATGTCGGGGTTGTTGTGGCCGTAGTTCAGGGTGCCTGCACCGGCCAGGAAGTCGATGTATTCGCGGCCGTTTTCGTCGGTCAGACGAGCATTCTGCGCCTTGGTGAAGACGACCGGGAAGGAGCGAGAATAGGTCCGGACGTTGGATTCCATGCGTTCGAGAGTCTGGGTCTGCATTGCGACCTCCTGTCAGGAAAAGCGGGATGATGGGAATCGACGGGCGTGGCATCGCCGGCCGATCGGGCCGACGATGCCGCGGATGACGTCAGATGTCGGTGGTCTGGAAAGGACCGATGCGCACGAGGTTCTCGGGGTCGTGCTCACCGCCCAGCTGATCGGTGGAGAAGTATTCGCGACTGTTCAGTGGTGCCTGCCAGCGGTCGGCCAGCCGGCGGAACAGGCCCCAGGAGGCCTGGTTGTCGGGCGTGATGGTGGTCTCGAGGTGGTGCACCTCGGCAAGCTCCGTACGCGTCATCACGGCTTCCACCAGACGGCGTGCCAGGCCGGTGCCGCGGGCCTTCTCGCCCACGGCGACCTGCCACAGGAAGTAGGTGTCGGGGGCGTTGCTCTTCACGTAGCCGGACACGAAGCCGACGATCTCGCCCTCTTCGTTGGTGGCCACGGCGCAACTGTCGCGGAACTGGGTCGCCAGCAGCAAGTAGGCATAGGCGGAGTTGACGTCCAGCGGCGGGCAGGACTTGACCAGCTCGTAGATGCCCCAGCCGTCGTCCGGGTTCGGCTTGCGGATGAACAACGGGGCGGTCTGATGGCCGACCACGGTGTCGGCGATGCTGGGCCGAGCCAGCTCGGCGGAGGGAATGAAGGGCTCTGAGGTCACGTTCATTATCAGGTTCGCTGTAGCGAATTTGGGAAGCATCATAACAGCGGCTTATCGCCTTTTCAAAAGCCCTGTTATCCAGTCGCCGAAAAACCATAACCATAATTTATGATGTGCGCCGAAACGCGGTCGCCGCGGGCTTCTCACAGCATAGTGGTATCTCGTCGATCTAGCCTGAAAACCTCCTAACGTAAACGGGCCACCCGCTCAGGGTGGCCCGCCG
The DNA here is from genome assembly GCF_004798905.1 of Halomonas borealis. Taxonomy (GTDB): domain Bacteria; phylum Pseudomonadota; class Gammaproteobacteria; order Pseudomonadales; family Halomonadaceae; genus Halomonas; species Halomonas borealis. The sequence goes on along the minus strand of NZ_SDMO01000001.1, from coordinate 207,589 downwards.
TAATGCCATGACACGGTGTGTCGTCGCCTGTGGCGTCAGCGCCGTGTCGGCGTACGCATGGTCACGAATTCCTCTGCACCGGTGGGATGGATGCCCACCGTCTGGTCGAACTGCGCCTTGGTGAGTCCGGCTCGCACCGCGATGGCGATGCCCTGGATGATCTCGCCGGCCTCATCGCCCACCAGATGCGCCCCGACCACCACGTCGCTTTCGTCATCGACGATCAGCTTCATCAGGCAGCGCTCGCTGCTGCCGGAGAGCGTATGCTTCATGGGTCGGAAGTCGGCGCTGTAGACACGAATGGCGTCAAAGCGCTGGCGGGCGGCCTCCTCGGAGAGCCCTACGGTGCCGATGTTGGGATGACAGAACACCGCCGTGGCGATGCGCTCGTAGTCCAGCGGCTCGGGGGTGGTCTCGCCGAAGTGGTGCGCGACCAGTGACATGGCCTCCTCCAGTGCCACCGGCGTCAGCTCGGGGCCGTCGGTGACGTCACCCAGTGCCAGGATCGACGGCACGGAGGTCTCGAAGCGCTCGTTGATCTTGAGCTTGCCATCGCCGCTGGTGGCCACGTCCAGCCGGTCGAGACCCAGCCCTTCGAGGTTCGGCCGACGGCCGGTGGCGGCCAGCACCGCATCCACTTCCCGTGTCTCGCCGCTGGTCAGGGTCACCCGCAGGCCGCCCTCGACCTTCTCGATGCACTCGATGTTGGTATCGAAGTGCAGGTTGACGCCCTTCTTGTCCATCTCGTCGCGGGTGAACTCGCGCACTTCCTGATCGAAACCACGCAGGAACAGGTCGCCGCGATAGATCAGGTGGGTGTCGCTGCCCAGGCCGTTGAAGATGCTGGCGAACTCCACGGCGATGTAGCCGCCGCCGAGCACCATGAAGCGTTCGGGGAATTCGTCGAGGTCGAAGACGCGGTTGGAATCCAGCGTCAGCTCCTTGCCCGGGAAGTCCGGCACCCAGGGCCAGCCGCCCACGGCGACCAGGATCTTCGCGGCGCTGACCGTCTCACCGCCGACACTGACATGGTGGGCGTCGAGGACCGTGGCCCGGCCGTTGATCAGCCGCACGTCGGCGTTGTCGAGCAGACGATTATAGATGCCGTTGAGGCGCTTGATCTCGCCGATCTTGTTGTCGCGCAGGGTCGCCCAATCGAATTGCGGCGCCGCGGGCAGGCTCCAGCCGAAGCCGCCGGCATCCTCGAAGCTGTCGTGGAAATGGGCGGCGTAGGAGTACAGTTTCTTGGGCACGCAGCCGACGTTGACGCAGGTGCCACCCAGGTAGCGGTCTTCGGCGACGGCGACGCGGGCCCCGGTCGCGGCGGCGGTGCGAGCGGCGCGGACCCCGCCGGACCCCGCCCCGATGACGAACAGGTCGTAATCGTACTCGGACACAGGCATCTCCTGAGAAGTGAGTGAAGGTGAAGTGGTCGCGATCATACCAGCCGCCGGGAGTGCCAGGGAGGCCCATGGCCATTGACCGAGGCTATGTCGGTAATAAAAAATATACGTTATCAGTTTGCCTGATCATAAGAGACCCGCCCCATGAAAACCGAAATGAAGCAGCTGCTAGAGCGCAACCGTGCGTGGGCGGAGAACGTCAGCAAGCAGGATCCCGACTTCTTCGCGCGTCTCTCCCAGCAGCAGAACCCCGATTATCTGTGGATCGGCTGTTCCGACTCGCGGGTGCCCGCCAACCAGATCATCGACCTGCCGCCAGGCGAGGTATTCGTCCATCGCAACGTCGCCAACCTGCTCCATCACAACGACATGAATGCCCTGTCGGTGGTTCAGTTCGCCGTCGACGTGCTCAAGGTCAAGCACATCATGATCGTGGGTCACTACGGCTGCGGCGGCGTGAAGGCCGCGGTCACCGGCGGCGAGTGCGGCATGGTCGACTACTGGCTTCATTCGGTGCGTGAGCTCTACAGCCTGCGCCGTCCCGAGCTCGAACACCTGTCGGAGGAAGAGCAGGTCGACCGCATGTGCGAGCTCAACGTCCAGGCCCAGGTCAACAACCTGTGTCGTACCAAGATCATCCAGCGCGCCTGGCAGCGCGGCCAGCCGCTCGCCGTGCATGGCTGGGTCTATGGCCTGAGCGACGGCCGGGTCACCGATCTGGAGTGCAGCGTGACCGGGCTCGACCAGGTCTCCACCCTGTATCGGATCGACCGCCTGGCGCCGCCCAGCGACGACTGACGCCCCCGCCGCCCGACGAGTCGTCATTCGTCGGGCGCATGATCCCTTCTCGTTATTTCGATTGTCTTCCTGCCGTGGAACTCTCTATGTTGAGGGTTGGACCACAACAAACGGTCGTTCGCCTGATCTCGAGGCGATGCGCATAACAATCCATCCGGCATGGAACGACACATGACAATCAAGAAGACCCTTCTGGCCAGCGCCATCGGCGCGGCCATGACCGCGGCTGCCATCGCACCGGCCGTGCAGGCCGAGACCTCCCTCAGCATGGCCTACGATGCCGACCCGGTCTCGCTCGATATCCACGAGCAGCTCTCCGGCGGGATCCTGCAGCTCTCTCACATGACCTTCGACCCGTTGGTACGCTGGAACCAGGATCTGGAGTTCGAGCCGCGCCTGGCGACCGCCTGGGAACAAGTCGACGACACCACCCTACGCATGAGCCTGCGCGAAGGCGTCGAGTTCCATAGCGGCAATGCCTTCACCGCCGACGACGTGGTGTGGACCGTGGAGCGCCTCAAGCGCAGCCCGGACTTCAAGGCGATCTTCGCGCCCATCGCCTCGGCGACGGCGGTCGATGCGCATACCGTGGAGTTCACCACCAAGACGCCCTACCCGCTGTTGCTCAACCTGGCCACCTATATCTTCCCGCTGGACAGCCAGTTCTATACGGGCGAAGACGGCGACGGTGATGCCAAGGACGAGATCGTCAAGAACGGCAACTCCTATGCCTCGCGGCATGTCTCGGGCACCGGCCCTTACGAGGTCACCGAACGCCAACAGGGCGTACGCGTGGTCTTCGAGCGTAACGAGGACTATTGGGACGAAGACTCCCCGGGCAACGTCGATGAGATCGTGATGACGCCGATCAGCGAGAACGCCACCCGCGTGGCCGCCCTGCTGTCCGGCGACGTCGACTTCATCGCCCCGGTGCCGCCCAACGACTTGGAGCGCATCGAGAACGACGACGACACCCATCTGGTCACCATGTCCGGCACCCGGATCATCCTGTTCCATATGAATCAGGAACGCGTCGAGGCCTTCCAGGATCCACAAGTGCGCCAGGCCTTCGCCTATGCCATCAACCAGGAAGGCATCGCCGATCGCCTGATGAAGGGCTTCGCCACCCCGGCGGCCCAGTTGTCGCCGGAAGGCTATGTGGGGCATGTCGATGACCTCGCGCCGCGCTACGACGTGGAACGCGCCAAGCAGTTGATGGCGGATGCCGGCTATGAGGACGGCTTCGAGATCACCATGATGGCGCCCAATAACCGCTACGTGAACGATGCCAAGATCGCCCAGGCGGTGGCCGCCATGCTGGCACGCATCAACGTCACGGTGGACCTGAAGACCCTGCCCAAGGCCCAGTACTGGGGCGAGTACGACGACCGAGCCGCCGACATGATGATGATCGGCTGGCATGCCGACACCGAGGATTCGGCCAACCTGCACGAGTACCTGACCGCCTGCCAGAATCTGGATAGCGGTGCCGGCCAGTACAATGCCGGCATCTACTGCAATCCTGAGCTCGACGACCTGGTGGCCGAGGCCAACCTGGAGGTCGATCTCGAGAAGCGTGCCGAGATGCTTCAGCAGGTCGAGCAGACCCTCTATGACGAGGCCGCCTTCATCCCGCTGCACTGGCAGGATCTGGCCTGGGCGTCCGCCGCCAACGTCGACATCGAGCCGATCCTCAACGTGATGAACTTCCCCTATCTCGGGGACCTGGTCGTCGAGGAACAGTGACCGCTGCCTCGCCGGCGCCCCGCCGGCGAGGTCCTGCCCCTTCCTGCCCCGGTGGCGCGCTCGAAACGAGCGTGCCACCCCCTGCTTGCCTACGGGACGCCACTCATGATCGCCTTTCTGATCAAGCGCCTTTTCCATGCGCTGCTGGTGATGTTCGTCATCAGCGTGATCGCCTTCGCCATCCAGGACAATCTGGGCGACCCCATCCAGCAGATGGTCGGCCAATCGGTGCCGGAGAGCGAGCGCGCGGTGCTACGCGAAGAGCTCGGCCTCAACGACCCCTTCGCGGTCCAGTACCTGCGCTTCGCCGCCAATGCGGTGCAGTTCGACTTCGGCTACTCCTATGTCTTCAACGAGCCGACCACCGACGTCATCCTGCGTCACCTGCCCGCGACCCTGGAGCTGGTGGCCGCCTCGACCTTCCTGATCATCGCCCTGTCGATTCCCATCGGGGTCTACAGCGCCATCAGGCCCCGCGCCTGGCTGTCGCGTTTCTTCATGGGAGTGTCGATCATCGGCATCTCGATTCCGGTGTTTCTCACCGCCATCGTGTTGATCCAGCTGTTCGCCATCGGCGTGAGCGTGACGCCCTTCCCCGCCGATACCGGCTGGGGGGGCTGGCTCAATGACCTGCTCTCCACCGAGGGTGGCATGCCGGCCTACGGGCGCGGCGATCCGGTGGCGGTATTCGGCACCTGGGAGACCAACTTCGCCTCGCTCAAGGGGCTTTCCTACCTGGTGCTGCCGGCCATCTCTCTGGCCTCGATCATGCTGCCGCTGTTCATCCGCCTGATCCGTGCCGAGATGCTCGAGGTGATGCAGTCCGAGTACGTCAAGTTCGCTCGTGCCAAGGGTATCTCGCTGCGCCGCATCTACTTCCTGCACGCGCTGAAGAACACCATGCTGCCGGTGATCACCGTGGGTGGGGTGCAGATCGGCACCCTGGTCGCCTACACCATCCTCACCGAGACGGTATTCCAGTGGCCCGGCATGGGCCTGATGTTCCTCGATGCCATCGAACGCTCCGACATTCCGCTGATCGTCACCTACCTGATGATCGTGGGGCTGATCTTCGTGATCACCAACACCCTGGTCGACCTGATCTATGGCCTGGTCAACCCCACCGTCAAGCTGACAGGGAAGCCCGCATGACCACCACGCACTCCTCCGTCACCCGTTCGTCCACGACGAGCCGCTGGGAGCGCTTCCGCGACTCCTACCTGCTCTACAGCTTCAAGCGCGACCTGATCGCCCAGTTCAGCCTGGCGGTGTTCATCCTGCTGGTCGGCTGTGCCCTGCTGGCCCCCTGGCTGGCACCGATGAACCCCTACGACCTGGCACAGATCGATATCCTGGCCTCCGAGCTACCCCCCTTCTGGGTCGATGGCAGCGATCCGACCTACCTGATGGGCACCGATTCCCAGGGCCGCGATCTGCTCTCGACCATCCTCTATGGGCTCCGGGTGTCGCTGATCATCGGTTTCGGTGCGGTGGCGATGCAGGCCAGCCTCGGGGTCTGCTTCGGCCTGTTGGCCGGCTACCTGGGCGGGCGAGTCGATGCCTTCCTGATGCGCATGGCCGACATCCAGCTGTCCTTCTCCACGCTGATGGTGGCGATCGTGGTCGGCGCCTTGTTCAAGGCGATCTTCGGTGGTGCCACCTTCAGCACCTATGCCGTGCCGTTGCTGGTGCTGATCATCGGCCTGGCCGAATGGCCGCAGTATGCGCGCACCGTGCGCGCCTCGGTGCTCGCCGAGAAGGGTAAGGAATACGTCGATGCCGCGCGGGTCATGGGGCTTTCGAGCCGGCGCATCATGTTCCGCCATATCCTGCCCAACACCCTGTCGCCGATCTTCGTCATCTCCACCGTGCAGGTGGCCAACGCCATCATCTCCGAGGCGGCGCTGTCCTTCCTCGGCCTGGGCATGCCCGAGACCCAGCCGTCGCTGGGCTCGCTGATCAAGTCCGGGTTCGATTACATCCAATCCGGCTCCTGGTGGATCACGCTGATCCCCGGGCTGGTGCTGGTGGTGCTGGTGCTGGTCATCAACCTGCTCGGTGACTGGCTGCGCGACGTGCTCAATCCCCGTCTCTACAAGGGCTGATCCTCATGTCACTTCTCGAAGTCAACCATCTCGACGTGCGCTTCGCCCTGCGCGGTGGCGACGTCAAGGCGCTGCGCGACATCTGCTTCAGCCTGGACCGCGGCGAGCGCCTCGGCATCGTCGGCGAGTCCGGCGCCGGCAAGTCCGTGGCGGCCTTCAGCCTGCTCAACCTGATCGCCCAGCCCGGCTACATCGCCGGCGGCAGCATCCGCTTCGATGGCCAGGAGCTGATCGGGGTTTCCGATCGCGCCCTGCGTCGCATCCGTGGGCATCGCATCTCGATGATCTTCCAGGACCCGATGATGACGCTCAATCCGGTGCTGACTATCGGCGAGCAGATGGTCGAGTGCCTCAAGGCTCACCGTCGTATCGCGAGCCGCGATGCCCGGGCGATCTCGCTGCGCAAGCTCCAGCAGGTGCAGATCCCCTCCCCCGAGGCGCGCCTCGACCAGTACCCCCACGAGCTGTCCGGCGGCATGCGCCAACGCGTGATCATCGCCATAGCGTTGCTGCTCGACCCCGACATCATCATCGCCGACGAGCCGACCACGGCGCTCGACGTGACCATCCAGGCCGAGATCATGGCGCTGCTGCTGGAGCTCTGCGAGGAGCACAACGTCGGCTTGGTGTTGATCACCCACGACCTGGGGGTGGTCAGCCAGGTCACCCAGCGCATGTTGGTGATGTATGCAGGCAGGGTCATCGAGCAGGGGCCGACCCGGGAGATCATCAATGATCTACAGCACCCCTATACCCAGGGGTTGATCAAGGCCTTGCCGCAGATGGCCACCCCGGGCGAACGACTCAACCAGATCCCCGGCAGCATGCCATCACTCAACCGCCTGCCGAGCGGCTGTGCCTTCCACCCGCGCTGTGGCTTCGTCACCCGTGCCGACGGGTCGCATCGCCAGGCTTGTCACGACCAGGTGCCCGGATTCGTCACCTCGGGCAATTGCCAGGCGGCCTGTCACATGGTCGCCGAGATGATCGAACGCGAACGGCTTCCGGCCGAGGAGCAAGACCGATGACCACCGCTACTTCCTCGATCAACGCCGCTTCGGCGCCGCAGACGGCCACCCCGCTGCTGTCGATGCGCGGCCTCGAGAAGCGCTTCTCGTTGTCCGGCGACTTCCTGGAACAGCTCAAGTTCAAGGGCGGCAAGCTGGTCCGCGAACAGGAGCACGTGCACGCCATCAACGGCGTCGACCTGGATATCCAGCGCGGCGAGGCGCTCTGCGTGGTCGGCGAGTCCGGCTGCGGCAAGTCCACGGTGGCGCGCACCGTGATGGGGCTACTCAGGCCCAGCGCCGGCGAGATCCACTACGACGGCGAACGCATCGATGATCGTTCCACCAAGGCGCTGTTGCCCTTTCGGCGGCGCATGCAGATGATCTTCCAGAACCCTTATGCATCGCTGAATCCACGGATGACCATCCAGCAGACCCTGGAGGAGCCGATTCGGCTGCATCACCCGGACTGGTCCCCGGCGAGGGTCAAGGATCAGGTCGCCGAGGTGATGGACTCGGTGGGCATCGCCGCGGACTGGGGCCCCCGTTACGGGCACGAGTTCTCCGGTGGCCAGCGTCAACGCATCGCCATCGCCCGTGCCCTGGCGGTGAATCCGGAATTCATCGTCGCCGATGAGCCGATCTCGGCACTCGACGTTTCCATCCAGGCCCAGGTGCTCAACCTGCTGATGGAGGCCCAGCAGAAGCGCAACCTGACCTACCTGTTCATCACCCACGACCTGGCGGTGGTCGAGCATTTCGGCACCCGGGTGGCGGTGATGTACCTGGGCCGCGTCTGTGAGGTGGCGCCCACGGCGACCCTGTTCGCCACGCCTCGCCATCCCTATACCCAGGCGTTGATGTCGGCGATCCCTCGGCTCGAAGACGATCGACCGCAGCATATTCGCCTCGAGGGCGAGGTGCCGACGCCGGTCCGACTGCCGTCGGGCTGTGTCTTCCATGGCCGCTGTCCGCATGCCAATGAGCGTTGTCGTCGCGAGGTGCCGGCGATGATCGCCACCGACGAGGGCGGCCAGGTGGCCTGCCACGGCGTGGAGGAAGGCCGGATCTAGGCGCGTTCATGGGGCGTCTCCCCGCGCCCGCGAATGGCCCCTGGCCGAGGCCCCGATGGGGTCTGGCATAATGGACCGCATCGGCCCTCGGTCATCCGGCATTAAGGACGGTTATGGAACTACGCTGGCTGGAAGACTTCATCGCCCTGGCGCGTACCCGCCATTTCTCCCGGGCGGCGGAGGCACAGAATGTGACCCAGCCGACCTTCTCGCGACGCATCAAGCTGCTCGAGGAGGAGATGGGCACGACGCTGATCAATCGGCAGACCCTGCCGCTGTCGCTGACCCCGGCCGGCGACGAGTTCCTGGCCCTGTGCCAGGACGTCACGCGACGGGTGGCCACCACCCATGAGCGACTCGGCCAGCTGGCCGAGAGCGACGCCAGCCGTATCCGTCTGGCCGCGCCGCAGAGCCTGCTGGCCAACTTCCTGCCGGAATGGCTGGCCGGGATCGAGCCGACACCACCGGTGACGCCCTATTTGCGGGCCACCGGCTGGCTGGTCGACGATTACTTCCAAGCACTCGGCCGCAACGAGTGCGACCTGGTGCTGTGCTACTGGCCGGCCGGGCCTTGTCCGCTGGCGCTGGATACCACCGGGCTCGATGCGATATCACTCGGCGAGGAACGCCTGGTGCCGGTATCGCTGCCCGACGCCGATGGTCGCCCGCGCTTCTCGCTCGAAGACACGGGGCGGCGCCCCCTGCCACTGATCGCCTATCACCCGCGGGGAATGATCGATCAGGCCATCCGCGCGCATCTGGAGAGGCTCGGCGAGATGCCGACCTTCAGCGTGCTCAACGAAAGCATTCAGAGCGGTAATATCCGGGAACTGGTCGGGCTCGGCTATGGCCTCGGCTGGTTGCCGAAACGCTCGGTGCAGGCGGCGCTCGCCGCCGGCAGCCTGGTGGCTGCCGGCGGCATACGCTGGGAGGTGGCGTTGACGATCCGCCTCTACCGCCACCGGGGCAACCCGCATCCGGCGGTCGCCGCGTTGTGGCAGCGACTCGTGGATTCCGCCCGCCAGACGGATCAGCCGATCGGGCAGCCGACGCCGGTACCCTTCAGGCCACAGTAGCCACCGGGATTCTTGTCCAGATATTGCTGGTGCTCGTCCTCGGCGTAGTAGAAGGCCGTGAGCGAGGCGATCTCGGTGGTGATCGGACCGCGACCGGCATGGCTCAATGCCTCACCATAGGCGTCGCGACTGCGCTCGGCGGTGTCTCGCTGGGCGTCGTCGGTGGTGAGGATGAGCGAACGGTACTGAGGCCCGACGTCGTTGCCCTGACGGTTGCCCTGTGTCGGGTCGTGGGCCTCCCAGAAATGGCGCAGCAGGCTCTCGAGATCGATGATCCGAGGGTCGAACACCACCCGCACCACCTCGGCATGGCCGGTCCGGCCGGAACACGTCTCGCGGTAGGTCGGGTTCGGCGTCACGCCGCCGGCGTAGCCCACGGCCGTGACATGAACCCCGGGCAGCTGCCAGAACAGCCGTTCGGCGCCCCAGAAGCATCCCAGGCCGAGCACGATCTCCGCCATGCCCGCGGGCCAAGGCGGCATCATGTCGTGGCCATTGATCGCGTGCCGGCCATCGATCGTCAGGGCGGTGTCACGCCCCTCGGGGGCGGGCTGAGTTGAGCTGTGCATCGTGTCGCTCCTGTTATCGATTCAGTTCCGGAGGGTCGCCCGGCAGGCTGAAGGTGTAGATCAGATCCACCGCCTGGGAGGCGCCGGAGACGGCCTCCAGGTAGAGGTTCCGCCATAGCTTGTAGCGCAGGCTCAGTTCGGCGATCGGCGAGAAGACGCCGACACCATAACCGACGCTCAAGCGGTCGGTAAGGTTCCCGGTCACCACCACCTGGCTGTCCTCGCCGCTACCGGCGGTATCGAGGCTCAGGTCCTGAATGCCGAAGGCCTCGCCGATGGAGCCCACGGCGCCGCCAGCCTTGCCCAGGGTGACACCGAGTAGCGCCGATGTCAGGGCGCCGTCGGCGCCTCCGCTGTCGTCCGGGGCACGGCCTCGCAAGACATAGGAGAGCGCCCGGGACTCGTCCATGGCCGGCTCGGAGAAGATATCCAGGCTCGGCTTGGCCGCGGGGCCGGTGACGCGTATGCCGGCGATCACACCATCCTCGGTGCTGTCCGGGTTACGGATCGCCTCGAAATCGAGCAGCGGCTGGCCGGGCGGGCCGCTGAAGTAGAGGATGCCCTCGCGGATCACCAGGTCCTGGCCGAAGGCGCGGAAGCGACCATCCTCCAGGTTGACGTTGCCGAATAGCTGCACGGGTCCACCCGACTGGCGTACCTCCAGGCCACCGGCCAGCCGGGTCTCGAGGCCATAGGCCTCGAGTCGCATGTCGGGACCCAATGCCAGGGTCACCCGGACATCCAGCGCCATGCCGGCGCTCTGCATGGCCTCGGCGGTGGACTCCCCGGCCTCCTCGCCGGCGGCACGACGATCGGCCTCCTCGGCCTCCTCGCGAGTGATGATCACCTCGTCGGGGCTCGGCGAGACGGCCGAAGCCGGCACCTGGCCCACCTCGAGCCGTGCCCAGGGCACGCCGACTTCGCCGCGCACCCGCAACCGCTCCGGTGTCGCACGGATCGACAGGTCGGGCGCCATGCGCAGGCGTCCGAAGCCCGGCAGTGATGCCTCGAGCGGACGCTCACGGCCTTCCAGGTCGAGGGAGGCTTGCCATGCCTGCGCCGATGGCCAGCGGGCATCGCCGGTGATGTTCAGGCGTCCCTCTTCGCTTGCCAGGTAGCCGTCGATGTCGGCGCGTTGGCCGCTCAGGGCGACCGTCAGGTTGCCATCGGCCACCGATAGCGGCAGGCCGAGACCCTCCGCGCGCAGGCCATCGAGCTCGAGGCGGCCGTCCAGCCGTGGCTGCTCACGGTTACCGCCGATCTCGATGTTGCCGCCGAGCGTGCCTTCCAGGGTGTCGAGGTCGGCGACCAGCGGACGATAGGGGGCGAGCCGCAACTCGTCGATCGCCAGCCGCCCGGCCAGTTGCCCGGCGCCCATGGGATCGGTGATGCCCAGATCGAGGCGCAACGCGCCGCTGTCGCCGAGGGTCAGTGCCAGATCGAGATCGGCGCGAGCCTGATCGGCCGCGAGATCGACAGCAAGCCCCGTGCCGGGAACCGACCAGGGTTGCCCGTAGGCGTCCTCGCCGGCGACCTCGACCTCGCTGTCGAGGTTGGCTTGTGCCTGCCAGGCCGTGCCGCCGTTCGACCACTCGGCCGCCAGGTTACCCGTGCTGCCGCCCTCGACACGCCAGCCCGAGGGCAACGCATCATTGATCAGGTCCATCGGCAGCTCGCGGATCGCCAGCACGGCTCGGCCACGTTCGGGCGAGGCCGACAGCGGCTCGGTCAGACACAGGCCGCCGCCCTGCTCGCGACGCAGGCAGAATGGCTGAACCTCGAGCCCACTGGCTCCTAGATCGGCCTCGAAGGCCAATGCCTCGTCGAGGCCGAGCCGGCCATAGGCGGTGTCGGCCTCGAGCGGCGTCAACCGGCCGCTATAGTGCTCGCGGGCCTCGTCGAGGGCCCCGTCCAGGGCCAGCTCTAGCGCCGCCAGGGGGCCATCGGGATCGCCTTGCACGTCGAGGGTCAGGCGATGCTCGGAGAGCCGCCCCTCGAGGGCCAGGTCGATGGCCTCGAAGGCCTGGCCACCGGCCGCGACATCGGCGGCCGAAAGGCTCAGGTTCAGGGCCGGATCGTCGAGGCCGGCGACCTCGCCCGCCACGTCCAGCCGGCCGAGTCGGTTGTCGGCGAAGGCCAGGCGATTGCCGTTCAGCGTGAGCTCGAGTTGCGGGCGCTCGAAGCTGCCGGTGGCCTCGATGTCGCCGGAAAGCGCGCCGGCGAGCCCCGGGTAGAGGGTGTCCAGGCGTGGCATGTCGAGCCGGGCGTCCAGGTCCAGGCGCTGGGGCGCTACCTCGCCGGAGGCCTCCAGGTGGTTATCGCCCTGGCGCAGGTCGAGCGTCGCGATCTCCCAGTTCATGTCATGGTCGCCGGATAGCTGGCCTTCCAACGCGAACGGTTGCTCGGCAAGCTCGCCCTCAGCGGACAGGCTCGGCACCCCCAGCCGCCAGCCATCGGCGCTCTGGGCGAAGGCCAGCTGCAACTCGCCATCGAGTCGGCCGGACAAGCCCTCGACGAAGGGTTCCGGATCGAACCCGTCGACGGCCAGCCGCGCCGAGACCGCCAGCGCCTCGGACCAGTCGATGCGCCCTTCGCTGGTCAGCTGGCCCTCGGGAGGCGTCAGTCGCAGCGGTGCCCAGGCGAAGTGTTGCAGATCCCCTCGGCCGTCGAGTGCCAACCGGGTCTGTGGCAGCGACGGCCCCTGAGCCATGAGCCCCAGCGCGAGGCGGTAGTCGTTGAGCGAGCCTTCGGCGTCGAGCGCGAGATCCTCGATCCGCCACGGTTCGCCGGGCGTCGCCGCGCCCTCGTCGTCAGCGGCGCCGTCGTCGTCGGCGGCGCCGTCGTCGTCGGCGGCCGGCTCGGCCCCGGGCAAAGGCCACTGTAACGAGGGGCTTTCCAGATGGGCGCTGAACGGCATGGCCGGGTTCAGGGCATCGAGGTGAGCGGTCAGGCGTGCCTCGACCGGACCGCTGGCGGTGAACGCCACGTCCAGGTCGCCCAGGTCACCGCTCAGGGCCAGTTCGAGACGCTGTCCGGCCAGCGCCGGAAGACGCTCGGGCAGGTAGAAATCGGCTCCCAGCGTCATCTCGAGGGGATAGTCGTCGTCGAGGGTCACTTCCGCCTCGAGCTTGGCGTCGGCCTCCCGGGACGCTACCGCCAGGGGGTGGATGACGACCCGCTGATCTCGGGCGGTGACACTGAGGTCGAGGCGGTCGATGACGTAGGCCTGGGGCCCCTCGAGGGCGGCATTCTCGAGGGTCAGGCTGGGGACCTCCACCGCCAGAGGCAGGGTGATCGAAGGCAGGCTCAGGCGCTCACGCTCATCTAGCGGGGTGTCGCTCACCCCGGCCGCGGATGGGGCGACGCTTGCCGGTAGCGGTGAGCGCGCCGCCACGGCGGCGTCGATCGCCGCCGCCGTGAGCACCGGCTCGTCACGCTCGGCCTCGCTCAGGGCGAGCTGATTGCCCGCCGAGATCGGCAGGGTCAGGCGCAGGCCGACGAGGCGAGTCGGCGATAGGGTCAGGGTCTCGGCTGCGGCATCGGCGCCGCTCTCGAAGTGACGCCAACCCAGACGCGTGCCATCGGCGAGGCGCACCTCGACATCATCGAGGACGAGTTCGCGCAGGGCGATCGGGAATGGCAGCTGGATGGGACCCGCGGCCTCGCCGGTGGTCTCATCGGGAGCGTCTTCGTCGCTGCCATCGCCCGAGCCGAGGCGAATCCGCGCGCCCTCGACCACCAGGCGATCCAGGCACAGCCGGCCGTCGAGCAGGCAGTCCTCGGCCCAGGCCAGCTCGAGATGATCGAGCGCCACGCTGGCCGGGCCGGCCTCCAGGCGCAGCCCGTCGACCCGCAGAGTATCCAGGGGCGCCCCCTCGACGGCTTCCACCTCGATCAGTCCCAGCCGTTGACCCTGGTCCATGAGCAGCCCCGTGCCCCAGGGCGACAGGGCCAGGCCCAACAGCAGCAGGATCAGGCCCAGCAGCCACAGCGGCAGCAGGATCAGTAGACGGGCCAAGGCCCAGCTCAGGCGACGCTTTCTCACGATGATGACTCTCGCAGGCTCGGCGTCCGGGGCCTGGGGCGGCCCCGACGCACGGGGTGAACGGTGATGATGATGAGCCCCTTGCTCAGAATTCCGGGCCGATGGCGAAGTGCAGGCGGAAGGCGTCCTCATTGTCGAAGGGATGGGCGACATCGAGGCGAATCGGCCCCACCGGCGATATCCAGCGTAGGCCCAGGCCGGCGCCGGTGTTCAGCTCCTGGGGCCACCAGTCGGTGAAGGCATCGCCGACATCGACGAAACCCGCCAGCCACCACTTGCCGGTCAACCGCCGCTGAGCCTCGACGCTGGCGACCAGGCGCTGTTCGCCGCCGGTCAGCTGGCCCTCGTCGTCTTCGGGGGACAGCGATTCATAACCGTAGCCGCGCACGCTGTTGTCGCCGCCGGTGAAGAAGCGCAGCGACGGGGGAATGTCGCCGAAATCGTCGGTGACGACGCTGCCCGCGCCGACGCGCCCCACGAAACGATAATTCTCGCCCAGGCTGCGGATCCACTGGGAGTCGGCCTTCATGCGCAGGAATTCGGCCGACGAGCCCCAGGCCTCGCTGGAGTATTGCAGGGTGATCTGCTGACGATCCCCCCAGGTGGGGAAGGTCGGGTTGCGCGAGCGGGTCCGTGTCCAGCGTACGCCGGGATAGAGCAGTAACACTTGGTTGTCTTCGTCCGCCTGGGTGAAGTCCTCGTAGGTGGCACGCAGGTAGACGATCTGTTCCCAGGCGTTGTCGAACTGCCAGCGACGGCCGAATTCCACGCTGGCCTCGAGGCTCTCGGTATCCTCGTTGTCCTCGTTGCGCAGGCCATACTGCAGGCGGTAGCTATCGCGTCGCGGGTCCTCGAGCGGCATGGTATAGACGCCGCTGAATTCCTGCTCCGGCGCGGAGAGATACAGGTCGTGGTTGAGGCTGTGGCCGTAGCGATTGACCCAGGGCTGGTCCCAGGAGAAGCGTGTACGGGGGCCGACGTCGGTGGCGAAGCCGACGCCTACCTCGAACTGGTGACGGTCGGCCGGGGTGAGCGTCACCTCGATGGGAACTTCGGGCACCGCCGGCGCGCGGAGGTCGTTGGCCGCGGTGAGCGCCTCGGCGCTCAGGCGAGGCATGGGGGCCGGCGCCGGTGGCAGCCCCGCCACGTCCAGGGCCTGCAAGAAATCCCGGCGCGGCGGCGGCAGGGCCAGTTCGCGTACTCCGGCATCCAACTGGGGACG
Source organism: Halomonas borealis (assembly GCF_004798905.1). GTDB lineage: Bacteria > Pseudomonadota > Gammaproteobacteria > Pseudomonadales > Halomonadaceae > Halomonas > Halomonas borealis. Next base: position 192,545 of record NZ_SDMO01000001.1, on the reverse strand, counting down.
CACGCCGACCGAGGAGAACCACTCGGTCTGGCCGAGCCGTTGGTTGAAGGTGGCGATGTCACCGGCCAGATACGGCTGCCCTTCGCTGAAGGGGGCCAGGGCCTCGAGTCGTTCGGTCTCGATGTGTTGGCCGCGGAAGTGGATCGGCCCGAAGCGGTGGCGAGGACCGCTATCCAGGGCCAGTGACAGGCGAGCGCTGTGATCCCAGGGGCGGATCTCCATGCGTCGCTCGGTGAAGCTCCAGTCGAAATAGCCACGCGACAGGGCGAGCCCCGAGAGCTGGCTACGCAGGGCATCGAAGGGGGCGTGAAGCAGGACCTCGCCCTCCTCCTGGGGATAGCCGGCGATAGCCGCGCGGAACGGCGGATCCTCGGCGGCGTCGCCGGCCAGACGGAAGCCGAGACGCTCGATGCGCACCGGCTCGCCGGGGTCGACGTCGAGGGTCACCGCGCTGGGCGCCTCAGGATCGTCGAAGGCGATCTCGAGTGTCGGCTCATAGTACCCATAGACCTTGAGGGATTCCTGGGCGAGACGTTGGATTTCCGCCTTGAGTCGCTGCGGCGAGTACTGGTCGGCCTCTAGACCATCGAGATAGACCTCGAGATTGTCGGCCGGTGCGCCGTCGATACCCTCGATGCTCGCGTCCATGGCCAGCGCCGCCCCGGGGGCGGCGAAGCAGGCCACCAGCGAGGCGAGCGAGAGGTGCTTGATGAAACACTTATCCATGATGGCGTGGCTTCCCTGGCCGGCGTCCTGTCATTGCCGCAGCGCTTCGAGCCGGGCGTTGATGGCCAGCTGTGACTGGCGGAGTTCCCTCAATTCGGCCTGCATGTCCCCGAGGCGTTCCTCGAGATCGGCCGTTTGTTGATGATCATCATCGCGCGCCGTCGCCAGAGCTTCAACGTCGGTGTCGAGGGTCGATAGGGTCTGTGTGGCCTCGTCGAGCCGCGAGGCCAGGGCTTCACGGCGTTCGGCCTGTCCCTGGTGAGCGGTTTCCAGGGCCGCCAGGCGCTCGGTGAGTGCGGCCTGCCCCTCGCGGCTGGCGGTCTCCAGGGCATCCATGGAATCGCGCACCGCGGCAAGGGTGTCGGCCCGTACTTCGCCGTCCTCGGCGAGGGTCGCGAGCCGTGCCTGAAGCTCGGCCTGCGTATCGGCCAACGGCGTCAGCCGCTCGGCGCGCCATGTTTTCAGCCGGGCGTCCATGGCTTCGCCCTGCCCCTCGAGTTCATCGAGGCGCGCTTGCAGGTCCGATAACACGTCGCCCCGCCCCTCCGAGGCATCGAATCGGGCGTGCACGTTGGAGATCTCACCGTTGAGCTGAACCAGTCGCTGTTCCAGGCGTTGGCGCTCCAGCCAACCCGCCGCCGCCAGTCCGATCAATGCCGCAACGAGTAACAGGATCAACAGCCACAGGGGCCAGATGGCCGCCCGCGGCGAGGCATGTGGCCGGTGGTGCCCGGCCAGGCTGGCATCCGGGTCCGGCACGATTGGGCGTGGCTGCCGGCTGTCTTCCGGGCGCTCTGCCATGAGGGTCTCCTTGCGCGTTGCGTGTCGGCGTCCTGCCGGCCGTCTCGCCGGCACGCGGCCCGGTGCGGGTCCCAGTCAGCGAATTGGCGGACCCCAAACCGGGTGATATGATGCCGTGACCGGATTGGCACAGCATACTGATAGTGTACGGTTTTTTATCGAGGGAGCGAACGGGCACGGCCGATTCGAGCCGACAGCGACCTTGCACTCCCCCAGCGCACTGGCACACCATGGGTCGCCGACCCATGATCAGCAATGAGGAGAAACGATAATGGCATTCGAACTGCCCGCACTGCCGTACGAGAAGAACGCCCTGGAGCCGCACATCTCCGCCGAGACCCTGGAGTATCACTACGGCAAGCACCATCAGACCTACGTCAACAAGCTCAACGAGCTGACCGACGGCACCGAGAACGCCGACAAGTCCCTGGAAGAGATCATCAAGTCCGCTTCCGGCGGCCTGTTCAACCAGGCGGCACAGGTCTGGAACCACACCTTCTACTGGCACTGCCTGTCGCCGAATGGCGGCGGTGAGCCGACCGGCGCCCTGGCCGAGGCCATCAACGCCAAGTTCGGTTCCTTCGACAAGTTCAAGGAAACCTTCAACGCCCAGGCGGCGGGCAACTTCGGTTCCGGCTGGACCTGGCTGATCAAGACCGAGGATGGCGGCGTCGACATCGTCAACACCAGCAACGCCGACACCCCGGTCGCCCACGGCCAGACCCCGCTGCTGACCATCGATGTGTGGGAACACGCCTACTACATCGACTACCGTAACGCGCGTCCGAAGTACCTCGAGAACGTCTGGAAGGTGCTGAACTGGGACTTCGTCGCCCAGAACTTCGCCTGATCCGACCCGGACTCGCGAACGATAAACGGCCCCGCCTTCTGGCGAGGCCGTTTTGTTTTCAGGCCCCGGATTCAGCGAGTCGGCATCGTTTTACGTCGCGAGCGTGGAGAGGCTGGTCGACCGCAGCTACCAGAGTGTCGCCCGCTACATGAGGATAGCGAGTGCCGCCGGCGACCAGGCTATCGAGCGCAGCAGCCAATCGAGCTGACTCAAGGATCGGCACGGCGGCCGATCCCCCGATACTGCAGCCCCATGCTTGCCACATGCGTCGGGTCATAGATATTGCGGCCGTCGAGCAGCAGCTTACCCGCCAGGCGTGATGCCAGCCGCGGCCAATCCGGGTTCCAGTAGGCCTTCCACTCGGTGACCAGCATCAGGGCATCGGCCCCTTCCAGGGCCTCGTCCGGATCGCCGTCGAACAGCTCGAGGAGCGGGTGCTCGCCGAGCCGTTCGCGTAGCGCCTCGATGGCGGCGGGATCATGCAGCCGTACGCGTACGCCCTGGGCCCAGAGAGCGCGCAGCAGCGTCAGCACCGGTGCATGATCGATGCGCGCCGTGCCCGGTTTGAAGGCCGCCCCCCAGATGGCCACGACCTTGCCTTCCAGCCGGCCGTGGTAATGCGCCCACAGCTTACGGAAAAGCGTCTCCTTCTTGTGCTCGTTGATGTCCAGCACCTGGTCGAGCAGCGCCGAGTGGCGGCCGCTGGCCGACTGAACATCGGCCAGGCGCATCAGGTCGCGGGAGAAACTGGGGCCGCCGAAGCCACAGCCGGGATAGAGGTACTCGTAGCCGATGCGGGTGTCGGCGCCCATGCCTTCGCGGACATGCTCGACGTCCACCCCCAGGGTGTCGGCGAGGCCGGCGATCTCGTTCATGTAGCTGATGCGGGTGGCCAACATGCCGTTGATGGCCAGCTTGGTCAGCTCGGCGGCGCGCCGCGGCATGCGCTGGAAGACCTCATGGCGCCGATTGAAGGCACGCAGCAGCTCGCGCACCTGCCGCTCGGCATCATGGTCGTCGCAGCCGAGCAGCCAGCGCGACGGCCGGGTGAAGGTCTCCCAGGCCCGCCCTTCCTCGAGCAGGTCGGCCAGCGCCACGGCCCGCCGGCCGTTGCCCAGGCAGGCGGCCAGGCGGTCGGTCTCGCCGACCGGGAAGGTCGAGTTGTTGACCAGCACGGCCTCCGGGGTCAGCCGCGATGAGAGCTCCGTCACGATGCCCCGCGCTGCCTCGCGCTGCTCCGGCGACAGGGCCAGCCACAGCACCTCGAAGCCATCGCCGCTGGCCCGCTCGTCGGCGCTGAGCACCTTCAAGTGCCCCTGTTCGACGCCCTCTTCCAGGCGTGCCATCAGCTGCGGCTCACTGGCAAGCCAGCCGCTCGCGGACAGGGTCGACCAGTCGGCGCTGGCATCGGGCCACCAGGTCACCCGGTGGCCGACCGATGCCAGCGCCGCCGCCGCGGTGGCGGCGGCCAGCTCACTGCCGTGAACCAGGACGCGCATCGCTCACTCCTCGCCGCTGTAGCGGCTCAGCAGCTCACGGAAGCCGGCACCGTAACGTTCATGGCGACGGCCGTAGGCGAGGATCGCCTCCAGATAGCCGAGCTGGTGGCCGCAATCATAGGTGCGTCCGCGCATGCGCCAGGCGTCGACGCCATCCTGCTGGCGTAGCGTCTCGATGGCATCGGTCAGCTGGATCTCGTCGCCGGCACCGGGGGGCGTCTCGGCGAGCAGCGGGAAGATGGCGCCGGGCAGCGCGTAGCGGCCGATCACCGCCAGATCGGAAGGCGCCTCGTCCACCGCGGGCTTCTCGACCAGCCCGGCCAGGGGTGCGGCCTGCCCCGCCGCCGGGGGCTCACCCTCGGGGGCCACGATGCCGTACTTGTCGACCCGTTCATGGGGGACTTCCTCGACCATCAACTGGCTACGGCCGCTGGCCTCGAAGGCTTCGACCATGCCGGCCAGGTCGTTGCGCGGCTGGTCGCCGTCGACCAGCACGTCGGGCAGCAGCACGGCGAAGGGCTCGTCGTCGCCGATCACCGGGCGCGCGCAGAGCACCGCGTGGCCGAGGCCCAACGGCTCGGGCTGGCGGACGCTGATGATGTTGACGTCGTCCGGGACGATCGAGCGCAGCTCCTCGAGCAGCTCGTGCTTGCCCTTGGCCTCGAGGCTCGCCTCGAGCTCGAAGTGCTTGTCGAAGTGGTTCTCGATGGCACTCTTGCTCGCGTGGGTCACCAGCACGATATCGCGAATGCCGGCCTCGACGGCCTCCTGCACCACGTACTGGATCACCGGACGATCGACGATGGTGATCATTTCCTTGGGAATGGCCTTGGAGGCGGGCAGGCAGCGAGTGCCAAAGCCCGCGACGGGCAGTACGGCCTTGCGAATCATGGGCGGTCCTTGTCGTGTCGCATTGAGCCCCGGCGTGGCAGGCATGGGCCAGCGCGTCGGGAACGAGTAGAATGGCATCATACCGAATCAGGCCGGTCTCGCTACAGTGGCAGACTGGCGACACCGACGGAGAGCACAGATGACGGCAAGCCAGTCGCAAGCGGACAACGTCGACGCGGCGGAGATCGCCAAGTTCGAGGCCCTGGCCCATCGCTGGTGGGATACCGGCGGCGAGTTCAAGCCGCTGCACGAGATCAACCCGTTGCGCCTCGACTTCATCGACGCCCGCTCGGGGCTGGCCGGCCGCCGGGTGCTCGACGTCGGCTGTGGCGGCGGTATCCTCGCCGAGGCCATGGCGCATCGCGGCGCCGAGGTGACCGGCATCGACATGGGCGAGGCGCCGCTGGCGGTGGCCCGCCTGCACGCCGAGGAGACCGGCGCGACGGTCGACTATCGACAGGTCAGCGTCGAGGCGATGGCCGAGGCCCATGCCGGCGAGTTCGATGTGGTGACCTGCCTGGAGATGCTCGAGCACGTGCCGGACCCCGCCTCCGTGATTCGTGCCTGCACGCGGCTGGTCAAGCCCGGTGGCCAGGTATTCTTCTCGACCATCAACCGCAATCCCAAGGCCTATGCGCTGGCGATCGTGGGCGCCGAATACCTGCTGCGCATGCTGCCGCGTGGCACCCATGACTACGCCAAGTTCATCCGCCCCTCGGAGCTCGCCACCTGGTGCCGCGAGGCCGAGCTCACGGTCTGCGAACAGAGCGGCCTGACCTATCAGCCGCTGACCCGCCGCTACCGGCTGTCGGCCACCGATGTCTCGGTCAATTACCTGATGTATTGCCGGCGGGAGGCCTCATGAGCCATCCACGGCCGGGCCCCGCCGCGCTGCTCTTCGACCTCGATGGCACCCTGGTGGATACCGCCCCGGATCTGGCGCGGGCTACCAATGCGTTGCGTGGTCATCATGGCCTCGCGCCCCTGCCCTACGCGGCGATCCGCGCCCAGGTCTCTAACGGCGGCAGCGCCCTGGTCACGCTGGCGCTCGGGCTCGAGCGCGACACCGCCGGCCATGACGAGGCGCGAGCCTTCCTGCTGGCCGCCTACGGCGCGGCGGTGGCCGTCGACAGCCGGGTCTTCCCACCGCTGGATCGCCTGCTCGACGAGTGGAGCGAAAGCGGTCGCCCCTGGGGCATCGTCACCAACAAGCCGCGTGCCTACGCGGCGCCGCTGGTCGAGGCCCTGGGCCTGACGCCAGGGGCCTTGCTGTGCGCCGATGACCTGCCGGTCAAGAAACCCGACCCGGCACCGCTGCTCGAGGCGGCACGGCGCCTCGACGTGGCGCCCGGCGACTGCTGGTATCTCGGCGATCATCACCGCGACATGCAGGCCGCCCGAGCGGCCGGCATGCCGGCCGTGGCGGTGGGCTACGGTTATATCGCCGAGGACGACGATTACCGGCTATGGCCGGCAGACTTATGGTTCGCCGACGCCGATACGCTGAGCCTGGCGCTCTCGCAGGACCTCGTCCAGGCAACGAGCTCCCGCTGAGCCAGCATCGGTCTCGCCGAGTCGACAACGACGCGGCCCTGGCGAGCATGAAAAACGGGCCTCCCCGCGTGGGGAGGCCCGTACATCGTACCGTCGGCGCCGATTATTGTCGGGGTGGCTGGGCGTCGAAACGCTCACCGCTGTGGCCGCGGCTGTCGGGGCCCATCAGCCACAGGTAGCTGGGCATGATGTCCTGCGGTGTGCGTAGCGTAGCGGAGTCCTCCGCCGGATACGCCGAGTGGCGCATGGCGGTACGTGTCGCGCCGGGGTTGAGGGTGTTGATACGCAGCGTGCCGAGGTGTTCCACCTCGTCGGCGAGTACCTCCATGAAACCCTCGGTGGCAAACTTCGAGACCGAATAGGCTCCCCAGTAGGCGCGCCCGCGGCGCCCCACCGAGGACGAGGTGAAGATCACCGAGGCGTCCTCCGAGGCCTCGAGCAGCGGCAGCAGTGCCTGGGTCATCCAGATCGGTCCGGTGACGTTGACCTGCATCACCTGCTCCCACAATGCTGGGTCATACTGGGCGAAGGGTGTCAGTTGGCCCAGCAGTCCGGCATTGTGCAACAGGCCATCGAGGCGGCCGAACTCCCGGTGCAGGGCCTCGGCCATGTCATGGTAGTCCTTGAGCGTGGCCCCCTCGAGGTTCAACGGGAAGATCGCCGGCTGCGGAAGCCCCTCGGCCTCGATGGCGTCGTATACCGCCTCGAGCTTGGCGGTGGTGCGACCCAGCAGGATCACCGTGGCGCCGTGGCGAGCGTAGCTCAGCGCCGCGGCACGCCCGATGCCATCTCCTGCACCGGTCACCAGGATCACCCGCCCGGCAAGCAGCCCTGGCGGTGCTACATAGTCGATCTGACAGGTCGTCATGGCACACCTCCGGGGCTAGTTGCCCGACTGACGCTGGAAGTCGGCGGCCAAGCTGGCGGCGCTGCTGTCGGGATATTGCTCTTCGACCCGCTCGAGCAACACCTGACTGGCTTCCGGTTCACCCTGGCGAGCCTTGAGCAGGCCCAGCTTGTAGAGCGCATCGGGCACCTTGTTGCTGTCGGGGAAGTCGTCGAGCACGCGCTGGAAGGCCGCATCGGCGGCCTCGAGCTCGTCATCGGCAGAATGCAGCTCGCCGAGCCAATAGTGGGCATTGGCGGTCAGCTGAGCGTCGGGATGCGCCTTGACGAAGGCCTCGAAGGCCTGGGTCGCGGCACCGAACTCGCGAGCCTGCACCTTGGCGAAGGCCGCCTGATAGTCGCTCCTCGCCCCAGCATCAGCGCCGCCCTGCCCCGACGCGGCGGCGGCCGCCGCCTCGTCGACGGGCGGGGAGCCATCCTCGGCGGCGCTATCGGCGCCTGCCTGGGCCGACGTTCCACCGCCGGCTGCAGCACCGCTCGCCAGACGGTCTTCCAGATCCATGTACTGCTGGCGAGTCTGGCGTTTCAGCTGTTCGAGCTGATAACGCAGCTCCTCCACCTGTCCACGCAGCTGGCGCAACTGCTGCTGATTGCGCTGCATCTCGTTGAACATCTCCAGTTGGCCACCCGCAGGCTCGCGGGTGGCCGTCTGGTCGTAGAAGCCGCCGCTGTTGCCGGCACCGGCGGTGAGTTCCTCCACCACCGGCTGCTGCGCGAGTGCCGGAGTCGCCAGCAGGCTCAAGGCCCCAGCGGCGGTCCAGATTCTGAGACGAGGTCTCATCGCATTCTCCCTTCCCTATCGTGGTGCCGGGCGCGGCGGCGGTCTCAGTAGGCGAAGACCACGCGACGGTTCTGGGCGTAGGCTTCCTCGTTGCCGCCGCGGGCGGCCGGGCGCTCCTCTCCGTAGCTGACCACCTCGACCTGGGACGGCGAGACGCCCTGGATGCTCATGAAGCGCTTCACTGCGTTGGCACGGCGCTCGCCGAGGGCCAGGTTGTACTCACGGGTACCACGTTCATCGGTATGCCCCTGCAGCACCACGCTGGCGTTCGAGTTGTCGCTTAGGAAGCGAGCGTGAGACTCGAGCACCGATTGGAACTCGGGGCGAATGGTCTCGCTGTCGAAGGCGAAGTAGATGGTCCGGACCTCGGGGATCCGCGAGCCGGCCATCTGGCCGGCACCTTCGCCGAGGCCGCTGCCGCTGGTCTGGCCGGTACCGGCGGTGCCGGTGCCCACGCCGCTACCATTGCCGTTAGCGGTGCCGTTCATATTGCCATCCTGGGTGCCACCGGTGCTTGAACAACCGGCCATCACGGCCAATGACGCGGCGATCGCCAGGCTACGGGCATAGGGCTTGATTTGCATCGTTAGACTCCTTTCCTTGGGGGGGTACAGTCAGTTGAGAAACGGGGACCAGGCGGGCTCACGCACGTCGCCCTGTGCCGCGGGTAGACGGAACGAGACACGCCCATCCGCGGACACGGCCCCCAGTACGCCATTTCCGCCCTGCTGGGTGGCGAAGATGACCATGGTGCCATTGGGGGCAACGCTTGGCGACTCGGCCTGACGAGCATCGCCGAGTTCAACCAGTCGACCGCTTTCCAGATCCTGGCGGGCAACGCGATAACCGTTGGCGCCACGATGGATCAGGAAGATGGACTCGCCGTCCGGTGCGAAGCGTGCCCGTGCATTGTAGTTGCCGGTGAAGGTGATGCGTTCCGGCGAGCCACCAAGCGACTGGCGATAGATCTGCGGGCCGCCGCTGCGGTCCGAGGTATAGATCAGGCCGTCGCCGTCCGGTGTCCATGACGGCTCGGTCTCGATACTCGAACTGTTGGTGATGCGCTGGAGATTCTGCGAGGCGATGTCCATCACATAGATTTCTGGCTGGCCGTCGCGAGACAACGCCATGGCCAGGCGGCGGCCGTCGGGCGACCAGGATGGCGCGCTGTTGAGTCCCTCGAAGGAGGTCAGGCGCACCCGACGCCCGCTGTCCACCTGCTGCACGTAGATGCCGGGGCGCCCGGACTCGAAGGACACGTAGGCCAGCTTGCTACCATCCGGCGACCAGGACGGCGACATGATCGGTTGATCGGAGCTCAGCACCTGATGGCTATTGCGCCCGTCGGCGTCGGCGACGAACAGCTGATAGGCGGTATCGTCGCCGAGGCCTTGGGAGGTGACATAGGCGATGCGGGTCGAGAAGGCGCCGCGGATGCCGGTGATCTCCTCAAATATCTTGTCGCTGATACGGTGAGCGGCGCCACGCAGCTGATCCTGCCCGGCGGTGATGACTTCGCCCAGCATGCGTGATTCGCCGCTGACGTTCATCAGTTCGTAGCGGATCTCGACGTTACCCGCCGAACGGCTGACCCGCCCCACGACCAGGTAGCGGGTATCCAGCGACTGCCAGTCCCCGTAGGAGACCTCATCGCCACTGCTCGGTTTGGCGAACATTGCCTGGCGTTCGAGCGGATCGAAGTAACCGCTGCGCTTCAGGTCGTCGGCAACGATCTGCGCCACGTCCTGAGGCAGGTCTTGGCCGTCGGCGAAGGGCACCACGGCGATCGGGGTGGCCTGTTCGTTGCCACGGGTAATGTCGATGGTCAGGTCGGCCTGAGCAAGCGGCGTGCATAGCCACAGCACGGCCGCCAGCCAGGTGGTCATCAAGGCTCTCATCAGCGTATGTCCCCCGGTCGAAATCTGAGAGTGAACTCACGATACTCACGCTGCACCGATGCGGGCAGCTCGCGCAGTTCGGCGAAGGGCGCGGCGGTCTCCACCGCGTCCAGGGCAGAGCGGTCGAAGGCACTGTTGCCACTGCTACGACCGATGCTGGCGGCGAATAGCTCCCCGGAAGGCCCCAGGCGAACCGAAATCTCGGCCGCGGCGCCGTCGGAGACGTTGGGCGGAATCGCCCAGGCCTGTTCCACCGCCTGACGAACCAGGTTGATGAAGCCGTTGGCGGCCTCCTCGGCCTGTTGCGCATTGGCCACAGCCTCGGACTCGCCGGCGATGGCCTGGTCGAGGCTGCTCTGCGAGGCTTCGGCGGCGCGCTGGCGAGCCTCTTCCTCGGCCTGACGCTTGCGTTCGGCCTCCGCCTCGGCTTCACGCTGCTTGCGTGCCTCTTCCTCGGCCTGACGCTTGCGTTCGGCCTCCGCCTCGGCTTCACGCTGCTTGCGGGCCTCTTCCTCGGCCTGGCGCTCACGTTCGGCCTCCGCCTCGGCTTCGCGTTGCTTGCGGGCCTCTTCTTCGGCCTGGCGCTCACGTTCGGCTTCCGCCTCGGCCTCTGCCTGGCGTTGACGCTCGGCTTCCTGCTGCGCGGCTTGCTCGGCACGGCGTTCGGCCTCGGCCTCGGCCTGCTCGGCGGCCTCGCGAGCCTGCTCGCGTTGCGCCGCCTGTTCCTGTTCCTGCCGACGCTGGCGTTCGGCCTCTGCCTCGGCTTCTGCCTGTTCGGCGGCCTGGGTCTCCTTGCGTTGCTGCTCGGCCTTGGCCGCGGCTCGGGCCTGTTGCTGCGCCTGCTGAGCCTGGTCGGTGGCGGTCTCGGCGCGCACCAGGGTCGCCTGGACGATCGCCTGGTTAGGAGGCTCGCTGTCGGCGCTCGGGAAGCGGATCACGCTGATCACCAGAAGCCCGAGGTGAAGGCCGATGGCGAGGGTCAGCGGTAGCCCGTAGCCGACGTGGCGTCGTTGTCTGGCCATGCGTCCTCCTCAGCCGTCCCCGGGCGGGGGCTCGGAGATCAGCCCGACATTGGCCACGCCCGAGGTCTGCAGGGTGCTCATCAGGGTGACGATCTGCCCATAGGGCACGTTGCGGTCCCCGCGTACCAACACCCGAGTCCCCGATTCACGTTCGAGCAGGACCTGTACGCGCTGGCCGAGACCATCCAGATCGACCGCGGTCTCGTCACCGCTGAGGCTGACATAGATCTGCCCCTCGTCGTCCACCGAGACGATGATCGGGTCGCGATTCTCGTTGTCCTCGATGGGTTCGGAACTGACCTGGGGCAGGTCGACCTTGACGCCTTGCGTCAGCATCGGGGCGGTGATCATGAAGATCACCAGCAACACCAGCATCACGTCGATGAAGGGCACGACATTGATCTCGTTCATCGGCTTGCGCCGGCCCATGCGATTGAAGGGTCCGTGCATGGCGTGGCCCTCCTCAGCCGGCGGCGTTGTCGCCGCGCCCCTGCAGGTTGCGGTGCAGGATGGAATGGAACTCCTCGGCGAAGTCCTCGTACTTGCCGAGCAGCCGCGACGATTCAGACGACAGGCGATTATAGAAGATCACCGCCGGAATCGCGGCGAACAGGCCCATGGCGGTGGCGATCAGCGCCTCGGCGATCCAGGGAGCCACCGTGCCGAGCGTGGCCTGCTGGGCCATGGACAGCGACTGGAAGGAGCCCATGATGCCCCACACGGTACCGAACAGCCCGATATACGGGCTCGACGAGGCCACGGTAGCCAGGAACACCAGGTGTAGGTTGAGGCGGTCTTCCTCGCGAGACCAGGCCACGCGCATGCTGCGCTGCACGCCATCGAGGATGGCCTGCGGGCTCTGGGTCTTGGGCATCAGGCGATTGAACTCGCGAAAGCCGGCACGAAAGATGTGCTCGGCGCCGAGGGTTTCCTGCTCGGCCGGCGTCTCGCGATACAGCTCGTTGAGATCGACCCCCGACCAGAAGCGGTCCTCGAAGTCACGGTGTGCCTTGCGGGCACGGCGCATCACGAAACTGCGCTGGAAGATCACCACCCAGGACAGCAGTGAGCCCAGCAACAGCAGTAGCATCACCGCCTGGACCACGCCGCTGGCGTTGATGATCAGGTGGGGAATGGACATGGCATCGTTCACGGGAATCCTCGTCTCGGTCAGTCTGGGGAAGGCGCCGGGGCGCGGTCGTCCGGGGCCAGGCCGAAGTGCTGCCAGGCCTGGCGGGTCACCACCCGGCCGCGGGCGGTGCGCATCATCAGCCCCTGCTGGATCAGGTAGGGCTCGATGACGTCTTCGATGGTGTCGCGTTCCTCGCCGATGGCCGCGGCCAGGGAGTCGACCCCGACCGGCCCGCCATCGAACTTCTCGATCATCGCCAGCAGCAGCCGGCGGTCCATGTGATCCAGACCATGATGATCGACGTGCAGCATGTCGAGCGCCCGATCGGCGACGTCGGCATCGATGTGGCCGCTGCCCCGAACCTCGGCGTAGTCACGCACCCGACGCAGCAAACGGTTGGCGATCCGCGGGGTGCCCCGGGAACGTCGCGCGATCTCACGGGCACCGTCATCATCGGCAGCGACGCCGAGCAGGCGCGCCGAGCGGGCGACGATCTCGCTGAGCTCCTCGACGGAGTAGAACTCCAGGCGTTGGACGATGCCGAAGCGGTCGCGCAGCGGCGAGGTCAAAAGCCCCGCTCGAGTGGTGGCCCCGACCAGGGTGAACGGCGGCAAGTCGAGCTTGATCGAGCGCGCCGCCGGCCCCTCGCCGATCACGATGTCGAGCTGGAAGTCCTCCATGGCGGGATAGAGGATCTCCTCCACCACCGACGAGAGGCGATGAATCTCGTCGATGAACAGCACATCGCCGGGCTGCAGGTTGGTGAGCATGGCGGCCAGATCGCCGGCGCGCTCGAGGACCGGCCCGGACGTCGACTTCAGCCCGACGCCCATCTCGGTGGCGATGATGTTGGCAAGCGTGGTCTTGCCGAGCCCGGGCGGGCCGAAGACCAGCGTATGGTCGAGGCTCTCGTCGCGGCCCCGCGCGGCATGGATGAATATCTCCAGTTGCTCGCGGACCCGAGGCTGGCCGATGTAGTCGCCGAGCCGCTTGGGCCGGATGGCGTGATCCAGGGGACCTTCGCCATCGCGGTCGTCGGCACCGATCAGGCGATCAGTTTCCAGCATGAGGCTTCTCCGACGGCATCGGCATCAACGGGTGTGCAGCACGCATGGCCATCAACCCGCCATGCGCCGCGCGAGCGCCGCCTTGATGATGGCCTCGGTGCTGCCCTCTTCCTCGAGGCCGCTGAGCATGCGCGCCGCCTCGGCGGACTTGTAGCCGAGGCTGACCAGCGCCGCCTCGGCTTCGGCCAGCGGATCCTGACGCGGCTCCGCGACGCGGGGGCTCCCGGCCTCGGCCGTCGGTGCGTCGGTATCGGCCTCCCAGTGCGGGAAGCGGTCGCGCATCTCGACGATCAAGCGTTCGGCGGTCTTCTTGCCGACGCCGGGCAGGCGTGTCAGGGACTTGACGTCGCCATCCATCACGCAGCGGATGAAGGCATCCTCGTCCATCCCCGAGAGGATCGCCAGGGCCAGCTTGGGGCCGACGCCATTGACCTTGATCAAGGCGCGAAACAGGGCTCGCTCCTGCTCCCGGGCGAAGCCGTAGAGAAGGTGGGCGTCGTCACGCACGGTCAGGTGGGTATGCAGTGCCACCTCCTCGCCGAGCCCGGGCAATGCCACCAGGGTGGTCATGGACGCTTCCAGCTCGTAGCCGACCCCGGCCACGTCCACCAGTAGCCAGGGGGGCTGCTTGTCCACCAGCGTGCCTCGCAAGCGTCCGATCATGATATGTCACTGTCCTTGATGATGAATCCGCAGCGCGTGGCGCTCACTATACTGGTCCCTCCGGCGCCATGCCAGCCCGTGGAACGCTGTTCGACAACCGATCATGCGTCGCCATGAGGCGACATCACTCGGGGCGAAAGTCTCGCCATGAGGAGGCCTTGCCGCGCCCTCGCCCGCCGCCACCGTAGCTGCCCTGGCGGATCAGCCCGAGCCGGGCATAGGCATGGGTCAGGGCGATGGCCAGGGCATCGGCGGCATCGGCCTGGGGCGTGCCGGAGAGCCCCAGGATGGCGGTCACCATGTGCTGTACCTGGGCCTTGTCGGCCCCGCCCCCACCGGTCACCGCCTGCTTGATCTGGCGCGGCCCATACTCACTGACCGGAAGGCCGTGATTGGCGGCGCAGACGATGGCGGTGCCGCGCGCCTGCCCCAGCTTGAGCGCCGAGTCGGCATTCTTCGACATGAAGACCTGCTCGATGGCGAATTCGCCAGGGCCATGCACGCCGATCACCTCGCCGACCCCGGCATAGACCTGGGCCAGGCGCTGGGCGAGGTCGTCGCCCCGAGTGCGAATGCAGCCGCTGGCCACGTACTGTGGCTTGGGCGTCGTGACATCCAGCACCCCGTAGCCGGTGATCCGCGAGCCGGGATCGATGCCCAGAATCAGCATGTTGGGCCTGCTGCACCAGCGGTGTGTGGGATGAGCACCGGCAACGAGGCGAAGCGAGGTTCTTTTGACCATGGCTGGGAAAAGAAGCCCCCAGGGATGGGGTTACCGCGTCCTCGCGGTGACTCGTGACCGGAACAGCTCATCCTTTTCCTCGATTTTTGATCGTCGTGCAGCGCGTAGAAGTCGCCATACTCAGCCCGCATTACTGCGCGGCCTCAATCATGCAAGTCTTCCAGGATGGCATCGGCAAAGTCGGCATTGGTGTAAACATTCTGCACATCGTCCAGGTCCTCGAGCCAATCGACCAGCTTGACGATACGCCGGCCCAGCTCGACGTCGTCGATGGGCGTATAGGTCTGCGGAAACAGCCCGACGTCGCTGGCCTCGGGCACGATATCCGCCTCCACCAGGGCATCCTTGACCGCGCCGAAGCGCCCAGGGGTGGTCACTACCTCGAGTCGACCGTCCTCGAGGGTCTCGATGTCCTCGGGCTCGGCCGCCAGGGTGGCCTCTATGACGGCGTCTTCCGCGACGCCGTCGGCCAGCGTCAGCCGCCCCTGCTTGTGGAACATGAAGGCCACCGATCCCGAGGTGCCGAGGTTGCCGCCATGCTTGCCGAAGGCGTGTCGCACCTCGGAGACAGTTCGGTTGCGATTGTCGGTCATCGCCTCGACCATCATCGCCACGCCTTCGGGGCCATAACCCTCGTAGACGACCTCCTCCATGGCGTCGCCGTCGGTGTTGCCGGCCCCACGGTCCACCGCGCGCTGCACCGTATCCTTGGGCATGTTGTGGCTAAGCGCCTTGTCCATCGCGGCGCGCAGGCGCGGATTGTCCTCGGGGTCGCCGCCGCCCTGGCGAGCGGCCACGCTCAGCTCGCGAATCAGCTTGTTGAAGATCTTGCCACGCCTGGCGTCCTGAGCCGCCTTGCGGTGCTTGATGTTGGACCACTTGCTATGGCCGGCCATATTCCCTCCTTCGTGTCTCTTCGGTGAGTCAGGAAGCCGTTCCTCGCTCGCCATAAGGAGCTTTCCCGAGGGCAAGCCGTGGCGAGGACGCTGTGAACCCGTCCCTGGGCGCTCACCTACCACGGAGCAGCCGCCCCACTCGCCCAGAAACGCCACCGGCGCCACTGGGGCGCCGGTGCGATCACGGGAAGCGCGCCGATTACTCGGCGGGGTTCTCGCTGGTTTCCGCCTGGGCCTTCTGGCGCAGGCGAATGTTGAGTTCCTTGAGCTGTTCGCCGTTGACCTCGCCCGGGGCGTCGGTCATCAGGCAGGCCGCGCTCTGGGTCTTCGGGAAGGCGATCACCTCGCGGATGGTGCGCGCACCGCTCATCAGCATCACCAGGCGGTCGAGGCCGAAGGCCAGGCCACCGTGGGGCGGCGCGCCGTACTGCAGGGCGTCGAGCAGGAAGCCGAACTTCTCGCGGGCCTCTTCCTCGCCGATGCCGAGCAGCTCGAGCACGCTCTGCTGCATGGCCTGATCGTGGATACGAATCGAGCCGCCGCCCAACTCGGTGCCGTTGAGCACCATGTCATAGGCGCGGGACAGCGCCTCGGCCGGATTGGCCTTGAGCGTCTCCACGTCGCAGGACGGCGCGGTGAACGGATGGTGCAGGGCCTGCAGGCGGGCGTTGCCGTCGACCTCGAACATCGGGAAGTCGACCACCCACAGCGGGGCCCACTCGGCGGTGTAGAGCTCGAGGTCTTCACCCAGCTTGACCCGCAGCGCACCCAGCGCCTCGTTGACGATGGTGGTCTTGTCGGCGCCGAAGAAGATGATGTCGCCATCCTCGGCGCCGACACGATCGAGCAGCGACTCGACCACGCCTTCCATGAACTTGACGATCGGCGACTGCAGCCCCTCGAGGCCACGGGCGCGCTCATTGACCTTGATCCAGGCCAGGCCACGGGCGCCGTAGATGCCGACGAACTTGGTGTACTCGTCGATTTCCTTGCGGGTCAGCGTCGCGCCGCCCTTGACCTTGAGCGCGGCCACGCGGCCGTCGTCGGCGTTGGCCGGGCCGGAGAACACCTTGAAGTCGACGTCCTTCATCAGGTCGTCGACGTCGGTGAGCTCGAGCGGGATGCGCAGGTCCGGCTTGTCGGAGCCGAAACGCTGCATGGCCTCGGCATACGGCATGCGGGCGAACTCGGGCAGCTCAACGTCCAGCACCTCCTGGAAGAGGTTGCGCACCATGCGTTCGGTGATCGACATGATGTCCTCTTCCTCGACGAAGGAGGCCTCGATATCGATCTGGGTGAACTCAGGCTGACGATCGGCGCGCAGGTCTTCGTCGCGGAAGCACTTGGCGATCTGATAATAGCGATCGAAGCCCGACACCATCAGCAGCTGCTTGAACAGCTGCGGTGACTGCGGCAGCGCGAAGAAGCTGCCCGCATGGGTACGGCTCGGCACCAGGTAGTCGCGGGCACCTTCCGGGGTGGCACGGGTCAGGATCGGCGTCTCGATGTCGAGGAAGCCCTGGCCTTCGAGGTAGGCGCGCACGCTGTGAGAGATCCGCGAGCGCAGGCGCAGCTTCTCGATCATCTCCGGACGACGCAGGTCGATGTAACGATGCTTGAGGCGCACTTCCTCGCCGACCTTGCCATGCTCGTCGAGCTGGAACGGCGGCGTGGCGGCGGTGTTGAGCACCTCTACATCCTTGGCCAGCACCTCGATCAGCCCGGTGGGCATGTTCGGATTCTGCGTGCCCTCGGGACGCAGGCGCACGCGGCCGCTGATGCGCAGCACATATTCGTTGCGAGCACGGTCGGCATTGGCGAACGCCTCGGCGGTGTCGGGATCGACCACGATCTGGGCGATGCCGTCCCGGTCGCGCATGTCGAGGAAGATGACCCCACCATGGTCACGGCGGCGATGGACCCAGCCGCACACGGTGACCGTCTGATCCACCATGGTCTCGTTCAGCTGGCCGCAATAATGGCTGCGCATGTCGTATCCTGTTCTGTTGCATGAAAGGGTGTGAAGAGGCGACGACCGCGGTCAGGCCGCCGACCCGGACGTCTCGTCGCCGCCACCGGCCAGATTCTTCTTGCTGCCGGACTTGAAGTCGGTCTCGTACCAGCCCCCGCCGGCCAGGCGAAAACCCGCCGCGGAGACCAGGCGGTCGAGCTCGGCCTGTTCACAGGCCGGGCAGTCGGTGAGCGGCGCGGCGCTGATCTTCTGCAGCTTTTCCAGGCGATGGCCGCAGGCCTTGCACTGATATTCGTAGATGGGCATGGTTCGATGTCTCCCGGTAACGACGCCCCCAGAGGGCGATGCGGGCCAACCAATGCCCGCAAAACGTGCTGCGATATGAGGTCGGGCGGCGACAATTCCAACCAAGCCTGCCCTGAAGGCCCGCTATTATAGCCTGTCGCCAGGCCCTAGGCCCAGCCCTGGCGAGACTCTACCAACGACAAGGAAGACCGCCATGCATGCCGTGATTCTCGATGCCGCCAGCCTCGGCGATGATATCGACCTGACACCGATCCGCGAGCGGGTCTCGCGCCTCGACGTGCACGATTTCACCGCGCGCGACGAGGCCGCGAGCCGGCTCGCCGGTGCCGAGGTCGCCATCGTCAACAAGGTGGTGATCGACGCCGATACCCTGGCCGCCCTGCCCGACCTCAAACGGATCTGCGTGCTGGCCACCGGCACCAACAACATCGCCATGGACGAAGCCGAGCGTCGCGGCATCCGGGTGAGTAATGTCGCCGCCTATGGCACGGCGAGCGTGGCACAGCATACCCTGATGCAGCTGCTCGGCCTGGCGGCGCAGCTGCCCTGTTACCAGCGCGACGTCGCCGAAGGCCGTTGGGGAGAAAGCCCGTTTTTCTGTTTGATGGATCACACCACGCTACAGCTCGAAGGCAAACGGTTGGTGATCGTCGGCCAGGGCGAGCTCGGCACTCGGGTCGCTCAACTCGCCGACGCCTTCGGCATGGAGGCCGTCTTCTCGGCACGCCCCGGCGCCCTGCATGACGAGCGGCCAAGTCTTGCCGAGCTCGCCCCCAGCGCCGACGCCATCAGCCTGCATTGCCCGCTCACCGAGGCCAGCCATCACCTGGTGGATGCCGCGTTGCTGGCTCGGCTCAAGTCGTCGGCGTTGTTGGTCAACTGCGCCCGGGGCGGGATGATCGATGAGCTCGCCGCCCTGGAGGCCCTGCGTGCGGGCCGGCTCGGCGGCCTGGCGGTGGATGTGTTGCCCGAGGAGCCCCCGCGCCAGGGGCATCCGCTGATCGATGCCCTGGGTGAACCACTCAACCTGATCGTCACCCCGCATAGCGCCTGGATCAGCCTTGAGGCACGTCAGCGGATCGTCGACCTCACGGCGACAAACCTGATTTGATTTGATCGGCGAAAGCCTCAAGGGAATTGGAAGCTTTTGAAGTGAGATAACGGTATAAATCCCTATCACCCCTCGGGGCCTAGGCGGGAGGCCCCGACCATGGCGCTTCGGGCCTCCCACCGTTATCATTTTCGTCTACGCCCATCTTTCGGACGCACGGCATGCTGCACAACTACGGGTCGATCAACCTCGACCACATCTATCGCGTTCCTCACCTGGTCACGCCCGGCGAGACGCTCATGAGCCACGACTATCGTGTAGGGCTCGGTGGCAAGGGCGCCAATCAGTCGCTGGCCATGGCTCGAGCAGGCGGCCGTGTTCGGCACTGGGGCCGCCTCGGCCGCCACGACGCCTGGGCCCGTGACCTGCTCGAGGCATCGGGCATCGATATCGAACGCGTCCAGCTGGTAGACGACCCCAGTGGGCACGCCATCATCCAGGTGGATGATCGAGGCGAGAACGCCATCCTGCTGTTCCCCGGTGCCAATCATGGCGTCAGCGAAGAGGGGCTCGATGCCCACCTGGCCGCAGCCGCCCCCGGCGACTGGCTGTTGGCCCAGAACGAATGCAACGCCCTGCCCTATCTGCTGGGCGCCGCGTCGGAGCGCGGGCTGAACATCGCCTTCAACCCGGCACCGATGACCGCCGACGTCGCCGACCTGCCCCTCGAGGCCTGCCGCCTGCTGTTCGTCAATCGCGGCGAGGCCGAGATGCTCACCGGGCTGCCCGCCGGTAGCCCGGCCAACGCCCTACTGGATGCCCTGTACAAACGCCTCCCCAGCACCGAGACGGTATTGACCCTGGGCGGCGATGGTGCCTGGTACCAACACGGCGAGACGCGTCATTTCCAGTCACCGCTGCCGGCCGCCGCCGTGGATACGACCGCGGCCGGCGACACCTTCATCGGCTACTACCTGGCCGCGGTGCAGGCCGGCGTCGCCCCCGAAACCTGCCTGGCACGGGCCGCGGCGGCCGCGGCCCTGAGCGTGCAACGCCACGGCGCCGCCGAGAGCATTCCCCGGGCCGCCGAGGTGGAGCAGTGGCTGCACCAGGCACCGAGCACCCCCTGAACGACCGCAGAGGACCGCATGTCAGAACCGATCATCTTCGACACCGACCCGGGCGTCGACGACGCCCAGGCCATCGCCATCGCCTTGCGCCATCCCGATATCGAGCTGCTGGGGATGACCACCACCTTCGGCAACGTCGACATCGAGACGGCGACCCACAACGCCCTGCTGCTGAGTGAGCTGGCCGGCCATCGTGTCCCCGTGGCCCAGGGTGCCGCGGCACCGATGGTCAAGCCGCGCCATCCGGCACCCGCGCATATCCATGGCGCCAATGGCCTGGGCGACATCGAACTACCGGCGGTGACCGGCCAGGCCGAATCATGCAGTGCGGCACAGTTCATCGTCGACACGGTCAATGCGCGCCCCGGCGAGGTCACCTTGGTCGCCGTGGGCCCGCTCGGCAACCTGGCCGCCGCCCTGCAGCTCGACCCGAGCATCACCGAGCGCGTCAAACGCGTGGTGGTCATGGGCGGCTCGATCAAGGAAGGTGGCAATGTCACGCCGGTAGCCGAGGCCAACATCTTCAATGACCCGCATGCCGCCCAGCGGGTGCTGACCGCCGGCTGGCCGCTGACGCTGGTCGGCCTGGACGTCACCCACCGCTGCGTGCTGACCCCGAGCCATATGCGGCGCATCGCCGCCGGCCAGGGCCCCCTGGGCGAGGTACTCGCCGGCAGCTACGCCTTCTACCGCGAGTTCTATCAGAACGCGTTGGGCATCGATGGCTGCTGCCCACACGACAGCCTGGCTCTCGCCTGGCTGGTACGCCCCGAGCTCTTCACCACCGCCAGCGGCCATCTGAACGTGGCCACCGAAGGGCCGGCGGAGGGCCAGACCCTGTTCGCGCCTCACCAACGCGCCTTCATCTCTCCGCGCTGGTCGCAGACCCCGCTGGCCGACGTGGGCCTCGGCGTCGACGGGGCAGCCGTGGTGGAGTGGATCACCGACACCCTCGCCTGAGATCCTCCTGAGACGCTTTCAGCCGGTCGTGAAATCGACCGGCGCCCCCCTCTCGAGATCGATCTCGTCGATCGCGACGTCCGACACCTCGGCGCCCGGCGATCCCTGCCAGAGCCATTGTGCGACGCCGCGGACGTCCTCGCGCGGGCCGCACAGCAGCACTTCCACGCGGCCATCGGCGAGATTAAGCGCGTGCCCCGTCAAGCCTGCTTGCCGGGCACGCTCCTGGGTCGCGCGGCGATAGTAGACGCCCTGGACCCTGCCGCTGACCCGTGCCTTGATCGCATAATGCTCCACTGGTTCCTCCTGATCGTCGATGTCGTGTGCGCATCACGCCGAAGCCCCTCGGTGACAAAGACACCCGCCGGGGCTCAATGCTCCGGCGGCGTGCGCCTGGAAGGCGCCTCGGCCCCTCCCACGACGGTGCTGTCGTCACCATCCTCGGTCGCCCCTTCTCGTGGTTGTGCTTCCCCTGTTTCCGACTGCCGATGGCGCCCGGGCCACCAGTGCTTGGCCTCGTCACGCGGCGCGTCTTCGACGAGCTCTTGATTCACCAACACGGCGGTATTGCGCGGGATCACCTTGCCGCCGCGGGCCAGTAGCAGGCTCTTGGTGAAGGCGGCGCCGAACAGCAGGATCAGCGAGCTGTAGTAGACCCACAGCAGCACGACCACCACCGAACCCGCCGCCCCGTAGGTGGATGCGGTCGCGGTGTAGGCCAGGTAGGTGGCGATGGCGCTGCGGCCCACGGCGAACAGCAGCGCCGTGACCACGGCACCGACGATCACGTCGCGCCAGCTCAGCACCACGTCCGGCAACACCCGGAAGATGGTCGCGAACAACGCACTGACCAGCGCCATCGCCACCAGGAACTCGACGCCGGCAGTCAGGGCGCCGACGAACGGCAGCAGGTTGTCGGCGGCATGCAGCAACGAGGTGACCACCACTCCCAGCACCAGCGAGACCAGCAGGATGAAACCGATGGCCAGCACCACCGCCATCGACAGGGTGCGCTTCTTGAGCAGCAACAACAGGCTGTTGGCGCGTGGATTAGCGGTGACGCCCCACAGCGTATTCAGCGAGTACTGCATCTGCCCGAACACCGTCGTCGCCCCGACCAGCAGGGCCCCGAAGCCCATCAGGGTTGGCCACAGGCCGGACGACTCGATGCGTGACTGGGCCACCGCGCTCTGGATCGCCTCGGCGGCCCCGGTGCCCATGGTGCCCTCCAGCTGGGCGACGATCTGACCCTGGGCGGCCTCTTCGCCCAACACCAGGCCGATGACGGTCACCGCGATGATGATCGTCGGCGCCAGCGAAAACAGCGTATAAAAGGCCAGCGACCCGGCATAACTGAAGGCGTTGCGCTCCACCCATAGCTTGACGGCGTCACGCAGCACGCCCCACCAGAAGAGCACGACCCGCTTGATACGACTCCACATCGACGATGTCTCCTTCACAGTCCTTTGCCCCTTCAGCATACCTCAGCATCCCCGGGGCCACGAACATTGCGCGCCCCCATGGGGCCCACCATAATGGACGCTTTTCTCGCCGGAGCCCTGTCATGTGCCTGTCGCCGGACGCCGAGCCGTCATCCTCCGACTTCGATTGCCTGGTCTTCATCGGCCGCTTCCAGCCCCCGCACCTGGGGCACCTGGCCGTGATCGACGAGGCGCTGAAGCGGGCCCAGCAGGTCATCGTGCTGGTTGGCTCCGCCTGGCAGGCGCGCTCGCTGCGTAATCCCTGGCACTTCGATGAACGCCGGCGCATGCTGAGGAGCGCCTTCGACGCCGCCGACAACGCCCGGCTCGAAATCGTGCCGTTGCTCGATGCGCTCTACAACAACGATGTCTGGGTCCGCGACGTGCAGCGCAAGGTGCGCGACATCGCCACGCCACGCCATGCCCGCCTGCCGCGCATCGGCCTGATCGGCGCCAGCCGCGGACAGTCCAGCTACTACCTGGCGTTGTTTCCCCAATGGGAGTCGGTCAGTGTGCCGATGGTCGAAGGCATCTCGGCCAGCCAGATCCGCGAACGGCTGTTCCGCTCATCGAGCGCCGCGACGGACTACGTCAGCACCGGCGCCTCTCACGATCTACCGCCGGGCGTGGTGGATAGCCTCAAGGATTTTCTCGACACCGAAGCCTTCGAGCAGCGAGTCGAGGAACAGGGATTGCTGGAACAGTACCGACAGGCCTGGGCCCAGGCGCCCTACTCGCCGGTGTTCGTCACCGTCTGCGCGGTGGTCGTCCAGTCGGGGCACGTCCTACTGGTCAAGCGCACGGCGGCCCCCGGCAAGGGACTCTATGCCCTGCCCGGCGGCTTCATCAATCCTCAGGAGCGGCTGCTGGATGCCTGCCTGCGCGAGCTTCGCGAACGGGTCCGCCTCAAGGTGCCGGAGCCGGTGCTGAAGGGCTCGCTGCGCGGTCAACGGCTGTTCGATGAACCGCATCGCAGCTGGCGGGGGCGCACCCTGGCCGAGGCCTTCTACTTCGCGCTGCGCCCGGAGCAGCAGCTGCCACAGCTCAAGCCGGTCAAGGGAGGCGACCATGCCCGCTGGGTACCGCTGGCCGACCTCGAACCGGACGCCCTGTTCGAGGACCACTTCTTCATCATCCAGAACTTCCTCGGCCTACCCGCCGATTTCGGCGGGCCATGACAGGCTATAGAAGGACCCAGCTCACCAGGCGCTGATGCTTGAGCCGCTACGGAGGTAAGGATGTCCGTCGCACACGAAGATTGGGGTGATCACCGTCGCCGCACAACGGCCGGCCTGTCGCCTGCCGCCTGCCGCATGAGAATAGCGGGCCGCGCCGGTGGCCACGCTATCGAGCGTAATAGGGCACTCCCTTTGTCAGGCCTGAAGGAAATCCCGAGGCAGCTTCATCATCTGTCGCCACAGCTTCTCCACCCCGGGTTTGTGCACCATCGAGCAGCGATAGAGGCGGATCTCCAGTGGTACGTCGTAGTTCTCGGCCCCCGCCCGCACCAAGCGGCCGCTCTTGAGCTCTTCGCGGATGCAGAAGTCGGGGATCCAGGCCATGCCCACCCCCTGCATGACCATGCCCTTGAGCCCCTCTGCCATGGCCGTCTCGTAGACCACCCGCAGGCGCATGCGTAGCGGGTCGTTCTTGAGCAGCATGCGCACGCTGCGCCCCAGGAAGGCGCCCTGGGTATAGGCCAGGTAGGGGACCTCCTGGCGGCCTTCCAGCGAGAAACGCGGCTTGCCCGACGAATCGGGCAGGCTCACCGGCACCATCTTTACCTGGCCGATGGAAAACGACGGGAAGACCTCGGCGTCGAGCTGCATGGTCGCATAGGGGTCGTAGTAGGCCAGCATCAGGTCGCAGTTGCCCTCCCGCAGCACGTGGATGGCATCACCCACGTTCATCGCCACCAAACGAGTCGGCAGCTCCCCGAGGCCCTTCTGTAGGCGCGAGATCCAGGGCGGGTAGAAGCTCAGCGCCAGCGAATGGGCGGCGACGATATCGAGCGCCTCGTTGGCCATGGAGAGCCCGCGCAGGTGCCCCAAGCTCTCATTGAGTTGCTCGACCATGTTGCGCGCGGTCACCAGGAACAGCTGGCCCTGCGAGGTCAGGTCGACCGGCGTGGTGGAGCGGTCGACCAGGGTCGTGCCGACGGCCTGCTCCAGGGAGCGAATCCGACGGCTGAAGGCGGGCTGCGTGACATGACGCTGGCGAGCCGAGGCGGAAAAGCTGCGGGTATTGGCCAGGGCGACGAAGTCTTCCAGCCACTTGGTCTCGAGATTCACCACGACTCCCGATCAGAATGCATTATGAAGGTGGCTAATGTACCCCAGCGGGCCCGGCGACCCAAGGCGATTCGACGCGCGCCCTACTCACTGCACCGGCGCGAACAGGTAGGCGCCCCGCGAGATCAGTTTCTTCCACAGCGGCCGCGCAAGGATCTCCTCCAGCGAGACTTCGCGGCAATTGGCGAAATCCTCCAGCAGCATCGCCTCCACCTCGCCGGCGAAGCCAC
Source organism: Halomonas borealis (assembly GCF_004798905.1). Taxonomy (GTDB): domain Bacteria; phylum Pseudomonadota; class Gammaproteobacteria; order Pseudomonadales; family Halomonadaceae; genus Halomonas; species Halomonas borealis. The sequence continues at coordinate 167,696 of NZ_SDMO01000001.1, read as the reverse complement.
GGTCGGGGACGAAGGCGGTGATCTCGAAATTGAGCCGGAAGGAGCGGTTATCGAGATTGACGGTACCGACACAGGCCGCCGCCTCATCGATCAGGATCACCTTCTGGTGCAAGAACCCCGGCTGGTAGCGATAGACCTTGACCCCGGCACGCAACATGTCGGGCAAGAACGAAAAGGCCGACAGGAAGACCAGCAGGTGATCGGGCCGTTCGGGCATCATGATGCGGACGTCCACCCCGCGCATCGCCGCCAGGCGCAGGGCATCCTGCACGCTGTGGTCCGGCACGAAATAGGGGCTGGTGATCCACAGCCGCTCACGAGCACGGTGAATGGCGTGTTGAACCAACAGGCTGGCGGTCTCCTGGGGGTCCGCCGGCCCCGAAGGCACGATGACCACGTTCTGGGACGCCCCCGCGCTTTCCCGCGGCTGCCAGTCCAGGCGAACCACCTCCCCGGTCGCCCAATGCCAGTCTTCCCAGAAGGCCTCCTGAAGGCCCAGCACGCTGGGGCCGACGAGCTTGAGGTGCGTGTCGCGCCAATGCCCATGACGCGCCTTCCACCCCAAGTACTCGACCCCTACGTTGAAGCCTCCTACCCACCCCTGGTGGCCATCGACCACCACGATCTTGCGATGGTTGCGGAAGTTGAGCTGGAAACGATGGCGAAAACCGCGTGACGAATGGAAGGCGCTGACCTCGACGCCGGCCTCACGCAACGCCTTGAGATAGCGCTCCGGCAGGGCATGACTACCGATCTCATCATACAGGAACCGTACCCAAACCCCCCGTTCTGCCGCCGCACACAGACGCTCGCTGAGTCGCCGCCCAAGATCGTCGTCACGCACGATGAAGAACTGGATCAGGATGTAGTCCTCGGCGGCATCTAGGCCGGCGAACAGGCTCTCGAAGGTCGCCTCACCGTCGATCAACAACTCAGCCTGGTTGCCGCGAGTCATCGGCATCATCGCCAATTTCTCCACCGCCCGCACATCGGCTTCCCGGGCACCGGTCGTATAGGGCGCGACACGCTCGCGATAGCCATCGAGCACGCGGCGCAGCACGGTGTCACGCTCGCCGCGTGCAGAGACATAGCCGTAGAAGCGCGGACGCCCGAACACCCAGTAAGCCGGCAACGCCAGATAAGGCACGGTCACCAGCGAGAGAATCCAGGCGATCGCCCCCTGGGAGGTACGCGCCGACATCAGCGCCTGCACCGCCGACAACATCCCGAGCAAGTGCATGGCGAGGATCAGCAGGCCGAACAGCCATGACGTCATGGGGAACTCCCTTTCCGTGGGACAAGTGCAACAATGGCGCGCCCAGCATACTCATAACCACGACGGCCCCGCCAGATGGCGGGGCCGTCACGAGCATCATGCGGCGTCACACACGCTCGGCGATGATCTCCTTCCACTTCGCCGGGCCGGTCTGGTGCACCGAGGTGCCCGCGCTGTCCACGGCCACGGTCACCGGCATGTCCTCCACCTCGAACTCATAGATGGCCTCCATGCCCAGGTCCTCGAAGCCGACCACGCGGGCCTGCTTGATCGCCTGGGCGACCAGGTAGGCCGAGCCCCCTACCGCCATCAGGTAGACCGCCTGGTTGTCGCGGATCGCCTCGATGGCCGCCTCGCCGCGCTCGGCCTTGCCGACCATGCCCTGCAGGCCGGTCTGCTCGAGCATGGTACGGGTGAACTTGTCCATGCGGGTCGCGGTGGTGGGCCCGGCCGGCCCCACCACCTCGTCACCGACCGGATCGACCGGGCCCACGTAGTAGATGAAACGCCCCTTGAGGTCCACCGGCAGCGATTCACCCTTGGCCAACATGTCGACCATGCGTTTGTGGGCGGCATCGCGACCGGTCAGCAGCTTGCCGTTGAGCAGCAGGGTGTCGCCGGGTTGCCAGCTCTGCACCTCTTGCGGGGTGACGGCATCCAGGTCGACGCGCTTGACGTTGTCGCCCGCCTCGCGGGTGATCTCGGGCCAATCCTCGAGCCTCGGCGCCGGCAGGGCCGTAGGCCCGTTGCCCTCCAGCGTGAAGTGGGCATGCCGGGTGGCCGCGCAATTGGGGATGATCGCCACCGGCTTGTTGGCGGCATGGGTCGGGTAGTCCTTGACCTTGATGTCGAGCACCGTGGTCAGCCCGCCCAACCCCTGGGCGCCGATGCCGGTCTGATTGACCTTGTCGAAGAGTTCGAGACGCAGCTCCTCGGCGCGATTCGACGCCCCACGGGCCTGGAGGTCCTGGATGTCGATCGGGTCGAGCAGCGACTCCTTGGCGAGCTCCATGGCCTTCTCGGCGGTGCCACCGATGCCGATGCCCAGCATGCCCGGCGGGCACCAGCCGGCACCCATCTTGGGCAGCTGCTCGAGCACCCAGTCGGCCACGCTGTCGGAAGGATTGAGCATGGCGAACTTGGACTTGGCCTCGCTGCCGCCGCCCTTGGCCGCCACGTGCACCTCGACCGTATCGCCGGGCACCAGCTTGTGATGGATGACCGCCGGGGTGTTGTCGCCGGTATTGGCCCGCTTGCCGTCCGGATCGGCCAGTACCGAGGCTCGCAGCACGTTGTCCGGCAGCTTGTAGGCACGGCGCACACCCTCGTTGACCATGTCGTCGAGGCTCATCTCGGCCTCGAAGCGCACATTCATGCCGACATGCACGAACACGGTGACGATGCCGGTGTCCTGGCAGATCGGTCGGTGCCCGGTGGCGCACATCCGCGAGTTGATCAGGATCTGGGCGATGGCGTCCTTGGCCGCGGGGTTCTCCTCACGCTCGTAGGCCGCCGCCATGGCGTCGATGAAGTCCTTGGGGTGGTAGTAGGAGATGTACTGCAGGGCATCGGCGACGCTCTGGATGAGGTCATCCTGGCGAATCACGGTCATGGACAAGACGCTCCTTGGTGGGTCGACACGCCCGCTTCTGATCGGCCGTGAGGCCGGCGGCGGGCTCGAACGGGGCGGCATTATAGCGCACTTGCCCCGCCTCGGCAGCGTGCCGGACCCGAACCCAGGATGTGCCGAACATGAAACGTTAGATAACGGTATAACCTTCGACACCTAGACACACCATGCCACGCCTCAGTGCATGGTCTAGCCCACCACCAGTTGACGGTCCTTGAGCTCGAGGAGCCGGTCACGCAATCGCGCGGCCTCCTCGAACTCGAGGTTCTGGGCAGCCTCGGACATGGCATCCTCGACCCGGGTGACTTCGCGCGCCAGCTCCGTCGGGCCCAGGTCGTCCGGATTGTAGACCGCCGCGCCCTCGGCCACCTTGCGCTCGTCCTGGCGCCCCTTGCCCTTGCGCCCCGGCGCCTGAGCGGCCTCGAGGATGTCGGCCACCGAGCGATGCACCGTCTCCGGCACGATGCCATGTTCCTCGTTATGGGCGGTCTGCCTGGCCCGGCGACGCTCGGTCTCGTCGATGGCACGGCGCATGGAATCGGTGATGCGATCGGCGTAGAGCACCGCCTTGCCCTGGGCGTTGCGCGCCGCCCGGCCTATGGTCTGGACCAACGAGCGCTCGTTACGCAAGAAGCCCTCCTTGTCGGCATCGAGAATCGCCACCAGCGAGACCTCGGGAATATCGAGCCCCTCACGCAGCAGGTTGATGCCGACCAGCACGTCGAACTTGCCGAGGCGCAGGTCACGGATGATCTCGACCCGCTCCACGGTATCGATGTCGGAATGCAAGTAGCGCACGCGCACATCGTGCTCGTCCAGGTACTCGGTGAGGTCCTCGGCCATGCGCTTGGTCAGGGTGGTGACCAGCACGCGCTCCTCTACCGCGACCCGCGAACGGATTTCCGACAGCAGGTCATCGATCTGGGTGGAGGCCGGGCGCACCTCGAGCTCGGGATCGAGCAGGCCCGTGGGGCGCACCACCTGTTCCACCACCTGGCCGGCGTGCTTGGCCTCGTAGGGGCCGGGCGTCGCCGACACGAAGATCGTCTGTGGGCTGATGCGCTCCCACTCCTCGAACTTCATCGGTCGATTATCCAGCGCCGAGGGCAGCCGGAAGCCATACTCGACCAGCGTCTCCTTGCGCGAACGGTCGCCCTTGTACATGCCGCCCACCTGGGGAACGCTGACGTGGGATTCGTCGATGAACAGCAGCGCGTCGCTGGGCAGGTAGTCGAAGAAGGTCGGCGGCGCCTGGCCCGGCTCGCGTCCCGACAGGTAGCGCGAGTAGTTCTCGATGCCGTTGCAGTAGCCGAGCTCGAGCATCATCTCGATGTCGTAGAGCGAGCGCTGCTCGAGGCGCTGTGCCTCCACCAGCTTGTCGTTCTGGCGCATCCAGGCCAGCCGCTCGGCCAGTTCCTCCTTGATGTGGTCGATGGCGCCCATGATCGTCTCGCGCGGCGTGACGTAGTGCGACTTCGGGTAGATGGTCATGCGTGGCACCTTGCCGCGCACCTCGCCGGTCAGCGGATCGAACAGGCTGATGCCATCGATCTCGTCGTCGAACAGCTCCACCCGCACCGCTTCTTCCTCGGCGTCGGCGGGGAAGATGTCGATGACATCGCCGCGGACCCGGTAGGTGCCACGCTTGAAGTCCAGGTCGTTGCGGGTGTATTGCAGCTCCGCCAGGCGACGCAGGAAGGCCCGCTGGTCGATCAGCTCGCCGCGATTGAAGTGCAGGCGCATCTTCAGGTACTGGTCGGGGTCGCCGAGGCCGTAGATGGCCGATACCGAGACCACGATCAGCGCATCACGCCGCTCGAGCAGCGCCTTGGTCGCCGACAGCCGCATCTGTTCGATGTGGTCGTTGATCGAGGCATCCTTCTCGATGAAGGTGTCCGAGGACGGCACATAGGCTTCGGGCTGGTAGTAATCGTAATAGGAGACGAAGTACTCCACGGCATTGTCGGGGAAGAACGACTTGAACTCGCCGTAGAGCTGGGCCGCCAGCGTCTTGTTGGGCGCCATGACGATGGTCGGGCGCTGCTGGCGCTCGACCACGTTGGCCATGGTGTAGGTCTTGCCCGAGCCGGTGACACCGAGCAGCGTCTGATGGGCGAGCCCGGCCTCGAGGCCGTTGACCAGGCCCTCGATGGCCGCGGGCTGGTCGCCGGCGGGCTGGTACTTGGACGCGAGTCGGAATGCCTTGGTCATCGGATCTCCTGGTCGTGGCGGCGCCGCTGGGCTGACGGAAGGCGCGCCGGCGGTTGAGTACGGCCCTAGCCTGGCTGCCGGGTGGTGACGATCACCGTGGCCTCGGTCATCAGACGATGAATCGGGCACTCATCGATGATCGGGTCGCGCCATGCCCGCGAGTCGTCGTCCAGACGGTAGACGCCATGGCGCTCCCCGCGTTCATAGCGTTGACCACCTCGGCGCCTGCGAGAGGTCACGCCTTGCCGGTACCCCGCGATAGATCGACGTCGTCATGGGGCGTAGCGGCTCCATCATGACACCTCGATGCCCAGCCCCAGCTTGTGGATCGCCTGGATCAGTGCCTCGCGGCGGGTGCGGCCATCGATGTCCGCGCCGTGGCGGCCGACCTCGACACTCTCGACACCATCGAGCATCATCAGGGCGGTGGTGATGCGATTGACCTGATCGGCGTTGTCGACGCCCTTGAAGGTAAGGCTCTGCTGGGCCATGTGAGGCTCCCGGTCGGCGAAGGGTTGAATGGCCCGAGTCTAGCATGCCGCCTCGGGGCCCGGCAGCGGTTGCATTGCCGCCCCGGCGCCCTCACCTCGGGGAACCAAGGCCCAAGCAAAGAGACGAGGAAGATCCCTATGAATGATTGGCTCGACCGCCTCGGCGGCCGCCGGGAAGACGAGACGCGCGTCGTCTTCGAGACACCCGACCAGGCCCACCTCGCCATGGAGGCCAGCGTGATGACCCCGCTGGCCCATCTCGGCCTCCTCGATGTGCTTGGCGACGACGCCGAGCGCTTCCTGCAGGGCCAGACCAGCGCCCAGGTCTCGCTGGCCGATGGCCGTTTCGCGCCACTCACCTGTTTCTGCACACCCAAGGGGCGGGTGCTGGCCAATGCCCAGTTGTGGCGGGTCGCCGAGGGCCATTATCGACTGCTGATGCAGCGCGGCCTGGTCGCCGGACTGCACGCCCATCTCAAGAAGTTCGCCCCCTTCTACAAGGCCGAGATCGAGCCTCGCGAGGACCTGGCCTTGATCGGGCTGATCGGACGCGAGGCACCGGCGGTGGCCGAGACACGGCTGGACCTGCTGCCTCCTGGGCCCTGGCACCAAACCGACGGCGACGACATGCAGCTGCTCGCGCATCCCGGGCCGCGTCCTCGGCTGCTGGCCTGCCTGCCCGCCGAACGAGCCGAGACGCTCTGGCAATCGCTGGCCGACCAGGCCACCCCGGTCGACAACGCGATCTGGCGCCTGCACGACATCCAGGCCGGGCTCGTCTGGCTCGACACCGACCAGGCCGACGCCTATCTGCCGCAGATGCTCAACTGGGAGGCACTCGGCGGCATCAGCTTCAAGAAGGGCTGCTACACCGGCCAGGAAGTCGTGGCTCGCGCCCACTTCCGCGGCCAGGTCAAGAAGCGCCTGGTGCGCGGCCAGCTCGAAGGAGACCGCCTGCCGGCCGTGGGCGCCGCCGTGGAGGACGCCAATGGCAAGAGCCTCGGCGGAGTACTCTCCACCGCGCTCGATGCCTATGGTCAGGCAGAGGTGCTGGCGGTGATGAGCACGAAGGAAGCTCCCGAACCGCTGAGCATCGACGGCCAGCAGTTCAAGCGCCTGCAGCTGCCCTACCCGCTCGAACGCCTGGACCCCGAGAGCCTGGCTAGTACGGCAAGCTAGATATGTAAAGCCGGCAGATTTTCAGCTTCATCGCACTTTGCCGGGAAACGCGACACGGATCTTCAGGAAAAAGTTCGCCGTGTCGCGGTAACCGTAGGCCACCCGCTTGATGACCTTGATTCGGTTGTGCATGCCCTCCAGTACGCGGGTGTTAAGCCAGTGTCGGCTGATGAACAGGCCCCTTCAAGATAGAGAAACAGCCGTGTGGCAATGTGCGCCAGGGTTCTCATTAGCCGCTCCCCATGGCCTTGTCGCACTACTCCTGCCAAGCACTTCGTTCGGAGGCCACATCGTCGCTAAACCAGGGGTATTGAATTGATCCTGGAGTAGATACGCCATGGTGAGTGATGCATTGGTCACCAGCAGATCCTCCAGCTTCACCGCTTGCTCGGGCTTCGACTCGGATCTGCCGCCGCTTCTCTATCCGGCCTGCGCCGCAGGCCCTGCCAGTTTCACGCAGCTCCGCTTTGAACCGAAAAGAGGGAGCTTTCTATCAGCCAGCTAACCAGCAGGTTGATGTGTCCCTAGCTTTCGATCCAGGCGTTAATCACACACATTTCCAGCGGGAGAGTCGATCACAAGCAGGCCGTATAGAAGCGGCCCCAAGGCAAAATTCCAAGAGGGTAGCAACACTCCCCCTACAGAAAGAGCCCCCTCTCCCAAACAACCGCTTTGCTCGGTCCTGACTACCTGCCTGGCCAGTACCGCACTGGTGAAATACTCCCCTGTGCCATACGTCGCCCCTCCTTCTCCCTTTTGTATATTGACAGTTCAGCAGAGCTCTCCCTACTATGGAAAACATAATGTGAAATACAATACCGCATAGCAAAACAAAAGGCTCGACGAGCCGAGGAGCTAATTCATGCGTGGCCTAACTCGCCCCCTCCTGCTAGCCGCCCTGCCACTCGGTCTCGCCCTGTCGGACGCCGCCCTGGCCAAGGACGTCGAGCTCCCCAACACCATGGCCTGGACCGCCTACGGCACCAACTCCAGCGGTTATGCCCAGGCCGTGGCCATCGGCGGCATGTTGCAGAACCAGTACGGCACCGCGGTGCGCGTGCTGCCCGGCGACAACGACGTCTCGCGTATGACCCCATTGAAGACCGGGCGCGTCGACCTGTGCGCCTGCGGCATCGCCAGTTACTACGGTGCCGAGGGTGTGCTGATGTTCGCCCACCCCGACTGGGGCCCTCAGCCGCTGCGCGTGCTGACCACCTCGACCGCCTCGTTCGGCCTGTCACTGGCAGTGGCCGGCGATCTCGATGTCAAGGCTCCGGCCGACCTCGCGGGCAAGCGCGTCGCCTATATCCGCGGCGACGACGCCCTCAACAAGGGCACCGAGGCCTACCTGGCCTTCGGCGGGCTGACCTGGGACGACGTCGAACGGGTCGACTACCCCGGCTACGGGCGCTCGTTCGACGCGATCATCGCCGGCGAGGCGGATGCCTCCTTCACTACCACGGTGACGCCACCGGCCCAGCAACTCGCCAGCAGCCCGCGCGGCATCAACTGGCCCGAGCTGGATCCCGACGACGAGGCCGCCTGGCAGCGCATGCAGGCCATCGCCCCGTACTTTCGTCCGCACCAGGTGACCGCCGGCGCCGGCGGCGTCTCCGCCGACAACCCGGTCGACAGCGCCAGCTACCCCTACCCGATCATCGTCGCCAACAGCGACCTGAAGGGCGACACCGCCTACGGTCTGATCAAGGCGCTGCAGGACAACTACGACACCTACAAGGACAACGCGCCGGGAGCGGCCGGCTATGCGCTGGAGAACCAGGACCTGACCTGGGTCATTCCGTTCCATGACGCGGTGGTCAACTACTACAAGGAAACCGGCGTGTGGACCGAGGCGATGCAGGCCCACCAGGACATGCTGGTCGAGCGTCAGAACCTGCTGCTCGCGACTTGGGAGACCTTCACCGCGGGCGATGTCCCCGACGACGAGGATGCCTTCCGTGAGGCCTGGATGCAGGCCCGTGCCACCGCCCTGCGCGACGCCGGCTTCGACCCCATCTTCGAGTGACCCGCCCGCCGGCGGCCGCCTGAGCGCTGCCGCCGGTCTACGCGCCCCTCCAACGCCACGGACTCGCCATGAACCAAGCCAATCCGACCGCAGAAGCCAACGCCGTCAAGGAGCAGGTCAGCCAGGTGCGCCGCCTGCCGCGCGTGCTGCGTTGGCTGCCCAGCAGCGTTACCGTCCTGCTCGTGCTGATGACGCTGGATTATCTTTTCAACCTGGGGCTGCTGACCGTCGTCACCGGGCTGGAGACCCAGTTCTACTACGCCGTAGTGGCCCTGCTGCTGCCGCTGGTCTACCTGCTGTGGCCGATGCTGCCCTCCGGGCGCGACAAGCCGGTGCCGTGGTACGACTACGGCCTGTTCCTGCTGACCGCCCTCGTCGGCGGCTATTTCGTGGTCCAGGCCGAGCCGATCCTCGAACGCGGCTGGGCCTTCGCCGCGCCCGAGCCGGCGGTGTGGTTCAGTTACGCCTACTGGCTGCTGATTCTCGAGGCCGCCCGGCGTGCCGGCGGCTGGCCGATCGCGCTGATCGTCGCGCTGTTCTCCTGCTACCCGATGGTCGCCGATATCATGCCGGGGCCGATCCAGGCGTTTCCTTCGACGCTGGAGCAGACCGCCATCTACCACACCATGAGCACCGAGAGCGTCATGGGCGTGCCGCTGCAGGCCTTCGCCGGGCTGGTGATCGGCTTTTTGATCTTCGGCGTGGTACTGCAGAAGACCGGCGGCGGCGCCTTCTTCATCAACCTCGCCTTCGCCCTGCTCGGCCACGTGCGCGGCGGCCCGGCCAAGGTCTCGATCTTTGCTAGCGGACTGATGGGCTCGATGAGCGGCAGCGTGATCACCAACGTGTTGACCACCGGCGTGCTATCGATTCCCGCCATGCGCCGCATCGGCATGGGCCGTTCGTTCGCCGGCGGCGTCGAGGCCTGCGCCTCGACCGGCGGCGTGCTGATGCCGCCGGTGATGGGCGCCACCGCCTTCGTCATGGCGATGTTCCTCGACGTGCCCTACGCCGCCGTCGCCCTGGCTGCGGTGATTCCCTCGGTGCTCTATTTCCTTGGCCTGTTCATCCAGATCGACGCCTACGCCGCGCGCCATGGCATCCAGGGCCTGCCCCGGATCGAGCTGCCCTCGGTCAGGCAGACCCTCAAGCAGGGCTGGTACTTCATCTTCGTCTTCGCACTGCTGGTGTGGATGCTGCTGGTGATGCAGCGCGAGGCGGTGGCGCCGTTCTACGCCACCGCCTTGCTGCTGGTGATGAACCAGTTCTCCAAGTCTCACCGCTGGGGCTGGAAGCAGGTCACCGATACACTCGGCTCGGCGGCCAAGCTGTTCGCCGAGTTGATCGCGATCCTCGCCGGCGTCGGCATGCTGGTCGGCGCGCTGTCGATGACCGGCCTGTCCGGCACCATCGCCAACGACTTCATCCACCTGGCCGGCGGCAGCGTGCCGCTGCTGCTGATCATGGGCGCACTGACCAGCTTCGTGCTGGGCATCGGCATGACCGTGACCGCCGCCTACATCTTCCTCGCCGTGGCGCTGGCCCCGGCGCTGATCCAGGGCGGCGGCCTCGACCCCATGGCGGTGCACATGTTCATCCTCTACTGGGGCATGCTCAGCTTCATCACCCCGCCGGTAGCGCTAGGCGCCTTCGCCGCCGCCACCGTGGCCGGCGCGCGACCGATGAAAACCGGCCTTCAGGCAATGCGCCTGGGCAGCGTGATTTACTTCATCCCCTTCATGTTCGTACTCAATCCGGCTCTGATCATGCAGGCACCGCTGTGGGAGGTCGCTCTAGTGTTCTGCCAGGCCGTGCTGGGCATCGTGCTGTTCGCCTCGGCCATGCAGGGCTACCTGATCGGCGTCGGCCGCCTCGGTCACACGCCGACGATGGAGACCGTCATTCGCGCCCTGCTGCTGATTGCCGGCCTCTGCGTCGCTCTGCCCGGCGGTGCCCCGATCCCGCTGAACAACCTCGAGCTGCTCAGCCTCGGCGTAGCCACCAGCGTGCCGGCGGTGATCCTCGCCCGCTGGGGCCAGCACCGCCTGCGCGATGCCACCCGCGGCACGGTCGCACCGCACTAGCCACCCACCTCACGACCGGCGCGGGGCCTAGCCCTGCGCCCCACAATAACAACTCGCAGGAGCCCGTCATGCCTCGCCCCCCCCGTTCCTTCCTTGCCGGCGCCTTGTTCGCCGGCCTCGCGGCGAGTCCTATCGTCAGCGCAGACATGCCCGAGACGCTCAACTGGACCGCCTACGGCACCGGTACCAGCGGCCACGCCCAGATCATGGCCATTGGCCAGATCATCCAGCAGCGCAGCGGCACCCAGTTCCGGGTCATTCCCGGTGCCAACGACATCCTGCGCATGTCGCCGCTCAAGACCGGTCGCGTCGATCTGTGCGCCTGTGGCATTGCCAGTTACTACGGCTCCGAGGGCGTGATGATGTTCGCCGGTCGCGACTGGGGGCCCCAGCCGATCCGTGTGATCAGTACCTCGATGGCCTCATTCGGCCTGGGCATGGCGGTGGCCGGCGATGTGGACGTGCAGACACCCGCCGACCTCGAAGGCAAGCGGGTCGCCTATATCCGCGGCGACGATGCGCTCAACAAGGCCGCCGAAGCCTACCTGGCCTTCGGCGGTCTGAGCTGGGACGACGTCGAGCGAGTCGTCTTCCCCGGCTACAACAGCGCCTTCGACGGCATCATCAGCGGCCGTGCCGACGCCGCCGTGACCACCACCGTCACCCCAGCCGCCCAGCGTCTAGCAGCCAGCCCGCGTGGCGTGCAATGGCCCGAACTGCCGCTCGACGACGATGCCGGCTGGAAACGCATGGAGGCTGTGGCCCCCTACTTCCAGCCCCACAAGGTGACCGCCGGCGCCGGTATTCCCGAGAGTGGCTACCAGAGCGCCAGCTATCCTTACCCGATCATGGTCGGCAATGCCGATCTCGAATACGCCACCGCCTACGGTCTGATCCAAACCCTGGTCGAGGACTACGACCGCTACAAGGAGGCCGCACCGGGGGCGGCCGGCTACGGCGTGGACAACCAGAATATGACCTGGGTCATCCCCTTCCACGAGGCGGTCGTCGATTACTACCGCGAGGCGGGCTTGTGGAGCGATGCGAAGCAAGCGCACCAGGAACAGTTGCTCAAGCGCCAGCGGCTACTGGCCGCCACCTGGGTCGACTACGTCGCCTCGGCCCCCGACGACGACGCCTTCCGCGAGGGCTGGATGACGGCGCGTGCCGAGGCTCTGCGAGGCGCCGGCATGCGCCCGGTGTTCTGACGCGCGGCCTCGCCATCGGTGTCTTTTTTCTTGGCCACCTTCGGGTGGCCTTTTTTCTCATGTGGCACCGGTACGCACAATAATTTTGCTTTGCGGAATCTGGTTCCGTAATACTTGACCACCTACCCCCTTCACCGCATCATGGTTTTCATCCACGCCAGACAGGGAGCCTCTTTCGCGATGCCCAACGACACTACCGTCACCGCCAGCGACACCACGCCGGTCAGCTATATCCGGCATACCCGCGTGGGCGTGATCCGCATCGATAACCCGCCGGTCAACGCCCTCGGCCAGGCGGTGCGCCAGGGGTTGGTCGACGCCCTGCAAAAGGCACTCGCCGATGACGCTGCCGAGGCCGTGGTGGTGCTGGCGGCCGGACGCACCTTCATCGCCGGTGCGGACATCCGTGAATTCGGCAAGCCGCCGCAGGGGCCCCTGCTGCCCGACGTGATCGCCGCGCTGGAAGCCAGCACCAAGCCGCTGATCGCCGTGCTGCACGGCACCGCACTGGGCGGCGGCCTGGAAGTCGCGCTGGGCTGCCACCTGCGCATCGCCCTTGAGGGCACCCGCGTCGGCCTGCCCGAGGTCAAGCTCGGCCTGCTGCCCGGCGCCGGCGGTACCCAGCGCCTGCCACGCCTGGCCGGAATCGAACGTGCGCTGGACATGATCACCCGCGGACACTTCGTCGACGCCGACGAGGCCCGCCGTTACGGTATCGTCGACGACGTGGTGGCCGCCGACGAGCCGCTGACGATGGGCCTGGCCGCCGCCGAGCGGCTTCTGGCGGGCCACTACACGCCGCGCACCACCGGCGAGCTGCCCGCGCCCACGGCCGACGGCGACGCGCTCCAGCGCTATCGCGCACAGCTGGCCCGCGACGTGCCCTACCTGTTCTCGCCGTTTCGCTGTGTGGACGCTGTCGAGGCGGCGACCCGCCTGCCGTTTGCCGACGGCCTCACGCGCGAGCGCGCGCTCTTCTCGCAGTGCATGGACTCCCCCCAGCGCGCCGGCATGATCCACGCCTTCTTCGCCGCGCGCGGCACCCACAAGGTGCCGGAGGCCGATCCCGAGGCCACCTTCGCGACGCTAGCCCTCGTCGGCGATCACGCCCTGTTCACGGCACTCGCCGCGCCGGCCGTCAAGGCCGGGATACGCCTGGCGGTGCTCGATAGTGCCGACGGCGAGGACATCAAGGATGTCGAGGCCTGCCTGGTCGCCCCCGATGCCGACGACCACCAGTGTCGAATGGTCCGCAATGCACTCCCCGCGGGCACGCCATGGGTCGATGTGACGACACCCCAAGGCACACCGGCCACCCAGCCCGGCGACGCCAGCCTGGTGTTCTCGCCACGTGACCCCAGCCAGCCGATTTGTGAGCTAGTCGACTGTATCGGCGATCCCGCGCTGACCCAGACACTGGCCAATACCCTCAGGCGGCTAAAGCAACAGGTCGTGGTGACCCGCGACGCGAGCGTGATTGCCGCACTCGATACGGCCCTGCGGCGCGCCCTGGGCGTGACCCCCGACGTCCAGGCGGCTGCCTGGCGCACCGAGGGCTGGGACCTGTCGCCGTGGCTGGCAGGCGAGACAGCCGAGACGCGCACCGACGAGCCCTCCGCGGAGAACCGCCGGCCGCTGGATCTCGCCTGGCAGCAGGCCGCCGAAGCCATCTCGCAGGCCGGCCAAGTGCACCGCGATGGCGATATCGACGTGCTGGCGATCCACGCCTTCGGCTTCCCCGCTCACCTTGGCGGGCCTCGCTTTCGCGGCCGGGCCGCCTGACAAACCTGAGGCGGCCTAGCCAGCCCCCGGGCCCTTTTATCGAATGACGAGACAGCCATGAACTTAGCCTTCACCCCTGAAGAGAACGCCTTTCGCGATGAAGTGCGCGCCTTTCTCGCCGAGGCGTTACCCGGCGACATCCAGCGCAAGGTCCGCCGCGGCCAGCAATTGAGTGCTGAGGAGCATGTGCGCTGGCAGAACCGCCTCAACGAGCGTGGCTGGCTGGCCCCCGGCTGGCCGGTCGAGCATGGCGGCACCGGCTGGAATCCGGTCGAGAAGCACATCTTCGAGGAGGAGTGCGCCGCCGCCCATGCCCCCACGGTGGTGCCGTTCGGCGTCGGCATGGTCGCCCCGGTGATCATTCGCTTCGGCAGCGCGGCCCAGCAGCGCCACTACCTGCCACGCATCCTCGACAACCGCGACTGGTGGTGCCAGGGCTACTCCGAGCCCGGCGCCGGCTCCGACCTCGCGGGGCTCAAGACCCGCGCCGAGCGCGACGGCGATCACTACGTCGTCAACGGCCAGAAGACCTGGACCACCCTCGGCCAACACGCCAACATGATGTTCTGCCTGGTGCGCACCGACCCGCAGGCCAAGAAGCAGGCCGGCATCAGCTTCCTGCTGATCGACATGAACAGCCCGGGCATCACGGTGCGCCCGATCGTCACCCTCGACGGCGCCCACGAGGTCAACGAGGTGTTCCTCGACGACGTACGCGTGCCGGTTGAAAACCGTGTCGGCGAGGAGGGCGAGGGCTGGACCTGCGCCAAGTTCCTGCTCACCCACGAGCGCACCGGCATCGCCGGCCTGGGCCACGCCAAGCAGGCCCTGCGTCACCTCAAGGACGTCGCCCACCATCAGACCCACCGCGGCCGGCCGCTGATCGACTCATCTGGCTTTCGCGAGCAGATAGCCCGCACCGAACTTGAACTGATGGCCCTGGAGGTCACCAACCTACGCGTGCTCGCCGCCGCCCGCGACGGCAGCACACCGGGCGCCGAGAGCTCGCTGCTCAAGATTCGCGGCTCGGAGCTGCGACAGCGCCTGAGCGACCTGACCCGGCGCGCGCTGGGCCCGCAGGCCCTGCCGTTCTTCGCCGACTTCCTCGCCGGTGACGACGACGGCCTCGACAATCAGGCCGACGAGAAGCAGGCCCTCACCGCCGCCGTCAGCGCGCAGTACTTCAACCGTCGCAAGCTGTCGATCTACGGCGGCGCCAACGAAATCCAGAAGAACATCGTCGCCAAGACGATCCTCGGTATGTAAGGAGCGGGTATGGACTTTTCCCTGAGCGACGAGCAACGCATGCTCGACGAAACCGTGACGCGCCTGGTCGCCGACCGCTGCAACCCTGAACAGCGCCGCGCCCTGATCGATGAACGGAGTGCCACACCCTCCCCGCTGTGGCGCACCTTTGCCGAACTCGGCCTGCTGGCGATGCCCTTCGACGAAGAAGCCGGCGGGCTGGGTGGCGACGGCGTCGACCTGATGCTGATCATGCAGGCACTGGGCCGAGGCCTGGTTCCCGAGGCCTATCTCGACGGCCTGGTGATTCCCGGCACACTGCTCGCCCGGCTCGCCGACGACAGCCTGCGCGAGCGCTGGCTGACGCCACTGCTGGCGGGTGAGCATCAACTGGCGCTGGCCTGGCACGAGGCGGCCAGCCGCTACGATATCGATACCCCGACGACCCGGGCCACACGAAACGGCGATGCGTGGCGCCTACACGGTCGCAAGCAGGTGGTGCTTAACGCGCCCGGCGCCGCGGCGTTGTTGGTCACCGCGCGTCACGACGACGCCACGCTCGGCCTCTTCCTGGTTCCCGGCGATGTCGCGGGACTGCAACGCCACGACTACGCCACCTTCGACGACCAGCGTGCCAGCGATGTCGAGCTCGACGTCGCACTGCCCGGCGCGGCGCTGCTGGCCAACGGCGACACTCTGAAGACGGCTCTCGACGAGACACTGGCGATGGGCCGCGCCGCGCTGTGCGCCGAGGCGGTGGGGGCCATGGAGGTGGCCTGCGCGCAGACCCTGGACTACCTCAAGGAGCGCCAGCAGTTCGGCGCGCCGCTGAGCCGCCAGCAGACACTGCAGCATCGCATGGTCGACATGCACCTGTACCTGGAACAGGCGCGTTCGATGGCGACCCTCGCCGCCACCAGCGTGGCTCTGCCCGCCGAGCCGCGCGACTACCGCGTCGCCGCCGCCAAGGCCTATATCGGCGAGGCCGCCCAATTCGTCGCCGAACAAGCTATTCAGCTGCATGGCGGCATGGGAATGACCGATGAATGCTCTGTTGCTCACTATGCCAAGCGGCTGATCCTACTCGATCATGCGCTGGGCGATCGCGACTATCACCTGGACACCGTCATGGACCGGCTCGAACCTGTAGCCTGACGATGCGCTGAAGTAACGCTCGTGAGCCTCGGCACCTCGTCGTGACAGAGTCCCATATCGTCCATTAAAAATAGAATACCCTGGGAGATTACAGTGGAACGCGAATCCATGGACTTCGACGTAGTCATCGTCGGCGCCGGCCCCAGCGGCCTGGCCGCCGCCTGCCGATTGATGCAGCAAGCCAACAAGGCCGAGAGCGAACTCAGCGTGTGCGTGGTCGAGAAAGGCTCCGAGGTCGGCGCGCATATCCTCTCCGGCGCGGTGTTCGAACCCCGCGCGCTGGATGAACTGTTCCCCGACTGGGCCGAGCGCGGCGCACCGCTGACCACCCCGGCGACCCGCGACGAGGTCTACCTGCTCAAGGACGCCGAAACAGCCCACAAACTGCCCAACGCCCTGGTGCCCAAGACCATGCACAACGCCGGCGGCGCGACGCCGAACTACGTGATCAGCGCCGGCAACCTGTGCCGCTGGCTAGGCGAACAGGCCGAGGCACTGGGCGTTGAGATCTTCCCCGGCTTCGCCGCCCAGGAGGCACTGGTCGACGACGCGGGCAGCGTGCGCGGCATCGTCACCGGCGACATGGGCGTGGCCGCCGACGGCAGCGAGAAAAGCGGCTACATGCCGGGCATGGAACTGCGCGCCAAGTACACGCTGTTCGCCGAGGGCGCGCGCGGGCATATCGGCAAGCGGCTGATCGAGCGCTTCGACCTAGCCGCGGACAGCGATCCGCAGCACTACGCCATCGGCCTGAAGGAGCTGTGGGACGTGCCCGCCGAGGCACACGAGCCGGGCCTGGTGCTGCACGGCTCGGGCTGGCCGCTGGGCAAGGAGAGCCACGGCGGCTTCTTCCTCTACCACGCCGAGAACCAGCAGGTGGTGGTGGGGCTGATCGTCGACTTGAGCTACACCAACCCCTACCTGTCGCCGTTCGACGAATTCCAGCGCATGAAGCACCACTCGCTGCTCAAGCCATCCCTCGTGGGCGGTAAGCGCGTGGCCTACGGCGCGCGGGCGATCACCAAGGGCGGGCTCAACTGCCTGCCTAGGATGACCTTCCCCGGCGGGCTGCTGATCGGCTGCGATGCCGGCACCCTGAATTTCGCCAAGATCAAGGGCCTGCACACGGCGATGAAGTCCGGCATGCTGGCCGCCGAGGCGGTGTTCGAGGCACTCGAGAACGGGGACGAGGGTGGCCAGGAACTGACCGGCTTCACGGCGAAATGGGAGCACAGCTGGGCCCACCAGGAGCTCAAGGCCAGCGCCAGCTTCGGCCCGGCGATCCACAAGTACGGCACCGTGGGCGGGGGCGCCTACAACGTCGTCGATCAGCTGCTCGGCGGCAAGCTGCCGGCGGTCCACGACACCACGCTGGATCATGCCCGCCTCCGGCGCGCCGACGCCAGCGAAGCGATCGACTACCCGCGGCCCGACGGCACGCTCTCCTTCGATAAGCCCTCTTCGGTGTTCCTGTCCAACACCAACCATGACGAAGACCAGCCCTGGCACCTGAAGCTCGCCGACCCCAACTTACCGATCCGCGACAACCTGCCTGCGTACGCCGAACCGGCGCAACGCTACTGTCCGGTGGGTGTCTACGAGGTGGTCGAGGACGACACCGGCAAGCCCCAGTTCCAGATCAATTTCCAGAACTGCATCCACTGCAAGACCTGCGACATCAAGGACCCAGCGCAGAACATCACCTGGGTGGCGCCGGAGGGTGGCGGCGGGCCGAACTACCCGAACATGTAAAAAGGTTTCGGTCTTGTCTGAAATTCGACAAGCAAAGACCAGACAAGGCAAACACTGGAGCAAGTACGGAGATTACACGTCGTAAATGAGTCGCTTAATCCGACTCTCGCCCACGCCGATGTTAAACACCACATGGGCAAGCGCAGGCAATTTTCAGACAGGCCACCATAGTACCGGGCTCACGCCCGGCACCTTCCCTGTAATGCACTGAAGAGGCTCCCCATGTCCGCCCATGACCCGGTCGAGGTAATCCGGCACGACAACGCCATCGTCGAGATTCGGCTAGCGCGCCCCGAGGTCCGCAATGCACTGAACGAAACCACCGCCCTGGCACTGACCGATGCCCTGCAAGCGGCAGCCGACGATCCCAGCGTGCATTGCGTGGTGCTCAGCGGTGACGGCGCCAGCTTCTGCGCCGGCGCCGATATCACCGAGTTCGAAGCGAACCCCTCGACGCTGGCCAGCGAACGCCTCGCCACGCTGTTCACCCCGGCATTGCGCTGCATGACCGAGATGCCCAAGCCGGTGATCGCCGCGATCAACGGCGCGGCGGCGGGCATCGGCGTCGCCTATGTGCTGTCCAGCGACCTAGTGCTGATGGCGCACTCGGCCTACCTCAAGCTGGCCTTCATCGACATCGGTCTTATACCCGATGGCGGCATCACCTGGCATCTGGTCCGGCGCGTTGGTCATGTCCGCGCCTTCGAGCTGGCCGCCACCGCCGCGCCGATCGATGCCGCCACCTGCCGCACGCTGGGACTGGCCAATCATGTGGTCGATGACGAGTCGCTGCGTGACGAGGCGCTACGCTGGGCGTGCATGCTGACCGCCCAGCCCCATCAGGCCATCGCCCACACCAAGCAGGCCCTGCGCGCCGCGGCGTTCTCCAACCTGGACACCACCTTCGAGCGTGAAGGACGGCTGCAGGATGCCTGCAAGGCCTCGCCGGCGTTCGCCGAGCGCATCGCCGCCTTTCGCGCTGCGCGCCGGCGGTGAATACCCGCGTCCCCGAAAAAAGCCCCGCAAGCGGGGCCCCAGGGCAGTCACGATCGGGCAGCGATGACTAACTAGAAGTTGTATTGCGCCGACACGTGCAGCCGATCCAGACCGAAGGTATCACCATCGACTTCCTCGAGATCGAAGCGCTGGTATTCGATGCCGTAAGTGGTGTTCGCCATCGGCGACCACATCAGGTTGACGAAGGTGGTGTCGTACCTGTCGGTCATGTCGCCCGAGCCGGACTCGTCCAGCCCGGTCCGCGAGTAGGCCAGCGAACTACGCCACTCATCGCTCCAGTAGTGGCGATAGATCGCCGAGGCGCCCCAGGCATCGACGCCGCCGATTTCGCCGTTCTCGGTCTGGGCGTCCGGGTAGGGGCGCAGGCCCATGTAGCGCCCCAGGTTACCGTAGTTGGCCTGCAGGCGAATGTCGTCCTTGCCGAGGGTCGGGAAGCGGCCGGTCACGCTGTAGGCATCGCCCCACTCGTTGTCGTCGTCGACTCCATTGTCGACCGTCAAGCGGCGGGCCAGCGCGGCCGCCGACGCATGGCCCCAGTCGCCATCGACGTTCACTCGCCCGACGATATCCGGAACCGACTGGTCGTCACCGCCATCCTCCGGATTCTCTAGGGCGAACTGCAGGCTGCCACCCTCGAAGGGCTGGGTGTAGCGTAACTGCGCCTGGCGCGCGAAGATCACGCTGGCATGTTGGCCGAAGGCATCAATCTCACCCAGGCCGTTGAGGTCCATGAAGGTCGACCAGGTCTGGCCGGCCAGCCAGTTGCCCCAGCTGCCATAGGCGTGACGCAGACGCGGCGCGTAGGAGTTGCTTACGAACTCGTTGGCCTCGTCGTCGGCACCGTAGAAGTCGATCTCGACGAAGGTCTTGAGCGTATCGCCGGCCAACGGCGTGGCAGTACCGACGTTCAGGCGACTCTGTCGAGCGCTGAAACTGGTGCGATTGCCCAGGTCTTCGTCGACACTGCGCAAGGACCCGGGCGTGACGATCTCGCTGGCCTTGCCGTCGCCATAACCGTTGTTGGCCAGCGTCGCCTGGGCCTTGATGTAACCACCGATCGACAGCGTGGTCTCGCCGATCTTCAGGTCCCCTTTCGGCGTGGGGGTGACGACGTCGTCGCTGACTGCGGCGACTGTTTCCCGGGTGGTTCGTTGCTCTGACTTGAGTTCGTCGAGTTGTGTCTGCAATACCTGCATCTGGGCCTGCAGGGCCTCGATATCATCGGGCGTCGCCTGCGCGTTGGCCATTCCCAGCGGCAGCATCAGCGTGGAACCAAGGACGGTGACGGTTGTTATTCGTCTGACGGGCTTGAACATGCGGGTCCTCATTGTTTTTTTAGCCGCGCGAAGCCCCCTTCCGGCGACCGCTGGACGAGCATCGGAATCCCGGGGAGGTCACGCTAGACAGGCCTGCGCGTGTCGCGCTTGGGTTGATGAAGCGGGAGCGTCGACCCCCGCTGTCGTGCAGGAGCGGGTACTGGGCGGTCCTTACAACGCTTGCTCGAGCTCCGGCAGGATCTGGAACAGGTCACCCACGAGTCCGTAATCCGCCACCTGGAAGATCGGCGCCTCGTCGTCCTTATTGATGGCGACGATCACCTTGGAGTCCTTCATCCCCGCCAGGTGCTGGATCGCCCCGGAGATACCCACCGCGATGTACAGCTCCGGGGCGACGATCTTGCCGGTCTGCCCGACCTGCATATCGTTGGACACGAAGCCGGCATCCACCGCCGCACGCGAGGCGCCGATCGCCGCGCCGAGCTTGTCGGCGATGCCGTCGAGAAGCTGGAAGTTCTCGCCGTTGCCCATGCCGCGCCCGCCGGAGATGACCACCTGCGCGCCTCCCAGTTCGGGACGCTCGCTCTGGGCGAGTTCCTCGCCGACGAAGGTCGATAGGGCGTTGTCGGCGACCGTGGCCACGGCTTCGACCGGAGCGCTGTTATTTTCGCCGACCGCATCGAAGGCGGTGGTGCGCACGGTGATCACCTTGAGCGCGTCACTGCTCTGTACCGTGGCGATGGCATTGCCGGCATAGATCGGCCGCTTGAAGGTGTCGGCACTGACCACATCGAGCACGTCGGAGAGCTGGGCGACATCCTTCAGCGCGGCGAGGCGCGGCAGCACGTTCTTGCCGATGGTCGAGGAGCTGGCCAGCACATGCGAATAGTCGTCGGCCAACGCGACCAGCAGATCGGCCAGCGGCTCGGCGAGCTGGTGAGCGTAGACGGCGTGGTCGGCGACGCGTACCCGGGCCACGCCGTCGAGGCGGGCGGCCTGCTCGGCGATGGCGCCGACGTCTTCCCCGGCGAGGAGCAGGTCGATATCGCCACCGCTCGAGTCGACGATCTGCCGTGCAGCGGCGACAACGCTGGCAGTGGACCCGGCCAGGTGGCCATCGTGATGTTCGGCGAGGACCAGAATGCTCATGCGATCACCTTGGCTTCGTTCTTGAGTTTGTCGACCAGCTCGTCCACCGAGCCGACCTTGATCCCGCCCTTGCGCTCGGCCGGAGTCTCGACCTGCACCAGGCTGACCCAGGAGGCGATGTCGACGCCGAGCTCCTCGGGCGTCTTCGTGTCGAGCGGCTTCTTCTTGGCCTTCATGATGTCGGGCAGCTTGGCGTAGCGCGGCTCGTTCAAGCGCAGGTCGGTGGTGACCACGGCCGGGAGCGTCAATGAGACGGTCTGCAGGCCACCGTCGATCTCGCGGGTGACGTCGACGGTGCCGTCTTTGACATCGACCTTCGAGGCGAAGGTACCCTGCCCCAGCCCGGTCAGGGCGGCGAGCATCTGGCCGGTCTGGTTGTTGTCGGTGTCGATGGCCTGCTTGCCGAGGATGGTCAGGCCGGGCTGCTCGTCATCGATGACCGATTTGAGCAACTTGGCCACCGCCAGCGAGTCGACACGCGCGTCGGTTTCAACATGGATGGCCCGGTCGGCACCCAGCGCCAGCGCGGTACGCAGCTGCTCCTGGGCGGCCTTGGGGCCAACGGTCACGACGACGATCTCGGTCACCTCTCCGGATTCTTTGAGCCGCACCGCCTCTTCCACGGCGATTTCGCAGAACGGGTTCATGGCCATCTTGACGTTGGTCAGGTCGACGTCGGAGTGATCCGCCTTGACGCGGATCTTGACGTTGTAGTCGATGACGCGTTTGACCGCGACGAGGATTTTCATGATCGCCTCCTAGTAAGTTTCTCTATGCGGAATCACGTTCCGCATAATTTTATAGACGATAGAGTTGCCGACACCATGCCGTCAAGAACCAGTATTCAGGCCTATACCAAAGGAGTACGAGGGAATCAGTGAGGAAGAGAAGATAGGGGGTATATGCAAAATTTCGCTGTGAGGAACTTAAATCTGAAATTGTTATAGCAGGTTGGCAAACAGGAACCAGGCCGCCATCAGTGGCACCACACCGAGCATGAAGGCACCGTTCCAGCGATAGCCGATACGCCACGAAGCGACGCCGGAAAAGCGTGAGAGGATCACCATCGAGGCGGTGAGGGGCGATGACATCAGTGCCAGCGACCAGCCCACCATTAGCGATACACCGATCAGGGGCGGCGACAGACCGGGAATCTCCAGCGCCGGCAAAAGCCCGGCAAGCAAGGTCACGCTGACGATAGGATTGAGCCCCACCTGAGCGGTGACGAGCACCAGCAACATGGCGATGACAGCATTCCAGGCACCCAGCGGTACCAGCCAGCCCAGCGACCCTACCAGCGCCTGCGGATCGATCAATGCCACCCACAGGTGACCGACATAGCCCGCCGACCCCAGCACCACTACTTCGCTGCCCAACGGTCCCAGCAGCCACGGCAGCTGGCGATGGAAGGTGACGGCGGCCGGCAGCACCCCCCATCCCCCCAGGGTCCGACGCTGCCAGGCCAGCCACAGCCATGCAGCCAACGGCGCACCAACCAAGGTGGCAACCGGCAGGCGCACGTCGAGCAGCGCAGATACCGCGAAGACCAGCAACACGATGCCCACCAGCAACACGCAGAAACGTTGCAGCGGGGCCAGCGAAGGGGGCAACGAAGGTGCGAGGCGGCGCGGCGGATGGGGCCCGGCGAGGTGATCGGCCATCCAGCCGCAGAGAAAGATCACCGCGGCGGCACCATAGGCGTAGGGGGCCAGCTCGCGCCACTGCACCGAGGGCATGCTCGCCAGGATTACCGCCACGCCGATGCCCATCGGCGAGATCAGCGGCGCCAGCGAGAATCCGCGCAGCAGCGCCATAAGCATGCGCCGCCGCCGTGCCTTCTGGACCCAATCCCGGCCCTCAGCCGCGGCCAGCGTGTTGCTCTGCTCGATCATCCCGGCAAATAGGTTGAGCACGCCGATGTTGAGAATCACCCCGAACAACCCCGAGCCCAGCGACAGGATCGGATAGCGTCGCGTGGGCGGCTGACGCAGCATCACCTGGCCGCATTGACGTACCAGATGCGAGCGACAGGCGGGGAGCCGAAGCAAGCTTAGGGCGGCAACGAAGGTCGCAAAGAAGGCGAAGCGCCCGACCGCGTCGACGAGCAACACCCAAACGTCATCACTACGCCATAGCGCAACCAGCGTGGTCACGCCAGCGAAGGCCAGCAGCCCCAGCGCCATGCGCGACAAGCACCCGCGCTGCGACAACAGGTACCCCACCAGCAAGAGCCCGGCCAGCCCGTGAGCCCAGGTATTGCCGAACACCAGACCGACCAGCGTGGCCAGCATGGTGCCACCGAGCAGCCGCGCGCCCGCAGGCTGAATCACCCGCGCTCACCGCCGGCGCCCAGCCTGGCGAGGGCGGCATCCGCCTCGGCTTCGAGCGCGGCAACGATCTTGTCTAGTGGCGCACGACACGTCATCAGCCCCACGCCTTGGCCGACTGACAACGCTCCTTGACGCCAGTCACCGCTAGCATAAGCGGCCTTTCCCAGGGCGCCCCGAACATACGGCAGTAACGACTGAACATCGTCGACGCCCTGCCCCTCCAGTGCCTGTACCGTGGCGGTGGTATCGTTGCGCAACACGCGCATCGAGTTGCGCACCGACGACAAGATCAGCGTGGTGTCGCCGGGCTCGGCCTCGACCAGGCGCCGCTTGTAGTCGACATGAGCAGGGATTTCATCGGCGATGAGAAAGCGCGTGCCGATGGCCACTCCCGAAGCGCCCAGCGCCAGAGCCGCGACGATCTGCTCTCCTGTGGCGATACCGCCGCCCAGGGCGAAGGGAATCGCCAGGGTACGTGCGGCCAGCGCTCCTTGCACGAGGGTCCCGACCGGCGATTCCCCGGGATGACCGCCACACTCGGCACCAACTATGGTCACTGCATCGACCCCGGCGACCTCCGCCTTAAGCGCGTGGCGTAGCTGTGGCACCTTGTGCACCACGCGGCAGCCGGCGGACTTCAGGCCGGCGACATAAGCCGTCGGGTCACGCCCCGAGGTTTCGACCACGGTGATGCGCTCATCGGCGATCAGCGCCATGATCTCGTCGGTGCGATCACCCGGCAGCAGCTTGGGAAGCATCGAGACGTTGACGCCAAAGGCGCGTCCGTCTAGCAATTCACGGCATCGCTGGATCTCGTCGCGCAGCGCGCTGGTGTCGGGGAAACTCGCGGCGGTGATGAAGCCCATCATGCCACCATTCACCGCCGCGGCGACGTAATCGGCGTTAGCCAGCCACTGCAGGCCGGTGGCCATCACTGGCAGCCGGGTATCCAATAGCCGGGACAGCGGCGTGTCGCGCCAGTCATGCGCGGCCGGGGCGGACAGGGCATCGGTCATGCTGGCTCACCCTCGGGCGACTGGCTGGCGCGGCGCACGCGGAAGGTGCCCTCGCCGAGGGCAACCACGTTGCCGTCGGCGTCGAGCACCTCACCGCTGGCCATGAAGGTCCCCCGTCCGCCGCCACGGCGACAGCCGATGGCGCGCAGTAAACCGCTGCGCGCCGGTGCAACGAAGGTGGTAGTCAGCGACAGCGTCATCCCCTTGCGCACGTTACCGGGCACGCTGCAATAGAGACCGGCCAGGCTCAGCGCGGTATCCAGCAGCGAGGTCAGCACGCCGCCATGCACAATGTCGCTGCGGTTGAGGTGCTGCGCACCGACATCGAGCTCGACCACAGCTAGGTCGGTATCCCAGTCAGTGATGCGCATGCCTAACAGGCACTGGAAACCGAACGGTTCGCCGCTATCAGGCGCGTCGTTCGAAGTCCACGTGGAAGTCGAAGGTTCAGTCATACGGATAGCCCTCCTGCGCCTGCTGGCGAAGCCGGCCCTTGAGGATCTTTCCGGTCGCAGTTGCCGGCAGCGCATCGACCAGGAATATCTCGCATGGCCGCTTGTAGGGCGCCAACCGTTCGGCGACGAAGGTACGCAAGGCCTCCTCGTTCAGCGAGGTCCCGGTCGCGCACTGGACGAAGGCGATCACCTCTTCGTTGCCGGCCACTTCGCGGCCGACCACTGCCGAGAGCGTGACTTCGGGGTGCTCGTTGATCACCGCCTCGACATCCGGCGGGTAGATATTGAAGCCGGAACGGATGATCAGCTCCTTACTGCGACCGACGATATACAGTTCCCCGGCGGCGTCGACGCGTGCGATGTCACCGGTGTTGAGCCAACCCGCGTCGTCGAGACAGGCCCGCGTGGCTTCCGGCTGGCGAAAGTAGCCGCGCATAACGTTGGGCCCGCGTACCCACAGCTCGCCGGCCTCCGACGCCTCGGCATCGACGTTGCCCAGCGGCTCAAGGCGGTATTCGAGTAGTGGCAGGACGCGACCCACGGTGGTGCTGGCGGGGGTGTCGTTGATGCGCGTCTGGCTGATCGTCGGACTGGCCTCCGTGAGGCCGTAGCCATTGTGCAGGGTCTGGCCGAAGACGGCCTCGACGCGCCGCTTGATGTCGGCGTCAAGTGGCGAACCGCCAGCCGAGATGTAGATCAGCGCCGGGGCATCCAGCGCCACGCCCTGGTGCGTGAGATAATCGAGCATGCGCGCGTACATCGCCGGCACACCCTGAAGCACGGTGATGCGTTCATCGACCAAGGCCTCGACCAGCACCGGTGCCTCGAAGCGCGGCACCGGATAGAGGCAGGCGCCGTTGTACAGCGAGCCCACGCACACCGAGGCGAGGCCGAACACGTGCGACATCGGCAACACACCGTAGACTCGTTGGCCCTGGGTAAGATGGCGCATGCCGCCGGAAATCGAGGCAATATAGAGAATGCCACGATGGGTCAGCATCACCCCCTTGGGGGTGCCGGTAGTGCCCGAGGTGTAGATCATCGCTGCGACCTGCTCGCCACCACTGGCGTGCACCGACTCGGTGGCAGTGTCGGTAAGCGGACCGATCATCAGCTCCCCAAGGCTGGCATGGTGAACGCTCTCAGCGCCGTGACGCACACCATGCTCGGCGGCATCGCGCGATGCCGCGCTTGTGTAAACGATGCGCCGCGGCTCGCAGTTGCCGCAAATCAGATCAACCTCCTTGGCCGACAGCCGCGAATTAACAATCGCCAGCCAGGCATCCATCTCGCTGGCGGCCAACAGCAGCACCACCAGCGCACGGCAGTTCTCGCTCACCGTCATCAACCTGTCGCCGGGGCGCACCCCGAGCTCGGCCAGCCAGGTGGTGGCCGCGCGCACTTCATCCGCCAACTCGGCGTAGCACCAGCGCACTTCGTCGTCGACAATGGCCTCATGCCGTGGCTGGCGCTCGGCCAGTTCAAGCACCCGCGTGCTCAGCCGCTCGGGCAGTTCGGCAACGAGCTCGCTGGCCCAGCGCCCGTTGATCCGTTCATCCATGGCCTGGTAAGAGTTTAAGAGCTGCATTACTGCGCCTCCCGCACCATGTTGCGCGCGATCACCAGCTGCTGGATCTGAGTAGTGCCCTCGTAGATGCGGAACAGCCGTACGTCGCGATAGAAGCGCTCGACAGCATACTCGGCCATGTAGCCGGAGCCGCCGTGGACTTGCACCGCACGGTCGGCGACGCGACCCACCATTTCGGCGCAGAACAGCTTGGCACACGAAGCCAGGGTTGAAACGTTCTCACCATCGTCCTTGCGCCGTGCGGCATCCATCACCATGGCACGCCCGGCGTAGGCTTCGGTCTTGCTGTCGGCGAGCATCGCCTGGACCAGCTGGTGTTCAGACAAGGCAGCCCCGAATTGCTTGCGCTCCATGGCGAAGGCCAGCGACTCCTCGACCAGCCGCTCGGCCACTCCCACGCAGACCGCCGAGATATGCAGGCGACCGCGGTCGAGCACCTTCATCGCGGTCTTGAAGCCCTGGCCCTCACGGCCGCCGATGATGTTCTCAGCTGGCACCCGGCAGTCGTCGAAGATGATGTCGCAGGTGTGAGCGCCCTTCTGTCCCATCTTCTTGTCCGCCAGGCCTCGCCGGATGCCCGGCGTATCGCCTTCGACGATGAAGGCGCTGATGCCGCCGGCGCCCTTGTCGTCGGGATCGGTACGCGCCATCACGGTAAAGAGATCGGCCTCCGGACCGTTGGTGATGAAGCGTTTGGTGCCATTGAGTACGTAGTAATCACCGTCGCGGATCGCTGTGGTTCGCAGACTAGCAGCGTCAGAGCCGGAATCTGGCTCAGTGAGGCAAAAGGCACTGATGATCTCGCCGGTCGCCAGACGTGGCACGTACCTGGTCTTCTGTTCGGGGGTGCCGTCGATCAGGATTCCCTGGGCTCCAATGCCGTTGTTGGTACCAAAGATCGAGCGAAACGCAGGCGAAGTCTTGCCGATTTCCATCGCCACCAGTGCCTCTTCCTCCATGGTCAAGCCGAGACCGCCATATTCCTCGGGTATCGACAGGCCGAACACGCCCATCTCCTTCATCTCTGCAAGGATCTCGGCGGGCACCGCATCCTCCTCGGCCAGCCGGCCCTCGTTGGGTATCAGACGCTCGCGCACGAAGCGTGCAAGCGTATCCAGCAATTGATCGAGAAGTTCCTGATCGCGAATCATGGCGGTTTCCTCGCTGCCGTCTTGTATCTTGAAATGGCTTGTTATGCGGGTCGGCGACGCAGGGTTTCGACTTTAGTTCTGCTTTGCGAAACCAGGCTTCACTTATCTTGCGATGCACTTTTGCACAGCCTATGATGGCCGTCAATATTCGGAACCTGGTTCTGCTTTGCGAAACAGGTCCGCACTAGCGTTAGTGTATTTCGAGCTCAGGAGGGACATCCGGCATGAGTCAACCCATTACCACCCTCGGCATCGTCGGCACCGGCGCGATGGGACGCGGCATCGCCCAGGTCGCCGCCGAGGCGGGGCTGCGGGTCAAGCTGCACGACACCCGTAACGGCGCCGTCGACGAGGCCAAGGACTTTATCGGCAAGCTGTGGGCACGCAAGGTCGAGAAGCAGCGCTTCGACCCCGCCCACGCCGAGACCCTGAATGACCGGCTCGTGGAGGCTGCCACGCTGGACGACCTGGCCGACTGCGAACTGGTCATCGAGGCTATCATCGAGCAGGTGGCCGCAAAGCAGCAGCTGTTCCGGCAGCTCGAGGCGGTAATTGACACGCGCGCCATCCTCGCCACCAATACCTCGTCGCTGTCGGTCACCGAGATCGCCGCGGCTTGCGAACATCCCGCGCGAGTGATCGGCTTTCACTTCTTCAATCCTGTACCGCTGATGAAGATCGTTGAGGTGATTCCGGGGCTGCGCACCGACAAAGCGGTAGTCGAAGCCACCGAGGCACTGGGCCAGCACTTCGGCCACTTCACGGCGCGTGCCACCGATACGCCGGGCTTCCTGGTCAACCACGCCGGGCGTGCATTCGGTACCGAGGCGCTGCGTGTGCTCACCGAGGGCGTCGCCGACCATGTCACCATCGACCGCCTGTTGACCGATCAGGGCGACTTTCGCATGGGGCCGTTCAGCCTGCTCGATCTGACCGGGCTCGACGTCTCGCACGCGGTGATGGAGTCGATCTACCACCAGTACTATCAGGAGCCGCGCTTTCGTCCTTCGGCGCTGACCGGGCAGCGCCTGGCGGCCGGCCTGCTGGGCCGCAAGAGCGGCGAGGGCTTCTACCGCTACGTCGACGGCCAGCCCCAAGTGCCCGAGGAGCCGGCCGCACCGTGTGTCGCGCCGATGCCGGTGTGGATCAGTGGCGAGGACGCCGACGCCCGGCACGCCCTGGCCGGCGTGGTCGAGGCCGCCGGCTGGCCGCTGGAGACGGATGACGCCCCCAGCGACGCGGCGCTGTGCCTGCTCACCCCCTATGGCGAGGACGCCACCGACTGCGCCCTACGCCAGGGGCTCGACCCGGCGCGCACCATCGCCGTCGACATGCTCGCCGGCCTCGACCGGCGGCGCTGCCTGATGACCAGCCCGGCGGCCCGCAGCGACATGCGCGACGCCGCCCATGCCTTGCTCGCCGCCGACGGTACGCCGGTCAGCGCGATCCACGACAGCGGCGGCTTCGTGCTGCAGCGTGTGGTGGCATGCATCGTCAACGTGGGGGCCGACATCGCCCAGCAAGGCGTCGCCGAGCCGACGACCATCGATCGCGCCGTCGAGCTCGGCCTGGGCTACCCACACGGGCCACTGGCTATGGGCGAGCACTACGGCGCACGACGCATCCTCACTATCCTGGAAAACCTGCAGGCCAACAGCGGCGACCCGCGCTACCGGCCGAGCCCGTGGCTGCGCCGCCGGGCGCGACTGGGTCTGTCGCTCACCACCGTCAGCGCTCAGTAGCCACCGACCACGGAGAACCACCATGCACGACGCCTATCTCTATGACGGCATTCGCACGCCCTTTGGCCGCCACGGCGGCGCACTGGCCGGGGTGCGCCCCGACGACCTGCTGGGCCTGACCCTCAGACACCTGCGCGAACGCTCAGCCTTCGCCGCCGACGCTTACGAGGATGTACTCGCCGGTTGCACCAACCAGGCCGGCGAAGATTCGCGCAACGTCGCGCGTCACGCCGCGCTGCTGGCCGGCCTGCCCATCGAGGTCGCCGGCCAGACCGTCAACCGGCTGTGTGGCAGCGGTCTGGCGGCGATCCTCGACGCCGCCCGCGCCACCCGCAGCGGCGAAGGCGAGCTATTCCTCGCCGGTGGCGTAGAGAGCATGAGCCGCGCGCCCTACGTGCTGGGCAAGGCCGAGTCGGTCTATGCGCGCAACCAGCCGCTCTACGACACGGTGATCGGGTCGCGTTTCCCCAATCCATCGATCGCCAGGGAGTACGGTAGCCACAGCATGCCGGAGACCGCCGACAACGTGGCCCACGACCTGGCCATCGACCGCGACTCCGCCGACGCCTACGCCGCCCGCTCCCAGGCGCGCTATGCCGAGGCGCTGGCACGTGGCTTCTATGCCGAAGAACTGCTTCCCGTCGAAGTCGCGCAGGGGCGCAAGCAGCCGTCGCTGACGGTGGACCGGGACGAGCATCCGCGCCCCGGCAGCGATGCCGACAAGCTCGGCCGACTGCCGGCGCTGTTCGAGGGCGGGGTGGTATCGGCGGGTAATGCCTCGGGCCTTAACGATGGCGCCGCGGCGATGATCGTGGGTAGCCTGGCGGCCGGCGAGAAGGCCGGTATGGCGCCACGCGGACGCATCGTCGCCGGGGCGGTGGCCGGGGTAGCGCCGCGGGTGATGGGCCTGGGCCCGGTCCCCGCGAGCCACAAGGCGCTGGCCCGCGCCGGGCTGAGCCTGGATCAGATGGACCTGATCGAGCTCAACGAGGCCTTCGCTGTACAGGTGCTCGGCTGCGTGGAGCAGCTGGGCCTGTCGCACGACGACAGCCGCCTCAACCCCAACGGCGGCGCCATCGCCATCGGCCATCCGCTGGGGGCGTCCGGCGCACGCCTGGCGCTGACCGCGTTGCGCCAGCTCGAGATCACCGGCGGGCGTTATGCGCTGGTAACCATGTGCATCGGCGTCGGCCAGGGAATCGCCACAGTGATCGAGCGCATCGATTAGCCACACGGCACTCTCCATCAGACGCTCGCATGACGCGCTCCCAGCCCGGAGAAGGTTGACACCTTCTCCGGGCTGTTATGCGATACTCGGTTTCATTTTCCTCACTCTGGCCGACTTTGGAGCACACATGAACAAGCCGACACATTTTAACGAGGAACAAGGCAGCGCAGCCAAGGACCGCAACTTCGTCACCGCCCTCTCACGAGGTCTTGAGTTACTGCGAGCTTTCGGAGCCGGCGAAGAGTACTTGGGTAACGCTGAGCTCTCCAGCCGAACCGGAATCCCCCGCCCTACCGTTTCGCGACTAACATATACACTCAAGCTACTCGGTTACCTACATCACAACGAGTACTTGGAAAAATATCGACTGAGTGCTGGCGTGTTGGCACTCGGCTATCGCTACTTGTCCAGCATGGGCATCCGCGACATCGCCCGGCCGCATATGCAGCACTTGGCCGACGCCACCGATTGCGCTATTGCACTAGGCACGGCGGATCGCCAGACGATGACCTACATCGAAGTATGCCAGGGCAACGGTCCCTTGGTAATGCGCTTAGAAACCGGCTCACGCATTCCTATGGCAACCACTGCCATAGGCCGCGCTTGGCTATGCGGCATTCCCACCGAACGCCGAGAACAGTTGATGGACGAGATGCGCCAGCGCGACCCCGACAACTGGCCAGCTATCGAACAATCAATCCAGAAATCACTCGATGACTATGCCCGCTACGGCTTTTGCCTTTCCGAGGGCGATTGGGAACGCGAAGTCAGCGCCGTGGCTATGCCACTGATCCTCGAAGAAGGAGCGGAAGTCATGGCAATCAACTGTGGCGGTTCATCCTTGCGTCTGAGTCACCGCGTGCTCGTGGAGAATCTCGGCCCACGGCTGCAGGAACTGGTTGAACAGATCAAAGGCTCCCTGGCGCCTCCGCACGCCTGAGCCTCCGCATTTTAGGCTCATCGCTGGTCAGCGCGAAACTGGCAAGGCTTTCGGCGCCTGACGATTTACGAGCTCGCCCTGCACAAGGGGCAACGCGACGCCACTGTATTCACCTGCGCAGACAACCAGCAGGTGATATGGGTTGGTGAAGACCGCTCCACGAGGCACTCCGTCCTTTCTTCGCGTGATTGGCCGATTCCCGAGAGCAGGCCGAGACTTTCACCTTGGATATGAATTCGGCCATCGATCTCGAGGTAAAGCACCAATGTCCCCACGTCGAGGTGGTCTACGGAAGATAGATGAGCTACTGGTGGCCAATGCATCACTGACCACGGCGTATCATCTCCAGGATCAACTCAAAAACCTCTAGTTTACCGACGATGAGACCTCCGTCATAAGCACCTGACCGGAGTGGGGGCGACATGGCCATGGGGAACGGCATTGAGACTCTGGCGCGCTTTGCAACACGGCTGTTCCCCTACCTCGTAGGGGGCTGTCCAGCAATCGACACTGGCTTAACCCCAGCGTGCTGGAGGGGATGAACAACCTAATCAAGGTCATCAAACGGGTGACCTACAGTTACCGCGACACGGCGATTTTTTCCTGATGATCCGTACAGCGTTTCCAGGAAAAGTTTGATGAATTCATTTTAAAGCCCGAACAGTCGCCGGGCGGTGGCGCTGCTGTCTGCCGCCACCCGCTCGACGGACTGGCTTCGGAGTTCCGCCACCCGGCGACCCACCTCGGCCACGCGAGCCGGCTCGTTGCGCTCCCCTCGATGCCCGGCGGTGGGCATGTCCGGGCTATCGGTCTCCAGCACATAGCCATCGTCGGGCAATGCCACCACGCTACGGTGCAGGCGCTTGGCCCGCTCATGCGTCAGGGCCCCGCCTAGCCCCACCACAAACCCCACATCGAGGAACGCCTGGGCCTGCTGCGGGGAGCCGGCGAAGGCATGGATCAGCCCCCCAGCACTCGGCGCCAGCTGACGTAGCCGCTTGGCCAGCCGATCGTTGGCGCGCACGCAGTGGATCACCAGTGGCAAGTCTCGCTCCTTCGCGATTCGTGCCTGGGCGTCGAACAGGGCCCACTGGGCATCCAGTGTCGCCTCAAAGCGCGCATCGATGCCGCACTCACCGACCGCCACTGCCTCGGGGTGATGCTCCAGGGCCGCCGCCAACGCATCGATGTCGCCCTCGCGATGGTCATCCATGAAGTAGGGATGCAGGCCCAGGCAGACGTTGACATCCGCGCGCGCGCCGAGCGCCAGCACGCCATCCCAGCGCCGTCGGATGGTGCCGGGCACCACGAAGTGGCCGACTCCGGCCGCACGGGCGCGTGCGAACATCGCCTCACGATCGGTATCGAAGTCGGGGAAATCCAGGTGGCAGTGGGCGTCGATGAGCATAGGCAGCGACTCCGGCAGCGGTCTTTGGGTTGCGGCTTCCCGAGGGCGGCCCTTCGCGGAGGCGCTATGATCCCATCCCTGGGCGCCACATTTGCCCTCCCTAGCCAATGACCTCCGCTTCGGTCTGCCGCCGGCGCCGCTCACCATCAGCAGCAAGGCAGTGTGAGATCGCCCGATGCAAAAGAAAACCCCGAAGGCTTGGGCCTCGGGGTTTTCTTGCCACTCGGCGCTTTTAGCCCCAGGCGTAGCCCGGATCAGTGCTCACGGGTCGGGCTGAAGCGAACCTCAGGCCAGCGCTCCTGGATCATCTGCAGGTTGACGCGGGTAGGGGCGATATAGGTCAGGCAACCGCCGCCGTCGATGGCCAGATTCTGGCTGGCCTTGCGCTTGAACTCCTCGAGCATCTTGGCATCATCGCAGTAGACCCAGCGGGCGGTCTGGACGTTGATCCCCTCATAGATACAGTCGACCTTGTACTCCTGCTTGAGGCGGTGGGCGACCACATCGAACTGCAGGGTACCCACGGCACCGAGGATCAGGTCGTTGTTATCCATCGGCATGAACACCTGGGTGGCGCCTTCCTCGGAGAGTTGCTGCAGGCCCTTCTGCAGGGCCTTCATCTTCAGCGGGTCCTTGAGGCGCACACGCTTGAACAACTCCGGGGCGAAGTGCGGAATGCCGGTGAAGCGCATGTCCTCACCCTGGCTGAAGGTGTCGCCGATCTGGATCGTGCCGTGGTTGTGCAGGCCGATGATATCGCCCGGCCAGGCCTCCTCGACGTGGGAGCGATCCGAGGCCATGAAGGTCAGGGCGTCGGCGATCTTGACGTCCTTGCCGATACGCACGTGGCGCATCTTCATGTTCTTCTCGTACTTGCCCGAACAGACGCGCAGGAAGGCGACCCGGTCGCGGTGATTGGGGTCCATGTTGGCCTGGATCTTGAACACGAAACCGGTGAAACGACCGTCCTCGGACTCGACCTGACGCAGGTTGGTCTCGCGCGGCTGGGGCGGTGGCGCGTGTTCGACGAAGCCATCCAGCATCTCGCGCACCCCGAAGTTACCCATGGCGGTGCCGAAATACACCGGCGTCAGCTCACCGCGCCGATAGGCCTGCAGGTCGAATGCATGGGAAGCACCGCGCACCAACTCTACCTCCATGCGCAGCTCCTCGGCGGCCTCCTCGCCCAGCACCTCGTCGACCTCGGAACTATCGAGCCCCTCGATGCGATTGTCCTCAGGAACACGGTTGCCCTGGCCCTGGGTGTAGAGATGAATGACATCGTTGTAGAGATGGTAGACGCCCTTGAAGTGGCGTCCCATACCGATCGGCCAGGTCATGGGGGCACACTGGATATTGAGGACCTTCTCGACCTCATCCATCACCTCGACCGGGTCACGGGTATCGCGATCCATCTTGTTGACGAAGGTCAGGATCGGCGTGGTACGCAACCGGCAGACGTCCATCAGCTTGATGGTGCGGTCCTCGACGCCCTTGGCCGCATCGATCACCATCAGCGCCGAATCCACCGCGGTCAGGGTGCGGTAGGTGTCCTCGGAGAAGTCCGCGTGCCCCGGGGTATCGAGCAGGTTGACGATGCGGCCGCCATAGGGGAACTGCATCACCGAGGTCGTCACCGAGATGCCACGTTCCTGCTCCATCTTCATCCAGTCGGAGGTGGCATGGCGATCGTCACGCTTGCTCTTCACCGACCCCGCCATCTGGATGGCGTTGCCGAACAGCAGCATCTTCTCGGTGATGGTGGTCTTGCCCGCATCGGGGTGCGAGATGATCGCAAAGGTGCGTCGAAGCCCGGTCTCGTAGGCTTGGTTGTCATTCGACATGTCGCGTTTTCATCAACTTTTACTCACCCTGGGGTTCATCCTGACACGCACCAGGGTGATGTGGGTGTGAGAGTTGGCGGGATTGTACCGCTAGGCCAGGCCGCTGTCTCGATGCCGCGCCGGCCGGTCATGCGGTTCGGGGCTTCATGGGTCGTCTCCGGCACCCCATCGGGCGGGAGCGTTCAGCCCTTCCCGTCCAGGCCATCGACGAGCGCTCGTTCCCAGCGCTTGTCGCGTTCTCCGCAGACGATGAAGTCAGGGTTGAGCAGCGACGCCTGGCGGTTGCAGCGCAGCGGCATCAGATGGCGGGCATCCAGCACCTGGCCGCCTGCCGCTGTCACCACCGCCTGGGCCGCCGCCGTGTCCCACTCACAGGTCGGACCGAAGCGTGGGTAAAGATCGGCGGCGCCTTCGGCCACCAGGCACAGCTTCAGTGAGCTTCCCCGAGCCACCAGCTCATGACGCGGCAGGCCAGCGCGGAAGGCCGACAGGGCCGACAGCCCGTGGGAACGGCTGCCCATGATACGCCAGGGCTCGAGTGCCGGATCCGGCAGGTCACGCACGCCTATCGCGCGTGCAATACCTTCCTCATGGCGGCAGGCCCCTTGCCCCACCTGACCCAGCCAGCTGACCCCAAGCACCGGCGCATGCACGATGCCAAACACCGGCACACCGTCCTCGATCAGCGCCAGGTTGAGGGTGAAATCACCGCTGCCCTTGATGAACTCCTTGGTACCATCCAGCGGATCGACCAGCCAATAGCGACGCCAGGCTCGACGGATGGCA
Source organism: Halomonas borealis (assembly GCF_004798905.1). Classification (GTDB taxonomy): domain Bacteria; phylum Pseudomonadota; class Gammaproteobacteria; order Pseudomonadales; family Halomonadaceae; genus Halomonas; species Halomonas borealis. The sequence goes on along the minus strand of NZ_SDMO01000001.1, from coordinate 131,726 downwards.
TAGGGAATGGCTTCCGATTCCTCGGACAGCACCGGCAACGCCGGTGTCACCTCGCCGAGCAGATCGATGAGCGCATGATGGGCACAGATATCGGCCTCGGTGAGCGGGCTGTCGTCGGCCTTGGTCGCGATGCTGAAGGGCCTACGATAGATGCTCAGCACCGCCTCTCCCGCCGCCTCGACACCCGCCAGCAGGCGATCACGTCGCTTAGCCGTCATGCCGACGCGATCTTCCGAATCGCCAGGATTCACCATGCAAGCCTCCCGGCCCCACCCGCGGCACGCTTGGCACCGCGGCTCGGCGAGACAGGCACGGGCCGAGTGCCCCACAGGCCCAGCAAGGCTCCCGCCCCGAGAAACAGGAAAAGCACGGATATCAGCCGTCGTCGCATCGAGCATCCCTCGAGAGGATTCGAAGCCTCCAATATACCGCCTGAGCCACAGAGGGAAACCCGCGCTCGGCATCCGCCCATTCACGACAGTTCACGACAGCCGACGCATCGCACCAGCAGCGACGCCCGGCCGCACCCCCATCGGAGGACGCCGCGCAGGCCGATCGGGTATCATCGCGACACGATACTGCCGCGGAGCCCCCATGCCAGCCGCCCTGCCCCTACCGCTGTCCACCCCCAACCGCAACATGGTGCGCCTGACTATCGTGCGCGGCATTACCTGGACCGGTTTTCTCGCCGGCATCGTCATCGGAGTCACGGGGCTAGGCTTCGAGCTCGACCTGCCGGCCGTGGGCGCGGTGATCGTGGTGATGGCGTTGATCAACATCGCCACCTGGTGGCGCCTGGGCCGGCCGCGCGATGTCACGCATCGCGAGTACCTGGCCCACCTGCTGGCCGACATGGCGGGCCTGACGCTGCTGTTCTACTTCACCGGCGGCGCCACCAACCCCTTCATCAACTACTATTTGGTGCCGGTGACCATCGCCGCCGCTACCCTGCCCTGGCGCTATGCCTGGAGCGTGGCCGCCGCGGGCCTGGCCGGCACCAGCTTCCTGATGGGCTTCTATCATCCGGTACCCCAGCTCGGCATGCCTCACCTGCAGGACGGCATCAGCCTGCATATCCTCGGCGTGTGGATGAACTTCGCCCTGTCCGCCGGGTTGGTGACCTTCTTTATCTTCAAGATGGCCCGCGCCCTGCGTGGCCGCGAACAAGCCCTGTCACGCACCCGCGAAGCGGTGCTGCGCAACGAACAGGTGCTGGCGGTGGCCACCCAGGCCGCCGGCACCGCCCATGAGCTCGGCACCCCACTATCGACCATGGCGGTACTGCTCAACGAGATGCGCGAGGACGCCCGCGGCAACGAACTGCTGACCCAGGATATCGAGCTGCTTCGCGAGCAGGTGGACACCTGTAAATCGCGGCTGCGTCACCTAGTCGACAACGCCGACCGCCGCCGCATGGCCAACCCCGAGGTGCGCGAGGCATTGGAGTGGCTGGAAGAGGTCGTGCAACGCTGGCTGGTGCTACGCCCGGATGTCGGCTACCAGCTGGAGGTGTTAGGCCGCCGTGGCACGCCACGACTGAGCGTGGATACCACCCTGGCCCAGGCGCTGACCAACCTGCTCAACAATGCCGCCGATGCCAATCCCGATAACATCGTCATCCAGGTCGACTGGAACGCCGACGAGGTGATCATCGACATCCGCGATCACGGCCCCGGCGTCTCGCTGAGCATCGCCGATCAGCTCGGCGAGACCTTCATTTCCACCAAGAGCAAGGGGCTGGGGATCGGCCTGTTCCTCACCCATGCCACCATCAACCGTTTCGGCGGCGGCGTACGGCTTTACAATCATCCCGAGGGCGGCACCCTGACCGAGGTGAGCCTGCCCCGGAGTGCCCCCGCGGCCTGATCGCGCCCGATTCCAGCGAGGATGCCATGCAAGAGAGTGACGAACGCCTGCTGATCATCGACGACGACGAGATGTTCTGCCACGTGCTGCACCGCGCCATGAGCCGGCGCGGCTTCGAGGTGCTGGTCGCCCATGACGGCGAACAGGCGCTGGCCCTGGCGCGTCAATACCACCCCCTCATGGCGACCCTGGACCTCAAGCTGGAACAGGAGTCCGGCCTCAAGCTGCTGCCCGAGATGCTGGATGTCGTGCCGGACTGCCGGGTGGTGGTGTTGACCGGCTACTCGAGCATCGCCACGGCGGTACAGGCGATCAAGCTCGGCGCGGTGAATTATCTGTGCAAACCGGCGGATGCCGAGGAAATCCTCGCCGCCCTGTCGCTCGAGGAAGGCGACCCCGAGGCCGAAGTCGCCGAGCGCCCCCCATCGATCAACCGTCTGACCTGGGAACACATCCAGAAGGTGTTGCAGGAACACGACGGCAATATCTCCGCCACCGCCCGGGCGCTCGGCATGCACCGCCGCACCTTACAGCGCAAGCTCCAGAAACGGCCCGTGCGGCACTGAGGCAAGCGGCAAGCGGCAAGCGGCAAGCGGCAAGCGGCAAGCGGCAGCGTGAGATCGCCCGACGCACAGCAAACCCCGAAGACTCAACCTTCGGAGCTTGCTGGTCCTACGGCGCTCAGCGCGCTTACTGCGCCGTCCAGCCCAGGTCGATGTTCCAGCTGGCACCGGTGACGGCACCCGCCGCATCGGAGGCCAGGTAGCCGACCAGCGCGGCCACCTCGTCGGGATCGATCAGCCGCTTGACGGCGGCGTTCTTAAGCATGATCTGCTCGATCACTTGCTGCTCTTCCATCCCGTTCAACCTGGCCTGGTCGGCGATCTGATTTTCCACCAGCGGCGTCTTCACGTAGGCCGGGCACAGGGCGTTGGCGGTGATGCCCTGCGCCCCGCCTTCCAGCGCCGCGGTCTTGGTCAAACCGATCAGGCCGTGCTTGGCGCTGATATAGGCGGCCTTGCCGGGCGAGGCGACCTGGGCATGGATCGAGGCGACGTTGACGATGCGGCCCCAGCCGTTCTCGCGCATCGACGGCCAAGCCGCCTGCGTCAGCAGGAAGGGAGCGGTGAGCATCAGATCGATGATTCGCCGCCACTGCGCCTCGGGGAACGCCTCGATCGAAGAGACATGCTGGATGCCGGCATTATTGACCAGGATATCGAGCCGCCCGAAACGGCTCAGGGCGTCGGCGACCGCCGCCTTGCAGGCCTCGCCATCGGTGAGATCGGCCTGGAAGAAGGCCGCACCGGCACGCTCGGCGACCGCCTGCCCCTCGCGGGCAAGGTCCACCGCGAGCACCTGATGGCCCAGCTCGCAGAAATGGCGTACCACGGCCTCGCCGATGCCGCTGCTGGCCCCGGTCACGAGCGCGACGCGGGGCGTGGAAGGGGGAACCGTGGAGGGGGGAACCGACATGGGGTCTCCTCGTTACGTTGCCTGTCCGTCCGTCACGGGCAGGGAGAGGTCAAAGGCTGCGCGCCACCAGCATATGAACCTTTTGCGCGCGGCACCAGGGCGACATTCCCCCTAGTCGGCGGCCGGCGTCATCACCGTCCTCATCAGCCGCTGGGCCAGCCGACTGCCGTCCTGTCGCGAGTCGAGATCGCGCAGGTCGTCGAGCAGCTCGCATTGCCACAGCCACCCTTCACCACCGAGCGATACCGCGCGAAAGGGATAACGGCCCGACGGCAACGCCAGCGTCATAGGCGCCGTGCCGCCAGGACACTCCAGATCGTTCGTCTCCGGCACCACCACCAGCGACAACGAAGCCGGCGTGATCCATGCCCCCAGCAGCCCATGACGGCCATCCGGCAGCGTCTGCGGCTGGAAGCATAAGGCGTCCACCTCGAGCCGCGGATTATCCCTCGGCGCGCTCCGGTCGGCCCCATGAAACATGCGCTCCCAGACCGTCGCCAGGCGTCTCAGGTGATCATACTGATCGGCGCTCAATGCCGGCATCCTGAGTTTCCTTCGAATGAATGGGCGGCCAGTATAGCCAACCGACCGGGGGTTGCTGCTAGCCTATGAAGGCACCGTTACCGCGAGGAACCGCCATGACCCCCGAACAGCGCCTGGAGATCGCCGCCGACATCGCCACCCATGCCGGCCGAATGATCGTCGAAGCCCGCGAGCAGGGCGACTTCGAGCACCGTTACAAGCAGGGCCAGGAACTGGTCACCGATATCGACCTGCAGGTCGACACCTATATCGGCGAGCGCCTCCAGGCGAGCTTCCCCGAGGAGACTCGCCTCAGCGAGGAACTGGCCCCGGACCGCGAGGTCCTGGAGCGGCCCGAGGCGCTGTGGGTCGTGGACCCCATCGACGGCACCGTCAACTTCGCCCACGGCCTGCATCACGTGGCGGTCTCGATCGGCTGGGCCAGCGGAGGGCGCGTGAGGCTCGGCGTGGTGCATGCTCCCTTCCTCGGCGAGACCTACACGGCCCTGGCCGGTCGCGGCGCCTGGTGCAACGGCGAACCGATCCGCGCCAGCGGCGCGAAGGACATGACCACGAGTCTGGTCGGCACCGGCTTTCCCTATCGCCGCGACAGCCGCCCGCCGCTGATGCGCCGACTCATGGCGGTGCTCACCCATTGCCAGGACGTGCGCCGCGCCGGCTCGGCGGCCCTCGACCTGTGCGCGGTGGCCAGCGGCCGCCTGGATGCCTACTACGAGAGTGTCTCGCCCTGGGACATGGCCGCCGGCGTGCTGATCGCCCGAGAAGCCGGTGCCCGCACCGGCCACCTGTATCCGCTACCTGGCGGCATCCCCGAGGATCTCTACGGCGAGAACCTGCTGGTCTCGAGCCCCGCCCTGCATGACCCGCTGGCCAAGCTGCTACGCCACGCCGACGCCAGCGACCAGCAGGCGCTCTAGCCGTTAGCGACGACCGCTCACCACGCCCATAGCATGCCCCAATCGTCTTGCCAGACGATGCCTATTGGCCAGCGGCGCGTCGCTGGGGCAAAATGGCGTTCGATTTCACTTCCCATTTCGATGCATCAGAGATGCAAGGAGTCACGTTATGTTCGTCGTCATCTTCGGCCGCCCCGCCTGCCCGTTCTGCGTGCGCGCCAAGGAGCTCGCCGAGAAGCTCGAGAATGCCGGCGCCATTCAGGGGCATCGTTACGTGGACATCCACGAGGAAGGCATCACCAAGGCCGACATGGAGAAGACCATCGGCAAGCCGGTCGAGACGGTGCCGCAGATCTTCGTCGACCAGACCCATGTCGGCGGTTTCACCGAGTTCGACCAGTACGTCCGCGAACAGGCCCTGCTGTCGGCCGAAGCCGCCCAGTAAGCCGCGTATTGCGCGAGTGACGAAGGCCGCCCCAGGGCGGCCTTCTTGCTTTTGAGCCACACCCGCCTCGTTGAATCCGCCCACACTCGAGCCGCTTACACTGCCTGTAGGGCAATCGACACGGTCAGAGGACGAAGCAGGATGCAGCGGGAAGAATTCCTCCAGCAGCTGTGGCTGGACTACGTTCATCAGCACCCGGAACTGGGCGGACTACGGTTATGGCCGGTGGAGGCATCGCCGGAGTACCTGACGCTGCTCACGCTCAACCATGGCCCCTGGGCCATGGAGGCCTTGCTGCCCACGCTGGTGCGTTTCGGCTATCGGCCGCGGCGACGCCATGCGATGGCCGACCGCGGCCTGCTCGCCACCCTGCTGGCGGCCCCCGACGACGGCGCCTGGCTGGTGCTGCTCGAACTACAGCTCGGCACCCTGTCTCGCCCCCCTCGCGAGGCCCTGCAACGGCTGATCGGCCAGGCCAGCGCCGCCGATAGCCAGGGGCAAAACCTGCTGTGTCGGGGGCGCCCCTGGCCGATGCCGGACTGGACCACCTATCAGGCCCTGACGGCGGCCCACCCACTGGCCGGCTGGCTGGCCGCCATGGGCCCGCGCCTGCATCACCCCGGGTTCGACTGCGCCCGGCTCGGGCAGCGCATCGATCGGCTCGATGACGCCCTCACCCAGGCCGGCCTTCACGGCAGCGCCGATCGCCATCACGGCATCCTGCCCGTCTCACCGCTGCTCGACTATCGATTCTACCCCGGCCCGACTCGCCGAATGGTGTTCGCCGAGGGCGACGAACGACGCATCGCCAGCGGTGGCCTGGCCTTGGTGCAACAACAGGTCAGCGCCAATCAGGAGCGCACCGCCGAACTGCTGCTTCCCTACCATACCCGTTGTGAGCTGAATTGAGCGCCGCGGCGAACGACAACCCGGCAACCGGGGCCTGTCCCCGCCTTTAGCCCCTCGAGTCAGTGGTTTGAGTGCCTGCCAATGCCATTGAGGCGTTGCCGATGAGCGTCGAGATAGCGTGTCGGCGTGGTGCCGAGCAGTTTCTTGAACATGCTGATGAAGGCATTCACCGACTGATAGCCGACCTCCTCCGAGACGCGCTGCACACTCATGCCTTCGGCGAGATAACGGATCGCGACGATCAGATGCAGCTGCTGTCGCCAACGGCTGAAATTCAACCCCGTCTCGCGCTGGATCCGGCGAGCGAGGGTGCGTTCGCTCATCGCCAGTTCCTGTGCCCACTGGCCCAGGGTTCGGCGGTCATCGGGCGCCTGGATCAGTGCATCGCTGATGCGCGCGAGACGTCTGTCCTCGGGAATCGGCAGGTGCAGGCGTTCGCTGGGCATGCCGGCGAGTTCCGCAAACAAGACCTCGACCAGGCGTGCCGTGGGCCCCTGCTCGGCATAGGTCTGGGGGAGTGCCGCCAGGCGCAGTATCAGCTCACGTAGCAGTGGCGAGATCGACAGCGTGCAGCTGTGATCGGGCATTTCCAGCGCCGCGGGCTCGATGAACAGATAGCACATGCGCCCGCCGCGGGTCAGGCGGTTGCTGTGGGGCATCGCCCCGGGAATCCAGACCCCGCTGTGCGGCGGCACCATCCACAGTCCTTCGGCGACACGGCAGGTCACCACGCCATGCAGGGCGATGACCAGCTGGCCCTTGCGGTGCTGGTGAACGGGGATTTCCAGCGCCTGCTGGCCGGTATCGACGTGTAGGGCACTGGCCGGCATGTTGGAGAGCTCCGGATCATGCTGGTAGACATCGCAATAGGGTGACGTGTCGTGCAGCGCCGATAGCACATCAGACATGAGAAGCGACGGGGTAGTCATCTCGACATACTCGCAGATTGTCAGTTTTCAGGTATCTGAAGTCATCATGGCCTTATTCTGCTGGAGCCGGGACGATTAGGCTATCGGTCATTATCGCAATGATATCTCGTCATTCGTACCGCCTTGGGGACCTCATGTCTGAATCCTGTCACGCCCATCCGCCCTTGCGGCGCTTGAGCCATCCCGCCGTGCTGATCGCCGGCATCCTGTTGATCGCCATGAACCTGCGCGCCCCCTTCACCAGCGTCGCGCCCCTGCTCGAACGTCTTCAGGCCGCGCTGGGTTTCAATGCCACCGCGGCAGGCCTATTGATGATTCTGCCACTGCTGGCCTTTGTCGTCGTCTCGCCTTGGGTACCGCGTCTTGCGCGCACCATCGGGCTGGAGCGCAGCATCTTGCTGGCCTTGATCACCATCGGCACGGGCATCGTGCTACGCGTGCAGGGCACGACCCTGGCGCTCTATATGGGGATCGCGCTGATCGGCGCGGGCATCGCGGTGGGCAACGTGCTGCTGCCGAGCCTGGTAAAGCGCGCCTTCCCTCGCCATATCGCGTTGCTGACCTCTTGTTACGTGCTGACCATGGGGATCATGGCGGCACTTGCCTCGGCGGCGATGGTGCCGCTGGCGCAGGCCAGTACTCACGGGTGGCAGTTCGCCATGCTGGTGCTGGTGGCCTTGCCGCTGGTGACGATGGCGGTGTGGTGGCCACAACTCTCACGTCGCTCCTTGCCGGCAGCGGCCCACGGTACTGACCGGTCGCACTCCTCGGGCAAGGTCGCCGTCTGGCGCTCACCACTGGCCTGGCAGGTGACGCTGTTCATGGGGCTGAACTCGCTGCTGTTCTATACCGTCAACAGCTGGTTGCCAGGCATCCTGGCGGACAGTGGTTTCACCCCCGAAAGAGCGGGCTCGCTGCATGGCCTGCTGCAACTAGCCACGGCCTTGCCGGGATTGGTGCTAGTGCCCCTGATGCCGCGCCTCAAGGATCAACGCCTGATCGCCTTCACGGCACCCTGCATGACATTGGCCGGCTTCCTCGGCCTATGGCTCTCCCCTGAGTGGGCGTTGGCCTGGGTCATGCTGTTGGGGTCAGGATCGGGGGCGAGCTTCATCCTCGCCCTGTCATTCATGGGCCTGCGCGCACGCGACGCCATGCAGTCGGCCTCGCTGTCGAGCATGGCGCAGACGCTAGGCTACCTGCTTGCCGCGATGGGGCCGCCGGTGATCGGCGGGATGTATGACCTGTTTGGCAACTGGCAGATGGCGTTGGTGGTGTGCGCCGCCTTGAGTGCGCTGATGGCCTGCTGTGGATTGCTGGCGGGAAGAGATATCCAGTTGCCTGAGGCGGCGGTATCTGAATGAACCACGACCGGGGGAACGCCCCCGATGTCGATTTCCACAGTTTCTGTGGATAACGCTGTGCATCGCTCCCGCACAAGCCCCGACGAGCCCCATGACATGGCCGTGACTCTCAGAATGATCAGTTTTTCGGCACCCGAGTGTGGCCTGTCACGCACGAGATGGCCCGGGCAAGCCCGGGCCATGAAAGGAAAAAATACCTTGACTCCAGTGCAGGTTTCAGTCGGCGAAGACCATCTCCGGCACATGCTCCGGCACGATCAGCTTACCGGCGGTCTTGTCCTTGATTTCCTCGACGGAGACCCCCGGCGCGCGCTCCTTGAGAACGAAGGCGCCGTTCTCGATCTCGAGATAGGCCAGGTCGGTCAGCACCCGATTGATACAGCCGGCACCGGTCAGCGGCAGGCTGCAGGATTCCAGCAGCTTGGATTCCCCATGCTTTGAGGCGTGGGTCATGGTGCAGATGATGTTCTCGGCGCCCGCCACCAGGTCCATGGCGCCGCCCATGCCCTTGATCAGCTTGCCGGGGATCATCCAGGACGCGATGTTGCCGTTCTGGTCGACCTCGAAGGCACCGAGCACGGTCAGGTCCACGTGGCCGCCGCGGATCATCGCGAAAGACTCCGCGGAAGAGAAGATCGCCGCTCCGGGACGGGCGGTGACGGTCTGCTTGCCGGCATTGATCATGTCGGGGTCGACTTCCTCCTCGGTGGGGAAGCGCCCCATGCCCAGCAGGCCGTTCTCGGACTGCAGCATGACGTCGATGTCGTCCGGTACGTAGTTGGCCACCAGGGTGGGGATGCCGATGCCCAGGTTGACGTAGAAACCGTCCTCGAGTTCGCGCGCCACGCGCCTTGCCATCTGTTCGCGAGTCAGTGCCATCGTTGTTGCCTCTTGTCTTTCATGATTGGCGAGCATCGGAAACAAGCCGGATGCAGGGTGCGAGAGCCTCGCAGCACGGCATCGATCAAGGGATCGGGCGCGGGGCGCCTTCCCAGGCCTGCCTCCGGATCGGGCTCGCCTCATCGTGGATCGTGGGTAAAGCGCTCAGCCCTGGTGGACGGTGCGCTTCTCGATGCGCTTCTCGAAGCTTCCCTGGATGATGCGATCGACGTAGATACCCGGAGTGTGGACCTGATCCGGGGTGAGCTCGCCAGGTTCGACGATCTCTTCTACCTCGACCACGGTGATCTTGCCCGCGGTGGCGGCCAGGGGGTTGAAGTTGCGAGCCGTGTCACGATAGACGACGTTGCCGTAGCGGTCGGCCTTCCAGCCCTTGACGATGGCGAAGTCACCGACCACCGATTCCTCGAGGATATAGTGGCGGCCGTTGAACTCGCGGACCTCCTTGCCCTCACCGATCGGCGTGCCATAGCCAGTGGCGGTGTAGAAGGCAGGAATGCCGGCACCGCCGGCGCGCATCTTCTCGGCCAGGGTACCTTGCGGGGTCAGCACCACCTCGATGTCACCTTCGAGCATCTGCTGCTCGAACAGCGCATTCTCGCCCACGTAGGAGGCGTAGATGGTGCTGATCTGACGATCCTCGAGCAGCAGCCCCAGCCCGAAGCCGTCCACGCCACAGTTGTTGGAGTAGACGGACAGATCCTTGACGCCGCGACGCTGGATCTCGCCGATCAGGTTCTCGGGGATGCCGCACAGCCCGAAACCGCCGGCGATCACGGTCATGCCGCTCTCGATCCCAGCCATCGCCTCCTCAAGGGAACTCACTCGCTTGTCGAATCCGGCCATATGCCTGCCTCGCCTGGTTAGAAGGTTTTTTGTTGCGGATGCTGGCAGTGTCGCCAGTGACCATATATTTGTTAAGTTTGTTTTTTTTATCAATTCTTTTACTTTATCAATAAATATCCGCGAGTCGCCCCATGACCGTCAAGCAGCTCCGCGCCTTCCTCGCCGTGGCCCAGACACTGAGCTTCACCCAGGCCTGCGAACGCCTGCACCTTTCCCAGCCGGCGCTCAGCCTGACCATCAAGAGCCTGGAGGCATCGCTCGGCGGTCGCCTGCTGACGCGCAGCACCCGTAGCGTGCGGCTGACACCGGAGGGCGAGTCCCTGGTGCCGCTAGCCAAGCGCCTGCTGGCCGACTGGGACAACACCGAGGAGCTGCTGCGCCAGCGATTCACCCTGCGCCTGGGGCGGGTCGCCCTGGCGGCCATGCCCTCCTTCGCCGGCAACCAGCTGCCCGGTGTGCTCAAGGCCTTCCGCGCCCGCTACCCGCAGATCAACGTCACCGTCCATGACGTGATCAACGAGCAGGTCATCGAGATGGTCCGCCAGGGCCGGGTCGAGCTGGGGGTCGCCTTCGCCCCCGAGACCACCGACACCCTCCACTTCACGCCGCTGTTCGAGGACCGCTTCGTGGCCGTGGTGCCGGCCGACTCGCCGCTATCGAACCGCCACAAGGTGAGCTGGCAGATGCTGCTGACCGAACACTTCATCACCCTTCAGCGTCCGTCCATGGTGCGGTTGATGCTCGAAGAGCAACTGCGCGCCCGAGGCCTCGAGCTGCCGGCGGCCTTCGAGAGCTATCAGTTGTCCACGGTAGGGCGCATGGTCGCCGCGGGACTCGGGGTCAGCGCCGTGCCATCGCTGTGCATCGATCAAATGCATGAACTCGGCGCGCGCTGCCTGCCCCTCGAGGAGCCGACGATCCAGCGCGCCGTCGGCGTGCTCTCCACCAACGCCGAAGCACTCTCCGTGGCCGCCCAGGCATTGCGCGAGGTGATACAGGAGACTCTCACCACACCGTCCTTGAACGCCGACTAAGCTACACATGATGGCCCGCAATCAGGAGACGCCCCATGGCAGAACCGCTCTGGCGCCCCACCCCCGAGGCCGCCGGCGCCACCCGGATGGCCGCGATGATGCGCCGCCTCGAACGCCAGCATGGCATCCGGCTGCCTGACTATGCGGCCTTCCACGCCTGGAGCATTGAGCACCCACAGGCCTTCTGGCGCCAGCTGTGGGACGATGCCGAGATCGTCGCCGAACGACGCGGCGAGCGAGTGCTGGAATCTCCCGAGTCGATGCCCGGTGCCCGCTGGTTCCCCGACGCCCGACTCAATGTCGCCGAGAACCTGCTGCGCCGCCGTGACGAACACCCGGCGCTGATCGTCACCGACGAACGCGGCCGGCGCCGTGAACTGAGCTACGCCACCCTGTACCGACAGGTGGCGGCCCTGGCCACGGCATTGCGCGATGCCGGCGTCGTCTCGGGCGACCGAGTCGCCGGTTTCGTGCCCAACAGCGAGCACGCGGTGATCGGCATGCTGGCCGCCACCAGCCTCGGCGCGGTGTGGTCATCCTGCTCGCCGGATTTCGGCTTCCAGGGCGTACTCGACCGCTTCGGCCAGATCGGCCCGAAGGTGCTGATCGCCGCCGACGGCTACACCTGGAACGGCAAGGCCATCGACACTCGGGCGCGGCTGGCCGAGATCGCCAACGCCATCGACGGCCTGGCAACGCTGGTGGTGTTCCCCTTCCTGGCGGACGCCCCCGATCTCGACGGCATCCCCGGCGCCGTGGCCTGGGACGCCTTCCTCGATCACGATGCCGCCGAGGTCGACTTCGTCAGCCTGCCTTTCGACCATCCGCTCTACCTGCTCTACTCGTCGGGCACCACCGGGCCTCCCAAGGCCATCCTGCACTCGGCCGGCGGCACCCTGCTCCAGCACCTCAAGGAGCATCGCCTGCACACCGACATCGGCGCCAAGGACAGGGTCTTCTACTACACCACCTGCGGTTGGATGATGTGGAACTGGCTGGTCTCGGGGCTGGCCTCGGATGCCACCCTGGTGCTGTTCGACGGTGCGCCCTTCGCGCCCGAGCCGGACGCGCTGTGGGCCATGGCCGAGCGCGAAGGCGTCACGGTGTTCGGCACCAGCGCGCGCTACCTGGCCGCCTGCGAGAAACAGGGCCTGCGCCCCGGTCGCGAGCATGATCTCTCGGCGCTGCGTACGCTGCTCTCCACCGGCTCGGCGCTGGCCCACGCATCTTTCGACTATGTCTATCGCGACATCAAGGCGGACCTGCTGCTGGCCTCGATCTCCGGCGGCACCGACATCGTCTCCTGCTTCGCGCTGGGTTGCCCGATTCGCCCGGTGGTTCGCGGCCAGCTGCAATGTCGCGGGCTCGGCATGGCGGTGGACGTGTTCGGCGACGACGGCCAACCCCGGCGCGGCGAGAAAGGCGAGCTGGTGTGCACCCAGCCCTTCCCGGCGATGCCGCTGGGCCTGTGGAACGATCCAAAGGGCGAGCGCTACCACGACGCCTACTTCGCCACCTTCCCCGGCGTATGGGCCCACGGCGACTATGCCGAGATCACCCCCGAAGACGGCCTGCTCATTCATGGCCGCTCGGATGCGGTGCTCAACCCCGGCGGCGTGCGCATCGGCACCGCCGAGATCTATCGCCAGGTGGAGAAGATCGAGGAGGTGCTGGAATCGCTGTGCGTCGGCCAGCAATGGCAGGACGATACTCGCGTGGTGCTGTTCGTGCGCCTGCGCGAGGGCGTCACCCTGGATGACACCCTGTGTCGGCGCATCCGCGACACCCTGCGCGGCAATGCAACTCCTCGCCACGTGCCGGCGAAGATCCTCCAGGTCGACGACCTCCCACGCACCCTGTCGGGCAAACTGGTAGAACTCGCCGTCCGCCAGGTGATCCACGGTGAGCCGGTCAACAACCGCGAGGCCCTGGCCAATCCCGACGCCCTGGCGCTGTTCGAGGATCTTCCCGAGTTGCAGCCATCATGACACAGGGCGGCGAATCGGGATCGGGATCGGGATCGGGATCGGGATCGGGATCAAGATGTTACCCGCATCGCTGGGCACCCTCGCCGCGATCCATTAGCATTAGCGGTTCAAGGACATCATCAAGGAGACCGACGGCATGTCGACCCTCAGGGGCATCGTCAGCCTGTTACTGCTGACCCTCAACACCCTGGTCTGGGCGGTGCCGCTGATCGCGCTCACCCTGCTCAAGCTGATCACCCCGGGCCGCCCACTGCGGCGCCGGGTGCTGCGCGGGCTGAACGGCGTAGCGTTGTGCTGGGTCGACGTCAACCTGTGGTGGATCCGCCACTGGATCCGCCCCGACCTGCGCCTCGACCTGCGCCTCGACCTGCCGGATGGGCTCAGCCACGACGAATGGTGGCTGGTGCTGGCCAACCATCGCAGCTGGACCGATATCTTCGCGCTCTTCCTGGCCTTGCATCGCCGACTGCCGATGCCGCACTTCTTCGTCAAGCGTCAGCTGATCTGGATCCCGGTGGTCGGGCTGGCCTTCTGGGCGTTGGAGTTCCCGATGCTGCGCCGCCTGACCCGCGAGCAGCGTGAACGCCGCCCGCATTTGGCGCGCCGCGACCAGGAAGCCACCCAACGCATGTGCCGGCACGCCCGCGAGCGACCGATCGCCATCTACAACTTCGTCGAAGGCACCCGCTTCACGCCGGCCAAGCATGCCGCCCTCGACAGCCCCTACCGCCACCTGCTGCCCCCGCGTGCCGGCGGTATCGCCCAGGTACTGGGCTTGCTCGGCGACCGGCTGAGCGGCATTCTCGACGTTACCCTGTGCTACTCGCGCCCCGAACCCCGCTTCTGGGACTTTCTCTGCGGGCGCGAGGGCACCATCCATCTGAGCGCTCGTCGCCTGACGGTCCCCGCCTGGATGACCCAGGGTGACTATTATCAGGACTCCGCCTACAAGGAACGCTTCCACGCATGGCTCAACGCCCAGTGGCAGGCCAAGGATGCCGCCCTCGATTCGCACTGATCCTCTCAATGCTGCTGTTGACCCTCGTGCTGGCCGGCTGTGCCGGCTCCGCGGGGGTGGGCGGCGGCTCACCGGCGGGCCACTGGGTGACCATCCAGCGCGGCGACACCCTGGGCGAACTCGCCCGGCGTGCCGAGGTGCCGCTGGTGCGGCTGCGACGCTTCAATCCCGGCGTCAGCCCGCGCGGGCTGGCCGTGGGCCAGCGCATCCTGGTGCCCGCTCACGAGGAGCGTGCGCCGTCGGGAGGCCCCTATCGCTACCGGGTCCGCGCCGGCGACACCTACAGCGCCATCGCCCGGCGCTTCGACACCTCGCCGGTGAGCATCGCCACGGCCAACGCCGGCATCAGTCCCACCGACCTGAAGGTCGGGCAGCTTATTTCGGTGCCGCTACACGGCGGCTCGGCATCGTCAGGCGGCGCCTCGTCGAGTGCCACGCCCTCACGCCCACAGCCGCCCGCAGACCCCGGGCCCGTCCCGGGTGATGCCCGCGACTGGCCATGGCCGCTGGACGACTACCGGGTCGCCCGTGCCTTCGGCAAGGACGACCGTGGCACCCTGCAGCCCATGCTGCTGGCAACCGATCAAGGCGCCCGCGCCATGGCGGTGGCCGACGGCGAGGTCCGCTTCGCCGACAGCATGCGGCAGCTCGGCCGGGTGGTGATCGTCCACCACCCGGACAACCTGCAGAGCGTCTACGCGCTATGCGGAACCCTGCTGGTCGACAGCGGCACCGAGGTCCGGCGGGGCACCCCGTTATGCACCGTAGATCGCCACGCATCCACCGGCCGCTTCGACCTGCTCTTCGACCTACGCCACGGCGGCAAGCCCATCGATCCGCGCGGCGTGCTGCGCTGAACGGCTGTCATCGCGACGTCACGAGGCTGTCGCGATGCGGTCACCCTGTCCGACCATCCTGAACCGAACGGGGGCCAATCGCCCCCCACGGCACGGGGACGAACATGCGCATCTGCCTGGTCAGCGACACCTGGACGCCGGACATCAACGGCGTGGCCCACACCCTGGATCGGCTGTGTGATCAACTACGCCCGCAAGGCCATGCGCTGCAGCTGATTCGCCCTCAGCCCGCCGACGATGACCACCGCGCCGAAGGCATGGCCGCCGAATTACGGGTGCGCGCCGCCGCGGTGCCGGGCTACCGCCAGGTGCGGCTGGGCTTGCCCGCCAGGCGACGCATCCGACGCTTCTGGCAGGCCGATCGCCCCGACGTGATCTACCTGGCCACCGAGGGCCCGCTCGGCTGGTCGGCGCTGGCGGCCGCCGAGACGCTCGGCATCCCGGTGGTCAGTGGCTGGCATACCAACTTCGACCATTACTGCCGGGACTACGGCCTTGGCTGGCTGCGACCGCTGGTGATCCGCCGTCTGCGCCACTTCCACAATCGCTGCGCCACCACCCTGGTGCCGACCCACCTCCAGGCCCGCGAACTCGGGCAACGCGGTTTCGAGCGAATCAGGGTGATGGCCCGCGGCATCGACGGCGAGCGCTTCGCCCCCGAGCACCGCGACGCGACCCTGCGCGAACACTGGGGGGCCGACCCGCAGGAGCCGGTGGCACTCTATGTGGGCCGGCTGGCACCGGAGAAGAACCTCGACCTCTTGCGCGACACCTTCGCCGCCATGCAGGACGCTCATCCGCGGCTGACGCTGGTGGTGGTCGGCGATGGCCCCGGCCGCGTCAACCTGGAACGAGCCTTGCCCGAGGCCCACTTCGCCGGCTTCGTCTCGCCGGACGACCTGAGTCGCTACTACGCCAGCGCCGACATCTTCGTTTTCCCCTCGATCTCCGAGACCTGGGGCAATGTGCTGGTCGAGGCCATGGCCAGCGGCCTGGCCACGATAGCCTTCCGTCACGCCGCCGGAGCGGCATTGATCGAGGACGATATCAACGGCCTGCAGCTGGCAGTCGGCGACGAGGACGGCTTTCGCGACGCCGCCGTGGCGCTATGCCAACAGCCGGCCCGCCACGCGCGCCTGGGCCGAGCCGCCCGTCGCCGCGCCCTGACCTATCGCTGGCCCGCCATCGCCGACACCTTCCTCGGCGCCCTCGCTCATGCCCGGGAGATATCCGATGAAGCCTCGCGTCCCCGCCATGTTTGATCGCCTCGATACGCTCGAATGGCAACTCTGCCAACGCTTGGCCGGCCTCAGCATCCACCGCCCCTGGCGATGGTCGCTCCGCCTGGCCAGCAAGGCCGGGGACTGGCCGCTGTGGGTGGCACTGATCTCCGTTCAGCCCTGGCTGCATGGACGCGATGGCTGGCGACTGCTGCTCCAGTACGTGCTGACCGCCCTGGTGGCCATCGCCGTGTACCGATGGGTCAAGACCCGACTATGTCGCGAGCGGCCCTTCATCACCTTCTCGGGCATCGCCTGCCAGGAGCCGGCCCGGGATCGCTATAGCTTCCCCAGCGGCCACACCCTGCACGCGGTGATGTTCTGCACGCTGAGCGCGACCCATGCGCCCTGGCTGCTGCCGTCGCTGATCCCGGTGGCCACCCTGATCGCGGTCTCGCGGGTGGGCCTCGGCCTGCACTACATCAGCGACGTGGTCGCCGGCGCCGCGATCGGCTACACACTGGCCCTGCTGAGCCTTTCCCTGGCGGGCTGATGACTGGCGCCTACCGCCGTGGGCTGGCACGCTGAGAGGATGGACCTGCTCTCCTCGCCCGACGGCGACTGCTTGCTCGCCGACCCGCCACTATGGCGCTTCGACGGCCTGCTCGGCGGCGCCGCAGACGACGCCCTGGCCAGGCTCGACGCCGCGTTGGACTGGCAGCGCCCCTGCCTGCGCCTCTACGGCCGCGACCACCCGATCCCCAGGCGCCAGGTATGGATGGGCGATGCCGCCTACCGGTACTCGGGCCGGGACTTCGCCCCGACTCCCTGGCATCCCGTGGTGCTCGCCCTGCGTGATGCCGTGATCACTCGACTGGCCGCCGCCGGTCATAGGGCCCGTTTCAACAGCGTACTGCTCAACCGCTACGCCGACGGCGACGACCGCATGGGTTGGCATTGTGACGACGAGCCTGAGCTCGGTGTGGCACCGCTGATCGCCGCCGTCAGCCTGGGCGCCGACCGCCCGTTGCGCTTTCGCTGGAAGGACCGTCACGCCCCCGCCTTCAATGTCGCCCAGCCCCACGACAGCCTGTTGCTGATGGGACCCGGGGTACAAGATGAGCTCGAGCACGCCCTGCTGGCGCGTCGCGGGCACGGCCTGCGCATCAGCCTGACCTTCCGCTGGGTACACTACGGCGCAGCAGGCAATGAGCCCACATGAAAAAAAACGGCCACCCCGTATGGGATGGCCGTCATCGGCGTCGGCATACTCAGCCCGCAGGCTGAGATAACGGTATAACGTCAGCCGCGGTAATACCCCGGCGCCACGAATGGCGTCTTGCTGACCACCACCGGCAAGCGCTTGCCGCGTACCTCGGCATAGACGGTGGTGCCGATCTCGGCCTGCTCGATGGGCACGTAGCCCATCGCCACCGGTTGACCGACACTGGGCCCGAACCCTCCGGAGGTCACCACGCCGAGCGCGTTGCCCTCGGCGTCGAACAACTCGGCACCTTCGCGTACCGGGGCACGCCCTTCACCAAGCAGGCCCACCCGCTTGCGGCGATGATCCTTCTCGGCCACCTGATGCAGGATCAGGTCGGCCCCCGGGAAACCGCCCGGGCGTTCGCCACCGCGGCGGCGCGGCTTGCCGATCGCCCAGATCAGCCCGCCTTCCATCGGTGTGGTGCCGGTGTCGATGTCATGACCATAGAGGCACAGCCCGGCTTCGAGGCGCAGCGAATCGCGGGCGCCCAGGCCGATTGCTTCGACCTCCTGCTCGGCAAGCAGACGACGCGCCAAGGCCTCGGTCTGCTCGGCGGGCACCGAGATCTCGAAGCCATCCTCACCGGTATAGCCGCTGCGGCTGACCCACACGTCGATGCCGTCGATGGTGAAGCGACCATGCTGCATGAACACCATCTCGCAGGCCACGGGACACAGCCGCGCCATGACCTCGGCGGTCTTGGGCCCCTGCAGCGCCAGCAGGCCGCGATCGAGCACCTCGATCTCGTGATCGGACAGGCCGCGACGCAGGTGCGCGATATCCTGCTCCTTGCAGGCCGCATTGACCACCAGATACAGGTGGTCGCCGGCGTTGACGATCATCAGATCATCGAGGATGCCGCCATCCTCGGCGGTGAACAGGCCGTAGCGTTGCTGGCCCTCGGCCAGCCCGACCAGGTCGGCGGGTACCAGGCTTTCCAGGGCCTTTGCCGGCTGTGGGCCGCGCACCAGTACCTGCCCCATGTGCGAGACATCGAATAGGCCGCAGGCCTGGCGGGTATGTTCGTGTTCCTTCTTGACCCCCAGGGCGTACTGAACGGGCATGCTGTAACCCGCGAAGGGCACCATCTTGCCGCCCAGTTCGAGATGGAGATCGTGAAGAGGTGTCTGGCGTTGTTCGTTCATCGCGGTCGTATCACTCCCATGAAAACGGAGGCGCAGAGCGGCCCGATGCCGGCCTGCGCCCGGTGTTGTTTACTTGTTGAGATCTTCGCCCGGCAGTACGTCCTTACCGTCGAAGTAGTCGCGGGTCAGCTTGAACACCACCGGCGACAGCAGCGCCAGGGCGATCAGGTTGGGGATCGCCATCATGGCGTTGAAGACACTGGCCAGCAGCCACACGAAACCGAGCGGCAGCACCGAGCCGACGAAGATCGCCAGGATGTAGACCACCCGGTAGAACTTGATGGCCCCCACCCCGAACAGGTACTCGAAGCACTTCTCGCCGTAGAAGGCCCAACCCAGGATGGTGGTGAAGGCGAACACCGCCAGCGCGAAGGACACCACGTATTGACCGATGCCCGGCAGCGCCTCGTTGAACGACAGCGTGGTCAGGGCCGCACCGGTTTCGCCGGAGGTCCAAGCGGTGGTGAGGATCGCCAGCGCGGTGATCGAACACACCACGATGGTGTCGATGAAGGTACCGAGCATGGCGATCAGACCCTGGCGGACCGGGTTCTTGGTCTGTGCCGCCGCGTGCGCGATCGGCGCGCTGCCGAGGCCCGCCTCGTTGGAGAACACGCCACGGGCGACGCCGAACTGGATCGCCTTGGCCACCGCCGCACCGGCGAAGCCGCCCGCCGCCGAGATCGGCGTGAAGGCATGGCCGAAGATCAGGCCCAGGGCCTGGCCGACCTGATCGGCGTTGATGATCAGCACCAGCAGGCCACAGACGATGTAGGCCACCGCCATGACCGGCACCAGCTTGCCCGCCACCTTGGCGATGCGCTTGATGCCGCCGAGGATGACCGCACCGGCCAGCACCATGATCACCAGGCCGGTGACCCAGTGCGGCAGGCCGAGGGACTCTCCCAGGCCATCGGCCACGGAGTTGGACTGCACGGTGTTGCCGATGCCGAAGGCGGCCACGGCACCGAACAGGGCGAAGGCGCCGCCCATCCAGCCCCATTTCTTGCCCAGGCCATTACGGATGTAGTACATCGGGCCACCGACGTGGTCGCCGGCATCGTCGACCTGGCGATAACGCACGGCCAGCACGGCCTCCGAGAACTTGGTGGCCATGCCCACCAGAGCGGTGATCCACATCCAGAACACCGCGCCCGGGCCGCCAAGCACGATGGCCGTTGCCACGCCGGCGATGTTACCGGTGCCGATGGTGGCCGACAGCGAGGTCATCAGCGCATTGAACGGCGAGACCTCACCCTCGTCTTCCGAGCCCTTCTCGGTATTGCGCCCCTTCCACAGCAGCTTGAAGCCCGTACCCAGCTTGCGAATGGGCATGACCTTCAGGCCGATCTGCAGGTAGAGGCCGACCCCCAGCAACAGCACCAGCATCAGCGGGCCCCACACGACCCCCTCGATGGCCGATAAGATATTGGTCAAGGTTTCCACGTCTCGTTCTCCCTAAAGTTTATTGTTATGCACCAACGTGCATGGTCCGGCGCGAGAGCGATACCCACGATGATACGAACTCGCGTACCATAGCGGATCATTCCGTTGGCGCTCTAGTCTCCTGCAAGAAAATACGGCCATCTCCTCGCCTCACAGCATGAAGCATAGCCATCATCACCTATGACGCGGCCAAGCGCAGGCAGGACGAAGGGCCGGCACTCCCGGAAAAACGTTTCCTATAAGAAACTTCGGCTACTCTAGCCGCCTGCCCCGGAAGAGACAAGGCCGTCGCTGCGCGGCTCCCGCTGGTACATGGCCGGCGGCTCACCCTCGTGACCTGCTGCCGAGCCGCGTCGAGCAGGCAGAAACCCACCGGGCGGCCTACGCTTGAGTGGGTATCGTGATTCACCTCACGACGCCCATGTCCCTCGGGGCTCGCCAAACGTGAGCGGGGGCGTTAGGATGCCCCTGCGTCAGAAACCTTTTTCGTATAGGAAAACGTCATGAGTGCTATCCCAGCCAATCTGCGTTACGCCGAAAGCCATGAATGGATCCTGGACAACGGCGACGGCACGGTGACCCTCGGCATCACCGATCATGCCCAGCAGTCCCTCGGCGACGTGGTCTTCGTCGAGCTGCCCGAGGTGGGCACCGCCCTGGCCAAGGGCGACGAAATCGGCGTGGTCGAGTCGGTCAAGGCCGCCTCCGACCTTTACGCCCCGCTGTCCGGCGAGGTGGTCGCGATCAATGAGGATCTCGAGGACGCCCCCGAGACCCTGAACGAGTCTCCCTACGAAGACGGCTGGATCCTCAAGCTGCGTCTCGAGGAAGCCAACGCCCTCGACGAGCTGCTCGACGCCGACGCCTATCAGGCCCTGGCCGACGCCGAAGGCTGATTCACTCCCTCGGCTCCGGTGGCGGGGCATGAAGACGGAGCCGCCCTCCGCTCATGCCCCGCCCCCCCCTTTCCCCTTTCCCTGCCCCCTCGGGCGCGACCGCAATAGGGTATTCCATGGTTTTCGAACAACGCCGCCTGGCCGATCTGGCCAACCATGACGCCTTCCTCCGCCGCCATAACGGCCCGGAATCCTCCGACGTGGCCAGCATGCTGGATACGCTGGGCATGGACAGCCTGAACAGCCTGCTGGAGCGCACGGTGCCGGCCGGCATACGCCTGGGACGCGAGCTGGATCTCGATCCACCGCGTAGCGAGGCCGAGGCCCTGGACTACCTTCACCGCCTGGCCCGCCAGAACCGCGTCGCCAAGAGCTACATCGGACAGGGTTACTACGACACCCATCTGCCGGCGGTCATCCAGCGCAACGTGCTGGAGAATCCGGGCTGGTACACCGCCTATACCCCCTACCAGCCGGAGATCTCCCAGGGGCGCCTCGAGGGGCTGCTGAACTTCCAGCAGATGGTCATGGACCTCACCGGCATGAGCTTGGCCAACGCCTCGCTGCTCGACGAGGCCACCGCCGCCGCCGAGGCCATGGCGCTGTGCCGTCGCGCCAACAAGAAGGCCAAGAGCGATGCCTTCTTCGTCGCCGACGACGTCTTCCCGCAGACGCTGGATGTGGTCCGCACCCGCGCCCACTATTTCGGCTTCGAGCTGATCGTCGCCCCGGCCGCCGAGGTGGCCGACCACGATGTGTTCGGCGCCCTGCTGCAGTATCCGGGCGACGGCGGCCGCGTCCACGACCTGGCGCCGCTGCTGTCGAGCGCCAAGGAACGCGGCATCATGACCTGCGTGGCCGCCGACATCATGTCGTTGGTGCTGCTCCACGAGCCGGGCGCGATGGGCGCCGACATGGTGGTCGGTTGTGCCCAGCGCTTCGGCGTGCCGATGGGCTTCGGCGGCCCGCATGCCGCCTTCTTCGCCACCACCGACAAGCTCAAGCGTTCGATCCCCGGGCGCATCATCGGCGTCTCCCAGGACAATCGCGGCCAGACCGCGCTGCGCATGGCCATGCAGACCCGCGAGCAGCACATCCGCCGCGAGAAGGCCACCTCCAACATCTGCACCGCCCAGGCGCTGCTGGCCAACATCGCCGGCTTCTACGCCGTCTATCACGGCGCCGAAGGCCTGCGCACCATCGCCGGACGCATCCACCGGCTGACCACCATCCTCGCCGAGGGCCTGACCCGTTGTGGCGTCAACCTGGTCCACGACAGCTGGTTCGATACCCTGCGCCTGAGCGGCGTCGATGCCCGCAAGGTTCATGGTCGCGCCATGGCCCATGACGTCAACCTGCGCTACTTCGAGGGTGGCGACATCGGGGTCAGCCTCGACGAGACCACCACCGCCCACGACCTGGACCTGTTGTTCGACGTGCTGCTCGACGCCGAACACGGCCAGTCGGTGGCGGCACTCGACGCCGAGATCGTCACGGCCGGCAAGAGCGGCATCCCGACCGGCAGCCGGCGTGAATCCGACTTCCTGACACACCCCACCTTCCGCCGCTACCACAGCGAGACGGAGATGCTGCGCTACCTCAAGCGGCTGGAGAACAAGGATCTGTCGCTGGCACACGCGATGATCCCGCTCGGCTCGTGCACCATGAAGCTCAACGCGACCAGCGAGATGATCCCCATCACCTGGCCGGAACTGGCGCGTATTCACCCCTTCGCGCCCAAGGACCAGGTGGCCGGCTACCAGCAGATCATCGACGAACTGGCCGACTTCCTGGTCGAGATCACCGGCTACGACCACCTCTCCATGCAGCCCAACTCAGGCGCCCAGGGTGAGTACGCCGGCCTGGTGGCGATCCGCCGCTATCAGCAGGCCGAGGGCCAGGGACATCGTGATGTCTGCCTGATCCCGAGCTCTGCCCACGGCACCAACCCGGCCTCGGCGGCCATGGCCCACATGAAGGTCGTGGTGGTGGAATGCGACGAGGACGGCAACATCGACCTCGCCGATCTACGCGACAAGGCCGGACAACATGCCGAGGCACTGTCGGCGATCATGCTCACCTATCCGTCCACCCACGGCGTGTTCGAGGAAGGCGTGCGCGAGGCCTGCGACATCGTCCACGACCACGGCGGCCAGGTGTATATCGACGGCGCCAACATGAATGCCCAGGTCGGCCTGGCCCGCCCCGGCGACTTCGGCGGCGACGTCAGCCACCTCAACCTGCACAAGACCTTCTGCATCCCCCACGGCGGTGGCGGCCCGGGCATGGGCCCGATCGGCGTCAAGGCGCACCTGGTGCCCTATGTCTCCAACCACGTGGTCCGCCCGCTGGACGGCGTCGAGGCCGACAGTGGCGCGGTGGCGGCGGCGCCTTTCGGCAGCGCCTCGATCCTGCCGATCTCCTGGGCCTACATCAAGATGATGGGTGCCCGCGGCCTGCGCGAGGCCACCGAGCTGGCCATCCTCGGCGCCAACTACATCGCCAAGCGGCTCGGCGAGCACTACCCGGTGCTCTACAAGGGCCAGAACGGCACCGTGGCCCACGAATGCATCATCGATGTGCGCCCGCTCAAGGCCTCCTCCGGCATCAGCGAGGAAGACGTCGCCAAGCGCCTGATGGATTACGGCTTCCATGCGCCGACCATGTCCTTCCCGGTGCCCGGCACCCTGATGATCGAGCCCACGGAATCGGAGTCGCGCTTCGAACTGGATCGCTTCTGCGACGCCATGATCGCGATCCGTGAGGAAGTCGCCCGGGTCGAGGCCGGCGAATGGCCGGCCGATAACAATCCGCTGGTCAACGCGCCGCACACCATGGCCGATCTGATGGATGCTGGCTGGGAGCGCCCCTACTCACGCGAACTCGGCGCCTTCCCCACCGAGGCGGTCAAGGCGGCCAAGTACTGGCCGTCGGTCAATCGGGTCGACAACGTGGCCGGCGACCGCCAGCTGATCTGTTCCTGCCCGAGCATCGATGCCTATCGGGAATAACCCGAGCGCCTGATGTAGCATGACGCGCCCCGCCTATCGGCGGGGCGTCGTCGTATCTGGATGGGCCAGGCGTCGGGAAGGCGCGCCCGGCAGGCGGCCATGTCAGCCCAGGCGCTCGCCATGGTCGTCGCCCGTCACCTCCCCCAGGTCGGCAAGGGCAGGGTCACCATGGCCATAGCGCTCGTGGTGGCGATGCTCGCGGAAGGCCTCGAGCAGCCGAGTATAGCGCCGTGGCATGCGCATACCACGACGCGTGACCAGGTACAGCGTTTCCTGGACCGGATGAGGCAACGACAGCTCGCGGACCTGGCGTTGCCAGGGCGAGGTCTCGAGCACCAGCCGCGACACCACGGTAAAGCCCAACCCGCGGGCCACGGCATCGAGCACCATGCTCACCTCGTTGGTGAACCCCTGCCGCGGGAAGTGGCTCATCGAGCGAAACTCGCCGGGGAAGTTCTGGCGCAGCACCCCGCCGACCCGATTGATCCCGTCCGCGTAGCCGATGAAGCCCAGTGCCATCAGGTCGGCCAGGCAGGTGCCGGTGAAGTCCGCCGGCACCACCAGGCACAGTGGTTCCTGATGCCAGGCCTCGCAATCGATCTCCGGATGCCGAACGGCCTCGTTGACGATGCCCAGATCATGGCGTCCGGCCAGCACGTCGGTGACGATCTCGTGATTGAAGGCGAAGCTGTAGCTCACCGTCAGGCCGGTATGCATCTGCTGCTGGCCGAGGATGAAGGGATAGAACATCAGCCCCACGCTGCCCGGCGAGGCGATGCGGCATTCGCCACTATCCAGGCTCTCGTCGTCCAGCGAATGGCGAAACTGCTCATGCTCGGCGAACAGCTTGAGGGCGTAATCGTAGGCGCGCCGGCCGGCCTCGGTGAGCACGAAGCGACGCCCCTGGCGATCGAGCAACGACTTGTCCAGGTAACGTTCCAGCTTGCGGATATGCTGGCTGACACCGGGCTGAGTCATCTCCAGGCGCTGGGCGGTCCGGGTGAAACTACCGGTCTCGACGAGCGTGATGAAGGTACGGAAATACTGGGCGTTGAACATGGCGGGGCATCTGACCAGAAGGACCGGGCCTGGCCATTCTATCAGCTCGCCCCGATACGCGCAGCGCCACGTCGGCCGAGGAAAGCCTGGATAACGATAGCGCTCGGAGCGGGGACCAGCGACGGCCCGCCCGTTCGTTATCTATCACCACGATAGCCCGGCGACGGCGGGAGCGTGATAGCATCGAAGCCGATGGTTCCACGCCATCATCCAGGCGCGGTCCGACGCGCCGGCACGCGAAGGCCAGGCACGCTCGGACACGCCGCTCCCTTTCCAGTGACACGGACGCGCTGCATGGCCAATACCCTTTCCAGCACCATCTCCCCGGAAGGCAGCCTCGAGATTCTCTCCCAGCACGAGGTCAACCGGCTGCACGACACCTCCCGCAGCGGGCTCCATGAGCTGCTGCGCAGCTGTGCGCTCGCGGTGCTCAACTCCGGCAACCCGACCGACGACGGCCTGGCGCTGATGGAGACCTATCCCGACTTCGATATCGAGATTCTCCAGCAGGATCGCGGCGTACGCCTCAAGCTGACCCACGCCCCGGCCGAAGCCTTCGTCGACGGCAAGATGATCCGCGGCATCCGCGAGCATCTGTCCTCGGTACTGCGCGACATCGTCTATGTCTACAACGAGATCCAGACCCGCGACCGCTTCGACCTGACCACCGGCGAAGGCACCACCAACGCCGTCTTCCACATCCTGCGCAAGGCCGGCACCCTGACCCCGAGCCGCGACCCGAGCATGGTGGTCTGCTGGGGCGGGCACTCGATCTCCCGCGAGGAGTACGACTACACCAAGCATGTCGGCTACCACCTTGGGCTACGCGAGCTAGACATCTGCACCGGCTGCGGCCCGGGCGCCATGAAGGGGCCGATGAAGGGGGCCAACGTGGCCCACGCCAAGCAACGCCGCTTCGAGGGCCGCTACCTGGGCGTCTCCGAGCCGGGCATCATCGCCGCCGAAGCCCCCAATCCCATCGTCAACGAATTGGTGGTGATGCCCGACATCGAGAAACGCCTCGAAGCCTTCGTGCGCCTGGGCCACGGCATCATCGTCTTCCCCGGTGGGGTCGGCACCGCCGAAGAGATTCTCTACCTGCTCGGCATCCTGCTGCACCCGGACAACGCCGACATGGAGCTCCCGGTGATCCTCACCGGCCCCGCCACGTCCGCCGACTACTTCAAGCGCATCGACGAATTCCTGGTCTATACCCTCGGTGAATCGGTCAGGCGGCTCTATGAGATCATCATCGACGACCCCGTCGAAGTGGCCCGCAGCATGCGCAAGGGCATCGATGGCGTCACCGAATACCGCCGCCAGCGCCAGGACGCCTTCTACTACAACTGGCGCCTCACCGTGGCACGCGGTTTCCAGGCGACCTTCGATCCGACCCATGAGGCCATGGCGAACCTGGCCCTTCACCACGAACAGCCGGTGCATGAGCTGGCCGCCAACCTGCGCCGCGCCTTCTCGGGCATCGTCGCCGGCAACGTCAAGGAACGTGGCATCCGCCTGATCGAGGCCCATGGCCCCTTCCGTCTCAATGCCGAACCCGAATTAATGGCCAGGCTCGACGAACTGCTGAGCTCCTTCGTCGCCCAGGGACGCATGAAGCTGGCCGGCGAATACAAGCCCTGCTACACGCTCGGCTAACCCCTTCCCCCAC
The DNA here is from genome assembly GCF_004798905.1 of Halomonas borealis. Classification (GTDB taxonomy): domain Bacteria; phylum Pseudomonadota; class Gammaproteobacteria; order Pseudomonadales; family Halomonadaceae; genus Halomonas; species Halomonas borealis. The sequence goes on along the minus strand of NZ_SDMO01000001.1, from coordinate 104,942 downwards.
GACAAAAGGCCCCGCCGGCGCGAGCCGGCGGGGCCTTTGCATGACCGCATGACGACGAACTAGTGATGCACGGGCTTCAGCCATATGCCGAGCGCATGCAGCAACACCCCCAGGGTCATGCCGTGGGAGGCCAGCAGCGCCCCGCCCTGCCAGCCGGCCACGATCCCTTGCCAGGCCGCCATGGCCACCACCCCGAGCGCCAGGCAGGCCAACAGGCGACGCCATAGCGCCGGCAGCTTCGCCCGGGCCTCGGCGGCCAGCAGCCGCCATTGCACCAGCACCACGACCAGCACCGCCACGATCGCGGCCACCATCAGGGTCAGCCGCGTCGAATGGCCATCGATCAGGTAGCGCGGCAGGCTGGCCGCCATCATCGCCGCCAGCCCCAGCAACAGGCTGAGTCGCTCAGGGGTCGAGGTCGCGCCCATCTCAGGCCACCTTGAGCCGTTGCGTGGCGATCCATTCCTCGACCCAGGGCATGGCGGCATCATCGGCCATGAAGGTCTCCATGGCATCGATCTCCAGGCGCTCGCCCAGACGCGTGGCACCCTGCCCCTGCAGCTGCTCGTCGAGCGAGCGACCGGCGCCGCAGAAGGAGTCGACATAGGAGCCGTCGCCCAGCGCGATCATGCCGTAGCGCAGCTCGGTGAGCCCGGGGCTCTGGGCCTCCAGATCACGCACGAAGGGCGTCATGTTGCCGGGCACGTCACCACTCCCGGTGGTCGAGACGCAAAACAACGCCAGGTCGGTGGGCGTATCGACGAGGTCCGCCAGGGTCGGCTGGTCGAAGATCTCGACCGTGTAGCCGGCCTCCTCGAACAGCGGCTGAACCTGCTCGGCGACATCCAGGGCGCCGCCGTACATGGTGCCGACCAGTATCTTGAGCTTGGGCATGAGAATAACGTGGATTTTCCAGAAAAATTCGCGGCAATACTAACATGCCCGCGGCCATGGCCGCACCTGCCGCCCTGTACCCAGCCTACCACGAGCATGTATTGTGGAATCATTTTCCACTCTTCTGGAGTCCGGCATGGTACAGACCTTCGACGCTTGGATCACCCCGCTGATGATCGGTGGCCTGATGCTGTTCATGGGCTTCATCATCTGGGATCTGGCCCGACAGTCGAAGGCCGGCCGCTTCGGTACCCTGATGCTATGCGTGGGGCTCGGCGCGGGGATGTTCGGCTATCTGCTCAAGGTGGTCATCACCTGGACGCTGGCACACGGCACGCTCTAGGCCCTCGCCCAAACGCCGACGCCACCCCGGAGGGTGGCGTCGGCGAGTCGTCCGGCAGGGGCGTCATCAGCCCCGTTCGGGATGATAGGCCTCGACCTGGGTCTTGAGCTTCTGGCCCGGCCGGAAGGTCACCACCCGTCGGGCGGAGATCGGAATCTCCTCTCCTGTCTTGGGGTTGCGGCCCGGCCGTTCGCTCTTGTCGCGAAGGTCGAAGTTCCCGAAGCCCGACAGCTTGACCTGCTCGTTTTCACGCAAACAGCCGCGGATCTCCTCGAAGAAGGCCTCCACCATGGACTTGGCCTCACGCTTGGAGAGACCGAGCTCGGCGTGCAGATGCTCGGCCAGTTCGGCCTTGGTCAACGCCCCCATGTCGCTTCCCTCTCGCTGCTGGTCGAGCCCCGACTCCCTCATGCGCGGAGCTCAGCCCCCAGATGCAGGCGCGACTCCTCGACGATGGCATCGACCAAGTGGTTGATTTCTTCGTCATTTAGCGTGCGCGAAGGATGCTGCCAGGTCAAGCCCAGGGCGATACTCTTATGCCCTTCGGCCACGCCCTTGCCCTGATAGACGTCGAACAGACGGACATCCACCAGCCATTCGCCCGCCTGAGCATGGACGGTATCGAGCAGCGCTTGGACGGGGCGTTCGGCATCGACCTGGAAGGCCAGATCGCGACGCACCTCGGGGTAGCGGGACAACGGTGCGAAGGCCGGCACCTGGCCCCGGGTCAGCGCCTCGAGGCGCACCTCGAACAACACCGCATCGACCTTGAGGCCCAACTCGGCGCGCACCGCGGGATGCAGGGTGCCGATCCAGCCGGCCTCTTCGCCGCGGTACAGGACCCGCGCACACTGGCCGGGATGCAGGGCCGGATGCTCGGCGGGCTCGAAGCGCCAGGCGTCGGGCTCTCCGCCCATCGCCAGCAGGCTCTCCAGATCCCCCTTCAGGTCGAAGAAGCCGACCTTGTCCTTGCCGCCGCTCCAGCCTTCCGGCTCGCGAGCGCCGCAGACCAGGGCACCGAGCATCGGCACCTGATGCAGGCCATCCAGTTCACCACGGAACACCAGACCGGTCTCGAACAGCCGTACCCGATTCTGCTGGCGATTGAGATTATGCTGGAGCGCCCGCACCAGGCCCGGGAACAGGCTGGCCCGCATCACCGACAGATCGCTGGAGATGGGATTGGCCAGCGCCGGCGACACCGCCTCGGGGAGCAGCGTGGACTGCAACTCGGGGGCGACGAAACTGTAGGTCACCGCCTCGAAGTAGCCCCGCGCCACCATCTGGTTGCGCAGGCCGGCCAGCGGTGTGCGTGCCTCCTGGTCGGGCTTGAGCCCCAGGCTCGCCTGAGGACGACGCACCGGAAGGCGATTGTAGCCATGGATACGGGCCACTTCCTCGATCAGGTCCTCCTCGATGGCCAGGTCGAAGCGCCAACTCGGCACCTCGATCCGCCAGCCGGCTTCCTCGGTCTCGACCGTGAGGCCGAGGCGCTCGAGGATCTCGCCGACCTCGTCGCCGGGCAGCGCCTTGTCCAGCGCCTGATCCAGGCGCGCGCGACGCAGTAGAGTCTGGCGCTCGCCGGGCAGGCGCTCGGCGTCGGCCACCTCGACCAGCGGGCCGGGCTCGCCGCCGACGATCTCGAGCAACAGAGCGGTGGCACGCTCGGCGGCCTCGCGGGGCAGCAGCGGGTCCACGCCACGCTCGAAACGGTGGGAGGCATCGGTATGCAGGCCATAGGAGCGCGCCTGCCCGGCCACGGCCAGCGGTGAGAAGTGGGCGGCCTCGAGGAAGATATCCCGGGTCTCGGCGCTGACGCCGGACTGCTCACCACCCATCACGCCGGCGACGGCCAGGGGGCCACGCTCATCGGCGATGATCAGGGTGCCGTCGGCCAGGGTGATCGTCTGGCCGTCGAGCAGCACCAGGCGCTCGCCTTCCCGTGCCTGGCGCACGACCACCGCCTCGCTCAGGTTGGCGAGATCGAAGGCGTGCAGCGGCTGGCCGAGTTCGAGCATCACGTAATTGGTGACATCGACCACCGGATCGATGGCGCGGACACCGCTGCGACGCAACCGCTCGACCATCCACAACGGGGTCTCTGCGCTCGGATCGATGCCCTGGATCACCCGACCCAGGTAACGCGGACAGCCGTCGGCATCCTCGATGCGCACCGGGAAGGTCGTGTCATGGCTCGCCACCGCCGGCACGATGCTGGGTGCATCGAGCGGCAGACGATTGAGCACGCCGACCTCGCGAGCCATGCCCTTGACGCTCAGGCAGTCGCCACGATTGGGGGTCAGGTCGACCTCGATGGTGTGATCATCGAGCCCCAGGTAGCCACGAACGCCCTCGCCGACCGGTGCCGATGCGGGCAGCACCAGGATGCCGGGCGAGGCCTCTTCTGCCAGGCCGAGCTCGGAGGCGGCGCAGATCATCCCGCGGGATTCGACGCCGCGCAGCTTGGCCTTCTTGATCTTGAAGTCGCCCGGGAGCACGCCACCTACCCGCGCGAAGGGCACCTTCTGGCCTTCGGCGACGTTGGGCGCGCCGCAGACGACCTGGACGCGCTCGCCGCTGCCATCCTCGACCTGGCAGACGTTGAGCTTGTCGGCATCGGGATGCGGCTGCTTGGCGACGACCTCGGCCACCACCACGTCACTGAACTCGGCCGCTACCGGCTCGATGGCATCGACCTCGAGACCGGCCATGGTGATCTGATCGGCCAGTGCCTGGGTCGCCAGCGCCGGGGAGACCCATTCACGCAGCCACTGTTCGGAAAATTTCATGACAAATCCTATCGCTGTGGTCTCAGGGCTATCGTCGTCGAATGAAGGTTAAGGCTGATCCGGCGACAGGTCTGTGAGGGGGCGCTGTGACCCCTTCTCTGGGCGGTGCCGACGCCATCCCTGGCGTGGGACCTCCTCTTGGACCCGTCCCCGATGCGCCTCGTCATGACCCACGACGATGACCCTGGCTGTGTTCTGGAGACGTTCAGGCGAACTGCTTGAGGAAGCGCAGGTCGTTGTCGAAGAACAGCCGCAGGTCGTTGACGCCATAGCGCAGCATCGCCAGGCGCTCGGCGCCCATGCCGAAGGCGAAGCCCTTGTAGCGTTCGCTGTCGATGCCGGCGTGACGGAACACCTCGGGGTGCACCATGCCGCAACCCATCACCTCGAGCCAGCCGCTGTGCGAACAGACGCGACAGCCGTCGCCTGCGCACATCACGCACTCGATATCGACCTCGGCGGAAGGTTCGGTGAACGGGAAGTAGGACGGGCGGAAACGTACCGAAAGATCGTCGCGCTCGAAGAAAGCGTGCAGGAAGTCCTCGACGGTGCCCTTGAGATCGGAGAAGCGCACGTCCTCGTCGACCAACAGCCCCTCCACCTGGTGGAACATGGGCGTATGGGTCAGGTCCGAGTCGCTGCGATAGACGCGCCCGGGGCAGACGATGCGAATCGGCGGCTGCTCTTCCTTCATGGTGCGCACCTGGACCGGCGAGGTGTGGGTACGCAGCAACCGGGTGGCATCGAAGTAGAAGGTATCGGCCATGCCCCGCGCCGGGTGATGGGCGGGAATATTGAGGGCCTCGAAGTTGTGGTAGTCGTCCTCGATCTCGGGACCGACCGCCACGTCGAAGCCGATGCGGGTGAACAGCCCCTCGATACGCTCCAGGGTGCGGGTCACCGGGTGTAGGCCACCGCTGGGCTGGCCACGTCCGGGAAGGGTCACGTCGAGGCGTTCGGCGGCCAGCCTCGCCTCCAGGTCGGCCTTCTCCAGGGCCTGGCGGCGGGTATCGATCTCGCTCGCCAGCGCCTGCTTGGCCTCGTTGATGCGCTCGCCGGCGGCCGGGCGTTCCTCGGCGGGCAACTTGCCGAGGCCCTTGAGCAGCGCGGTGATCTCGCCCTTCTTGCCAAGGTAGCGCACGCGCAGCTCATCCAGGGCGGCCATGCTCTCGGCGGCCTGAACGGCGTCGCGGGCCTCGGCGACCAGAGTGGGAAGGTGGTCCATCCGTTGTGCTCCGATGTCTTGATCAGGGGGTCACATGCGAAAAAAACAGGGGAAGAGCGGCTGCTCTTCCCCTGCGACGATCCGCGACATGGCGCACCGCGATGGCACGCCATGCCGTAAGCGAGATCACTTACTGGGCAGCCTTGGCCTTCTCGACGATGGCGGCAAAGGCGGCCTTCTCGTTGACGGCCAGATCGGCCAGCACCTTGCGGTCGATCTCGATGCCGGTCTTCTTCAGCCCACCGACGAAGCGGCTGTAGGACATGCCGTGCTGACGGGCACCGGCGTTGATGCGCTGGATCCACAGGGCGCGGAACTGGCGCTTACGCTGGCGACGGTCACGGTAGGCATACTGACCGGCTTTGATGACGGCCTGCTTGGCAACGCGGAAGACGCGCGAACGGGCACCGTAGTAACCCTTGGCCTGACTGAGAATCTTCTTGTGACGACGACGTGCGACGACACCACGCTTGACGCGAGTCATGGCTTACTCCTGACGATTAAAAATGAACAACCAAGGGTTACAGGTTCGGCAGCATGCGCTGCACGAGCTGCTTGTCGGCGTCGTGGACCTGCTGCATACCACGCAGCTGACGCTTCCGCTTGGTGGACTTCTTGGTCAGGATGTGGCTACGGAACGACTGCTTGTGCTTGAAGCCGTTGGCCGTCTTCTTGAAGCGCTTGCCAGCGCCGCTGTTGCTCTTGATTTTCGGCATGAGAATACTCTCCGCTCGAGGTTTTTGAGAAAATTCGGGGCCAATGGCCGACTAGGCGCCGGCCACCCGTTTAACGGGCCGTCGAATCACTTCTTCTTGGGGGCAATGATCATGATCATCTGCCGCCCTTCCATCTTCGGGAAGGACTCCACGGCACCGATCTCTTCGAGATCGGCGGCGATGCGCTCCATCAGCTTACGACCGAGGTCCTGATGGGCCATCTCGCGTCCGCGGAAACGCAGCGTGACCTTGCCCTTGTCGCCACTTTCGAGGAAGCGCGTCAGGTTCTTCATCTTGACCTGATAGTCGCCCTCGTCGGTGCCAGGCCGGAATTTGACTTCCTTGACCTGGATTTGCTTCTGCTTCTTCTTCTGAGCCGCTTTCTGCTTCTTCTGCTCGAAGACGAACTTGCCGTAATCCATGATCTTGCAGACGATCGGATCGGCATTGGAAATCTGCACGAGGTCCATACCGGCGGCTTCGGCTCGCTCCAGCGCATCACTGGTCGGCACGATGCCTAGCTGTTCGCCTTCACTGTCGATCAGACGAACTTCTTCCACGGTAATCCGCTCGTTCATCGGGGGCCGCTTTTCCTGAGGGCGCCCTCTGGGGCTGCTTCGCTTGATGGTTGCGTCTCCACTGTAGTCTTGGAAGATGTCGTTATAACCGTTCGGCCTGCACCTTGTCGATGAAAGTCTCCACCGTCATGGTTCCGAGATCTTCTCCCGTGCGCGTTCGCACGGCGACCGAGCCGGCTTCGACTTCCTTATCTCCCACCACCAGGAGATAGGGGACCTTCTGCAAAGTGTGCTCGCGAATTTTAAAGCCGATCTTCTCGTTCCTCAAGTCCGCCTTGACGCGCATGCCGACTTTCTGCAAGCGCTGCTCGATATTTTGCACGAAATCACGCTGCGAATCGGTGATGTTGAGGATCACCGCCTGTTGCGGCGCGAGCCATAACGGCATGGCCCCGGCGTAGTGCTCGATGAGGATACCGAGGAAGCGCTCGAAGGAGCCCAGGATAGCACGGTGCAGCATGACCGGCGTCTTGCGCTCGCCGTCCTCGTCGACGAACTGTGCGCCCAGGCGTCCCGGCAGATTGAAATCGAGCTGCAGGGTACCGCACTGCCACACGCGATTCAGGCAGTCGCGCAGCGAGAACTCGATCTTGGGCCCATAGAAGGCGCCCTCGCCCGGCTGCAGGTCCCAGTCCTGGCCGGTCGCATTCAGCGCGGCCTCGAGACCAGCCTCGGCGCGGTCCCACAGCTCGGGTTCGCCCATAAAACCTTCGGGACGGGTAGACAGCTTGAGTTCGACATCCTCGAAGCCCAGCTCCTTGTAGACCTGCAACGTCTGCGCGATGAAGGCCTCGGCCTCGGACTGGATCTGCCCCTCGCTGCAGAAGATGTGCGCATCGTCCTGGGTGAAGCCGCGCACGCGCATCAGGCCGTGCAGCGAACCGGAGGGCTCGTTACGGTGGCAGCTGCCGAACTCGGCCAACCGCAGCGGCAGGTCGCGGTAGCTCTTCAGGCCCTGGTTGAACACCTGCACATGGCAGGGACAGTTCATCGGCTTGACCGCGTATTCACGCTTCTCCGACTCGGTGGTGAACATCAGCTCGTTGTAGTGGCCCCAGTGGCCGGACGCCTTCCACAACGAGAGATCGACCACCTGCGGCGTCTTGATCTCCTGGTAGCCGTGCTCGATCTGAACCCGGCGCATGTACTGCTCGAGGGCCTGATACATGGTCCAGCCGTTGGGATGCCAGAACACCATGCCCGGCGCTTCTTCTTGCAGATGGAAGAGGTCCATCTTCTTGGCCAGCTTGCGGTGATCGCGCTTCTCGGCCTCCTCGAGGCGCTTGAGATACGCCTTGAGCTGCTTCTTGTCACCCCAGGCGGTGCCGTAGATGCGGGTCAGCATCGGACGCTCGGCATCGCCACGCCAGTAGGCACCGGCCAGCTTGGTGATCTTGAAGGCCTTGAGGTGACGGGTGTTCGGCACGTGCGGCCCGCGGCACATGTCGGTGTATTCCTGGTGATGGTAAAGACGGATGGTCTCGCCATCGGGAATCTCGCGGACGATCTCCTGCTTGTAGGGTTCGTCGCGATGCAGGAAGGTCAACATGGCACTATCGCGATCGACATACTCGCGGACCACGTCGTAGCCGGTGTCGATCAGCGCCTGCATGCGCTGCTCGATGGCCTCGAGGTCCTCGGGCGTCGCCGCTCGGCCGAAGTCGATATCGTAGTAGAAGCCGTCGTCGATCACCGGGCCGATGGCCATCTTGGCATCGGGATAGAGCTGCTTAACCGCATGGCCAATCAGGTGAGCACAGGAGTGGCGAATGATCTCCAGGCCGGCCTCGTCACGGGCGGTGATGATGGCCACCTCGGCGTCACGGTCGATGACGTCCGCGGCGTCCACCAGCTCGCCGTCGATGCGGCCGGCCACACAGGCCTTGGCCAGGCCGGTGCCGATGCTCTCGGCCACCTGCATCACGGTGAGCGGTTCGTCGTAGGGTCTCTGGCTGCCGTCCGGCAGGGTCACGATGGGCATGATGAAGGGTTTCCTTGTGCGCAGTGGTGATCCACACCAAGGATCACATGCCGCCAGAAAAAGAATGGTCGTCGGAAGCGCTTGCGAAAGCGCCGCCTAGCCTAGCAGACGGCAACCTCACGAGGCCATGCCGCCAACACGAAAAGAGGCGCCCGAAGGCGCCTCTTTCACTCTCGCGATGCCCCGGTGAGCCGGGGCAAGGGCTCAGTCGGAGATCACTCCCACTCGCCCAGCTCGACGCGACGGTTTTCGGCACGGCCGGCATCGGTCTCGTTGGTGGCGACCGGCTGGGCCTCACCATAACCGATGGTGCGCATGCGATTGCTGTCGACACCCTGAGAAGACAGGTACGTCGCCACGGAATCGGCGCGATCCTGGGACAGGTCCTTGTTGTAGGACTCATCACCCACGGCATCGGTGTGACCTTCGATGCGCACGCGGACGTTGTCGTTGGCCTTCAGCTTATCGGCCACGCCACCGAGGATCTGCTCGGCACCCATGGTCAGCTTGGCGGAGTCGAACTCGAAGTTGACATCCTGCAGCACCAGGTCTTCCACGCAGCCCAGGGCATTGACCTCGGCACCGGCCGGGGTACCCGGGCACTGGTCCTGGTAGTCCGGCACGCCATCACCGTCGGAATCCAGCGGGCAGCCCACGGCATCCACGGCCACGCCGGCCGGGGTACCCGGGCACTGGTCGTTGGCGTCGTTCACGCCATCGCCATCGGTGTCCTTGGGTGCGGGAGCCGCCTTGTTGGGCTCGGCGCACAGCAGGGCACCGATGGTAGCGCCGGCGGTGCCACCCACGGCCGCACCGGTGTCTTCATCGGAATCGCTGGAGGAAGCATAGCCGATGCCGCCGCCGATCAGGCCACCGGCCAGGCCGCAGACCGCCGGGTGCTGGTACCAGGCACGATCGGACGAAGCGCTGTCGCCCATGCTGGAGGATTGAGAAGCCGAGCTCGCACAGCCGGAGAGGCCGACAACGAGAGCGGAACCGAGCAGCAAGCCAGTCGTAGATTTTTTCATGTAAGACTCCTTCTTCACACAAATCTGCATGACGCTCACGGGTGACGCCATCCAGGATGTTCCCGTGGTTCATAGCCAGCGGTGACGAACAGCGTTCGCCTACACCATCAAGAAAGCACGAAAATGGGGTTTAAGCCAGCAGATACCGCAAGATGGCGCCGGTATTCTTCCGCACATAAGCCATTCACGGTGCAAGCGTAAGCTTGCCCAAGCTGACCGCAGGATGCAAACCGTGCGTTGCCAGCGAGCGCCCGCGGAGGCGTCACTGCGACGACGTCGAGCGGTCACGGCACCACCGCAGCACGGCGCCCGACGCCTCGATCACCGCCTCGCCCATCTCGTCCTCGACCGCCAGACGCTCGCGATCTTCCTCGAAACGCGCCTTCGGCGTCAGCGCCTGGCGCGCGGAGTGCGTATGCAGGTGGCGGGTGCGCCCATGCACCTCACCGATGGCGCGAAATTCGGGGCGCTCGACCAGGCCCGGATCGAGGATATCGAGCAGTGTCTTACAGCGCCATGCCCCCTCGGTGACGTCGACCTGGCGTTGCTGAAGGGCCGCCGCCACCAGTTCCAGGTTGTCTAAGCAATTGTCATGCGCACGGCGCTCTTCCTCCTCGCGAGAGGATCGGCGACGACGGACCTCGCGCCACAGGGTGACGGCATAGGCACCGAGGCCAGCGACAACGGCCAGGGCGATGCCCAGCAGGATCAACGCGGTAATGAGGGACATGCAGGCTCCGGAAGCATCGAAGGGTAAAGACAGACATTTTATACTGTGCTCCGCACGGTCCCAATCCCCCCGGACCTTTACGGCAAGGAGCCAGGATGAGCCACCCCGAATCTTCACCGTTCACCGCCACCCGTATCGGGCTGATGCTCGGCCCGCTCTGGCTGTTGATGACACTTCTCCTACCGCCGCCAGCCGGCATGAGCGAAGGCGCCTGGGCCTGCGCCGGGCTGGCCCTGCTGATGGCGACCTGGTGGTCGACCGAGGCGATTCCGATCCCCGCCACGTCGCTGCTGCCACTGGTGCTGGTGCCGGCGCTGGGCATCGGCGACATCAAGCAAACCGCCGCGAGCTACGCCAACCCGATCATCTATCTGTTCCTGGGCGGCTTTCTGCTCGGCATCGCCATGCAACGCTGGCAGCTGCATCGGCGCATCGCCCTGCATGTGCTACGCGTGGTCGGCCACGAGCCGCGTCGTCAGATCGGCGGCTTCATGCTCGCCACCGGCTTTCTCAGCATGTGGGTCTCCAACACCGCCACCGCGATCATGATGTTGCCCATCGGCATGTCGGTGATCAGCCTGCTCGACGACAGCGACCCCGCGGAGCTGACGCGCTATTCCAATGCTCTATTGCTGGCCATCGCCTACTCGGCCAGCATCGGCGGCATCGCCACCCTGATCGGCACCCCGCCCAACGCACTGCTGGCCGGCTACCTGGCCGATAGTCGCGGCATCGACCTGGGCTTCGCCCAGTGGATGATGGTCGGCCTGCCCATCAGCCTGGCGATGATGGGCTGTGCCTGGTGGTGGCTGACGCGTCGTCAGTTCTCGCTGGCCGGCAGCGGCGACAGTGGCGAGCTGGTGCACCGCGAGCTCGCGAAGCTCGGACGCACCAGCGCCGCCGAACGCCGTGTCGGCGCCATCTTCCTGTTGGCCGCCATCGCCTGGGTGAGCCGTCCGCTACTCAACCAGGCCGGTCTCGACTGGCTGTCGGATACCGGTATCGCCATCGCCGCCGGGATCGCGCTATTCCTGATCCCCGCCGGCAATGACCAGGGCGAACGGCTGATGACCTGGGAGGCGGCTCAGTCCTTGCCCTGGGGCATCCTGCTGCTGTTCGGTGGCGGGCTGACCCTGGCCGGCGCGATCACTCGCTCGGGGCTCGCCGAATGGATCGCCCAGCGCCTCGAGATCTTCGGCACCTTCCCGCTGTTGGCACTGATCGGCGTGGTGGTACTGGTGATCATCTTCCTGACCGAGGTGACCTCCAATACCGCCACCGCGGCGGCCTTCCTGCCATTGCTCGGCGCCCTGGCCGTATCGCTGGACATCTCACCACTGCTGATCACGGTCCCCGCCGCCATCGCCGCCAGCTGCGCCTTCATGATGCCGGTGGCCACACCGCCCAACGCCATCGTCTTCGCCACCGGGCATATGCGCATTCAGTCGATGATCCGTGCCGGCTTCGCACTCAACCTGATCGGCACCCTGCTGGTCGGCCTGCTGGCCTACCCACTGGTGACGCTATTCTGGTAAGCCGCTCGAACGAACGCGGCGCCGCCTCCCGCGACGACCAGCGCCAGTGCCAGGCCGCCAGGGCCAGGCTTGCCACCAGACAGACCGCTCCCGCCGTGTGCAGCAACGCCAGCCACAGTGGGAGCCACAACAACACGTTGGCCACGCCCAGCGCCGCCTGGGCGAGGCCAACGCCGACCGCCAACACCAACCAGGGCCGCACCACGCGTTCGCGACCATGGCGCCATGCCAGCATCAACAGGCAGGCCAGCAACGCTCCGGCGCCCAGCCGATGCCCGACCTGAATGGCACTGCGTGCCTCGGCATGCAGTTGGCCATAGAGGTAGCTGGGTCCCACCGCCTGGGTCAGATGAAAGCCCTCCCCCCAGTCCAACGCCTCGACCCAGTGACCGTTACAGGTAGGGAACCCCTGGCAGGCGATGCCGGCATAGTTGCTCGATGTCCAGCCGCCCAACGCCAGTTGGAGCACCAGCGACAGCAGCGTCAGCCGCCATAACGACGTCAGGCGACGCGGACGCACACTTGCCGAGGTGCCGACCGCCAGGCGCCGCAGGCACAGATGCAACCACAAGAACATCGCCATCACCGAGAGCCCACCCAACAGGTGCAGGGTCACCACCTGGGGCCATAGCTTGAAGGTCACGGTGAACGCCCCGAAGGCGCCCTGCAGCATCAGGGCCGCCAGCAGGCCCAGCGTCAGGCGCCAGGGATAATCAGGGTGGCGATGCCGCAGTCGCGCGCCGTGCATGGCCAACAGCAGTGCCACGGCGATCAACGCCGCCGCCAGGTAGCGATGCAGCATCTCCATCCAGGCCTTGGTCGCCTCGAGTGGCACGCCGGGGCTATGGGCCTGCGCCCGGTCGGCATCGGGTACCAGCGGCGCACCATAGCAACCCGGCCAGTCGGGACAGCCAAGCCCGGCGTCCATCAAACGGGTCGCCGCCCCGGCCAGCACCACCACCGCACAGAGCCCGAACCCGGCCAGGCTAAGGCGCTGGACGGTGCGCCAAGCCGAAGATGCCTGAGAATGTTGCATCGCCACCCTCCTCTACTGAACTCTCACGCGCTCCTCGAACGCCCTCTTCACTCCGCCTCAAGGCGCGCCATGGGAGGGGCGGGATTGCGTTCGAGCAGCCGCTCGACGTCCTCGAGCACCCGCGCCGTCTCGACGTCCGGGGCGTAGGCGAGCACCACCCGCCCGTCGGGATCGAACATCCACAGCCGGCCCGGCGACCGCCAGGCCGCCGCATCCGTCCAGGCGACCGACGCGGCGCCGGGCAAGGCCTCGCCACGACTCCCGAGGCGCAGCCGGCTGATCCGCTGGGCATCCCGCCCCAACGCCCGATGCAGGCGCCACCAGCGATCGGCCTGCTCAGCACACGACACCGAACAGTCGAAGGCCATCACCCAATCGTCGGCCCCTTGCTTGGTCACGCCGTCGAGCGGCCATTCCGAAAGCGGCGGCAGGTCCGGCGTCAGCTGACCATGGGCGGTGCGTCCCTCGGGAATACCCAGCCGCCATTCGACCATGCCCCAGGCCACCGCCATGGGCAGCAGGAACACCGCGAACAGCGCCAGCAACTTGAGACGCGACGCGAGAGGCGAAACGGGAGAGTCGGCAGGCATCGGCTCACTCCTTGAGATCGGGCTTTGCAAACGACGAACGGTGATCGTGCACCAGGCGACGACCGCCCAACAGCATCACCACCAGTGCGGCGAGGGACAGCCCCCACCACTGAAAGGCATAGGCCTTGTGCCGGGCCGGTGGCATCACCGCCGGTGTCCACCAGGACCTGAGATGCCCGGGGCCGGCCTCGAGATGCAACCAGCCGGCGTGCTCGAACGCCTCGAGCCCGGGCCAGGCCTCGAGCGACATCCGCTGCAGGCGCCGCCCTTCGCGATTCGGGCCGAACAGCGGTGTGCCGTCGCCCGCGGCCTGCCAACGCCCGGAGAGCGTCACCGCGCCCTCCGGCGTGGCCACGCTCGGCGTTTCCCGGCTAGGGCCGGTCGCCAGGAAGCCACGCTCCACCAGCCACAGACGACCATCGCGCCCCCGCAACGGCGTCAGGGCGGCCACCCCGAGGCGCCCTTGATGAGTACGGTTGTCGAGAAACAGCGTCTCGGCGGCGAGATACTCGCCATGCAGGGTCAAGCGCGCGCCATCCGGCGGCGAGGCCGCAGGGGCCTCGAGGCGTGGCGCCGACTCATGACGCGCCAGCAGCTCGCGCTTGTCGGCGGCCCGCTGCCACTGCCATAGTCCCAGTCCCAGCCCGAGTGCCACCACCAGGCTCCAACACAGCACCCAGGCTCCCAGGCGGCGTCCGCGCCTGCCGGCGACCTTCGTGGCGGTGCCTTTAACGGAGTGAGACATGCTACTCAAGCCCCTGATCGCCCTCGTGTTCCTGGCCATGGTGGCGAGCCTCGTCGCCGGCGCCGGTTTCTTGATCAAGGACGGCGGCCGCTCGCGGCGCGTCCTCGTCTCCCTCAAGCTACGTGTCGCCCTGGCGGCATTGCTGCTGGCCCTGCTCTGCTACGGGTTCTACGCCGGCCACCTGGGCACCTGACACCCTCAGAACACATAGACGAAGGCGAAAAGCCCGATCCACACCACGTCGACGAAGTGCCAATACCAGGCCGCGGCTTCGAAGGCGAAGTGATCGTCGCGCGTGAAATGGCCGCGCATCACCCGCGCCAGGATGGCGATCAGGATCAGCGTGCCGATGATCACGTGCAGGCCATGGAAGCCGGTCATCAAGAAGAAGGTGCCGCCGTAGATGCCCGCCTGCAGGGTCAGGCCATAGTGGCGATAGGCCTCGTAGTACTCGACGCCCTGAATGCCGATGAAGCAAAGGCCGAGCAGCACGGTGCCGGCGAGCCAATGCCATGCCGTGTCGCGTCGGCCCTCCTTGAGCGCCTCGTGCGCCACCGTCAGGGTGATGCTCGAGCCGACCAGGATCAGCGTGTTGACCAGGGGAAGCTGCCAGGGTGACAGCGTCGCGTGGGGGCCCGATACGGCCTCGCCCGGGGGCTCCAGCAACGGCCAGGAGGCGGTGAAGTCAGGCCACAGCAGTGCGGCCACGCCCTTGGCACCCTCTCCGTCCAGCCACGGCAGTGCGAAGGTCCGCACGTAGAACAGGGTGCCGAAGAAGGCCGCGAAGAACATCACCTCCGAGAAGATGAACCAGCCCATTCCCCAGCGGAAGGAGCGATCCATCTGCTCGTCATAGAGCCCGCTGCGAGACTCGTGAATGACATCGCGGAACCACAGCGTCATCACCGCCAGTACCGTCAGCAGACCGGCCACCATCACCGGCAACCCCGCCCCCCCGAAGACCAGCAGGGTGCCGAGACCGACCATCATCGCGCCCAGCGCCAACGAGGCCAGCACCGGCCACTTGCTGGAAACGGGAACGTAATAGCTTCCACCGCTCATCTTGGTTCTCCTCCGCCGAGGGGCGGCTCAATGCTGCGGGGGCCGAAAATCGGGTGGCGTCTCGAAGGTGTGCAGCGGCGCAGGGCTTGGCACCGTCCACTCCAGATCCACGCCACCATCCCAGGCCTTGGCCGGCGCCTGCTGCCCACCGCGCACGCACATCACCACGACCACCACGAACAGCAGCTGTGAGGCCCCGAACAGGAAGGCCCCCAGGCTCGTCACCATGTTGAAGTCGGCGAACTGCAGCGCGTAGTCAGGAATCCGGCGCGGCATGCCGGCGAGCCCGGCGAAATGCATCGGAAAGAAGGTCAGGTTGGCGCCGATCACCGACAGCCAGAAGTGCCAGCGAGAGAGCTGTGGATGCGGGTAATGACCGGTCCACTTGGGCAGCCAGTAG
The DNA here is from genome assembly GCF_004798905.1 of Halomonas borealis. Lineage (GTDB taxonomy): Bacteria > Pseudomonadota > Gammaproteobacteria > Pseudomonadales > Halomonadaceae > Halomonas > Halomonas borealis. The sequence goes on along the minus strand of NZ_SDMO01000001.1, from coordinate 89,290 downwards.
TAGACGCCCGCCATGATGGCGAACACCGCGCCGGGCACCAGCACATAGTGGAAGTGGGCGACCACGAAGTAGGTATCGTGATACTGGAAGTCGGCCGGGGCGATGGCCAGCATCAGCCCCGAGAAACCGCCGATGGTGAACAGCACCACGAAGGCCAGGGCGAACAGCATCGGTGGCTCGAAGGTGATCGAGCCACGGAACAGCGTGGTCACCCAATTGAAGACTTTGACCCCCGTCGGCACCGCGATCAGCATGGTGCTGTACATGAAGAACAGCTCGGCCACCAGCGGCAGTCCCACCGTGAACATGTGATGCGCCCAGACCAGAAACGACAGGAGGGCGATGGAGGCCGTGGCATAAACCATGGAGGCATAACCGAACAGCGGCTTGCGCGCGAAGGTCGGGATGATCACCGACACGATACCGAAGGCCGGAAGGATCATGATGTAGACCTCCGGATGGCCGAAGAACCAGAACAGGTGCTGGAACATCACCGGGTCCCCGCCGCCGGCGGCATTGAAGAAACTGGTGCCGAAGTTGATGTCCATCAACATCATGGTGATCACTCCGGCGAGCACCGGCATCACCGCGATCAGCAGGAAGGCGGTGATCAGCCAGGTCCAGACGAACAGCGACATGTCCATCAGCCGCATGCCCGGCGCCCGCAGGTTGAGGATGGTCGCGATGATATTGATGGCGCCGAGAATCGAGCTGATGCCGGCCAGGTGCAACGAGAGGATGAAGAAGGTCGTGGAAGGCGGCGCGTAGGTGGTGGACAACGGTGCATAGGATGTCCAGCCGAAGTTAGGCGCCCCGCCCGGCATCAAGAAGGTCGACAGCAGCAGCGTGAAGGCCACCGGCAGCAGCCAGAAGCTGAAATTGTTGAGCCGCGGCAAGGCCATGTCCGGCGCCCCGACCTGTAACGGAACCATCCAGTTGGCGAGCCCCACGAAGGCCGGCATCACCGCCCCGAAGATCATGATCAGGCCATGCATGGTGGTCATCTGGTTGAAGAATTCGGGCTCGATCAGCTGCAGCCCCGGCTGGAAGAGCTCGGCACGCACGACCATCGCGAACAGCCCACCCACGAAGAACATCGTCAACGACAGCAGTAGGTAGAGGGTGCCGATCTCCTTGTGATTGGTGGTCAGCAACCAGCGCTTGAGGCCCCGCGGCGGCGCATGCGGCTCGGCCGCCATGCCGGCGGAGGCCGGCTGTTCATGCTGGGTCGTGGACTTGGGCGGCAAGTGCGAAGCCATGTTCGTCCCCTTGATTGGCGTATCGTTCACGCGCGATGTCGTTGCCTAATAGCCTAGTCGGCGAGCCGTTCGGCGATCGCCGAAGGCTGGACACGCTCCCCGGTCTCGCTGCCCCAGGCATTGCGCTCATAGGTGATCACGGCGGCGATATCCACCGGATTGAGGATGTTGCGGAAAGCCGCCATGGAGGAACCCGCGACGCCGTTGACCACGGTCTCGACATGCCGCTCCCGGTCATCCATCAGCGCCTGATTGCCTGCCAGGGCGGGGAACGCCGGCGGACTACCGCTACCATCGGGCTGGTGACAAGAAGCACAGCTCGTGGCGTAGACCTCCTGCCCCCGTTCCATCAGCTCATCCATGCCCCACTCACGATCGAGCCCCATGGCGGCCTCGGCCGCGGCCGACCTGCGTTCATCCAGCCAGCTTGCGAACCGCTCCGGCGTTACCGCCTCGACGACGATCGGCATGAAGGCATGGTCACGACCGCAGAGCTCGGCACACTGCCCGCGGTAGGTGCCCGGCTCATTGATGCGCACCCAATTCTCGTTGACGAAACCCGGCATGGTATCTTGCTTGACGCCGAGTTCCGGGACCCACCAGGAATGAATGACGTCATCGGAGGTCATCAGCAGACGCACCTTACGATCGACCGGCAGCACCAACGGCTCATCGACCTCGCGCAGGTAATGTTCGCCCTTGGCGGACTGGCCATCAATCTGCTCACGCGGCGTGGCCAGGTTGGATGTGAAGGACACGTCTTCGCCGCGATATTCGTAGCGCCAGCGCCATTGCTGACCGGTGATCATCACCTCCATGTCGGCCTCGGAGGTGTCGTACATCGCCTTGAGCGTCGCCGTGGCAGGCACCGCCATCACCACCAGGATCAGCAGCGGCACGAGGGTCCAGAGCACCTCCGTCGTGGTGTGCTCGTGGAAACGCGAAGGCTTGGCACCGCGCGAGCGGCGATAGCGAAAGAGAGAGAAGAAGAAGGCACCGAAGACGACGATGCCGATGACCACACAGATCCAGAAGATCGTCATGTGCAGGCCATAGATATCCTGGCTCAGATCGGTGACACCGACCGGCATGTTCCAGCCGCTGGCCCGAGCCACCGCCGAGCCGGCCAGGGCCACGCCGCTCGCCGTCCAAACGAGCCGCTTGCGCATCCGCATCGCCCCCTCCTGAACGTCCACGTGCATCCATCACGCCTGACACGAGTATAGGACGCCATGACCGGATCACCGGCGAGCGTCGGACGCCTCCCCCAACGGATTCTTCAACGCTGTCGCCACCTCAGCGAGCCGCCAGCGTCGCCACCAGTGCGATCAGACAGACCAGCACGAGCGCCAGCAACACGCCCACCACGATGAAGGCACCCGCCCCGCGCCGGGAGAAGTCCTCCCGGCGACGCGACTCCTTCTGGACCCCGAAGAAGGCCGCCAATACCGACGCGATGACCCGCCACATGGGCATACTCCTTTCGGCCGCCTCACGCCTGGACCTTAGCCCAGGGCATGTTGCCCTGCCCGCCATAACCGAGGCGAAGCGACCATCATCGTAAAGCGGACACACGCCCTCGGCGGTTAGCCCAGGCCGAGCACATGAACCAGCGGCGGCAGCAGGAACGCCGTCAGCAACCCGGTGATGCCCATGGCCAGCCCCGAGAAGGCGCCGGCCACCGCCCCCAACCGCGAAAACGCTTGAGCGGTACCGAAACCATGTGCCGAAAGCCCCATGGCAAAGCCCTGAACCGCCGGGTCGCGGATACCCAGCAGCCGGAAGATCGCCGGCCCCAGGGCGCAACCGATGGCGCCGGTCAGCAGAACCAGCCCCGCCGCCAGGGACGGGATTCCACCGATCTGCTCGGCGATGCCCATGGCGATGGGTGACGTCACCGAACGCGGCGCCAACGACATCAGGGTCTCGTGACGTGCCCCTAGCAACAGCGCCAGCCCCAGGGTGCTGGCCACGGCGGTCACCACGCCGGTCACGCAAGCCAACAGCAGCGGCACGAGCAAGCGGCGCACCCGCTCGCGATGATCATAGAGCGGAATCGCCAGCGCTACCGTGGCAGGCCCCAGCAGGAAATGGATGAACTGGGCGCCCTCGAAGTAGGTCGCGTAATCCATATCGAGCAACACCAGACAACCGATCAGCAAGGCGATCGCCAGCATCACCGGATGCAGCAGCGGCGTACCGCCCAGGGCCTTGTTGACCCGCACCGACAGCGCAAAGGCCACCAGCGTCAACAGCAACGACAACAACGGGTTGCCCGACAGGTAGACCCATAGCTGATCCAGGCGCGCGACGTTCATTGGTGCCCTCCCTTGCCAAGGCGGCCCTGAAGCCGCGAGAGCACCCAAGCCGTCACGCCAAGCGTCAGCCCCGTGGAGACGACCAGCGTCACCAGGATCGGCAGGATATCGCGACCGATCAGCGCACCATGCACCATCACCCCGACGCCGGCCGGCACGAACAGCAGCGTGAGATAACGCAGCAAGCCCTCACCAGAGACCCTCAGGCTATCCGGCACCTTGCCACGCACCAGCAGGGCCACCAGCAGGATCACCATGCCGATCACCGGCCCCGGAATCGGCAACGCAAGCCCCCTGGCCAACAACTCCCCCAGCATCTGGCATGCCAACAGCATGCTCATCCCCCAAATCAGCGACATCGTCGTTCTCCAGCTTCATGTCCGTATATTCTGACAAAGCGCGAGGCGGCTGGGCAGACCTCCTTGTTCGTGGCCAACCTTTTGAAAAAAAGCGTAAAAGAAGCTTTTCATTTACCCACTTCCGCGATAATATACGCCTCGTTCTCGGGGCACGTCCCACGGCGAATGAGCCGAAAGAGAACGCCGGAGCGTGGCGCAGCTTGGTAGCGCGTTGCAATGGGGTTGCAAAGGTCGCAGGTTCGAATCCTGTCGCTCCGACCATGAACATCAAGAGAAACGGCCACTTAGCTCATCAGAGCGGTGGCCGTTTTTCGTTGCGCTGAAAAAAATATCAATACTCTGTCAAAACGTGAGGTCTCTCCCCGAGGGTTGGGCGCACAAGAAAGGCGCCTCAATGGGCTCCTTTCTCGGCGCCCGCGGGGCTTAGCCGAAGCTGAGCTCACTGCGGTTCTGCCCAGCCGACACCTCCACCTGAACGCAGCCCTGCAGGGTACTCTCGCTTCCCTCACCCCCGAAGGTGGCCACCTCGCCGCCAGATCAGGCAGAGGTTATTGGCCGGCATTGCCACCCGCCGTTCAAGGCTCAGCCCGTGGCGTTGCGCCTCACGCGTCACATCCGCCAGGTCACGAATGCCCCAGCGAGCATCCCGGGCACGCAGGTCGGCGTCGAAGGCGTGATTGCTGGGGGCCGTGGGTTGCGTCTCGCACAGGAAGGGACCATAGAGCAGCAACATTCCGCCCGGCGCGAGGCGCTCCCCTGCCCGCGCCATCAAGGCCTCGGTCACCGCCCAGGGCGAGATATGCACCAGGTTGATGGCAACGATCGCCTCGAAGCTTTCCGCCGGCCAGTCGCTCGTGGCATCCAGCGCCAGCGGCGTCCTCAGGTTCGGCAATGCCTGCGCCTCGCGCCAGGCCGTGATCGAGGCTCTGGCCTGCGGGTTCGGATCGCTGGGCTGCCAGTCCCAGTCCGCCCGGGCGGCGGCGAAATGACAGGCATGCTCGCCGCTGCCGGAGGCAAGCTCGAGGACGCGTGCGGGCCCGGGCAGCGCCTCATCGAGCACCTCGAGAATCGGCTGGCGGTTGCGGGCCGTGGCGGGGCTGTACAGTCGGGCATCGGTCATGATCGGCCTCGGACGAGAAACATGAAGGAACGAAGGCCACCGATGATAGTGCCCGAACCGCCGCCTTCGCCAGGCTCCGGATGCCTCGGGGCGCGCACACGGGTAGACTGTCGGTCGACGCCTCAGCCAGCACCCCGCACCACCGACTCACCAGTGAAGGATTCAAGGCTAACATGGCCAGCTCTCTCCCACTTTACCTAAGAATCCAACAGCACCTACTGGAGAAGATTCGCGGTGGCGAGTGGGTACCGCGTCATCAAATTCCGCCGGAGGAGCAGCTGGCCCGAGACTTCGGGGTCAGTCGCATGACCGCCAACAAGGCCATCCGCGACCTGGTGCAACAAGGCTACCTGGTGCGTCAGCCGGGGCTCGGCACCTTCGTCACCGACCGCAAGGCCGAGTCCTCGCTACTGGACGTGGAGAACATCGCCGACGAGGTCGTCAGCCGCGGCCACGCCTACCGCAACGACCTGCTGGTCAGCGAGGCCATCGAGGCCGACGACGAGGTCGCCCTGCGCATGGGCGTGCGGCTCGGCACCCGGGTTTTCCATACCCTGCTGGTCCACCGCGAGAACGGGGTGCCGATCCAGCTCGAGAATCGTTACGTGATCCCGCGCTGGGTCCCCGACTACCTGAGTACCGACTTCTCCCACCATACCCCCAACGAGGTGCTGGTGGCCGCCTGCCCGATCTCCGACGTCGAGCATATCGTCGAGGCGGTGCTGGTCGCCCCCCAGGTCGCGGCCTGGCTCGAGATCGACACCGCCACCCCCTGCCTGAGCATGACCCGCCGCACCTGGTCCGACGATCACCTGATCAGCTATGCCCGGCTGACCCACCCCGGCGATCGCTACAAGCTGCGCTCCTCGCTGAACAAGGCGCTGACCGGCCCGGACCGCTGACGGTGTACTCCCGGCATGTTACCCGCTGAGCCAGCCCATTCAGCAACAACCGTTCACTCTCATAAAACACGACGGGGCCGGGCAAATGCCCGGCCCCGTCAGGGTCTGTGTGTATGCCGAAAGCTGAGCGGGCGAGGAATCACCCCCCCATGATCGCCTGTGCCAGATAGCCCGCCGGCACCGCCAGCAACAGGCTCAGCGCCATGCGCAACAGCCAAATCACCAGGATCCGCCCCACCGACAACGGGATGCTGGTCGACAGGATGCAAGGGATCGAGGCCGAGAAGAACAGCACCGCCGACACCGAAACCACCCCGGCGGCGAAACGCGCCACGAAACCGGCATCGCCCATCAGCAGGGCCGGCAGGAACATCTCGGCGAGCCCGGCAGCCGCCGCCTGGGAGAGCACCAGGGCGTCGTCGAGCCCCCAGATCGCGGTGAACGGGTAGAACACCCAGCCGAGCCACTCGAACAGCGGCGTGTACTTGGCGATCAGCAGCCCGGCGAGCCCCACCGACATGATCGACGGCAGGATGCTGATCGCCATCACCAGACCCTCGCGAAAGTTCAGCGCCACGCTCTGGGGCAGGCTCGGCGCCTTGGCGGCCACGTCGAGGCCGGTATGCCAGGCGGTGGTCAGGCGCTTGCCGGGCACCGAGTCCGGCTCGCCGTCGGTCTTGCCGTCGTCCATGCGTGACAGCGGCGGCAGACGCACGGTGATCGCGGTGACCAGGAAGGTGATGGCCAACGTCAGCCAGAAATACAGGTTCCAGACGCTCATCAGGTCCAGGGTCTTGGCGACGATGATCATGAAGGTCGCCGACACCGTGGAGAAGCCGGTGGCGATGATCGCCGCCTCCCGCGCCGAGTACTGCCCCGCCTGATAGACCCGATTGGTGATCAGCAGCCCGATCGAGTAGCTGCCCACGAAGGAGGCCACGGCATCGATGGCCGAGCGACCCGGCGTCCTCCAGATCGGCCGCATGACCGGCTGCACCAGCACCCCGATCAGTTCCAGCAGGCCATAGCTGATCAGCAGCGCCAGGAAGATGGCGCCGATGGGCACGATCAACCCTACCGGGATCACCAGCTTGTCGAACAGGAACGGCAGCATGTCCGGCTCGTGGAGGAAGGCCGGCCCCCAGCCGGTGAGCGCCATCAACGCCGCCACCACGCCGGCGACCTTGAGCACGCTGAACACTCGCTCGGTGACGCTACGCCGCCAGCGCCCGGTGAGCAGCGGGTAGGCGGCCCCGGCGACGATCATCGCCACGGCATAGAGGCCGTCGGCATCCCCCAGCAGGGCGCGCACCCCGCCGACCATGTGGTCCAGGGCGATGGTGGAGCGGCCACCCAGGGTGATCGGCACGAAGAAGATCAGGATGCCCAGCAGGCTGGGCACGAACAGCTTGAGGACGGTAGTGAGCGAGGGGCGTCGGACGGTCTCCGATGCCTGGGATGGCCGTGTCATGGGCGGGTCCTCCGTTGTCGTTGTCTCGCCGGTTCGATGACGCTGAATATGTATATACAATACAAAGAGGCCACACACCATCCAATGCCCCTCTGAGGGACTTGTTCTTTAGTCTAAATGCCCTCGGAAAGGGCCATGGAAGCGGCCTTTATCACCCCATAGAAATAATATTATCTTGTTGATATTAAACATCTAAAAACAAGCCACCCCGCCTCGGCGTCACTCGTCAGCGTCGCCTGCCCAGCCCCGGAGAGGCGACCGAGCTTGACGCCGAAACCGGCTTGCTCTAAATGTATATACAAAACCGATCCACACCCCGACCCGGGAGGAACACGACGATGACATCGACCGCCCAGCAGCGCCTGCTATGGCGCCACGTGACCGTCTTCGACGGCATCCAGACGCTGCCCGAACCGATGGCGGTGATCGTCGAGGAAGCGCGGATCACCACCCTGGTGCCCATGCGGGACTTCGATGACGACCACGCCGCAGGATGCCGAGAGATGGCCCGGGGCGGCGTGATGACGCCTGGGCTGGTCGACTGCCATACCCATCTGGTGTTCGGCGGCAGCCGCGCCGACGAGTTCGAACAACGCCTGGAGGGCGCCAGCTACGCCGAGATCGCCGAGGCCGGCGGCGGCATCATCAGCACCGTGCGCGCCACCCGCGAGGCAAGCGAAGACGCCCTCTTCGAGGCCGCCCTGCCGCGCCTGCAGGCGCTGATCGACGACGGCGTCACCACGGTGGAGATCAAGTCCGGCTACGGCCTCAACGTCGCCGACGAACTGAAGATGCTGCGGGTGGCGCGCCGCCTCGGCGAGTACCTGCCGGTGCGCGTGGTCACCACCCTGCTCGGCGCCCACGCCCTGCCGCCGGAGTTCAAGGGAGGAAGCGAGGACGACAGCGACGGTTATATCGACCTGATCTGCGACGAGATGATCCCCGCCGCCGTGGCCGAGGGCCTCGCCGACGCCGTCGACGTGTTCTGCGAGTCCATCGCCTTCTCCGTCGACCAGTGCGAGCGCGTCTTCCAGGCCGCCGAGAAGCACGGCCTGCCGATCAAGGCCCACGCCGAGCAGCTCTCCAACCTCGGTGGCAGCGCGCTGGCCGCCCGCCATGGCGCCCTCTCGGCCGACCATATCGAGTACCTGGACCAGGCCGGCGTCGAGGCCCTGCAGGCGGCCGGCAGCGTGGCGGTGATCCTGCCGGGGGCCTTCCACACCCTGCGCGAGACGCAAGCGCCGCCCATCGCCGCCCTGCGCGAGGCCGGGGTACCGATGGCCGTGGCCACCGACGCCAATCCCGGCAGCTCGCCGCTGTTCATGCCGACGCTGATGCTGAACCTCGCCTGCACGCTGTTCCGGCTGACGCCCCGCGAGGCGCTGGCCGGCATGACCGCCCACGGCGCCCAGGCACTGGGGCTCAAGGAGAGCGGTCGCCTCTACGAGGGCGCCCCCGCCGATGTCTGCCTGTGGCATATCGATCAACCGGCGGAGCTGGCCTACGCCGTCCAGCCGGGCCGCCTGCGCCAGCGGATCTTCCAGGGCCAGGTCACCACGGAGGCCAGCCATGACGCCTGATGCCATCGACATGACGGTGTGGCGCGGCCGCACCGACCCCGAGCCGAACAGCCCCCGCTGGCACCAGATGATTCGCCCCCTCGCCGCCGAGGCCGACCCTGGCACCGCCCTGCTCGGCTTCGCCAGCGACGCCGGCGTGGCGCGCAACCAGGGCCGCACCGGCGCGGCCGCCGGCCCGCTGGCGATCCGCCGCGCCCTGGCACCGCTGACCTGGCACCGCGAAGGCCCGACCTTCGACGCCGGCGATGTGGTGTGCGACGGCGACGCCCTGGAGGATGCCCAGCAGCGCCTCGGCGAGCGCGTCGCCGGCCTGCTGGCGGCCGGCCATCTGCCGGTGGTGCTAGGCGGCGGCCACGAGGTGGCCTTCGGCAGCTGGTCGGGCCTCGCCCGCCACTTCCAGGCCCAGGGCGAACGGGCGCCGCGGCTCGGCATCATCAACCTGGATGCCCACTTCGACCTGCGCGACCCCGGGCACGGACATTCCTCGGGGACACCCTTCGCCCAGATCGCCGAGCAGTGCCACGCCCATGACTGGCCGTTCCGCTACGCCTGCCTGGGCGTCAGCCGGGCATCCAATACGCGGGCGCTGTTCGATCGCGCCGCCGAGCTCGAGGTGCTGGTCCGCGAGGATCGTGACTTCCTGGCCACCACCCTGGAGGAACGACTGCGAGAGCTGCAGCGCTTCATGGTGCGCTGCGACCACCTCTACCTGACCATCGACCTCGACGTGCTGCCGGCCGCGGAGGCGCCCGGCGTCAGCGCCCCGGCCGCCCGCGGCGTGCCGCTGGCCCTGCTCGAGCCACTGATCGAGGCGATCCGCGACAGCGGCAAGCTACGCCTCGCCGACCTCGCCGAGCTCAACCCCGATCTCGATATCGACCAACGCACCGCCCGCGCCGCGGCCCGGCTCGTCCATCTGCTGACCCTGAACGGCTGATTCGGCATCTCGGCCGCCAGCCCCCTTTCTCCGTGAGGACCCAAGCATGTCTAATACCGATAAGCGCCACGACCCCAGCCGCCAGATCGCCGCCCCCACCGGCAGTGAGCTCTCCTGCAAGAGCTGGCTCAGCGAGGCGCCGCTGCGCATGCTGATGAACAACCTGCACCCGGACGTCGCCGAGCGCCCCGAGGACCTGGTGGTCTACGGCGGCATCGGCCGCGCCGCCCGCGACTGGCAGTGCTTCGACAAGATCGTCGAGGTGCTAAAGCGCCTGGAAGACGACCAGACCCTGCTGGTCCAGTCCGGCAAGCCGGTGGCGGTGATCCCGACCCACAAGGACGCCCCGCGGGTGCTGATCGCCAACTCCAACCTGGTGCCTGCCTGGGCCAACTGGGAGCACTTCAACGAGCTCGATAGGAAAGGCCTGATGATGTATGGCCAGATGACCGCCGGGTCCTGGATCTACATCGGCTCCCAGGGCATCGTCCAGGGCACCTACGAGACCTTCGTCGAGGCCGGCCGCCAGCACTTCGACGGCGACCTTCGCGGCCGCTGGGTGCTCACCGCCGGCCTCGGCGGCATGGGCGGCGCCCAGCCGCTGGCGGCGACCCTGGCCGGCGCCTGCTCGCTGACCATCGAATGCCAGCAGACGAGCATCGACTTCCGCCTGCGGACCCGCTACGTCGACGAACAGGCCGAGGATCTCGACGACGCCCTGGCGCGCATCGAGAAGTACACCCGAGAAGGCCAGGCGATCTCCATCGCGCTGTGCGCCAATGCCGCCGACGTGCTGCCCGAGCTGGTCCGCCGTGGTGTCAAGCCGGACATGGTCACCGACCAGACCAGCGCCCACGACCCGCTGCACGGCTACCTGCCGGCCGGCTGGACCTGGGACGAGTACGTGGCCCGCGGCAAGACCGAGCCCGAGGCGGTGGTCAAGGCCGCCAAGCGGTCCATGGCGGTGCACGTGCGCGCCATGCTCGACTTCCAGCAGATGGGCGCGCCGACCTTCGACTACGGCAACAACATTCGTCAGATGGCCCAGGAAGAAGGCGTCGAGAAGGCCTTCGACTTCCCCGGCTTCGTGCCCGCCTATATTCGCCCGCTGTTCTGCCAGGGCATCGGCCCGTTCCGCTGGGTGGCGCTGTCCGGCGACCCCGAGGACATCTACAAGACCGACGCCAAGGTCAAGGAGCTGATCCCCGACGACCCGCACCTGCACAACTGGCTCGACATGGCCCGCGAGCGCATCGCCTTCCAGGGGCTGCCGGCGCGGATCTGCTGGGTCGGCCTCAAGGACCGTGCGCGCCTCGGCCAGGCCTTCAACGAGATGGTCGCCAATGGTGAACTCAAGGCCCCGGTGGTGATCGGCCGCGACCACCTGGATTCCGGCTCGGTGGCGAGCCCCAACCGCGAGACCGAGGTGATGCTCGACGGCTCCGACGCCGTCTCCGACTGGCCGCTGCTCAACGCCCTGGCCAACACCGCCGGCGGCGCCACCTGGGTGTCGCTGCATCACGGTGGCGGCGTGGGCATGGGCTTCTCCCAGCACGCCGGCGTCGTCATCGTCGCCGACGGCAGCGACGACGCCCACGCTCGCCTCGGCCGCGTGCTGCGCAACGACCCGGCCAGCGGGGTGATGCGTCACGCCGATGCCGGCTACGACAGCGCCCAGCGGTGCGCCCGGGACAACGGCCTCGACCTGCCGATGCTCGATCAGTAAAGACGCCTCTCTACCCACGGACATGCATCCTGCCAGCCGACGATTGCCGGGGGCAGGTCGAAGCGAAGGTCCGATGCCAGGGAAGGCATCGGTAGCGCCCAGGGAAGGGTGCGCAGCGCCTTCGCAAGGAGCCTGCCCCTGGCCGAGTTCCGGCCAGGCGACATCAAGGAACCCCATATGAACCATCTCGTGATTTCCCCCGGCGACATGACCCTGGCCCAGGCTCGCCAGGTCTTCCAGGCCCCGATGACCATCGAGCTGCCCACCAGCGCCGACGCCGACATCGGCCGCGCCGTCGACTGCGTCAATCGCGTGATCGCCGAGGACCGCACCGTCTACGGCATCAACACCGGCTTCGGGCTCCTGGCCCAGACCCGCATCGAGAATGACCAGCTCGGGGATCTGCAGCGTTCGCTGGTGCTGTCCCATGCCACCGGCGTCGGCGAGGCCATGGATGATGCCCTGGTGCGGCTGATCATGGTGCTCAAGGTCAATAGCCTGGCTCGCGGTTTCTCCGGCATCCGCCGTGAGGTCCTCGACGCCTTGGTGGCGCTGATCAACGCCGAGGTCTACCCGCATATCCCGCTCAAGGGCTCGGTGGGCGCCTCCGGCGACCTGGCCCCGCTGGCCCATATGAGCGTGGTGCTGCTCGGCGAGGGCCAGGCCCGCCACCACGGCGAATGGCTGCCGGCTCGGGAAGCCCTGGCCAAGGCCGGCCTGGAGCCGCTGTCGCTGGCCCCCAAGGAGGGCCTGGCCTTGCTCAACGGCACCCAGGTCTCCACCGCCTACGCTCTCAAGGGGCTGTTCGAGGCCGAGGACCTGTTCGCGGCGGCCACCGTATGCGGCGCGCTCACCGTGGAGGCGACCCTGAGCTCACGCGCGCCCTTCGATGCCCGCGTCCACGAGGTGCGTGGCCAGCGCGGCCAGATCGACGCCGCCGCCGGTTATCGCCATCTGCTCGGCGAGCGCAGCCAGCTCAGCGACTCCCATGCCGACTGCGGCAAGGTCCAGGATCCGTACTCGCTGCGTTGCCAGCCCCAGGTGATGGGCGCCGCCCTGACGCAGCTTCGCCAGGCCGCCGAGGTACTGGCCGTCGAGGTCAACGCGGTCTCCGACAATCCTCTGGTGTTCGCCGAGCAGGGCGATATCATCTCCGGTGGCAACTTCCATGCCGAGCCGGTGGCCATGGCGTCCGACAACCTGGCGCTGGCCATCGCCGAGATCGGCTCGCTGACCGAGCGGCGCATCTCGCTGATGATGGACAAGAACATGTCCCAGCTACCGCCCTTCCTGGTGGAGAACGGCGGGGTCAATTCAGGGTTCATGATCGCGCAGGTCACGGCGGCTGCCCTGGCCAGCGAGAACAAGGCGCTGGCCCATCCGCACAGCGTCGACAGCCTGCCCACCTCGGCCAACCAGGAAGACCACGTTTCCATGGCTCCGGCCGCCGGCAAGCGCCTGTGGGAGATGGCCGATAACGTGCGCGGCATTCTCGCCATCGAATGGCTGGCCGCCTGCCAGGGGCTGGACTTCCGTCATGGTCTAAAAACCACCGAACCGCTGGAACAGGCGCGCCAGTCTCTGCGCGAGCGGGTGGCCTACTACGATAAGGATCGCTTCTTCGCCCCGGATATCGACGCCGCCAACGAACTGCTGAAGGCTCGCACCCTGAGCCATCTGGTGACCGCCGAACTGCTGCCCAGCCACTGATGTGGCTCTCGCCCGCTCGTCTTCCCGACCACGGAGGGCAGACGAGCGGGTCACTCCTCCAATAACAATCCCGCTCCACAAGGACCCTCCATGAATGCAGTCGTCCTGGCCATCCTGGTGATGGTCGTGCTCAGTCTCGCCCGCGTTTCCGTGGTCTTCGCGTTGATCGCCGCCTCCCTGGCCGGCGGTCTCTATGCCGGCATGCCGATCGGCGAGATCATGAACGCCTTCAATGACGGCCTCGGCAACGGCGCCACCGTGGCCATCTCCTACGCCGTGCTCGGCGCCTTCGCCGTCGCCCTGTCACGCTCCGGCGTCACCGAACTGCTCTCCGCCCGGGCCATCGGCCGGCTCAAGCTCGACGAGGGCATCCCCCACCGCCGCACCATCGCCCTCACCCTGCTTGGGGTGCTGCTGGCCTTCGCGATCAGCTCGCAGAACCTGATCCCGGTGCACATCGCCTTCATCCCGGTGCTGGTGCCGCCGCTGCTCAAGCTGATGAATCACCTCAAGCTCGACCGCCGCGCGGTGGCCTGCGTGATCACCTTCGGCATCACCGCCCCCTACATGCTGCTGCCGGTGGGCTTCGGCTCGATCTTCCTCCACGACATCCTGCTGGCCAACCTCAACGAGGCCGGCGCCTCGCTGGGCCTGTCGGTGACACCGGGCATGGTGCCCACGGCGATGATCGTGCCGATCGGCGGCATGGCGCTGGGCCTCGCGGTCGCGGTGCTACTGAGCTATCGCGGCAAGCGCGAGTACCAGGACCTCGACCTGGCCCACGGCGACGCGAGCCAGGCCCAGGCCGCCGGCCGGCTCAAGCCCTGGCAGCTCGGCGTGCTGGCCATCGCCCTGGGCGGCACCGTGGCCACCCAGCTGGTCACCGGCTCCATGGTACTCGGCGGCATCTTCGGCTTCGCCGTGCTCTCGGTGAGCGGCGTGTTTCGCTGGCACGAGCAGGACGGCATCTTCACCGAAGGCATGCGCATGATGGCGCTGGTCGGCTTCATCATGATCTCGGCATCGGGCTTCGCCAGCGTCATGCAGGCAAGCGGTGAGGTCGAGACCCTGGTCACCAGCTCCACCGAGCTGATCGGCGACAACAAGGGTCTGGCCGCGCTGATCATGCTGCTGGTCGGGCTGTTCATCACCATGGGCATCGGCTCATCGTTCTCGACCATCCCGATCATCGCCTCGCTCTACGTGCCGCTGGCGCTCAACTTCGGCTTCTCGCCGATGGCCACCATCGCCCTGGTCGGCACCGCCGCCGCGCTGGGCGATGCCGGCTCACCGGCCTCGGACTCCACCCTCGGCCCCACCGCCGGCCTCAACGCCGACGGCCAGCACGACCATATCTGGGACAGCGTGGTGCCCACCTTCCTGCACTACAACATCCCGCTGATCGCCTTCGGCTGGCTCGCCGCCATGACCCTGTAAGCCCCGCTGCCGGTCTCAACAGACCGGCAGCCCCGGTTTCCTGGCGTAGTGGGAAAGGCCCTGGCCTGCTGGCTCGGGTCGCTGGGCTGCCCCCTCCCCGCCCGGGCAGCACCTCCAGCATCGACTGGCGGTTGTAGGGCGCGGCGAGGCAGTGCCGACGAACATCGGTCATGATCGGCCTCGGGCGAGCACCATGAAGGAGCGAGGGGCGCCGATGATGGCGCCATGGCGTTCCGACTCACCGGGGGCTTCAAGACTCAATGCGCGGTGTCACGCGTCATCGGGAAAGCATTGAGCAGGCGGTGCAGCACCGCCATCACCACCAGCGCGCCGACCATGGCCACGCTCATGGAGCTGAACCGGTACAGGGCGGCATAGACGACATCCTGGTTCGGCCCCAGGTACTGCCCGTAGAGAATGCCGAGGGTGGTCAGGGCGCCGAAGCCGACCCCCGAACCCGCGCCCTCGAGCAGATGAATGCGCGCGAAGAGCATCAGGCCGATCCAGTAGCTGAGCATCACCAGCAGCAGGTGATCGCTCTGGGTGAATAACAGCAACTGCATCAGGATCGCCAGGTTGCAGCCGAGCAGCGCGCCGATCGCCCGCTTGACCGCCGACACCTTGGCATTGGGATAACCCAGCGAGAAGAGAATCAGGATGGTCGCCATCTGCGCCGACAGGGAATCCTGTAGATCCAGGCTCTGGAACACCGCGAAGGAAAGCGTGGCGGTGATCGCACCGATCAGCGTTTGATGACGCACCAAGGCGGCGGGCTTGTCGGCGGCCGGCGGCGGCCGGCGGCCTTCGACGTCAGGAAACAACAGATGCATCAACGCCGCGATACACACCGCCAGCACGCTGGCCACCACGTTGTTGGTCAACAGATCGAACAGGTCCCGGGTCGGATAGCTGGCGAAGTGCAGCAGCACGCTCAGCGTCAGCACGCCATTGGCGCCGAACAGGAACAGCGGCCCCTTCGCCATCAACCGGAAACGCGAATAGAACAGCAGAAACGCAAGCCCCGTCATCACCACCGGCATGTGCTGGGTGAGCCCGACCACCAGCGACACCTCGACCACGTTGAGGCAGACATTACCCAGAAACTGGCGCACCACATGCGGGGTGAAGACCGGCACCATGCCCAGCAGGAACATCGGATAGACGGTGTAGAAGACACCATAGTTCCAGTCCATCAGATGGCTGATGGCAAAACCGATCACCCCGGCGAAGGCCACGCGCAGGCACTGGCGCATGTCGTTGATCGAGAAGCGTGACTCACCGGTCTCTCGCGCCTCCGTGGCCTGGGCGCCGTGCGGCAGCACCTGCCCCACCGAGCGCAGCAGTAGCCGCCTCAACCCATGCAGCAAGCCGGCCATCGAACCTGCTGCCGGCGCCCGCTCGGTGCTGTCGTCCCCCGCCTCAATCGGTCGCTCGGCGTCTTCGGGGAGACGCTCAGTAGACATAGTGAAGCCATGACATCAGCCGGATCTGCATGCCACCGAACAACGCCGCCAACGGGTTCGACGCCGGCAACAGCTGAACCGTGGCGCGCGCGCCGCTGACGGGCAGCACCTCGGGGGGCTCTTCCACCACCAGATGCAGGCGCACGCGCTGGGCATCGCGCACCCAGCGATCGGTGGTCGGAATGCTCGCCAGCTGGCCATTCGCCGGTAGTTGCCCGGCACGCACCCCGGCATCTCGCGAGGCGACGCGCGCCTCGAATACCCGGCCCGGCAGCGCGTCGAACACCACCCGGGCCGGCTCTCCCTCACGCACGTGGCGCAGGCTCTTCTCGCGCAGGTCGGCGATCAGGTCGAGGCCGTCGCCGACCACCGCCAGGCTCGCCTGCCCCCGGGACACATAGTCTCCCTCGCGCAGCTGCAGGTTGGTCACCACGCCGTCGCGATCGGCACGCACCAGGGTATGCTCGAGGTCGAGCTCGGCCTGATCGATGGCGTTGTCCGCCTGGCGAAGCTGCAAGTTGCCGCCGCCACGCTCGCCGAGCTTCACCTCCAGCTGACGAATGCGGGCCTGTGCCGCCGCCACCGACGACCGCGCTTGGCGCTCCTCGGCCACGATGCTGTCGACCCGTTGCTTGGCAATGCCGCGGCGGGCCAACAGCGTCTCGGCCCGATCGCGCTCGCCGGCCAGCTCATCGGCGGAGGCCCGCGCCGCGTCGAGATCGGCCCGGGCCTCGTCGAGGTCGGCCTCGAGCAAGGCGTTATCACGCTCCACGGCCTCCCGGGCCAGGCGCGCCTGATGCAGCGCCAGCTCGAAGGGGTCGCGGTCCAGCGAGAACAACGCATCGCCGCGCTCGACCCGCTGATTGTTGGTCACGGCGACGGCCTCGACACGCCCGGAAACCTCCGGCGTCACCCGTACCACGGGCCGCAACACGCGGGCCTGGGGAGTCATCGGCATATAGGTATCGGCGACCACGAAATAGACAAACAGCACGCCAAAGGCCGCCAACGCGACCCGAACCCAGCGCGCAAAACTCTGATCTGGAGACATCGATGCTTTCCTGACGCAGGCATTCGGTGCCGCCAGAGGGTGGCAGCACGCAAAAGATGAGATGGTACCAAATCTTTTAGCCTGCTATAAGGTTTGACCTTAATCTTTACCTTCCTGCCTATACCGCCTTCGCGGCGTCGTGACTCACCTCTTCCCCCGGGCCTGCCTGGCATCATGGGCCGAGATGGCTACAATGGGCGCTTCGCTTTTGCGCCCATTCCCTCGACACCCCGCAAGGAAACCTCATGAACGCCATCGTGCTTGCCATCCTGGTCATGGTCACCCTGAGCCTGATGCGGGTCTCCGTGGTCTTCGCGCTGATCACGGCCGCGCTGGTCGGCGGCCTCTATGCCGGCATGCCGATCGGCGAGATCATGAACGCCTTCAATGACGGCCTGGGTAACGGCGCCACCGTGGCCATTTCCTATGCCGTGCTCGGCGCCTTCGCCGTCGCCCTGTCACGCTCGGGGATCACCCAGCTGCTCTCCAGGAAGGCCATCGCCGGGCTTCACCTCGACCAGGGCATCCCCCGCCGCCGGACCATCGTCTATGTACTGCTCGGCGTGCTGCTGGCCTTCTCGGTCAGCTCCCAGAACCTGATCCCGGTGCATATCGCCTTCATCCCGGTGCTGGTGCCGCCCCTGCTCAAGCTGATGAACCATCTTCAGCTCGACCGTCGTGCGGTGGCCTGCGTGATCACCTTCGGCATCACCGCCCCCTACATGCTGCTACCGGTGGGCTTCGGTTCGATCTTCCTGCACGACATCCTGCTGACCAACCTCAATGACAACGGCCTGGATGTCACCGCCGCCATGGTACCCATGGCGATGATGGTACCGATCGGCGGCATGGCACTCGGGCTCGTGGTCGCGCTCCTGTTCAGCTACCGTCGCAAGCGTGAGTATCAGGACCATGACCTGGCCCACGGCGACGAGACGCCCGCCGAGGCCGCCAGCCACCTCAAGCCCTGGCAGATCGCCGTGCTCGGCCTGGCCCTGGTCGGCACCGTGGTGGCCCAGTTGATGAGCGGCTCCATGGTGCTTGGCGGCCTGTTCGGCTTCGCCGTGCTCTCGGTGAGCGGCGTGTTCCGCTGGCACGAACAGGACGATATCTTCACCGAGGGCATGCGCATGATGGCGTTGGTCGGCTTCATCATGATCGCCGCGGCCGGCTTCGCCAGCGTCATGCAGGCAAGCGGTCAGGTCGAAACCCTGGTCACCAGCTCCACCGAACTGATCGGCGACAACAAGGGCCTGGCGGCGTTGATCATGCTGCTGGTCGGCCTGTTCATCACCATGGGCATCGGCTCGTCGTTCTCGACCATCCCGATCATCGCCTCGCTCTACGTGCCGCTGGCCATCAACTTCGGCTTCTCGCCGATGGCCACCATCGCCCTGGTCGGCGCCGCGGCGGCGTTGGGCGATGCCGGCTCACCGGCCTCGGACTCCACCCTCGGCCCCACCGCCGGCCTCAACGCCGACGGCCAGCACGACCATATCTGGGACAGCGTGGTGCCCACCTTCCTGCACTACAACATCCCGCTGATCGCCTTCGGCTGGATCGCCGCCATGACGCTGTAAGTCAGGCACCCCGAGGCGCAATGCGAAAAGCCCCGTCGGCCGTCCCCGGCGGGGCTTTTCACTGTCGGGCCGATGAAGGCCTCAGTGGCGCAGGCAACACGCCTTGCCCTTCCTGCCGCTGCCGCACGGACAGGGGGCGTTACGGCCCGGCTTGAGACGCGTGACCGTGGGCTCGCCGTCCACATAAAGCCAGCGCCCCGCCTCGCGGCGGAAGCGCGACTGCTCCTCCAGCGCGCCCCAGCGGCGCCCCTCGCGGAAGGTGGCGCGGAAATGCACCGTGCCTCTCTCGCCCGACTCGCCATGGTCGAGGATCTCGAGGCGCACCCACTGGGTCGGGTCATCGACCGGCAGCGACGCCGGCCGGGTCTCGGCGGCCCAGCTTTCCCGCAGATAGTCGGACAGGCCCAGGGCGAAGGCGCTGAAGCGCGAGCGCATCAGCGCCTCGGGGGTCGGTGCCGGCTCGCCGCGGTGGTAAGGCCCGCAGCACGCGGCGAGCGGCTGACCGCTGCCACAGGGGCAAGGGGGTGTCGTCGTCATCGAACTCTCGTATCCATCTTGAAGAAACCTGCGTGTCGGCTTGCCGGCCTTGTCCCAACAGTCGGCGAACGAAGGCGAGATCCGGGCCCGTTCCCTACGAGCCGACGCACTTCCCATCGCCCTGTGAGGCGCCAGGCAAGCCTCAGCGAGAGTACGCAGTTTACCGGGGTGTAAATGCGTATTTCGAGCGGATGTTCAACACCGTATCGCCGAGCACGGACACTTCTGGACATGGACTAGCGCCGCTTGGTGCGTGCCGTGGCCTCGGCCGACCAGGGGTCTTCCGGCCAGGGGTGCCGGGGGTAGCGACCGCGCATGTCCTTGCGCACCTCGGGGTAGCCATTGGCCCAGAAACTCGTCAGGTCCGCCGTGACCTGCAGCGGACGCCGCGCCGGCGAAAGCAGATGCAGCAGCGGCGCGACCCGCCCATCGACCAGCCGCGGCGCGGCCTGCCAGCCGAAGACTTCCTGGAGCTTGACCGCCAGCACCGGCGTCTCTCCGCGATAGTCCAGCCGCACGCGGGAGCCGCTTGGCACCGTCAGGTGGGTCGGCGCCAGCGCATCGAGGCGGCCACGCAGGTCGCCGGCCAGGCCATCCTCAAGGATGCGCGCGAACGGCAGCGCCTCGACCTGATCGAGGCGGGTAAGCCCCGCCAGGTAGGGGCCGAGCCAGGCGTCCAGAGCGTCGAGCAGCGCCTCGTCGGACCAATCCGGCCAAGCATCGCCCAGCTCACGGCGCAGCAAGGCGACCCGGGCGCGTAGCTGCTCCGTGGCCTCATCGAAGGCCAGCCCGCGCCGGCGCACGGCCTCGAGCAGCGCCCGCTGAACCGCCTCCGGCGGCAGCGTTTCCAGCGGTCGACGCTCGAGGATCAAGGCCCCGAACCCGCGCCGCCGCTCGCCGATCAGGCGACCCCGTTCGTCGGACCACTCCAGATGGTCTCGCCATTCCCCGGCCTGCGGATACAGCGCCATCAGCCCGGCCTCATCGAGGGCCGCGGCGCGAAAGATGCGCCCGCCGCCGGCCTCGCCGTCCAGGGCCACCGCCACCAATAGCCCGGTGTGGGCCAGCGCATGCGACTCGGGCAGCGTGGCCTGCCCACCGCCGGCCAGGCGGAAACGCCCCGGCGCGAGGCGCTGGGCGATGCGCTCGGGCCAGGCCAGCGCCAGCAGTTCGCCGAGCGCGTCCATTCGCGGTGTCGAAAGCCGGCAGCCCATGAGGCTCGCCAGGCGTTTGGCATCGCGTCGCCAGGCACGATCTTCACCGGGGGCGGCGAAACGCGTCTCGAGCGCGGCGGCCAGGTCGCGTTCGTCATCGCCGTCGCGACCCTCGAGCAGCGCCGCCAGCCCGCAGGCCAGGCTTTCGGCGCGAAACTCGGCGGCACGCTCCAGCATCACCGCCAGGCGCGGATGGGTCGGCCAGCGCGCGCAGGCGCGGCCCAACGCGGTGAGTCGATGGGCGTCATCCAGTACCCCGAGGACACGCAACCGCTCTCGACCGGCGGCGAAGGCCCCGGACGGCGGCGACGTGATCCAGGTCAGCGACTGCGGCTCGGTGATGCCCCAGCGCGCCAGCTCGAAGGCCAGCGGCGTCAGGTCGGCCTGGCGAATCTCCGGTTCACGGTCCGGCACCAGCGGCTGCTCCTCGGCCCACAGCCGGTAACAGACGCCCGGCCCCTGCCGGCCGGCACGCCCGCGACGCTGGTCGGCGCTGGCCCGATTGACCCGTCGGGTCTCGAGGCGTGTCAGCCCGGTGCGCGGCTGGAACACCGGCAGCCGTTCCTGGCCGGCATCGATCACGATGCACACCCCCGGCACGGTGACGCTGGACTCGGCGATGGCGGTGGCCAACACCACCCGGCGCCGGCCCTCGGGGTCGGGCGTCAGCGCCTGGCGCTGGGCCTCCAGCGGCAGCCGGCCATGCAGCTCGTGAACGGCCACCGCGGGCAGTCGCTCGGCAAGCGCCCGTCCCAGGCGACGAATCTCGCCGACCCCGGGCAGGATCACCAACGCATCGCCGTCATCCGCCGCCAGGGCCTCGGCGACCACCGCCGCCCGATGGCGCGCGGGATCGTCACGGCTGCGGGGCGGACGATGCCGGGTCGTGACCGGGAACTGGCGCCCCTCGCATGCGATCACCGGGGTCGTTTCACCGAGCACCGCGGTCAGGGCCGCCACGTCCAGGGTCGCCGACATCACCAACAGGCGAAGGTCATCGCGCACCGATTGCGCATCCAGGGTCAGCGCCAGGCCGAGGTCGGCCTCCAGGCTGCGCTCGTGGAACTCGTCGAAGATCACTCCGGCCACGCCCTCGAGCAACGGGTCGTCCTGCAGCATGCGCGTGAGCACGCCCTGGGTGACCACCTCGAGGCGGGTCTCGGGCCCGCTGCGCGATTCGCCGCGCATCCGGTAACCCACGCTCTGCCCGACCGTCTCGCCCAGCGATTGGGCCATGTGCCCCGCCGCCAGCCGGGCAGCCACGCGGCGTGGCTCGAGCAACAGCAGCCGCTGCCCGCGGCACCAGGCGGCCTCGAGCAGTGCCAGCGGCACCCGGGTGGTCTTGCCGGCGCCGGGCTCGGCCACCAGCAGCGCGCGTGTCTCCGTCGCCAGCGTCGACTGGATATCGGCCAGTCGCGCCTCGATGGGCAGCTCGCCCTCGGCAAGTCGATCAACGCCTGATGTCATGCTGGTTGTCTCTCCCGGCCCCGACATGGCGCCTCAAATCGTCGCGCCCGAACCATATCACTTCGTTGAATGCCGATGCAGGGGCCAGCTTGCTCGACCACGCACCGGCGGCTAGCCTTGACCCTCGATATCTTGACCATATGGTTAGGAAAAACGCGTCCCGTCACCCACAACAACAATCGGGTATCGACATGCCACAGACCTCCACCCGCCTGGCCGGGCAACCGCAACCGGACACCCCCCGGCAGGCCGCACCGCCGCGCCTCGACCGCTGGTTCGGCGTCACCCGCCGCGGCTCCACGCTGAAGACCGAAACCCTCGCCGGGATCGCCACCTTCCTGGCCGGCATGTACATCATCGTGGTCAATCCGGCGGTGCTCTCCGACGCCGGCATCCCCTTCTCCGCGGCGCTGTCGGCCACCGTGCTGATCAGTTTCATGAGCAGCCTGGCCATGGGCCTCTATGCCCGCAATCCGATCCTGGTCGCCCCGGGCATGGGCATGAATGCGTTGTTCACCTATACCCTGGTGCTCGGCGCGGGTCTGAGCTGGGAGGTGGCGCTGGGCTGCGTCTTCTGGTCGGGGGTGATGTTCGCGGTGCTCGCGATGTTCAACGTGCGCCGCGCCATCATCGATGCCATCCCGACGTCGCTGCGCTACGCCATCACCTGCGGCATCGGGTTGTTCATCACCTTCATCGGGTTGCAGAACGCCGGCTTCATCGTCGCAAGCGACGCCACCCTGGTGTCGCTGGGCACCATGGATGCCCATCTGGCGACCTTCTTCCTCGGCCTGGTGGCCACGGCGGTATTCGTGATCCTGCGTTTCAACGGCGCGCTGATCATGGGCATCGCCCTGACCACCCTGCTGGCGATCCCCATGGGTCGTCTGTGGGGCGACGAGGTGATGGTGGCCTGGAGCGGCCTGGCCGCCTGGCCGGACTTCAGCGCCGTCATGCGGGTCGACATCCTGGGCGCCCTCGAGGTGGCCTACCTGCCGTTCATCTTCGTGATGCTGTTCACCAACTTCTTCGATGCCCTGTCCTGCTTCATGGCGCTGTCGGAGGCGGCCGATCTGAAGGACGAACACGGCAACCCACGCAACCTCAAGCGTTCGATGACCGTGGATGCCTTCGCCTCGATGATCGCCGCGCCGCTCGGCACCAGCGCGGCCCAGACCTTCATCGAGTCCGGCGCCGGCGTCGCCCAAGGCGGCCGCACCGGTCTGGTGGCGGTGGTCGTCGCGCTGCTGTTCCTGCCCTTCCTGTTCCTCTCGCCGCTGCTCTCGTTGGTGCCCGGCATCGCCACCGCCCCGGCGCTAGTGCTGGTCGGGCTGTTCATGATGGCGCCGATCGGCAAGATCGACTGGCAACGCTTCGATCAAGCCTTCCCGGCCTTCCTGGCGATCATCCTGATGCCGCTGACCTACTCGATCACCCTGGGCATCGCCTTCGGCTTCATGAGCTTCGTGCTGATCAAGCTCGCCACCGGCCGCCTCACGGAGATCAAGCCGGCCATGTGGGTCAGCGCGGCGCTGTCGGTACTACTGCTGATCACCGCGCAGTGAGCCGTGCCCACCTCGACGACATGGGGCGCCGCGGGGTGCTTCACCCGCGGCCCTGGCTCCCGCCCGAATCGGATCATGCAGGGTCATGACCCACGCTCGTCGCCCCCGCCTTCGTGGGATGACGAACGCCACAGCCCTTGATCACCACCCGGGTCAGGAACTCGGTGATCCGCTCCAGGTCCTCGTCGCTGAGCGTCTCGCGCCCGGTGATGCCCAGCACCTGGGCCTCGAAGTCGGCGTAGTGCTGGGTGGACGACCAGATCAAAAAGATCAGCCATACCGGGTCGACCGGGTCCATCAGCCCGCGCTCGGCCCACTCGCGGAACACCGCCGCGCGGCTCTGCACCCAGTCCCGCAACTCGCCGCTCAGGTACTCCTGCAGGAAGGGCGCGCCGCCGAGGATCTCGCTGGCGAACAGCCGCGAGCCCTCGGGGTGGCGACGCGACATGAGCATCTTGGAGCGAATGAAGGCCGACAATACCTCGGCCGGGTCGTCTTCCGCCGAGATGTCGTCGAGCATGGCGTTCCAGCGCGCCATCATCCGTTCCAGCAGGCGCACATAGAGCTTGCGCTTGCTGCCCATGTAATAGAGGACATTGGACTTCGGCAGCCCCGCCTGCTCGGCGATCTCCTGCACGCTGGCCCCGCGATAGCCATGGCGGGCGAAGACCCGCTCCGCCGCCGCCAGGATCGCCTCCTCGTTGCGGCGCCGAATGGCGCCTCCCTCTTGCTCACCGCTGTGTTGCGTCTTTGCCTTGGCCATGGGCCCTCGCTGCTCCCGACGACGATCTTGGGCGAAGAGATTGCCTGACGGGCCGGTGACAAGGCAATTCGGCGCACCGATCTCGAAAAAAATCCCTTCGGGAACTTGCCATAACTGACCATATGGTCAAGTATTAACACACCCCCTGATCACCGGCCTACACAACCACAATCGGAGCCGACCATGATCGATTTCTCTCTCAACGGCAGGCGGCAGCGCTGTGGCGACGTCAGCGCCGATACCAGCGTACTCGAACTGCTGCGCGACCGGCTCGGCCAGACCGGCACCAAGGAAGGCTGCGCCTCCGGCGACTGCGGCGCCTGCACCGTGGCGATCGGCGAGCCCGGCGACGATGCCGGGCCCGACTATCACAACGTCAACGCCTGCCTCACCCCGGCCCACCAGCTCGACGGCTGCCACCTGATCACCGTCGAGGGGCTGGCCGATGGCAAGACGCTCCACCCCGCCCAGGCGGCGATGGTCGATTGCCATGCCAGCCAGTGCGGCTTCTGCACCCCGGGCATCGTGATGTCGTTGTTCACCCTCTACGAGCAGCAGCGCCGTGATCAAGCGCCCCCGTTGACCCAGCAACGCCTGGAGAGCGCGTTGGGTGGCAACCTGTGTCGCTGCACCGGCTACCGGCCGATCCGCGACGCCGCCCTGAGCATGGCCGATTACCCCGCGGTCGCGGCCATCCCGAGCGAGCACGTGGTGCTCGACGACGCGTCGGACGATGCCACGGCTGCCCACTACGCGGTGCCCCGCCATCTCGCCGCCCTGCGCGCCCTCAAGGCCGAACGCCCCCAAGCCCGGCTGGTGGCGGGCGCCACCGACCTGTGGCTCGAGACCACCCAGCAGCTCAAGGCGCTGGACGACCTCATCGACGTGCGTCGGGTCGCCGAGTTGAACGTCATCGAGGAGACCGACGCCGGCTGGTGGATCGGCGGCGCCGTCACGCTCGCCCGACTGACGCCGCTACTCGCCGAGCCCTACCCGGCCTTCGAGCACCTGATGCATCGCTTCGCCTCCTCGCAGATCCGACACCGCGCGACGCTGGGCGGCAACATCGCCAACGCCTCGCCGATCGGCGACACCCCGCCGGTGCTGCTGGCCCTGGATGCCCGACTGCGCCTGGATGGCCCGCGTGGCGCCCGCGAGCTGGCGCTGTCCGATTTCTTCCTGGACTACCGCAAGACGGCGCTGGCCGAGGACGAATTCATCGCCGCCATCTTCCTGCCGCGGCCTGCCAGCGGAGCGAATCTCAAGGTCTGGAAACTGTCAAAACGACGCGAGGATGATATCTCCGCGGTGCTCGGCGCCTTCGCCTGGACGCTCGACAAGGGCGTGCTGCGCGATGTCCGCCTGGCCTTCGGTGGCATGGCGGCGATTCCCCGCCGCGCGCCGGGGGCCGAGGCTGCGCTGGAAGGCCATGCCCCGGACGGCGAGGCCTTCGCCGCTGCCCGCACCGCCCTGGCCGAGGAATTGAGCCCGATGGGTGATGTCCGCGGCAGCGCCGAATACCGCCGTATCGCCGCCGGCAACCTGCTCGAACGCCTGCGCCTGATGATCGCCGCCGACGCGACGACCACCGACGCCGTCCATTCCACGACCCAGGTGACCCTCGATGCGCACGCTCACTAGGCTTTCTCACTCGCCCGACACCGCTCGTGGCGGCGAGTCCGCCGCCGACCAGCGCCCCAACCAGCGCAATCAGGGCGACGCGCCGCTGGCCCGCGAGACCGTCGCTCCCCAAGGAGGCGCCAACAACGCCCGCGCCCACGAGAGCGCCACCAAACATGTGACCGGCCGCGCCGCCTATATCGACGATATCGCCCCCCCGACCGGCGTCGTGCACGTGGCGGTGGGTCTGTCGCCGGTGGCCTACGGTCGGCTGACCCGGCTGGACCTGGACGAGGTGCGACGTGCCCCTGGCGTGGTCGACGTCATCTGCCTGGCCGACGTGCCGGGGCACACCGACATCGGACCGGTGTTCCCGGGCGACCCGATCTTCGTCGATGAGACGATCAGCTATCTCGGCCAGTGCCTGTTCGCGGTGGCGGCGGAGAGCCACCGCGCCGCCCGCCTGGCGGTCAAGCAGGCGACGGTCGAGATCGACGAGCGGCCGGCCTCGCTGGACCCGGTGGCCGCCGCCGAGCGCGAGGAATTCGTACGCCCCACCCACGTCCACGAACGCGGCGACTGGCAAGGCGCCCTCGAGGCGGCCCCCCACGTGCTCGAGGGCACCCAGTTCGTCGGCGGCCAGGAACACTTCTACCTGGAAGGCCAGGCCTGCCTGGCGGTGCCCAGCGAGGATGAAGGCGTGATGGTCTACACCTCCAACCAGCACCCCAGCGAGACCCAGAAACTGGTCGCCGAGGTGCTCGGCATCCCCTTCCACGCGGTGACCATGGAGATGCGCCGCATGGGTGGCGGCTTCGGCGGCAAGGAGACCCAGGCCTCCCCCTGGGCGTGCATCGCCGCGCTCATCGCCCGGCGCACCGGCCGCGCCGCCAAGGTCCGCCTGCCGCGTGCCGAGGATTCGCGGGCCACCGGCAAACGCCATCCCTTCCATAACCGCTACCGCCTGGGCTTCGACGACCAAGGCGTGCTGGCCGGCGGCGATATCAGGCTGATCGGCGACTGCGGCTACTCGCCGGACCTCTCCGAGGCCATCGTCGACCGCGCCATGTTCCACGCCGACAATGCCTACTCCCTGGGCGACGCCCGGGTAACCGGCCAACGCGCCCGCACCCACACCGCCTCTAACACCGCCTTTCGCGGCTTCGGTGGCCCCCAGGGCATGATGATCATCGAACGCGCCATGGATGACATCGCCCGTCATCTCGGCGAGGACCCGTTGACCATTCGCCGACGTAACCTCTATCGCGCCCAGCGCCCGGACGCCGCGCCACGCGATATCACCCACTACGGCCAACGCGTCGAGCAGCTCACCCTGCTCCATGAGCTGATCGCCCGGCTCGAGCAAAGCAGCGACTACTGGACACGCCGTCGCGAGATCACGGCGTTCAATGCCCAGAGCCCGATCATCAAGAAAGGCCTGGCGCTGACCCCGGTGAAGTTCGGTATCTCCTTCACCGCCCAGCATCTCAACCAGGCCGGCGCGCTGCTGCACGTCTATACCGACGGCAGCGTGCTGATCAACCACGGCGGCACCGAGATGGGCCAGGGCCTGCACACCAAGGTCTGCCAGGTGGTGGCCCGGGAGCTGGGGCTCGACCTGGAGCGGGTGCGCATCAGCGCCACGCGCACCGACAAGGTGCCCAATACTTCCCCCACCGCCGCCTCCAGCGGCGCCGATCTCAACGGCCAGGCGGCCCGCGACGCGGCGAGCAAGCTGCGCGAGCGGCTGTTCGACTTCGCCGCCGAGCACTTCGAGCGCGATGCCGGCGGGCTCGACCGCGAGACCATGCGCCTGGAAGGCGGTGAGCTGATCGCCGGCCTAGGCGAGGCCGAGACGCGCCTGCCCTGGGGCGAGCTAGTCCAGGCCGCCTATATCGGCCGAATCTCGCTCTCCGAGAAGGGCTTCTATGCCACCCCGCTGATCCACTACGACCGTGCCACCGGCCGTGGACGGCCTTTCTATTACTACGCCTTCGGCGCCGCCGTCAGCGAGGTGGAGGTCGACACCCTGTCCGGCGAGTATCGCGTCAGCCGCGCCGATATCCTCCACGATGTCGGCGACTCGCTGAACCCGGCCATCGACATCGGCCAGATCGAGGGCGGCTTCATCCAGGGCATGGGCTGGCTGACCAGCGAGGAGCTGGTCTGGAACGAGGCCGGCCGGCTGGTCTCCGACGGCCCGGCCACCTACAAGATCCCGGCCTTCGGCGACCTGCCCGAGACCTTCAACGTCGAGCTGCTGCAGGGCCACCCCAACTCCCAGGCCAGCATCTACCGTTCCAAGGCCGTGGGCGAGCCGCCCTTCATGCTGGCCATCTCGGTGTGGTCGGCGCTGCGCGACGCCCTGGCGAGCCTCACCGACTACCGCGTCAGCCCGGCGCTCGACACGCCGGCCACCCCGGAGCGGGTACTGATGGCCGCCGAGGCGCTGCGTCGGGAAAGGACCACCGCCGATGCCGAGCATGACGAGAGCCCCGACCATGCACCGGCCTGAGCCCTGGTACGCGGCGCTCGAACGCCTACAGCGACAGGCGCGCCCTCACGCCTTGGCCAGCGTGGTGGGCGTGGCCGGCTCCACCCCGCGCGAGCCCGGCGCCAAGATGGTGATCGCCGCAGATACCACCCATGACACCCTGGGCGGCGGCACCTTCGAGCAACAGGTGATCGAGGCCGCCCGCGAGGCGCTGGCCGACGGCCACACCGACGCCCGGCTGGAAGCCTTCGCGCTGGGCGGTCGCTCCGGGCAGTGCTGCGGCGGTTACGTCCATGTGCTGATCGAACCGTTCGCCGACGCCGAGATGGGTGTGGCGCTGTTCGGCGCCGGACACGTCGGCCAGGCCCTGGTCGAGGTGCTGGCCCCGCTGCCCTGGCGGGTGTGGTGGTTCGACAGCCGCGAGCACGCCTTCCCCGAGAACATTGCCGATGGCGATCGCCTGCACCATCATCGCCTGGCGACCGGCGCCGACGGCGTGGACACGGCAGGCGCCGTGGCCTCGCTGCCCGCCGGCTGCCACGCGCTGGTGATGACCCATGACCACGCCGAAGACCGCGCCCTGGTAGATGCCCTGCTGCGGCGCGGCGACTGCGCCTCGATCGGGCTGATCGGATCGCACAGCAAGTGGGCGAGCTTCCAGAGCCGACTGGGTGACGCCGGCCATGACGCGGCGGCGCTCGACACGGTGCGCTGCCCGATCGGCGTGCCCGGCGCCCACGGCAAGCGGCCCTACGAGATCGCCCTGGCGGTGGCCGCCGAACTACTGACGCTCAAACCCGAGGCCACGCGCGACGACCGGCGAGGCGTCGCCCCGGAGAGCCTGCGCGAGGCCTTCCCGTCACACCGCTGAGCGCTCCACGAATGAGCGCCAGCGATACAAGCGAAGCGAGGGTTTTTGGCCCAGGGGCGAGGCGGAACGAGAAGCACATCCCGTGAATGTTCTTCCCGCCGAGCGGGTTGACCATGGATGGCCAGCCCAGGCCCTGCCAGCGGCGCAGGATGCATTAGCACCGCAGCAGGGCAAAAGTAGCGACCACGGACGGGTTTACAGGGCCTCGCGGAGGCTTGTCGACGGAAACGCTCATCGTCTGTCAGATAACGATAAACAGACCCAGCCCGTATTGTCTCAAGCACCGGTCGCGACCGGTGTTCAATGGAGAGATTCATGAACGACCCCCGCCCCCCCATGCGCGTGCTGCGCGGCCCGCTGCTGAGCTTCGATGCCGACCCGGGTGACGGAGACGCCCCGGCGCCTGGCAGCGTGCGCCACCTGGAAGACGGCGCCGTGTGGCTGGTCGACGGCCACCTCCACGCCGTGGCCGACTACGCCGAGCTGGCCCCGCACCTGCCGCCGGACATCGAGGTGGTGGACTACAGCGGCAAGCTGATGATGCCGGGCTTCATCGATAGCCACGTCCACTACGCCCAGCTCGACATCATGGCCTCCTATGGCCGCCAGCTGCTCGACTGGCTGAACGACTACACCTTCCCCGAGGAGTGCCGCTTCGCCCAGCGCGCCCACGCCGAGACCGTGGCCGAGGCCTTCCTCGACGAGACCCTGCGCGCCGGCACCACCACCGCCCAGGTCTTCTGCACCTCTCACCCCGGCTCGGTAGACGCGTTTTTCAGTGCCGCCAAGGCGCGGGGCCTGCGCATGCTGGCCGGCAAGGTGCTGATGGATCGCCACGCCCCGGACGCCCTGGTCGACGATCCGTTCGGCGGGCTTGCCGACAGCGAACGACTGATCGGCGACTGGCACGGCCGGGATCGGCTCGGCTACAGCCTGACACCGCGCTTCGCGCCCACCTCGAGCCGCGAGCAGCTCGAGGCCACCGGCGCGGTGCTGCGCAATGCGCCGGACCTGCACCTGCAGACTCACCTCTCGGAGAACGAGGGCGAGATCACCTGGGTCGCTGAACTGTTCCCGGAATGCCGGGACTACCTGGGGGTCTACGAGCGCTTCGGGCTGGTCGGGCCACGCAGCACCTTCGCCCACGGCATTCATCTGGATCAGGGCATGCGCCATCGGCTGGCCGAGGCCGGCGCCAGCGTCGCCTTCTGCCCTACCTCCAACCTGTTCCTCGGCAGCGGGCTGTTCGACCGCCAGGCCTGCCGCGAGGCGGGGCTCGCCACCAGCCTGGCCAGCGACGTGGGCGCCGGCACCGACCTCTCGGGGCTAGCGACCCTCAAGGCCGCCTACCAGGTCGGCCAGTTGCTCGGCCAGCCGCTCACCGCCTGGCAGGGCTTCTACCGGCTGACGCTGGGCAACGCCCGGGCCCTGCACCTGGACGACCGCATCGGTCGCCTGCGGGAAGGCGGCGAAGCCGACCTCGTGGTCCTCGACCCCCAGGCCACGCCGCTGCTGGCCCGGCGCACCGCACGCTGCCGCACGCTCGCCGAGACGCTGTTCGCGCTGATGATGCTGGGCGACGATCGTGCGGTTCATGCCACCTGGGCCAACGGCCGGTGCGTGCACCACCGCGATGCCCAGGCAGCGCTACGGCCCGAGGCCTGACAGCCCAGGGCACTCGACCCGCCGTGCGTGTGGGCTCGCCGGTCCGGCGAGCCCTTCCCGATGGTGATCGAGGCCCGGCATGATCCACCGGGCACGTCGCCGCCGAACCGGCCGGAGGTTGCGCGCCTCGCCACCCTGCCCTAGCGTGGCGGAAACGCAAAGCAGGGTTCGACTTCATGCAGTGGCTCAACCAGAACGCCAGCGCGATCGGCGCGATCACCAGCACCCTGACCCTGCTGATCTGGCTGTTCTATGCCCAGCTACTGTACAACGGCTATATTCGGCAACGCCGCCCACGCATCATCATCAACCGGGGTCACGGCAAGGACCTCGACTCACTGTGCCTGATCAGCAACATGAGCGCCGAGGCGATCTTCGTGGAACATATCATCGCCGTTCTCGATACCGACTCGGGCGAGCGGCAGCTCGATATCACCGACTATCAGCAGCCCGGGGAAGAAGACCGCAGCACTCGCACCTACCAGGGCCCACTCCCCTCCGGCGCCTACCTGCATGTTGGCGCCTTTCGCGGCATCCTCGATCGAGTGGCCCATCATCATGGCGTCATGCCGCCGGACCATCGGCCCGGCCAGGACTGGGGGCAGAACGCGACGCCTCGCGCGATCGAGATCCGCGTGATCGCCATCTACGGCTCTGAAGACGCCCCCATCGGGGCACGACGGCGCTTCTGCCTCACCGACGACGGTCACGACTGCCTGCTCACCCCGGACGGGCTCGACACCCAGCGCCTCACCAGCCGGCGTCATCGCCATCGTATTCGGCACTGGATGCGGGAGCTCTAGCCACCGGGAGGCACTTGCATCGCCGCCAGCCTCTCGCGCAAGGCATCACGCCGCGTCTCGCTCATGAAACCGGCCTCGATGGCGTTACCGGCAAGCCGGGTGAACGTCTCGCGGGACCAGCCGAAGGCACGCTCGCAGGCCAGGAAGTTGTCCAGCATACCGCCGCCGAAGTAGGCGGGGTCATCGGAATTGAGGGTCAGCGTGAGCCCGGCCTCGAGCATCGCCGGCAGCGGATGCGCCTCGAGGCGCTCGACCACCTTGAGGCGCAGGTTAGACAGCGGGCAGACGGTCAACACCCTGGCCTCGGCACGCAACCGCTCGACCAGCGCCTCGTCTTCCAGGCAACGCACGCCATGATCGACGCGGCAGACGTCGAGCCTGTCCAGCGCCTCGCGGATGTAGGCCGGCGGCCCCTCCTCGCCGGCGTGGGCGACCCGCGCCAGCCCCAGCTCCGCCGCGCGGCGGAACACCACGGCGAACTTGCCGGGCGGATGGCCGACCTCGGCACTGTCGAGCCCCACGGCATCCAGCCGCTCGAGATGGGGCACGGCCTGCTCCAACGCCTCCAGCGCCTCCTCGGCAGGCCGGTCGCGCAAGAAGGCGAGGATCAGCGCCGTGGACAGGTCCAACTCACTGGCCGCGCGGCGCCGGGCGCGCTCCAGGCCTTCCATCAGCGTATCCATCGCGACGCCCCGGGCCAGGTGTGCCTGGGGGTCGACGTGCATCTCCACATGCACCACGCCCTCGGCGGCGGCACGCCGGAAGTAGTCCATCGCCAGGTCCTCGAAGTCCCGGGCGGTATGCAGCACGCTCATACCCTGGAAGTACACGTCCAGAAAGGACGCAAGGTCCTCGAAGTCGTAGGCGGCTCGCACCTCCTCTACCGAGGCATAGGGCAGCGTCACGCCATTGCGCTCGGCGAGCGCCATCATCAGCTCGGGCTCCAGGGTGCCCTCGATGTGCAGATGCAGTTCGGCCTTGGGCAGGGCCTTCAGGAAATCCCGCATAATTCACCTCGTCTCAGTGCCTGGCGCCATCTTGAAAGATTCCGCTAGGCGCCACAAAGCCCTTCGCTTCCTCGCTCGCCAACGATTGCCAACGATCGACGCCGGGCAAGGCCGTCTGCTCGGCGCGCTCATGCACCAGATAGAGCACGCTGCGCCCCTCTAGCCAGGCATCGAGACGCGGGGCGAGACGCCCGGCGAGCGCCGAATCGAGCCCGGCGAAGGGTTCGTCGAGGATCACCAGCCCCGGGTCGCGCAGCAACAGTCGCGCCAGGGCCACGCGCCGCGCCTGACCACCGGACAGCCGGCGTCCGCCCTCGCCGACCCGAGTCGCGAGCCCACCGGGCAGTGCCTCGGCCCAGTCGCCGAGCTCCACGATCTCGAGCACCGCCCACAGTCGGGCATCGTCGGCCCCGGGGGCGCCGAGCCTCAGGTTGGCCGCCAGGCTATCGTCGAACAGTTCGGTGTGCTGGGTCAGGCAGGCCACATGTTCGGCCAGGGCCTCGGGGGCGATTGCCTCGATCGGCAGGCCTGCCAGGGATACGACACCGCGGCCCGGCGCCAGCTGCCCGGTCGCAAGCGCCGCCAGGCTCGACTTGCCGCTGCCCGACACGCCATGCACGGCGAGGCGTTCGCCGGGCGCCAGGGTCAACGAGAAGCCGTCGAACACCGCTGTCAGTGCCTCGGGATAACGCAGCGACAGATCCTCGACGACGAGCCGCGGCGCCCCGGCAGGCAGGCTCGCCGCTCCCCCAGCGTCACGGCGGGCGCCATCCAGCGTGTTGAGGCGCTCGGCGGCGGCCAGGGTCGCCCCGAACTGGGTGAAGGCCATGGGCAGTGCGCCGAGCGCCTCGCTCATCGCCATCACCGCCAGTGGCATCATCACCATCACCGGCCCCGACACCGCCCCGGCCTGCCAGGCCAGCGCCGCAAGCCACAACGCCGAGAGCCAGCCGAGGCCCACGGCCAGGCCGGCCAACGCCGTGCCCAGCGCCGCGAAGTGCCCCAGCCGGCGCTGGTCGGCGTACAGGGCCTCTTCGATGGCCTCGAGGCGCCGCCGCGCGGCGGCCAGGCCACCGTAGGCCTCCAGCTCGGCGAGCCCCTGGAGCTGTTCGATCAGGCGCCCGCGCAATCGCTCCAGCTCGTCGACCCGGCGCCGACTGGCGGCGAGCCCGAGGCGCGCCTGACCCAGCGTCAACCACGCCCAGGCGGCGCCCAACAACCCGCCGACCGTCAGGCCGGCCGCCGGCGAGCCGATCGCCAGGCCACCGGCCAGGGCAAGGATCGCCAACAGCGCCACCGCGGCCGGGGCCAGCAGGCGCAAGAAGAGACTGTCCAGGGTATCGATGTCGGCGGTCAGCCGATTCAGCCAGTCGCTGGCCCGGCGCCGCGAGAGCGTCTGGCCGTCGAGCCCGGCCAGCACCGCGAACATCCGGCCGCGCAGATCGGCCAGCAGGCGCAACACCGTATCGTGGTTGTAGAGCCGCTCGGCGTAGCGCGCCGCGGTGCGGGTCACCGCGAAGCCGCGAATGCCACCGCCCGGCACATAGACATCCAGCGTCATGGCGCCACCGGCGGCCAGGGCGATGCCGGCGAGCCCGGTCGCGGCGATGAACCAGCCCGACAAGGCCAACAATCCGAGCGCCGAGGCCAGCGCCAGCGCCATCAGCCCGGCGCCGGCCAGCAGGCGGTTGCGCCGCCGGCCGAGCAGGCGCAGCCAGGGCGCGAGGGTAGCGAACGTGCCGCGAGGCTCAGCCATGATTCACCGCCTCGAGCCGGCCATCACGCAGCGTCAGCCGGCGGTCGGCGCAGGCCAGCGGCGCGGCCCGGTGGCTGGCGATGACCAGGCTGCGCCCTTCGGCGGCAAGCGCCATCAACGCCTCGATCACCGACGCCTCGCTGTCCACGTCGAGGCTTTCGGTGGGCTCGTCGAGCAGCACCAGTCGGGCCTCGGAGAGGAACACCCGCGCCAGCGCCAGCCGCTGGGCCTGGCCGCCGGAGAGCCCGACTCCTCGCTCGCCGAGACGGGTCTCGAGGCCCTCCGGCAGAGCTGACATCAACGCGCCCAACCCGGCCGCCGAGAGCGCACGCCGCAGGGCTGGCTCATCGGCGTCAGGCGCGGCGAGACGCAGGTTATCGGCCAGGCTGCCGTGAATCAGTAGCGGCCGCTGGTCCATCCAGGCCACCTCGAGCCCGGCTTGTCGACGCATATCGCCGGCCTCCGGGTCCAGGAAGCCCGCCAACAGCTGCAACAGGGTCGACTTGCCGGCCCCCGAGGGGCCGCTGACCGCCAGGATCTCGCCCGCCGCCAGCGATAACGACAGTGCCTTGAGCACACCGCCTCGCTCGGGATGGCTCACCGTCACCGCCGCCAGCTCGACGAGGGCCGGGGATTCGCAGGGGGCCGCCGGCTCAAAGCCGCGGCGCGGCGCCTCGTCGAGCAGCGCCACCATACCCTCGGCGGCGCCTAGGGCCGAGGCGCGATCGTGGTAATGCTGGGCGAGGCTTCTCAGCGGCTGGAAGAACTCCGGCGCCAGCAGCAGCGCCAGCAACCCGCTGAACAGCGTCAACTGCTCGGCGGGGCCATAGGTCACGTAGCCGAGCAGGCCGAAGCCCACGTAGATGGCCACCATGGCGATCGACACGGCGGCGAAGAACTCGAGCACCGCCGAGGACAGGAAGGCCAGGCGCAGCGGGCGCAAGGTTCGCCGCCGATAGTCGTCGGCGGCGGCATGCACCTCCTCGGTGGCCGCCGCGCTACGCCCGAAAAGCTGCAGGGTGGTGATGCCGCGGACGCGATCGATGAAGTGGCGCGACAAGCGCGCCACGGCATCGAACTGCTCCTCGTTGAGCCGCTCGGCCCCCATGCCGACCAGGGCCATGAACAGCGGGATCAGGGGCGCCGAGAGCAGCAGGAAGAGCGCCGCCAGCCAGTCCAGCCAGGCCACCAGCGCCAGGATCACCAGCGGCATCAGCAGCGCGAGATAGCGTTGAGGCAGGAAGCGTGCCACGTAGCCGTCCAGCGACTCGACCTGATCCACCACGCGATGAGCCAGGCTGGCGCTATGATGCGCGGTGAGGCCCACCGGCCCGAGCCGGGTCAGATGATCGAGCAACTCCCCGCGGGCCCGGCGTCGCAGCCGCAGGCTGGCGGCCAGGCCCAACGCGTCCTGCCCCCATTGCGCCAGGGCACGCAGGCCCATCAGGGCCACCAGCAAGGCGAAGGCGGGAAGCAGCGTGGTGGGCGTACGGCTCTCCACCAGCAGCGAGGCCACCAGCCAGGCCAACAGGGTGAGCTGCGCCACGCTCGCGATGCCCGCGATCAGGCCACACCCGACGGCCAGGCCCAGCCGCCCGCGTTCGGCGCGCGCCAGGCCGGCGAGCCAGGCGCGCGAGGTCGAGGGTTGAGTCATCGTCTCAGTGGTATCCCTCGCCCACGCGGACCTTGCCGCGGAACACCCAGTAGCTCCAAGCGGTATAGGCCAGCACGATGGGAATCACGAACAGCATGCCCAGCAACAGGAACAGCTGCGACTCGGGCGCCGAGGCGACGTCCCAGAGGGTGTAATCCGGCGGCACGATCACCGGCCACTTGCTGACCACCAGCCCCAGATAGGTGAAGACGAACACGCCGAGGGTGGCGATGAATGGCTGCCCCTCGCGGCGCGCCTGGACGGCACGCCATAGCCACAGGGCACAGAGCAGGGCCAGTACCGGGAACACCCAGATCAGATGCAGGTGGCCGAACCAGCGCTCACGCACCGCCTCATCGACGAAGGGCGTCCACAGGCTGATGATGGCGAACACCGCGAGGACCGCGATCAGCAGTCGCGGCACCAGCCGGTAGGCCCATGCCTGGGTGTAGCCCTCGCTCTTCATGATCAACCAGCTGGCCCCGAGCAAGGCGTAGCCGGCCACCAGGCCGATGCCGGTCAGCACCGTGAAGGGCGTCAACCAGTCCAGGACGCCTCCCACGTAGACGAAGTCCTCCACGGCGAAGCCCTGAATATAGGCGCCGACCACCGCCCCCTGGGCGAAGGCGGCCACGACGGACCCCCAGCAGAAGGCCCGGTTCCACCAGCGGCGGTGACGGTGCGACTTGAAGCGAAACTCGAAGGCGATGCCGCGGAAGATCAGCCCCGCCAGCATCAGGAAGACGCCGATGTAGAGCGCCGGCAGGAACACCGAATAGACCACCGGAAACGCCGCCAGCAACCCGGCTCCGCCGAGCACCAGCCAGGTCTCATTGCCGTCCCAGATCGGCGCCACCGAGTTCATCATCACATCGCGGCTGTCCTCGTCGGGGGCGAAGGGGAAGAGGATCCCCACGCCCAGGTCGAAGCCGTCCATCAGCACATACATGATGATCCCGAAGCCGATGATACCGGCCCAGATCAGCGTCAGATCGAATATCTCCATGACTCAGCTCCTTCCCGGCTGGTTGGCGGCGTCTTCGAAGGGCACATGGGCGGCGGACAGCGGCCGCTTGGGTCGTTCCACCTCATCGTCATGGGGCGGTTCGGGCAGCATGCCCTGACGCACGACCCGGGTCAGGTACAGGGTGCCGGCATAGAACACCACGGCATAGACCAGGATGTAGCCGATCAGCGTGAACAGCGCCATGCCACCGGTCAGCGACGGCGTCACCGCCTCGGCCTGGGTCATGATGCCGTATACCAGCCAGGGCGCGCGGCCGGTCTCGGTCACGAACCAGCCGGCGAGCACCGCCAGGAACGGGGTGATGGTCATGACGCGCATGAACTGCAGGTAGCCGCGGTGATCATACAATCGCCCCTTCGCGCGTAGCCCCAGGCCGATCAATGCCGCGGCGATCATCGCAAGCCCCATCGCGACCATCACACGGAACGACCAGAACACCAGCCACACCGGCGGCTGCTCCTCCGGCGGGACCTCGCTCAGGCCCGGCACCACGCCATCGATGTCATGGGTGAGGATCAGGCTGGCCACACCCGGCAGGCCGAGCTCCACGATGTTCTCCTGAGCCTGCTGGTCGGGCCAGGCGAACAGCAGCAGCGGCGCGCGAGACTGGGTCTCCCAGTTGCCCTCCATGGCCGCCACCTTGGTGGGCTGATGCTCCAGGGTGTTGAGGCCATGAAAGTCGCCGACCACGGCCTGAAGCGGCGCCAGCACCAGCAGCATCCACAAACACATCGAGAACGCCTTGCGGTTGGCCTGGGGCTCCCGGCCGAGCAACAGGTACCAGGCGCTGACACCCGCCACCACGAAGCCACCGGTCAGGAAGGACGCCAACACCATGTGGGCGAAGCGATACGGGAAGGACGCATTGAAGATCGCCGCGCTCCAATCGGTCACGCGGAAACGCCCGTCGACCAGCTCGGTGCCCGCCGGGGTATGCATCCAGCTATTGGCGGCGAGGATCCAGAAGGCCGAGATGAAGGTGCCGAGGGCGACCATGATCGAGGCGAACAGATGTACCCCCTGAGGCACCTTGTCGCGCCCGAACAGCAACACGCCGAGGAAGGCGGCCTCGAGGAAGAAGGCGGTAATCACCTCGTAGCTGAGCATCGGACCGAGGAAGTTCGAGGCCGCCAGGGAGAAGTTGCTCCAGTTGGTGCCGAACTGGAATGACATGACGATGCCCGATACCACTCCCATGCCGAACACCACGGCGAACACCTGCGTCCAGAAGATCGCCAGGCGCTCCCAGGCACGGTTAGCGGTGCGATAGAAGAGGCCATTGAGCACGGCCAGATAGGACGCCAGGCCGATCGAGAAGACCGGGAAGATGGTGTGGAAGGACACCACGAAGGCGAACTGCAGCCGCGACAGCAGCAGAGGATCCAGTTCCATGAGGCATACCTCGTTCCTGCGGACCATTGATGGGAATGCGCCGGCACTCTCGTGCCCTGTTCAGGGAGCGCGATGCCCTCTTCCGCATTCACCCTTGCTCGCCTCAGATTAGCCGATACCGGCCCGGCCAAGGCAAGCCACCCGGGGCATCATAGCGCGTCCGGGGTGATCCGTTGTCTGTGTCGCGTTGCCGCAGCCCTCTCACGTCATCGGGGCGCCGCTCACCACCAGGTGTGTCATGAAACCGAGATAGCTCACATACATGGCCAGCAGGATGCCACCCTCGAGACGATTGATGCGCCCCGCCCGGCCGCGCCAGCCCATGGCGAAGACCACCATCAGCACCGTCATCGCGGCCATCAGGCTCCAGTCGCGCAGCAGCACCTCCCGACCGGCATCGATCGGCGCGATCACCGCGGCGAGCCCCACCACACCCAGGGTGTTGAAAAGGTTCGATCCCACCACATTGCCCAGCACCAGATCGTGCTCACGACGACGCAGGGCGCTGATCGAGGACGCCAGCTCCGGCAGCGAGGTGCCGACCGCCACCACCGTCAAACCGATCACCAGGTCGCTGACGCCGAGGCTCTGGGCGATGGAAACCGCGCCCCATACCAGCAGCCGAGAGCTCGCCACCAGCAGCACCAGGCCCAGCGCCGTCCAGCCCAGGGCGGTGCGCAATGGCATGGGGTGCGTGGCCAGATCGGTCTCAGTATCGGATGACAGCGGATCCGTGTCGTTGCGCAGGCCCTGAACCACGCTGTAGCCCATGAAGACCGCCAGTACGACCAGCAGCAGCATGCCCTCGAGGCGCACCACGCCGCCCAGCAAGAGCACCGCCGTCAGCAGCGTCGCCCCTCCCAGCACCGGCAGCTCACGACGCACCACCCCGGAATGCACCGCCAGCGGCGCGATCAACGCCACCAGCCCCAGGATCAGGCCGATATTGGCGATGTTCGATCCGAAGGCATTGCCCAGGGCCAGCCCCGGATTACCCTGACTCGCGGCGATGGCCGAGACCACCATTTCCGGCGCCGAGGTGCCGAAACCGATCACCAGCATGCCGATCAGCAAGGGAGAAAGGCCGAGCCGCGCGGATGTCGCCGCCGCGCCGTCAACGAAGCGCTCGGCGCTCCAGACCAGCAGGATCAGGCCTGCCACCACCGCCAGGGCGGGAAGCATCATGGTGTCTCCATCGCAGTCAATGAGGCACGCATGGTTGACTATGGTGCCCCCTACGTCAACGTGACACACTCTGTGACAAGTCGTTGATCTTCAGGAGAACGCCATCGCCGTGCCCAGGCCGGTCTTTCGCCACCTCGCCCTGCCCACCCAGGCGCCCTACGTCGACCGTACCCCTCCGGAGGCTCGTGCCACCCGGCGACGCCTGCGTGCCTGTCATGAATGCGATTGGCTGATGGCGCTGCCGCCCCTGCATTCGGGCGAGCAGGCGGTATGTCCACGCTGCGGCCACGCCGAGGTACGCCGCCACCGCTACCCTGCCCAGCGCAGCCTGGCACTCGCGATCGCCGCCCTGACCAGCCTAGCGGTCGCCGCGGCCTTCCCCTTCCTGGCCTTCAGCGTGCGCGGCGTCGGCAATCGCATCGACCTGACCCAGACCGCCAGTGAACTCCTCGGCCACCAGGCCCCACTGGTGGCCATCGTCGTGCTGATGACCATCCTGGTGCTGCCAACCCTCTACCTGCTCGCCGTGGCGTGGCTACAGCTCGGCCTGCTGCGTGGCACGCCGCTGCCGGCCAGCCGCAGTGCCGCACGCGCCCTGGCCCACCTGGCGCCCTGGATGATGGCCGACGTCTTCCTGATCGGCACCCTGGTCAGCCTGATCAAGATCGCCGGTCTCGCCCAGATCGACCTCGGCCCGGGCTTCTGGGCCTTCGGCATCTTCGCGATATTGCTGGTGGCGACCACCCAGTCGGTGGACCGCGACTGGCTATGGTTTGCCCTGGCCGGCGAACCGCCCGCCCCCGAGGGCAGCCAGACCGGTCGACCGGCCGCGCCCCAGGGGCTCACCGGCTGTCACACCTGTGGGCTGGTAGGCCGCCTCGATGCCCATGGCCACGGCCAATGCCAGCGTTGCGGCGAGCCGCTCCATGCCCGGCGTCCCTACAGCCTGCAACGCACCTGGGCGCTGCTGGCCGCGGCGGCGATACTCTACGTGCCGGCCAACGTTTACCCGATCATGACCACCATCAGCCTGGGGCGGCCTAGCCCCAACACCATCGTCGGCGGTATCGTCGAGCTCATCGACATGGGGTCCTGGCCGGTGGCGCTGGTGATCCTGGTGGCCAGCGTGATCGTACCGATCGGCAAGCTGTTAGCCCTGGCCTGGCTGTGTCTGGTGGCACCACGGGCCCATTCGCTCAAGGCACCGGCGCGTACCCGGCTTTATCGGATCACCGAGTTCATCGGTCGATGGTCGATGGTCGACATCTTCGTGGTGGCGATCCTGGTGGCACTGATCCGCGCCGGGAACCTGATGGCCGTCGAGCCCGGCCCCGCGGCGGTCGCCTTCGGCGGTGTGGTGGTACTCACCATGCTCGCCGCCATGGCCTTCGACCCCCGATTGATCTGGGAAGATTCATCCCCCACAGCGGACGAGGAACCCCTGCATGACCGACACGCCCCCTGACGCTGCGTCCGATACCGAGCATCGCGCCCGGACCACCCGCCAGGCACGGCTCTCGCCGATCTGGATCGTCCCCATCGTGGCCCTGCTGATCGGCGCCTGGCTGGTCTACGACAGCTACCTGAGCCGCGGCCCGATGATCACCTTGACCATGGAAAGCGCCGACGGCATCGAGGCCGGCAACACCCTGATCAAGACCCGCAACGTCGAGATCGGTCAGGTGGAGTCGGTGGACCTGGCCGACGACCTTTCCCAGGTCGTGATCACCGCCCGCATCAAGCCCGAGGCCGCATCGATGCTGGTCGAGGACAGCACCTTCTGGGTCGTCAAACCGCGCATCGGCCGTGAGGGTATCAGCGGACTCAACACCGTGCTTTCCGGGGCCTACCTCCAGCTCGAACCCGGCCAGAGCGACGAGGAAGCGAGCCGCTTCACGGTCAGCGAGCAACCCCCGGTGGCGCCTCCCGGCGCCGAAGGCTTGCGCATCAACCTGCTCAGCGAGGTCGATAACAGTCTCAGCGTCGGCGATCCGGTCACCTATCAAGGCTATACCGTGGGGCGCGTCGAGGAGGCCGAGTTCGACGTCGAGACCCGGCGCATGCACCATCGCATCTTCATCGAGAGTCCCTACCACCGCCTGGTCACCGACAACACTCGCTTCTGGGGCTCCAGCGGCGTCGACCTGCGCCTCGACTCCGAAGGCGTACGCGTCCAGCTCGACTCCCTCGAGACCATGGTCAGCGGCGGCGTCACCTTCGGTGTGCCCGAGGACCTGCCGCGCGGCACGGCGGCCGACCCCGACAGCACCTTCACCCTCTACGCCGATGAGGACAGCGCCCGCGAAGGCACCTTCGACCGTTACCTGGAATACGTGATGCTGATCGAAGACACCGTGCGCGGCCTGTCGCGCGGCGCCCCGGTAGAATTTCGTGGCGTGCGGATCGGCACCGTCGCCAGCGTGCCGTGGAACTTCACGTCGTCCCAGCCCGAACGCGATTCACGCCTGGCGATCCCGGTGCTGATCCGCATCGAGCCCCAGCGTCTCGGCATCGACGACCAGACCCTGGACCTCGACGAATGGCAGCAGCGCTTCGAACGATTGTTCGAGCGCGGCATGCGCGCCTCGCTGAAGAGCGGCAACCTGCTCACCGGCGCGCTGTTCGTCGACCTTAGCCTGGACCCCGAGCGGCGCGACACCTACACGCCCGAGACCTTCGCCGAACGCGACGTCTTCCCCACCACCTCCGGTGGGCTGGCGCAGATCCAGGGCCAGATCACCGCGCTGCTCGAAAAGCTCAACGACCTGGAACTCGCGCCGATACTCGACGGGCTAGAACACAACCTGGCGACCTCGGAGGCCACCCTGCAACAGGTCCGCAAGCTCACATCCAGCGTCCAGTCGTTGCTCGACGATCCCGAGACCCGTGCCCTCCCCGGCGAGCTCAACCGCACGCTGAGCGCCCTGCGCGACACCCTCGAGGGCGTCTCGCCGGGGGCGCCGGCCTATCGGGACATCACCGAGACCCTCGACCAGCTCGAACGCCTGCTACGCGACCTCCAGCCCACGGCTCGCCAGCTCGGCGACAACCCGGGTGCCCTGCTGTTCGACAGCCTGGACGCCGACGACCCCGTGCCCCGTGCCCCGACACCAAGGAGTTCGCCATGATCTCGCCGCGCCCGCTGCTGCCGCTCCTGGCCCTGCTCTGGCTCACCGGCTGCGCCCTGGGCGGCACGCCGGCGACCCGTTATGCCCTGCCCGAGCCGGCCGCCCCGGCCGCCGGCCAAGCCGGCGTCGATGCCAACCATGTGCTGGTGCTACGCCCGCTGCGCCTGGCTCCGCTCTTGGACACCGAAGGCATCGTCGTGCAACTCGACGACATCACCCTACGCGAGGCCGACGGCCACCGCTGGGCGGAGCCGTTGGGCCGCCAGCTCGAACGCGGCCTGCGTGAGCGTCTGGCCGCCGACCTGCCCGACACCCGGGTACGGCTCGACACCGAGGCGGACGCCGCGACCGATCCGCTGCAACTGCGCGTCAGCGTGGAACGCTTCCAGGGCCGACCCGACGGCCAGGCGCTGGCCGCCGGCCGCTGGCAGCTGCTCGACGCCGATAAGGCGCTGCTCGGCGCCGCGACGTTTCGCGCCGCCACTCCCCTCGCCGAGGACGGCTACCCTGCCTTGGTGCGGGCCCTCGGCCGCAGCTGGGACACCGCCGCCGAAGAGATCGCGGCGGCGGTAGAACGACACCGGCAAGGCGTAACGCCCTGACGCCATATACGGTTGGCTGCGCCTTCCCCGGCGCTATGGCATAATACGCGCCTCTCGCGGTCGCACCCGCCGCCGCGATTCACCTCATTTCCACGCTCTGCCTCGATCCGGCCGCATTGTGCGATGGGTCGAGGCGGGGCGTTGCCGCGGAGACTGCATGACCTTTTCCGATCTTGGCCTGTGCCCCGAGTTACTGCGCGCCACCGACGCCCAGGGTTACACCACCCCGACACCGATCCAGAGCCAGGCCATCCCCGCCGTCCTCGACGGCGGTGACCTGCTGGGCAGCGCCCAGACCGGCACCGGTAAGACCGCCGGCTTCACCCTGCCCATGCTGCAACGCCTCAAGGACGGTCGTCGGCCGGCCAAGCGGAGCGTGCGCGCCCTGGTGCTGACGCCGACCCGCGAACTGGCCGCTCAGGTGGGCGAAAGCGTCCGCGACTACGGCCGTCATCTATCGCTGACCTCCCACGTGATCTTCGGTGGCGTCGGCCAGCAGCCTCAGGTAGACGCCCTCCGCCCCGGCCTCGACATCCTGGTGGCCACACCCGGGCGCCTGCTCGACCTGCAACAGCAAGGCCACGTCGACCTCTCCAGCGTCGAGATCCTGGTGCTCGACGAAGCCGACCGCATGCTCGACATGGGCTTCATCCATGACATCAAGAAGGTCCTGAAGCTGCTCCCCGACAGCCGCCAGAACCTGCTGTTCTCGGCGACCTTCTCCAAGGAAATCCAGACGCTGGCGAACAAGCTGCTCGACGAGCCGACGCTGATCGAGGTGGCTCGCCGCAACACCACCGCCGAGACCGTCGACCAGGCCATCTACCGCGTCGACCGCGAGAAGAAGCGCGACCTGCTGGCCCATCTGATCACCCAGCATCAGTGGTATCAGGTGCTGGTGTTCACCCGCACCAAGCATGGTGCCAACCGCCTTGC
Source organism: Halomonas borealis (assembly GCF_004798905.1). Lineage (GTDB taxonomy): Bacteria > Pseudomonadota > Gammaproteobacteria > Pseudomonadales > Halomonadaceae > Halomonas > Halomonas borealis. Next base: position 44,691 of record NZ_SDMO01000001.1, on the reverse strand, counting down.
CGAACAGCTGTCCAAGCAGGACATCCCGTCGATGGCGATCCACGGCAACAAGAGCCAGTCGGCCCGTACCCGCGCGCTGGCGGCCTTCAAGGACGGCAGCCTGCAGGTACTGGTGGCCACCGACATCGCCGCCCGTGGCCTCGATATCAGCGAACTGCCCCACGTGGTCAACTTCGAGCTGCCCAACGTCGCCGAGGACTACGTGCACCGCATCGGCCGCACCGGCCGCGCCGGTAGCGAAGGTCAGGCGGTGTCGTTGGTATGCGTCGACGAACACGGCCTGCTCAAGGGCATCGAGCGGTTGATCAAGCGCGACCTCGAGAAGCGTATCGAACCCGGCTTCGAGCCTGACCCCAATGCCAAACCCGAGCCGATCGAGAACGGCCGTGGCAACCGGGGGCGCGGCGGCAACCAACGCGGCAATTCCCGCAACGCGGGCGGCGGTAATGGTGGCGGCCAGCGTAACGCTGGCAACGGCAACGGCGGTCGCGACGGCCAGGCGCCGGGGCGTCGTCGCCGTCGCCGCGGCGGCCAGGATCGCCAGCGCACTGGCAATTAATATTCGGCAATGCGACTGTATGGCATGATCGGATGACACGACTCCTGCAAGGATGCCCATGGACACGCGAGAGCTGATCCACGACTACCACCGCTGGCAGCGTTTCCAGCGCCAGGCCCAACTCGAACGCGAACACCGTGCGGCCTGGCAACAACTGGAATCCGCCGGCGTCTCCGCACAACGCACCACCGAGGCCTACCGCAGCATGGCCGACAAGGCCGCCACCCAGGCGGCCTGCTATCGGACCCTGTTCCTGCGCGAGCTCGACACCGGCGAGCGGCTGGCCTGCGAGGGCTGGCTGTTCGTGCGTCGGGTGCTCGCCGAGGGCGGTGCCACCCGAGTGCGCGCCACCCTGCTGCCCAGTTTCACCCTGGCCGACGGCGCGCTGCCCCCGGCCGAGGCCGGCTCGGAATCGATGACGCTGGAGATCTTCGACCAGCTACTGGTCGATCGCGGCCTGGCCAGCATGGCCCGGGTCGACCGCATCGACGCGTCGGGCGACAGTCACTTCATCACCCTGATCGACAGCGTGCGAGGCGATCTGCGCCAACATATGAGCTGAGCCATGTGGAAGAGCAAGTGGAAGTCGCTGTTCGGCAAGCCCCCGATTCGGGTTTGGGTCATCAAGCAGATCGACGCCGACCTGCTGCACCTGTGTGGCGAGGGCCATGTCTCTCCCGACGGCCAGCGAGCAAGCCATGGCGTGCTCACGGCCCTTTCACGGGGCGAGTACCATGGCGCGGTGGAAATGCTCGACAACGGTTTCATGCTCAACGCCCGACTGTTTGTCGCCCTCCTGCCGGGCGACGCCTTCCATCTCGACGCCTCCGGCCTTGCTCACTGGCAGGGCCGGAGCTGGCGGGTATCCCGCGTTCCCCAGCGTTGCTGGACCTATACCGGACCACTGGTGGCCGACCCCATGCCTCACGGCGAAAGCGGATGGGTCAGCAGCGAGGACGTCAGCGACATTCGCCGGCGCGCCGAGAGCGAGCCTCGGGCCACATCGCCGCATCTACAATTCGGCGCCGCCGACGACCTCGAGGGCGAGGCCGCATTCGCGCAACGCTGGCGCCGTCGCATCGGCGGGACGCCACCCGATAAATAAGACCCGTATGACCACGACTGACCGCGGCGCACGCCGCACCTCCCCAGCGCCCGGGGTGTTCATTGCCCTGATGATCCTGGTCGGCCTCAACCTGCGCCCGGCCCTGTCATCGCTGGCCCCACTGTTGCCCCGCATCGAGGACGACAGTGGCCTGCCGATGCTGGCGATCGGCGCCCTGACCACCCTGCCCGTGCTCTGCCTGGGGCTCTTCGCCCCCTCCGCACCCTGGTTGTCGCGGCGCCTGGGCCCCGAGCGCACCTTGTCACTGGCGCTACTGGTGCTGGCCACAGGCCTCGGCCTGCGCGGCCTGGCCGCGCCCATCTGGCTGTTCGCCGGGACCCTGCTGGTCGGTGCCGGTATCGGCATCGCCGGGACCCTGCTGCCCGCGCTGGTCAAGCGCGAGTTACCCGACAGCGCCGACCTGATGACCGGCGTCTACACCATGGCCCTGTGTCTGGGGGGCGCCCTCGGCGCCGGACTCAGCATCCCGCTGGCCGAGGTGTTAGGAGGCTGGGCCACGGCGCTGACCAGCTGGGCGGCACTGGCCGTGATCGGCCTGATCGCCTGGCAGACGCTGATGCCGGCCCCACCCGGTCGCCCACCGGCGGTGCCCCGCCGCGGTGACACCCGCGCGCTACTGCGTCAACCGCTGGCCTGGCAGGTGACCCTCTACATGGGCTGCCAATCCTCGCTGGCCTATATCGTCTTCGGCTGGCTGCCGACCCTGCTGGTGGAACGCGGCTACGACGAGGTCGAGGCCGGCTGGATGACCGGCGGCTCGGTGATGCTGCAACTCGGGGCGGCCCTGTCCGCCCCCTGGCTGGCCCGGCTGGGGCGCGATCAGCGCCCCGCCCTGCTGCTGGTGCTCGGCATGATCGGCGGCGGCCTGTGGATACTGCTGATGGGGCCGATCGAGTGGCGCTGGTACGGCGTGGCGCTGCTGGGCTTCGGCCAGGGCGGCGGCTTCAGCCTGGCGCTGTCGTTGATCGTGCTGCGCACCGCCGACGCACGCCTGGCCGGCAAGCTCTCGAGCATGGTACAGGGCATGGGCTACACCCTGGCCGCGCTGGGGCCGCTAGGCGTCGGCGTGATGCTGGAACTCGACCTCGGGCTGGCCGCCATCAGCCTCGCGCTGGTGGCCATCACCGCCGTCGCCACCGGCTTCGCCCTGCTGGCCGGCCGCAATCGACGCCTGACCCGTGACGAACACGATCGCCTCATCGTGCGCTGATCCCACGCCGCCGTCCCTTCAGCCGGCGCCTTATCATGGCTTGCATCTTCTGACTGGAGCCCCCATGACGTCATCCGCTTCCTCGCTGCTGGTGATCTACACCGGCGGCACCCTGGGCATGGTGGAAAGCCCTGACGGGCTCGTTCCCGGCCACGACATCGAACCGCGCCTGCGCCGTGCCCTGGCGTCCCTGCCGCCGGCTCGTCGGGCCGAGCTTGCCGATTTCCGGGTCATCGCCACCCCCACGCCCATCGATTCCAGCGCCGCCACCCCGCTCGACTGGCAGCGTCTCGCCGAGCTGATCGCCAAGCACTACAGCGAGGCCGCCGGCATTGTGGTGATCCATGGCACCGACACCCTGGCCTGGACCGCCGCCAGCCTGGCTTACCAGCTGCAGGGGCTGGACCGCCCGGTCGTGCTCACCGGCGCGATGCAACCCCTGGAGGCGCCCGGCAGCGACGCGCTGGCCAACGTCGAGGCGGCGCTACGCTTCGCCGCCGAGCCGCGCTTGCAGGAGGTGGCGATCGGCTTCGCCGGCCGCCTGCTACGGGGCGTGCGCAGCCGCAAGTGGCAAACCCACGAGGCCGATGCCTTCACGAGCCCCAATCATCCACCGCTCGGCGACTGGGTAGAGGACGAAGCGGTGCTCTACCCCGAGCAGGGCCTGCAACACCACCAGCGCGGCGCCCCGCGCTTCGAGCTGCTCGACTACACGCCGCTCGCCGCAGGAGCGGTGCCCCGCATCGTACTATGGCCGGGGCTCGCGGCCTGGCAGCTCGAGGCCTGGCTGCTGGACGATCGCGTCAAGGGGGCGCTGCTGGAGGTATGGGGCGGCGGCAACCTGCCAGACGACCCGCGCCTGGCAGGCGTGCTGGCCCAGGCCTGCGGTGAAGGCAAGCTGCTCGCCGCCATCAGCCAATGCCCGCACGGCGCGGCGGCCATCGGCACCTACGCCGCCGGCCAGGCGCTGAGCGATGCCGGCGTGCTGTCCGGTGACGACATGACTCCCGAGGCAGCCGTGACCAAGCTGATCCACCTGCTGGCCCAGCCGCTGCCGGACGAGGAACGCCGACGGCGCTTCCTGACCCCACTGGTCGGCGAGCGCACCGCGCCCTGAACGAGTGGGGCTGGACTCTGCTGGGTTCATCGAAGCCGAGCGTTGAAGACACCCTGGCCGCCCTGCCGCCGCGAGGGCGCGCGGGCGGCTAGAGTGAAGGCACACGCTTCCCGCTACAGGTGCACGCCATGGAACATCCCGACCATCCCTTCAGCGAACTCTTCGAACAGCTCGGCCTGGCCTCGGACCCCGAGGCCATCCGGCGTTTCATCGAGCGCCACGCCCCGCTTCCCGAAGGGGTGGAGCTGGCCGATGCGGCCTGCTGGAACGAAGGCCAGTCGGCCTTCCTGCGCGAGGCCCTCGACGCCGACGCCGACTGGGCCGAGGTGGTCGACCATCTGGACGCCTCGCTGCGCAAGGGCTGAGGCCAGGCGGCCGGAAGGGTATTCACGCTCGTCGATACGGCGTCGACAGTCGGCTAAAAATGCTCGTTTAGCGCTCGTGAATGCCGATTATTCGCCGATCCTTGCCTTGGAACCCACATCAGGGTGGGAGGTGTGCAGCTCCGCAGGGGGACGGGCCTTGCCCGATCCTTCGCCCGCCGACTTGTCAGACAAAGCTTAGGCAGCCCCGGCAGCACACGCTGTGCTGCGGGGCTATAGCCTGGCGGCGACGCGATCCAGGATCTGCTGACTGACTCGATTGACCAGCGGCGTCACCGCCCGCTTGACCGCCTTGTCGACCAACCGGCTCTGAATCTCGTATTCCAGGGTCAGCTCGACCTCGGTGCCTTCCGGCACCGGCGTCAGCCGATAGCGGCCGCGGTTCTGCACGCCGCTGAGGGACTCCCAGGCCAGCGCCTCGGGCGCACGACGCTCGGTGATCGCCACCTCGAAGGTCCAGTCCATGCGCACCGCCTTCACGTGCCAGCGGTAGCGCCCCTCCCCCAGCGGCTCGATGCGCTCGATCAGGTCCGAATAGTCGACGAAGTCCTCGACTCGCTCGAGCAGGGCGAAGACGCGCTCGGGGGGCGCCTCGAGGGTGGCGCGATGTTCGATGGTGGCCATGCCGATTCCTTGTGCTGGAGGCCTTGGGGGTGACTCCCAGCTTCCCCGAAGCCCCGGGTTCTGTCCACCCCGTGGCGAGCTTGGCGCCTGTCCCATCGGTCACGTACACTGTGCGCCCCTGCCGGACCGGACCCCGGCCAAGGTTTCGTCGCACGCGACGAACAGACAAATTCTCCGCCCATAGGATCCCCATGTCAGCATCCCCCGCACCGGCCACCGTCGTGATCTACTCCGGTGGCATGGACTCCTTCACCGTGCTCCACCGCGCCCTGCGCGAGGGCCGTGACGTCCACGCCCTGTCCTTCGACTACGGCCAGCGCCATGCCCGAGAGCTCGAGGCCGCCCGCGAGGTCTGTCACGACCTCGGCGTGCCCCACCAGGTGGTCGACATCACCGCCATCCATGGCCTGATCGATGCCTCGGCGCTGACCGACACGGGACGCGAGCTACCCGACGCCGAGTACGCCGAGCAGAACCTCAAGGCCACCGTGGTCCCCAATCGCAACATGGTGCTGCTGTCGCTGGCCATCGCCAAGGCGGTCAACATCGGTGCCGACCGCGTCGACTACGGCGCCCATGGCGGCGATCACATGCTCTATCCGGACTGCCGCCCCGAGTTCGTCGAGGCCATGAATGAGGTGGCCGGCATCGCCAACTTCGAGCCGGTGACCCTGCATGCCCCCTACCTGCGCGCGGGCAAGGAGGCGATCCTCGCCGACGGCCTGGCCATGGGGCTCGACTACGCCAACACCTGGACCTGCTACCGCGGCGAGGCGCTTGCCTGTGGCCGTTGCGGCAGCTGCCGCGAGCGGCTGGCGGCCTTCGCGGCCAATGATGCCGTCGATCCCCTGAGCTATGCACAGCGGCCCGCCGCCGACACTCAGCCGCCCGAGGACACCACCGATGTATAGCGTCAAGGAGGCCTTCTATTCGCTGCAGGGCGAAGGGGCCCAGGTCGGGCGCGCCAGCGTGTTCTGCCGTTTCAGTGGCTGCAACCTGTGGTCCGGTCGCGAGGCCGATCGCGCCACCGCGGCCTGCCGCTTCTGCGATACCGACATCCGCGGCACCGACGGCCAGCATGGCGGACGCTTCGCCGAGGCCGCGTCCTTGGCCGACCACCTGACCGCGCTGTGGCCCGATGCCCCGGGTAGCGCCACGCCCCAGGTGATCTTCACCGGCGGCGAGCCGCTGCTGCAGCTCGACGAGGCACTGATCGAGGCCATGCATGAACGCGGCTTCGACGTCGCCGTGGAGAGCAACGGCACCCTGCCGGCGCCGCCGGGCATCGACTGGCTGTGCGTTAGCCCCAAGGGCGACACGGTCCTGGTGCAGACCCGCGGCGACGAGCTCAAGCTCGTCTATCCGCAACACGACGCGCCGCCCGAACGCTTCACCGCGCTGGACTTCCCCCACTTCTTCCTGCAGCCGATGGACAGCGCGCCGCTGGGCGGCGACGACACCATGGCCGACACCGTGGCCTACTGCCTGAACCACCCCGAGTGGCGCCTCTCGCTGCAGACCCACAAGATCACCGGGATCGACTGATGACGCTGTTCGTTAACCGCCTCACCCATCTGGATGCCTCGCTATGGTGCCCCGAACGTGGGCTGATCGGCGCCAGCTGGCGCGTCGACGCCGAACTCGATGGCCCACTCGGCGAGGATGGCATGCTGTTCGACTTCGGCGAGGTCAAGCCGTGGATCAAGTCGCGGATCGATCAGGGACCCGACCACACCCTGCTGGTGCCCACCCAGGCGCCCGGCATCAGCGTGCACGATGCCGCGGAAGGGCTCTGCGTGCGCGCCGAGGCGCCCTATCCGTTCGAGGTCCGCGGTCCGCGCCACGCCTTCACGCTGCTGCCCTGGCCGGCCATCACCGCCGAACGACTGGCCGAGCACCTGTCCGCCACCCTCACTCGCCAACCGCCGCCCCGGGTCGAGGCGATCCGTCTGACGCTCGCCGACGAGCCCATCGACGGCCCCGGCTACACCTATAGCCACGGCCTCAAGCGCCACGCCGGCAACTGTCAGCGCATCGCCCATGGGCACCGCTCACGCCTGCACATCTGGCAGGGTGGCGAGCGGTGTCCTGCGCTCGAGGCCGACTGGGCCTCACGGCTGGCGGATCGTTATCTGGTCGACGAGGCCGACGTCAGCGAAGGCCTCGACGCGACCTTCGCGGGCCGCCTGACCAGCCGCTACACCGCCGAACAGGGCCGCTTCAGCCTGACCCTGCCGAGAGAGCGCTGCATGACGCTTCCTACGCCGACCACGGTGGAACACATCGCCGCCTGGCTGGCCGGCGAGATCGCCGGCGAGACCGGCCGCACCACACGCGTCCAGGCCTTCGAGGGCATCGATAAGGGAGCGCTGGCGGAGGCACGCCCATGAGCGTGCCCGACCCAGTCGACGGCTGCCGCCCGGGCTGTGGCGCCTGCTGCATCGCACCATCGATCAGCTCGCCGATTCCCGGCATGCCGGACGGCAAGCCCGCGGGCATGCGCTGCGCCCAGCTCGACGACGACAACCTGTGCCGGCTGTTCGGTCAGCCTGAACGACCGGCGGTCTGCGCTCGCTTCGACTTCGATCGCGAGCTGTGCGGCGAACACCGCGACCAGGCGCTGGCGCGCATCGCCGCCCTGGAGGTGACGACCTGAGCGCGCCTCGCTCGAGCCTCGCCCGATACCGCCTCCACCCGCCAGTGCATGACAAACGCCCGGCGACGCTCGTCTTGCGAGCCTCGCCGGGCGTCGTCGTTCGCCGCTGGGGTGTGAGGCGTCAGCCTTCCAGGTCGGCGGTGTGCGGCAGCCGTCGATCCAACAGGGTCCGCCAGCGCGCCAGCACCGGGGCATCGCTGTGGCTGACTTCGCCCAGCAGCCCGCGGAAGGCCGTGCGCGCCGCCTCGTCTCGGGGGTCGACCAACGTCAGCCAGGCTTCCAGGGCGTTCAGCTGCTGATGCAGGTTACCATCGCCCCGTGCCTGCTCCAGGCCCTGGTCGATCAACGCCCGCACCTCCTCGGCGGCATGCCCCAGGCGGTGACGCACCCGGGCCAGCTCCACCGCCAGTTCGGCGACGAACAGCGTGGACCGCTCGCGGGCGATCAGCAGGCACTGATCGAGATAGTCTTCGGCGCGTGCCAGCTCGCCCAGCGAGGTGCAGGCGTCTACCCACCATAGCGAAGGCCGCTGATAGGGATCGCGCCCCGTGACCTCGGCGAACTCCTCCTGGCAGGCCTCGATACGCTTGAGCCCTTCGCGGTCGCCGGACAGCGCCCGCTGCCAGCCCAGCACCTGCCGCGCCGAGACCTGCCAGAGCTGCAGGTCCGGCGTGCTGGTGATCTCGTAGGCACGCTCGGCGCGCTGCGCGGCCAACTGTACGTGCCCCACCTGACGGTAGAGGGCGGCGGCATACATCAGCGCCATGGCCAGGCTGCCCGGATGATTGATGCGCTCGGCCAGGCGCAGCGCCGACTCGATCTGCTGCTGGGCGCGATGGTAGTCGCCACGCAGACACAGCGCCCAACTCTGGAAACAGGTCGCCGCCACCTGGGGATGGTCGGAGAACGGCAACCATTCGATCATCATCGGCGCATTGAGCGGGTCGATCTCCTCGAGATGCTCATGCGCCTGCTGGATGCGACCCGCCCAGTACTCGCAGCTGGCGCGCGCGAAGTCAGCCAGCCGCTGATAACGCGGGTCCTCCAGCCGAGCCGCCAGATCGGCCAGCCGCGAGGCCAGCAGGAAGGCGTCGGCATGGGCGTTGCGCTGGCTGCAGCCGACCCACAGGCCCCACTTGACCAGGAAGGCCTGCTCGAGGTCTTCGCTGTCCTCCGGCACCTCGTCGGCGCAGGCCAGCAGCTCGCGAGCCCGCACGAAACTCTCATGGGCGGTGGGCGAGCCGTGGCCCTCCAGGGCGAAGGCCGCCTGGCCGCGCACCGTGTGCAGGCTGATCTCGCGCTCCTGCTGGTCTTCCACCTGGCGCAGGCTGGCCAGCCCGAAGTCTGCCATGCGCAACGCAGTACGGTTGGCGCTCACCTTGAGCGCCTCCCGGGCCGCCAGCTCGAAGTAGCGTGCGCCACGGGCATAATGGCCGCTGCGCCGCAAGTGAGTCGCGAACTCGCCCGGGTGGCGGCTGATCCACACCGGGAAACGCTCCTCGATCAGCCCCACGACCTGACGATGCAGGGCCACCCGCACGTCTCGTGGGCACGACAGGTAGGCCGCCTCCTGCAACAGCTGGTGCGTGAACTGGTACTCGCGCCCTTCGCCTGCCTCATCGACCGGCTCGATGATTTCCAGGCGGGTCATCTGCTCGAGCGCCGCATGCAGCCGCGGCATCTCCCGGTCGCTGCACTCGGCGAGGAAATCGAGCCGGAAGCGCCGCCCCAGCACCGCCGCCACATGAGCCACGTCACGATCGCCATCGAGCTGGTCGATGCGGCTGGCCAGCAGGCCGAGCAGGCCGCGCGGCAATTCGTCTAGCTCGATATGACGACCCTCGCGGCGATCCATGTCGACGCGGCGGCAGATTTCCTGAAGATACAGCGGCACCCCGTCGCAACGCTCGACGATCTGGCTGCGCAGGCGCGGGCTGAGATGCAACCGGTAGCGACGCGCCAGCTGGGTGAGCAAGCGCGACGACTGCATGGGATCGAGGCGCCCCAGGGTGACCTGTTGGTCCCAGTCGAGCTTGGCCGGCAGCGCCTCGCGGCCGTGGTGGCTGGCCACCATCAGGAAGGGGCAGTTGATCGGCAGGCGCGCCTGCAGCCCGGCCAGCACCTTGAAGGAGGGCTCGTCGAGCCACTGCAGGTCATCGACCATCAACACCAGCGTGCACGCGTCGGTGACGCGTTCGATCAGGCGCCGCAACACCCCCACCACCAGCTCCGCCACTTCGCCGCTCTGGGTGAGCATGGTCATCTCGCGTGGCTCACGGACACCCAGCGCCTCCTCCAGCAGCAGCCGCTGCTCGTCATCGAGCGTCTCGGGCAACAGCGTGGCCAGACACTCGGCATCGAAGGCCTCTTCGAAGTGCCAGTTCAGCAGCTGACGAGCCACCCCATAGGGTTCCTGGATCGACAGCCGAGTCATCGGCTGCCAGCAGATCAGCGCCTCGCGGCTCTGCTCGAGATGGCGAAAGCCCACCAGCAGCGCCGACTTGCCGAGCCCCGAAGGACCACGCACCAGCACGCTCTGACGCAGGCCGATGCCGGCCCGGGCCAGGGCGTCGCGTAGCGTGCGCAGCGCCGCCTCGCGCCCGATCAGGCTCGGCGGCATCGCCTCGCGGCCGCCTTCGTTGGCGCCCAGCACCAGCGCCCGCAGCCATACCCGGCCGTCGCTCGCCACCAGCCGCGAGGAGAGCCGCGGCTGCAGGTCCAGCGCCGGTGGCATGTGCTGGCTGGCCTGCTGGGAGATCACCAGCTCGCTGCCCTGGGACGCCGACATCAGCTCCAGCGCGCCCTGGGTGACCTCGCCCAGCGGATCGACCAGCTTGCGCTCCGGCAGATAGACCACCTGGCCGCTGTTGAGGCCGGCCGCCAGGCGAATCCCCGGCGGCTCGCCCTCTCCGCTCCAGTAGCGGGCGCATTCATCGGACAACGCCCGCTGGCAGTGTTCATAGAGCGCCACCAGCTCGGCGAGCTGGTGCGCCGGGCCATGAGTGCCGAAGCAGGCCAGGCCGATGCCGCCGACGGCACCGGGCAACCAGAAGCCACCCAGATGGTGACACTGCTGCTCGAGCCAGCGCATCAGCTCGACCTGCAGTGCCAGGCAGGCACGCGTCTCGCCTCGAGTGGAAAGATCGGCATCCAGGTTCAGGCGAATCGCCATCACCGAAAGCTGACGCATCTCGATTTCATCGTCACGCAGCGGCGTACTGTCCGCCGCCAGGGTGCGCGAGAAGCCGGCACCGGCCGCCTCGCCGGGGGAGTCGTCGGACCAGTAGCGGGCCAGCTGCAGGAAGGCGGGATCCGGCTGCTGCCCGGTCAGCGCCAACAGCTGCAGGTAAGCGCTGTATTGCTCATGGGCGGCCGCCAGCTGGCCCTTCTCGGCGAGCTGGCGTACCAGGCGCTCGTGGAAGGGGCCGTAGCCGGAGAAGCGGCTGACCAGGGTCTCCAGCAGCGCATCAGGCAACGGCTCCGATTGCTCGAGCACCGACTCGGCATAACGGATCACGCGCTGACGCCACTCGTTGCGCATCTGCACCAGCCAGCGCTGGAAATCGGCGCAGGCGCCGAGCTGAAGCTCCTCGACCAGATCGCCTTGATAGCACTCCAGGATCTCGCCCAGGGTCGCGACCCCGGCCGGCGCCTCGAGCATCGCCTGGAGCTCATGCAGGTCGAAATACCAGTCTGCCGGCAGCTCGAAGGCGATGGTCTGACGCGACACCGACAGCACCTCCTCGGCCTGCTCGCCCAACGACTGGCGCAAGCAATGCAAGGCATGGCGCAGGTTGGTACGACCGGAAGACAGGCCCTGGTCGGGCCACAGCAGCTCGGCCAGGGTCGCCCGATTGACCGGCTGCTCGTGGAGCAGCAGGTAGACGAGCAGCGCCTTGACCTTGTCATAGCTGAAATGGGTCAGCGCATCGTCGCCCAGGCTCAGCGAAAAGTGACCAAAGAGAGCCAGGCGATCTTGTTCGTCACGGGTCACGGCGTCGGAAGCATCCCGCATGATGATGAGATCCTGCTGGGCGGCGCCCCCGAATCAAGCAGGCACGCCGCTGTGAAAACGAAATGCCGTGTCCGGCATGGCGATCAGTTCGGCTTCTCGCGCGGCGAAGAAGGCCACCCGATCCTCGATGGCACTCGGGGAAGCCTGGTTCGCCAGCATCAGGTAATCCTCATAGTGACGCCCTTCCGACTTAACCAGACTGCGATAGAACTTGGCAAGCTCATCGTCAAGGTGCGGGATCAAACGGGCGAAACGCTCGCAGCTGCGCGCTTCGATCAGCGCGCCCACGATCAGGATGTCGACCAGCCGATGCGGGTCCTCGGGGCGCAGGTGGCGGCGCAGGCCTTCGGCATAGCGCGAGGCCGTCAGGTGGCGATAGGCGATACCCCGATCCTCCATCAGCTTCACCACCTGCTCGAAGTGCAGGAGTTCCTCGCGCGCCAGCTGGCTCATCTTGGTCAGCAGCAAGGGCCGATCGACGTAGCGATAGAGCAGGCTCATGGCCGTCGATGCGGCCTTCTTCTCGCACTGGGCGTGGTCGATCAGCAGCAATTCGGGGTTATCCAGCGCCCAGCCGACCCAGGCATCGGGCGTCGGGCAACGGAGGAATTCGAGCAGCCCCTCGGGCAGCAGGTCAGCGGGGGCTTGGGCAATGGCGGTCATCGAGGCGTCCGGCGGTGTCAGGGAATCAGGAAAGCGGGTCAAGGAAGCGAGGCATGCGCTTCGCGGCGCGCCTCGGCGGCAACGCGCAGATCGGCGGCGATGCGGGCATGCAAGGCGGCGGCATCGAGCGGCTCGACAGGCAGCAGGCCGTAACGCGACAGGTCGCGGATACGGTCACGCCCGACACGCAATAGCTCCACCGCCCGCGACAGCGGCGGCTGCTCGGCCCGGAAACGGATGCGGTGGCGCACCAGCTGCGCCTCGAGAGCGTCGGCATCCACCACCCGAAGGTGGCGGCCGGCCACGTCTGCGCGCAGGGCATCCAGTTCGGCCATACGCCGCGCGCGCGCTTCGCCATCCAAGGCCGGCCAGTCGCATATTTCGTCGTCGATGCGCTGACATCCCCGGCAGACACGATCGCCCACCGTGGTCGAACACAGCCCCACACAGGGCGAGGCAACACGTCCCGCCATCGGCCGCTCCTCTGCGTTGATCAAGGTCTCACCATGGTAACGTGACACCCGCCCACTGGCACCCCACCGCCGCTCGAACCCGACCAGAGACCAAAGTTCGAAGCCCCGCATGGCCGGCATTCTTAACATTGTCGACAGTTTCTCCTAGAATAGCGCCACCGTTGACCGTGCCGATTCAGTCGTGCCGAGCGTTTCGCCGAGGCGTCACCGCCGCCGCGAGGCGCTCGGCCACCACTAACCAATGAGGGCCACCACGTGCTTGAAGCCTATCGCCAACATGTCGAGGAGCGTGCCCAGGCGGGCGTTCCGCCGAAGCCGCTGAACGCCGAGCAGACGGCTGCCCTGGTCGAACTGCTGAAGAACCCGCCGGCCGGCGAGGAAGAGGCCATCCTCGACCTGTTGACCAACCGCGTGCCGCCGGGCGTCGACGAGGCCGCCTACGTCAAGGCCGGTTTCCTGACCGCCATCGCCAAGGGCGAGGCCGAGTCGCCGTTGATCGACCGCATCCACGCCGTCAAGCTGCTGGGCACCATGCAGGGCGGTTACAACATCGTCTCGCTGGTCGAGCTGCTGGACGATGCGGCCCTCGCCCACGAGGTCGGTGAACAGCTCAAGCACACCCTGTTGATGTTCGATGCCTTCCACGACGTGGAAGAGCGCGCCAACGCCGGCAACGCCGTGGCCAAGGACGTCATCGCGTCATGGGCCGAGGCCGAGTGGTTCCTGTCCAAGCCGGCGCTGGCCGACAAGATCACCCTGACCGTGTTCAAGGTGCCTGGTGAGACCAACACCGACGACCTGTCCCCGGCGCCGGATGCCTGGTCGCGTCCGGACATTCCGCTGCACGCCAACGCCATGCTCAAGAATGAGCGCGACGGCATCGCCCCGGTGGCCCCCGGCGAGACCGGCCCGCTCGAGCAGGTCGAGGAAGTGAAGGCCAAGGGCCATCCGGTCGTCTACGTGGGCGACGTCGTAGGCACCGGCTCCAGCCGCAAGTCGGCCACCAACTCCGTGCTGTGGTTCTTCGGCGACGACATCCCCAACGTGCCGAACAAGCGCGCCGGCGGCTTCTGCTTCGGCGGCAAGATCGCCCCGATCTTCTTCAACACCATGGAAGATTCCGGCGCCCTGCCGGTCGAGCTGGACGTCGAGAAGCTCGACATGGGCGACGTCATCGACGTCTACCCGTATGAAGGCAAGGTCTGCAAGCACGCCACCGACGAGGTGCTGTCGACCTTCGAGCTCAAGACCCAGCTGCTGCTCGATGAAGCGCGCGCCGGCGGGCGCATCCCGCTGATCATCGGCCGCGGCCTGACCGCCAAGGCCCGTGAATCCCTGGGCCTGGCGCCGTCCGACGTGTTCCGTCTGCCCGAGCAGCCGGCCGACACCGGCAAGGGCTTCACCCTGGCCCAGAAGATGGTCGGCAAGGCCTGCAGCATGGACGGCGTGCGCCCGGGCATGTACTGCGAGCCGAAGATGACCACCGTGGGCTCCCAGGACACCACCGGCCCGATGACCCGCGACGAGCTCAAGGATCTGGCCTGCCTGGGCTTCCAGGCCGACCTGGTGATGCAGTCCTTCTGCCACACCAGCGCCTACCCGAAGCCGGTCGACGTGGAGACTCACCACACCCTGCCCGACTTCATCATGAACCGCGGCGGCGTCTCGCTGCGCCCGGGCGACGGCATCATCCACAGCTGGCTGAACCGCATGCTGCTGCCCGATACCGTGGGCACCGGCGGCGACTCCCACACCCGCTTCCCGATGGGCATCTCCTTCCCGGCGGGCTCCGGCCTGGTGGCCTTCGCCGCCGCCACCGGCGTGATGCCGCTGGACATGCCGGAATCGGTGCTGGTGCGCTTCAAGGGCGAGCGTCAGCCCGGCGTCACCCTGCGCGACCTGGTTCACGCCATTCCCCATGCCGCGATCCAGGAAGGCCTCTTGACCGTCGACAAGTCCGGCAAGAAGAACGCCTTCTCCGGCCGCGTGCTGGAGATCGAGGGCCTCGAGAACCTCACCGTCGAGCAGGCCTTCGAGCTTTCCGACGCCTCCGCCGAGCGTAGCGCCGCCGGTTGCACCATCACCCTGGGTGAAGACTCGGTCACCGAGTACCTGACCTCCAACGTCACCCTGCTCAAGTGGATGATCGCCAACGGCTACGGCGACCGGCGCACCATCGAGCGCCGCATCCAGGCCATGGAAGAATGGCTCGAGAACCCGAGCCTGATGCGCGCCGACCAGGATGCCGAATACGCCGAAGTGATCGAGATCGACCTCGACCAGCTCAAAGAGCCGGTGCTCTGCGCGCCGAACGATCCCGATGACGCCCGCCTGCTCTCCGAGGTCGCCGGCCGGTCCATCGATGAGGTGTTCATCGGCTCGTGCATGACCAACATCGGCCACTTCCGCGCCGCCGGCAAGCTGCTCGAGAAGCAGCCCGCGGGTAGCCTGAAGACCAAGTTGTGGCTGGCACCGCCGACCAAGATGGACCAGCACCAGCTGACCGCCGAAGGCTACTACGGCATCTACGGCCGCGCCGGGGCGCGCATGGAGATGCCGGGCTGCTCGCTGTGCATGGGCAACCAGGCCCGTGTCGCCGCCAAGAGCACCGTGGTCTCCACCTCGACGCGCAACTTCCCGAACCGCCTCGGTGACGGCGCCGACGTCTTCCTGGCGTCCGCGGAGCTCGCCGCCGTGGCCGCCGTGGAAGGCCGCCTGCCAAGCGTCAGCGAATACCGTCGCTACATGAGCGAGTTCGACGCCATGGCCGGTGAGATCTATCGTTACATGAACTTTCACGAGATCGAGGAGTTCCAGAACGCCGCCTCGAACGTGATCCCGGTGTCTCAGGAAGCCTGAGCACCACCTTCGTCACCGATGCTCGCAACATCGTAGGCCCGCCGCCCGGCGGGCCGTCGACGACCGAAGCGCCCCGCCTCATGCGGGGCGCTTTTTTTGCGTCGCCAGAACGCGACAACGAAAACTCGCCCGGCGGCTCTCTCGCCTTGATGTCGAACGGTGTTCTTTTTAAAATATTCGGATTACTTTTTTCACCCATGTCACAGCCCGCGTCATCCGGCAGGACGCTCGACGACGCCGCGGCGCGGCGCTCGAGTCCCCGGTATCGCCCACAAGGAGATGCCCGTGAAACTCAAGACTCTGCTCACCGCCTCCGTCGCCACCGGCCTATGTGCGGTGTCCCCTGCCGTGCTCGCCGCGGATACCGACGGTCTCTACCTAGGCGTCGGCACCGGCTTCAGCTCGCTGGAAAACGACCAGGAAGAGGTCGACAGCTTCATCGAATCCGGCTCCGACGACTTCGAGGTCGACGACGACGACAACGTCTTCAAGGGCTTCGTCGGCTATGAGTTCAACCCCTACTTCGCCACCGAGGTCTTCTATTCCGACCTGGGCCATACTCGCCTTGAGGGTAACGACATCGGCAATACCGATCTCGAATCCCAAGCCTACGGGGTCAACCTAGTCGGCCAGCTGCCGATCACGTCCTGGTTCACCGCCTTCGCCAAGGCCGGCATGGCACAGTGGGAAACCGACGTCGACGGCAACCTCGGCGACGCCAACTTGGATCTCAAGGACAACGACGGCACCGACCCGGTCTATGGCGTCGGCGCACAGTTCAACTTCGAGCCCTTCCTGGTGCGTGCCGAATACGAGCGCTATGACTTCGACAGCGACTACCAGATCGACACCTTCACCGCCTCGGCGGGTATGCGCTTCTAAACCGCAGAACGAACACGCGGCAACCGGACGCCGGGCTCACGCCCGGCGTCTTTGCGTCTGGCCGACCGCCAGGCGCGGACGGCCCCGCCCGGCGGCTCGTTGCGCTTATCCGCGTCGGCAGCGCCAGGTGGCCAACAGGCCGACTAGCGCCAGGCCACACAGCCCCGCGGCCCCCCATCCCAGTGCCTCGACCAGCGCCAGGAAGGCCTCGGGCAACGACTGTGGCCGGGCGGCCATGCCATGCGCGACTAGTCGAGCGCCGCCATACAGCGCCCCCGCCAGCATTGCCAGCGGCCAGGCGCCACGCAGTCCGGCCAGGGCCATCGTCAGCCGCCAGGGTGACGACGGTTGCGCGGGCTTGTCTCGCCGTGATGCGGCGGCGCCCCGCCCCTTCTGGCTAGGCGTCGCCTTGGCGGACGCCTGCTTGGTCGAAGGCTTCCGGGAGGCGGCCCTGCCCTGCCCGGCCGACTTGCCGCGCGAACGCTTGCCGGAAGCACCGCGAGTGGCCCCCGTCCATGCCCAGCGGATGATGCGCCATGTCGTCCATCCGGCGCCGACGCACACCGCGAGTACCAGCCCACCCATCACCATGAAATACGCCATCGGGTGGCTCCTCGAGACATTCGACCGCCCATGATGCCAAAAGCCCGCGCCGCTGTGGGCTTCATCGTCCGAGCATCGGGCTTCGACTCGCGCCCGGCACCGTGCTTGCGCATCGGGCACGCGGCCTGTTCGTTCACCCGGGACAGGCACCAACGACGACACCCGGGCCTGGGCCCGGGTGTCGTCCGATCACGCTTGGCGTTCAGGCGGCGATCACTCCAGCGTTTCGCCGGCCAGCATGAACCAGGTCTCGAGCACCGCATCCGGGTTCAGGGACACGGAATCGATGCCCTGCTCCATCAGCCACTTGGCCAGGTCCGGATGATCCGAGGGCCCCTGGCCGCAGATGCCCACGTACTTGCCCTGGGCCTTGCAGGCCTGGATGGCCATGGACAGCAGCTTCTTGACCGCCGGATTGCGCTCCTCGAACAGCCCCGCGACGATGCCGGAGTCGCGATCGAGCCCCAGGGTCAGCTGGGTCATGTCGTTGGAGCCGATGGAGAAGCCATCGAAGTACTCGAGGAACTCATCGGCCAGCAGGGCGTTGGCCGGCAGCTCGCACATCATGATGACCTTGAGCCCTTGGGGATCGGCGTCGCCACCACGCGGCAGCCCGTTGGCGGCCAGCAGGTCGATGACGCCGCTGGCTTCCTCGGTGGTGCGCACGAAGGGCACCATGATCTCGACGTTGTCGAGGCCCATCACCTCGCGAACGCGCTTGATGGCCCGGCACTCCAGCTCGAAACAGTCCTGGAAGTCCTCGGACAGGTAGCGCGAGGCGCCGCGAAACCCGAGCATCGGGTTCTCTTCCCCCGGCTCGTAGAGCTTGCCGCCGATCAGGTTCTCGTACTCGTTGGACTTGAAGTCCGACAGCCGCACGATGACCCGCTGCGGGTAGAAGGATGCCGCCAGGGTCGAGATGCCCTCGACCAGCTTGTCGACGTAGAAGCTGACCGGGTCGTCATAGCCGGCGGTACGCACGTCGATGGTCTGCTGCAGGTCCGGCGACAGGGTCGCGTAGTCGAGCAGCGCCTTGGGATGCACGCCGATCATGCGGTTGATGATGAACTCCAGGCGCGCCAGGCCGACGCCGGCATTGGGCAGGCTGGCGAAGCTGAAGGCCCGGTCCGGGTTGCCCACGTTCATCATGATCTTGAAGGGAATCTCGGGCATCGCATCGACGCTGGTGACCTTACGATCGAACGCCAGCAGGCCGTCGTAGACATGCCCGGTATCGCCCTCGGCGCAGGACACGGTGACCTCACGGCCATCCGTCAGGGTCTGGGTGGCATCGCCACAGCCGACCACCGCCGGAATGCCCAGCTCGCGGGCGATGATCGCCGCGTGGCAGGTGCGCCCACCGCGGTTGGTGACGATCGCCGAGGCCCGCTTCATGACCGGCTCCCAGTCGGGGTCGGTCATGTCGGTGACCAGCACGTCACCGGCATGGATCTTGTCCATGTCGTCGGGGCTCGATACCACCTTGACCGCGCCGCTGCCGATACGCTGGCCGATGGCGCGGCCGGTCACCAGGGTGCGGCCCTTTTCCTTGAGATGGAAGCGCTCGAGCTTGCCTCCCTCCTGCTGGGAGACCACGGTCTCGGGACGCGCCTGGACGATGTAGAGCTTGCCGTCGTCGCCGTCCATCGCCCACTCGATATCCATCGGGCGACCATAGTGCTGCTCGATGATCACGGCCTGCCGGGCCAGCGCCATGACCTGCTCGTCATCTACGCAGAAACGTGTGCGATCGGCCAGCGGCACGTCGATGGTCTCGACCGACTTGCCGGCACTGGCGTCCTCGGTGTAGACCATCTTGATCAGCTTGGAGCCCAGATTACGCCGCAGCACGGCCGGGCGACCGGCGGCCAGGGTCGACTTGTGGACGTAGAACTCGTCGGGGTTCACCGCGCCCTGCACCACGGTCTCGCCCAGGCCCCAGGAGGCGGTGACGAAGACCGCATCGCGGTAACCGGATTCGGTGTCCAGGGTGAACATCACGCCCGAAGCGCCGGTCTCGGAGCGCACCATCTTCTGGATGCCAGCGGACAGCGCCACGTTCTCGTGGGCATAGCCACGGTGAACGCGATAGGAAATCGCCCGGTCGTTGAACAGTGAGGCGAACACCTCGTGCACGGCACGCTTGATGTTGTCGAAGCCTTCGATGTTGAGGAAGGTTTCCTGCTGGCCGGCGAAGGAGGCATCCGGCAGGTCTTCGGCGGTAGCCGAGCTGCGCACCGCGGCCTTGAGGTTCGGGTGCTTGGCGAGGAGCTGCTCGTAGCTCTCGCGCAGCGCGGCCTCGAAGGTCGGCGGCAGCGGGGTATCGATCACCCACTGGCGGATATCGGCGCCCACCCGGGCAAGCTCGGCGACATCATCCACATCCAGGGTGGCGAGCGCCTGATTGATACGCTCGTTGAGGCCCTCGTGAGACAAGAACTCGCGGTAGGCGTGGGCGGTAGTGGCGAAACCGCCGGGCACGGTGACACCGGCCTCGGCCAGGTTGGAGATCATCTCGCCGAGCGAGGCGTTCTTGCCGCCGACACGCTCGACGTCGCCCATGCCCAGCTGATCGAACCACTGAATGTAATCGTCCACGAAACCCCCTTAGGATTGGAAACCGACACCGGCAAGCACATGACTCAGTGCTATGAGTAGATGCTGCCGCACTCTACCAAGGGCCCTCCATATTCGCCATTGGTCTAACAGCTAAGTCACTGGAGGTTTTTTACAACAATTCGACGATCCCGGGGTTTCCTGTAGTCGCGCTTGTCTCCCCTCGCGCGAGACTCGACAATGACGTCATCCTCCCAGCCCGAGCGAGCCTCATGACACGCACCGCCTTCTTCATTTCCGATGGCACCGGCATCACCGCCGAGAGCCTGGGTCGCAGCCTGCTGGCGCAGTTCGCGAATGTCGAGATGCGCATGCTCACCAAGCCCTACATCGACAGCGTCGACAAGGCCCGACGCCTGGTCGAGGTCATCCAGGCGACCGCGGTCAAGGATGGCAACACGCCGATCATCATCGACACCATCGTCGACCAGAACGTGCGTGACGTGATCCGCAACGCTCCGGGCTTCCAGGTCGACATCTTCTCGACCTTCCTCGAGCCGCTGGAACAGGAACTAGCCACCCACTCTTCCTACAGCGTGGGCCGCACCCACGCCATCGGCAGCGACGATGTCTACATGGATCGCATCCATTCGGTGCACTTCGCCCTGGACAACGACGACGGGGCGCGGACCCATCAGTATGACCAAGCGGACATCATCCTGGTGGGCGTCTCGCGCTGCGGCAAGACACCATCCTCGCTGTATCTCGCCCTGCAATTCGGCATCCGCGCCGCCAACTACCCCTTCACCGAGGACGACCTGGACGACAACGGCAACCTCAAGCTGCCCCGCGCCCTGGCCAAGCATCGCCACAAGCTGTTCGGGCTGACCATCGACCCGCGCCGGCTGGCGGCGATCCGCCACGAACGCCGTCCCAATAGCCGCTACAGCTCCATGGACCAGTGCCTCCAGGAGGTCGAGCAGGCCGAGGCCCTCTACCGGCACCTGCACATCCCCTTCATCGATACCACGCGCTTCTCGGTGGAAGAGATCTCCACGCGGATGATCGCCGAGACCGGCATCCATCGGCGCTTTTCGCCACGCTGAGTCGGCGGGAAGGCACACCGCGGCGAAATACAAAAACAAATGAGAGATCGTCTCATTAACATTTCGAGGCGATTTCGCTTATCCTTGGTCGGAGACTCACCAACGCCAATCAACAAAGGAAGCCGCGATGCCGACCCCGCTTGCCCTGCGCCCCCTGCGCCGTGCCGTCGCCCTCACCGCCCTGCTGCCGCTCGGCGCCGTCGCCGCCGATGGCGCCACCTCCCCGCAGGTGGTGACCCACTATGCCGACCTGGCCCAGGCCACCTTCCAGGATGCCCTGACCGCCGCCCGGACCCTCGACGCCCGCCTCGACGAGCTGCTCGAGGCGCCGACGGCCGAGACGCTGGCCGCGGCTCGCCAAGCCTGGCGCCGGGCCCGCGTGCCCTATCAACAGAGCGAGGCGTTTCGCTTCGGCAACCCGGTAGTCGACGACTGGGAAGGCCAGCTCAACGCCTGGCCCCTGGACGAGGGCCTGATCGACTATGTCGCCGCCAGCGACTACCAGCACGAGCTGGGCAATGCCGGCGCCACCGCCAACCTGGTCGCCAGCACTTCACTCGAGATCGGCGGAGAGACCCTCGATGTGAGCGAGCTTACCCCCGAGCTGCTGGCCGATCTCAACGAAATCGGTGGTTCCGAAGCCAACGTGGCCACCGGCTATCACGCCATCGAATTCCTGCTGTGGGGCCAGGATCGCCACGGATTCGAGGCCGGCAACGGCGAGCGTCCGGTCAGTGATTACCTGACCGGCGAGGCATGCACCCACGGCCATTGCGATCGCCGCCGCGACTACCTGGACGCGGTCTCCGACCTGCTCGTCTCGGACCTCGCCTGGATGGCCAACCAGTGGGCCCCGGGACAGGACGACAACTACCGTCAGGCGCTGCTCGCCGAGCCCGCCTCCGAGGGCCTTCGCCGCATGCTGTTCGGCATGGGTTCGCTGTCGCTGGGCGAGCTGGCCGGCGAGCGCATGAAAGTCGCCCTGGCCGCCAACTCCGTCGAGGACGAGCACGACTGCTTCAGCGACAACACCCATAATTCGCACTTCTACAACGGCCAGGGCATACAGAACGTCTACACCGGCAACTACGAGCGCCTGGACGGCAGCACGCTCAGCGGCCCCTCGCTCTCCGACCTGGTCGCCGCCGAGGACGCCGAGCTCGATGCCACCCTGAGCGCTCAGCTGGAGGCCACCATGGGCGAGCTCGGCGAGCTAAAACAGGCCGCCGAGGCCGATTCGTCGCCGATGACCTTCGACATGATGATCGCGCCGGGCAACGACACCGGTGCCGCCCTGATCAACGATGCCATCCTGGCGCTGGTCAATCAGACCGGTTCCATCGAGCGGGTCGCCGGCACCCTCGGCGTCACGCACCTGCAACCCGACGACGCCGGCCACCGTTTCTGACACCCGGCATCATGCCCCTGCGGCCGCCGCCGGCACCACCGGCGGCGGCCCCTGTCGTTTCGCATCAGGCCCGCCCATGTTTCGACTCCGCCCTTCCCTGTGCTCTCTGGTCGCCGCCCCGCTCTTCATCACGCTGGCCGGGGCAACCGCCGCCGAGGCGCCACCCATCCAGACCACGCCCGACAGCGGCGGCGATGGTTCGGTGGCCCAGGACGACCACAACGCCTACTCGCTACCGCTCGATAACCTCTCGATGACCAAGCGGCTCGACTTCAGCGTCGGCAACAGCTTCTTCCGCAACCCCTGGGTCGAGGCCCCGGCCAGCACCGAGGCCCGGGATGGACTGGGCCCGCTGATCAACACCAACAGCTGCCAGGGCTGTCACATCAAGGATGGCCGCGGCCATCCGCCGCGCGGTGACGAGCGCGCGGTATCGCTGTTCCTGCGCCTGTCATTGCCCGACGAGGGCGCCGCCCCCGAGACCCTGCGCCGTGTCGGGGTCCACCCTGTCCCCCACTACGGCACCCAGCTCCAGACCGCGGCCATCACCGGCATGCGGGCCGAGGCCGAGATGCACCTGAGCTACGTCGAACGCACGGTGACGCTCGATGACGGCAGTGAGGTCGCGCTCCGGGTACCCGACTACCGGATCCTGGCGCCGGCCTACGGCCCCCTCCCCGAGGCACTGCTCACCTCACCGCGCGTGGCCCCACCGATGATCGGCCTGGGCCTGCTCGAGGCCATCCCCGCCGCGCGCCTCGAGGCCGCCGCCGACCCCCAAGATGTCGACGGCGATGGCCTCTCCGGGCGCGTCAATCGGGTCTGGGACGAACAACGCGACATGACCGTCGTCGGCCGCTTCGGCTGGAAGGCCGGGCAGCCGAGCATCGAGCAACAGAACCTGCACGCCTTCGCCGGCGACATGGGCCTGACCTCGACCCTGGTGCCCCATACCGACTGCATGCCCGCCCAGGGCTGCGATGCCGCGCCCCACGGCGGCGTCCCCGAGGTCAGCGACAAGATCGCCGATTTCGTGACCTTCTACGCCGGCAGCCTGGCGGTGCCCCAGCGCCGCCGCCTCGACGACCCGGCGGTGCAGGCCGGCGCCGAGACCTTCAACACGCTGGGCTGCGCCGGCTGCCACACCCCGCGCCAGCGTACCGCCGAGGATGCCGCCCGCCCGGCCCTGGCCGGCCAGACCCTGTGGCCCTATAGCGATCTACTGCTCCACGACATGGGCGAGGCGCTGGCCGATGGCCGCCCGGAGTTCGAGGCCGATGGCCGCGAGTGGCGCACCCCGCCGCTGTGGGGCATCGGCCTGGCCCAGGCCGTCAGCCCACGGGCCGGCTTCCTGCACGATGGCCGCGCGCGCACCCTCGAAGAAGCGATCCTGTGGCACGGCGGCGAGGCCGAACCGGCCACCGACGACTACCGCGCCTTACCGGCGGCGCGGCGCGATCAACTGATTCAGTTCCTGGAGTCCTTGTGATGCCCTATCGCCCCCTGATCCAGCGGCTCGGCCGCCTCGGCCTGGCGGCGCTGACCCTGGCCGGCTCGCCACTGCTGGCCGAGGATTCGGCCGATGCCCGGGCCCGCTGGCACCAGGCCATCGGCGACCGCTATGCGCTGCTCGCCGAGGCCGGGGCACGACTGGAGACCAGCGCCCACGCCTACTGCGAGGCCCCTGGCCGCGAGCACCGCGCCCGCCTCGAGGACGACTGGCTGGATGCCTACCAGGCCTGGCAGGCGGTGCGCTTCGTCGATTTCGGCCCCATCGAGCAACGCAGCCGCGCCTGGCAGCTACAGTTCTGGCCGGACACCAAGAACCTGGTCGGCCGCAAGGTACAGGCCTGGTTGCGTGCCGACACGCCGCCCAGCATCGAGGCCATCGCCGATGGTAGCGTCGCCGTGCAGGGGTTCCCGGCCCTCGAGTACCTGCTGTTCGACGAGCACCTGGCGAGTTCCGAGGCGCTGGCGGCCCCCCAGGCCTGTGGCCTGCTGCAATCGGTCAGCGGCCATCTGGCCGACACCGGCGCGGCCCTGGTGCGTGACTGGCAAGCCTTCGGCGATCATTACCGCGGCACCGACAGCTACACCGCCGCCACCCTCCAGGCCGGCCTGCAGACCCTCGAATCCCTGGAGGACAAGCGCCTGGCCGAACCGCTGGGCATGGCCGGCCCCCCGGCCAACGGCTACCGCGCCGAGGCCTGGCGCAGTGGCCGCTCGGTGCGGCTGATCGCGGCCAGCCTGGCCGGCCTCCAGGACAGCTTCCTGCCCGGGTTGCGCCCGCTGCTGGCCGAGGGCGGACAGGCCGAACTCGCCGACGACTTCGCCGCGACCCTCGACGCGGCTCGCCAGCGCGCCACCGCCATGGCACCGGGCCTGGCCCCATCGCTGGACGACCCCGAGGCGTTCGCCGAGCTGCAGGGGCTCTACGTCGAGATCGGCCAGCTGAGCTGGCTGGGCCAACGGATCGCCGGCCAGCTGGGCCTGGTCAGCGGCTTCAACGCCAGCGACGGGGACTGACATGCCCGCTAGACGCGAGTTGCTCAAGGCCGGCCTCATCGGCCTGACGTCGCTGGGCCTGCCGGGGCTCGGCCTGGCGGCTAAAGGCCCGGCCGGCGACTGGCTGTTCAGCGCCGCCGACGATGCCGAGGGGCATCGCGTGCTGGGCTATGTGCCGGCCACCGGCGAACGCTTCCGGATCGGTGTCTCGGAACGCTGCCATGGCGGCTGCCGGCGCCCCGGGCGGACCCAGGCGGTGCTGTTCGCGCGCCGCCCGGGGCGCTCGATGCACGTGATCGACACCACGGCGAGGCGCGAGCTCGCCCGCATCGAGGCCCCGGCCGGGCATCACTTCTACGGCCACGGGGTGTTCTCGCCGGAGGGTCGCCACCTCTACGCCACCGTCAATCGCATCGCGGATGGAGCCGGATTGATTCACGTCTTCGATGCCCAACGCGACTATGCCCACCACACCGAGCTCGACCTGCAGGGCATCGGTCCCCATGAGCTACGACTGATGCCCGATGGCGCCACCCTGGCGGTCGGCCTCGGCGGCATCCGCACCCACCCCGACTACGGTCGGGTCAAGCTCAACCTCGACGACATGGCGCCGGCGCTATTGATGGTCGATCGCGTGAGCGGCGAGGTCCTCGAGCGCCATGCGCCGAGTCACCCCCAACTCAGCTGCCGACACCTCGACGTGGGCGCCGACGGCACGCTGATCGCCGGCTACCAGTTCCAGGGCCCGGCCTGGGAACGCCACCCTTTGCTGCTGCGCCGCGGGCCGGGTGGCGATGTCGGCGAGATCGCTCTGCCCGATGGGCTCACCGACGAGCTGCGTCACTACACCGCCAGCATCGCCGTGGCCCGCGACGCCCCTCGCGTCCTGGTCACCGCGCCTCGCGGCCATCGCGTGGTGCTGATCGACAGCCGCGACGGCCGGCTGGTGGCCAGCCACGCCCTACCGGACGCCGCCGGCGCCCTGGCCGACGGCCAGGGCGGGTTCTGGGTCTCATCGGGACGGGGCGACTTCTATCGCGTGGCCGCCGATGGCGCGCCTCCCGAGCGCCTCGAGCACCTCGCCCTCAGCTGGGACAATCATCTCACCTGAGCGTAACGCTCGAGACGCTGACGACACCTGCTGGGGTCACCTGACCACCCCCGCCCTCCTCAGCCGGTCGATATCGGCCGCGGTGAGCCCCATCTCGGCGAGCAGGGCATCGCTGTCCTGCCCAAGCCCCGGCGGCGGCGTCGATGCGGTGGCGCTCTCGCCGTCGAAGCGCAGCGGATTGGCCAGCTGAGGCACGCGACGGCCGTCGGTCGTTTCGAGGAAGCGAGACAGGCCGCGATGTTGCACCTGGGGATCGGCGAGGGCCTCGCAGAGGCCATGGATCGGCCCGGCGGGGATAGCGTGGCCCTCGAGGTCGGCGAGCCAGGCATCACGCGGACGCGCCAGGAAGGCCGCGGCGATCCTCGCGACCAGCTCGTCACGATGCTCGACCCGGGCGGCATTGGTGGCGAAGGCCGGATCCTCGGCCCACTCCGGATGGCCCAGCAACCCGGCCAGTCGCGCGAACTGGGCGTCGTTGCCCACCGCCAGCACCAGGTGACCGTCGGCACAGGCGAAGGCCTGATAGGGCACGATGTTGGGATGAGCGTTGCCGCGACGCGGGGGATCCTGCCCCGACACCAGCGCATTGAGCGCCTGGTTGGCCAGGGTCGCGAGCTGGACGTCGAGCAGTGCCACATCGATGTGGCGCCCCGAAGCGTTCTGACCACGCCCGCCCTGCTGGCGTTCGTGCAGCGCCGCCAACACGCCCACGGTGGCGTAGAGCCCGGTCATCACATCGGTGATCGCCACGCCGGTCTTCATCGGCATGCCGCCGGGCTCGCCGGTCAGGCTCATCAGCCCGCCCATGGCCTGGATCATGACGTCGTAGCCGGCGCGATGGGCATAGGGGCCGTCCTGGCCGAAGCCGGTGATCGAGCAGCCGATCAGCCGCGGGTTAACGGCCTTGAGGCTAGCGTGGTCGAGGCCATGGCGGGCCAGGCCGCCGACCTTGAAGTTCTCCAGCAACACATCGGCCCCGACCGCCAACTCCCGGATCAGGGCCTGCCCCTGTGGGGTGGCGATATCCACGGCCAGCGACTGCTTGCCGCGGTTGGCGCACAGGTAGTAGGCGGCCAGCCGTTCGGCGTCACCCTCGCCGTCGAGCCATGGCGGGCCCCAGCCACGGGTATCGTCGCCACGCTCGGGATGCTCGATCTTGATCACCCGGGCCCCCAGGTCGGCCAGCAACTGACCGGCCCAGGGCCCGGCCAGCACCCGGGAGAGGTCCAGTACCACCACGCCGTCCAATGGTCCGCTCATCGGCGACATCCTCAACAGCTGAACGCTTGGAGGCCGGTCTGGGCACGCCCCAGGATCAGCGCGTGGATGTCGTGGGTGCCCTCGTAGGTGTTGACCGCCTCGAGGTTCATGACATGACGGATCACGTGATACTCGTCGCTGATGCCGTTGCCGCCGTGCATGTCGCGGGCCGTGCGGGCGATGTCCAGCGCCTTGCCGGCGTTGTTACGCTTGATCAGCGAGATCGTCTCGGGCACCAGCTGGCCGGCATCGATCATCCGCCCCACTCGCAGCGCCGCCTGAAGGCCCAGGACGCTCTCGGTCTGCATGTCGGCGAGCTTCTTCTGGATGAGCTGATTGGCGGCCAGCGGGCGGCCGAATTGCCGACGCTCCAGGGTATAGGACCGGGCGGCATGCCAGCACGCCTCGGCGGCACCCATGCTGCCCCAGGCGATGCCGTAACGGGCACGGTTGAGACACGAGAAGGGCCCCTTGAGACCACTGACGTCGGGCAGCCGGGCCTCATCGCCGACCTCCACGTCCTCAAGCACGATCTGACCGGTGACCGAGGCGCGCAGGCTGAACTTGCCCTCGATCGTCGGCGTCGATAGCCCGGCCATGCCGCGCTCCAGCACGAACCCGCGGACCACGCCCTGCTCGTCCCGCGCCCAGATCACGAAGACGTCGGCGATCGGCGCGTTGGTGATCCAGGTCTTGGTGCCGTTGAGCCGCCAGCCCTGGGCGGTGCGCGTGGCGCGGGTCGACATGGCCCCGGGGTCGGAACCGTGGTCGGGCTCGGTGAGGCCGAAGGCGCCGACCCACTCGCCGCTGGCCAGTTTCGGCAGATACTTCTCGCGCTGGGCCTCGCTGCCGAAGGCATGGATCGGGTACATCACCAGGCTCGATTGCACGCTCATCGCGCTGCGGTAGCCGGAGTCGACCCGCTCGACCTCGCGGGCGATCAGCCCATAGCTCACGTAGTTCAGGCCGGCGCAGCCATAGCCCTCGAGGGTCGCTCCCAGCAGGCCGAGCGCGCCCATCTCGGTCATGATCTCGCGTTCGAAGTGCTCATGCCGGTTGGCCTCCAGGACCCGTGGCAATAGCTGCTCCTGGCAATAGTCATGAGCGGTCTGCTGCACCAACCGCTCGTCGTCATCGAGCTGGTCGGCCAGCCGCAGGGGGTCGTCCCAGGTCATGGGGGTGATCTCGCTCATGGGGAGACGCTCCATTTAATGTCTACATTTTATAGAAATGTAGACCAAAGCCTCCCACCCTGCCAAACCACCCTCGCCGCCCCCTCGAAGGCGGGTCAGCCGGCGACACGTCCTACCGCGGCCGCTACTCCTCTTCGGCGCGCGGCAGGATGGCGTTGAGCAGGATACCCACCAATGCCGCGAGCCCCACGCCCTGCAGGGTGAACTGGCCGCCGCCGAGCTGCATGCCGCCGATGCCGAAGACCAGGATCAGCGACACCACCACCAGGTTGCGCGGCGCGGTCAGCGGCTTGCCGGCCCTCACCAGGGTGTTCATGCCGACCACCGCGATGGAGCCGAACAGCAGCGTCATGATGCCGCCCATCACCGGGGCGGGAATCGTCTGCAGCACGGCGCCGAGCTTGCCCAGGAAGGACAGCAACACGGCGATCACCGCGGTGACCAGCATGATGCGCGGATTGAAGGCACGGGTCAGGGTCACCGCCCCGGTGACCTCGGAATAGGTGGTATTGGGCGGCCCGCCGAACAACGAGGATGTGCAGGTCGCCAGGCCATCGCCCAGCAGCGTGCGATGCAGCCCGGGCTTGTCCAGGTAGTTGCGACGCGTCACCGAGCCGATGGCGATCATGTCGCCGATATGCTCCACCGCCGGGGCGATCGCCACCGGGATCATGAACAGCACCGCGGCCCAGTGAAAGCTCGGCGCCACGAACTCAGGCCATGCAAGCCAAGCCGCATCACGCACCGGGGAATAGTCGACCACGCCCATCAACGCGGCCATCGCGTAGCCGGTGGCGATACCGCCGAGGATCGGGATCAGCCGGATCATGCCGCGACCGAACACCGCCAGCACCAGGGTCACCAGCAGGCTAGCCATGGACAGCAGCATGGCACGACCATAGCCGATGGCCTCGCTGGTGCCGCCGGTGGCCATGTCCACCGCGACCGGCGCCAGCGCCAGGCCGATCACCATGATCACCGGCCCCACCACCACCGGTGGCAGGAGGTGATGCAGCCAGACCGTGCCCTTGAGCCGCACGATCTGCGAGAGCAGCACATAGACCAGCCCCGCGGCCAGCAGCCCGCCCAGGGTCGCCGACACCCCGAAGCTCGCCACCGAACCCTGGATGGGGGCGATGAAGGCGAACGACGAGGCCAGAAAGACCGGCACGCTGTTGCGGGTCACGGCGTGAAACACCAGGGTGCCGATGCCCGCGGTGAACAGCGCCACGTTGGGATCGAGGCCGGTCAGCAGCGGCACCAGCACCAACGAGCCGAAGGCCACGAACAGCATCTGGGCACCGACCACCAGGGTGCGCAGGGGAGAATCGGCCGGGGAGACGGCGGCCGCCGCATTATTGCTCATATCTGGAACTCCGGGTCATCGGGCAATCGATCGCGCGGTATTCTACCAACTTCGACACGCCGGGGTAGCGCGCCGAGCGGCGTAGCGCCCAGGGTCAACCGATGGGATGGCTGACATGCAGAGCCCCGCCAAGCGTGAACTCAGCGGGGCTCGAGTGTCGCGGCAGAGAGCCGCTAGCGTGCCGTGTACCTCACCGCGTACCGGCGGACATCCATTCCTCCATCATGACGTCGTAGGGCACGGTCTGGCCTTGCGGCATCTCGTCGTCGAGCCTGGCCTTGGGTGCCCCATCCTGGGAGAGCCAGTACTCGGGATCCCGCTCCTCGTTGAGGTTCGGCGCATAGGTCTCGAACACCTTGGCCCGTGCCAGGCGCGACATGATGCTGTCCAGGTCACCGGCCAGGTTATCGAGCGCCTCCTTGGGCGAGATATCGCCGCTGACGGCGGGCGACAGGTTCTGCCACCACAGCGGAGCCATGCGCGGATAATCGGGCACGTTGGTGGAGGATGGCGTCCAGCTGGACTCGTTGGGGCTGCGGTAGAACTCCACCAGACCACCCAGCTTGGGTGCCATTTCCGTCATCTGCTCGGAGAAGATATCGGACTGCCGAACCGGCGTGAGGCCGGCCATCAGCTTCTCGAGCGACACCGTCTTGGAGACCGTGAACTGCGCAAACAGCCAGGCGGCGGTGCGGCGGTCCTCCGGGGTCGAGTCGAAGAAGGTCCAGCCGCCCACGTCCTGATAACCGATCTTCATGCCGTCTTCCCAGTAGGGCCCGGTGGGTGACGGCGCCATGCGCCATTTCGGGTTGCCCTCTGCGTCGGTCACCGGGAGCTCGGGGGCGGTCATGTCCGCCGTGAAGGCGGTGTACCAGAACATCTGTTGGGCGACGTTACCCTGGGCCGGCACCGGGCCGGCTTCGCCGAAGGTCATGCCGCTGGCCTCGGGCGGGGCATACGCGTCGAGCCAGTCGACCATCTTGGTCACGGCAAACACCGAGGCCGGCGAGTTGGTGGCCCCGCCGCGCGACACGCTGGCCCCGACCGGCTGGCTCTGCTCGTTGACGCGGATACCCCAGTCGTCCACCGGATTGCCGAATGGCACGCCGGGGCTCCCCATGCCGGCCATGGAAAGCCAGGAGTCGTGGAAGCGCCAGCCCAGCGAGGGGTCACGACGGCCGTAATCCATGTGGCCGTAGACCCGGGTGCCATCGATCTCGCCGACATGCTCGGTGAAGAACTCGGCGATGTCCTCGTAGGCGGTCCAGTTGGTCGGCACGCCCAGGTCATAGCCATAGATCTCGCGGAACTGATCCTGCAGGTCCTCACGCTGGAACCAGTCATAGCGGAACCAGTAGAGATTGGCGAACTGCTGGGTCGGTAGCTGATAGACGCTGCCATCCGGCCCGGTGCCATACTGCAAGCCGATGAAGTCATCGAGCGCCAGGGTCGGCAGCGTATAGTCGGCCCATTCGTTGTCCATCGCCCGAGACAGATTCACGGTCGTGCCATAACGAATATGCGTGCCGATGGAGTCGGTATCGTTGACATAGCCATCGTAGATGTTGCGATCCGACTGCATCTGGGTCTGCATGTTATTCACCACATCACCCTCGCCGATGATGTTGTGGGTGAGGTCTATGCCGGTCAGTTCGCTGAAGGCTTCGGCGAGCACGTCACGCTCGTAGGTATGCGTCGTCAGGCCCTCGGCGACGGTGTTGATCTCCATGCCCCGGAAGGGCTCCGCCGCCTCGGCGAACCACAGCAGCTCCTCGATCTGCTGCTCTCGCGTCAGCGTCGAATCCTGAAAATGCTCATCGACCAGGCGCTCGGCGATGGCCCGAGCATCATGATCGTCGGCCTGCAGCGCTCCGCTCGCCAGCATCACACTGGCCGCCAGCAGAGAGAGTCGCATTGTTGTCGCTTTCATATAGACCTCATCGTTTGTTGTGATCGTTCTTCCATGAACCTTCGGCTCCCTGCATTCGGTCAGCCCCAGCGCATCAACACCAGCATCCAGAGGATCGAGGCTGCCAGGGCCATCCAGATACTCAACGGCGTGAATCCCACCACCATGAGATGAAGATAGGCGGCACTCAGCAGGCCGATGAAGAGTCGATCCCCCCGCGTGGTCGCGATCGGCAAGAACCCTCTACGCTCGATCGAGGGCGAGGCGATCTCCCAGACGGTCATCCCGGCCAGGATCGCGGCGATGACCGGGAAGAAGACCAGGGTCGGCGTGGTCCAGACCATCCATTCCATACCTCAGCCTCCTCAGGTCCGCCCGAGGGCGAAGCCCTTGGCGATATGATTGCGAACGAAATAGACGACGACGATGCCGGGCAGGATGGTCAAGGCGCCGGCCGCTGCCAAGGTCCCCCAGTCGATCCCCGAGGCTCCCTTGGTCTGGGTCATGACCGAGGCGATGGGTTGGGCATTGGTCGCGGTCAACGTGCTGGCCAACAGCAGCTCGACCCAGGAGAACATGAACAGGAAGAACAACGTGACGCCGATCCCCGAGCTGATCATGGGCACGAAGATGCGGACGAAGAAGCGCGGGAAGCTGTAGCCGTCGATGAAGGCGGTCTCGTCGATCTCCTTGGGCACCCCGCTCATGAAGCCTTCGAGGATCCACACCGCCAGGGGGATATTGAACAGGCAGTGCGCCAGGGCCACGGCGACATGGGTGTCGAAGAGCCCGACCGTGTAGTAGAGCTGGAAGTACGGCAGCAGGAACACCGCCGGTGGCGCCATCAGGTTGGTCAGCAACCAGAAGAACAGATGCTTGTCGCCGATGAACTGATAGCGACTGAAGGCATAGGCCGCCGGCAGGGCCACCACGATGCTGATCGCCATGTTCATCGCCACGTAGGTAATGGAGTTTACATAACCCATGTACCAGTTCGCGTCGGTGAAGATCTTCGCGTAATGCTCGAGGGTGAAGTCCTCGGGCCACAGGGTCAGCCCGCCTAGTATCTCGGTGTTGGATTGGAAGGACATGTTGAGCAGCCAGTAGACCGGCAGCAGCACGAAGACGATATACGTCGCCATCAGGGCACGCTTGCGCCACTGGCGCGTCACCGGGCGCGCCTGACGGCGACGCCGGGCATCGGCAGCGGGGCTGTTGCTCGTCGAATCGGTCATCTCAGACTCCCCCATCCGGCTTGTCCTTCTGCATGTTCATGATCGCGGTGTAGAACACCCAGCTGACCAGCAGGATGATCAGGAAATAGATCAGCGAGAACGCCGCGGAAGGACCGAGATCCTGCTGGCCGATGGCCATGGTGGTCAGCGACTGGCTGAGGAAGGTGGTCGAGCTGCCGGGCCCCCCGCCGGTGAGCACGAAGGGCTCGGCATAGATCATGAAAGAGTGCATGAAACGCAGCAGCACGCCGATCACCAGCACATTGGTCAGCTTGGGCAGCTGAATGTAGCGAAACACCGACCACTGCGAGGCCCGATCGATGCGCGCCGCCTGGTAGTAGGCATCGGGAATCGAACGCAGCCCGCTATAGCACAGCAGCGCGATCAGCGGCGTCCAGTGCCAGACATCCATCAGGATGATGGTCGCCCAGGCATCCACCGGGCTCGCCGTGATGTTGTAGCCATAGCCCAGCTCACGCAGGCTCCAGCCCATCAAACCGATATCGCCGCGGGTGAAGATCTGCCAGATGCTACCCACCACGTTCCAGGGGATCAGCAGCGGCATGGTCACCAGTATCAGCACCGCCGAGGCCTGCCAGCCCTTCTTGGGCATGAGCAGCGCGATGCCGATCCCCAACGGCACTTCGATGGCCAGCACCGTCAGCGAGAAGGCGAACTGACGCAGTACCGCCGCCTGCAGGGCCGGATCGTTGAGCATCTCCCTGAACCACTCGGTGCCCGTGAAGAAACGCGTGTTGGCGTCGAAGACGTCTTGAACCGAGTAGTTGACCACGGTCATCAGCGGGATGATGGCCGAGAAGGCCACCAACAGCAGCATGGGCAGGATCAACCACCAGGCGTGGTTGTTACGGACTTTCGTCATGGTCGATCTCCACGCGATATTCGTCGACGTACAGGCCGAGGCGAGCGGCGGGAAAGCGCAGGTAGGCGCGTCCGGTCGGCGGCGACTGGTCTTCCTCGACCCGTGCCTTGAGGGAGGTATCGCCGAGTCGCAGGTCGACGATGGCATAGGTGCCGAGATCCTGGATGTGCTCGACGCTGGCCTCGATGCCACCCGCTACCGGCGCCTCGTGCACCTCGATGAACTCGGGACGAATCCCCAGCTTGACGTTGGCCGAAGGGGCGGCCTCGATGGCGCGCCGCATGCCCTCCTCCACCTCCAGCGCCGAGTCGCCGACCCTCACGCGGTCGTCGCGCAGGGTGATCTCGAGGAAGTTCATCCCCGGGCTACCGATGAAGTAGCCTACGAACGTATGGTTGGGCGTCTCGAAGAGCTCTCGAGGCGTACCGAACTGGACCACCTGCCCCTCGTACATCACAGCGATCTTGTCGGCGAAGGTCGACGCCTCGAGCTGGTCGTGGGTGACATAGACCATGGTGATCTCGAAGCGTTGGTGAATCTCCTTGAGCTTACGGCGCAGCTTCCACTTGAGCTGCGGATCGATCACGGTGAGCGGCTCGTCGAAGAGGATCGCCGAGACATCGTCGCGCACCAGCCCACGGCCCATGGAGACCTTCTGCTTTTCGTCGGCGGTGAGGTTCTTGGCCTTGCGCTTGAGCTGCGGCGTCAGCTCCAACACCTCGGCGACCTCCATCACCCGCTCATGGACGCGGGCCGCCGGTGTCTTCACGTTGCGTAGCGGGAAGGCCAGGTTGTCGTAGACCGTCATGGTGTCGTAGATGACGGGAAACTGGAAAACCTGGGCGATGTTGCGCGCCTCGGGGGGCAGCGCATTGACCCGCTCGCCATCGAACAGCACGTCGCCGCGGGTCGGCTCCAACAGGCCGGAAATGATGTTGAGCAGGGTCGACTTGCCACAGCCCGAAGGCCCGAGCAGCGCATAGGCCCCGCCCTGGTGCCAGACGTGGTCCATCTCGCGGATGGCGTAGTCCTGCGGTGATCCCGGAGCGTCGAGGTAGCTATGGGCCAGGGACTTCAGGGCGATCTCGGCCATTTCAGATGCCTCCCAGATGAGACGGGATATGCACCACCGCGCCCTCACGGTCGAAGACATAGACCTTGTGGGTCGGGACGTAGAGCGTCACGGGCGCATCGACGCAAAACTCGTGCACGCCCGCGAGGTGTACCGTCAAATGGACGCGTTCGTTATGCACATGCAGGAAGGTCTCGGAGCCGCTGATCTCGGCCAGGTCGACACTCATCCGCATCTCGATGTCATCCCCGGCCTGCGGCGTCAGCGAGATGTGCGAGGCCCTCACGCCGAAGCGATACTCGCCCGCCGGAAGCGCGCGTAGATCGTCGTCGAGCGGGAAATGCCACCCGCTGTCGAAGGTGACCTCGGTGCCGGACACGCAGCCGTCGATGATGTTGATCGGCGGCTCGGAGAACATCTCGGCGCTCAGGATGGTGCGTGGACGATGATAGACCTCTTCCGTGCGGCCGTACTGCACCAGCCGCCCCTCATGTAGCACGGCACTATTGCCGCCCAGCGCCAGGGCCTCGGCGGGCTCGGTGGTGGCATAGACGGCGATGCAGTTGCGCTCGGCGAAGACGGCTCGCAACTCGTCACGAAACTCCTCGCGGAGCTTGTAGTCGAGGTTCACCAACGGCTCGTCGAAGAGGATGATGTCGGCATCCTTGACCAACGCCCGGCCCATGGCGGTGCGCTGCTGTTGCCCCCCGGAAAGCTCCAGGGGCAGGCGATCCAGGAAGGGGGCGATATGCAACATCTCGGCGATCTCCCGCACCCGGCGATCGATCTCGCGCCGCTTGACCCTGGCGAGCCGCAACGGCGAGGCGATGTTGTCGTAGACGCTGAGGTTCGGGTAGTTGATGAATTGCTGATAGACCATCGAGACGTTGCGCTTGCGCACCGAACGCCCCGTGACATCCTCGCCGTTCATCCACACTCGCCCGCGGGTGGGAGCATCGAGACCCGCCATGAGGCGCATGAGAGAGGTCTTGCCCGACAGGGTGCGCCCAAGCAGTGCATTGAACGACCCCGGCTGAAGTTCGAGACTGACGTCGTTGATGTACGTCTCGCCACCGACCAGGCGGTCGATGTTTTCGAGGATTAGCGACATACCATTCTCGGCTGTATTGTTGTTGACGGTCTACACAAGCGCTTAGGAGAACCCTAACCGAGTTTCGAAGACGTCAACAAATGTAAACAACCGAAAAAAGCTAACCCGAGCGAATCATGCCCCGAATAAATTATTCAACATATTGATTCTTATGGCTTTTATCCAACGATTAAACTTTGGTCAAAGGGTAGGAACTCACGATCCATGGACAGGCAGGTGACGCCACGGCATCGCTCAATGATCGTTTTCGAACATGACGAGGCGATGCCACGAGCCCCGATGAGTCAGCACGCTCAGACTCACCGGAGCCGGCCCGGCGAAACACCGAATTAGCGGGTACCGAAGATCTTGTCGCCCGCATCACCCAGCCCCGGGACGATATACCCATGCTCATCGAGGCGCTCATCCACCGCGGCGGTATAGATTTCGATATCGGGATAGGACGCCTGGACGCGCTCGAGGCCCTCGGGTGACGCCACCAACACGATCACCTTCATCTGCTGGCAGCCACGCTCACGCAGCATGTCCAGCGTCGCCACCATGGTCCCGCCGGTCGCCAGCATCGGGTCGATGACGATGGCCATGCGTTCGTCCAGCTCGCCCGCGAACTTGGAGAAGTAAGGCACCGCCTCGAAGGTCTCTTCGTCGCGGTACAGGCCGACCACGCTGATCCGTGCGCTGGGGATCAGATCGGTGACGCCGTCCAGCATGCCGAGGCCGGCGCGCAGGATCGGCACGATGGTGGTCTTCTTGCCCTTGAGCTGTTGAACGGGGATCTTCTCGCCGCTCCAGCCGTCGAGCTCACTGACCTCGAGCTCCAGGTCCTGGGTCGCCTCGTAGGTCAGCAGCTTGGCCACCTCGCCGGCCAGTTCTCGAAAACTCTTGGTGCTGATACCGGCCTCGCGCATCAACCCCAGCTTGTGCTGGACCAGGGGATGCTGGATGGCGTGGACACTCATGGGCGGACCTCTTCGGGGCGTGGGGGTTCGTGGGCAAGCGTAGTCGCACGCGAGGCGTGCGCAAAATCGCGCGCCATTCTACCCGCAAGCCGCCCCCAGGTTAAGGCGATCATGAGCGCTCGGGCGAGATGGCGCCATCGTCGGAGAAAAACGCGCTACAGGGGCGGAATATCGCGGGACAGCCCATTCCCGGCGAACCATGATGCGCCAGGAATGGCGCCTCTCATTCCGGGGTCGCCGGCAACTGCCAATCGATCGGCTCGCGCCCCTGTTCGGCCAAAAAGGCGTTGGCGCGCGAGAAGTGCCGACTGCCGAAGAAGCCCCGGTAGGCCGACAGCGGCGATGGATGCGGCGCCTCCAACACCA
The DNA here is from genome assembly GCF_004798905.1 of Halomonas borealis. Classification (GTDB taxonomy): domain Bacteria; phylum Pseudomonadota; class Gammaproteobacteria; order Pseudomonadales; family Halomonadaceae; genus Halomonas; species Halomonas borealis. The sequence continues at coordinate 7,481 of NZ_SDMO01000001.1, read as the reverse complement.
GGTGGCGGGATTCGTCGATCAGCGCCTTCTTCTTGCGGGCATGGCTGCCCCACAGCAGGAAGACGGTGGGCCCGGCATGTTCGTTGACCGTGGCGATGGCCCGGTCGGTGAAGGTCTCCCAGCCGCGGCCACGGTGAGAGCCGGCGCTGCCCTGCTCCACCGTCAACGAGGTATTGAGCAGCAGCACGCCCTGGCGTGCCCAATGTTCCAGATAGCCATGCTCGACGGGGGCGCAGCCCATGTCGGTCGCCAGCTCCTTGTAGATATTGACCAGCGAAGGCGGCGTCCGCACGCCGGGGCGCACCGAGAAGCACAGACCATGGGCCTGGCCAGCCCCGTGATACGGGTCCTGCCCCAGGATCACCACCTTGACCCGATCCAATGGCGTCAGTTCGAAGGCCCGGAACCATTGGTCAGAGTGCGGATAGATGACCTTGCGGGCGGCCTTCTCGGCGGCCAGGAAATCACGCAGCGACTGCATATAGGGCGCGGCGAATTCCTCGCCGAGCCAGCGCTGCCAACTGTCGGGTAACGGACGATTCATCGCTCAGCGCTTGATCCGGTCGGCCAGGGGTTCGACATAGGTCACGCCCATATCCCAAGGGAACTGGATCCAGCAATCCTGCGCCACCTCGGTGAGGTACTGATCGACCAGCGGGCGCCCATCCGGCTTGGCATAGACGGTCACGAAATGCGCCCGGGGCAGCATCTCGCGCACCTTGTGCGCGGTCTTTCCGGTGTCGACCAGATCATCCACCAGCAGCCAGCCTTCGCCGTCGTGGTCGACACCCTTCATGACCTCGAGCGTGCCTTGATCCTGGCCCTCATAGCTCTTGATACAGACCGTATCGATCAGCCGCACGTTGAGCTCTCGGGCGATCAATGCCGCCGGGACCAGCCCACCGCGGGTGATCGCGATGATGCCCGCGAAGTCGCGCTCGACCAGGCGATGGCAGAGTTCGCGTACGTCCCGGTGCAGCTGGTCCCAGGAGACGATGAAGTGCTGGTGATAGCGATGGCTCATGATGCGTTACTCGTCTTCGGTAAAAGAGCAGACCGCGAAGACGTTGTAACCCGCCTCACGAATACGATCCGCACCGTTCAGGTCCGGCAGGTCGACGATGGTGGCGGTCTCGACTACCTGCCCGCCGCTGCGGGTGATCAGCTTGGCCGCGGCCAGCATGGTGCCGCCGGTGGCGATCAGGTCATCGACCACCAGGATGCGGTCACCCTCGCGGAAGGCATCGCTGTGCAACTCCACCTCGGCCTCGCCATATTCCAGGGTGTAGGTCTCGCTGATGGTCTTGAACGGCAGCTTGCCCTTCTTGCGCACCGGCACGAAGCTGCAGCCCAGCTCGTAGGCCAGCGGCGCGCCGACGATGAAGCCCCGCGCATCGATGGCGGCGATGGCATCGAGGTCCATCTCCTGATAACGGTGCACGAAGCTGTCGACCAGCTTGCGGAAGGCCGCGCTGTTCTGCAGCAGTGGCGTGATGTCACGGAAGTTGACCCCGGGCTGCGGCCAGTCGGGCACGGTGCGGATGACGGACTTGATGTAGTCGCCGTAAATGCTCATCGCGATTCTCGTCGGTCGGTGTCAGTCGAGGAAAAGAAGCTTGGCGCTGAAGACCAGCGCCAGTACCACCACGGCCGGATTCAGGTCGCGGAAGCGACCTGCAAGGGCCTTGATGGCGGCATAGCTGACGAAGCCCAGGGCGATGCCCTCGGCGATGGAAAAGGTCAGTGGCATGGCCAGCGCCGCGATCAGTACCGGTGCCGCCTCGGTGGCATCGTCCCAGTCGGCGTGCGCCAGGCTTCCGGCCATCAGCACCGCCACGTAGAGCAGCGCCCCGGCGGTGGCATAGACCGGTATCGAGCCGGCCAACGGCGAGAAGAACAGGCTGATCAAGAACAGCACGCCGACCACCACCGCGGTCAGCCCGGTACGCCCGCCGGAGATGATGCCGGCGGTGGATTCGATGTAGCTGGTGGTGGTGGAGGTGCCCAGGGCGGCACCCGCCATGGAGGCGCCGCTGTCGGCCATCATCGCTCGGCCGATGCGCGGCAGCTTGCCTTGCTTGTCGAGCAGGCCGCCGCGGTGGGCGACGCCGATCAGGGTGCCGGAGGTGTCGAACAGGTCGACGAACAGGAAGGCGAACACCACGCTGATCATGGCGACATCGAAGGCACCGGCCAGGTCGAGCTGCATCAGCGTCGGAGCGACGGAGGGCGGCAGGGAGACGACACCACCGAATTCATTGTGCCCGAGCAGGATCGACAGCACGGTGATGCCGAGGATGCCGATCATCACCGCGCCGGTGACGCGCAGGTGGGCCAGCGCGGTGATCACGAAGAAGCCGAGCAGCGCATAGAGCGCCGACGGCTCGGAGAGATCCCCCAGCGCCACATAGGTGGCCGGGTTGTCGACCACGATGCCGGCGTTCTGCAGCGCGATCATCGCCAGGAACAGGCCGATGCCGGCGGCGATACCCAGGCGCAGGGACATGGGGATCGAGTTGATGATCCATTCGCGGATGCGGAAGATGCTGAGCAGGAAGAAGGTGAAGCCCGACAGGAAGACCGCACCCAGCGCCGCCTCCCAGGTGTAGCCCATGCCCATCACCACGCCATAGGTGAAGAAGGCATTGAGGCCCATGCCGGGCGCCAGGGCGATGGGATAATTGGCCCACAGGCCCATGATCAAACAGCCCAGCGCCGAGGCGACGCAGGTCGCCACGAATACCGCCCCGTAGTCCATGCCCGATTCGGCAAGGATGCTCGGATTGACGAAGATGATGTAGGCCATCGTCAGGAAGGTGGTGACCCCGGCGATGACCTCGGTCTTCACGTCCGTGCCGTGCTCGGCGAGTTTGAAGTGATTGTCGATCAGGCGGTTGAACATGGAAGAATCATCCTACGCGGCATTTCGCGTCCTGGGTGCGAGAAAAGCCGCACATGGTAGCGGAAGGCGCCCGGCGAAGCGAGACGCTCTCCACCGAGGCGGCGGCGGGGCTGTCTGAGGTATAAGAGATGCCCGCTGCGTTAGCCAGCCGGTCGGCCAACGCACACTGAACGCCTCAGGCGCCGCGTGAGGCCATGACCCGCTCCACCGTCTCGACGATCGCCTGGGTCTGGGGATCGATCTCGATGTTGACGCGATCGCCGCACACGCGGTCGGCGAGCACGGTCCGCGCCAGGGTCTCGGGAATCAAGTCGACGCAGAAGCGCGGTCCATGCACGGCGGTGGCCGGGCTCGCCTCACCGATGGTCAGGCTGGCACCGTCGACGCCGATGTAGCCCTTGTCGAACACGAAACGCCAAAGCGCCTCGGGTAGCTCGAAGCACAGCCGACGGTTGTTGGGTGCCTCGTCGAGGGTCACCAGCTCGGCGGTGGCGATGACGTGGCCGGACATGGCATGGCCGCCGATCTCGTCGCCGAAACGCGCCGCACGCTCCACGTTGACCCGACCGCCGATGCCGAGCTCGCCCAGGTTAGTGACCCTCAGGGTCTCGCGCATCAGATCGAAGCTGACGCACTCGCCGTCGATGGCGGTGACGGTCAGGCAGACCCCGTTGTGCGCCACCGAGGCGCCGATCTCAAGCCCTTCGCTCAACGCGCCCGGCAAGCGCACCACATGGGTCCGAAAGGCTTCCGCCTCCTCGATGGCCACCACCTCGGCGACGCCCTGCACGATGCCTGTGAACATGCCCTTCCTCTCGTGTCGTGCCGCCCCGTCGGGCGGGAAGGTGCTTAGTGTAGGGAAACGCTCCGCCATGCGTCCATGACGCCTCGCCTTGCGCCTCGCCACCGGTGGTGGCCATAGCGCCACGCACAGCAATTCTTGCTGCCTGTCGAGTGTTTCCAGATATTCTCACCAAAAACATGCCGAGTCGCCCGTCACATGCACCAAAACGTTTGACACAAACCCGTTCGAGCCCTAGGATTCCGCACACATTTTGAAGGCGCCGATTTGGACCCGGATTGCGGGCGCCGACGCCGCATGGCTTTCCAGTCTTGCGGTGTGAAGTGCAGCTAAAAGGGTGTGTCCAGCGTTGATGGCCACCCGTCTAGGGTGGCCTTTTTTTCGCCCTTCGCACGCCTCGCCCGCCCCTCCCCGGCGCCACTCCGGTGGCCCAGATGATTCGACTCCAGAACGTATCCAAGACCTACTTCACCCCGGGCAATCGCGGCGGCGTCGAGGCGCTCAAGCCCGTCGACCTGCACGTGCCCAAGGGACAGATTCACGGCGTGATCGGCCTGTCCGGCGCCGGTAAATCGACCCTGATCCGCTGTGTGAACCTGCTCGAGCGCCCGACCACGGGCAGCGTGACGGTCGATGGCCAGGAGCTCACCGGCCTGTCCGGCGACGCTCTCAACCAGGCCCGGCACCGCATGGGCATGATCTTCCAGCATTTTAACCTGCTGACCTCGCGCAACGTCTTCGACAATGTCGCCCTCCCGCTAGAACTGATGGGCATCAAGAAGGCCGAGATCAGCGAGCGCATCACGCCGCTTCTGGAACTCGTCGGCCTGGCCGACAAGACCCGGTACTTCCCGGCCCAGCTCTCCGGCGGCCAGAAGCAGCGCGTGGCCATCGCCCGAGCACTGGCCAGCCGCCCCCGGGTGCTGCTGTGCGACGAGGCCACCTCGGCGCTCGATCCACACACCACCGGCGCGATCCTGGAACTGCTGCAGGACATCAACCACCAGCTCGGCCTGACCATCCTGCTGATCACCCACGAGATGGAGGTGGTCAAGACCATCTGCCACCGGGTCAGCCTGATCTCCGGTGGCGAGCTGGTCGAGGAGGCCGATGTCGGCGACTTCTTCACCGCGCCGGGCACCCGACTGGGCCGCGACTTCCTCAACGACTTCCTCGAGCTCGAGCCACCGCGCACGCTGATCGAAAGACTCGAGGAAGCCCCCGGCACGCACACCCATCCGGTGGTGCGGCTGGCCTTCTCCGGCGACACCGTCTCCACGCCACTGATCTCGCGACTCGCTCGCGAATGCGGCGTGGACGTCAGCATCCTCCAGGCCAAAGTCGAATCGATCCAGGATCGCACCCTGGGCCTGATGATCGCCGAACTGATGGGCGACGCGGACGATACCCGCCGCGCCATCGACTACCTGGAAACCCACGACCTGAAGGTGGAGGTGCTCGGCCATGTCCAGCGCGATGCTTGAACTGATTCTCGAAGCCACCCTCGATACTCTCTACATGGTGGGGGTCTCCGGCCTGATCTCCGCCCTGATCGGCATTCCCCTGGGCGTGCTGCTCAACGTCACCCGCCCGCGCCAGATCCTGGCACAGCCGGTCCTCAATGGCGTACTGGGCATCATCACCAACGTCGGGCGCTCGGTTCCCTTCATCATCCTGATGGTGGCCATCATCCCCGTCACCCGCAGCCTGGTCGGCTCATCGATCGGCACCAATGCCGCCATCGTGCCCTTGACCATCGCCGCGATTCCCTTCGTGGCACGGCTGGTCGAGGGTGCCCTGAACGAGATCTCGCCGGGCCTGATCGAGGCCGCCCAATCGATGGGGGCCACACCCTGGCAGATCATCGCCAAGGTACTCCTGCCCGAGGCCCGAGGCGGCATCTTCACCGCCCTCACCGTGACCATCGTCACCCTGGTCAGCTATTCCGCCATGGCCGGGGCCGTCGGCGGCGGCGGCCTGGGCGACCTCGGCATCCGCTACGGCTACAATCGCTTCAACCCCACCATCATGCTGATCACCGTGGTGATCCTGGTCATCATGGTGCAGGGCTTCCAGAGCCTCGGCGACTACCTGGTGCGCAAGAGCGACCACAAGTGAGGCGAGGCCATTAATAACCAAAAAGAATTACATTTGTAGCCATTATTCCATTACAATCATTCCCGAACCTCACGACAGCCTCGATAGGGAGACATCGATATGCGCAGCATCCTGATCGGCGGCCTCGCCGCCTCGGCCCTCGCCTTCGGCCCGGCCAGTGCCGATGAGCACAGCATCAAGGTAGGCACCGTGGCCGGCCCCGAGACCGACGTCATGCAGGTGGCCGTCGATATCGCCAAGCGCGAGCACGGCCTGGACGTCGAGATCATCGAGTTCACCGACTACGTCACGCCCAACGCCGCCCTGGCCGATGGCAGCCTGGACGCCAACGCCTATCAGCATGAGCCCTACATGCAATCGATGGTCGAGGATCGTGGCTACGACTTCGCCATCGCCGGACGCACCTTCGTCTACCCGATTGGCGCCTACTCCGAGCAATACGACAGCATCGAGGCGCTGCCGGATGGCGCGACCATCGCCCTGCCCAACGACCCGACCAACGAGGGTCGCTCGTTGATCCTGCTCCACGAAGAGGGCCTGATCACGCTGGGCGATCCGTCCAACCTCGAGGCCACCCCGCTGAACGTCGTCGAGAACCCCCACGACTTCGACTTCCGCGAGATCGAGGCCGCCCAGCTGCCACGCGTGCTGCCCGATGTGGACATGGCCTTCATCAACAACACCTTCGCCCAGCCGGCCGGCCTGAGCCTGGACGATGCCCTGATCAAGGAAGGCCCCGAGTCTCCCTACGTCAACATCATCGCCGTGCGCGCCAGCGACAAGGACCGCGAGGCGATCCAGCAGCTGGTCGACGCCTACCAGAGCGACGAGGTCGCCGCCAAGGCCGAGGCGCTGTTCGATGGCGCCGCCGTCCAGGGCTGGACCCAGGACGAACCCGAGACAGCCGAGCAAGCCGAATAAGGTGAGCGCTCGCACGCATGCCAGGAGGGGCCGGCCAATGAGCCGGCCCCGCTCGTTGTGAAGGAAACATCATGACCGACTACTCGCTACTCGCCCGCCAGCTCGATGCCCTGCTGGACACCCGCGACGCGCTGACCAACAGCGCCCAGGCCTGCGCCTTCATCATGCAACAGGTGCCCGACCTGAACTGGGTCGGCTTCTATCTGCACCGCGAACCGCAGGTGCTATCGCTCGGCCCTTTCCAGGGCCAGCCCGCCTGCCACCCCATCCCCTTCGGCAAGGGGGTCTGCGGCGCCGCGGCGCGCACGCGCGAGACTCAGCGCGTCGAAGACGTCCACGCCATCGCCGACCACATCGCCTGCGATGCCGCCTCGCGCTCCGAGCTGGTGATCCCGATCATGGCCAACGACCGGCTGTGGGGCATACTCGACCTGGATAGCCCGTCCGCCGGGCGCTTCGACGCCGACGACCAGGCCGGCATGGAGGCCCTGGTGCGGGTATTCGTCGAGCGCAGCGATCTCGACTGACCACACGGCCCGCCGATCACTCCGGTGGCGCCCCGCGCCACCGGAGCCGTCATCATCACGGCGCCAGGCACGCCATGATGCGCGCACGACGAAAGACGCCCCGAAGCATGAGCCTCGGGGCGTCTTTCACTAATCTGGTAGGACCAGGCGGATTTGAACCGCCGACCTCCACGATGTCAACGTGGCGCTCTAACCAACTGAGCTATGGTCC